>CAYMBL010000001.1:0-306242 GCA_964388675.1 uncultured Planctomycetales bacterium
ATGCGCGCTGCACTGGCTGGTCTTGCGGTCAACAAAAAGGGCGGCGAGCCTGGCCCGCCGCCCCCTCAGCACATTCAGCAGCGCAGTGGAGCTGCGCGGCTCGGAACCCGACTAGCGCCGGCGACCGTAGCCGCCGCCACCGCCGTAGCCGCCGCCGCCACCACCGCCGCCGTAGCCGCCGCCGCCGCCGCGATTCTCGCGCGGCTTGGCTTCATTGACGGTCAGCGCGCGGCCGCCGTGATCCTGCCCGTTGAGGGCCGCGATCGCGCGGGTTGCCTCTTCGTCCGAGCTCATCTCGACGAAGCCGAAGCCCTTGCTGCGTCCGGCGTCGCGGTCTTCGATGACCTGCGCGCTCGTGACGGCGCCGTGGGCGGAGAACAGACTCTGCAGGTCCGCCGACGTAACGTTGTAGCCCAGGTTCCCGACGTACAGTTTCTTACCCATTCGATGCACTCTCTTCTGAAAACTCGCTGCGACCCTTTGTTTCGCTTTCAGGGTCGCGTTTGAAAGCGGCCGCAGTTCCGGCCGGGAAGGTAGGGCGGTGATCGAGGAGGTGCGGGATGGGAATCGCGTACAACCAGGTCAACTGACCAACCGCTTCGAACTATAGGCGACTTCTCCGCAAAGCGAAAGGGCGCTGCGGGAAAATCTGTCGGCACCGCCGGGAGCGCTCACGACGCGCCGCTCTCGCCGCGAATCAAGCCGATCCGCGCGCCACGCCCGCCAAGCGGTCGCCCTCGATTCGGCAGACTCGCCAGTCCGAGAGCACCGTGGCGCCGAGCCGCTGGTAAAACTCGATCGCGCGCGCGTTCCAGTCGAGCACGATCCATTCGAACCGTGCACACCCGTGCTGCAGCGCGACGCCCGCCAGATGCGTCATCAGCGCCTTGCCGATGCCGCGACCGCGAAATTCCGGATCGACGTAGAGATCATCGAGCCACAGCGCGCGGCGGCCCATCATGCTCGTGAACGAGAAAAAGTAGAGCGCGTAGCCGATCGGCCGCTCGCCCGCCGTGAGCAGCAGCGCGTGCACCGCCGGCGGATCGCCCGCGAGCGCCGCGCGCAGCGATTCTTCGCTCGCGGACACGGTGAGCTTCTCGAAGGCCGCCAGCGCACGAATCAGCGTGAGCAACGTCGACGCGTCGTCCGGCGTCGCCGAGCGGACATCGACGGCTGGATCAGGAATCGGCAGTCGCATGCGCAAGGCCCTCAAACAAACACCTCGCGCTCACGGCGCCTGCAGCGCCGCAATCCTCGCCGCGAGCGGCGACACTTGTTCCGGCGGGGTAACGCGCGACGGCCGCTTCGCCACGGCGACCGCGAGCGGCGCCTGCCAGGTTCACTTGCGCTCCAGCCCGTCACGCGTGACGCGCACCGGGCGATCCAGAATCAGTCGATCGCTTACGGGAGCGCGCGCAACTTCGACCAGCGCCGGCCACTGGTCCGCAGCGGGCTCGGGGCAGAGAAACAGCGTGTCGCGATCCGGTATGCACGCCGCGACGGCCTCGCCGTCGTTCAGATACTGCGGCACCAGCAGCAAGCGCGACGCATCGTAGCTATCGAGACACTTGAAATTAACCGCCTGCCTCGCCTCGATGACGGAGCGCACCACCTGCCTGAATCGCTCGTCGGCGAGGTTCGCCAGCGCCGTCGAGTGCAGCTCATCCTCATCCATCTCGAGTTTGGCGAGCTGTGACCGCATCAGGAACTGAACCGAGTGCTCGGAATCCAGCACGTACGCAATCCACAAGCCAAGCTCCGGCAACGCTCGCGCGACCGGCGCGTCGTCGTCTCGCGCACGGCTCCGCAGCTCATCGAAATAGTCTTCCGGCAACAGGCGCGGCCTCAGCCGTGCACCATCAGCCTCGCGCGACAAGTCGGGTGCGCCGCCCACAGCCTGCTCCAGCAGCGCCAGCAGTTGCGCGAACGCCGCCCGGCACTGCGGCGAGCTCTCACCTTCGCGACCCGCAAGTTCGGCGATGCGGTGCGCGCTCAGGCTGAGAGTGTCGTCTGCAATCTCAATCTCCAACATGCCTTCGCTGACGCCGAGCACGCGCCAATGCGGTCGCTGCCCCTTCAAATACGTCGTGAAGCTCTCCACCGGGTCGAAACGCCGCTTGCCCCACCATTTCCACCACATCGGACTCTCCGAACGAAACGGCCTGCGCTCACGGCGCCAGCAGCGCCGCAATCCTCGCCGCGAGCGGCGACACTTGTTCCGGCGGAGCGCCGGCTTTCCGCGCGCGGTTCAGCCACATTTGCGCGCGGCCCACCGTCCGCGGGTCGTTTGAGAACGCACCCAGTTGGATCAGATCGACGGTCAATTCCGCCAGCTCAGCCCACTCGACTGGGCCGGGTTCAGCGTGGTGAATGAGCTCGTCATAGCGTTCCCGTGCGACTTTGGCGCGGTGCCGAATTTTGCGACACGGAAAGCACCGCACGCAATTGACATCGAGCTTGAGGTCGAGCACCTCGTACCAGTGCTTCTGCTGATCGGCAAAGAAGATGAACTTTCTGCCGCAGTCGCGACACACCCTGCGCACGTCGAAGTAATGCGTCACCAGAACGCTCGGATTCCGCTGCAGGTTGGTATCGGCCTCGACCGCCGTTTCCGGAATGCAATCTTCGGGCGGCGAGTGCCAGTGTAAGTGCTTCCACTTCCGGCCCCTGGGGGGCCGCAAATGCGTCAACCGCGGCTCGCGACCGTAACGCGGATGCTCTACGTATGTGCGATAGTCTTCCGCGGACACCGGGCGCTCCAACTCACCACGCCGACGGAGCCACATTGCGCGCCCCGCGGCGAGCGCCGCCCATACCTTGCAGCCGCTCAGCGCGCGGCCGGCCCTTATGGCAGCGAATCCCCGTGAATCTCCACGCGGCGGTACACCACGGTTCGCTTGAGCCGCCACGCAACCGCCAGAATCCCAAGGCCCGCGACCACGAACGCCGTCGCCACCAGATACGCCAGCAGCTCAGGCTTCAGAAAAATCAGCACGCCGAAGAGCACGAGCAACGAGCCGGCCAGCGCAGGTGCAACCCACATGCGACACTCCCCGCTCGCGCCGCTTGCAGGCCGTGAGCGTACGCGGCATGATAATCCGCCCGCGGCAAACTAGGCGGTTTTCGGGACGGATGCATGAGCGAGACGCTCCTCAGCCTGCAAGGCGTGCGCGTGTTCTACGGCCGGTTCCTGGCCGTGGACGACATCGCATTCGAGCTGCGCGGCGGCGACCTCATGGGCCTGATCGGACCCAACGGCGCCGGCAAGAGCACCACGCTGCGCGCCGCGGCGGGCCTGCAGGGCGTCGCCACCGGAACCGTGCGCGTCCTCGGGCATGACGTCAGCCGCGAACCGGTGCTGGTCGGCCGCCACCTCGGCTTCGCCCCGGATTCGC
The DNA here is from genome assembly GCA_964388675.1 of uncultured Planctomycetales bacterium. Lineage (GTDB taxonomy): Bacteria > Planctomycetota > Phycisphaerae > UBA1845 > Fen-1342 > CAYMBL01. Next base: position 3,396 of record CAYMBL010000001.1, read on the forward strand.
CCGCGGTGTACGACGGCCTGACCGTGCGCCAGTTCCTGCAATTCGCGGCGCGCTGCTATCGCCTGCCGGCCTCGCTCACCGCCGAGCGCATCGAATACTGGCTCGAGCAGCTCTGGCTGTCCGAGAAAGCCGACGCCAAAATCGCCACCCTGTCGCGCGGCATGCGCCAGCGGCTCGCCGTGGCCCGCACGCTGATTCCCGATCCGCACGTGGTCCTGCTCGATGAACCCGCCGCGGGGCTCGATCCGGCCGGGCGCGTCCAGTTTCGTCGGCTGCTTGCGAATCTGCGTGACCAGGGCAAGGCTCTGATCGTCTCGTCGCACATCCTGGCCGACCTCGCGGAATACTGCACGCACATCGGCATCATGGGCCACGGAAAGCTGCTGCAGTTCGGCACCGTGGCGCAGATCTCCGGCGTCAGCACCGAACAGGTGCGCTATCGCGTCGTGCTCGCCGAGCGCATTGGCGATCTTGCGCAGCGCCTGGCGCCGCTCAACCTCTCGGCTCAGATCGACGGCGACACGTTCATCGTCGAAGCCGGCGGGCAGCGCGCCATCGCGGCCGAGCTGCTGCGCAGCCTCGTCGCGGCCGGTCTGCCGGTCGCGGATTTTCGCGCGCTCGGACACGACCTCGAAGAGGCTTACCTGCGGGCGGGCATTCGACAGGTGGACTGAATCCGACGGGAGCGGCGGGCATGGTCGGCGCACACTGGTTCACGTTGCACTGGAATCTCGCCGGCGGCGCACGCGGCGCGCCGCTGCCCGCGATCGTGTTCGGCGCTCTCATCGTCGTCGGCATGACGATGACCTACTCATTCACCGGCGCCACGGGTCGCGACGACGCGGCCCAGATTTGGATGGGCATCCTCACCGCGGCGCAGGGCGTTTTCCTGCTGCTGCTCGCGCCGGGCGCCGTCCGCAAGGCTGTCCTGCGCGACTTCCAGGCCGGCATGATGGAATCCCATCGGCTCACGCCGCAGTCCAGCCTGCAACTCGTTCTGAGCTACATTTTCGCCTCGCCGCTCGGCACGTTCCTGCTCTACGGCATGACGATTCCGCTGATGCTCCTGCTGCTGCTGACGTCGAGCTCGGTGCCGAATCTGCGCAATCTCATCACCGGCTGGCTGTTTCTCCAGGTCTTCATGGCGTTCATGAGCTTCTCGGTCTCCTCGATCATGCTGCTGATCTCGCTGGCCACGCAGGGCAAAGCCAACGTCGCCGGCGGGCTGGTGCTGGGCACGATCTTCGGCGGCTGGATGCTGGTCTCGATCGTGCCGGGGCTGGCGGTGCTGCTGGGCTTTGCGACCTTCGGGCTGCTGCAGGCGATTATCCGCCGCGACGCCGCGTCGACCGCCCTGCTGACTGAACCGTTCCTGCGGTGGGTGCCGCTATTGACCGTGCTCCTGCAATTCGCGCTGGCGTGCATCTGCGTCGCCGCAGCCTGCCGAAAGATTCGCCGGCCCGAGGAACCAACGTTCGGCGTGTATCACGGCTCGCTGCTGCTGTTCACGCTCTGCGCCGCGACGATCGTTGGCGTGCCCGCGTCCCCGCTGTTGAGTTGGATTCGCGACGGCGACGTGGCGCGCGAAATCGAGCTGATCGCGTCGCTGGTGGCGCTGCTGGTCGTGGCGCTGTTCCCCACGTTCGCCGCGGCCACGAAGCGCGGCGCGCTCGATCTGCGCCGCCCGCACCTGCCGGCCGATGCGCTGCGCGGCGCCGGCTGGTTCAATCTGGCGCCACTGCCCGCCGCGCTCGCCATTACGCTGACCTTCGTCATCGTCCTGCTGGTCATTTCGCCGCGGATGAGCGGCGACTACGCGGTCCTGCTCCAAGGGCCGGCGCGGCTGGCGCTGATCGCGGCGGCGGCGGCGGCCCTGCTGACCTCGGCCTACCAGTGGAGCTATCTGGCGACCTTCCGCGAAAAGAAGATCTTCCGCGCGATCGCGGGGACGATCGTGCTGTTCATGATCTTGCCGGTCGCGATCGACCTGGTGCTCGTCCTGCCCGAGAAAGCGCCCGAATCGTTTCGTGATTTTGCCGCGGCACTGACGATCGCCGCCCTGTCGCCGATCGGAACTTTCATGATGGTTTCCGCGGGCGGATCGCTGAAGGCCGCGGCCATCGGCGTCGGCGTGCAGGTCGCGGTTGCGGCGGCGCTGGCCGGCGCGGCTCGCACGGCGCTGCGCCGGGGCAACGTTCCGAAACCCACGCGCGCCTAGAACGACGATGGACCCCTTCATGCGCGCCGCGATCGACGAAGCCCGCCAGGGTCTGGCGGAGGGCGGAATACCCATCGGCTCGGTGCTCGTGCTCGACGGCCGCATCGTCGGCCGCGGTCACAACCGCCGCGTACAGCGCGGCAGCGCCATCCTGCACGCCGAGATGGACGCCCTCGAGAACGCCGGCCGCCTTACCGCCCGCGACTATCGCCGCGCCGCCCTCTACACGACGCTTTCGCCCTGCGACATGTGCAGCGGCACCGCCCTGCTCTATCGCATCCCGCGCATCGTCATCGCCGAGAATCGCACTTTCCGCGGTCCCGAAGACTACCTGCGCTCGCGCGGCGTCGAACTCGTCTTCGACGAAGCCGCCGGGCGCGAGTGCGCGGCGCTCATGGAGGAGTTCATTCGCGCGCGGCCCGAATTGTGGAACGAAGACATCGGCGAATAGCGCCGCTTGAGAAACGGACGGGGAACATGAACCAGCGACAGACTGCGGCTCGTACGGGTGGGGCGGGTGCGCTCGTTCTGTCGCTCTGGCTGCTCGCCGCCGCCGCCCACGCCGACGAGCTCGGCCAGCGCCTCGCCGAACTGAACATCCGCCACGAAACCAAGCACTACGTGCTCGCCGGCACCGTCAGCACCGCGCGTCTGCGGGAATACGGCCGCGCGCTGGAGTTCATTCACCGCGAGTACGAGCGCGCGTTCGGCAAACTGCTGAACGACGGCGGCGCGAAAAAAGGCGACAAGGACGCGTCGACCCCGCGCGAGCGCGCCGCACGCGAAAAAGCCGCGAAACGAAACGCCCGGGGCGACGGCAAACCGCAGCCCACAGGCGACCCCCAGCCGGCGGACGACGATCCGACCGGTGACGACGACTCGGGCGCATCACCCGCCGCCACGGGCGACAGCGTCGACGACAACGCCCCGCCACCCGCCGTCCGCGACGCGCTCGCGGGCGCGAACGGCCGGTTTCCGGTCATCCTGTTCGCCAACCAGCGCGAGTACGAAGACTTCGGCAGCGCGTTCCTCGGCTCCAGCGAGCACACGCGCGGCATGTACATCCCGCGACACCGGCTGCTGCTCGTGCTCGACGATTCCAATTCCGACGAGACCTTCGGCGTGCTGTTTCACGAAGCGCTGCACCAGTTCATGCACCGCTACGTGCCCGCGGCGCCGGTCTGGATCAATGAGGGGCTGGCCGAGCTTTACGAGACGGCCAGACCGACGGCCTCCGGCGTGCGGTTCGAAGCCCGTCGTGCCAAACACTGGGCGTTGGTGCGCAAGGCGATCGAGAAAAAGGCCGCACTGCCGCTGTCCGAACTGCTGGCCGCCGACTCCGCCGCCTTCTACGACAAGGCCGAGTTTCCGCTGAGCGGGTTCGAGCAGGTGCGCCGCCAGCATCTCTATTACGGCCAGGCGTACACGCTGGTGCATTTGCTGGCCGACGATGCTCAGGGCCGCAAGCGGCTGCAGGAATATCTGCGCGATCTGATCGATTCACCGCGACAGGCCGCCGCGCTCACCGAGAAGCACTTCGGCGGGAAGGACGGCCGCAATCTCGAAGACGCCTGGCAGCGCTACGTGAAGAGCCGCCCCGAGTCGAAATAACCACCGACTCGCAAAACAAGAACCCGCCGGCGATGTCGGTCACCACCGGCGGGTCCAAAGGCTTGCAGCTGCTGCGAACGCAGCCACGTTCGCTGCGTTACAGCAGCCTACGTTTAGTACTTTCCACGGATCACCTCCCTTTCAATGGGCGCCTCTCGCGGGATCCCGTTAGCACCCACGAGTCCATCCCATCGCCGGCCGTCACCGGCGAACGCTGCGGAGTGCGTCGCCGCACGCCGCGGTGGAGTCGGCTCGCCTGGTTCGGTTCCGCCCTTGTTCTGGGACCGGACCGAGTACGACCCTCGCATCCACGCCATAAGTCTATGTAAGTGCCGCGGCGGCGGTCAAGACTTGTTCCGTCGCCTCGCGGCGCTTTCACGCCGGCGCCGCCACCGCGCCCGGCGTCTGCACCAGCCGCTCGAACAGCCGCCCGCGCTCGCGATAATCGCGAAAAGACCCCCACGACGCGCACGCCGGCGACAGCAGCACCACGCAACCCGGCTCCGCCCGCTGCACGCAGGCGCCGACCGCGTCGGCGAAGCGCTCGAAGTAGCCGCCGGCTACGCCGCGCTGTCGCAATTGCGCGTGAATCGCGCCGCCGGTCTGTCCGACCGTCGCCACGTAGCGACACCGACGCGCCGCGTGCTCGACGGCTGCCGAAAGATCGATTCCCTTGTCATATCCGCCGAGGATCAGCAGGATCGGCTGCTCCGGCTCAAACGCCTGCAAGGCCGTGACGGTGGCCTCGGGCGTGGTCGACTTCGAGTCGTCGAAGTAGCGCACGCCGTCGCGCTCGCAGACGCACTGCAACCGGTGCGGCAGGCCGCGAAACTCCGCCACCGCCGTCGCCGCACGATCCGCCGCCACGTCCATGCTCTGCGCCACCGCCACCGCGAAGGCGGCGTTCAGGCGATTGTGTCGGCCGGGCAGCGGCAGCTCGCCGAGCTCGTGCGTTCGCGCCTCGGAACCCGGCTCGCAAACCAGCGGCTGCCGGCGCGCGTCGAGCGCGACCGTGCACAGCCGGCTGTCCGCTCCCAGCCGTCGTCGCGCCTCCGCCGCACAGTCCGCCGCAATCACAAATCCGTCGCCACGCCGCTGGAATCGCACAAGGTTGAACTTCGCCGCAATGTAGTCGTCGAAGGACCCGTGCCAATCGAGGTGATTCGGCAGCAGATTCGTAAGCACCGCCACTCGCGGGCTCCAGCCGACCAAGGGCGTCCGCTCGAGCTGAAAGCTCGACAACTCGAGCACGACGACGTCCTGCGCCGTGATATCGGGCAATTCGTCGAGCAGCGACCGGCCCAGGTTGCCGCCCACGCGGACGCGGCGCTCGGGCAGGCAGCGCTCCAGCACGTGCCCGATCATGGCCGTGGTCGTGCTTTTGCCGACCGAGCCGGTGACGCCGATCGTGGCGTGCGCGGCACAGCGCTCGACGAAGAGGTTGATCTCGGTCGTAATCGGCACGCCGGCGTCGCGCGCCGTCTGCAGAAAGCGCGAGGTCGGGGGAACCGCGGGGTTCACGACCACCAGATCGGCACGCGCGAAGTCGTCTTCATCATGCCCGTCGAGCCGGTATTCGATCGGCAGATCACGCAGTTCGGCGAGCGAATCCGCGAGCTGCTCGGCGGAAGCCTGATCGGTCACGCGCACCCGCGCGCCCTGCAGCGCCAGCCAGCGCGCAACGCCGACCCCGCCGCCGAACCGCCCCAATCCCATTACGGTGACGCGCTGACCCGCGAGATTTCGCATGCCGCGGAGCGTAACGCAAAGCCGGAGCGCGTGCGCCTACTTCGCCTCGCGGCCCGGCTCGCTCTGCCCTTTCAGGGCCGCCAGCTCGGCGCGCAGCGCGCTGAGCTGCTGCGAGTCGCGGGCCTGCTCGACCTGCTCCTCAGCCGAGATCAGGCGATCAATCTCGTCGTCGGTGATCGCCTCGGCCGGGGCAGCGCTCACGTCGGCCGCGGCGCCCTGCTCCACCGCATCGAGGAACATCTGCATGCGTTCTTCCATGCTCTGACTTTGCGCCAGCGCCTTCTCCCAGGCGAGCTGCGTCTTTGCGAGATCGGTCGCTCCATAGAGCTTCGACACTTCGCCCGCCATCAGATTCATCGCCTGCGCGAAGTCGGCGCTGGCCTCCGCCTGTCGCTTGATCAGCAGCGCGTTCTTCACCGCCAGCAACTGCCGCTCCAGCAGCTTCTTGATGGTCGCGGTCTTCTTCAGGCTGTTGCGAATAAACGCATACTGCGCCGCGTCGCCGATCTGCCGCGCGTGCCGCGCGTTCCGCACAAACTCGTCCGAGAACTTGCTCTGCTCGGCGATCGCCTTCTCGATGCGGCGAATGCCCTGGCGAATCTTGATGTCGCGCTCGATGCGACGTTCCTCGGCGGACTTGAACAGTCCCATCGCTCCTCCTCGCGGCCCGGCGCCGCGTCAGGCCTCGCTCGCCTTCTGCCGCTCGCGCACGCGCTTCTCCGCTTCGTCAAACGCCTCGGCCGAATCGCGAATCAACCCCGCGTCCATGTCGTTCCAGACGCGCAGCAGCTCGCTGCTCGCCGGCGACAGCCCCGCCGACTCCGTGTCCGATTCGTGGCCCGCCTGCAGGATGCGGTCCAGCCGCTCCTGATAAATCTCGCTGGTCACGCGGTCATCTTCGATCATGCGCTCGATCAGGGCCAGGTCGCTGTCTCGAATCAATCCCTTGCCCAGCGCTCCCACGCCCGCGCGGCCCGCCGTCTCGCGCAGCAGCCGCAGGCGCGTCACGGTCAACGCCTCCTTGCTGCGGATATTCAGATGCCGCGCCAGCATCGATTGCTCAGTGTGCAGCAAGTCAAACTGCTGCGCCAGCGTGCGGCGCATCTCGGGCGTCTTCTCCTTGGCGCCCTTCTCGACAATCACCTGCTTGTCCTTCGCCAGGCGCGACACGCGCGCCATCATCCGGTCGCGCTCGTTGTTCAGCAGCATCTCCTGCGCACGCAGCTCCGCCGCGTCCATCGTGCCCAGGGTCTTGCGGCGCGTGGTCAGCCACTCGAAAAAATTCATCTGCAAGCTCCCGCCGGCCTCAGCTCAATTCCGGACGCGCCGATTCGCGCGGCGTCGGCGCGGCTGCGGGAAGCGGCGGAGTCGGCGCACGCGCCGGTTCGCTCGGAGCAGCGCTCGCCGAACGTTCCGCCGCCGGGCGGGTCGGCGCCGCCTGCGACGCGCCGCTGCGGCTGGCGGCCGCGGCCTTGAATTCCTCGAAGATCGCCGCCTCTTCCTCCTGCATCATCGGCGTGGTGGCGCCGACCTCGATGCCGCGCGCCAGATCCGCGCTGGCGGCCAGCTCAGCCGTCATCTGCTCGGCTTGCGCCGCCTCGCGCGTCAACTCCTCGGCCCGCGGCAGCTCGAGCCGCCGGTTCTGCTCCGCCAGCGTCAGGTGGTGTATGTGCGTGCCGATCACGTCGAGCGCGTTGGTGAGATTCTGCGCCTGCGTCCGCAGCCGCTTGAGCTCGGTGCGCACGCGCATCAGCTTGTGCGCGTATTGCTTGCGTTCCGCGTCGGCCGCCGCGGCCGCCCCCGCCGTCAACGCCTCGCGCTCCGTCGCCTCGAGCGTGTCGATCTTCTGGTCGATTTCGTGCCGCTGCTGCTCGATGCGGACGCGCTGCGCCGTCATGTCTTTCACGCGCTCGGCGACGGTCGGCTTCATGCGCAGCATTTTGCGGATGCGGGACCACAGGTTCATCGAATCGGCTTCCTCCGCCAACGGAGTACGGCACAGATGCGTCACGCCGTCCTGCGAAACGGTCATCAGGCGAGTCTGCGTTCGGCAGGCCTGCCGCACCAGCAGCTCGGTCTCGGACAGGCTGAGCCCGAGTTTCTCCGCCAGCTCGGGCAGGGCCAAACCGCGCGTGTCCAGAACGGCCGCGTTCTGCTCAAGATGATACAGCAGCCGCTTCAGCCGCTCCGGCGCGCCCTCGAAATCAAACAGCGCCGCCCACGGCGACTTGCGCAGCGCCGCGCTCATTGCGACGTCCCAGCCGCCGTCGTCGCGCGCTCCCATCAGCACCAGCCGATTCCCGGCCGTTTCCGCCAGCGCTTCGGCCTCGGGCGTGAATCCGGTCAGACTCGCGAACACGACCAGGTCCGGCCGCTCGCGGTGGCGCATCAGCTCGTACCGCGCCAGCGCGTCCAGCACGTCCTCGCGGCTGACCGGCCCCGGGTTGCGATTCGACAGCAGTGCCGTCACCGGCGCCAGCGTCCGCACGCGCAGCCGCCGCAGCGTCTTGAAATACAGCCCGCCCATCCGCCGCTTCAGGAACGTCACTTCGACGCTGCGCGCGCCGGCCAGTTTCTCCAGCACGTCGCGGTCGTAGACCTGCAGGCGACCCAGCTCCGCCCGCACGGCGTCCACGCCCTCGCGCGTCGGCTCGACGATGATGCGGTCGATCGGCAGCCGCGAACCGGCCAGCCGCGCCGCCCGCGCCCGAAGCTGCTGCAGGAACTGGTCCTCAAACTGCCGATGCCGGCTGCGTTCGTCCGGGGTGTGCTCGTTCACGCGCGTAGATCCCAATCGCGGGACAGTCGAGCGCCGCACCGGGCGCAGAACCGCGCACCGCTGCGATTCGCTTGGCCGCAGCCGCGCTGACGACAATGACGCTCTCCCGGCGGCGCGAGCGGCGTCGGCGCTTCCGGCGCGCTGAACAGAAACCGCAGCACCGACAGAAACACCTTGAACGCCGTCCCCACCACGACCACAAAGAACGCGATGAAGCCCAGCACGATCACCACCGGAACCGCCAGGAACATCAGGTCGGCCAGCATCATCACTGACCCCCTCGCGGCGGCAATCGCGTGCCGCATTGCGTGCAATAGTCGTCATCCGCCCCCGGAAACGCGTCGCACAGCGCGCAGCGCCGCGGCGGCTGCAACTGCTGCCCGCACGTGGTGCAGAACTGATCGCCGTGCTGCGGAGCCGCGCCGCACCGCGGACAGCCGCCCATCCCGCGCGCCGCGCCCGGCAGCGGCGGAATCGGCGGCAGCGCGACCGGCACGGGCGGAGTCGGCGGCGACGACTCGAGCATCGCAAGCGCCTCCAGCGCGCTCGCGCAGCGGCGCTCGAGCCTCGAATAAAGCCGCTCAAAGAGCGCATCCAGAGCCGCCGGCGTCTGGGCGCGCAGCGTGCTCGGGCGCTCGGCGCCCGCCGGCCGATGACCGGTCAGCATCTCGAATAGCATTACCCCGACTGCATAGAGATCGGCGCGTGCGTCCGGGCTCGAACCCGGCTCGTGCGACTCCGGCGCCATATAGGCCGGCGTGCCCACCAACCGCTCCTCGCCGCGCGCCAGCGACATCGATTGCAGCACGTCGGTCGCGGCGCGCCGCACACCAAGCCCGAAATCGACGAGCTTCACCTGCTCGACGCGCAACCGGGCCAGCGGCTCATTCCGCAAATCGAGCAGCACGTTGCCCGGCTTCAGGTCACGATGCAGCACATGCTGCGCATGCGCCGCCGCGAGCCCCGCCAGCACGCCGCGCAGGATGATGCGCACGCTCTCGATCGGCATTCCGTCGCTGTGTTCGGCGATCACCTGCTTGAGCGCCGGCCCCTGAACGAGTTCCATCACCAGATAAGGCGGGTCGGCGTAGGGATCGAGCCCGAGCACACGCACGATATTCGCGTGCCGCAGCCCATGAGCCACCAGGCCCTCGCGCTGCAGATTGCGTACGTATTCCGGCTCGGTCGGCAGCTTGATCGCGACGCGCTCGGTTTTCCAGATGTGGTGCGTGGCCGACCACACCTCGCCGAACGTGCCGACGCCGATGCAGCGCTCGAGCAGATATTCGCTGACGCGCAGGCCGTTCTGGTAGATCGTCGCCATCGCCGCTCCCTCGCTACGCCTAGACGCCCGCGCGCTCGGCGAGGTACTCGCTCACCAGGAAATTGTACGTAGCGGCGGCGCCCAGCAGCGCCAGCGCGCCGATCCAGCTCCAGAGTCCGCCGGGCAGTCCGGTCATCAGCAGCGCGGCCGCGATCAGGTTTCCGGCCAGCAATCCGCCCAGCCACGCCGCGCCGGCCCAGTTGCTGCCCGCCGCCGCCACGCGCCGCACCAGCAGCGCCCCGATCCACGGCCAGGCGATGGCGAACAGGACCCACGCCACGGTCCGCCACACGCCGCTCCAGATCGCGGCCTTGGTCGCGGCGGGCGTCTGGTAGACCGCCCATGCCGCCAGCAGCAGCAGCGCAAGCGCGATCCAGCCGAGCACCTTCTCGCCGAGTCTGCCCAGTATTCCGCCTGTCGAGTCGCTCATGCTCTCCGCCACGAAATTACTCTGATCCAAAGACCGGCCGGCCGGTCTTGGCCCCATCGGGCCACCTCGTAGGGTGGGCCATGCCCACCTTCATCCGCTCTCCGTCCTGCGATCATCCTGGCGCGAGAATCGTGTCTCGCACCCAGCATTCCTGGTGCGTGAATCCCTTCTCGCACTACCCGCACCGAACGTTTTTCCGCGCTGGGGGACCGACCTCCGGCCGGTCTTGGCTCCATCGGGCCACCTCGTAGGGTGGGCCATGCCCACCTTCATCCGTTCTCCGTCCTGGTGCGATCATCCTGGCGCGAGAATCCCTCCTCGCAGCGTGCCGATTCCCCCCTCGTCGGTCCTCCTACTGTGTCTTCGCGGCTTCGAGGCGATTCTGCACACATTCAGTGTATCTGACGGCGCGCCCGCCCCAGAATTACAATCCCGCGGGGTATGCGGAACCCGCGCGGCCTCGCCGATTCGGGTGAATTCGCACTCGGTTTCGGAAGATTCGAGCAATTCGACGCTTGCGAGATTATTGGAATCCGCAAGATCACCCTTGGCAACCGCCTCCCGGCGCGGTTATGCTACGTATTGGGTGGTCAGCACGAGTTGAGTTTGCGAAGTTCTGCCTGCTATGTTTCAGCCTCCGCACCGCTCGGCTCTCCTACTGCATGCGTCCGCCGTGGACAGCATGGCACCCGCACTCCTCGTATAAGAGGATTTCTCAGGTTTTCTGTTCGGAGTCGAGCGTATGGGTAAGAAGTTGTACGTCGGGAATCTCGTGTACTCGGTCAGCGATGCGGACCTCCAGCGCATCTTCGGCGAGTTCGGCACCGTCCGCAGCGCCCAGGTCATCATGGACCGCGAAACCGGCCGCAGCAAAGGCTTCGGCTTCGTCGAGATGTCAACCGACGAAGAAGCCAAGTCGGCCATGACCGCCCTCAACGGGCGCGACCACCAGGGCCGCGCCATGACCGTCAACGAGGCCAAGCCCCGCGAAGGCGGCCGTGAAGGCGGCGGTGGCGGCGGCGGATACCGCGGCGGTCGCGGCGGCGGCGGCGGCTACGGCGGCGGCGGCGGCTACGGCGGTGGCGGCGGCTACGGCGGTGGCGGCGGCGGACGCGGCCGCTACTAAACCCAAAACACCAAAAAACCTCCGCGGCGCCAATCCAGACCCAACGGTCCTGAGTTGGCGCCGCAACCTTTCCTGCAAAACACCATGCAGCAACCGCCCACAAACCCCGCCGAGAACGCCGTCCGGCCGCGAATCCGCAGGCTCGGCCTATTCGCCGCCCTCGCGCTAGCGCTCACGCTCGCCGGTCCGTTCCTCTACCTGCTCCGGCTCGACGACCCCGCGCTCCGTCGAACCGGCGCCGTGCTCTTCTCCGTCATGGGGGTTGGCTGCCTGCTCGGACTCGCAACCGCATACTGGGACCGCCGATTCCAGATTCGCTGGCTCGCCGGTCTTAACGTCGCGCTCGCCGTCGGCATCGGGGCGATGTTCACGTTCCTGGGCAAACTGCCGCACGACAGCGGCGCGCCGCAGGCGGGTCAACCCGCGCCCACGCTCACACTCACCGACCACCAGGGGACCGAAGTCGATCTCGCGCGCGAGTTCGCCGCCGGCCCCGTGCTGCTCGTCTTCTATCGCGGATTCTGGTGACTGTTCTGCATCGCAGAGCTCCGCGGGCTCGGAGCTGTTCACGATGAGCTGGTCAAGCGCGGCGGCAAGTTGCTGGTGATTTCCGTCGACCCCCGCGACATCTCCGCCGGACTCGCAACCAAGCAGAAGCTGCCATTCCCCATCCTCAGCGACACCGACGGCAAGCTCATCGACGCCTACCACGTGCGACACAAGGGCGGCGCGCCCGACGGCGGCGACATCGCCCTGCCCGCGCAGTTCCTGATCGAGCGCGGCGGCGTGATTCGCTGGCGCTTCCTGCAGCAGCATGTCGCGGACCGCGCCAGCCCCGCCGACGTCCTCGCCCAGGTTCAGAAGCTCTGACCCGCGACGCATGCGCCGCAACGAACTGCTCTACGACCTGCCCGAAGAGCTGATCGCCCAGCAACCCGCCGAGCCGCGCGACGCCTCGCGTCTGCTGGTGGTTCCTGCCGACGGCGATTTCCAGCACCGCACATTTCGCGACCTGAGCGACTACCTGCGGCCCGGCGACTGCCTGGTGTTCAACGACACGCGCGTCGTGCCGGCGCGGTTCTTCGCACGCCGTGCGACTGGCGGCCGAGTCGAAGGCCTGTTTCTGCACCAGTCCGGCGACGATTGGCACTGTCTGCTGTCTCCCGCGGCGCGGCTGAAGCCCGGCGAACGGCTGGCGCTCGACGACGCGCGCGGCGCGCCGGCGCAACCCGCCGCGGCGCTCCGCCTCGTCTCGCGCGAGCAGCGCGGCGTGTGGCGCGTGCAGGCGGAGCCTGCGACCGACGCCGCGATCGTCCTGGATCGAATCGGCTCAATCCCGCTGCCGCCGTATATTCGCAGCGGCGTGGCGCAGGCTGACGACCGCGCGCGATATCAGACCGTCTACGCACGCGAACCCGGCTCAGCCGCGGCGCCGACCGCCGGACTGCACTTCACGCCCGCGCTGCTCGATCGGATACGCGAACACGGCGTTCGCACGGCGTTCGTCACCTTGCACGTGGGGCTTGGCACGTTTGCGCCGATCGACGTCGACGATCTCGATCAGCACCCGATGCACGCCGAGTGGTTTCGCGCGCCGGCTGCGACGCTAGACACGCTGCGCGCCGTGCGGCGCGACGGCGGCAGAATCGTGGCGATCGGCACCACCAGCGCCCGCGTGCTGGAGAGCGTGCCTCTGAATTCGAATCCGGATTCGGACGCCTGCGGCTGGACCGACCTGTTCATTCGTCCGCCCCACGCATTCCGCAATCTCGACGTATTGGTTACCAATTTCCACCTGCCGGGCAGCACTCTGCTGGCGCTGGTGATGGCGCTGGGCGGCGTCGAGCGGATTCGCGCCGCGTATGTCGAAGCCGTGCGTGAGCGCTACCGCTTTTTCAGCTACGGCGACGCGATGTTGGTGTTTGGTGCTCGCGGGTGAGAATGTGCTATCATCCGCAAATCCTTTCACGGGCACGGCATGGGCAGCAACGACACTCAATGGCAGACGACGCAATGCCTGCGGCGGCTCCGCGCCGGCGAGACCCGCGCCGCCGACGAGCTGCTGCCGCTGGTCTATGACGAGCTGCGCGCCATCGCCGCCGCACGGCTGCGCCAGGAGCGCATCAACCACACGCTCCAGCCGACGGCGCTGGTTCACGAGGCGTACCTGAAACTCGTCGATCAGCGCGACGCGATTGTTGAGGACCGCGCACATTTCATCGCCGTTGCGGCGGAGGCGATTCGCCGCATCCTGATCGACCACGCCCGCTCGCGGCAGGCGGCGAAGCGCCAGGCGCCCGGCGCGGGCGTGTCGGTGCACGATGAGCTGGCGGCACCGGCCGACGAGCCTGCGGTGGACTATCTGGCGCTGGACGAGGCGCTGCGCCGACTGGCGCAGCTCAACGAGCGCCAGGCGAAGGTGGTCGAGCTGCGCTTTTTCGGCGGACTGGGCGTCGAGGAGACGGCGCGCGTGCTGGGCGTGTCCGAGAACACGGTCAAGGGCGACTGGCGCGTGGCGCGTGCCTGGCTCGAGACGCAGATCGGCTTCGAGACTCGCGCATGACCGCCGAACGCCACGCGCGGGTATCCGAACTTTTTCTGGCTGTGGTCGATCTTCCGGCGGCGCAGCGTGAGGCGGAGCTTGGCCGCGCCTGCGCCGAGGACCCGGAGCTGCGACGCGAGGTCGAGCGCATGCTGGCCGCCGACCGCGGCACGGCGGCGCTGGATTCGTCGATCGCCGAAACGCAGCTCAGCGCCGCGCTGCGCTCCTACAACACGTCGCCGATGGGCCAACCGGACCGCATCGGAGGTTACGAGATTCTCGGCGTGCTCGGCCGCGGCGGAATGGGCACGGTCTATCGCGCGCGCCAGGCGCACCCGGAGCGGCTCGTGGCGCTGAAGGTGCTGAGCGACGCCAGCCTGCCCGAGGAGTTGCTGCGCCGCTTCGCGTTCGAAGCACGGGTGCTCGGTCGGCTGGCGCATCCGGGCATCGCACAAATCTACGAAGCGGGCATCGCCGAGGTGCAGGGTCGCGCCATCCCGTTCTTCGCGATGGAGATGGTGCAGGGCCGGCCGCTGACCGATCACGCGCACGCGGCTCGGCTCGACGTGCGCGGACGGCTCAAGCTGCTGCTGCCCGTGTGTGACGCGGTGCAGCACGCGCATCAGAAGGGCGTGATTCACCGCGACCTGAAGCCGGCGAACATTTTGGTCGACGAGAGCGGTCGGCCGAAGGTGCTCGATTTCGGCGTGGCGCGCGTGTCTTCGAACGACGGCCAGACTACGCAGCACACGTCGGCCGGGCAGCTTATCGGCACCGTGCCCTACATGAGCCCGGAGCAGGTCTCGGGCGACCCGGAACTGATCGACACGCGCAGCGACGTCTACGCGCTGGGGGTGATCGCATTCGAACTGCTCTCAGGGCAATTGCCGCACGATCTGCGAAACCGCTCGCTGGTCGACGCGGTGCAGGTGATTCGTGACGCCGACGCGCCGCACCTGAGCACGCGCAACCCGGCCTGCGCCGGCGACGTGGACACGATCGTGGCCAAGGCGCTCGCGAAGGACCGCGCGCAGCGCTACGCCAGCGTCGGCGATCTCGCGACCGACATTCAGCGGTTCCTGGACGATCAGCCGATCCTGGCGCGGCCGCCGAGCCTGCGCTACCAGTTGCGGAAATTCGCGCGGCGCAACCGCGTGCTGGTCGGCTCGTCGCTGGTCGTCGTGCTGCTGCTCGTGGCCGGGGTGGCCGGCACGAGCTTCGGCCTGCTGCGAGCGCTCGCGGCCGGACGCGAGATGCAGCTCGCGCGAGACGCAGCCGAGCGCCAGGCCGCACAGACCCTTGCGGCCAATCACTTCCTGCGGCGCATGCTGGCGTCGGCCAACCCGCTGGGCGAGGTGGGCTACGGCGGGCGCGATGTCACTGTTCTCGAAATGCTCGACGCGGAATCGCAGGATGTCGAGAAGACGTTTCGCGGGCAGCCGGCAGTTGAGGCGGAAGTGCGCACGACGCTAGGCACGACCTACAAGAGCCTGCAACGCTTCGAGGATGCCGAGTTGCACCTGTCGAAGGCCGTCGAGCTGAATCGCAGCCTCTACGGCGAGGAAGCGGCCGAGACCGCCCGCGCCAACCGCGAACTGGCGGCGGTCTACGTCATGACCGGGCGCAAGGAAGGTGTCGGCCTGCTCGAACAATCGCTCGCGATCGAGACGAAACTCGCCCAGGGCAAGCCGACGCGCGACCTGGCGCTGGCGCACAGCCGGCTGGGCTGGGCGCTCACGATGGAGAGCCGCCACGGCGAGGCGGAGCGTGAGCTGCGTGCGGCGCTGCGGATGTTCGAGACCTTTGGCGCGGACACGGAAGACGAGCGGCTGTCGGCGCTGAACAATCTGGCGCGCACGCTGCGTCGCCTGCAGCGCGCCGAAGAAGCCGAGGAAATCTACCGCCGCGTGGTGGCCGGTTTTCGCGCGCTGTACGGCGACGAGCACGCCCGAGTGGCGATCGCCACCAACAATCTCGCGAAGATCCGCTATGAGCGCGGCGCGATCGACGAAGCGGAGAAGCTCTATCGCGAGTGCATTGCGGTGATGAAGCGCACCATCGGCGAGAAGAACGTCTACGTTTCGGACGTGATCAATAACCTGGCTTACATCGTGTTTGATCGCGGCGAGGTCGCCGCCGCCATCGAGCTGCAGCGCGAGGCGATCCGCATACATGAAGCGGTGACCGGGCGCGACAACCGCTCGTTTATCGGCAGCCTGGACACGCTGGCGTACTTTCTGCACCGCGCCGGCCACTACGATGAAGCGATCAAGCATTTCGAGGAGTCGCGCGATTTCTTCCGCCGGCGCAACGGCCCCGAAGATTGGGGCTCGGTGTTGATCGATTTCTACGTGACGGAGTGTCAGGCCCGGCGCGCGCTGGGGCTGGGGCCGGGGCGCACAACGCTTGAACAGCCGCCGGCCGGCGAATCGACGGAAGAAACTGCGCTGCGGGCGGCGTTCGAGAAACTGCGGCAGGCCGCGGCGGGCGCTTCCGAGCCGGCCGTGCGACAGGCCCGAAGGGTGATGTTCAACTACTACCGCGACTCGCAGCGACCCGATCTCGCCGCCGAATACGCGCCGCCGGCGAGCAATCCGGCCGCGTCCGCACCTGCTTCCGCACCGGCGTCCGGCCCTTCGTAGCGCGGCGTACGCTTCAGCGCTCGGCGGAGACGGCGAACTCGTATCGCCCCGAGCCGATCTCGAACACCGCTTCGCTCTCGCGCGCGTGCAACAGCCGAACACCCGGTGCGTCGACGGCAGACTGCGCACCCTCGCGCACAAGTCGCGCGTCGCTTGCGGGCACGTGCACGCGGGCGCTGACGTTCGGCGGCAGGGATACGCTGAGTGTGAACGTCTCAGCGGTGCGTCGCCAATGCACGTCGATACGGCCGCGGATGGACTCGTACGAACCGCGCGCCCAGTCGACGCCGGGGCCGGGCTGCGGCCGAATGATGACGCGCTCGCAACCCGGGGCCTCGGGATCGAGGTTGATGCCGAGCACGACGCGGTAGAGCCACTCTCCCACCGAGCCGATCGCGTAGTGCGAGAACGAGTTCATGCCCGGGTCCTGGAACCCGCGGCCGGCGACATAGCCATCCCAGCGCTCCCAGATCGTGGTTGCGCCCTGGTCGATCGCATAGCCCCACGAAGGCATGCGGCGGTTCAGCGCCAGGCGATAGGCGTGATCGTTGTGGCCGCGCGCCGAAAGCTGAAGCATCAACGGGACCGTGCTGTGGAAGCCGGTGGAGATGTTCCCGTCGTAAGGGGCAAAGCGCTCCACCATCCGTGATGCGGCCGCCGATCGCAGCTCTTCGGGCAGCAGATCAAACTGCAGCGCGATGGCGTAGCCGGCCTGCGTGTCGCCCGCGATGCGACCGTCAGGCTGCACGTACGCCTGTACGAACGCGGCGCGGATGCGCTCCGCCAGCTCGGCGTAGCGCTGCGCGTCGTCGGGCTTGTCGAGCACGCGCGCCATGCGAGACAGCAGCTCCGCCGAGCGCGCGAAGAACGCGGTGGCGAAAACCTCCTTGGGCACTTCGGCGCCTTGCTGCGGCCAACCCGATAGCCGCAGCGTGTCGGCGTTCAGCCAGTCGCCGTAGTCGTTGCCGCGCGCGTTCTTCCAGAGCAATTCGGGATTCTTCGCGTGCACGAACTCGATCCAGCGCCGCGCGGCGTCGTATTGCTCCGCCAACAGGCGACGGTCGCCGTAGTACTCGTAAGCGGTCCAGGGCACGAAGATTCCGGCGTCGGCCCAGGCCGGCGCGCCGGAGAAGCGCGCGTTGGGGTCGAAGGGCTGCGGCGAGAAATCGGCGAAGCGACCGTCGTCGGCCTGCGCGTCGCGCGTATCGGGGATCCACTTGGTGAAAAAGGCCGCCATGTTCATGTTGAAGCAGGCGGTGGGCGCGAACGCGAGGATGTCGCCCATCCAGCCGCAGCGTTCGTCGCGCTGCGGGCAGTCGGTGGGCGTGCTGTGCAGGTTAGCGCGCTGGGTCCAGAGAATGTTCTGCCAGAGCCGGTTCAGCAGCGGCTCGGAGCATTCGAAGGCGCCGGTTTCGGGAGCCGCGGAGTGAAACACTCGTGCCAGGAGCGCATCCCCCGCCGGCGGCTCGCCCAGCCCTGACACCTCGACATAGCGAAAACCGTGGTAGGTGAAGTGCGGCTCAAAGGTCTCGGGCTGCGCGTCGCCGCGGAGAATGAAGCGATCGGTCTGAGCCGCGCCGCGCAGGTTGGCCGTGTACAACGTGCCGTCGGCATTGAGCACTTCGGCGTGGCGAAGTGTGACGGTCGCGCCGGCCGGTCCACGCGTGCGGAGCCGGCACCGGCCGACGAGATTCTGTCCGAAATCGAAGATGTGCGTGCCCGGGCTGATCTCGTGCACCGCGACCGCCGAGATTTCACGCGTTACGCGGATGGGTTCGTTGGGTTGTGACACGAGCCGCGCGTCGGGCGCTTCAAAGACGCCGGCAGCGCTCCAGCCCGAGGCGTCGAAACCCGCTGCATCCCAGCCGACAAGCTCGCGCCGCGCGTCCCAGGTCTCGCCGTCGAGCAGATCGGCGGCCCGGATCGGTCCGTCGAGCGTGCTGTGCCACGAGCCGTCGGTGATGATGCGCTGTGTCGAGCCATCTGCGAACTCGATAGTCAGCAGCAACAGCGCACGCGGCCGGCGGCCGTAAATCGCGCGCGGCGGGCCGCCCGGAACAATGCCCGTCAGGCCGATTTTTCCGGCGTACCAGCCGTCGCCGAGGAGCAGTCCGAGTGCGTTCGCACCGGGTCTGAGCAGCGCCGTCACGTCGAGCGTCTGGTACTGCACGCGCCGGTGATAATCGGTCCATTCCGGCGCGAGCAGATGATCGCCGACGCGCTGCCCATTCAGCCGCAGCTCGTACAACCCCAGCGCCGAGACGCATACGCCGGCGCGGCGGACGGGCGCGCTGCTCGCGAGCGTGAACGCTTTGCGCAGGAGCAGCGCCGGCAGCGCGTCGAAGCCCGGCGGCGGGGGCGCCGGGTCGCCGATCCAGCGTGCATCGCCCCAATCCGCGGGCGTGAGCAGGCCGACCGTCCAGCAGGCCGTATCGCTCCACCGCGACGGCCGACCCCGATTGTCCCAGACGCGGACCTTCCAGCAGGCGCGCCCGCCGGCCGGCAGCGGCGGGCCGCCGTACTCGATCTGATTGACGCGACTCGAATCGACGCGGCCCGAATCCCAGAGATCACCGGCGTCGCGCGCGAGGTTGGCTTCGTCTCGCGCCACGAGGATTTGGTACGCAGTTTGCGCGACGCCGCGCTCGGCCGAGTCAGCGGCTTCGACGCGCCAGCCCAGCCGCGGCCGGGCAGCCGTCACGCCGCGCGGGTCGTTGAGATATTCGCAGTGCAGGGCGGCGGGCCGGATCGGCGACTCTTCGGCGAGAGCGAACGCCGACAGCGCAAGGGTAGTCAGTGCCGCGCGGGTGAATTTGCTGTTCATCGTCGTCTCGCGACTGGTATGTGGCGCACGCCGCAGACGGGCGGCGGACTGCTTTGTAGTCCGTCTGCGCGTGGAAGGAAAGCCCGCCACCGCCGTGCGGGCGGAAGTATCATCGCGGCAAGGAGCGGTGTCGCAGAGCCGATGCGCCCCGCCGAAATGGAACCAGCCATGAAGACGATCATCGAGCCGTTCCGCGTGAAGGTTGTCGAGCCGATTCGGATGACGACGCGCGCCCAGCGCGAGGAGATTCTGCGCCGGGCCGACTTCAACCTGTTTCAGGTGCACGCGGAAGACGTGCTGATCGACCTGCTCACCGACAGCGGGACCGGCGCCATGAGCAGCCTGCAATGGGCCGGCATCATGAAGGGGGACGAGTCTTACGCGGGCGCGCGAAGCTGGTTTGTGCTCGAGCAATCGGTGCGCGAGCTGACCGGTTTCCCGCACATCCTGCCCACGCACCAGGGTCGCGCCAGCGAGCGCATTTTGTTCGAGCTGATGGGCGGACCGGGCAAGCAGGTGCCGAACAACAGCCATTTCGACACCACGCGCGCCAACATCGAGCACTCGGGAGCGCGGGCGATCGACCTGCTGATCCCCGAGGGGCGCCAGCCGGCGCTGCGCCATCCGTTCAAGGGCAACATGGACGTCGCGGCTCTCGAGCGCTTCATCGCCGAGGTCGGCGTGGCGAACATTCCGCTGGTGATGCTGACCGTCACCAACAACAGCGGCGGCGGCCAGCCGGTAAGCCTCGAGAACATGCGCGCGGTGCGAAGCGTGTGCGATCGGCACGGTCTGCCGCTGTTCCTGGACGCCTGCCGCTTTGCCGAGAACGCGTACTTCATTCAGCAGCGCGAAGCCGGCCAGCGCGAGCGACCGGTGCGCCGCATTGTGCGCGAAATGTTCGATCTGGCCGACGGCGCCACGATCAGCGCCAAGAAAGACGGGCTGGTGAACATCGGCGGGCTGCTGCTGCTGCGCGACGCGGAGCTGGTGCGGCGCGCCGACGAGCTGCTGATTCTCACGGAGGGGTTTCTGACCTATGGCGGGCTGGCCGGGCGCGATCTGGAGGCCATGGCGCGCGGGTTCGAGGAGGTCGTGGACGAGGATTACCTGCATTATCGAATCCGCAGTACTGAGTATCTGGGCGAGAAGCTGCGCGACGTGGGCATTCAGATCGTGGAGCCGCCCGGCGGACACGCGGTGTACATCGACGCGGCCGCGTTCTGTTCACACATCCCGCCGGAGCGTTTTCCGGGCCAGGCGCTGGTGTGCGGTCTGTATCGCCAGGCGGGCATTCGCGCCTGCGAGATCGGCAGCGTGATGTTCGGCGGGAAGGGCGCGCGGCCGCCGATGGAGCTGGTTCGGCTGGCGATTCCGCGGCGGGTCTACACGCAGAGCCACATTGACTATGTGGCCGAGGCGCTGGCGGAGCTGTATGCCGAGCGTGCGGCGCTGCGCGGGTTGGAGATCGTCGAGCAGCCGCCGTCGCTGCGGCATTTCACGGCACGATTTCGGGAGCTGTAGGCTGCGCCGGGCTAGGCTGCGGCGCGATTCGACGTGATGACATGCGCGTGGTTGATTCGCATGTCGAAGAATACGCCGTCCTTGATTTCAACCGCGCCGTGCTCGACCTGGACCGCCTTCTGCATCGCCTGCAACAGCGGATCCTCCGGCGGCACCACGGCGATCTTCGCGATCAAGCGCAGCTCATCCTGCGATAGCGCGCGTCGCAATCGGGCGAACATGTGATCCAACGCGTCCCGCCGATCCTCCTCGATCCACGGCGCCGACACGACCAAATCCCAGACACCCGTCGCATCCTCTCGCTCAAACAGCGCAAACAGCGCGAACGCCCCGCGCTCCTCGCAGAGGCGCCGCTCGACTTCCTGAAGTTTGTCCACTAGCGTCCGCATAGCACTTTCAGCAATCTCTCCGATGAAGTGATGATATCGTCCGCGTCCTTGGCAGACGACGTGCCGATGCGCCGATACCGCGTTTCGGGGTTCTAGGTGGCGACGATAGACCAATCGGACATGTGACGCTGCCGAACTCGGCCCCAGAGACCGCTCAATCGCAGCAGCACATCCAGATCGTGCACCCTGAAGCTTTGCAATCCTCGGAATTCGCCGCTGGTCGCCGGGAACCCCTGCCAGCGCAGTGTCTGACAAATGCGCGCTTTCAGACCGAGTTCAACCGCGTATCCGCACAGGTAAACGCAGCCGTCATAGCAGCGCGCCCGCTGCAGAACGCGGGCGTCTCGCAATCGCGCCTTGGCTATCCGCACCAGGTCGGCTCGGCTGATCACGAAGCGCGACTCCCTACTCCTCCGGCTCCAGCACCGTCATGAACGCTTTCTGCGGGATGTCGACGCGGCCGACGGTCTTCATCCGCTTCTTGCCTTCCTTCTGTTTCTCGAGCAGCTTGCGCTTGCGGGTCACGTCGCCGCCGTAGCACTTGGCGGTCACGTTCTTGCGCAGGGCTTTGATCGTCTCGCGCGCGATGACCTTGCCGCCGATCGCCGCCTGCAGCGGAACCTCGAACAGGTGCCTGTCGATCTCCTCGCGCAGCCGCTGGATGATGCGCCGCCCGCGCCGCTCGGCGGCGCTGCGGTGCAGGATGACGCTCAGGGCGTCGACCGGCACGGCGTTGACGAGAATGTCCATCTTCACCAGGTCGCTGGACCGATACTCCTTCACGTGATAGTCCATCGTGCCGTAGCCGCGCGTGATGCTCTTCAGCTTGTCGTAGAAGTCGTAGAGGATCTCATTGAACGGAAACTCGTAGTGCAGGATCACGCGCGTCTGCGACAGGTAGTCGGTCTTCTTGTACTCGCCGCGCCGGGACTCGGCGAGCTTCATCAGCGCCCCGACGAACTCGGCCGGCGTGATAATTTGCAGATCGATGATCGGCTCGCGCAGCTCCTCGACCCTGGCCATATCGGGCAGATCGCCGGCCGCGTCGACGCGCTTGGTCGTGCCGTCGCGCAGCAGCACCTCGTACGTCACACTCGGCGCCGTCTGCACGATGTCCACGCCGCTCTCGCGCTCCAGCCGCTCCTGGATGATGTCCATGTGCAGCAGGCCGAGAAACCCGCAGCGGAAACCGAACCCCAGCGCGTCGCTGCTCTGCGGCTGAAACGTGAACGACGCGTCGTTCAGGCTCAATCGCGTCAGCGCGTCGCGCAGCTCCTCGTACGCCTCGCCGCTGGCCGGGTAGAAATCGCAATACACCATCTGCCGCGGCGGCTCGTAACCCGGCAGCGCGGCGGTCGCGGGATTGCTCGCGTCGGTGATGGTGTCGCCGACCGTCACGTCCTGGAGCGTCTTGATGGCCGCGACCATGTAGCCGGTTTCGCCGGCCGAGAGTTGCTCGCAGGCGGTCATCTTGGGGCGGAATTTGCCGAGCTCGGTGATCACGTAGTGCCGCCCGCGCGCCATGAGCAGAATCTTCTGCCCCTTGCGCACCACGCCGTTCACCACGCGGACGTAGCAGATGACGCCGCGGTAATCGTCGTACTCGCTGTCGAAGATCATCGCCTGCAGCGGGGCGTTGACCTCGCCGGTCGGCGGCGGCAGGTGATTGACGATCGCGCGCAGCAGCTCGGGCACGCCCAGACCGCTCTTGGCGGACACGAATTGCGTGTGCTCGGAGCTGATGCCGAGCACGTGCTCGACCTCGAGCGCGGTGTCCTCGGGCTGTGCTCCGGGCAGATCGATCTTGTTGATGACGGGCAGCAGATGCACGTCGTTGGCCACCGCGGCGTAGGCGTTGGCCACGGTCTGCGCCTGCACGCCCTGCGTGGCGTCGACCACCAACAGCGCCCCGTCGCACGCCGCCAGCGCCCGGTCGACCTCGTAGTGAAAATCCACGTGGCCGGGCGTGTCGATCAGGTTGAACATGTAGCGCTGGCCGTCGACGGTCAGATCGAGCGTGACGGCGCTGGCCTTGATGGTGATGCCGCGTTCGCGCTCGAGGTCCATCGAGTCGAGTATCTGCTCCTTGGCTTCGCGGTCCGACACCGCGCCGGAAATCTGGAGCAGCCGATCGGCCAGGGTGCTCTTCCCGTGGTCGATGTGGGCGATGATCGAAAAGTTGCGGATGTTCTTGCGGTCCATGTTCGAGCCCCACAGTATAGCTGCGCAGGCCCGGGCCGGGCGCGAGCGACGCCGACTCCGAGTCTAGCACGATTGCAGGCGTTTCGCTGCTCCGGGGAGAGCCGCATGAACGTGCTTCTGGATGAGCTCGAACGGCGGGTGCTGGGCGTCCTGATCGAAAAATCGCTGGCCGCGTCGGAGTATTACCCGCTCACGCTGAACCTGCTGGTCTCGGGCAGCAACCAGAAATCGAACCGCGACCCCGTCCTTACGCTCGACGAGGACAGCGTGTGGAACATCCTCGAACGGCTGATTGCGCGCGGCTGGGTGACACGCGTGCTGCCGGGCGGGTCGTCGCGGGTCGATCGCTTTCGACACGAGATTAAGACCGTGCTGGGCCTCGAGAAGCCGGCCTGGCCGGTGCTGGCGGAGTTGCTGCTGCGCGGTCCGCAGACGCTGGGCGAGCTGCGCACGCACTGCCAGCGCATGTATCCTTTCGAGAATCTGGAGTCGGTGCGCGCCGTGCTCGACGGCCTGGTGCAGCGCGACCCGCCGCTGGTCGAGATGCTGCCGCGCGAGGCGGGGCACTCGGCGGTGCGCTTCGGGCACTGCATGACGCCGCCGACGGAACGTCCCAATACGGCGTCGCCCGCGCCGGCGCCGGAGAGCGTCCTTCGCGCAACGACGCTCAACAGCGCGCCGTCCGCGCCCGCGTCGAGCACCGTTCGCGACGACTCTTCGCTTCTCGAACGCGTGGCGGCGCTGGAGCAGCGCGTCGCCGCGCTGGAAGCGCGCTCGGAGTCTCGGCACGGCGCGTAGCGAC
Organism: uncultured Planctomycetales bacterium; assembly: GCA_964388675.1. GTDB lineage: Bacteria > Planctomycetota > Phycisphaerae > UBA1845 > Fen-1342 > CAYMBL01. Next base: position 27,558 of record CAYMBL010000001.1, read on the forward strand.
TGCGGGGCATCGGACGGCGCGATGACGATTTCGAGACTCTGAGAGTGACGCGCGTCTGCGTCGCCCGAAGGGCGAACGCAGCGCATCCCGCCCAAAGAAATGGGCGCCGGCGCTGCGCGCGACACGCAACGCCGGCCGACAGAAGCCTCGCAGGACGTGCGCCTACGGCGACTCCGGTCCCTGGAGAAGCGACTGAAGCTCCGCGGCGCTCACGACCGTGCCGCCCAGCCGGGCGCGATGGAACTCGAGCTCGAAGCCGCGCTCGTCGAAGTCCGTGACCATCTCATCGAAACGCACCTCGATCCAGCCCGAACGGTCTCCTAGCTCGCTGAACCGCACCCACTGAATCCGGTCGCCCGACATTTGCACCTCAAATTTTGCGGTGGCGAACAGGTGCTCGACATAGCCGTCCGTGCGCCCCTGCCAGGTGAACGCGCGAAACACCTGATCCGGCTCGCGCAGATTGCCCGCGGTCAGGCGTGTGGTTTCGTTTTCTCGCTGCACCGTGAGCGAACCTGCCATCTTCTCGATCTTCGCGACCAGTTCGCGAAAGACATCTCGATTCGCGAGCCCGATTACGTTCAGATTTCCGCTGACGAGCGTCGCGTCCGGACCGACCAGCGGAGCGAGACCGTCGACGAAGACGCCGCCCGCCGCGGACTCGATGAAGCGCCGCTGTGATTCGGCGTGCGGATTGCGCTGATAGAAATCCGGCGCCAGCTCCGGCAGTTTCAGATAGCCCCAGGCGCTGCGACCGGTGGTGACGAAAATGTCCTCATGCGCACTGCCGCGCATGTCCCACGCCAGCTCGATGCCATTCTCGCGATAGGTGAAGTCGCCGTCGCGGCAGATGCTGCTCACGAACGCCTGAACCTGCTCGCCGGGTGCGTACGGTCGCACGAACGCCAGCAGCTCCTGCGAAAAATCGTTCCAGCCCAGATTGCGATACTCAATTCTCACGAGCCGGGAGTTCTCAATCGCGTGTTGCAGGCTGCCGAAAACCGCGGCCGCACGCGCCGATTGCGACGGACCGCCGATGGAGAGCACTGCAAACGTGACGGCAGCCGCGATACCCAGGCCGCCGGACAGAATCAGTTTCATGGTTCGACTCCTTGCGTAGCGCCCACGAGGCACACCCGCGTTCGTCCAGCGCGCGACGCGTTCGGGCGCGGGTTCGGCGGGCAGCGGAACACTCCGACCGATGAGGTCGGCGTTTTCTTCCAGGCGAGCGTCTGCGTCGTACATCTCGAGCCTCCAAAACGCGGAGCGACCACCGCTCCGCTGACAAAAACCAATCCCCTACGAAGCTTCGTTTGGATCCAGGTGCGCGAGCGCGTCACGCAGGGCGCGACGTGCCCGATACAGTCTTCCTTCGATGGCGCGGGCGGAAGCGTTGTTTGCCGCCGCGATCTGCTCGTGCGACCAGCCGCGAAAGTGCGCCTGCACGATCAATTCCTGATCTTCCGCCCGCAGCGTGGTGAGCGCCAGCAGAATTTGCTCGCGAATTTCGGCACGCAACAACAGCTCGGGCGGCAGCGGCTCCGTGTCCATGCGGGCCGCGAGGTCCGCTGCAATCGCGGGATCCGCGATCGGACGCAAGCGGCGCGTGCGCCATCGTGAACGCCAATGGCGACGGATCAGATTTCGCGCCACGCCGCGAAGCCAGGCGTCGGCGTCGGCGACGTCATGCGCCGACCGCGAGCGGTTCGCCTCCAGCCAAAGCTGCTGCATGACGTCGTCGACCGCGGTTTCGTCGGAGCGCAGTCGAACGCTGACATAGCGGTGAAGGGCGACGGCCAGCGCCCGATATGCACTCGCAAGGTCACCGAAGACCGTTGGCTGCGGTGCCGAACTGGGCGATTTAGCCGCCATCGATGACATTGAACCCTCCAAAAGCCCGCCTGGCTGCAAGGAGAGTCGCAAGAGCGGGCGATCAGCCCACGCGGATTCTCTCGCCGCGCGCGGTTTCTGAATCGATCCCCGAACGTGGATAGCATATGAGCATGGAATTCACGCCGGTCGAGCAGCGGGCCGCCGAGCGCGAGCGCATGGTGGATTCGCAGCTCGCGCCGCGCGGAATCCGAGACGAGCGGGTCCTGGCGGCGATGCGCGCCGTGCCGCGCGAATGGTTTGTTCCGGCGGAGCTGGCGCCGCGCGCGTACGACGACAGCGCGCTCCAGATCGAATGCGGGCAAACCATCTCGCAACCCTACATGGTCGCCGCGATGACGCAATTGGCGGAGGTCACGCCCGGCGCGCGGGTGCTCGAGATCGGCACCGGCAGTGGATACCAATGCGCGGTGCTGCTGGCGATGGGCGCCGACGTCTGGTCGGTCGAGTGGCAATTGCAGCTCATGCTGTCGGCTGCGGAGCGACTGGCGCATTTCGGCCGACCCAGCTACCAATTGCGTTGCGGCGACGGCACGCTGGGCTGGCCCACCGAAGCGCCCTTTGACGCGATCGTGGTGACGGCCGGCGCGCCCGATGTGCCGGCGGCGCTGCGCAGCCAGCTACGGGTCGGGGGGCGGCTGGTGTTGCCGGTGGGCGGCGCGACCGAGCAAACGCTGGTACGGATACGCCGCGCGCCGTCCGGCTTCTCGACGGAAGAGCAATTCGGTTGTCGATTCGTCAAGCTACTGGGTAAAGGCGGCTGGCGCTAGCAGCCGGCGCCCTCGCTCCTCGCGTGGAAGCGCACGAGCAGATCGGCCAGGGTCGCCGATCGCAACAGCTCCCGCGTGCGAGCGGTGATTCCGGCAAGCAGCGATTCCATGTGAGCGCGCACGGCGTCCATGCCTACAACCGTCTCAACCGATGCCCCACCGCCGTCGAGCGGTCCGTCGATCGCCTCGACGATGTCGAGCAGTGTGACCTCGGTGGGGCTTCTGTGGAACGTAAATCCGCCGCGCCTCCCCGTTTCGCTTACCAGAATTCCAGCGCGGACTAGTTGCTGAAGGATTTTCAGCAAGTACTCCGGCGGCAGGTCGTGAGCTTCCGCGATCGCGCGTCCCTGAACGGGGGCGGTCTGCGGGTGCGCCGCGACGTAGACGCAGGCGAGAACGCCATATGCGGAGGCCTTGCTAAGGCGCATGATACCTTCTTACCTCAGTTCTCGGATTCGCGGACCGGGGCATTTGCCCGGTGCTTCAATTTAACGTGAGCGGATTGGGGCCGCCGAAGGCCGTGCTACACGCGGAGATAGTCACTGGCGACTCTGAATTCCGGTTGTGAGCCAAACGCCTGTGTCGTCTCGGAAAGAGTATCCAGGTACTCCCGAAGATGCAACGCTGTTCGTTGGCTGACATGAAACAGCACATCCTTATTTCGCGGCCCGAAGAGAAGTTCGCGCGTACCCTGAATTCGGAGGTTCAGGCACGCGTGGAACAGGTGCGCAGCCGGGTCGTTTACGAACAACGGCGGAATCGCATCCGGATGATGCACCCAGTCTACGCTATCCAGAACCCAGTGGTGGTAACGATACCTTCGATCTCGCGCCCACGCCCGCGCTTCCTGCCCGCCGCCGCCATAAGGCGGACGAAATAGCTTTGTAATCGTGATTCCAAACTGCGAAAAAAATTGGACAGCGCGATCCGCGTCGGCATAGACATCGACTTTCTTCGGCAGCAGGCGGCGGTAGATGTCGGGGTCGTGGGAGTAGCAGTGCAACGCCAGAACGTGACCGTCAGCGGCGATCGCGCGCAATCCTTCGGCGAACACGGCGTCCGGGGGAACGGGTAGGCCGTCCTTCATCCACGGATAACCGGGACCGCGTAAATAGAAGACGGCCTTAAGCGGTTGCGCTCGATACGTGCGCAGCGTCGCCAGAATCGAATTCAATGGGCCGAGAAGCTCACGCGCATCGAAATTCCAGCTCACGAGGTCGGCCGCGAGCGGCCCGTCGTCGAAGGTGAGAATCCAGTCGGCCTTTGGCCGCGCAGCAGGCATAACTCGAAATGGTACTCAAGTTGTCCTGATTCGCAAGCAAATCGCGGAGACGATCACTCTTGGTTCGGCTCCGTCTTGTCGTCGAGTGGTACACTCGTGAGTTCGACGTTCCGTGGAGGTGTGGCGTGAGCGTTCGGCACTTGGAGTTCATGTTCAATCCGGCCTCGATCGCGCTGGTCGGTGCATCCAACCAGCCCGGTAGCGTCGGCGCCGTCGTGATGAGAAATCTGCTGCGCAGCGGTTTCGAGGGGCCGATCATGCCCGTCAATCCGCGGCAGCGCGCGATCGCGGGGGTTCTGGCGTATCCGAGCATACCGAACTTGCCGATCACGCCTGAACTCGCGGTGGTGTGTACGCCGCCGCAGGCCGTGCCCGAGGTCATACGGCAGTGCGGCGAGCGCGGCACCAAGGCGGCGATCGTGATCACCGCGGGTCTGACGCGAGAGCAGACCGCGGACGGGCGGTCGATTCGCGACGCGATGCTTCAGGCGGCGAAACCGCACACGCTTCGAATCCTGGGACCGAATTCGGTCGGTTTGCTGGTTCCGGGCCGCGGCATCAACGCGACTTTCTCACACGCGGACTCGTTGCCGGGCAAGATTGCATTTGTCTCGCAATCGGGCGCGTTCTGCACCGTTGTGCTCGACTGGGCGCGTCCGCGCGGCATCGGCTTTTCGCATTTTGTCTCGCTGGGTGACACGTCCGACGTCGATTTCAGCGACACGCTCGACTACCTGGCAAGCGATCCGGGTACGACGGCGATCCTGCTCTACATCGAGTCGATCCAACCCGGCGAGGCGCGCAAGTTCCTGTCGGCGGCGCGTGCCGCATCGCGCAACAAGCCGGTGCTGGCGATCAAGGCCGGCCGCTTTGCGGAAGGCGCCAAAGCCGCGTTCTCACACACCGGCTCGCTGGCCGGCGCCGACGGGGTTTATGACGCCGCGCTGCGCCGCGCGGGAATCCTGCGCGTTTTCGACATGGACGAACTCTTCGACGCCGTCGAAACGCTGGCCCGTGCGCGACCGCCGCGCGGCGATCGGCTGTGCATTCTGACAAACGGCGGCGGGCCGGGCGTAATCGCGGCGGACGCCTTGGCCGCCGTACACGGGCAACTGGCCGAGCTTTCCGCGGACACGCTGCGCGGGCTCGACGCGATCCTGCCCGCAACCTGGTCGCACGGCAATCCGATTGACATGGTGGGCGACGCGAACGCCAACCGATACGTGCAGGTGCTGGACGTCCTGTTCCGCGATCCCGGCGTCGACGCCATCCTGGTGATGAACGCGCCGAGCGCAATCGCGCCCAGCGTCGAGGCCGCAAAGGGCATCGTCGACACGTTGCAGAAAGCGGACCGCACCATTCTGACGAGCTGGATCGGCGGCGAATCGGCAGGCCGGGCGCGCAAAGTCTTCGCCGACGCCAACATCGCCACCTACGACACGCCCGAAGACGCGGTGCGCGCGTTCACGCACCTGGTGCGTTTTCGACGCAACCGCGAGATTCTCACGCAGGTGCCCGCGGCCGCGGCCGGCGAGTTTCGCGCCGACATTGCGGCGGCGCGCGACGCGATCGACGGCGCCCTGCGCTCCGGCCGCACGGAGCTGAGCGAGCCGGAGGCCAAGCGCGTCCTCGCGGCATATGGCATCCCGGTGGTGCCGACGGAAATCGCGACCGACCCGAAAGAGGCCGCAGCGCTGGCCGAGCGCATAGGCTTCCCGGTCGTGCTCAAGATTCTGTCGCACGAAATCACGCACAAATCCGATGTGGGCGGCGTGGTGCTCGATCTCGACGACGCCGACGAAGTGCGCGACGCGGCGCGCTCCATGCTGGCGCGCGTGGCGCGGCGACGGCCTGATGCGAAAATCCTCGGATTCGCCGTGCAGAAGATGATCGAACGACCGCAGGCGCACGAACTGATCGTCGGCGCATCCACCGACCCGATGTTCGGACCGGTCATTCTGTTCGGGCGCGGCGGGACGGCGGTCGAAGTCTTCGCCGACCGCTCGATCGAGCTGCCGCCGCTGAATCTCAGCCTGGCCCGGCTGATGGTGGAGCGCACTCAGGTGAACCGCCTGTTGCGAGGGTATCGCGATCGGCCGGCCGCGGACATGGACGCGATCTGCGGCGTGCTGACGCGCGTGTCGCAGCTCGTCTGCGATCAGCCGGAGATTGCCGAGCTCGACGTGAATCCGCTGCTGGCGGATTCGGGCGGCGTGCTGGCGCTGGATGCGCGAATTCGCGTAGCGCCGGCGAAAGACGCGGCCGCCGAGCGCCTGGCGATTCGCCCGTACCCGCGCGAGCTCGAAGAGCAGGTCACGCTGCGCAGCGGGTTGACGGTGCAATTGCGACCGATTCGGCCCGAGGATCAGGCGGCGCACGAGCGCTTCGTCGCGCGCCTGTCGCCGGAAGACCTGCGCTCGCGATTTCTAGGAGTCATCCGCGAGGTGCCGCCCAGCGAAGTCGCGCGGCTGACGCAGATTGACTACGCGCGGGAGATGGCGTTCGTTGCGGTCGGCGAAGACGAGACGCTCGGCGTCGTGCGCATGGTGTGCGACCCCGACGGGCAGCACGCCGATTTCGCGGTGATCGTGCGCTCGGACCAGAAACGCCGCGGCCTGGGAACGGCGCTGCTGCGGAAACTGATCGCGTACGCGCAGCGCTGTCGCGTGCGGGAGATTGCGGCGCAGTTCCTGCCGGACAATGAGCCGATGATCCGGCTGGCGCGGCAGATGGGCTTTCAGGTGCGCTCGCTGCCCGAGATTCAACGCAGCGAAGCGCGGATGCGGCTGGAATGAGGCGGCAACTGCCCGGGTCGCGCGGCGCGCGATCGGCTTACAATCTGCGTCCGTTCCGGGGGTGACCGAAACGGAGCCGCCGCCATGCCGCGATTCGAGTATTTCGTCGACGGGAAACGGTTCGCGTTTCGGGCCGAGCCGCTGGGGCGGCTGCTCAACGCGCCGCCGGCCACACGATCGCGCAGCGTGGGCCGCGCGAGTCTCGAGGCCGCGCCGCAACTAGCGTCCGTCGCGCGCGGGCTGCACGCCCAGCCGGCGCAGATGACGCGCAGCTTCCACAACGTCTCGGAGAGCCAGACGCTGGTGCAATCCGGCCGGCGCGGCGAGGCGCTCACGATCCTGACCGAGGCGATCACCGTCGAGGGCGCAGCCAAGTCGGAACTGACCTGGCTCCGCAACAAACATGGGTTTGATGTGGTCGACGAGGGCCTATCGGGCAAGGCGCTGCTGCGCGCGCCCGAGGGCGGGCTGAATGGGGTACAGGCCGCGTTCCTCGCCGCCGCCGAAATGTTCAGTCGCCGGAAGTGCCAGGCGGCGTATCCCAATTTTCTGCGCGCGTTTCGTCGCCCGCGTCGCTCGAGTGCAGCCGCCGCGGAGCCGTCGACGGAGCAATGGAATCTCGAAAACCTCGGCGAAGTCGGCGTGGCCGGCGCGGATGTGCGCGCCGGCGCGGCGTGGGCGCTGACACGCGGCAAGGCGTCGATTCGCGTGGCGGTCCTCGACGACGGCGTCGACACGCGCAACACCGCGCTCAAGCCCGCGGTGGTCGAAGAGCGCGACGCAGTCCAGGGCAACAAGCACGCGCGGCCCTCGCGCAAGGACTCCCACGGCACGGCCTGTGCCGGCATCATCGCGTCGCAGGACAAGAATGTTCGCGGTCTGGCGCCGGGAGTGCGGTTGGTCGGCGTGCGCATCGTGGCCAGCGCGAGTGACGACGACGAACTCTGGGCCTCGGATTTCGATCTGGCCGACGCGATCGACTGGTCGTGGCAGACAGCCAAAGCGGATGTGCTTTCGAATTCGTGGTGCGGCGGTCCGCCGGTCGACGTCATCACGCGCGCCATCCGTCGCGCCGCAACGCGCGGCCGCGGCGGGCGCGGAGCCGTCGTTGTGTTCGCGGCCGGCAATGAGCAGGCGCCGGTCTGCTATCCGGCGACGCTGCCGATCCTGCTGGGCGTGGGCGCCAGCAACCAGTGGGACGAACGCAAGGTCCGCAACTCGCGCGACGGCGAGGACTGGTGGGGCAGCAACTACGGCGAGGGGCTCGACCTCGTCGCGCCCGGCGTCGCGATCGCCACGACCGACATCGGCGCGGGCGCTCGATTCGTGCGCGACTTCAATGGCACCTCCGCGGCGACGCCGCACGTGGCCGCGGTGGCAGCCCTCGTGCTCTCGCTGCGCCCCGACCTGAATGAACATCGCGTGCGCGACGTGATTCGTCGCTCCGCTGACCGGCTCGGCAGCGGCCGTCGACCCAGCCGCCTTGTAGGCTTCGGCCGGCTGAATGCGCACGCGGCGCTGCTGCGCGCCCGGGCGGCGAAATGACCGATTCGGCCGACAAGCCGGCGCGCGGCAAGGCGGACAAGTCGCAGCTTCGCTACTACGCCGACGGGCGGGCCGTGCCGCTGACGCCCGCGGACGACGTGGCGACCTCCGCGCTGCCCGAGGCGGTTCGGAGCCGGCTGCCCGCGCGCCCGCGACACGTCGTCTATCGCGCCGGGGGCGAGTTGATCGTCGTGCTGCCCGAGATTCGCGTCGAGGACGAAGACCCGGCTCGAATCGACGCCGTCCGGCAACTGCTGGCGCGGCGGGGGGTGACGGTGGAGTCGCCGAACCCGCAACGCCTGGACATCCCGGTTGCGTCGTCGGACGGTCGCGAGACGCTGCGGCTGGCGTGCGAAATCTGGGAGAGCGCCCGCCCGGCGCTGGCGCAGCCGCACTTTCTGCGGCTGCTGCGGCAGCGAACCGTACGACCGCCGAAGGGCGCCCGGGTTCCACGCGAGGGCGCCTAGCCGCTCGGATACTACGACTCGACTGGGCTACGATCCTTCGCATGAGTCTGCGCCCGCACATTCAGGAACTCATCGCCGGCCGCGATCTCAGCGAAGCCGCGGCCTTCGAAGCCGCGAGCACGATTGTCTCCGGCGCGGCGTCGGGCGAGCAGATCGCGGCACTGCTGATCTCGCTGCGGATGAAGGGCGAAACGGTCGACGAGATCAGCGGATTCGTGCGCGCCATGCGCGCCGCCGCCACTCCGGCCCCCATCGCCGGCGACGATCTGCTCGACACCTGCGGCACGGGCGGCGACGGCCTCGGCACCTTCAACATCTCGACCGTCACGGCGTTCGTCGCCGCCGGCGCGGGCGTGCGCATCGCCAAGCACGGCAACCGCTCGAACCAAGGCGCCAGCGGCAGCTCGGACGTGCTGCGTGCCTTGGGAGTAAACGTCGAGGCCGGCCCCGAATCCACCGCGCGCTGCATCGAAACCCACGGCATCGGGTTCTTTCTCGCGCCGCAATACCACCCCGGCGTCCGGCACGCGCTGCCGGCACGACGCGAGATCGGCGTGCGCACCATCTTCAACACCATCGGCCCGCTCGTGCACCCCGCGCACGCACGGCGACAGGTGATCGGCGTTTACGACGGCCGGCTGACCGAGCCGCTCGCCGAAGTGCTGCGACGCGCCGGAACCACGCGCTGTTTCATCGTGCACGGCGACGACGGGCTCGACGAAATCAGCCTCGCGGGACCGACACGCATGACCGAGCTGCGCGATGGCGCGATCCGCACGATCTCGCGCACCCCGGAAGACTGGGGCGTCGCACGCGCCCCGATCGACGCGCTGCGCGGCGGAACGCCCGAAGAGAACGCCGCGATCGCGCGCGCGATCCTCGACGGCGAGCCCGGGCCGCGGCGCGACATCGTGCTCGTGAACGCGGCGGCGGCCATCGAGACGGCGGAACTGGCGGCGACGCCACGCGACGCGCTGGAGCTGGCGCGCCGCTCGATCAACAGCGGCGCGGCACGCGCCAAACTCGACGCGCTGGTTGCGTGGCGCTAGGCGACGGCGGGGAGCATGCGGTGACGATTCTCGAACGAATTGCGAAAACCAAGTGCGATGAAATCGCGCAGCGCACAGCGCAGACGCCGATCGACGCGCTGCGTGCCAGCGCGGCAAGCTCATCGCGCAATTCGCGCGCGGCCTTCGAAACGGCGCTGCGCGGCCCTGCGCCGGCCGTCATCGCCGAGTTCAAACGCCGCTCGCCTTCGCGCGGGTCGATCGCCGGCGCCATGAGCTTGAACGACGTGATCGAGCAATATGCCGCGAACGGCGCGGCGGCGCTCTCCATCCTGACCGACGAGCCCTATTTCGGCGGCTGCGACGACGATCTGCGGACCGCGCGCCGACTTGTATCACTGCCGCTGCTGCGCAAGGATTTCACGCTCGACGAGTATCAGATTCACGAAGCGGCCGCGCTGGGCGCCGACGCGATTCTGCTCATCGTGGCGATGCTCGATCAGCAAACGCTCGGCGCGCTGCTCAAGGCCGCCGGGCAGATCGGTGTGGCGGCGCTGGTTGAGGTGCACGACGAGGCGGAACTCGAACGGGCGCTGGCGGTGGGCGCCACCGTGATCGGCGTGAACAACCGCGATCTGCGCACGTTCGAGGTGTCGCTGGAGACCAGCGTGCGCCTCGCGCCGCGCATCCCCGCACACTGCCTGAAAATCGCCGAAAGCGGCATTCACACGCGCGACGAAGCGCGGCGGCTCGTCGATTGCGGATACAACGCACTGCTGGTCGGCGAAGCACTGCTGCGCGACGGCGCGCCCGGTGCGGCGCTGCGCGACCTGAGGAGCTGATTTGTCGACACGCGTGAAAATCTGCGGAATCACCTCGGTCGAGGACGCCGCGATGGTGGCCGAGTTGGGCGCCGATGCGCTCGGCGTCGTGCTGGCCGAGTCGCCGCGCCGCGTGACGGCGTCAAACGCGAAAGCGATCGTCGAGCGCGTGCCGAATCTGATCTGGAAGGTCGGTGTGTTCATGGACCAGCCGGCCGAAGAGATCGCCACGATCACCGACGCGGTGCCATTCGACGTGCTGCAGTTCCACGGCGACGAGTCGCCGGAGTTCTGCTACCAGCGCATCGGCGCGCAGCGCTACCGCCCGCGGCTGATCAAGCGTTTCGCCCCGCGATCGGGCGAAACCGTCGACACGCTCACGCGGCGCATGCAGCAATACGACGCCGCGGTCTATCTTCTTGACCCCGGCGCCGGCGCAGGACGCACGTTCGACTGGTCGCTGGCGACGGGCATCCCGCTGCCGCTGATGATCGCGGGCGGTCTCACCCCCGAAAACGTCGGCGAGGTGGTGCGGCGGCTTCGTCCGGCGTGGGTCGACGTGGCGAGCGGCGTGGAATGGCAGGTCGGTCGCAAGGACCCCAGCCGGGTGCGGGCATTCATCGAGGCGGTGCGAAATGAAGACAAGCAATACAGCTCCTGAGACGGCGGCCAGCGGGACGCCCGATGCGCGCGGCTACTTCGGTGCGTTCGGCGGGCGCTACGTGCCCGAGACGCTGATGCCCGCGCTCGCCGAGCTCGAGAGCGCCTATGCCGCGCTCGCGGGAGACACGGCGTTTCATGCCGAGCTGAGCAAGCTGCAGCGCGACTATGTCGGCCGTCCCACGCCGCTCTACCTCGCGGAACGGCTGACGCAGCGCTGCGGCGGGGCGCGCATCTATCTGAAACGCGAAGAGCTGGCGTTCACCGGCGCGCACAAGATCAACAACGCGCTGGGGCAGGCGCTGCTCGCCAGGCGCATGGGCAAGCGGCGCATCATCGCCGAGACCGGCGCCGGGCAGCACGGTGTGGCCTCGGCCACCGCCTGCGCGCTGCTGGGACTCGAGTGCCACGTCTACATGGGCGCCACCGATGTACAGCGCCAGCGCATGAACGTCCTGCGGATGAACCTGCTCGGGGCGCGCGTCGTGCCGGTCGAGTCCGGCAGCCGCACTCTCAAGGACGCGATCAACGAAGCGATTCGCGACTGGGTCACCAACGTCCGGTCGACGCACTACATCATCGGCTCGGCGGTCGGTCCGCACCCCTATCCGCGCATCGTGCGCGACTTTCAGGCCGTCATCGGCCGCGAGGCGCGCGAGCAGATGCTGGCGCGAGAAGGGCGGCTGCCCGACTGCGTCGTCGCCTGCGTCGGCGGCGGCTCGAATGCGATCGGCATGTTCCACGCGTTCGTGCCCGATGCGAACGTCGAACTGGTGGGAGTCGAGGCCGGCGGCCGCGGCGTGGCGACTACCGCCGATCGCGGCCAAGCGGGCGAATCCGCGCTGGCCCTGCCGCACGCGGCGACGCTCTCCGCCGGGCGGGTCGGCGTGCTGCACGGAACTCGCTCGTATCTGCTTCAGGATCGCGATGGGCAAGTCGCGGAAACACACTCGGTGTCCGCGGGGCTGGATTATCCCGGCGTCGGACCCGAGCACTCCTACCTGCGCAACGCCGGGCGTGCCGTGTACACCCATGCGACCGACACGGAGGCGCTGGCGGCTTTGCGCACACTCGCGGAGTGCGAAGGCATCCTGCCGGCGCTGGAGCCGGCGCACGCTCTGGCCGAAGTCCTGAAGCGCGCCCCGCGGATGCCTCGCGACCAGATCGTGCTGCTGAATCTGTGCGGCCGCGGCGACAAGGACCTCGAGATCGTGGCCGGCCTGGTGTAGGCGCGCCGGCTCAACACCAGCGCCGGGCACGACTAGACTGCGCTCATGGACCTGCGCCCACGCAAGGCCAGCCTGCTCCGCGACCTGTCGATCCCGATCGCGACGTTCTTCGGCGTCATCGTGAGCGGCGCGCTCGGCTATCGCATCCTCGAACCCGAAATGACCGTGCTCGACGCGGTGTACATGTCGGTAATTACGGTTTCTACGGTCGGCTTTCGCGAGGTCGGCGATTTGAGCGACGCCGGACGCATCTTCACCATCGTGCTGGTGCTGATCGGTTTCGGCGCGTTTGGTTTCGTGATCTCATCGGTCAGCCAGCACCTCATCACGGGGGCGCTGCGCGGCTATCTGGGGCAACGACGCATGGACCGATCCATTCAGGAACTCAGCGGACATTCCATCGTGTGCGGGTATGGGCGCATGGGCGCCCAGGTGGTCGCCGAACTGCGGCGCGAATCGCAGGCGCTGGTGGTGATCGATCGTGCGCCCGACTGCGCCACGCGCGCCGCGGCCGACGGCGCGCTGGTGATCGAGGGCGACGCCGGGGATGACGCGATCCTGCGCCGCGCGGGCGTCGATCGGGCCAAGGCCCTGATCAGCGCTATCGACGACGATGCGACCAACCTGATGGTCGCGCTGTCGGCGCGCAACCTGAACGCGCAGCTCTTCATCGTGGCGCGCGCCAACCGCGAGGCCACCGAGTCCAAACTCGTGATGGCCGGCGCCAACCGCGTGATCTCCCCGTTTGCGCTGGCCGGCAAGCGCATGGCGCAGCTCTCCACGCGCCCCGCGGTCGTCGACTTCTTCGAGCTGGTGATGCACGACCGCAGCCTGGAGCTGTGGATCGAGGAGATTCCGGTCGGCCTCGGCTCGCAGCTCGATGGCGCGACCATCCGCGCCGTGCACATCCGCGAGACCACCGGCGCCACCATCGTCGCCGTGCGGCGGCGCAGCGGCGACAAGGCGGTGGTGCCGACGCCGGAAACCGTGCTGGCAGCCGCCGACATGATCGTCGCACTCGGCACGCGCGAAAATCTGGCCCGCCTGCGTCAGATGGCCCGCACATAGCCGCGACGACGCAACGCTCCGCGCGCTGCGCTTGACATTCACGATTGAATATTGCTATTCTTATTCAATCATGAGCCGTCGCACGCGGAAACCGGCCGCATCGCCTGCGATTCGCTCCGCCGCACAACTGCGGGCTCTGACCGCTCCGGCGCGACAGGAAATCGTCGACGCGCTCGAAGCCGGCGGACCCGCGTCGGTCGCTCAGATCGGGCGGCTCGTCGGGCGTCCGGCGGACGCGCTCTATCACCACCTGCGCGCCCTGCAGCGCGTCGGACTGGTAACGGAGGTGGATCGCCGCCTGGAAGGCCGCCACGCGTTCGCCGTATACGACCTGTGCGGGCGCCCGCTGCGAATTCCGATGGACGCCACGCTGCGAACGTCGGACGTGTCGCGCGTGGTCGCCGCGTCGCAGCGCCTGGCGCTGCGCGACTTTCAGCGGGCGTTGTCCGAAAAGACCGGTGTGTTCAGCGGCGAGCTGCGCACGCTGTGGGCGGCGCGAACCAAGGGCTGGGCCGATGAAGCGCGTCTGCGTCGCATCAACCGGCTGCTGGCGGCGCTCCTGCGCGCCATTCGCGGCGGGCGGCCCGAGACCGGCGCTGCCCCCATCTCGCTCGCGTTCGTCCTGGCGCCGACGCCGGTGCGCCGGCGCGCCGCAAACGCCTCGCCCGCACGCGGTGCGCGTCGTGTCCCTCGCAATTTGCAGAAAGGTTCAATATGAACCGGAAAACGCATCGCCTCAACCTGGTTTGCATCGCGCTGCTGACACTGCCGGCGTCCATCGCGACGGCGCAGGACAAGCCGACGGGGACCCCGGCGCTCGACCCCGGCGTCGCGCAGTTCGATTCTGCCGCGCCGGCGGCGCTGATCGTGAAGCGTGCGCCCACCGGTCACTTGCTCGTGCAGCCGCGCATCAACGGCGCCGACGCCGGCTGGTTCATCTTCGACAGCGGCGCGGGCGTGTGCGTAATCTCCACGCCGCACATGCAGCGCTTCCAACTCGTCGACGCCGGACCGATCGCGGCCGTCGGCAGCGGCGGCGGCGAAAACGCCCGGCTGTATCGCGCGGACACGCTCACCATCGGTCCGCTCACGCTGCGCGGCCACCCGCTGATGGCCACCGATCTCACGTTCCTGCGCGAGCATCTCAAGGAAGACATCGCGGGCGTGCTGGGCTACGGCGTGCTCGCGCGCTGCATCGCGGAAATCGACCTGGATTCGCCGCGCATCGCGCTGCACGACCCGGCGAAATACACCGCCGCGGACCTCGCGTGGGCGCCGCTCGATCTTTCCGGCCGCGTGCCGGTTGTCACGGGTCGCTTCGAGGGCCACGAGGGCAGCTTTCTCCTCGACTCCGGCGGCAACTCGGGCGTGACCTTCTACGTACCGGCGGTGCAGCGGCTGCGCCTGCTCGACGGCCGAACCGTGACGGATGCGAAGGTCGGCGGTGTCGGCGGCTTCGCGGCGACGAAGCGCGGCACAATCGCCTGGTTCGAACTGGCGGGCAAGCGCCTGACCGACGTGCCGGCGGAGTTCGCCGTCGAAGCCAGGGGCAGTCTGGCGGATTCGCAGCGCGAAGGACGGATCGGCATCGATGTGCTGCGCCGTTTTGTCATCGTGCTCGACTACTCGGGCGCACGCCTGGCGTTGCGGGCGAAAGCCTAGCCCCGCGGCACCGCTACTCGCAGGGCTGGCCGAAGTTCATGAGCACCAGCCCCAGATCGGGCAGTGAGACGCGACCATCACCCGACAGGTCGGCGACGCAGTATTGCTGGCAGCCCCACTGCGACAGCACTCGAGCGAGGTCGGTCGCGTCGACGACGCTGTCGCCATTGCCGTCGCCTGGGCACTGGCAGCGGTCGAGCAGGCCGTCATCGTTACGGTCATAGGACACTTCGGCCTCGTAGCGCACGTTCATCGCCGCGAACGACTTGTCGCAGTCGCCGAACTCGCACTGATATCCCGGAAGACAAAGCATCGATGCGTAGATGGCAAGCACCCGCTCCTGCGTCAGCTCATTGAACGTGGCGGCGGACAGCTCGAACGCATTGACGGTTGGATCGAGGCAAGAAGAAAAACAACACTCGAGCGCGGCGAGGTTCATCCCGTTGAGTCCGACTGCGAACTCCACCTGCGTGCTTGAGCCCTTGAATCCCGGAGTATGAATCACTCGCAATTGCACGTCGGACGCCGCGGGCGGCGGCGAATCAAAGTACGCGTTGACGCGGGCGTCGATTCCAAACGGAGACTGCGCCGGCGCATTCAGCTCAATCGGAATTCGCGTTCGCAACTGGCAGGCGTCCGGCACGCCATCTTGATCGCAATCGTTCGCGGTCGAAAGCGGCTGGCACGAGTCGGCAGTGCCGTCGCCGTCGCAATCGTCACCGATGCGATAGGCGTACAAGGTGGGCGCGTCACCCGCAAAGTCGACTGCGACGAGGTCGGCGCCGCTCAGAGCGATCGGTCCGTCGATCGGCCCGTCGGCGCCCAGCACGTCTTCCATCGGATACCAACCCAATCCGTCGCGGCGCATCAGTGTGGCGCCGAGGACCGCAAAGTCGCCGGAGGCCGCACATTGCCCGGTCCGGTACTCGATATCGCCCGCCGGAGCTTCCCGAATCCAGTAGTCGCCGACTCGCTGGAACAGATCGAAGCGCGACTCGGCGTTCGACAGAATGAAGCCTTCCGTCATCGCGATGGAGTCGAACGCGGTGCAATCACTCCAGCTGTACTCAATCTTCCACTGCTCCTGCCAGACGCCGTCGACGCGCGCCCAGAGGCGAACCGAGGGGTAGGAGCCGGTGCAGCTCGTAGGAGAGCCGATCACCAGAGTGTCTGCATCGTGCAGTTCAACGTCGTAGCCCTCAGCCAAGTCGAAGTTGTAATCCTCCATGATGGTTGCCGTGTTGACCCACTCCTCATCGAAGAGCTCAAACACGCGTATCTGAGGATCGCTGCTGCCGTGCCCGTACGGCTCGCCGATCGCCAGGGTGCTCCCGAACAGCGACACGGAGCTGTCCGCATCCGTCAACGCCGGGATGAGCGCCGTCTGCACCCATTGCCCGCCCTGATAGCTGAATACACGCGTGTCCAGTCGGCCCGCAAGCGCCAGACGGTCGCCATGAACGTCGACCGAACTACCTAGGTAGTTCGCCTGCGGTGAGTCGAGCGGCGCCAGGCGCGCTTCGAGCGCCCATTCACCGTCGCGACGGCGAAAAACAAGCCCGCCGCCGCTGTTCAGATAGGACCCGAAGATCGACGGCGCGCCCGCCACGATCACGTCACCATCGATCGCGAGTTGCTGCCACGGATAGGGCCCGTTGGCGCTGGCTGCCAGTTCGCCGTCGGCGTATTCAAACACCCGGCACTGCGTCTCGGCGCGGCAGGGCCCAACCTGCGACCATGCCGCCCCGTCCCAGCGCGCGACGAGGTTCAGCGGCAGGCCGGATGCGAGCTGTGATGTCGTGCCGCCGACGTACAACTTTTCGCCGTTGCCGTCGTCGTGCGTCGTAAGGGCAACCACACCTCCGTAGGTAGGTCCGTCCGAAAAATCCGTGACCACGCCGTTGCGATAGCGTCGCACCGCCGGCGTTGAACTATATGTAACGAGCGCCCGACCGATGAAGAGCGAGGGACCGCTGCCGTCGTCGCCAACGCGCAGCGCAGTCCCACCGCCGATCGAGGTCCAGGCCGAGACGCCGTCCCACTTCTTTGTGGAACCGACGCTTGTCACATAGAGGTGCGGCCCGTCCCCATCATCGAAGATGGCGGGGCTGGTCGCCGTGGTCAGCCCCTCACCGACTGGAGTCCATTCAAAGCCGTCCCACGCGGCCACCGCGTCCGCGGGAGTCTGCCCGATATTCATGAATACGCCGGTCGCGTACAGCTTGGTTCCATCGCCGAGATCGCCGGCGGTCAGGCCGTAGACGTCGTTATCAAACGCGCCGCGAAGCGCTCGCCACGACTGGCCGTCGTATCGCGCAACGTGCCTGGCCGATGTCGATCCAATACTCTCAAACTCGCCGCCGACGTAGAGCGCAAGGCCGTCGCCTAGATCCGCCGTGACCATGGTCAGGATCGCGGCGTCAGGCACATCGGCCAGCGGAGTCCATCCGCTTCCGTTCCATTGCGCGATGAAGCGTGGCCGATGCACCGCGCCGTGACCGTTGAATCGACCGGCGGCGTATATCTGCCCGTGCAACTCAGCGAATGCATGCACCGAACCATTGAACTCGTTGCCCATCGGCGCCCAATTCGCGCCGTCCCACCGCGCCACGTTGTTGGCCCGCACACCACCGGCGATCTCGAAAATCCCCCCGGCCAGCAGTGCCGGTCTACCGTCCAGCGTCGTGCTGAAGAGCGTGTAGACCGCCCCATAGCCGTACGAATGCAATCCGACTGCGACCGGATTGCAATCGTCGCTCACCGCCAGCGACACGAACCAAGAGCACGAAAACGCTGCGAGGTAGCGGTGCATCGGCAATCTCCGGACACGAGACGGGATCGAGAATGGGCGTTACAGGACTCGAACCTGTGACCTCATCCGTGTGAAGGATGCGCTCTAGCCAACTGAGCTAAACGCCCGCTGCTGCTATTCTCCGCTCCGCCGCGGGCGAGTCAAGCCGTTTCCGCCGCCCGGCGCCTCGGAATCCCTTGCGAATCCGACTCGCGACCCCCACGATGCCGCCTCTGGGCGACTTCCGAGCACAATCGAGCGCACGCCGCTCGCACCGACAAGGGGTGTTCATGATCGCGAATCGAAAGGCTGCGGCCGACGCCGGCCCGGCGACCGCTCGGCTCCGCCGGACCGCGCGCATCGCACTCGCGCTGATCGCGTCCCTTTCCGCGGGGGTCGGCGCACCGGCGCAGTCCGCTCCTGCCGATGCCGAGCGCGAGTCGGGGCGTGTCGCGCTGCGCGCCGCCATCGCTTCGTACAAGCCTGTCGCCGATCGCATCATCGCCGCCGCGCTCGCACAGGACGAGGCCTACGCGAAACTCGAGCAGCTCTGCGACGACGTCGGGCATCGACTCAGCGGCTCGCCGGGCCTGGAGCGCGCGATCGAATGGGCGCTGGCGACGATGAAGGCCGATGGCCATGAGAATGTGCGGCCGCAGCCGGTGATGACGCCGAAATGGGTTCGCGGACGCGAATCGCTGCGCATGCTCAGCCCGACGGAGCGCACGCTGCCCATCCTCGGGCTTGGCGGCTCGGTCGCAACGCCCCCGGAGGGCATCACCGCCGCGGTTGTTTCGGTCTCGGGGCTGGAGGAGCTCGACGCCCTGGGCGACAAGGTCGCCGGCAAGATCGTGCTCTTTGATGTGCCGATGAGCGAGGAAAACGCCGCGGAAGGCGGGGGCTACGGCACGGCTGTGCGCTACCGCGGCGCCGGCGCGCGCTACGCCGTCAAACACGGCGCGGTCGCAGTGCTGGTGCGTTCGGTGACGACGCGCAGCCTGCAATCGCCGCACACCGGCGCCATGAGCTACCTCGACGCGATCAAGCGCATTCCGGCGGCGGCGATCAGCGTGGAAGACGCCGCGAAGATCACGCGGCTGCAGCGCCGCGGCATCGAGGTGCGCGTCAACCTGCAGATGGAAGCCCGCACCGAACCCGACGCACCGAGCGCCAACGTGCTCGCCGAGCTGCGCGGACGCGAGCTGCCCGACGAGATCGTCGTCATCGGCGGCCACCTCGACTCCTGGGACGTCGGGCAGGGCGCGCACGACGACGGCGGCGGCTGCGTGATGGCGATGCAGGCTCTGACGGTGCTGCGAAAGCTCGACCTCCGCCCACGGCGCACGATCCGCGTCGTGCTCTTCACCAACGAGGAGAACGGCCTGGCCGGCGGGCGGGCCTATGCCCGCGAATTCGCGAGCGAGCTGCCGCGACACGTGGCCGCGATCGAGGCCGACGGCGGCACCTTCGCGTTCCGCGGCTACTCGATCGACCTGGAGAACGACGAGCTGGAAACCCACGCGGCGACAACGCTGACCGCGATACACGAACTGCTGACGGCACTCGAGCCCGCGCCGCAGATTCGCCGCGGCTGGAGCGGAGCGGACATCGGGCCGATGCGCCCGGCGGGCGTGCCGCTGCTCGGGCAGCGCGTCGACATGACGCATTACTTCGACTACCACCACACGCACGCCGACACGTTCGACAAGGTTGCGAAGGCCGACCTCGACGAGAACGTCGCCGCGATGGCGGTGCTGGCGTACGTGCTGGCGGACATGCCGGGAACGCTGCGGGAGTAGAGACGCTGCGCAGCCGACCTCACGCCTCTCCCCCCGCCGGCGCAGCCCGCCGCGGGCGGTCGATCCGCGGCGCCAGCAGCGCCATCTGGGCCGACGCCGCCAGCAGTGCGAGTGCCGCGATGGCCAGCGGCGCCGCGAAGCTGCCGGTCGTCGTGTAGATCAGCATGCCCAGAAACTGGAACGCCAGCCCGCGAAATCCGACCAGCGCCGTGTGAATCGCGACGTACTGCGACACCTTGTCGGCCGACGGCGCCAGCATCACCGGCCCCAGCATCCAGCCCTGCTGAATCCCCGCCATCGCCATCCCGAAAAACACCGACGCCAGCGCCACTCCGGCCGATGTCTCCGCGAGCATCAGAAACACCGGGTAGAGCGCAAACCACGCAAATGAGCCGGCGGTCGTGCGCGCGGGGCCCAGCCGATCAAGCAGCCACCCCATCGGCAGCGCCATCAGCACTATCGCAAACTGCCAGACCACGCGCGTCGTGCTCGCCAATTCGCCATAGCTCATGTGCAGCTTCGTGTCCGCCAGGATCGGCAGCAGCGCCTCGCACACCATGTAGCCGATTCCGTACGTCATGAACGCCAACTGATAACGCGCGAACAGCGGATCGCGCAGCAGCGTCGTGCGCATGTCGAAGAACGGCTGCACAAACGCGCGCCAGTCCAGCGCCGTCGTAGCCGCGGCCGGGGCCTCGTGCGGCGCCAGCCGCGCGAAGAGCAGCAGGCCGGCGAGTTGTGCAACGGTGACGATCGGAAAGTAGACGCGAAATGCATCCGGGTCGCGATCGAGCCAGAACCCCAGCCCGAGCAACCAACCCGCCAGACCGATCTGCGTGCCGATGTTGACCACCGCGAGCGCCTTGCCGCGCACGCCGTCCATGTATAGCTGCTTGAACAACCGGCCCTTGAACGGATACCAGCCGGCGCTGCCCGCGGCGCCGAGCGAATACAGCGCGAACAGACCCCAGTACTCCTGCACGAGCGCCAGCAGACCGAACGGCAGACACGCCGCGAACCACAAAATCGTCAGAAAGCGCTTGGCGCCGAACCGCGCCAGCAGCACTTCCGACTGCACCGCGGTCAGTGACGACGCGGGGATGGCGACCGTGATCAGAAACGTGCCCCAGTCGCCGGCGCCGAACTGCTTGCGCGCGAGCAGCGGCAGTAGCGCGAGCGCGGCCTGCTGGCTGGATTCGTAGAGCGTGCTGGCGACGATGTGCAGAGTCAGTGTGCGTCGCAGGGAGCCGGCCACGAAACGAATACCACCTTCCCGCGGCGCGGCCGCGTCAGTGAGCGGCGTCGCGAGACTGATAGTATTCGGTGATCGTGGGGAACAGATACTCGTCGAATGCGCGATCCACGTCGTAGTCGGGGCGCCAGCCCCAGTCGCGGCGGGCCGGCGAATCATCGACGTCGGCCGGCCAACTGTCGACGATCG
Source organism: uncultured Planctomycetales bacterium (assembly GCA_964388675.1). Classification (GTDB taxonomy): domain Bacteria; phylum Planctomycetota; class Phycisphaerae; order UBA1845; family Fen-1342; genus CAYMBL01. Next base: position 48,785 of record CAYMBL010000001.1, read on the forward strand.
CGGCGCGGGCCCGATCCAGCTCAAACGCGATCTCCGCCTGCGGGAACCGCCGTTGCACGCGATCGCGGATTTCCTGCGCGCTCGGGCTGAAGGCAGCGATGTTGTAGATCCGCTGCGACAGGCTCGCCGCCGGCGCTTCCGCAAGTTGAACCAGCGCCTTGATGCCGTCCGGCATGGCCATGAACGGAATGCGCGCTTCCGGCGCGACGAAGCACTTGTACGCGGCGCCCTTGGCCGCGGCGTGAACCATCTCCGGCGCATAGTCGCTGGTGCCGCCCGAAGGCAGCGTGGTGGCGCTGATCAGCCCCGGAAAACGCAGCGCGCGGAAGTCGACCATGCCCGCGCCGCGCTCCGCCGCGAGTTGCCGAAAGTGCTCGGTGAAATAGCGGCCGAGGTGCTCGCAGTAGAGCTTGTTGCAGCCGTACATCGTGGTCGGGAAGTTCCAGTCGTTCTCGCGCACGCGGCCGACGCGCCTCTTCGTCGCCAGATCGGGCAGACCGTACGCCGCGATGCTCGATGGAAACAGGAACTTCACCGGCGTGCCGTGCCAGCGCGCCTGCTCGTACGCGAGTGTAAGCAGGTTCAGCGTGCCGTTCACGTTGACTTTGTGCGCCAGGTCGGGCGCCTGCTCGCTGCGCGTGCTCAGCAGCGCGGCCAGGTGATAGATCTCGTGAATCTCGTATTCGCTGACCAGCCGCTGCAGCAGGTTCGCATCGAGGATGTCGCCCACGATGCCCGCGATGCAGTAGTCGCCGAGCCGCGCATCGACGGGCTTCAGGTCGAGCGCGACGATGTTGCGGCCGCTTCGCCGACCGAAGTAATCGATCAGACCGTGACCGATTTCGCCGTTGGCGCCGGTAATGAGAATGACGGGTTTTCGCATGGACAGGCTCCGCGATCAGACGTTTTCGAGCCGCAGTCGCAGGTCGCGATCGCGCAATTCGCGATGAAATTCCTCGAGGCGCTGGCCGGCCATGATGGCGGCCAGGTCGAAGACGTCCTTGTTGATGCGGTGGTCGGTGCAGCGATTCTGTGGAAAGTTGTAGGTGCGGATGCGCTCGCTGCGATCGCCCGAGCCGATCATGTTCTTGCGCTCCGACGCCAGCTTCGATTGCTGCTGCTGTAGGAAGTGCTCGTAGACGCGCGTGATCAGAATACGCCGCGCCTTGGCACGATTCTTGTGCTGGCTTTTTTCGTCTCGCATCGACACGGTGATTCCGGTCGGCAGGTGCTCGAGCTTGATCGCGCTCTCGACCTTGTTCACGTTTTGCCCGCCCGGACCGCCGGCGCGGCTCGTGTGCTCGGCTACGTCCTTTTCCCAGTCGATGTCGATCGCGACTTCCTCGGGCTCGGGCAGAACCGCGACCGTGGCGGCCGACGTGTGCACGCGCCCCTGGGTTTCGGTCTCGGGCACCCGCTGCACGCGATGCCCGCCGGCCTCGAAACGCAGCTCGAGGAACACCTCGTCGCCGGTGATGTTGATGATCGCCTCGCGAACCCCGCCCAGGTCCGAGGGCGAAACGCTGAGCACCTCCGAGCGATACCCGCGCCGGGCGGCGAAGTTCAGATACATCGTCATCAGCTCGCCCGCGAACAGGGCCGCTTCGTCGCCGCCCGTGCCGGCGCGAATCTCGACGATGACGCTCTGAATGGCCGCCTCGTCGCCGGTGACCAGTTTTTCGATCAGTTGGTTGATCAGCAGCTCGCGGCGCGGCGCCAGTTCCTCGATCTCCGCCGTCGCCAGCTCGTGCAGGCCCGGGTCAGCCGCCGGATCGTCCACAATCGCCTGATCCTCGGCGAGCTGCCGCGTCAGCGTGCGATATTCACGAAACGGCTTCAGAATCTTCTCGAGCTGCCCGTGTTCCTGGGCCAGGCGCACGATCAGCGCGCCGTTGGCGGCCACTTCGGGCTTGTTCATCTCGGCCGCGACCTCAGCGCCGCGACGCTCCATGTCCTCGATGCGGGCGATCCACGGCGGGTCGGAGAATCGGGTTGCCGCGCTCATGCCTGCCTCAACCGCAACTGGGTCCGCATATTCGGGTTGCGCTGCGTTTTCTGAAAACCCCGTCCGCTTTGTCCGCCGCCGCGGGCTGAGTACTATAGGTGAAACTCGGGGATTTCGCCGCTGCCTGCGGCGGGTCTCCCTCGCAGCGAAAGGCGCCCGACATCATGATGAGCTTCGATCTCCCCGAGGATCTGATCGCGCTGCGGGACACCGTCCGCGAGTTCGCCCTCCACGAGATTCGACCCCACGCCCGCGACTGGGACCGCGAACAGCACCTGCCGGACGAAGTCATTGCCAAGATGGCCGAGCTGGGGCTGCTCGGCGTAATGATCCCCACCGAACTCGGCGGCGCCGGCCTCGGCTATCTGGCCAATTCGATCGTCATGGAGGAGATCGCCCGCCAGTGCGGCGCTACCGCACTCTCCCTCGCCGCTCACAACGGCCTGTGCATCGCCCACATGGCGGTCGCCGCCAACGACGACCAGAAGCGCAAGTACTTCCCGCGGTTGGCGCGCGGCGAGTTGGTCGGCGCCTGGGGACTGACCGAGCCCGGCTGCGGATCCGATGCGTCCGCCATGAGCACCCGCGCCGAGCGCGACGGAGACGGCTGGCGCATCTCCGGCCACAAGCAGTTCATCACCAACGGCACGCGCGCCGGCATCTACGTCATCACCGCGATCACCGACGCCGCCGCCGGCCCCAAGGGCATCAGCGCGTTCCTCGTCGAGCGCGGCGCGCCCGGATTCTCGGTCGGTCACAAGGAAGACAAGCTGGGCATGCGCGCCAGCGACACCGTGACCCTCAATCTCGAAAACGTGCGCGTCGGCCCCGAAGCGCTTTGCGGCCGCCTGGGCATGGGCTACGTCGACGCGATGAAGGTGCTGGAGCGCGGCAGAGTCGGCATCGGCGCGCTCTCCGTCGGCCTGGCCCGCGGCGCGCTCGAGGAGGCCATCGCCTACGGCAAGGAACGCAAGAGCTTCGGCAAGGCGCTGGTCGAACATCAGGCAATCGCGTTCATGCTGGCCGACATGGCGACCGAAATCGACGCGGCGCGGCTTCTGGTGCGAGATGCGGCGATCACGCTCGATTCCGGCCACAGCGACCGCATGAAGAGCTCGGTCGCCAAGCTGTTCGCCAGCGAGATCGCGACCCGCGCCTGCCTGAACTCGATTCAGATACACGGCGGCTACGGCTACACCAAGGACATCCCGGTCGAGCGCTACATGCGCGACGCGAAGCTGTGCGAAATCGGCGAAGGCAGCAGCCAGATTCAGCGCTTGATTATCGCGCGCGAACTGCTGTCGACCGGAGCGGCGTGACGGGCGTCACGCGTTAACGAGAAGCGAGCCGGCATGAAGCACGAAGTAATCATCTACTGGTCGAAAGACGCAGCACTCCGACGACTCGGCGCGTTCAGCCGCCCTGGAGCGCCCAGCGGCCTTGGAGCGCCCAACGGCGCCGGAGCGTCCAGCCGCCCCGGAGCGTCCAGCCGCCCCGGAGCGTCCAACGGCGCCGGAGCGCCCAACGGCCCTGGAGCGCCCAACGGCGCCGCAGCATTCAGCCGCCCCGGAGCGTCCAACGGCCCTGGAGCGCCCAACGGCCCGGGAGCGTCCAACGCCCCTGGAGCGTCCAACGGTGCCGGAGCGCCCAACGGCCCTGGAGCATCCAACGGCCCTGGAGCGTCCAACGGCGCCGCAGCATTCAGCCGCCCCGGAGGGGCGCGGGACGGTAGCCACGGGTGGAGCGCAGCCCGCGTACCCGCGGGCGCAGCGCAACCCGTGGAATCGAGTGCGCTTCATGGGACCTGCCCCGGAGGGGCAGAGGACGCGGCGCCAGACTGCCGCGATTCGTCACGCATCCAGGATGAAGTCAACCGCTGCGATCGCGCAGCCCTTCGCCCCTCCGGGGCGATGAGCGGCGCGACGCGCCCGAGTTCCACGGGTTCCGCGTCAGGCGGCTTCGCCGCGCCGCCGCTCCACCCGTGGCTACCACCCTCGGCCCCGCCGGGGCCGAATGACCGGCTCGGCGGCCGGTCCCCCGGTGATCGAACCGCACCCGCGAAACCGCCAGCCGCAGCCGTCCATACTGCCTGGAGACAGCTTTGAACTTCAGCCTCAACGACGATCAATCGGAACTGCAAAGCGCCATCCGCCGTTTCTGCGCTGAAGTCGTCGCGCCTCAGGCCGAATGGCGCGACCACAACGGCCGATTCGAGGACGGGCTTGTCCGCCAGCTCGGCGAGATGGGCCTCTTCGGGCTGTACGTCCCCGGCGAATACGGCGGCGCGGGGCTCGACGTCGTCTCCTACGTCATGGCGGTCGAGGAAGTGTCGCGCGCCTGTGGCGCGACCGGAATCCTGATGTCCGCTCATCACTCGCTCTGCGTCGATCCGATCCTGAACTTCGGCACGCCCGAGCAGAAGCAGAAATACCTGCCGAAGCTCGCCAGCGGCGAGTGGATCGGCTGCTTCTCGTTGACCGAGCCGGGCAGCGGTTCGGACGCCGGCGCGGCCCGCTGCATGGCCGTCGAGAAGGCCGACGGCTGGCACGTCACCGGCACCAAGTGCTTCGTCACCAACGGCGCCGAGGCGGAAGTCGTCGTGCTCTTCGCCGTCACCTCGCCGAACGAACCCAAGCGCCGCATGTCGGCGTTCATCGTTGATCGCAGCATGCCCGGCTGGCGCATCGGCAAGGTCGAGAAGAAAATGGGCATCCGCGCCAGCAGCACGACCGAGCTGATCTTCGAAGACTGCATCGTGCCCAAGCAGAACCAGCTCGGCGAAGTCGGCCGCGGGCTGAATGTCGCGCTCGCGACCCTCGACGGCGGCCGCCTCGGCGTCGCCGCTCAGGCCATCGGCATCGGGCAAGCCGCCGCCGACGCCGCCCTCGCCTACAGCCAGACCCGCCGACAGTTCGACCGCCCCATCAGCGCGTTCCAGGCGATTCAGTGGAAACTCGCCGACATGCAGACGCAATTGATGGCGGCGCGCCTGCTCACGCGACGCGGAGCCTGGCTCAAGCACAACAAGCGACCGTTCGACACGCAGGCCGCCATGGCCAAGGTCTTCGCCAGCGAAGTTTCCAGCCGCGTCACGAACATGGCGCTGCAGTGCTTCGGCGGCTACGGCTACGTCTGCGACTATCCGGCCGAACGCCTGCTGCGCGACGCCAAGATCACCGAGCTTTACGAAGGAACAAGCGAAATTCAACGCCTGGTCATCGCTCGCCGACTGATCAGCGAGCCGACCTGGGCCACGGAGGTTTAGTATGTCTCGAACAACGTACATCGTGGGCGCCAAGCGCAGTCCGATCGGAAACCTGCTCGGGGGGCTGTCGCGCATTCCCGCGCCCCAGCTCGGCGCAACCGTCGCCAAAGCGCTGCTTGACGAAACCAAGGCCGACCGCAGCGCAATCAACGAGGTCTTCATCGGCCAGGTGCTGCAGGCCGGCGCCGGCCAGGCCCCCGCGCGACAGGTCGCGCTCGGCGCGGGCATCCCCGACACCATCTCCTGCGTCACCGTGAACAAAGTCTGCGGCAGCGGCCTGCAGGCCGCGATGTTCGCCGACACCGCCATCCGCGCCGGCGACGCCGACCTCATCCTCGCCGGCGGCATCGAGTCGATGAGCCTCGCGCCGTTCCTCGTGCGCAACCTGCGCGCGGGTCACAAGTACGGCACCACCGAACTCGTCGACTGCATGGCCTTCGACGGCCTGTCAAACGTCTACGACGGCGAGATCATGGGTCTGATCGCCGAGGAAACCGCGCAGCGCGCCGGCGTCACGCGCCAGCAGCAGGACGAATTCGCCCTGCGCAGCCACCAGCGCGCCGCCGCCGCCGACAAAGACGGGTTCTTCACCCCGTTCCGCGTGCCGATCCCCATGCCCAAGGGCGACCCGTTCAACGTCGACGAAACGATTCGCTTCGACGCATCGATCGAAAAAATGAATTCGCTCAAGCCGGTCTTCCGCAAAGACGGCACCGTCACCGCCGCGAACGCCTCCAGCATCTCCGACGGCGCGGCGATGGTGCTGCTGGCCAGCGAAACCGGCTTGAAGAAGTGCAGCGCCGCACCCCTGGCGCGCGTCGTCGCTCACTACACCTCCGGCGGTCCGCCGCGCGAGCTGTTCCTGGCACCCATCGCCGCCTGTCGCGGCGTGTGCCAGAAAGCGGGCTGGGACCTGCGCAGCGTCGATCTCTGGGAGCTCAACGAGGCCTTCGCCGCGCAGATGCTCGCAGACCTGAAAGCTCTCGAGCTCGACCACGAGAAGGTGAACGTGTTCGGCGGCGCGATCGCGCTGGGTCACCCGATCGGCGCCAGCGGCGCCCGGCTGCTCGGCACGCTCGCCCACGCGCTCAAACGCCGTGGGCTGAAGCGCGGCGTCGCGTCGCTCTGCCTGGGCGGCGGCAATGCCGTCGCGATGGCCATCGAGGCGATGTAGCGCGGATTTTCGCGGACCTCAGGCCGGTCGCTCGCCTCGGCCCGGAGAAGCTGCGCTCGGAGACCGGCCTGCTGGTCTCGGCCTGGTCTGTTCGATCGCTCGGAAAGGCTGCGCGGGGTGACCGGCCGCCAGACCCGCCGCCAACTGGTCCGCGAGAAGAGTCCCGTGCTTCGTTTTCTCTCGTTTCTCGCTTCTCGTTTCTCGCCTCTCTTCTCCGCGCACCACTCTGGCAATCCGCCGCGCGCCGCCATTGACCGGCCCCCCGTCCCTCGGATAGAAATGCGGGACTATGGCCAAACACGCGATCGACCTCGTCGTCATCACCCCCGAGCGCAAGGTGCTCGAAGAGACCACCGAAAGCGTGGTCATCCCCGCGCACGACGGCGAACTCGGCATCCTGCCACGCCGCGCCCCGCTCATGTGCGAGCTCGGCATCGGCGCCCTGCGCTACCAAAAGGCTGGACGCACCGAACGCGTCATGATCTCCGGCGGCTTTGCTCAGGTGCACCACAACCAGGTCACCGTACTCACCGAGCAGGCCGTTACCGCGGCCGAGCTGACCCCCGAGGTGCTAAGCGGAGCCGATCGCGAAGTCGCCTCAGCCCGCGACGCCGCCGGCCGGGCCCGCGCCGAGCGCCGCGCGCGAACGCTGCGATCGTTGCAAAGCGCCTGACCCGGCTTCCGCCCAGGTCCGCGACAGCGCCTTCCCCGACTTGCTCGCCTATTCCCCAGATTGCGCCGCGCGCCTCGCCTTGAACAGCTCCACAAAATCCGGCGGCGAAAAGCTGCCCTCCGGACTGGTGGTCATCCCGGCCGTCACCGGCGTCAGCGTCTCAATGCTGAACTGCGGCGCGCCCGGGGCGCCATCCGCGCTCGGCTTCGGCGGCAGCATCGACGCGATCACCAAGAGCGGGCCGGCGTCGTCCGGCACACCCGCGAGCGGCACGTAACCCGCCGTCTCCTCGGGAAAGAACATCCGCTTGGCCGTGTTGTGCGTCTCGCTGTGATACCACGCCAGCGCCGCCTTCTTGTCCTTGAACCAGGCGAAGATCAGGTTCTTGCCGCCGGAGGTCCGCGCCGAATCCGCACCCATGCAACCCGGCGTCTCCTTCAGCCCGTCCAGCAGCATCGTGCCCAGGTCGCGCCCCAGCGCCGGCGGCGCGGCACGCTGCGGCACAGCCGGCTTGCTCGCCGACTCCTGGGCCGACGCCAACCCCGCGAGCGACGCCGAGGCCAACACGATTCCAACCAGCGCTCCGACGCACGACAACACGCGCATGCGAACCTCCTTCGAATCGAACACTCGCCCGCGACCACACCGCAACCGGCGCAGCACGGAACCGCGGCGGCTACTCGTCGCCAGCATGAACAGGGTATTCGCGAATCAGGGCGGATTGTTTCAGCTTCGCGGGGCTGACCTGGTGCGAGAATCCCTGCTCGCGCCAACTCTGATCCGTGCCCCCAACGTGAGGGGTCGCATTGCGTTGACCGAATTGTTCCCGCTGCGCGGGAATAGGGGCACGGACCGAGGCCCATGCTGCCCATGAACAAGAACAGGGAGCGGGAATTTGACCGCTTGCTTACGCGCGCGGCTCGGACACTGCTGTTCCGAGTCGCCACCGCGCCGGCGCGCCCGCCTCAGAAAAACCAAGGCGGCGGCCGGATCGACACGGCGCATTGCGCCGCAACCGCTCCGAACCGCCGCCTGCCTTGTCCGAATCTCCCGAGTCACTTCCGATCGTACGACTGTTCGCGAAGCCGCGTGGCGTGCGACTTCCGTGGCGCAAATTGGCCGCTAGCGCGCGCCGAACTCAGGCGCGGCAACACTCCGCGCCGAACAACACGCAGCGCTGCGGCAACGAATGTCGTGATGGATCGTCGTGCTCGGAGTCATCGATGCTAGGCGCGCTTCTTGGTGGCCTTCTTCTTCGTGGCCTTCTTCTTGGTGGCCTTCTTGGCCTTCTTGGTGGCTTTCGCCATCGCAGAACCTCCCTAAGGGGTTAAAGGAAACACTCACGCCACAATCGGCGCTTGTACACGATCATCAAAGCGCACACTCACGCGCTTGCTCACACCCGGTTCCTGCATCGTCACGCCGTACAGGGCGCCCGCGAACTGCATCGTGCGCTTGTTGTGCGTGATCACAATGAACTGCGACCCGCTCAGAAACTCCTGCAGCATCCCATTGAACCGCCCAATGTTCGATTCGTCGAGGGCCGCGTCCACTTCGTCCAGAATCGCGAACGGCGACGGCTTGCGCTTGAAGATCGCAAACAGCAGCGCCACCGTCGTCATCGTCTTCTCGCCGCCGCTCAGCAGCGACAGCGACTGCGGCTCCTTGCCCGGCGGCCTCGCGATGATCTCGATCCCGCATTCCAGCGGCCGCTCCGGATCCTCCAGAACAATATCGGCCTTCCCGCCGCCGAAGAGTTTGCGAAACAGCTCGATGAAATTCTCGCGCACTTCCTCGAAGCACTGCGAGAAGCGCCGCCGCGATTCGTCATCCAGCTCCGCGATCAACTGCTCCAGCTCGGCGATCGACGCCAGCAGATCGGCGCGCTGCGCCTGCATCGCGTCGCAGCGCGGCGTGAGTTCGGCCAACTCCTGCAGCGAGTCGAGATTCACGTTCCCGAGCCGGGTCAGCTTGCCGCGCAGCTCCTCGATTTCCGCGCGCACCGCGTCCCAGTCGCAATCCGCCGCGTCCGAGCGCGTGAACAGCTCAGCCAGGTCGATCGCCAGTTCGTCACGCACGCGCTGCTGCAGCGTCTCGCGCCGCACGTCGATCTCACGCAGCGTCACTTCCGACTGCCGCAGCGCCGTCTCGCAGCCGTCCAGCGTCTCTCGAAGCCGCTGCACGACCGCGCCCGCCGCGTCGAGCCGCCGCCGAAGTTCCGATGAGTGATTGCGCAGAGATTGCGCGGATTTTTCGACCTGCGCCTGCGAACGAGCCAGTTCCGCGATCCGGGCCGCGGTCTGCGTCCGCTCCAGATCGCACGCCGCCAGCCGCTCGACTGACTCGGCCGCGGCGCGCAGCGCCCGCGCCTGCTCGCCTTCGACGGCGGCAGCGCGCTGCGTCAGGTCATGCAGCGCCGCCTCACGGCCCTTGCGCCGCTCGGCCACCCGCCCCAGCTCAATCTGGGCCGCGGTCCAGTCCTGCGTGCGCTCCGCTGCAACGCCCTGCAACTCAGGCAGCCGCGCCGCCAGCTCCTCGGCGGACGCCGCGCTCTCACGCTCTCGCGCGTCAGCCTGTGCCGCGGCGCCATCGAGCGCCGCGATGCGCACCACCAGCGACTCGACCTCGCGCTCCAGTTCGGTGATCTCCCGGCACAGCCGGCTCAGCTCGCGTTCGCTGCGCGCCTGCTCGTCGAGCGCTCGCTGCCGCTCGCCGCGCAGTTCGATCAATTGCCGCTGCAGACCCTGCACGTCGGCGCGCTTCGCGTCGCGCTGCAGGGTTAGGTCGGCGGCACTCGCCTCGAGCTCGGCCTTGGCGCGCTGCAGCCGCTGCAATTCCATCTCGACGTCGTCGGCGGCGCCGCGCAGGCGGCGAATCTCGAAACGCCGGCTGATGAGGCCCGGCACATCCCGCGCCGCTCCCAGCGTGACGCGCCCGCCGGCCGCCACCACTTCGCCCGCCGGCGTCACGAACACGCAGCCGTCCGGCGCATGGTCCGCCAGCGCAAACGCGCGGATCAACCCGTCCACCAGGAACACGCGACCCAGCAGTCGCTCCGCCAGCGGTCGGAACTCAGGCTCGCAGCGCACCCAGTCGAGCACTCGCGCCAGCACGCCCGGCGCGCCGACCAGTCCGTCCGGCAGTCCGCCGACCGGCAGCCGATCCAGCGCGAGCACGTCGACCCGCCCCGGCGGATCGCCGCGCCGCTGCAATTCTGAAACGAACGGGTGACTCTCGCGCACCACCACGCAGCGCTCGATGCGCGCCAACACGCTTTGCAGCAGCGCCACGCGCTCGTCATCGACCTGCAGCAGATCCGCCACCAGCCCCGCGACGGTGCCGTCCGAATCCGCATCCTGCCGCCAATCGAGCAGCCACGCCGTCGCCTGATCGACGCCTTCGCGGCGCTGTTCGAGCTCTTCGAGCAGCGACAACTGCGATAGCAGCCCGCTGCGCTGCTCGCGCAGCCGCTCGCAATCCGCACCGACCGACCGCAGCTCGAGCGCCACGCGCTGCGCCTGCTCATCCAGCGCGCCGAGCGCCTGCTCCGCCTGCTCGCGATTCGCTTCCCATTCGCCGCGGGCCGTCTCCAGCCGCGCGACCGTCTCGTTCTGCGCCGCGGCCGCCGCACTCAGCTCACTGCACTGCGCCCGCGTCCGGCGCAGCGCCTCGACGCGCAGCGGCTGCTGCGCCACCAGCGTTTCATGATCCCGGCGCGCCAGCGCCGCCTGACGCCCGGCGTTCGACGCCGCCGACTGCGCCACGCCCACCTCGCGCCGCACCGCGTCGCAAGCGAGCTGCGCCGCCGACGCGGCGTCTCGCGCCTGTTCCAGCCGCGCCCGTTCCTGCGTCTCCGCCGCCAGCACTTCATCGAGCGCCTGTCGCGCTTCAAGCACGCGCTGCTGCAACGTCGCCGTCTGCTGCTGCAATTCGGCGATGCGCGCGTCGTGCGCATGCCGCTGCGACTCCAGATCAATGCGCCGTCGCTCCGACTGCCGCCCGCGCTCGACCATCGCCGCCTGCTCGGCTTGCACTTCGGCGAGCGCCGCCTCGACCTCGCGCAGCTCCGCGTCGACCCGGCGCAGCGCTCGATCCGCTGCGGCCGCGTCCTGATCGCGTTGTCCCAGATCGGCGCGCAGCGCGTCAACGAGGTCCTGGTACGACTCCCACCGGCCGCGCTCCTCGCCGCGTCGCTGCTGAAGCTCCGCATACTCCGAGAGCGCGTAGGCGCTGCGCAGCTCGCGCAGCCGCGCGTCGTATTCCTGGTAGTTGCGCGCCTTGCCCGCGGCCAGCTTCACGCTGCGCAGCCGCTTGTCGAGTTCGTCGATCAGGTCGTTCAGGCGCAGCAGGTTGTTCTGGGCGCGCTCGAGCTTGCGCTGCGCTTCGACGCGCCGCATCTTGTAGCGGCTGACCCCCGCCGCTTCTTCGAAGATTTCGCGCCGCTCGTTCGGGCTCGACGCCAGCAGCTTGTCGACCTTGCCCTGCTCGATCACGCTGTAGGCGTCCACGCCCACGCCCGTGTCCAGCAGCAGGTCGCGCACGTCCTTCAGCCGGCAGACGCGGCCGTTGATTCGATATTCGCTCTCGCCGCTGCGGTAGAGCGTCCGCGCGACGGCGACCTCGGATTCATCGCACGAAAGCAGCCCCGACGTGTTGTCAAACGTGAGCTCGACTTCGGCGAAGTCCGCGGGCTTGCGCGAGCGCGAGCCATTGAACACCACGTCGGTCATGCGCGTGCCGCGGAGAGTTTTTGCGGATTGCTCGCCGAGCACCCAGCGCGTCGCGTCGAGCACGTTGCTCTTGCCGCAGCCGTTCGGCCCGACAATCGACGTCATCCCCGGCCCGAACTCGAACTCGGTTCGATCGGCGAAGCTCTTGAAACCGTGGACAACCAGCCTGCGAAGAAACACCGACGAATCCCTTCGTCTACGAGCTGACCGCGTCCTGCGGCGCAGCGCAACCCATAGTGGCTCAACTGAACAGTAGCACAACAACTCCGCTTGTCAACGGAATTTGAGACGCTCGTGTCGCGCGAGGCGCGACAAACTTCCGCGCGGCGCCTGCGATCGTGAAGCCGATGCCGCGCGATTGCGAGCCGCGGCGCGCACCTCCGACTACTTCCAGCCGGCGGCCTCGACCTCGCGCGCCAGAAGCGCCGTCACCTCCAGCAGGCGCTGCTCGACGTCGCTCAGGGTTCGTTCACGCCGGCCCATCACCGCCCGCGCAATCTGCACAATCTTGTGCAGGTGACACGGCGTCATGCCTTCATCGCTCAGCCACGCATACGACGGAACGAATTTCGGAATCGGCGCCCGACAAAACACATTCGCCGCCAGCCCCAGGATGCATCCCGTCGGCAGAATCGTTCCAATGCCGGTCTTGGCGTGATCGGCGATGATCGCTCCGAGAAAGTGCTTGCCGGTCTCGACGCCGACGCCGTTGAGACTGACGCGAATCGTGCCGTACGTGTTTTTCAGATCGCTCGAAATCGTGTCGGCCCCCAGGTTCGCCCACTCGCCGACGAAGCTGTGCCCCAGAAAGCCGTCGTGCTGCTTGTTCGAAAAACCCTGAAAGATCGTGCCCTCAATCTCACCGCCGACCTTGCACACCGGCCCGATCGACGTGCCTTCGCGCAGCACCGCGCCCGGCCGCACCACCGACCGCGGCCCCACGTAACACGGCCCCTCGATCACCGCATTGGGCTGAATCACCGCGTCACGGTCGATGTGAATCGGGCCGCTCTCCGCGTCCAGCACGACTCCGGATTTCACCCGCGCGCCCGGCGACACGCAGATCTCACCGTGATTGAGAAAATGCACACCCGAATAGACCGTGCCTTCGTGCATGCCGCCTTGCCGGCATTGCCGCCGAATCTCGTCGCCGTTCGCGTAGATCAGGTCCCAGGGGTAGTGCAGAAGCCGCACAGTCGGCGGCGCGGGCTCGCTGCGAAAGCCGTCACAGAACTCCGACAGCCGCGACTCCGACAGGAACACGTCGGCCGACAGCGTCTCGACCACGTCCGCCGCAACGCTCAGCGCCAGAATCGAACCGTTGCCGCGCCAGACCGTCCCCACCGGCGGCAGCGTCAGCGCCCCGCTCACCAGCAGCCGCGCGTTAAGCAGGCACCAATCTTCGCCCGCGCGCGGCAGGTCGGTGGGCACGCGCTCCGCAATCAGGTCGCGGATCGCCTCACGCAGCCAGAACCGCGCAACCCGCGGCCCCGTCGCAGCCCGCACCTTGTCGAGCAGTCGATCGCGACCGCAGCGCAGCTCGAACGCCGACCGCGTCCAGACCAGCGGCAGCAGTTGCGTCCAGCCCGCGTCCTCGAAGATTCCGATGTTCACGCGGGTAGGCTCGTCGCGCGCCCGCGATTTGTAAAGCCGCGACGGCTACGGGATTTCAAAGTCGACCGGCACGTTCGTCATGCCGGTGTCGGTCTTCTTCACCAGCGCGCCGCGCGGGTACCAGAACTCGACCTCGCGCGATTGCCGGTCATTCATGCGCGACACGTGCCCGTCAAAGAAGACCGCGTTGATCGAGCCTTTGTTGGATTGCGCCGTCGTCGGCACTTCGCTGCCGATGCAGCCGTGGCGATAGGTCAGGCGCAGGTTGCGGCCCGAACTCTCCGGATCGTTCGTGCCGTTGTTCATCTTGGTGCCGTCCCAGTTCAGGCTGCCCTGCTGCACGCCGAACGACTCGTCACCGGCCCACCAACCGCCCGCCGTCGTAAACGAGCCGAAATACGTCGGCTCGGTGTCGATCGCGTGATCGAGAATGCCCTCGCGCGTGAAGTAGCGCGTCGCATCCGACGCCAGGATCTTGCGCGCTGCGACGCCGACTTCGGTGACGCGCGAGCGGTATTTGTTCACGACGACTTCCCAACTGCTCGGCGCCACCGCCGCCCCGATGTACGACCCGCCGCTCAGCCGGTTGCCCCACAGATCGGTGAACTTGTCCGACTGGCCCCAATACTGAAAATGCGCGGGCATCAGATAGCTCAGCGGCGACCAGCGGTCGATCAGGTTCGTAAAGTCCGCCAAATCCGGCGGCGGCACGTCATAGTAAAGCTGGTCCGTGTTGATGCCCTCGTTCGACGGACACTGATAGCGATTGATCGCCAACTGGAATCGCTTGGCGCGGTTGTCGCCCATCTCGGTGTCGTACCGCAGGATCGGCGTCAGCCAGTCCCACGTCTGCGCCGGCATGTCGGGCTTGCGCACCACGCTCAATTTGTCGGTGTTGGAGCGCAGTTGGATACGCAGGCCCAGCCCGGTCGTATTGATGCCGGGAATCCAGTCCTTGTTCTCGGTGAAATACGCATTCATGCCAGTGCCGATCGCGCGCAACTGCACACCGCACTTCGCTGTGCGGGCCGAATCCCGCGCACAGCGCAGGCTCGGCAGCAAGATCGAAATCAGCAGCGCGATGATCGCCACGACGACCAGCAGTTCAATCAGCGTGAAGCCGCGTCGCTTTGCCCGAACGACTTTCATTCGCCGGTCCTCCGCACCATCAGGGTTCCCACGTCCACCACGCGATTCTGATCTTTCAGCCCTTCCAGATACGTCCGATAGCGGGCGACAACCTCGACCTCGCCATCCGGCCGCTGCAAGCACGGCAGCAGCGTGCGCTCTTTGGTCCGCGGGTTCTCCTCGGGCAGCAGGCGCGTCTTATCGGTCGACAGCACGAACACCTCGCCGGTCGACACGCACACATACCCGTTCGTCGCCGCCAGCACCGGATTCGTCTCGCGATTCCAGTACCACGCGAATGCCGCAGCCGCCGTCAGCAACGTCGCCAGCAGAATCCGGCCGCGGTTCGCAGACCACCAGGTCTGCTCGCGCTCTTCGACCGCGGCGCGCCGTACCGATCGCGACCTCGCCTGCGCCATGCGGACCACCGCGCTCATGCGATACACCGGTCTCGTCGCGGAGCGTTCTCGGACGCTGCTCGCGCGTGAACGAATTGTCCTCGCCGCAGAAAACCGCCGGATGTTATAGCAAATCCCGCGTCGGGATGCGACCCCGCTCGCGTGTCTGCGGTTAAGACTTGGTTAGGAAGCAACGCGGACCGCCGCAGCAGCGAATCAGTGGTCGCGGTCGATCACAAACGCCGCCATCGCGCGCAGGCTCGCCAGACCGTCGCTGGCCGGCAGGTCCGCAAGCCCGGCCAGGCCGCGCTGCACATATGCCGCCGCCGTGTCGGTCGCGTACGCGAGGCTGTCCGAGTCCGCCAGCCGCTCCGCGATGCGCCGGTCGCGATCCTCGGCCTGTCCGCCGAGCAGCGCCAGCATCTCGGCCCGCGCCGCGGCATCCTGCTCGCGCAGGTAGTGAATCAGCGGCAGCGTCAGCTTGCCCGTCTCCACGTCGCGCCCCACCGACTTGCCGACCCGTGCTTCGTTGCCCGTCACATCCAGCAGGTCGTCGGCGATCTGAAACGCGATGCCCAGATTCAGCCCGAACGCACGAAACGCCCGCGCCCGCGCCTCGTCCGCCCCGGCGTAGCGCGCGCCGAGCAGCGCCGAGGCGCCGATCAGCGATCCGGTCTTGCGCTCGATGATGTCCAGGTACGCCGCCTCCGACAGCGCGAAATTCCCGCGGTTGGCCACCTGCATCATCTCGCCTTCGCACAGCGTCACGGCCGTCGCGCCGATCACGCGCGCCGCGAGCTGCGACTCCAGCCCCGCGCACAGGTGATAGGCATGGCTGAACAGCACGTCCCCCAGCAGCACCGCCCGCTCGTTGCCGCACAGACGATTCACCGTGGCGCTGCGCCGCCGCAGATCCGCGTGATCCAGCACGTCGTCGTGCACCAGCGTCGCGATGTGCACCATCTCGACCACCGCGCCGAGCACCGCGTGCGCCGGCCGCACACCGCCGCAAGCCTGCGCACAAAGCAGCAGCAGCGCCGGACGAATCAACTTGCCGTGATACTGCTCCGTGTGCTCGAACAGTTGCTGAATGAAGGGTTGATCGCTGACGAGCTCGGCGCGGAACGCGGCCTGCACCGCTTCCAGATCCGCGCGAATCGAGGAATAGAGACCGCTTAGCCCGACCATGCTGGTCCCGAGAATCGTGCCGCTACCGCCTTGCCCGACTGCGGGTTGTATTGCCCGGCAGCGCGCAGCGTCCAGACCTGACAGAATATTTCAGAACAAATGAAACAGCCGTCGCCCGCACCACGTTCGCGACGTCGCACGGCGCGACCGCGCCGGCCGCGGCGCGTTACACTGCCATCACCCGCAGCGCGAAAGGACACAACCATGAAAATTCTCATCGCCGACAAATTCGAGGCCTGGGGAATCGAGCAGCTCACGGCACTCGGCGCGGAAATCCGCAGCGAGCCCGGCCTCAAAGGCGACGCACTCAAGACGGTGCTGCGCGAATACGCCCCGGAACTGCTGATCGTCCGCTCAACCAAGGTCCCCGCCGACGTCATCGCCGCCGCCGAACGCCTGCAGGGCATCGTGCGGGCCGGCTCCGGCGTCGACAACATCGACGTCGACGCCGCCAGCAAGCGCGGCATCATGGTTGCGAACTGCCCGGGCATGAACTCCGCCGCCGTCGCCGAACTCACCATCGGCCTCATGATCTCGCTCGACCGGCGCATTCCCGACAACGTCAGCGAGTTTCGCGCCGGCCGCTGGAAAAAGAAGGAATTCAGCAAGTCGCGCGGCCTGAAGGGACGCACCCTCGGCATCATCGGCGCCGGCGCCATCGGCACCTGCGTCGCACGCGCCGCACTCGCGCTCGACATGAACGTGCTCTACTACCACCTCGGCCGGCATCGCCGCTTCGCCGACCACCCCGCCTGCCGCCGCGTCGACCTCGACGACCTGCTGCGCCAGTCCGACGTGGTTTCGATCCACATCCCCGGCGGCGCTTCGACCAAGAACCTGATCGACGCACAGCGGCTCGCCCTGATGAAACCCACCGCCATGCTGCTCAACACCAGCCGCGCCGGAATCGTCGACGAAGCCGCGCTCGCGGAGGCGCTGAAAACCGGCAAGCTGCGCTGCGCCGGGCTCGACGTTTTCGACAACGAGCCGACCGCAGACGCCGAGACGGCGACCTCGCCGCTGCAGGGTCTGCCCAACTGCTACGTCACGCACCACATCGGCGCTTCGACCGAAGAAGCTCAGATAGCTGTCGCCGCCGAAACCGTGCGCATCGTTCAGCACTACCGCGCCACCGGCGTCCTCCTGAATATGGTGAACACCAAGAACCCCTCCACCAACTGCATGCTGGTGGTGCGGCTCGTCAACCGGCCCGGCGGCCTGGCCCACGTTTTCAAGGAAATCGCCGAGGCCAACATCAACGCCGAGGAAATGGACCACTTCATCTACAACGGCGGCGAGGCGGCCTGCGCCCACATCCGCATCAGCAACCGGCCCGACGTGCAGGTGCTGCGGCGCATCCGCGAAGGCCACGCCAATGTGCTCGGCGTCGAGGTGATGCAGGTCGAGTGAGCGCCGCCGGCGTGACCGCGTGACGCGCCGGCACGCGTCACTTTGAAGTCGCGCTCCGCCCAGCCTATTCCGCCAAATCCGCCAGCGCCGTCGCCTCCGGCGGCGGAAGCGGACTGCGCCAGGCCGCCAGCATCATCGCGCACTCGGTCGACGTCAGCAGCACCTTGATCGAGCCGGCCTCGTTCCGCAGCAGCATGCGCCACGCCTGCGGATTGAGCGGGTGCACGACGAGCACTGAGTCCTCGCGCCGGAACACCTCGACGTGCCAGCCGCCGCCGCGCCGCACGACGCGCCGCCGCACCAGTCCGCCGTTCGTGACGAACAGTTGCTCGCCCACCGTCGAGAATGCAAACATCGGGCCGATGAGCGAAACCAGGAATGACACAAGAAACAATAGAAAACGCACGGTGGGCGCGCCGGTTTGCAGCGAGTCCCAGGCGTGGCCAAGCGTGAAGAGCCCGAACAGGACCGTCATTCCCATCCCACCCATACGGATGCTGCGCAGCCAGCGGCGAGCCAAATAGTCCCCCGAATCGCCCTTTGGCAATCCGGCGCTGTCGCCGAGCCAGGCGCGCGCCAGCGCCCGGAAATTCTCATCGGCTTCGTTCAGCGGCAGCGGCGAAATCGGCTGATCCAGCGGCGGAACAGGCAGCCGAGCCGCGATCGGACTGACGCGAATCGTGACATCGCGCAGGCCGTGATCCAGCGCGGCGCGCGCGAACCGCGGCCAGGCTTGCCCGCTCAGATTCGCGGCGTCCTTGACCAACTCCCGCACCGCACCCGGCGAATCCTGCTCGAACGACTGCACTGCCGCGTGCACCGCGCGAATGACGCCACGTCTGGAGTGAATCGCAGTAAGCGTGACGAAGCCGGCGAGGGCGGAGACGGGAATAGCCACGACAACCCAGTCGGGCGCGCTGATCGCCATCGCAATCGCCACGCTGCAACCGACCACGCACAGCGCCGCGATCACCGCACAGAACAGCCCAATCGTGCGCGCCAGCCGAAAGTTCGGCGTGTCGTGGTCAATGTCCAGCCAGCGCGCGTCCATCCCGCTACTTTGGGCGGATGACGCGAAAACGCAAGCCGCGCCGGTCGACCCGCTACACGCAGCGCGAGCCGAAGAGCGCCAGCACCACACCGAGATCAGACAGGTCGATCTGCCCGTCGCAGTTGTAGTCGCCGTCGTGCAGGCTGACATTGTCGCCGTCGAAGTTCGCCAGCACGATTCCCAGGTCCGCCAGATCGACAACCGAGTCTCCATTGAGATCGCCCGGGCACGCGAGCGGCGGCTCGCCCAGCCGCGCTGTCCAGGCGAACGATCCAGACGAATCCTCGTAGAACCCCTCGCCCGCCAACGTACGCCCGTCGTCGGACACGGCGAAGGCCGACGTCAGCGCGAGCCCCTCGAGCGACACACCCTGGCTTTCGAGCAGCGCGTTCACGTCTCGCAGGCCATTGGCGGCGTCCCAGACAAAGGCACGCGCGCCCTCGACGGTGTTTCCGCGACCGACGACAAAGCTGCCGTTGCGCGACACTCCGAGGCCGAAGGCGCTGGTTTCGCCGCCCGGCAGATCGCCCAGACTGCCGATCACTCCGTTCACCCAGCGCACCGCGACGCTGCCGGTGCCGGTGGTACCGAAGCCCACGATGACGGCGCCATCTGCGGAGACGTCGGCTGCCCCGCTCGCGAACGCGCCGCCCGCCAGGTCTCCGAGCGCGGTGAATACGCCGCTCTGCCAGCGATATGCCTGCACCCCGCTCGAGCTGTCCGACGAGCCGACGACGATAGCGCCGTCCGCCGACACGCCGCTGGCGACGGCGCCTACGCCGAGCGATGAGCCCGCGAGTTTTCCAAGGTTGAGCGGCGTGCCATCGTCCCAGCGGATCGCGCTGCTGGGGAAGTACGACGCACGGCCCACCGCCATGCGTCCGTCATCCGACACGTCATACGCCGCGACGTCCGGTATTCCGACGCCGACCGGCGCGGTCAATTCGAGCAAAGCTCCATCGGAGAGCACGAACCCCCACGCGCCGAGCGTCCCGCCGACGAAGAAATCGGCGTCGGGCGACAAGGAATAACAGTGCGTGGCGCGCCGGCCGCTGGGCAGATCGCCGATCGCCTCGGGCACGCCATCGACCCAGCGCATCGCCACGGCGCCGGCGGCGTCGGTGCCCGAGCCGACGACAACACGCCCGTCGGCTGACAATCCGCGGGCGCTACCCTGGATCGCTCCGCCCGAAAGATTCGGCAACACCGTGAATTGCGAGTTTTCGGCCAGCGCCGGAACCGCGGCGAACGTCAGAATCGCAACACGAAACCGATTTCGTCGCATCGCCTTGCTCCCCTCTGCTGCGGTCGGCGGCGTCTCGTTCGCCCGCGAAACGACTGCGGGTCGCACGCTCGACGCGCACGGCCATGAACCCGAGATGAAAATGAAAACTAGACCGCAGCAGCGTACGACGTTCCCAAGTGGGAATTCGAGCGGCGGATCACCCTTGGAAAAAATTCACATTCGGCAAAACGTCGGGCGCCTGCTCGAACACGATCTGGTTGTATCCGGCCTGCTGGAAAATGCGGCACGCTTTCTGCGGCCACGAACGCTCGCGCGCAATATCGGCCGCCGCGCCGCCCACCACGCTTCGCAGCAGCGGCACGCACACCGGGACCGGAAAATCCGAGCCGAAGAGCAGCCGCGGATGAAGGTCCTGCTCGCGCGCGAACTTCGCGACATACGGAAACTTGCCGAGCGTGGTCAACGCCGAAATGTCGGCGTAGAGCCGGCCATCCAGCGCGCCGTCGCGCAGCACAGCGACCAGCGCATCGGTGTGCTCCCACGCTCCAAGCGCCGACACCGGCGTGGCCAGATGCGCCACGATCACCTTGGGACGCTCGCGCCGCGGCAGACGCGACAGAACGTGCAGCAGCGCCGACAACGGCCGGTGCTCGGGGTGTTGCGTCGCAAGCGTGAATTCCTCGCCGTAATGCACGAGCAGCGGCAACTCGAGCGCTGCGCAGGTGCGCAGGACGGCGACCGTGCGCGGATCGGCGATGTCGATGTTCTGGTGCAGCGGAATCCACTTGAGGAGCGACGCACCGGCGGCGAACACTTCGCGTACCAACTCCGGCGCATCTTTGCGATAGGGATGCACCGACGCACCGAACAGGAATCGCTCCGGGTGCGCCCGGCACAACGCCCGCACCAGGCTGTTTGACGTGTAGATGTCGCTGCCGAATTGATCGTCGCGCTCGGGCAGCCCCGGCCGGTGTCCGGCGTCGTCGTGGTACCAGTCAAACGCCAGCAGCACGTAGCGCTCAATCGGCCCCGGCGCGAACAGATGCCGCTGATAAATCTCAGCCAGACGCTCATCGAGCTGCGGGCCGATCGGCTCCCACGGACTCAATCCGATCAGCGCGCGCAGCCCGCGCCACACGATCGACCCCGCCGCCCGCGGCGAGACGCACGAATCCCACGCCGCTGCGGCGCCGTCCTGCGCCGGCTCAAACGAGAAGCGCTGCATTGCGGCGTCCGCCCGCCGCGCCGACAGCGTGTAGTGGCAATGCAGGTCGACGATCACGGTCGAGCGTCTCCGGCGGCGTCATCGAAGGGGTTCAGGGGTGCCGGGCCGCGTTCTGGCCGGCTGCGCCGGCGCGCCAGCCACAAGAGCACTCCCGCCAGCAGCAGCCCGCCGCCGACGGACGCCGCCAGCCCCGCCATCGGCGGCATGTCGTGCGGCGGCGCAGGGCGCTCGATCTCGGTCGGGCCGTGCCCCACCAGCACCGCCGCCGGCCGCAGTTCGTTGCTAACGGAGTAGTACTGCCGGATCATCACAAAGTAGCCCGTGACCCGGATCGCGGCCCCGAGCGGCACATCCCGCGCATCCTCGGTCAGCACCACGGTGCACGCCAGCGGCTGATCGTCGCGGTACAGCTCAAGCTGCGTCAGCATTCCCAGCCGGTCGAGCGGCGGCTTTGTCAGCGCCCACTGTGAGTTGCGGCCCACGACGCCGCGCACCGTCAGCGCCGCGCCGCGAAAGTTCGACGGGCGCTCGAGCAGCACGCGCCAGTCGGTCAGCTCCTGCGCCGCACCGCTCCAGCCCGGCGAAAGCTCAGCGCGCGAAACTGCGCGCAGCAGCGCGTAGAAGCCGGGGAAATCGAAGTTCTGCGCGAAATCCTCGGCGGCCGCGAGCCCTTCGAGCACGTCCGGGGGGAGTTCGCTGCGCGAATCGACGCTTGCCGCTTGCAGGCAGGCGGCGACAAGCGGCAGCGCCGCGAGCGCGGCGTTCATTCGTCTTCCCAGGGATACGAGGGCGCGCTGGCGACAGGTGCGGACGCCGGCGCAGCGCCGTCCGCGCTGCGCTTCTCGCCCGGCGCGGGTCGAATCCGCCAGATTCCAAGCTCGCGATGAACTAGGGCCGCGACGTGCCGCCGCGCCCGCCGCTGTCCGAGCGGCGTGGTGGGGTCGATGTCGACCGTCCAGCGCACGACAAACGCTCGGCCGTCCTCGAGACTGGCGTCGGCGCGCGGCTCGATGGCGTCGATCGTGATCGCCTCCAGCGCGTTGAAGAGCGCTTCGAAGCGCTCGCGGCTGTCGGGCGTGGCGCTGGTGCTCAGCATGCGCCGATAGCCTTCGTAGTCTCGCGCCAGGCAGGTCTCGAGAAAACCGCGCAGAAACGCGGCCACTTCCGGATGCGCCTCGGCCAGGCCGGGAGCGAAGCGATACTGCGCCAGCCGCACGCGATGGGTCGGAGCCTCTTCGCCGCGCGTCGTGTCAGACCGGCCCTGGCTTGATGAATCGCAGCCCGGCAGCGTCAAGGCCAGCGCCGCCGCGCACAGCAGGGTGCGCGCCCGTTGTACGACGAATCGCCTGCATTTCGTCGACGGCGCGAGCCGGATCATTCCCGCGATGCTATCGCAGTTTGCGCGGGTTTGGTATTCGCGGCGTTTTCGTTTCACTCGAACGTCGTGCTCGACGGATGCTGGGCATGCCACGCAAACCAGAAGGCATGCACCGACGGGGTCGCGAGCCATTCATCCACGCCGCGCACGCTGTCCAACCGGCGCAGCCGCCACGCCTCGCCGTCGCGAACCGCCAGCACCCGCGTCTTCACGCCCAGCCCGTCGCGCGGCGGCGGCATGGGCGACACCGGGAAACGCAGCTTCTCGTCGCCAAAGTAGGGCAGGTATGCGTCTCGCTTGTATGGAACGGCGCTGCCAACGCGCGGCCGCACCACCGTCGTCTCCGGAAACCGCCGGGTCCACTCGCCCCACGTCACGACGGCCGCGGGCAGCAGCTTCAGAGTCTCGCCGTTCGCCGCCGCGGGCCCTGCGATGGCGCGAAACTGCAGTTGGCTCCAAAGGCTCTCGTCCGCCGGCGCGGTGCGCCGGTCAAACATCAACAGATTCGAATTGTGCAACAGCCCGCTGACGCCGAACTCGGCCACTTCGCCGCCGACGCGCCGCTCGAACACCGCCACGCTGTCGCACAGCGGGCTGTACGTCACCAGGATCGGCTCTCCGCCCACGGTGTCGTTCACGATCTCGTGCCAGGTGAGCACCCACAGCGGGTAGGCGCGGATCTCATCGTTGATGCGAACGCCGACCACGCGATCGCTGGGCCACAGCTTCCGAACGCCGGCGAATTTCTTTTCCGGGTTCACGTCTGCCGCGCGATCCACCGGCGGATCGACCAGCGCGTGCAATTCGTCGCGCGCGATCCCGCCCGCGACCAGCGGCGCGCGATCGACCAGGCAAGGCTCCAGTGTGAAGCCGTACGACGCGACGTTCCGTCCATCGCCGCGGAGCGCGACCCGCTCTGAGCGGAGCGTCGCCGACACCGCCCAGCCGAAGAATCCAACGCAGATGATGCCCGCCAGCAGCAGCACCCAACCGCCGCTCGCAAAATCGAGACGCACGCGAGGCGCGGTGGCGGTCGGCGCGGGCTGACTCGAGGTGCTCACGGCTAGGGCCCGGCGGCGAGCAGGGTGGAATCCGGCAGCGGCAGCGCCCGGCCCGGCGCGCGATCAGCGCTCATCGCCAGCAGCAGCAGCGGCAGGTAGATCACACTCGCCAGAAAGACGCGCCGCGCGTTCCCGTCGCAACGATCGAAGTACAGCCGCACCGCAAGCGCCAGCAGGATGCAACCCAGAACCAGCGCCGCGACCGCGTACATCGCTCCCGTCACGCTCAGCAGCGTGAGCGCCAGCGAAACCGGCACCAGCATCAGACTGTAGAGCAGAATGACGCGCGCCGTGCGCCGACCGTCGGGGTCCAGCAGCGGCAGCATGCGATAGCCGCCGCGGGCATAGTCATCTCGATAAAGCCAGGCCAGCGCCAGGAAGTGCGGAATCTGCCAGACGAACAGGATTGCGGCCAGCGCCAGCCCGCCGGGGCCTAGCCCGTCGGTTGCCGCCGCCCAACCCATCAACGGCGGAATCGCGCCCACGACTGCTCCCACCAGCGTGTTCAGCGTGGTGTGAACTTTCATCGGGGTGTAGATCAGGACGTAGATCGCGATGCAGGCCGCCGAAAGCCCGGCGGTCAGCGCGTTTACGCCCATCGCCAGCAGCAGCGGCCCCGCCGCCGCCATCACGATCGCGCAGCGCCACGCGAACATCGCCGAGAGGTCCCCCGCCGGCAACGGGCGGGTGCGCGTGCGGATCATGCGCCGATCGCGCTCGATTTCGAGGCATTGGTTGAGCGCGTTGGCGCCGAAAGCCGACAGCGTCGTGCCCGCCACCAGCGCCGCCAGGCGCAGCCAGTTCAGCGGGTCCGCCGCGCCGAGCAGGTATCCGACGACGGCCGTGAGCACCACCAGCGCGCTGAGCCGAGCTTTTGAAAGCTCCAGCAACGCCGCAGCAGTGCCGCGCGCCTCGCCCAGTTCCTGTGCCGTATGTGCCGCCGTCGCGGTCGACATTCGCCCTGTCTCCACCGAAGCGGAGGAGTGTATTCGAAAGTCAGCGCGGCTGGAACGCGGTCGGCGTCAGTCGCAGGGCAGGTTGAACACCGCCAGCAGGATGCCGAGATCCGACAGTCCAACGGCGCCGTCGCGGTCGAGATCGCCGTCCGCTGCTGAGACGTTCTCGGTCGCGCCGAAATTCGCGAGCACGATGCCCAGGTCGGACAGGTCCACGTCGCCGTCGCCGTCTACGTCGCCTTCACAGTCCGGATCGATCGCCTCGTCCTCGACGAACAGCTCGGGAACGTCCGACCCCGTCCCTTCGATTTCCGTAACGAAGCCCAAATCGTTGTTCGCGGAAATCACGACCACCCGCACTTCATCGCCCGTCGCGAACGCACCGCCGGCGAGTTCCAGCGCCACCGGCGTGGACCAGCGTGCCCCGAACGCGGGGCGATTCGACCCCGGCGCGTCACGCCACACCGTAACCGCAGTCGGCCAGGCGTCCGACAGCACCGTCGCCGCCACGGGCGAGGTAACCGTGACGACGGTCAAGAGGTTCCCGGCCGCGTACACCTCGACCAGTCGCGGCGGCGCGCCAAGTCCCGCAAACGTAGCCGAGACCGACACCCCATTCGGAGTCCGCGCAAACTCGATCGCGCCGGCCGTCACGTCCGGCACGCCGAGCACCTGCCCGATCGCCGAGAAGCTCTGGCGCGCCCCGACCGGCAGACCAAGCGGCTGCGGCGTGAGGTCCAGCTCTACAAACTCCGCCGGACCGACCTCGATCCGCACGCCATCCAGCCCGCTGGAGCCAATGTCGTCCACGACCAGCCGATCCCGCGAGTCGATCGAGAGCGTGGCGTCGCCGAGCGCCTTGTGAACACTGCCGCGGAAAATCAGCTCATTGGCACGCACCGGCGGCGCGAGCAAAAGCGCGGCGGCAGCGACGATAATGATCCCGAATCGCATGCGTATCCCTCACCCGAAGTTCTCCATTCTACTCGCGGCCGCGCGATCGTTTCCGCGCAGAATCGCGCTCGCTTCCATCCCGACAAACGGAATCGGCGAACAGCGCTAACGCGGCCGGGAGAAAAATCTGCGAATCGGCTGATAATTGTGGGGCAGATCGTTTCACGCGTGGAATGGGTTGCGTGCGTCGCATAGGTGGCATTCGCCTCCGGCCCGCGCGCAGCGCGTCTACTATTATTTCGCCCTGCGGTTCGCGCGTCTCATGACGGCGTCGGTCCGGCCAGAATCGTGCTCGCCATGTTGGTCGCGTCGTCTGACGCCGCGGTCGCCGCCCCCGGCAGCAGCAGCATCTCGCGATGCGCCGCCAGCCGCGCCAGCAGCGCAGCACTGCCTGACGCCAGCAGAACGCCCACCGCCAGCGTGCTCTCGAGCGCAACCGGCTGCGTCATGTAGAGCGCACCGATGCTGCCGATCACCAGCCCGAGCGCTCCTACTCCCATCAACACGCCCGCCCGCACACGCGTCAATCCGCGCCCGGCCGGCGGCATTCCCGCCACCAGCCCCGCCACCGCCGCCCATATGCAGCAGCGCACCGCCAGATCACGCAGGCTCATCCGGATCGGCAGGTTCATCGAAATCAGGTTGTCGATCGTTTCCGCGTGCACCTGACAGCCATTCAGCCGCTCGCCGCGCGGTCCGCGATACACGTCGCGTCCGGTCGCATCGCCCAGCACCACCACCTTGCCCAGGAACCAACGCCCGATCTGATCGGCGTCCGCCACCAGGACTTCGTGAAACGTCAGCGTGTGCGTCGCCCAGTAGTCCGCCGGCCGCGCCGTGATCCGCGCGTGCGCCACCTTGTCGCCCGGCTTCAGATGCAGCAGCCACAGCAGATCGCCGGCGCCCACGGTCGTCACCCGCTCCAGCGGCAATTCGTCGCTCGTGGCCTCGAAACGCGACTCCTCGGCTTCCGGATTGTGCCTTCGATAGCGAACCGACAACAGCAGCCCGTCCGCGTTCAGCTCCAGCGCCGGATCGCAATCCGCGAATCGCGCCGCCGCGTACGCCGCCACCGACAGCGACGGAAACGGCGCCTCGTGCCCGCGCCGCACGCAATGCACCACTTCGTACTGCCAGAGCGCCCAATCCGGCGCCACCGACATCAGCGTGCCGCAGCCGTGAATCGCCGCCCGAATTTGCGCGCAGATGCGCGGCTCGCCGCGCGCATCGAACTCCTTCGCGCCGACGATGACCGGCGTATGCTGACTCGCGAGCTTGTTCGCCCCGGCGATGAACGCCGCGTCGAACTCGGGTCGACAGTCCGCCAGCGTCGCGTCCAGCACCACCACACGCGGCCGCGTCAGGCTCAGCTTCTGAAGCATCTTGCCGTACAGCACGCGCAGCGCCCCGCGCTGCTCCAGATCCAGCGCCGCGATGTCCGGGTCCAGCGCCGCCGCGGCCGCCGCCGATTCGGGCGTGTACACCACCATCATCGTCTGATGCGCCGGCCCCGTTCCATACACATAGCGCGCACCCTGCAGGGTGAACAGTTGCGTCAACAGCACCGCCACCAGCGCCAGCGCCGCCACGCGCACCGCCATCGGGTGCCGCCGCAGCAGCAGCTTCGATATTCGCCGCAACCGCGCGCGCAGCGGCTGACGCCCGCGTGCCACGACGTCGCGCCCCGCCAGGTAGTTATCCAGATCGGTCGCCAGCGCGGCCGCGGTCGCGTAGCGCTGCCCCGGCTCCTCCGCCAGACAGCGCTGAATCACCGCCGCCAGGTCGTCCGGCTGCGTGACGCGCCGCTCGCGCAGCGCTCGCAGCACGTGACCCGGCTCGCTCGCGTGCTTGGCCGGCTCGCCCGTCACGCAATGAAACAGCAGCGCCCCCAGCGCGAACACGTCCGCCCGCGCGTCCACCGGCTGACCGTTCATCTGCTCCGGCGCGATGTAGCCGATCGTCCCGACCGGCCCCTCCGGCTGCGGCGAATCAGCGCCTGCCGCCCGCGCCAGCCCCAGCCGCAGCGCAATGCCGAAATCCACTACGTGCGGCTCGCCCGCCGCATCGATCAGCACGTTCTGCGGCTTGATGTCGCGGTGCACGACACCTTGGCGATGCGCATAGTCCATCGCCAGCGCCACCTTGCGCACCACCTCGACGCGCTGCGCCAGCGTCACATCCCGGCTCTTCACGTAATCGTTGAGCCGCTGCCCCTCGACGAATTCCATCGTGTAAAAAAGCGGCGGGGTGGCGAGCTGCGCGTCGAACAGCGTCGCGATGTTGGCGTGGCGCAGCTTCGCGATCAGGTGCACTTCGTTCTCGAAGTACGACGCCAGCAACGGCGTCTTGCCGAAGAGCACCTTCAGCGCCTCGCTGCGCTCCTTGGTGTGGTGAATCGCCTTGTAGACAACGCCGAACCCGCCTTTGCCCACCTGGGCCACGATGGTGTAGTTCGGCAGGGTGGGAAAGCGCGCCGCGGTGAGTTGTCGGAAAAAGTCCCGCGCGTCGGGGTTCTGCTCCAGCAGCCGCTCGACCGCGTGGCGCTCCTCCGCACTCACGTCGTCGCGTGCGAGCGCTTCGATCAATGCGCGTGAAGACTGCCAGTCCATGAGCACCCGCGGCGGCCGGCTCGCAGCCGAGCGAAGTATACAGCCCGCCCCGGGGTGCAAGCCGCTACAGCCCGTCCAGCTCCTCGGCCCGGAAAATCCGCTCGCTCGCCGCGTAGCGCGGCGCGTCGTCCTCCGAAACGCGGGCCGCGGGAGGCGCCGCCGCCGGCAGGTTGAGCTCCCCCGCCGCGATCGCGCGCAGCCACTGCACGACGCCCTCGTACAGCAGCGTCACCCGCGACGGCAAACCTGCCGCGAACGGCGTGCCGCGCCACGCCCGGTACTCCGCGATGTCCAGCACCGCCCCCGACAGAACGTCCGCCAGCTCCGGCCGCGCGCCCAGGTCGATCGGCGTCGCGTAGCGCCGCGCCAGATAGCTGTTCAGCTCGCTTTCGGCTTCGGCCAGCAGCTCCGCACCGACCGCGTCGCTCGCCGTCGCACCGTTCACGCGATCGGTCAGCCGCGCGTAGAGCGTCACCCCCAGCCGCGCCTGCAACTCCACCGTCGTCGCGTAGGCCATGATCGACTCCCTTCCCGGCTCGATCCGAAAAAGGGCGGCGCGCCTCTCGGACGCGCCGCCCGCTCCGCCCCCGCGCCGCTAGGTGAACTGCACGCGGCAGGCGTTCTGCCAGAACCCGAACCCGGCTGCATGCACGGCTTTCACGCCGTATTGGTGCTGGTTCTCGTTCATCTCCAGCTCGCTGCCCTCCGCCAGCACCTGCACCTGCACCGGCAGCTCTTCCTGGAAGATGAACGGCCGCGCGTCGCCGTCGGTGCGGAACACCGCGAACTGATCGGTCCACGTCAGCCGCGGGTTCGCCACCCACTCGACCTTGAACGGACCCGCGCTCGCGAGCGGATTGCTCGAGCCATTCAGCTCCTGGCCCGCCAGCGCCACCAGCGTCGACGACAGGAACGCCATCGGCACCATCACCATGAATTCGCGCGCCGCCTCGTTCAGCGGCTCGCCCTGGTCGTCGCGCAGGCCGACGATCTGCGAAATCGCCTGCACCACCGCCTGGAACATCTCGGTTTCGGTCGGCGCCGTCGGAGTCGTCGCGTTGTAGGTCAGGGCGTTGCTCTGCGTTCCGCTGTCGCCTTCGGTGTGCGTCGTCGAGAAGAACGGAACGCCGTCGTAGCCGTTGCTCGTACCGCCCGCGATCAGCAGATCGGTCACCAGCTTGTTCGGGTGCGTCGCCACCCGCCGCGCCATCTCGTTCACCCGCACCAGAATCTGCCCGCTCTTGTCACGCCGCTGCTCGTCGGCGTCGATGCGAATCGTCGACTCCCACACTTTGTTCACGATCGTGATGCCCTGGGCGCGCAGCGGCCGCACCTTGCGGGCGCCGATCCACTCGCGCACCTGCGGCACCATTCCCAGCCAGCGATACGTCTCGCTTTCCTGCGAGCTGCCGAAACGCATCGCCAGCCGCGTCCACCACGCCGCCTGCGCAAACTCCTCCAGCCGCCGATAAAACCGCCCGACGATCGCCTTCGACGTCAGGCCCGTGTCCAGCACCACGCTCATCTGATCGCTCCTCGCGCATTCGCGCGTGTTTCACCGTCTCGTTTGCTGCGCCCGATCCGCTCCGCCGCGTGCCTGCGCCCTGCGCAAACCGCGGCTACGTGATATCGCGGCTCACAATCGTCCAGCCGCTGCCCGTGCACATGATCTGCACCACGTCGTTCAGCGCGTCGACGCCCGCAAACGTCGTCGCGCCGTCGATCGTCTCCGCTCCGTTTCCGTCCAGCGTCACCGCAAACGCCCCCGAGTTCGTCTTGATCAGGCGAATCCAGCCGCCGGGACGCACGCTCGTCACCGACGGCAGCGTCAACGTCCGCGCCGCCGAATTCGCGATCATGAGCACGCGGTTCACGTGATCCAGCGTCAGCGTCGCGTCGGCGTCGTTCAGCACCGTGATCGGCATCGGCTCGAGCACGCCGCTCAGCGCCGCCAGCGGATGCAGCCGCACGCGCGCCAGGTTCGCTCCGTCCACCGCGACGATCCGCCCCACGCGGCTGTTCAGCAGCCCCGACAGCACCAGCGTCGAGTCGTCGCTGGCGTACACGTCCTTGCCCACGTCGGCCTGCGCCACACTGCTCAGCGTGTGCACGATGTCGACGTGCTGATTCAGCCGCACGTTGATGCCGCCCGCCACGTTGCCCGCGAAGGCATTGTTCGCGTCGCGCAGCGCCAGCCCCAGAAACTCGTCCCCCGCAATCAACGGCCGCGCGAATCCCGTCGCCCGGTCGCGCCCCACGAACGCCCCCTTGTAAATCACCGTGTTCGCGTTCACCGGCAGGTCCACGAACTCCTCGCTCGCGAAGAACTGCACGTCTCGACTCGCTGTCAATGGCATCGCTTGCCCTCCGTTTCACGCCGCAGCCCCCCGGGCCGCGCGCATTCACTCACTCGCGCCCGAAAAACGCCGCACCCGTCCCGCCGCCGCCGCCCGCTCGTACGCCTCAAGGTCGGCCGCCTCGATCCCCAGCCGCCCATGCACGTCCGCGAGACCGACCGCCGCCGATCGCGCCCCCGGCTGCGGCGGCTGAATCACCCGCCCCGGCGGCAGCAGCACCGGCGCTCGCTGCAACCGCTCGACCGCCGTCTGCGGATCGCGCAGGTACTCCTCGCGCCAGTCCTGGCTCGTGCACTCCACGATGCGACCCTGGCGCAGCCCGCGCTCCACGAACGTGTCCGCCTCCTGCGAGCGCAACTGCCGCCGCAGCAGCTCCAGCTCCGCCTCCACTTCCTCGCGCGGCGCGGCGCCGTCCTCCGCCGGCTCGTCCACGGCATCCGAAGCGTCAGGCGGTTCCGCCGCACTCCCCGCGGCCAAGCCCGGCACACCGCGCATCGCCGGATCGTTCGTCAGCGCCACCGGCCCCAGGCCCGCAACGTCGCTGCGCTCGGCGTCGGTCCAGTAGATGACCGGCGAGAAGTAGCGATACTCGCCGCTGCGCAGCAGCTCGCGCGCCCGCGGCGTCCACGTCACGTCGGCCGCCCACAGCCCGTCCTCACGCGCCTGAAGCCGCCCGATCCAGCCCGCCGCCGGGCGCAAACCGTCCGGACGCGTGTTGAGCCGATCGAACGACTGGTGCTCGTAGTCGATCGCCAGCTTGCGCCCGATCTGCTCAAACCACTGCGCGGCGGATTCCGCGTGCCGGCGCGTAAACACGAAGTTCCCGCCCTGCACCGGTCGATCCACGACCACCTCGCCGTACGGAATCAGCAGAAACTCGCGCACCGGCTCGCCGGCGCCGTCCTCGCCGATCGCCAGCGCCGCGCGGAGCACGCTCGAAGCCGCGCGCGGGTCGCCGTGCGCGACGTCCCAGGCCGCCGCCCGCGCCGCGACGTCCCCCAACAGCTCACGAAACTGGTCAATCGACTCGGGCAGCCCGTCGCGCGCCAGTCGCGCCGCGTCGCGCAGACGGCGCAGCACGTGCGCCCGCGCCGCCGACGCGAGTCCCTCGCTCTCCCTGGTTCGCTTCCTGCGCATGCGTTCCTCACTTTCTGCGGTCGGTCGGCTCGCCGCCGGCCGCGCCCGTGTCCGTGTCCCGATCCGATCGCGCCGCTGCCCGCGCACGCCGCGCTTCGCGTCGCGCGAACGGGTCGCGCGTCATCAGTTCGATGTTGCCTTTGCTGTTGCGCCGCCCGGTGGAGACGAATCCCTGCTCGTGATAGAAGCCGCGCGGGTCGCCCGTCGACATGTCGATCTTCGCGCGCACCTCGCGCGCCCCGCTCGCGTCCAGCAGCTTGCGGCCGATTCCCAGCCCGCGATACGCCGGATGCACCAGCGCGTTCACCAGCCGAGCGCCGCGCGTCGTGATCGCGACGCCCACCAGCACCTGGTCGATCTCGGCGACGAACACTTCGTGATGCGCGCCCGACAGAATCTCCGCCAGTTGCCCGCGCCGCACGAAGTAATCCCGCCGCAGCACCGTGTCGAAGAAGAAACCCAGCGGCGCCGCATCGCCCGGCAGCGCCCGCCGCAGCGTCAGCGCCACGCGCGGCGTCGCACGTCGCCGACGCACCGTCTCACCGCGCCCGCTCATGGCCGCACCCGCGCCGCGTCGGCCGCGAGCACCGCTTCGCCCGGCAGCGCCTCGGGAATGCCCAGCGCTCGATGCAGCCACCGCCGCGGCAGCTCCACGCCCAGGTCGCGCACCGCGATCGCCAGCGTCTCCGCCAGCTTCTTGGTGTCCACCGCCTGCACCAGCGAGCGCCGGAAAAACGGCGCCGCCGCCTCGCCGCCGAACCGCGCCCGCACCATCGGCGTCAACACGTCGCGTCGCAGCGACCAGCCCTCGTCGGCGATGTCATCGACCAGCAAATCCTCGCGCACGCGATCGTGCACCTCCGCCGCGGCCCGCGAGCCGCTGGCGCGCACGTCCGTCGTCAGGTGCTGCCCCAGCCACAGAATCGTGATCTCGGTGTTGCAGTAGTCCTGCAGCGCCTGATAGGGCTTGTCGCTGCCGCGCGCCGCCTCGATGAACTGCAAGTCCACGTTCTTGCTGAACACCGCGACCGCGTCGGTCCCCAGCGCCTCCAGCATCCGCAGCAGTTGCTGCTTGTCGCCGTCCGCGGTCCCCGGTTCGTACCTCGCCACGCGCACCGGCATGCCCGCGACTTGCGAGTAAATCAACCAGTCCTTGAAGCTCAGATTCTGCGCCAGGTACAGCAGCACCGACGCCCGCAGCAACCCGCCCTCGAAGTAGCGGCCGGTATTGCTGGTCGGCTGGTGCACCAGCCACTTGTTCGGCTGCTCATCCAGCGGCACGCCCCGGCTTGGCTCCTCTTCCGTCAGCACGCGGAGCCGCCACGGCTGCCGCGCGTCCGACATCAGCCGCGAATACGGCACCGGCGTCAGGTCGATGAGTTCGCCGCGCTCCCAGACCAATTCGACAACCGCGATGCCGAAGCCGATGGCGTGTGCCAGGTGATCCAGCGCGGCGCGCAGATTCGGAATGCGCCCCAACACCTCGGCGCAGTAGTCCGCCGCGCGCAGCGCGCTCTCGCCTCCGGCTCCGCCGCTGCCGGTGATCTCCCACTCCAGCCCGGTTAGCGCCAGCCGCCGTGTCGACTCCACCGCCGCCAGCCGCGGCCATTTCTGCAGCATCTCCGCGAACAACTCGAACTGCGTCTGCGGCGATCCGCCGTCCGCCGCGTGCAGCAGCGCCAGCGCCCGCGACGGCGTAAGCCCCACGCTGGGGTAGCTATGCTCGTAATCCGCCACCCACGGCCGCACCACGCGCGTGCGATCGCGTCGTGGGCGGCGTTGCGGGAGCAGCGACCCCAGCGAACGCACGAATCCCCGCATCTGCTCGCCGATCTCGTCGAACACGGCACTCTCCCGCTGGGGGCGTGCTCGATCGCCGCCCGCCGTTGCGAGAGCCTAGGACGCCGATTGCTAGCATTCCTAGAATCCGGAGCGGTCCTGACGCGCCCTGCGCGATTCACGCACGCCGCTGGCGCAGCCGCGCACCGCAACCTTCGACCCGCCGCTTCGTATAATTCCGCGAATGACCCGCCCACTACGCAGCGCGGCCCTCGTCCTGCTCGCCGTCCTTGCCGGCTGCGACCCGGCTACCCCGCGCCACGTACCTGCGACCGCTCCCGCCGGCCGGCCCGCGCCCGAGTCCCAGCCTGCGTCTGCCCCCGCAACGCAGCCCGCCTCGCGCCCCGCGCTGCCCGAGGTGCCGCCCTACGTCCGCATTGTCGCCGCCGCCGACCCGCTCCGAAAAAGCGCGTGCGACGTGCGGTGCGAACCCGCCGAGCGCCGCCTAATCGTCGACACCGCCAACATCGCGCGGCTCGAGTTCACGCGCCAGGAACTGCCGCTGCCGCGCGAGCGCAGCGTCGCGCTCCGCGTCGACGGCCGCGTCTTCGAGTGGACGCCCGCGTTCGAGTCGATCGTCATCGAGCGGCGTTCCAACGGCGATTGGGTCATCACCGAGCGCCAGCCGCGCCGGCCATGACCAGTTCCGGCCCGTTCGTAACCCGCGCCGGGGAGAAACTCGACGCCGCCCTGCGCGCGTTCGCCGTCAATCCGCGCGACCAGGTGTGCTGCGATTTGGGCAGCCATGTCGGCGGTTTCGTCGACTGCCTGCTGCGCCACGGCGCGCGGCGCGTCTACGCGGTGGATCCCGGCTACGGAGTGCTGGCGCCTTCGCTGCGCAGCGATCCGCGCGTCGCCCTGCACGAGCGCACCAACGCCATCGATTTCGTTGCGCCCGAGCATTGCGCACTCGTCACGATCGACGTGGGCTGGACGCCGCTGCGGCTCGTGCTGCCCTCCGTGCGTCGCATGCTCGCAGCCGCCGGCAGCGTGATTGCGCTCGTCAAGCCGCAATACGAAGCCAACTCGCGCCAACGCCGCGCCGGCGTGGTCGCGCCGCACGAGCGCGAAGCCGTCTTCGCACAGGTTCGCGCCGACCTGCACGAGCTCGGCTGGCGCATTCTCGGCGAGATCGACAGCCCGATCGCCGGTCACGGCGGCAACGTCGAAGCGCTGTGGCACTGCGCACCGCAGCGAGCCGCTGCGCCGCCGCCCGGTACACTCGTGCCGTGAACGCGCCCTTGGTGCTCGAACACGTGCGAACAAGCGACGGCGCAACAATCGCCGTCAAGCGGCGTCACGCTGACGGTCCACCGGTGATCTTTCTGCACGGCCTGGCCGTGAACGCCGACCTATGGGACCTGCCGCCGATCGACGGCCCTAGCTTCCGTTTCCGCAGCCTCGCCAATCTGCTGCACGAGCGCGGCTTTGACGTCTGGCTGGTGAATTTGCGCGGCCACGGCGCGCCGCACATGCTCAGCCGGCCCGCCCACGGTCAGAGCGACTGGTGCGTCGATCACTTCATCCTCTACGACCTGCCGGCGGTGGTCGATCACGTCGTCGCGCAGCGTCGCGCAGCGCCGGTTGTCATCGGCGCCAGCATGGGCGCGATGACGCTCGCGGGCTACGCGCAGGGCGCGTGCTGGGACGGCGCGCGCGTCTATGCCGACCACGCCGTCGCCGCCGAGCGTCAGACGCGGCTCGCGGGGCTGATTTTCGCGGAGTTTCCGGCGGCCCTGCGTTGGCCGCGCAGCGTCTACGCCGACGACGGCCGCCTGCGCTGGGATGTATTGCTCGCGGACTTCTGGCGCAACGACAGCGATGCCAACTTTCCGTTCGAGATCATGGCCCGCCTGGGCTGGGTCGAGGCGCTGGTGCAATCCGCCGGCAGCGTGCCGCTGCAATGGCTGCGCGCCGCGCCCTTCGCCGCCGCCGCCGAGCGCATCAGCCCGCGCTTCCTTAGCGCCTTTCGCAGCGTCGAGCATCGGCTGGCGCAGGCGGGCCTGAACCTGGCCGGCATGTTCACCGGCGCCAGCCAGCACCGCGCCGAGGTGCTGCTGCGCGGGCGGCGCTTCGTCGTCGCCGACATGAAGGCCGGCGTGCTCAGCCAGTTGCGGCGCTGCGTGCAGGCCGGCGCATTCGTGAGCGCACTCGGCGACGTGCGCCACGTCTACTCCGATCACTACCAGCAGATCGTCGCCCCCACCCTCGTGCTCGCCGGCGGACGCGACCGCATCGCCAACCCCGACGTCACCCGCAGCGCCTTCTACGAACACATCCGGTCGCAGGAGCGCGAGTTCCGCCTCTTCGACGACATCGCCCACGGCGAGCTTGAAGCGGCGCCGCTCGCCTGCGAGCAGGTATACCCCGGAGTCATCGACTGGATTGAACGCCGCACACGCTGACGAAGCCGCCTACCGGCTGCGCCAGCCGCACGCTACACTCGCCCAAATGTTCGATGCCTTGAGCGAGAAGCTATCCGGCGTTTTTCGCAGCATTCGCGGGCGCGGCCGCGTCACCGAGACCAACGTGCGCGAAGCGCTGCGCGAGGTGCGCACGGCGCTTCTGGAAGCGGACGTCAACCTCGACGTCGCACGCAAATTCACCGAAGACGCGCTGCAGAAAGCCCTCGGCCAGGAGGTCATCAAGACCCTCAAGCCCGACCAGGTGCTCGTGAAGGTCGTGCATGACGAACTGGTCGCGCTCATGGGCCCCGTCGAAACGCGCATTCCCTTCGTCTCGCAGCCGCCCACGGTCATCCTGATGGCGGGCCTGCAAGGCTCGGGAAAGACAACAACCTGCGCCAAGCTGGCGCGCTACTGCATGCTGCGCGGCAAGAAGCCGATGCTGGTCGCGGCCGACCTGAAGCGGCCCGCGGCCATCGACCAGCTCGAAGTCCTCGGCCGCCAGCTCGAAGTACCGGTGCATGCCGACCGCAGTCAGCAAAATCCGGTGATCGTGTGCCGCAGCGCCGTCGCCGAGTCGCGCCGCCTCGATCGCGACGTCGTGATCCTCGACACCGCGGGCCGGCTCGCGATCGACGAAGAGCTGATGAAGGAGATCGAGCAGGTCGCGAACGCGACACGACCGCATCAGATCTACCTCGTGCTCGACGCCATGACCGGCCAGGACGCCGTCAACACGGCGCGCAGCTTCGACCAACGGCTCGAACTCGACGGCGTGATCCTCACCAAGTTCGATTCAGACACCCGCGGCGGCGCGGCGCTCTCCGTGAAGTCCGTCACCGGCAAGCCGATCAAGTTCATCGGCGTCGGCGAGAAGCTCGACGCGCTCGAGGAATTTCACCCGGAGCGCATCGCCGGCCGCATCCTGGGCATGGGCGACGTGGTTTCGCTGGTCGAGAAAGCCCAGGAGAACTTCGACGCCGAGCAGGCGCAACGGGCCCAGGAGAAGATGGCCAAGGGCTCGCTCGATCTCGATGACTTTCTCAGCCAGCTCGAGAGCTTCCGCAAGATGGGGCCGATGAAGCAGCTCCTGAAAATGATCCCCGGCGTGGGGGCGCAGCTCGACGGGCTCGAAGTCTCCGACGACGACCTGAACCGATTTCGCGGCATCATCCACGCCATGACCCCCAAGGAGCGCCGCAACCCCGACGTCATCGAGGCCTCGCGCCGCAGACGAATCGCGCGCGGCGCCGGCGTCGACCCGCAGGAAGTCAGCGGACTCGTCAAGCAGTTCCTGCAGATGCGCGGCATGATGAAACAGATGGCGGGAATGGGCATGATGCAGCGCATGCGCATGACCCAGCAACTGGGCGACCTAGGCGCTCTCACCGGCGGCAAAGTGCCCAAGCTGCAGAAGGGTTCAACCCGCTACGACCCGCGCCAGCGCGACAAGAAGCGCAAACGCCGCCGCTGATCGGCGTCAGCAGGGCCTGGTTCGAGAGACCTTTCCCGCATTAGGACGTAGGCAGCGCTGCCTGAAGATTGGTGAGCGTCAACGCCTGAATCGCGGCGAATTGCATGCTTACGCGGAGTACCGCGAAAGCATGCCACCCATGCCACCCAAGATACCGGTGCCAACCAACGATCCAAGCCGCTGCGGCGGTGCGAGAAAAGATTCTCGCACCAGGACTCGCACAAACCCGGTCCCCCAGCGCGGACGAACTGAGCCGGGCAACTCAGGTCGCTAGCCGTCCTCTTCCTCGGTGAGCGCGCGCTCGGCGTTCACCACCGACGTCGCCTCGAGAATCTTGTTCAGCCGCTTGCGCACCGTCGGCAGAAAGAGCACGTGCGGGATGCGCCGCAGCTCCTGGGTGCCGGTCGCGTTGTAGACGATCATCGTGCCCGCCCCGCCCAGCAGCAGCTCGAACACGCAGGGGAACTCGGTGCGAATCGTCTTGGCCCCGCGACCGAGAGAGTCGTCCATCCGACCGAAGGAATAGTGCTCAAACTCGTTGTGCGTAATGCGCCAACTGTCGTTGAAGCGCGCCCAGCCCATCATCACCGCGAACGGGATGGCCATGATCACGCTCACGCCCAGTCCCAGGTTGCGGTCGTAGCGGATGTCGAGCCGGTCGAACCACAGGTATGGCCACGCGAAGAAATCCAGCCCGCGCGTCTCTTTCAGCCACTTGCCGAGTATCCAGATCGCAAAGACCAGTACCACCCAGAACGCCGCCTGGTTGCGGTCGACGTCCACGCCCAGCGTCATGAGCACCAGCGCCAGCGTGAAGACATAGACCCAGGCCAGCGTCTCGAGCCGGTCCGCCGACGCATCGGGCGCCGCGAACGGCCACAGCAGCAGACCCATCAGAATCAGCGGCCAAACGAACATCAGCTTGGGATACGCCACGAAACGCACTTCGTGAACGTCGCGGGCCGCGGCCTGCGCGGCAGTCGGGGGCGTCTTCGACATGCAGTGGCTCCTGTCTGGCGTCGCCCGCCGATCCGGCGGGAGACCGCGCGTATCTATAACGTGGATTCGTTCAGACAGGGGCTAGAATTTGCGCGCTTTTGCGGAACGCGGGCCGAACGGTCAGTCGCCCATGCAGACGCCGAGCGCCCGGGCCATTCCGATCAACGGGTCGTCCAACTCGACCAGCCGCTGCTGGTTGGCGACCGACTTGATCGGCACCATTCCGGCGCTGCCGTCCTTCATGATGACGAGCTGGTTCCATTCGTGCGTCGCGACCATCTGGATCGCCTTGTGCCCGAAGGCCGTCGCCAGCACCCGGTCATACGCCACGGGCGTGCCGCCGCGCTGCACATGACCGAGAATCGTCGCCCGGCACTCCAGGCCCGACTTGTGCTCGATCTGTTTCGCGAGCACGTGTGCTATGCCGCCCAGCCGCACCGGATCGGGGCTCTTCTCGTCGAGGTGCGCTACGACCTGCTTGCCATCCTTGGGGCGAGCTCCCTCCGAGACGGCCACCAGCGTGAACCGCTTGCCGCGCCGCGAGCGCACGCGACAGGTTTCGACGATCGACTCGATGTCGTAGGCAATTTCCGGGATCAGGATCACATCCGACCCGCTGGCCAGGCCGGCGTGCATCGTCAGCCAGCCGGCGTTGCGGCCCATCAGCTCCACAATCATCACCCGGTGATGGCTGCTGCCGGTCGTATGCACCCGGTCGAGCGCTTCGGTCGCCGTCTGCACCGCCGTCGTGAAGCCGAACGTGATGTCGGTGTGCATCAGGTCGTTGTCGATCGTCTTGGGCACGCCGATGCAGGGGATGCCGCGCTCGATCAGCTTGGCGGCGCCGCTCATGGTTCCGTCGCCGCCCACGCAGATCAGCAGATCAAGCCCGCGCTCGCGCACGTGCTCGACCACGCGGTCGGTCACATCCTGAAACACCGGCCGGCCGGAGCTGTCCTCGGCGACCGCGAATCGCTGCGGATCGGCGGAGTTGGTGGTGCCCAGGATCGTGCCGCCGGTCGTCAGGATGTTCGACACGTCGTGCAGGGTGAGGGGGTGCATGCGGTTGCGGATGAGCCCGAGATACCCATCTTCGATGCCGAGCACCTCGATGCCCAGCTTGTTGATCGCGGCCTTGGTGATCACGCGGATCACCGCGTTCAGGCCGGGGCAGTCGCCGCCGCCCGTGAGAATTCCAATTCGCTGCACGGTCTTGGAACGGCTGGTGGACAAGGGTCGGTCTCCTGCGCGCAGAATCCGCGAAGACATCGTCCCAGAACCGCTCGGGCTTGAACAGTGCAGCCCGCGGCCGGTCGTCGCCGGACACTCTCGCCCTACAGCACGCCGAATCTGCGCCTCGCCCACTGCGCTGCCGCGCCGACAATTGCGATAGAGTGGTATCGGCGGTGTTCGGCAGGAGGTGCGTCATGCCCGGCTTCGACCCCATGGAATCGCTCGCCAGCGCGCGGCACGAGTTCGGCGAGCACGGCGGAGTAAACCTCTCGATCGAGGCCAGCACCACATTCACGGTGATGCGGGCCCACACCCTGCCCGAAATCTTTCAGGGTCGCCTCGGACCCGACACCGGCGGCTGCTACCTGTACGGACGACACTTCAACCCGACCGTCTACGCACTCGGTCGCCAACTCGCCGCGCTCGAGGGCGCCGAGGCGGGCTACTGCAGCGCCAGCGGCATGGGCGCGGTATCCGCCGCGGTCCTGCAGCTCTGCAACAGCGGCGACCACGTCGTCGCCGGCAACGCGATCTACGGCGGCTCGTTCGCGCTGCTGTCGCATTACCTGCCGCAGAAAGCCAACATTCACACGACGTTCGTCGATGTGCGCGACCTGCACGCAGTCGAAGCCGCCTTCACCCCGCGCACGAGAGTGCTGTACGTCGAGAGCATCGCGAATCCGACGCTGGCGGTTGCGGACATTCCCGCGCTGGCGCGCATCGCCCACCAGCACGGCGCACAACTCGTGGTCGACAACACCTTCGCGCCGCTCGTGCTGGCCCCGGTGCAACTCGGCGCCGACGTGGTCATCCACAGCCTTACGAAGTTCATCAGCGGCGGCTCGGACATCATCGGCGGCGCCATCTGCGGCCGTACCGAGTTCGTGCAGAGCATGATGAACCTGCTGCACGGCTCGCTGATGCTGCTCGGCCCCACGATGGACCCGCGCATCGCCTTCAACCTGAGTCTGCGCCTGCCGCACCTGGGCCTGCGCATGACCGAGCACAGCCACCGGGCGCTCGAGTTCGCGCGCCGGCTGCGCGACCTGGGTCTGCGCGTGAATTACCCCGGGCTGCCGCAGCACCCCGATCACGCGCTGCTGGCGCGGCTGCATCGGCCCGAGTACGGCTTCGGCGGCCTGCTGACGCTCGACCTCGGCACGCTCGAAAAAGCCGAAGCGCTGATGGAAACGCTTCAGAACGAGGAGCGCTTCGGCTTCATGGCGGTCAGCCTGGGGTATTTCGACACGCTGATGTCGGCCTCGGGCGCGTCGACGTCGAGCGAGCTGAGCGACGCGGAGAAGGCCAGCGCTGGCATCTCGCCCGGACTGGTGCGGATGTCGATCGGTTTCACGGGCTCGCTGGAACAGCGCTGGCGGCAACTGCATTCCGGACTGCGCAGCGTCGGCATGGTGTAACCGCGCGTCCGGGTCTGCCGAACCCTACCACAGCACCCAGCGTCGCGCGTTCGGCCCGCCGAGCAGCCAGGCGGCGCGGTAGCCGAGCGTCGTCGAGATCAGGTCGCCGCCGCGCGTGTTCACCACGCGCGCCAGCAGCAGGATCAGCCCCAGTGCCGCGCCCACCAGGAATCCGCCGAAGTGCGCCCAGTGGGCCACGCCGTCTTCGGCTCGGCGCAGGATGAACAGCACGTCGAGCGCGATGTAGGCCAGCACGACCCAGAATCCGCGCACGCCGAAGATATTCATGTTCAGCCGGAAGAGGTTGATCAACCCCCAGCGCCACCAGGCCACGATGTGCACGCGGGTGGTGGTGAGGAGCACGAAGTACATGCCGGCGAGACCCATGATTGCGCCCGAAGCCCCGAGCAGAGAGTGAAGCGCCGTGTCGGAGTACACG
Source organism: uncultured Planctomycetales bacterium (assembly GCA_964388675.1). Taxonomy (GTDB): domain Bacteria; phylum Planctomycetota; class Phycisphaerae; order UBA1845; family Fen-1342; genus CAYMBL01. The sequence continues at coordinate 90,151 of CAYMBL010000001.1, forward strand.
GCGAGATGGATGAGCGACGAACCGACCGCCAGCAGCGGGTAGCAGATCAACGTGAGCAGATTGCCCACCAGCTTGTTCACCGCGAGCCCGAAGACCATGAACATGAGCATGTTCCCGAGCAGGTGAAAAAAGTCCGCGTGCACGAGCGCCGCCGTAAACGTCCGATACCAATGGAACTGGCCCAAATCGGAGAGCGCCTCGTCGACCTCTGACCCCGGTGCTGACAGCGTCGGTTCGAGCTCGTCGTCAGGCTCCTCATTCGCCGGCTCCGCGAGCGCCTGTTCGTCCAGCCCGAGCTCGGCGAAGTTGATCTTCTCGACCTTGCCGGTCCACATCATGACGCGCATGGCTTCGATCGAAGGATCGTCGGTGTAGACCACGGCCGCGAAGAACCAGAAACTCACCAGGATCGTGACGACGGCGATGCCGTAGGACATCCACGGTCGACGCACGCCGAAGGCTTCGGTGGTGATCGGAAAGATGCCGAACCAGATCAGCCAGCTCAGCCAGAAAACGATGCCCTGCGTGTTGGAATAGACCACGTCGAGGTGCGAGTCGTCGACCATCTGTAGAAAGCGGCCGGTCTTCAGATCGATGCCGCAGGCCGTGCAAAGCCGCGCGGGCGGCGGAATCATCCGCTTGCAGCTCGGACATTGACGCCCCGACTCGGTCGGCGCCGGCGCCACCCGCGAACGCCGCTCCTCCGTCGGCGGCAGCGGCGCCGGCGGCGCGAGATGCAGTTCGTCCGCCAGCGGATCGAGGGCCGCCAGCTCCGCCTCCGGCCGCGGAACCTCGACTACCGCCTGACACTGCGGACAGCGCGCGCGACGCCCCGCGGCCGCGGCGGGCGCCGAGAGCTGCTTGCCGCAGGCACAGGAGAAGCGAATTTTCGAGGACTCGGTGCTCATGGGATGCGTCCGCTCGAACCGCAACCGCGCGCGACACGCTCGCGGGCGCAATCAGGCTATCGGGCGCATGAAACTGATGCCAGCGAAAAATCAAACCAAGATCGAAAGCGAGCGCCCGGCCAGTCCCACAGCCGCGCCGGATACACCCCCTCGTCCACCAGCGACTGCAGCGCCGTCTCCACGATCGCCTTGTCCGCGCGGTTCGTCACGCCGAACCAGCGATCACGCGGGCTGGATGGGCTGCGGGGCCGTCCGTGCGCGGTCAGACTGACGTACCGGCCCGACGCGCCGAAACTCCCGCGGAGCAAGCGTAGGCGTCGTTCACTGCGCGGCGGTCGTTCGAACAGCACGCCGGGGACAGGCTCCCGATCGCGCGCGGACGACGATCACGCGGGCGTGCTCCCCGCCGCGGGGCATGCGCGCAGGTAGTTGAGCAGATCGGCGAGGCGCGCCGTGGCGAGTGCGACGCAGCTATCGGCGCCGCCGTAGTAGATGCGGACCACGCCGCTGGCCTTGTCCAGAATCCACCCGCACGGAAACACGACGCCGCTGACGTCGCCGTGCTGCTCGTAGGGGGCCGCGGGTGCGAAAATCCACTCATCGCTGCGGCGCAAGACGCGGCGCGGGTCGTCCAAGTCGAGCAGCGCCAGACCCAGGCGATACAGACAGCCCCCTGGCGTTTGGCGCACGCCGTGGTAGAGCAGCAACCATCCCTCGGCGGTTTCCAGTGGCGGCGGGCTCAGACCGATCTTGTTGGCGTCCCACCAAGCGCCGCGCCGCGCGTGCAGCAGGATCTGGTGGTCCCCCCAGTGGATCATGTCGGGCGAAAACGAGAGCCAGATGTGCGCGCCGGAACTGCCGCCGGAGACCGGGCGATGGATCATCGCGTAACGGTTGCCGAAGCGTCGTGGAAAGATGGCGGCGTCCTTGTCCTCGGGGGGCATGACCGGACCGAGTCGGGTGAAGGACTTGAAATCCGCGGTCCGGGCGAGGGAGACCATGGGGCCGCTTGGGGAGTAGGCGGTGTAGGCGATGATCCACTCGCCGCGCTCCTCGACCCAGGTCAGGCGCGGGTCTTCGACGCCCCAAGCCTCTTCCGAGTGGTTCAGCGGATCGGGCGCGAAGCTGGGCCGCGGGTCGATTCTCCAGTTCGACGCGCCGTCATGGCTGCGCGCGACCGTGAGATGCGAATGTCCGCGACGATCTTCGACCCGTACAAGGAGAATGGTCTCATCGCCGACCTGGCACGCCCCGGCGTTGAAAACGGTGTGCGCTGGGTAGGGCCAGTCCCGCGCCGTCAGGATCGGATTCTCGGGATGTCGATGGAAGAGTTGCGGGTAGGCATTGCCCGTTCGCGGCTCGCTCAACTTTGCGGCTCCTCATGGGTCGCGGAGAATAGCACGAATGCTCCAGGCCGGACCCGATTTCGTTCTTTCCGACACATCGAATGCGCGCTATTGTGTTCAGACTCCGGCTCGCCCTCGCAACGCGGGCCGGGGTGCTCTCAACTGAGCGCTGCGGGTCTGCAGATGCACTCTGAGAATCCATCCTGCACGTCTCAGCTTCTTCGGCTAACCCCGGGGCGCGCCTTGGACTTGACTCGGTTCCGCGCGCGTCGGGCCGACGCGCGGCGCCAGCAATTCCTCGAGCTCGCATTGATGCAATTCAGTCCACAGATACGCGAGCGTCGACTCTGCACCCTGGTTGCGGTTGATTCCGGCGGGTTGCAGACCGTCGCAACATCCGCCGGTTCGCTCGTCCGCGAGGGGTCGCTGGAGACTGTTCCGCCCGTGGAACCAGTCTCGCGCGCGGCGGAACATTGCCACGTCGGCCTCGGCGCGCGTCAGATCAACCGCCGCGAGCGCCGCGTCCGCCATCGTCATCGCTTCCACTGGCTGCTGGTCGTACATCGCCTTCGCTTCGCCATGCGGGTACCAGCCATGGTTGCCCACGGGCCAGAACACGTTCGCCGCCGTGGTAACCGAATCCAGGAAGCTCAGCGACTCCTGCGCCGCAGTGAGGAACGATTTCTCCGGCCACCGGCGCGACGCGACCAGCATCGCGTGCGGCAATACCGCGTTCGCGTAGGTCAGTCGCGACTCAAACCAGCGCCAGTGCGGCCGCCGGGAGCGGGCGTAGCATTCGGCCAGCCGGTCGGCGGCCAGTCCGGCTACATTCTCGAGTGTCTCGAAGTCTTTGACGCCGTCGCTCCACAGTCGACCGTACGCCAGGATCACGTAGGCCTGCGCTCGCAGACTGCGCAACTCTGCAAGCGTGGGAAGAACGGCCTCGATCAGCTCGCGCGCGAGCAGACGGTAGTCGTCGGGCAACGTGCTGCCCAGCACTTCGGCCAGGGCGCGCACGGCCTGGCCCTGGCAATCGCCCCGACTGTCGGTGTCGAACCACTGGTGCTGATAGCTCATCAGGTCGTGAAATCCGCCGCCAGGCCGGCGGGCGTGCTCGAGGAGACTCAAGTACTTGGAGACCCGGCTCAACATGTGGTCATCGGGCCGCCGACACCAGAGGCGCACGCACAAGCGCAACGCCCGCGCGTTGTCGTCAACCGTATAACCGCTCTCGCGCCGCGCGATGCTGTAGATCGCATGCTGGATCAGTCCAGTGGAATCGGTCAGATGGTCAAGGTGGCTCAGACGGATCTCAGTCGGTTCGTGCATCACACGCCATCCGGGTTGTCGCAAATTTGAGGTCCGCCGCGCCTCGTATGGCGCCGGACGGACCTCCGGCCTGCGCAGACCGCCCTGCGGACGGAGCCGCGAGTTGTCGAAACAGGCTCAGGTACTTTCGGCCCACGTTGGACCAGCGCATCGGCCGGGCGTACGCGTAGGCTCGGCGGCTTGTCTCCAAGCGGAGCGCATCGTCGCTGAGAAAACGGATGATCGCGTCGGCCAACGCAGCGCTCTGCGCAAAGGGCACGATCAACCCGCGACCCTCCGCCAGCACCTCTTCGGCGTAGAGATAAGCCGTGCTCACTACGGGCCGCCCCGCCGCGATGGCGTACGCCAGCGTGCCGCTGGCGATTTGGTCCTTCCCGGCGTAGGGCGTGACATACACGTCGCAGGCCTGCAGATGCTCGATAAGCTCCGGCAGACTGAGGAAGCGGTTCACAAACCGCACGTGCGCTCCCACGCCGAGCGCGAGCGCCATGGCAGCGAGGGAGTCGCGGTAAACTTCGCCTTCGGCGCGTTTGACTTGCGGATGCGTGATGCCGACGATCTGGTAGATCGCGTCCGGAAACGCCTGCACAATCCGCGGCATGGCCTGAATCATGTGTTCCAGGCCCTTCCCGCGGTTGATGAGCCCGAACGTGCACAGAACCCTCTTCCGACTCAACCCCAAATGCGCCTTGCACTCCTCGTCCGGCGTGGAACTCACTTCCGGGACGCCGTGGGGAATTACCCGTACGCGATCGCTCGGCACGCCGTAGCGGCTGTGCAGTAGCTGCGCGCCGATGTTCGTCATGACTACCGTAGCTCGACTCAGGGCCGCGAGATGGCGGATAATCCGTCGCGGAATCGGAGCCGGGTCGGCCATCAACGTGTGCAACGTGGTGACCACCGGCTTGCGGCAGGCAATGACGAAATCGAGCAAGTCGGCGCCCCACTCGCCCGGGTAGAGGCCGAATTCGTGCTGGATGCTGACCACGTCGTAGGGGCCGTCGTTCGCGACGTCCGCCAGGAGTGTGTAGGCGCCGGGCCGTTCGTTGTCGACGATGTGCACAACCCGCGGATCATCGCTTTGAAACGCGCGCGTCTTGCGGATCGCGGCGATCGAGGAGGCGGGTCTGCGAGCCGCGACATCGAACGCATCGGCGGAGTCACAGGTAAAGGTGGCGAGTCCACACTCCTCCGGCGGATAGGTTGATACGAATAGAGGCCGGACGCTTGACATGGGTTCATCCTTTCGGTGCGAACATCTGGGATCCGCCAGCGGCCCGGGAGTACGCGGCGTTGAGCGCAGCACGCCTCGCGTTCATGTTCCCGGCCCCGGTCGGACGCGCCGCTCGGGCGGGCGCGGACGCGCCGGGGCGCTCGCACGTGTCCGCTGCCCCTTCGTTCGCACGCCGCCCGCGGCGTGCGCGTTCAGACCGACAGGCGGCGGTTCTGTATGACCCGTACGACCACCACGATGAGCGCTACCACCAGTAGGACGTGGATGAACCCACTCATCGTGTAGGAAGTGATCATCCCAAGCAGCCACATCAATACGAGAATTACAGCAAGTGTCCAAAGCATGGCATTTCTCCAATGCACGTGGTCCTAACGCTGCGCGGCGATGGAGCCGGCGGCGCCGACTCTGCATCTCGCACGTTCGAGCGCCCGCTGTTGCTTCGACAGCGAGCAGACATACTTGCCCGATTTGTCGATCCATCCCGGCTCCTGGTCTAGTGCGACGTCGCGCTACGCTGTCGTGTGACGCTCGAGGCCTCTCACGGCCCTTGGGCGTCGCGTGCATTTCCTGCTCCGGAACGTCCGGGGCTCTCGAGATGGTCCGTGTTGCGCGCGTCCAACAGCAGCGACTGCGACGTCATCAGATCGCGACGACGTGCGCCCGCGGGCGCCGCCGATTGGCCGACGTCGACGAGGCGGCGCACGGCGCGTATGACCGCGGCAAGCGTGAACGGCTTTTTCAGCAGCCCGAGCGCTCCCTGGTTGCGGAGGTCTTCCGCCGCGTACGCGCCGAGTCCTCCGCTCATGAAGCAACAGGGAATCCGCGGGGCGATCTCCTGAATCGCGGCCAGCGCCTGCAGTCCATTCAGACGCGGCATGTTCACGTCGAGCAACGCCGCATCGATGGCCCGATGATTGGTTTGGAATACCTCGAGCGCATGCTGCCCATCGGCCGCGAGCCAGACGCAATATCCCGCGCGGCGCAGCGCCGTATCGACGACGTCACGCACCTCGGGCTCGTCATCGGCGACAAGGACGCCGGGCGTGCGCTGCGACGGCGCCGTGCATCGAGTCGCGATACGTTTGTCCATGAGACGCTCCTTGTTTGACGGATTTGTCATACAGGCTCATCCATTCGGCCCGTCGGCCGCACGCTTGTTCCAAGCGTCCGCCGAGATTGAGCTCTTGAGCAGAAACACCTGGACGATCGTCCCCGTCGCGAAGACGGCGACGACCGTGCCGGTCGAGGGTTCCACCTCTGCCGTCGCCTCGCGTACTTCGACACCCGTGATTCGCTTGATCTCGGCCCGCAGTGCGGCCGCGTTGCTCGCGAAGAGCTCGCGATGAAACTCCTGAACTTTCAGCGCACCATCGGGAGTCTTCGCCAAAGCCAACTCCGCCGGCGACAACGCGCCGTGGAGAGTGATGACCAGGGTGCCGTCGCTCTGCACCACGGTGACGCCGGTCGGCATCAAACCGGTGCGCTTGGTCCCCAATTCGCCCGCTGCAGCCGCAATCCGCTGCGCCATCGTCTGAATGGGTGGGGTCATCAAATCCGTCCCTGCCGGCGATCACTGCCGCCATTGGAAAAAAAAAAGACGTGCCCAACCACCTTGCGATGGTTGGGCACGTCGGCGTACTCTCAACTGGCCCCCCGCCGTGGCGGAGTGCCGTTCGTTAGTCGACCTACGTCATTATGGAGGCTGCGTTGTACCGGCCGATTTTCGCTCGCGTACCGCGTGGCCGCTTTTTGCCCTCAGGATTGTAGCACGGTTGAGCGGGGGCGGCAAGCGGGTGAGCTCCGGCGTCCGGGCGACCTGAAGGGATAATATGATACGCGGGAGAACCCGTTATCGAGCCCGTTCGGCGCGCCTCGCCACGTGAGTGAGGATTATTGATGAAGTCTCAGGGCGAAATCGAAGCCGCGGCCTGCGAAGCGATCAGCCGCTTCGAGCTCGAGTACATGGGTCGCGGACCCAAAGACATCCACGCGTATCTGATCGGTGACATGCTCTTGGTTCGGCTGCGCGGCGTGCTCACGAACGCGGAGCGGCAACTCGTCCGCACACTCCCGGCCGACAAGGGCCGAGATCTGCTGAAAGAAGTGCGGACGCACTTGATCGAGGCGGCGCGACCTGTCCTGGAGCCGATCGTGCTGGAGATCACCGGCAGCAGAATTGTGAGCCTGCACCACGATATCAGCACGGCGACGGGCGAAGAGGTCGTGATCTTCACTTTGGACGCATCTCCCGTGTTTCGGGAGATCAAGAAACGCTGAAGCGCCGGCGCGCGAGCAGGGCACTTCCGTCCCATTGATTCCAGCTCGGCGCGAAGTCGATGTCGGCGGGTTATACGATTCGCTCGCTTACACACGCCTGTTCATCGCTATTGCTCGGGGAACAGCCGCGCCGGATACACCCCCTCGTCCACCAGCGACTGCAGCGCCGCCTCCACGATCGCCTTGTCCGCGCGGTTCGTCACGCCGAACCAGCGATCCCGGCTCGGAATCACCCGCACGCGCACCCGACCTGCCGCCACCAGGTCCTGCACCATGAACGGCAGGTAGAACTCCGCCGTCGCGGACGCGCCCGCCCCGTCGAGAAACGCCTCGAACCCGCGTCCCAGGTGTTCGAAAAAGTCAGGCTGAAAGCCCCAGAGGTTCATTGATACCAGCGTGTCGCCGGCGATCCGCCGCGGCGAAGCGGGGTCTTCGAGGCTGCGCGCGTCGGCCCCGTCCGCTTCGAGCTTGTGCGTTTCGGTCACGCTTTCGAGCCAGCCGTCGCCGGTCAGCCGACACACGCCGCGCGAAACCTGCCCGCCCTTGCTGAGCGTCTCGCGCAGCCGGTAGCCCACCATCGCGTAGCTGGGCGTGTGCGATGCGGGCGGCGTGCGCAGGAACTCGGCGAGCGCCGCCAGCGACTGGCGTCCGTAGAAATCGTCGGCATTCACGACGGCGAAGGGCGTCTGCACCTTGTCCGCGGCCACGAGCACCGCCTGCCCCGTGCCCCAGGGCTTGGTGCGCTCGGAGGGCGGTCGCCGACCTCCCGGCAGCGCATCGAGCGATTGCAGCGCGTAATCCACCGCCAGCCGCCGCTCGTAACGCGCCCCGATCGTCGCCCGGAACGACTCGAGCATGTCGGGTCGAATCACGAACACGACGCGGCCGAAGCCGGCGCGCACGGCGTCGAAGATCGAGTAATCCATGATCGTCGCACCGCCCGGGCCGAACGGCTCGGTCTGTTTCATACCGCCGTAGCGGCTGCCCATGCCGGCCGCGAGCACCAGTAACGTCGGTTCCATCGATGAAAACCCCGAGGAGAAATCGGCGCGCCGCCGCCGCGCGGCGCAAGCTCGGCATGGTAGGGGAGAACATCCGGCCGCGGCGGGCTACGCCCCGGCGAACCGCCGCCGCTTCGTCTCCACGTCGGCCAGCAGCTTCTCAAACGAGTCGGCGAACTGCCGCACCCCGTCGAGCAGCAGCTCGTCGGTCACGGCGCGGAAGTCGATGCCGGCCGCGGCAAGCCGCTCGAGCAGCGCATACGCCTGATCGGTGTCCAGATCGATCGTTCGCGCCGGCGTCGAATGTTGCTGAATCGCCTCCAGCGTCTGGGGCGGGACGGTGTTCACCGTGTTCGGGCCGATCAGCGCGTCGACATACTTGGTCGACGGATAATCCGGGTTCTTCGTGCTCGTGCTGGCCCAGAGCGGCCGCTGCACGCGCGCGCCCGCGGCCCGCAATTCGGCGAAGCCCGGCCCCTCGAACATCGATTGATAGACGTCGTAGGCAATCCGCGCGTTCGCGATCGCGGCCTGTCCGCGCAGGATCGCCAGCGACGTCTCGCCGGCCTGCACGCGCTGCGTGAGCTGCGGATCGAGCAGCGTGTCGACCCGGCTTACAAAGAACGACGCCACCGACGCCACCAGCCCGATCGGCCGCCCCTGCTCCCGCAGCGCCCGCAGCCCCTCGAGATACGCCTGGATCACGCGCTCGTACATTTCGATCGCACAGATCAGCGTCACGTTCACGTTGATCGCTTCACCGATCAGCGCGCGGATCGCCGGCAGACCCGCCTCGGTCGCCGGCACCTTGATCATCACGTTCGGCCGTCCGATCGCCGCGTGCAGCCGCCGCGCCTCGGCCACGGTGCCTTCGGTGTCGTGCGCCAGCCGCGGGTTCACCTCGATGCTGACGTAGCCGTCGCGCCCGTGGGTTTCGTTGTAGACGGTGCGCAACTGGTCGGCGGCTTCCGTGATGTCCTGAATCGCGAGCCGCTCGTAAATCTCGAGCGCCGACAGCCCTTCGCGCGCCAACTCGCGCAGCGACGCGTCGTAGCTCGTGCCGCTCGCGATCGCCTTCTGGAAGATTGTCGGGTTCGACGTCATGCCCGAGACGCCCGACTCGATCAGCGCCCGCAATTCCCCCTGGCGCAGCAGATCGCGGCTGATGAAATCGAGCCAGATCGCCTGCCCGAGTTCCGCGATTCTCCGGACGCGATTCGTCATGCCTGCCTCCGGCCTACTTCTTCAGAAACTCGCCGATGCCTTGGCGCGATTCGGCGGTCAGCCGCATCGACGCATTCAGCGCCCGCGCTTCCTGCACCGCGTCCGCGTGCTCCAACCCGCGAATCCGCGCCAGCAGCCGCTTGGTGTTGGTCAGCGCCTCCGGCGGATAGCTCGCGAACATCGCGGCGTACTCGCGCGCCCGGTCCAACAGCCGGTCGTCGTCGACCACCTCGTTCGCCAGACGATACTCCAGCGCCCGCTCGGCCGAGAGATTTTCACCCGTGAGCAGCAGATACTTCGACTGCCGCTCGCCGACCAGCCGCCGCAAATACGTCATCACGATCGCGGCCACCAGCCCGCGCTTGATCTCCGGATAGCCGATCACGCCGCGCGTGCGCCCGCACAGCACGATATCGCACACGCTGACCAGCCCCGCGCCGCCAGCGACCGCCGGTCCGTTCACCGCCGCGATGACCGGCTTGCTCAGGTTGTCCACGGTCTCAAACAACGTCAACAGCGCGCCCGAGTCATGCTCGGCCTGATCGACGGTGGTAGCCGCGACCTCGCGCAGGTCGAGGCCTGCGCAGAACGCAGGCGGCGCCCCGGTGACGATCACGCTGCGCACTGCTGCGTCGGCGTCGGCGCGCTGCAGAGTCGCGGTCAGCTCCGCGATCAGGGCGCGCGATAATGCGTTGCGTGCCTCGGGCCGGTTGAGCGTCAGCTCCAGTGTCGCCCCGTCCTGCCTGGCGATCAGCATCGCTCGTCTCCGTTTCGCGCGCCGCCGCAATCCGCGACGCGTCTTATCGCCGCGCGGCCTTTCGCGTCGGCTTCTTCTTCGCCGCCTTCGCGGGCCGCGCCGCCGGCCGTTTCGCGCCGCGCTGCTTCGCGACCGAACCCGCCGCACGCGCCTGCGCCGCGTCCGCGATCGCCGCCTGCGCCGCCGCCAGCCGTGCGATCGGCACGCGATACGGCGAGCAGCTCACATAGTCCATGCCCTGCTCGTGGCAGAAGCGCACGCTCGCCGGGTCGCCGCCGTGCTCGCCGCAGATGCCCACCTTCAGCCCCGGATTCGTGGCCCGACCCAGCTCGATGCCCATCTGCACCAGCTTGCCCACGCCCGCCAGATCAAGAGTCTGGAACGGGTCTTCCGCGAAGATGTTGGTGGCGCCGCCGCAGTAATCCGGCAGGAAGCGCCCCGCGTCGTCGCGTGACAGCCCCATCGTCATTTGCGTAAGGTCATTGGTGCCGTAGCTGAAGAACTCGGCCACGCCCGCGATCCGTTCCGCTGTCAGCGCGGCGCGCGGCGTCTCGATCATCGTGCCCACCAGGTAGGGCAGCTTGGTCTTGCTCTGCGCGAGGATCGAGTCCGCCACGCTGCGCACGCGCTCGGTCAGAATCTGCAGCTCACGCACGTCAATCGTCAGCGGGATCATGATCTCCGGCAGCACCTTGATCTTCTGCTTGGCACACGCCACCGCCGCCTCGATGATGGCGCGCACCTGCATCTCGAGAATCTCTGGATACGTGATGCACAACCGGCAGCCGCGATGCCCCAGCATCGGGTTCGCTTCGTGCAGCGATTCGGCTCGCGCCAAAATGTGCTCGACGCTCATGCCCGTCGCCCGCGACAGCTCCTGCGCCTGCTCGCGCGTGCGCGGCACGAATTCATGCAGCGGCGGGTCGATCAGCCGGATCGTCACCGGCTTGCCGTTCATGGCCTGGAAAATGCCGACAAAATCCGCGCGCTGGAACGGCAGCAGCTTGTCGAGCGCCGCGATGCGCGCCTCGCGCGTCTCGGCGACGATCATCTCCTGAATCGCAAGCTGCCGCTCACGCGAGCTGAAGAACATGTGCTCCGTTCGGCACAGGCCGATGCCCTCCGCTCCCATCTCGATCGCCTTGCGCGAATCCTCCGGCGTGTCGGCGTTGGTGCGCACTTTCATCCGACGGAACCCGTCCGCCCATTCGAGCAGCGTGTAGAACTCCGCCGGCGGCTCGGGCCGCACCAGCTCGAGCGCGCCTTCGTAGACCGTGCCGCTCGTGCCGTCGAGCGTGAGAAAATCGCCCTCGCGGAAGGTCCGGCCGTCGGCGCTGACTCGCCGCGCCTGGTAGTCGATTCGCAGCGTCTCGCAGCCCACGATGCAGCACTTGCCCCAACCGCGCGCCACCACCGCGGCGTGGCTGGTCTTGCCGCCGGTCGCGGTCAGAATCCCCTTAGCCGCCTGCATGCCGCCGACGTCCTCGGGGCTCGTCTCCTTGCGCACGAGAATGACCGACTCGCCCTTGGCCGCCATCGACTCGGCGTCGTGCGCGCTGAACACCACGCGCCCGCACGCCGCGCCCGGCACCGCGTTGATGCCCTGCGCCACGAAGCGCCGCTTCAGATCGTCCAGCGACACCGCCGAGCTGATCACCGGGTAGAACAGGCGTTCGATGTCCACCGGGTTGATGCGCGCCACCGCCTGCTCGCGCGTGATCACCGGACGGCTCGCGTCCGCCAGATAGCGCTTCGGCAGATAGCCCGCCTTCACCAGCCGCGCCGCCTTGGCCGGGCTCATCAGCGGTCGGGTCGCCTGCTCGACGGCGATCTTGAATCCCGCCGCCGGGGCGCGCTTGCCGCTGCGGCACTGCAGCATGTACAGCTTGCCGCGCTCGATCGTGAACTCAAGGTCCTGCATGTCGCCGTAGTGAATCTCGAGCATCGCCCGCACGGCCTCGAGCTGCTCATACGCCGCGGGCATCAGGCGCTTCAGCTCGTCGAGATGCAGCGGCGTGCGAATGCCGGCCACGACGTCCTCGCCCTGCGCATTGATCAGCAGGTCGCCGTAGTACTCGTTCGCGCCGGTGCTGGGCTCGCGCGTGAAGCACACGCCCGTGCCGCTGTCGTCGCCCAGGTTGCCGAAGACCATCTGCACGACGTTGACGCCCGTGCCCTTCAGGTTCGTGATCTTTTCGACCCGGCGATACGTCGTCGCCTTATCCGCGTTCCACGAGTGGAACACCGCGTTGATCGCGCCGTAGAGCTGCGTCCACGGGTCCTGCGGGAAGTCGGCGCCGGTCTGCTCGCGGAAAAACTGCTTGAATTCCTGGCAGAGCTGCCGCAGCGCATCCGCCGGCACGTCGGTGTCGTTTTTGACGCCCAGCCGCTCCTTCAGATGGTGCAGCTTGCCTTCCAGCGTGTCCTTGCTCAGACCCACCACGACCGTCGAGTACATCTGCAGAAAGCGCCGGTAGGCGTCCCACGCAAAGCGCTCGTTGCCGGTGGCCTTCGCCAGCCCCAGCACCGAGCGATCCGTCAGCCCCAGGTTGAGAATCGTCTCCATCATGCCGGGCATCGAGCGCGCGGCGCCGCTGCGCACGCTCACCAGCAGCGGATCGCGCGCGTCGCCCAGCTTCTTGCCGCAGACCTTCTCCAGCCGCGCAAGCTGCTGGCGAACCTCTTTCTCCATGCCCTGCGGCCACTTCTCGCCGTGGGCGTGAAAATGGGAGCAGGCATCGACCGTGATCGTGAAACCCGCCGGAACCGGCAGACCGATCTCCGTCATCTCCGCGAGCCCGGCGCCCTTGCCGCCGAGCAGCTCGCGTTGCGTCCCGTTGCCCTCGGCCTTGCCGTCGCCGAAGAAATACACGTACTTGGTAGCCATCTGAACCCTTTCCCGAAGATTCAGCGACACGGACCGCGCTCGGCGTGCCGCGCTGAAGTTCAAAAACACTCGAACCCGCGATTCTAGCCCGCAAACGCCGAACGTGCAGCCGCCGGCGCTTTACGGGAAAACGGGGGGTCCGGCGTCGCCGGCAGGCGACGGCCCCGCTCCGCCATCAGCGGCGCAACGTGCGGCTCGTCAGGCGTCGACCAGCATGCCCGCCGCCGCGCCGAAATGGGTCACGGTCCAGCCGCCGTCATGCCGGGCGACAATCGCGCCGCAGCGCGTATCTCGCTCGCACCACGCGGCCAGCGCGTCATCACGCAAGAGCAAGAACGCCGTCGAGAGCGCGTCAGCCAGCACCGCCGACGGCGCCAGCGCCCACACCGCGCGGCGCTCGTCGATCGGCCTTCCGCGCGGGTCGACGATGTGCGAGCGCGCCGCGTTCGCCGAGCCGCTGAGCGCCAGCGCGCCCGGTCGGCAGCGCGCCACCGACCGCGTCGCGTCGAACGGATCGCGCAGATCGACTTCCCAAGCCGCGCCACTCGGACCGTCGCCCAGCGAAACAACCGTGCTGCCGCCGCAGTGCAGGCGTGCGCCGCCCACGCCCCAATCCGTCAGCACTTGCGCCGCTGCGTCGAGCGCGAAGCCCTTGCCCAGCGCGCCAAGATCGACCGTCGTCCCCGGCGCCCGCACCGACACCGACAACGTCGCGCGATCGAGCCGCAGCCGCGGATGCCCGGCTTCGGCCGGCGCCGCGCCGGCATCGCCGCCCGCCGCATTCGCATCCACGGCCTGCGCCGACGCATACGTGACGTCGAACGCGCCGTCGCTCTCGCGCCAAACTCGCTCCGCCAATTCAAGGCACTCGAACGCCTCGATGCCGACGCGAACCGCCTCGCCCGGCGTGGCGGCGCTGATCCGCGAGACGTCGCTGCTCGGGACGAAGCGCGACAGCACCCGCTCCAGCCGCTCGACCTCCGCGAACGCCGCCGACGCCGCCTGCTCGGCGTAGGCGTCCGGCTCGCCGAGGATTTCGACTCCCCAATCGCACGCCATCGCGCGCAGCGTGAATCGCAAGGCGTTCACGGCGAGCCCTCCGCCGAGCGCCCGTTTTCGGCGCGCTGCGCGAGGTAGCGCGCCCACAGCTCGGGCGCGACATTCAGCACCATCACGTGATCCGGGCGCACGCCGCGCATCTCTGTTAAGTAGCCTGTCGCGAGCCGCGCCGCGACCGCGTCCTGCATTTCCGCAGACGCCGCAACAATCGGCGCCGCGGGTGCGTCCGGCGGCGTCTCCCAGTACCCCACGCGCAGGTCGCGCAGATACCACGGCAGCGGCCACGGGTCCTTCGCGATCACGTAGACCACCGCCGCGGTCGGGTTCGGCGCGGCGCGCACCAGCTCGTGCACGCGCTGGGCCATTCGCTCGACGTCGCGCGTCGGGTGGGCGTAGACGTAGGGGTTCCGCGCGTGCGCGATCAGGTTCGGATCGTGGTTGAGCCGCCAAGCCTGCCACGCCAGGTGCCCGACACCCGCCGCGAGCACGAGACCCAGCGCCACGCGGCCGCGCGTCGCGAGTGCGCTCATCGCCGCCTGCATTCCGCAGCCCGCGAGCAGGATCAGTCCGTGCCAGAATCCGAGCGCACACCAGGGAGTCTTGTACGGCAGCAGCGTGTACGCCGCGGCAAGCAGCAGGCTGTAGGTCGCCGCCAGTCGCGCCAGTCGCCGCGTCGGCTCGGGTCCGCGCCAGGCCGCCCCGAGCCCGACGCCGGCCGCCGTCAGGACGATCGCCTCGCTGAACCACGGTCCGTGCGCATAGCGCCAGGCCAGCAGCCGCTGCCAGTAGAACGTCCAGGGATGCACGTGCGCGCCAGGCTCGCCCGCGCGCTCGAAATAGGTGACGTACGTGAGAAGCGAATCCAGCACGCCGCGCGGATTACGAAATCCGTTCGACACGCACGCCGCCGACACGAGCGCTGCCGCAAGCAGCGCGAGCCCGACGAGCCTCGCCGGCGGCAGCTTCGCGCCGCCCGTCCAAAGCGCCGCGGCCAGCGCCGCCCACGCCAGCACGCACGTTTCCTTGGTGGCGTGCATCAAGCCCAGCGCCGTCCCGCCCAGCAGCGCCCAACCCAGCGCCGCCCGGCCGGTCGCCGGCGCCGCCGCGCCGCAAAGCCGCCTGGGTGCCATGCCGACCACGGGTCGGCATGATGCTGCCGCGCCGCAAAGCCGCCACAGCGCCGCCAGCGCCGCCAGCGAGAATACGATCAGCGGCGTTTCCTGAATGTAATAACGGCTGTAGAAGACGAGCGCCGGCGAGCACGCGGTGAGCGCCGCCGCCGTCGCTAGACCCGTCGTACCCAGTTCGCGCCGCAGCAGCCACAGCAGCGGCGCCAGCGACATTCCCGCGAGCGCGGGCGCCAGCCGGAGCATCCACGCCTGCATGTCGCCATAGCTGCTGACGCCGCAGACGGCAAGGATCGGCAGTGTCAGGTAGTAGAGCGTCGGACCGTGGTATTCGTGCGGGTCGTAGACATAGACGCCGCTCTGCCAGAGCGTGTTGAGTTTGTCGGCGTGCACCGCTTCGTCGGTGTGCATCGGGCGCTGGCTAAGCCCCGGCAGCCGCAGCACGCCCGCCGCCAGCAGCGCCACCGCGATCGCCAGCGCGCCTGCCAGCCGGCTCATGCCCGTGTTCGCTCCGCGTCAGGCTCCGCGGACTCGCCCCGCGAGGTCAGGGCGCGCCGAAGATCTCGACTTCCGTGTAATGGTTCTGATCGTCGGCGGTGTTGCCGTTGGTGTAGAGCCGCACGAAGCGGGCCTTGGCGGATTTGGCGTCGACCAGCAGCCCCTCGTAGGTCTCCCAGTACGCCGGCGCGTCGCCCACGCCCATGCCCGCCGAATTGTCGTGGTCGTTGTTGTAAAGCGTGCGCACGTTGGTGACGAAATCCTTGTCGTCGGCAACCTGCACGATTACGTCGTGATAGACGCGCGCCGCGAGGTGATAGTGCCAGATGACGATCGCGTGCAGCTCGGCCGGCTTGCCCAGGTCGATCTGCACCCACTGCACGCCCGGCCCCAGCTCGACATAGCCGCCTTCGGTCGCTTCCTTCTCGCCGTCGGTAACAAACTTGATCTCGCCGACGATCGGCTCGGAATCGCTCGCCGTCACCGGCTTGCCGGCGGAGAGCAGTTTGCTGCCCTTGGGCGCCTGGAACGGATCGCGCGGCCGGTCGCGCGGCTTCTCGAGTTTGATGCCGGCCGGCGCGTTCTTCGGCGTGCCCTTGAACGCGGGTTTCGGCAGCTTTAGCTCGATCGGGGACTTGTCCTGCGCCGTCGCCTCCAGCGCCGCCAGCGCTGCCAGCACCGCGACCGCAATCCGCACGCGTTTGCTCATGCCTTCTCTCCTGAATCCCCCGGCCGCGCCGCGCTCGGCCACAGCACGATGTACAGCGGCAACAGCACGGTCAGCGCCAGCGCCGCGTACCGATGCGCCTGAATCCACCAAAGCTGCGCATCATAGCCAACCCAGGGCAGCATGGTGATCAGCATCGAGCCGGCCAGCGCGCCACAGGACAGCACAACGCCCCAGAACAGCCACTTGCAAACGCCCGCGACCGCCGCGTGTCGATTGCCCACCAGCAGCGCCACCGCCGGCAGCGCCAGCAGAAACGGAGCTGTGGCCGCGGAATGCGCCAGCAGCCACCAGCCGTGCAGCCGCCCTTCGGCCAGGACCGAATAGAAGCTCGTGGTCGCGAGCGCGGCGATCGACAGCAGCAGCGCGAGCCACGCGAGCCGCTCGCTGTTCGAAGCGCGCGTCGCAACCCGCGCCAGCCGGGCGCGCAGCGGCAGCGCGAAGATCACCAGCAGAATCGCGCCGGCCAGCGCAAGCAGCACCAATCGCCCGTACTCGCTCATGGCCTGCGCTCCGGCGCGCCCACCACGAACCGCAGCAGAATCAGCGCCAGCAGGCCAAGCGCGGCGAATCCGAACACCTTGAACGCGGTGTGCCCGGCGAACATGCGTACCCAGGCGCCGGCGAGCGTCGGCGAATAGCCGTGAAAGTCGCTCTGACGCATCGTCGCCGACGCGCCGGCGGGCTGCGACGCCGCCGTCGATCCGAAGAAGATCGCGGCGCCCTCGGCGTGGCAATCGGTGCAGCCGCGCACGCCCAGCGAGCGCGAAGCCGATCGCACGTTATGCGCCACCGGCCACAGGTACGGATCGGCCACGGAAGCGCGCGTGCGCGTGAGCCTGTCACCTTCAGCGCGATACACCTCGCCGTCTCGCACGTACACGACGCGCGCGTCGGCCGGAGCCTTCGATTGCAGCGCCGCGAGCGCCGCCAGAATCTGCTCGTCGGCGAGCGGCGAGGCGGGGTCGTCGGCGTGTTTGGGCTTGGGCAGAACGCGCGATAGTTGCTTTTTCGCGACGTCGAGCGGAATCGGACGCGCCGCGCCGCCGGACTCATAGCCCCACCATGCCGGCCACAGCGCGCGGTGCGGCGTGATGCGCTCCGCGTCGTCGCGCGCGAAAATCGGCTCGGCGATGAGCGGCAGCGTGCCCGCGGCGCGAGTGCGGCTGGTGAGGCCAAGCGCGTGTGCGGGCGCAGTCTGCACGAGAAGAGGCTCGTCCTGCGGCCACGGGCCGGAGTGGCAGGCGGTGCACGAAAGACGCTCGAAATGCAGCGGCGGGATGCCGGCGTGCTGCGGGCGCGGCGCGGGCGGCGCGCCGCCGAGAGCGAGCGTCGGGTCTGTCGCAGTCGCTGAGTCCGAGCCGAGGTGGCAGCCGGCGCAGGAGAGCGCAGCCCGCCACGATTGCCCGGTGTCGAGATGCTCCTCGGGGTAGCCGCGCGCCAGGTCGTGCTCGATGCCGTGCCGATGGCAGTCCGTGCAACTCATGCCCGCGAGCAGATGCACGTCGTCGGCCTGCTGCCAGCGCGGCGGAGCGGTCTCGCCCACGAATTGCGACGAATGGCAGGCCTGGCAGCGCACCGGCGGGGTGTCGCGCACGATGTCGAGAAACACGCGATCGTCGGCGTCGAAGCGCGAAACGTCGTAGACGCTGCGGGGCGGCGTTCGCTCCGGAAAATCGGGGCTTGGCGGGGCCTGGGGATCGAAGTCGTCCGGCAGTTTCGCGGCTTCGCCGCGCACCACCGCCAGCGCGGCGGCGGCGGTCGGCGCCCACTGGTAATTCTGGCGCTCGATCTGCCGCGCGTACTCGGCGAGGTCGTATTCGCGGCCGGCGGCGTGGCAGCTCAGGCAGTCAACTTCGAGGTTGCCGGAGATCACCCAGCGCGGGCTATCGGCGGAAGCATCGCTCCGACGGGCCGCGGGTTCGCCGACGCCGCCGCCCGGCAGGTAGCGGCCGAACGCCGCCAGAAACTGCCAGGCGTTGAGTCCGGCGTCCTGTGGTCGGGCCGCGCCGGGCCAGCCGCGGCTGGAGATCGGCAACTGCACGCGGAGCTGCGCGTCGGAGAGGATCCACGGCTCGCCGCGCCGGCCGGCGGCGGCCTGACCGGTGGCGGCGTTGAAGTGCCAGCCATGCGCAATCACGCCGTATTCGTGGCATTTGGTGCAGGTGGCGCGCGGCGAATACGGTCGAGCGTCTTCGGCGCGCGGGTCGATGGCCTGTCCATCGGCGTCGTAGAGCGTGATTCGATGGACGTAGGGCGAGCGGCTGTCGGTGCGCAGCGGATCGGTTGATTCCTGCGCCAGCGTCGCGGCGCAGCACCAGAGACAGAGTGCGGCCGCGGCGCGCATCACCGCGCGCGTCCGGCGGGGCGCTTCGCGGACTTGGCGCGCTTGGCGGCTTTTGTGCCCTTCGCCTTGGCGGCGCCTTTCTTGACGCGCGCGGAGCGTTTGGCGGCTTTCGACTGCGGCTTCTTAGCGGTCGGGGCCGGCTTGCGCGCGGGGCCGCGGCCTTGGCGCAGTTTCGTTTCGTACTGCGCGACGTAGTCGGCGGTGGTGATGCGGCCGATCGCTTCGCCGATCACGCCGAGCGGGAGGTCTTCGAGCTTACGGAAGCGGATGCAGCACTTGCCCATGTCGAGCTTCTTGCCGGCGGCGGCGAAGCGGCTGCTGAGCCAGCGCACGGCTTCGCTGTTCTCGTAGCAGTGCATCATGTAGAGCGACATGTGGTTCTTCTGCGACGCGAGCCCGGCGAACGGCAGCGGCTGGCGCGGATCGCAGTGATACCCCGCGGGAAACACTCGATGCGGGACGAAATAGCCGATCATGCCGTACTGCATGCCCTCTTCGAAATCGTCGTCGAGATTTTCGAGGATGGCCTGGCGCACCGCCTCGATCGCGGCGCGGCGATCGGGCGCCAGTTCGGCCAGGTACTGCGCGACTGTAGCGGCTTTGCTTTGCATGGCGGGAATCTACCCCCGTCGCCGCCGGGCGCGTAGACCGCGTGCGTCAGCGACTGGCGAGCACGAGCACCTGCGGATCGTGGCGGCTGAGGAAGTAGAGCACGATGCCGATCGACGTGGCGAGCCAGTAATCGCGCGGCGCGAGCCACCACCAGGCGTGACGATGCCAGGCGATGTGTTCGGGGGAGAAGCGGCGCAGGCCGTAGTGCGGGTTGAGCACGAACCAGAGGAAGTCCTCGGCGACCCAGAACAGGAGCACGAATGCGACGGCGCGCGCTTCGCGGTACCACGTCCAAGGCATGCCAAAGGCGAACGGCAGGTGCGCGACGAGCATGATGAACAGCAGCAGGTAGAGGTGGTATCCGGTCAGCGGACGGCCGGGGAACAGCCGCGTCCAGAGCCGGCTTTGCAGACGCCAGGTGGGCAGTCTTTGCGCCCAGCCGTGCGGACCCTCGATTTGAATTTCGAGCAGCGCCACGCAGGCGGCGGCGGCGAGCAGAGCGGTGAAGAAGAACAGATGTTCCATGCGAAACCCGGTCGCGGTCAGCTCCGCCTCGCGCACTTCTGCGGCGCGTGACGCGGCGATGATGGACTAATCATCGTCATCATCATCATCATCATCATCGTCGTCGTCATCGTCATCATCGTCGTCGTCATCATCATCGTCATCATCATCGTCGTCGTCGCGGACGGGCTGGGGGGGCGGGGCGTAGCCGGCGGGCGGAGGGTTCTGCCCGACCGGGCGCATCTGCTGCGGGTCTGACTGGGACGGAGCGTGGTGAACGTCAACCGTCTGACCCTGTCCCGAATAGTGAACGGTCGTGCCCTCGCGGTTCTCGCGCGGCGGCGCGGATTCCACTTCCTCGTTTTTTGAGCAGCCGAAGGCGAGCAGTGCGAGGCACAACGCGAGCGAAACGCGCGACATGAAGGGTTCTCCCACAGTTGCTCGAATCTTACGCCGAAGCGGCGGGCGCGGGCAGGTGGGGGCGGGCGGCCCTGGACCGGCCGGAGGCCGGTCCCCCAGCGCGGCGATTTCGTGCGCCCAGGATGGTGCGAGAGAGGATTCTCGCACCAGGACAACACCGACGGCGTGAATCGGATTCTTTGAACGACTTTTGTCCCTGCCGCGGCGGTCTCTCGCGAACTCCCATGCAGGCGAAGGATCTGCGTGCTCCCCCGGATGTGTCGCGACCGCTAGGCGGTCGCAATGAGAGGAGACTGCGATGTTCTCGATGACGACGGGTTCGGTGCGAAAATCGATGAAGGCGCGTTCGGCGCGAAACTCGATGATCGCAGGTTCACTGCGAAACTCGATGGTCGCAGTTTCCCTGCGGAAGTGGAGTCTGGCGGCGGCGCTCGGGCTGGCGGCGGCACCGGCCAGCGCGATTTCGTTCAATTTCGTAGAGATGTGGCAGCTACCCAAGCCGGACGGCACCGTCGGCGGCCGAGTCGACGCGCTGGCGCTGCTGGCCGATGGCTCGGCGGCGATGGCCGGGCGCTGCGCTGACGCGGCCGGAATCGAGCATCCGGTGCTGTGGACGGACGCGCAGCAGCCGCCGATCGAACTGCCGACGCTGGGATTCGGCGGCGTGGCGCGCAGCGTCGTCTATCACGGCGTCAGCGGCAACGACGTGCTGATTGTCGGCGGGAGCGCGTTCGCATCGGACGGGCAGGGTGTGGGCGTCGTTTGGCTGGTTGATGATGCCGGCGCGGAGATGCACCAGCTCGTGCAGGGCAACTACATCGGCACTGACGTGCGGTCTGTGGGATTGCTCGAGGAAGAAGGGATCTATTTCGCGGTCGGCCGCGTGGAGACCCGCAACGGGCGGCAGCTCGCCGCGGTGTGGTCCGGCTCGAATTCGGCGGAGATGGAGCTGGAAGTGCTGCCGGGGACTCCGGCCGGCGGCAACTCCTCCGCGACGGGCTACCTCGATTTGAAACTCAAAGACGTGCTCGTGAGCAGCATTGTGACGCCCGCGGGCGGCGAGCCGCAGGCGGCGTACTGGGTGCGCAGCGATAACGCGTGGTCGGGGCCGTTGGCGCTGCCGGACCTGGGCGGCGGCTCGAGCGCGTTCGGCATCGCGCAGGGCGTGCGCAATGCAGTATTGGCGGGCGAAGTCGAGAACGCCAACTCGGAGATGACGCCGGCGTTCTGGTTCAACGGCGGAGCCGTTCTGAGCACGCCGTCGCTGCCCGGCGGTTACGACGGAGGCCGCGTGAACGGCATCATCGCGATCCTGATCGGGCTGGTGGTGGCCGGCGGCGATGTGACCGCGGATGGGATTTCGTCGGCCGCGCTGTTCACGGGTCAGCCGGGCCGCCCCGGCAGCGTGCTCGACCTGAACGATGTCGCCTGGAACGAAGCGGCGGACGGATTGCACCTGTCGTCGACGCGAGCGGGCGTGGCGATCACCGCGGCCGACTCGATCACGCTCACGACGGGCGGGGCGGCGCTGGACGGCGACGGCATCGAACAGCCCTGGGCGGGCGTGATTCGCGCGCTGCCGTCAGAAGTCGGCGAAGTGGAGGGTCCGACGCGCAAGCCGTAGAGCATTTTGAACAAGCCGGAATTGCGGTCTCCCGCGCGGCCTGATCCATGGGTCGCGCGGGAGATTCTTTTTTCAGGGCGCCTCGGAATCGGGGACCTTGCCGGTTTGCGCGGCATAGCGCTGCATGGCGGCGCTGCGACGCGCCGCGAGCAGGCAGCGCTCGATCAGCTCGGCGAGCAGCGCCGGGTCGGCGGCGAGCGGCGCGAGATTCGGGCTGCGCGCGCCGTCGCGCAGGATGAGGCGCAACTCGCCGGCTGAGCGCTCGACGCGGTCGACGTCGATCCACGCGGCGCGCCAGCGGCCGGCGCCGAAGAGCGCGATGCAATCGGGATCGATGCGGATGGGCGATTTTCTGCGGCTGCGGCGCCGCGCAGCCCAGAGCGCGAGGGCGAGGACTGCTGCCGTCGCGATGAGTAGTGCGATTGTCCGGGCCGGGGGCATAGAGTTCTTTTTTCGGTGCGTCCGGGCTGCGGCCGGCGAGTGCGAGAGCCGCCCTATTCCTTCACGTTGGTGCGAGAAGGGATTCTCGCACCAGGATGCGTGAGCGAAAAGGCGACGACTGCGGACAAGGCCACTGCTGACACAGCAGTGGCACCGGGCCGCCCTATTCATTCACGTTGGTGCGAGAAGGGATTCTCGCACGAGGATGCCCGTGCCGCCCATTTTTGAGACGTCACGCAAATCACTGCTCGTAAAGCAGTGGCACACGAAGACACCGGCGAGACGCCGATGCTACCCAATCACTTTCGTGGGTCCGAGAACGGATTCTCGCACCAGGATGGCCGGAGGCCCCTGCCCAGGCCCCTGCCCCCCAATGCTGACCGGCGACACGCCGATGCGCCCCCGCGGCTAGCGCGCGTACTCGACGGCGCGCAGCTCGCGGAGCACCGTGACCTTGATCTCGCCGGGGTAGTCCATGGTCTCCTCGATTTGCTTGGCGATGTCGCGCGCGAGCTTGAGCGAGGAGCGGTCGTCGACGCGAACGGCATCGACGATCACGCGAATCTCGCGGCCGGCCTCGACGGCATGAGCCTGGCGCACGCCGTCGAAACTGGTGGCGATGCCCTCCAGCTCCTCGAGGCGGCGGATGTAGCGTTCGAGGGACTCGCGGCGGCCGCCGGGGCGGGAAGCGCTCATGGCGTCGGCGGCGGTGACGAGCGGCGTGTAGGGGAACGTCGCGGGCACGTCTCCGTGATGGCCTTCGGCGGCGTTGAGGACCGCGGCGTGCTCGCTGAAGCGTTTCAGGAATTCGCCGCCGATGCGGGTGTGGGTACCTTCGAGCTCGTGGTCGAGAGCTTTGCCGATGTCGTGCAGCAGGCCGCAGCGTCGCGCGAGCGCCCCGTCGAGGCGCAGCTCGTCGGCCATCATGCCGCAGAGATGGGCGACCTCGATGCTGTGGCGGAGCACGTTCTGTCCGTAGCTGGTGCGGAATTCGAGCCGACCGAGCACGTCGGTGATTTTCTTGTTGAGGCCGTGGACGTTGGCCTGCATGGCGGCCTGGCGACCGGCCTCGACGACGCGGGCCTCGACAAGCTGCTGGCACTCGGTGACGACTTCCTCGATACGCGTGGGGTGGATGCGGCCGTCCTTGACAAGGCGCTCCATCGCGGTGCGAGCGACTTCCTTGCGGATGGGGTCGAAGCAGGTGACCGCGACGACGCCGGGCGTGTCGTCGACGAGCACGGTGACGCCGGTGGCCTTCTCAAAGGCCCGGATGTTGCGGCCTTCGCGGCCGATGATGCGGCCTTTGGTGTCGTCGGACGGAACGTCGATGGTGGCGACGGTGGTTTCGCAGGTGTGCTCGGCGGCGTAGCGCTGGATGGCCTCGACGGTGATCTGTCGTGCGCGTTCCCGGGCGTTTTCCTGGGCCTCGGTGAGCGTTTTCTCGATGAGCTGCCCGGCCTCGCGCTCGATTTCGACTTCGACGCGCTGCAGAGCCATCTGGCGCGCCTCCTCGGGCGTCAGCTTTGTGATGCGAAGCAGCTCTTCGCGCTGCTCGGCGAGCGTCTGGTCGAGCCGGGTCTTGCGCGCGGCGACGTCCTGCTCCGCCGCGGCGAGGCGCGATTCGGCTTCCTCGATCTTGCGTTCCTTGGTTGAGAGGACGTCGAGCTTTTTGTCGAGGTTGTCCTCGCGCTTGGCGATGCGCTTTTCGGCGAGCTTGAGTTCTTCGCGGGTGGCCGCGGTTTCGCGGTCGAAACGGGCGGTGATTTCGACCAGCCGTTCCTTGGCTTCGACCTCGGCGGCGCGGATCAGCTCGTCGCGCTGGCGGCGGGCGTCGTCGAGAAACGTCTTCGCTTCGGCATCGCGCTGACCCAGCAGGCGAGCGGCACGGGCGGAGTGGAACCACCAGGCGGCCGCCCCGCCGGCGGCGGCGGCGAGCACGAGTTCGCCGATGAACAGGGCAATGTTGCCCTGAGCGAGGAGCAGGGAATCGAGCGGCATGGGAGCGTCCGTTCGTTCATGGGTCAACGGACGGCGCCGGGAGCTTTCCCGGGAGCAAGCGCTAAGCGGCGACCCTCTCGGGGCAGCCGCGAATGCATCGGTGCCAGTCTCACGCGCTCAGGCGCGGCAACAACTGCGGCCGGCGAACGGGATAAATCGGATGCGAAATAGAATCGTGTTCGCCATATCGACACAAACGCCACAAGACCCGCGTGCTTTCGCTCGGGGGTCGAGGTCATTGCTGCGTCCGGGCGTGATGCCGCGATCGCGCGGCGGATAGCGCCCGCCACCATCCAAGTAATCGACTATACCTGATCTTTGCGAAGTTGGCCAGCACGGCGGCCGGACGCATCCCGGCCGAGGCAAAAGACTTGCGACAACGGTTGCGGCGGGATACCATTCGCGCGGGCGGAGTTGACGTGTTATGGATCACGCAGGCAAGCCGCGCGTCGCGCGGGATCGAACCGTGCTCTGGGTGATCGCGGTGCTGCTGGCATTTCTGGTTGGAACCCAATTCACGGGCATGGGGCCGAGTTCGCTGCTGGCGCAGAGCCCGCCGACTGGTGCCCGAGGTGTTTACGCGTTTACCGGGCAGGTGGACGCGAACCGGTACGGGCTGTTCATGCTGGACATTGAGCAGGGAACGGTCTGGTTCTACGAGATCGAAAACGTGGGCGGTGCGCGCCGGTTGCGGCTCGCGTCGGCGCGATCGTGGGTTTACGATCGCTATCTGCGCGACTTTAATGTCAGCGCGCCGGATGTCCGCACCGTGCAGGAGCTCGTGGCACGGCAGCGGATTCAATCGATTCAGGAGACCGGCGGCGGACACTCGGACGCACCGACCGGAAGCGAGCGGGCCGACGGCGATTGAGACCAGCGGGAGCTGCACATGGCCAAACCGTTTTATTCGCAGGATGAAGTCTGCGAACGATTGAAGCGCGACGCGGACGGCGTGAAGGCGCTGGTTCGCGAGGGCAAGCTGCGCGAGTTTCGCGACGCCGGCAAGGTCTTCTACAAAGCGGACGAAGTCGACAAACTCGCGGGCGGCGGCGCCAAGTCGGACACGGGCGAGCTGATGCTGGAGTCGGCCGAGGACGAGCTGCCCTCGCTGGCGGACGTCGGCGGAGGCACGAGCGTGATCGGCCTGCAGCCCTCGTCGGATGACGAGCAGAAAGCGAAAAAAGAAGGCACGGTCATCAGCGCCAGCGGCATCGGCGTGTTCGACGACGAAGAGCTGGAGATCGACGCCGACCCACTCGCCAAGACGCAGATCACCACAGCCACGACGCCCGACCAGCTTTCGCTTGAAGGAACTGGCGGCGGTTCGGGTCTGCTCGATCTGACGCGCGAGTCGGATGACACGTCGCTGGGCGCGGAACTGCTGGACGAAATTTTCCCCGGTGACGAGCAGCCCGCCGAGCCGCGGAAAGCCGCGGCGCCGGCTGCGCGTACCGAAGAGCCGGAACCCGAGCCCGAGCCGGCCGCTGCGCCGGAGCCAATGTATGAGCCGGTCGCGCCCGTGATCGTGGGCGGCGACCCCAACGAGGGCGTGTTCGCCGGATTGCTGGTCGGCATTCTGATTCTGCTGGCGGTGTCGGGAAGCGTTGTGGCCGGCGCGATTCAGGGCTTCGTGCCGTCGTACGCGCGGTTCTTCAGCGACAATTTCTGGTTCTTCCTCGGCGGCGCGACGCTTGTGCCGCTGCTGGCGCTGCTCGTCGGCTGGGTGATCGGGCGCTCGTCGTCCGCTCCGGCGCGGCCGCGGCGCGCCGCGGCGTAGGCGGCGCACGAGATGCAAGCGCACCTTCAGAAACGCCGCGAGCGGCTCGCGTCGGCTTGGTCGCTGCGCGATGAGCTGGTGCTCATCGGCGCCGGCGAGCCGCCGCCCATTCCCGGCGGACAGGATCAGCACTACCGCTTTCTCGCGCACTCGGAGTACTTCTACCTCACGGACGAGGAATGCCCCGGCGGCGTGGTCGCGTTCGACCCGCGCGACGGCTGGCTGGACTTTGCTCCGGAGGTGACCGAACTCGAACGCCTGTGGGAAGGGCGCACGCACGCGCCGGGTCAGCCGCTGACGCAACTCGCGGGCTGGCTCGCGGCGCGACGGGGGCGTCCGTTGGTCATGCTCGGAAGTCCGCCGCTGCGCGCTCCGACGGATCCGGCTCGCGTTGCGGAGCTGCGGGCGACGTTCGACCACGTCCGCCGAAGCAAGGACGAGATCGAGCTGGCGCGGATCGGACAGGCGGTGCGGGCGACGGTCGCGGGCTTTGCCGCCGCGCGGCAGCACGTGCGGCCGGGCGTGAGCGAGCGGGCGCTGCAAATCGAGATCGAGACTGCGTTTTTTCGCGCGGGCGCCGATCGCACCGCCTATGACACGATCGTCGGCGCCGGCAGCAATGCGGCGGTGCTGCATTTCTCGCCGACGTCGCGAGCGCTGACGGAAGGCGAAGTCGTATTGATCGACGCGGGGGCCGAAGTGCGACGCTACTGCGCCGACGTGACGAGGACCTACCCGGTGGGGGCGGGTTTCTCGGCGTTTCAGCGCGAGCTGTACGACGTGGTGCTGCGCACCGAGGAGCGCGCGATCGAGCGCTGCCGGATGGGCGTCGAGTACCGCGACGTGCACATGGGCGCGTGCCGCGACATTGCCGAAGGTCTGGTGCAGCTCGGGCTGCTGCGCGGTTCGGCCGACGCGCTGGTCGAGCGTGATGCGCACGCGCTGTTTTTCCCGCATGGGGTGGGGCACATGGTCGGACTGGGCGTGCGCGACGCGAGCGGCTATCTGCCGGGGCGGACGCGCAGCACGCGGCCGGGGCTGAGTGCGCTGCGCACCGATTTGCCGCTCGAGGCGGGTTTTGTGATGACGATCGAGCCGGGGGTCTATTTCGTGCCGGCGCTGCTGAACAACGCGGACCGCCGCCAGCGCTACGCCGACTGCGTGGACTGGGCGCGGGTCGACACGCTGATGAGTGCGGGCGGCGTGCGCATCGAGGACAACATTCTCATCACTGACGCCGGTCCGCAGAACCTGACCAGCGACATTCCCAAGCGCTATTGAACGCCGACGGCGTCGCGCGAGGCCAGCGTCTGCTGGTAATCGGCGAGGAAGCGCAGGAAATCGCGGGCCGCGGCTCGATATGAAAATCGCTCCAGTACGACGTTTCGCCAGCGCTCGACGACTTGCCGCCGGGCGGCGACGTCGGCCAGGAAGCGGTCTGCCGCGCGGCCGAATGACTCGGCATCGCAGAAGGTCACATCCTGAAAATCGGGGAATGCGTCGGCTGCGTAGGTCCATTCCGCGTTCAGGCGCAGATATTCAAACGTCAACTCAGGCTGCTCGGGCGCGATGACCGCAGCGCGTGCCACTTCGGCGAAACGCCGGCTGAGGTCCGGCTCGTCGGCGGCGGCGAGGTCCGCGGCGCTAGGAACTCCGCGCGCGATCAGGTCGCGGT
The DNA here is from genome assembly GCA_964388675.1 of uncultured Planctomycetales bacterium. Taxonomy (GTDB): domain Bacteria; phylum Planctomycetota; class Phycisphaerae; order UBA1845; family Fen-1342; genus CAYMBL01. The sequence goes on from CAYMBL010000001.1 coordinate 117,926, forward strand.
AGAGCTGCCGCGCGGCGGGGTTGCAGGCGTCGCCGCGCGCGGCGCGCGTTAGGAAAAACGCACCGGCGCAGAGACCGTCGAGAGCGCGCTGGTGGACGAAGCCGGCGGGCATGAGCTGCAGGTTGATGGTCGAAGCGCGGTATACGCAGAGCAGTTGGCGGCCGTTCTGAACGGGTCCGGCGGCGAAGGGCGCGAGCGTGGGATGCCGTTCCCAGCCGTTGCCGAAAATGCGCAGCCGCCGCCCGCGTTGCCTAGCCCATTCGGCGGCCCACTCGAGCGCATCGTGGCGGAATACGCGGTCGCACAACCGCCAGAGATGCCAGTTCATCAGCTTGTCGCGCAGCGCGGGATCAGGGACGAGCACGCCGCCGGCGCGCTCTCCGGCGGCGAGCAGAGCGTGCAGCGCGGCGCCGTCCACGGGACCGTCGCGGCGCACGCGCTCGACCGCCAGCGGATAGAGCGCCGTGAGCAGAGCCCGCGGGCGCTCATCGTCGAACGCCTGAAGCTCCTCGGCGAGAAACGCCTGCGGCGTCTGCGAGGCGTGGCTGACGAACGACACGTCGCATTCGAACGGCCGCCATTCGTCGGGCGAAAGCGCTTCGGCGTCGAACTGTTCGGGGCTGGTGCACATCGGTCGGGCGAGGAAGCGCGCGCGGTCGAGGTTGTTGCGCGCGATCAGCTCGAGTTTGGGCAACCCGACCACGACGTCGAACGGCCCCATGCGGCGCACGGTCTGGTCGTTGATGAGGTTGGGCAGATTGTCCTGATCCCAGGTGACCAGCGGCAGGCGGTCGGGCAGACGACTCGCGAAGCTCGCGCGCAGGTGATCGATGCTGAAGAACAGATCGGGGTCGAGCCGGCGAATCGCCGCGTGCAACGTCTGCGGACTGATGCGCCGAAAGTCGTCGGTCTCGATCAGCACTTCCATCGAGTGCCCGAGCTGCTCTACGGCGCGCTGAAAGTCGCGCATCGCGTATTGCAGAAACGTGGTGTGCCGGCTGGTGCTCGCCAGAATTCGCAGCGGCGGGCCGGAACCGTCGATCGCCGCGGCGTAGCGCGCGGCCCAGTACCGCGCATCGCGCGAAGCGTACCGGCGCTGCAGATCGGCGAAACCCTCACGCACCTCGACGGCGCGACGGGCATCCTCGGCTTGCGCGGCGGCGAAGCCGCGCGGCGCGGCGGAACGCTGTCTGGCAGCACGAATCTCGAAGCGCGGCGTGGCCAGATCGGGGTCGGCGGCGAGTCGTGCCGCGAGCCGCTCGGGTCCGTCGGCGCCGACGAACCACATAACCGATTCATCAGCCAGCAGTTCGCGCCAATCGTGCAGATGCATGGGAATCGCGAGGCTCGCCGGCTCGGGCTCGAGTACGAACAGCGCGGTGCAGTAGCTGAGATACGTGCGGCGGGTGGCGCGCCACAGCCGCGCGAAATACCAGCCCAACTCGATGCCGTCGAGCAAGTAGGGGCCGGGCATCATGTCCTTGTGGTCGGGCGGCAGCGCGTGCTGCTGCGCGTCGGCGGCGTGGTTGGCCAGCGCGGGCCACCAGCGCCAGGAGCCGTCGGGGAGACGGTGAAGCACCTGCGCCGCGCCGTTCGCGTCCTGGTACAGCTCGAAACGGGCGCCGGCAGACAGCCATGCGTCGCGAATCGCAGCGGCGGCGTCGCGCGCGTGCAGGGCCGCCAGGTTGGCTTCGAAGCGCGCTTGCAGGGCCCGCCAACTGCGGCGTCCCGCGTGCGGCGCCTGCGGGCATGGCACGGCGGCCGGTGGCGCCGCGAGCCGGGCGCTGCGCTGCAGCTCGCGCGCCGGCCCCGCCAACCCGAGCTCGAAATGACCCGCCAGAACCAGGCTCCAAGCGTCGGCGTCGCGCGGATTCTGCGCCAGGGCGCGCAGCCCGGCGCGCACGCGCCCGTAGCTGTCGGCGGATTGCGGCGTGTGCGGCGGCGCTGCTGGCGTCATGCGGGCCTCGTTCCGATAGCACTATCGACGAAACCGCATCGAGAGGCCGCAGTGAAATCGGACGCCGCACCGCGGTTGAGCATTGTGATCGCCACTCTGGGGCGCTGCGCGCGTCTGCAGCGCTGCATCGCGAGCATTCGCGAGACCGTGCGCGTGCCCCACGAGACGGTCGTAGTGTCGTTCGACACCGGCGACGGATCGCGCGCGTGGCTCGACGCGCAGCCCGACCTGCGCGCGATCCACGAAGCGCAGCGCGAGGGCTGCACGCGGGCCTACAACAAGGGTTTTCAGGCGGCGCGCGGCGAGTACGTCATGTGGCTCAACGACGATGCGCGGCTGCTGCCCGGCGCGGTTGATGCGGCGATGGAGCTGATCGGCCGGCCGAGCCTGTCGCAGGTGGGCATGGTGGCCTTCTACCATGATTTCGCGGCGGAGCGCAACCGACTGGACTCGGTCGAGCATCAGGGCCGCACCTTCAGCATCTACAACGTTCGGGGCACGCCCTATGCGAACTTCGGGCTGCTGCGGCGAAGTCTGCTCGCGCAGCTCGGGTTTCTCGACGAGCGCTACTACTTCTGCGGCTGGGACCCCGACCTGTCGCTGAAGGTGCAGCGCGAGGCGGGGCTGCTGGTGGTGGGCTGCCGCGGGGCGCTGGTCGAGCACGAGGAGCTGCACGACGAGCGGAAGCTGGCGGACCTGGCGGTCGCGGCGCGCGACAACGAAAAGCTCTTCGAGAAGTGGCGGCTGCCGCCGGCCGGCGGCTATCCGGATCCGCGGCCCGGGTACGCGCGGCTTGTGCGCGAGTTTGCGCTGGGCTGACGCCGATTGGAATACTCCCCCGGGAATGAGTGCGCGCGAAGGCTGGGAGACGACATGGATCCGCTGGAAATCGGGCACGTTATCGGCGTCGAAGGCGACTGCGTCGACGTTCAGATCATTCGCTCCGACCTGCTGCTCGAGTATCACGGCAAGCGCTACCGCGTCGGACGGCCGGGCACCTACATCACGATCCCCATGGATCGCAAGACCATTATCGGCTACACGACGCGCGTGGGCTTCGAAGGCGACCTCGAGCCCGGGCCCGACCCTGACAAGCCGCGGCGCATCACGATTACGTGCCAATTGCTGGGCACGGTGGTCGGTGATCGGTTTTCGCGCGGCGTGAACGAATATCCAACGGTCGGCGATCCTGTGCGGCTGGGCGTGGACGAGGACTTCGAGCTGATCTTCGGCTGCTTCGACGAATTGGCGTCGGACGGCGACGGGTACGCGCGCTCGTTCAGCATGGGGCGCTTCGCGATCGACACCGACTTCGAAGTGAAGGTGCTGGGCAAGGAGTTCTTCGCCAAGCACGTCGCGGTCATGGGCAACAGCGGCTCGGGCAAGAGCTGCACCACCGCCAAGATCGTGCACGAGGCGCTGCGGCTGAAGCACTCGCAGGTCGTGATGTTTGACATGCACGGCGAGTATCTGAAAGCCTTCAGCGACGAGCACGGCAACCCGCTGCCGAACGTGACCTATCTGTCAGATCGCAACCTGGTGCTGCCGTACTGGATGCTGGCGTTTGAGGAGTTTGAGCAGCTCTTCGTCGATTCGCAGAACCCCGAGCACGTGAATGCACAGCGGCTCTTCCTGCGGCAGGCGTTTGAGAAGCTGAAGCTGGCGGCGGCGGAGGCGCTGGGACTGCGCTGGGAGTTCACGATCGACACGCCGGTGTACTACTCGCTCGAGCAGTTGCTGATGTACGCGACGAACATGAACAACGCGCGCTATGTGCTGAACACGCAGAACTACGCGTTCAGCCGGCTGCCGTACCGGCAGTTGCCGCCCGGCGAGCAGGAGCAATTGCTGCTGACGAAGCGCATGGAATTCAACCCGGCGACGGCCGAAGGCGAGGTGCCGCACGCGACGTATTTCGGGCGGCTGCTGAGTCTGATCAACACGATCGAGGCGCGGTTGAACGACCGGCGCTACGACTTTCTGCTGCGGCCGTTTGAGCAGGCGCAGCGCAACGCGGACCTGGCGGGAGCTCTGAATGCCGACGCCGCGCCGGCGCGCTCGAGCATGGCGGTGGCGCACGTGCTGCGGCAGATGCTGGGCCAGCTTCCGGAGCGTAAGAACCTGACGATCATCGACCTGTCGGGGTTGCCGTTCGACGTGGTCGACACGACGGTGGCGGTGCTGACGCGGGCGCTGTTCGATTTCAATTTCTGGTCGCCGCCGGACGTGCGTCATCCGGTGCTGCTGGTGTTTGAGGAGGCGCACAACTATCTGCCGCGCAAGCCGCTGCCGGGGCGCAAGACGTTTGCGCGGACCGCGGTGGAGAAGGTGGCGAAGGAAGGCCGCAAGTACGGCGTGTCGGCGATGATCGTGAGCCAGCGGCCGAGCGAGATCAGCGAGACCGTGCTGAGCCAGTGCAACAGCATGGTGCTGATGCGCATGAACAACCCGGACGACCAGGAATACGCGGCGCGCGTGGTGTCGGACCAGTTTCGCAGCCTGATCAACCTGCTGCCGAGCATGCGGCCGGGCGAGGGCTTCATCATCGGCGACGCGGTGCTGATGCCAATGCGCACGCTGATCGACATGCCGCCGCGCGAGCCGCAGAGCGCGAACATGGATTACTTCCGGCTGTGGAGCGGCGGCGGCAAGCCGAGCGACGTGGAGCGGATTGTCGATCGCTGGTGGCGTCAGGAGCGTTCGGCGCACGCGGCGCCGGCGCGTGAGCCGGAGAAGCCGGGGGATGCGCTGCGCCCTACCGCGGGCGTCGGTGAAGCCGCCGACGCCGGCAAGCGCTTTGTTGCGGAACGGCCCGTGGCGCCGACGGTCACGAGCGAAGGCGGCGAAGCGAGCGGCGGCACGTCGTCGGCGAGCAAGCGCCTGGCGGAGCTGGCGGCGCTGATCAGCCGCAAGCCGAAGTAACGGCGTTGCGCGACATGAACGCTTGAGTTTCCCAGCGTCGCGCTGCGGCAGTAGATTGCCCCGACGATGAACGCGGTCGCGAAAGCCTGGTACGTGCTGCGCCACCTGGGCCCGGGGTTCGTGCGAACCCGGGTCGGCATGAAGTGGGAGCGGCTGTCCGGCCGGCCGCAGCGTGTGTTCGCACCGCGCGAATGGGACGCGCTCGAGCTGGCGGCGCTCTGCCTGCCCGGCACACCCACGCAGCCCAGGGCATACGCCGACTTCAAGCGACGGCAAGCGATTCCGTTTCTGTTTCCGCTCGGCGCGCCGCCGGCCATTCCCGAGAGCTGGGGCGAGACAGCGCCGGTTGCGCGGCGCGCGCCCGATCTGGCGGCGCGCGTGGCGCTGCTGGCGCAGGATCGCTGTGTGCATCTGTTTCGGCAGGTGTCGCCGGAGCCGAACGACTGGAGCCACAACCCGTTCACCGGCGGGCGCGCGGAGCTGAGAAAACCGTGGTTCGACGTGCCGGATTTCGACCCGGCGGCGAGCGACGTGCGCGCCATGTGGGACCCGGCTCGGGCCGCGTGGGCGTGGGACCTGGCGCGGGCCGCGGCGCGCGAACCCGGCCGGCCCGAGCATACAGCGCTGTTGCTGCGGTGGTGGCAATCGTGGACAGACGCCTGTCCGCCGTGGCGCGGCGTGCATTGGAAGTGCGGGCAGGAATCGAGCGTGCGCTTCATCGCGCTGGCGTCAGCGTGCTGGGCGCTGGCGGGCGATGAGCAGTTCGATGGGGCGTGCTGGGTGCGCCTGGCGCGGCTGGCGTGGGCGACGGGTTATCGCGTTCACCATCACATCGCGTACGCGGTTTCGCAGAAGAACAACCACGCGCTGAGCGAGGCCTGCGGCCTGCTGATCGTGGCGCACCTGTTTCCCGAATTGCGCGAGGCGCGGCACTGGGGCGAGACCGGGCGCCGCGTGCTGGCGCGCGAATTGCGTCGGCAGATGTACGCCGACGGCAGCTATGTGCAGCACTCGATGAACTATCACCGCGTGATGATGCAGGTGTGCACGCTGGCGCTGCGGCTGGCGGAGCTGGCCGGGCGGCCGTTCGAGCGCGACCTGTACGAGCATCTCGGCCGCGCCGCCGAGTTCCTGTATCAGATGATGCAGCCGGAAAACGGGGCGCTGCCCAACTACGGCAACAATGACGGGGCGCTGGTGCTGCCGCTGAGCGAGTGCGACTTTGCCGATTACCGGCCGGCGATTCAGGCCGGTTATTACCTCGCGACGCGCAAGCGTCGGTTGCCGCCGGGGCCGTGGGACGAGGAACTGCTCTGGCTCTTCGGCGACGAAGCGCTGGCGGCGCCGGTCGCCGACGCGGCGCGGCGGTCGACGGCGTTTGACGACGGAGGCTACTACACGCTCGACCGCGGCGAATCGTGGGCGATGGTGCGCTGCCACTCGTACCGCGATCGGCCGGCGCATGCGGACCCGCTGCACCTTGATCTGTGGTGGGGCGGCGTGAACGTGCTGCGCGACGCCGGCTCGTATCTGTATTTCACGCGCGAGCCGGCGGAAGAGCGGTACTACAAGTCGATTCGCGCGCACAACACGATCGAACTCGGCGCTTGCGATCCGATGGAGCTGGTGTCGCGCTTTCTGTACCTGCCGTGGCTCTGTGCGACGAAGCGCCATTTCGAGGCGGACGCGCGGTGTCCGCTGTTCGAGGGCGAACACCACGGCTACGCGCGCGGGCCGGCCGGTGCGCTGCATCGGCGCTGCGTGGTCGCGCTGTCGGGGCGCGCGTGGCTGGTGATCGACGACGTGTTCGCGCGGCAGCCGACCGACGCTGTGCTGCGCTGGCATCTGCCGGCCGGGCCCGTGTCAGACGCGCCGGCGGCCGCGAGCGTCAGCGTGACGACCGAAGCGGGCGTGGTGGGGCTGGCGCTGCGCGCGGAAGTAGAAACGCAGTTGCGCGTGATCGAAACGGGAGAGGCGCGCTACTACGGCACGCGGGAGCCGCAGAATTGCCTTGAGATGCGCTTTCGCGCGGCGGGCGCGACGCGTGTCTGGACGATCGTGTCGCTGGGGTCGGCGGCGAGCGCCACGCGAGACGGCTGCGTCGCCGGCGGCACGCGCTGGACCATCGACACGCTGCCGGTCTCGCGGGACGCGGCGCGGGTGGTGATGAGCGCGGCGCGCGGATAGCAAGGATTCGGCAGCCGGTGCGTCGGCTTGATCAGGTAACTACGGGCTGCCGTCCGGAAGCTCGAGCGGAGCCGCGGCCGGGTCGCCGCTCTCGCTGTAGTCGGCGGCAATCAGGATGTCGTCGAGGCGTCCGTCGAGACTCTCGGGGAAACCCCAATAGTCCTCGGCGCGGATCGAGAGCGCGTGCGATGAGTTGGCGTGCCGACGGACGTGTCCGTCGACGAAGAGCAGGTTCACGCTCTCGGCACGGTGATTCGTGCGACCCAGTTCGGCGTCGCCCAGGCTGTTGGCGTCGAGCGCCAGCGCCCGGGCCGCAAAGCCGGCGGAATTGCGACCGAGATCGGAAAGCCGGTCGTGGCTGGTTTCGTCGAGCTGCCTGTAAAAGTATGACGTGAACACGTCCGGTCGCGGCTGCGCATCCAGCTTTGCGAGCTCCTCGACCGGGTCGCTTGTGTCGTCGTCCGGGCAGAAGAACGCGCGAGCGTCGGGGAGTTCGCCGGCCAGCAGCGCGCCGGCGCCTTGCGGCTGCTGGTCGTCGGCCAGCCAGATCTGATTCGTCGCCCAGCGCGACCAGGCCTTAATCGGCAGGAACGGAATCAGCGTCTCCGGGCCGCGCGGAATCGCGTCGCGGTTCGCGCCGGCGTAGGCGGTCACGCTTACGCCGATCTGGCGCAGATTCGAGCCGCAGGTGGTCAGGCGCGCCTGAAAGCGCGCCTTGCCGAGCGCCGGAAACAGAATCGCGATCAGTAGCGCGATGATCGCCACGACGACGAGCAGCTCGATCAACGTGAAGCCGGGAATTCGCCTGCGCGAAGCCGCGGGCCGCTGCGCCGGTCGCATGGGGCTAGCGCATCGCCGCGGCGTAAAGCTCGGCGGCCTTGTCCCAATTCACGACGTTCCACCAGGCGGCGACGTAATCGGGTCGGCGGTTCTGGTAGTTCAGGTAGTAGGCGTGCTCCCAGACGTCGAGGCCGAGCACCGGCACATGGCCTTCCATGAGCGGCGAGTCCTGGTTGAGCGTGTTGTAGACGTGCAGCTTCTTGCCGCCATCCACCACCAGCCAGGCCCAGCCGCTGCCGAAACGCGTCGTGGCCGCGGCGGCGAATTTTTCCTTGAATTTCGCGAGGTCGCCGAATGCAGCGTTGATCGCGTCGCCCAGCGCACCGCTCGGCGATCCGCCCTTGCCGGGTCCCATGATCTGCCAGAACAGCGCGTGGTTGGCGTGGCCGCCGGCGTTGTTGATGACGGTCTGGCGGATGCTCTCGGGAACGCTCGAAATCTCGCGCAGGAGCTGCTCGACCGGCTTGGACGCGAAGCTCGCGTGCGGCTCGAGCGCCTTGTTCACGTTGGTGATATACGCCTGATGGTGCTTGGTGTGATGGATCTCCATCGTGCGGGCGTCGATGTGCGGCTCGAGCGCGTTGTACGCGTACGGCAGAGGGGGCAGTTCGTAGGGCATGAGCGCCTCCGGATGTTCGTGGTTTCCTGGTTGTCAACGCCGCTTCAGGTTCACGCCGGAGTATACCCGCGCTCGGTGAGGCGTTGACTCCGCCCGCGCGCCGCCGCAGAATCACTTTGCTACGCAACTCCGGAGCGGCTCGCCCGGATCACGGCAGAAAGGGCTTCCGTGTGAAAAGCTGGGAAGTGCTCCGCGACGCCGCGGACAAAGTCGGCGTCAAGACGCTGGCGGCGAAGCTGAATCTCAGCGCCGCGCTGGTGTACAAGTGGTGTCAGGAATCGCCGCTCGACGATCCGACCGGCTCGGGCGCGCGCAATCCGCTCGACCGCCTGCGGGAGATTTACGAGGTCACGCAGGACCCCGGCGTGGTCAACTGGATCTGCCACGTCGCCGACGGCTTTTTCTGCCCCAATCCGACGGTCGAGCCCGGCCGCGGCGAAGAACATTTGCTTTCCACGACGCGGCGCGTGGTGCAGGAATTCGGCGACCTGCTGTCGCGGGTCAGCCGCAGCTTTGAAAACGATCGACAGATCACCAAGGACGAAGCCGTGCACATCCGTCAGGCGTGGGAGCAGTTGAAGCGCACGGCGGAGAGCTTTGTCTACGCGTGCGAGCAGGGGTACTACGAGAGTACGTAGCCGGTCACTCGGGCGCGACCAGCACTTCGGCGGCGACTTCCGCGACCAGCACCGGCTCGTTCGACTCGCGAACCAGGGTCCAGATCTGCTCCGCGGGCAGCCGCCTGAGTTTCCACAGCGCCAAACCGAGCATTGCGGGACGCAGCACGAGCGCCGCGGTCGCATCGCGATGACGGCGCAGCAATCGCTGCAGTCGATTGCGCAGACGCTCGGCCGCGTCGCGCAGCGGTTCTCCGCCGGGCGGGTGCACGCTGAGCGCGGCGTCCTCGAGTTGGCGGAAGGCGGAGGAATAGCGAGCGGCGAGCTGCTCATCGGTGAGTCCGGCCCACACGCCGAAGTCGACCTCGGCGAGATCTTCGACGCCGCGCCGACGGACGCGGAGCGCTTTCGCGAGTGTGGCGGCGGTCTGGGTGGCGAGACCGTCCGGGGAGTGAAGGACGAGCGTGACGCCGGCTTCTCGCAGCGTCTGCGCCCAGCGCGCGGCGGTAGCGGGCCAATCGCCGCCGAGCGGCAGTTCGGTCCGGCCGAGCAGCCGGCCATCGAGCGACCACTCGGTCGGCGCGACGGGCACCAGCACCAGCTTCATGCGCGCGGCGCTGCCTGCCTGGCGGTCCAGGCGTCGATCGCGGCGCGGCGAAGATCATGGACCGCCGAGGCGACGCTCGGCGTGCGAAAGACGGCCGTGCCCGCGACCAGCGTGTCCGCACCGGCGGCCACAGCATCCGCGATGGTTTCCAGCGTGATGCCGCCGTCGACCTCGAGCCACTGATCCTCGCGCAACTGGTTCGCGATCACGCGCACCTTGTCGAGCGTTTCGCGGATGAACGATTGACCGCCGAAGCCGGGCCAAACCGACATCACCAGCACGAGATCGACCTGGTCCACGATCTCGAGGATGGCTTCGGCCGGGGTGCCCGGATTCAGCGCGACGCCGACCTTTACGCCCAGGTCGCGGAATTGGCGTACCAGCTCGCGCGGATGTTCGGCGACCTCGATGTGGAACGTGAGCAGGCCCGCGCCGGCTTCGGCGAAGGCCGGTGCGTAGCGGGCGGGGTCCTGGATCATGAGGTGCGTATCGAGCAGCAGGCCGGTGCCGCGCGCGATCGACTCGACGACCGGCACGCCGAACGAAAGGTTCGGCACGAAATGTCCGTCCATGACGTCGAGATGCAGCAGGTCGGCGCCGGCGGCCTCGACTTCGGCGATGTGCTGCCCGAGGCGCGCGAAATCCGCGCTCAGAACGGACGGTGCGATGCGAATCGCTGTGTGCGGTGACAAGCAAGCTCCCTGCCGGCGTCAGGCCGGTTCGATCACTTCGAGCGGCGCGAACGGCCGGCCTTCCAGAAACTCGAGCGACGCGCCGCCGCCGGTGCTGATGTGCGACATGCGCGGCGCCAGTCCGGCCTGCTCGACCGCGGCTGCGCTGTCGCCGCCGCCGATCACGGAAACAGCCCCGCGGTCGGTGGCGTCAGCGATCGCCTGGGCCAGGGCAAGCGTGCCGGCGTTGAACGGCGCCGTCTCGAAGGCGCCGACCGGCCCGTTCCACACGATCGTTCCCGCTGAGAGCAACACGTCGCGAAACGCGGCGACCGTGGCCGGCCCCACGTCGAGGCCCATCAAATCGTCGGGCAGGTCGCCGACGACGACGCGCGCGGCCTGGCCCGGCTTGAGCTCGGGCGCCGCAACCGAGTCGGTCGGCAGGCGCAGCTTGTCGCCGCCGGCCGCGAGCAGCTCCCGCGCCAAGTCGAGCTTGTCGCGCTCGCAGAGGCTCTTCCCGACGGCACGACCGGCCGCGGCCCAGAAGGTATAGGTCATTGCGCCGCCGATGAGAATCTGATCGACCTTCGGCAGCAGGTTGCGAATGACCTTGATCTTGTCGCTGACCTTGGCGCCGCCCAGCACGGCGACGAAGGGGCGCTTGGGGTTCTGAACTGCGGCGCCGAGGTACTTCAGCTCTTTTTCAATCAGGAAACCGATTGCGCACTGCCCGCCGCCCAGCAGTTTGGGCACGTCATACATGCTCACGTGCTTGCGATGGCAGGTGCCGAAGGCGTCGTTCACGTACAGCTCGCCCAGCGCCGCGAGCTTCCGACCGAATTCCTGGCGGTTGGCGTCCTGCTCGGGCGTGAGCTTGCCGTCGGGGTTCTTCTTGGCCTTGTCGATGACGTCTTCGGCCTTGTGGAAGCGCAGGTTCTCGAGCAGCAGCACGCCGCCGTCGACGAGACTCGCCGCGGCCGCGCCGGCGGCCTCTCCCACGCAATCACTCGCGAACGCGCAGGGCCGCGCCAGGAGCTTTGCGATTCGCTCGGCGACGGGCCGCAGCGACAGGCCGGCGTCTTTCTCGCGGTCGCCGCTGGGTCGCCCCAGGTGGCTCATCAGGATCGCACGCCCGCCGGCGTCGATCACGTGCTGCAGAGTGGGGAGGAACTGGCGGATGCGACGATCGTCGGTGATGGCGCCGCTCGCGTCCAACGGGACGTTGAAATCGGCGCGGATCAGTACGCGCTTGCCGCGGAGCGGCAGTTGAGTGACGAGACGCTTGTTCATGGGTCGCCCTCGGTACTTCTGCCGGACGAATACCGCCGTCCGGCTTCCCTATGGTATTCGGGCGGGCGCGGGGCCTCAAACCGATCGAAATGCGAGAAACGAGAAGCGAGAAACGAGATCAGACGAACCGGAAGCGGCACGGACGGACGGGCGAAATGCGAGAAACGAGAAGCGAGATAAGCGAAGAGCGAGTTCCGAGATGCGAGAAACGAGAGAAGAACGCGACTGCTCGATCAAACTGGTTCGTCTGATCTCGTTTCTCGCTTCTCGTGCTTCGATTCTTCCACTTCGTTTCTCGCTTCTCGTTTCTCGCATTTCTCTCCGCTATGGCGTCTTCGGAGCCACGTCGGCGTCCGTTGCTTCCTTGAGAATTTCGGCGGTGGAGAGGTCGTCCAGCTCACGCAGGTTGGTCCAGAGCGTTCCCGGACCGGCGAAGATCAGCCGGATGTCGTCGGGCTGGAAGTTGCGCGCGAAGGTGTACAGGTTGTAGGCCGCGCCGTCGCCCAGGGCGCTCACGAGCAACTTCTTGCCGTCGGCCTCGGCCTGCTGCGCCAGGCGCGCCACATCGGCCTCGGCCTTGCCGAGCCGGCGCGTGCGCTCGGCCTCGAGCTTGGCGATCTCGCGCTCGATGCGGGCGACCTCGAGATCTCGCTGGGCATTGATCTCCTCGGCCTTCTTGTGCCCCTCGGCCAGCAATTCGGCGACCTTGCGGCGCGTGGCGGCGGTCACCTGCTCGCGAGCCACTTCGATCTGGGCCTTGGCGGCTTCAAGCTCGGCCTGCTTGCTCGCGGTCTCGCGCTGGGCCTGCTTGGTGAGCTCCTGCTCCTTGGCGATGAAGCCGAGCTGAATCGTGCGTTTCAGGTCGCCGGCGTCGCGCGAGGCGCTGTTGGGGCGCACTTCGATGTTGTGGATCAGCGCGATCAGAATCTCGATGTCCTTCTCGCGGGCCACGCGCTGCAGCGTCTCGGTCACGGCACGCTGGTACAGCTCGCGCTTCTCGCCGCGGATGAAATCGATGCTGTTGTAATCGGAGCCGAGATTGCGGCAGATGCTGCGAATCTGGCTCAGGATGATCTGCTTGATCTGCGGCAGATCGCCCATGCGATTGATCATGCCGGCGGTGTGTTCGGGATGCCGCCCCCAGACGACCGTGACTTCGACCTCGATGGTGAAGCCGTCCTTGGAGGGAAACGCGATCGTCTCGGATTGGGCCTGATGCTCGCGCAGCTGCTCGATCTGGTTGTAGCCGACCTGCACGATCTTGACCTTGTACAGGTAGGGGTTGAGGTAGTAGATGCCGGGCGTCAGCACGTTCGCCAGCACGCCGCGCTTGCCTTCGGTTGCCAGTTTCTGAATCACCTTGTCGTGGCCGACGATCGGCTGACCATCGGGGCCGATCGCGGCTTCGCGCACGACCTCGACACCCGGCATTTCGCCGAGTTGGCTCGTGACCACGCCGACGCAGCCGACCGGCACGAATGTGGCGTCGGCAAGCTCGACCTTGTAGGCGAGCGGGTTGAGCCGATAGGTGCCGGGCGTGAGCACGCGCTTCTGGATGCCCTGAAACCCCTCGTCGACCACCTCGACCCCCGGCGGCGCGGGCTTGCCCGCCAAGCTCGTCACCACGCCGACTTTCGGCAGGCTGCCGCGCACGACGGCGGTGAACAGGTCAGGATCGGCGCCGGTGTAAACCTCTTCCCACGTCGTGGGATCGCCGGCGGGGACGACGACCTGGTTGAACTTCTCCCAGTCGTAGACCAGCGGATTGAAGAAATAGACGCCCGGACCCAGCGCTTCGCGCTGAATGCCCTTCTGCCCGGGCTCGGCGATCTTCTGCCCGGAGGGCAACGCGGCGCCGCTCTTGCGGATGACGACCAGCAACTGGTCGGGCGCGACGTAGGCGAAGAAGTTGAGCACAGCGAACACGGCCGCGCCGATCATCAGCACCAGCGCACCGGCCGCGAGCATCAGAATGCTTTGCATGCGATTCATCGGACATCCTCCCTAGCGCGGCTCAGCAGCCGCCGCGCGATTCGCCGCCGGAGTCGGGCGGACGGAGTGACGTTCGGTCAACTGACGGAAGACCTCGACGAACGGCCCGTCGGTGCTGGCGAGCACCGATTTCACCGCGGGCGCCAGCCGCTCGTAGAAATGAAACTGGGCGTAGGTGTGGCCGTCGCCGAAAGCGGCGACCGCCTCGGCCAGCGGCTGCGCCTCCGCCTCGTATTTCAGGCGAATGATCTCGGCGTCGGCCGCGCCGCGATCAATCTTGGCGGCGGCGGTCTCCTCGGCGGTCTGCAGCGCGAGCTTGGCGACTTCGAGGCGCTGGCTGGCTTCGGTCAGCGCGACGGCCATCTGCTGCTCGGCGTCGACGGTGATGGTCACCACCTGGCGATTCACCTTGCCGATTTCCTGATTCTGCTTCTGCAGCTCCTGCTGCTCGACGAGCAGCGCCTGAGAGTTGGCGACGCGAATCTCGTTCTCATACTGCCGCACCTGCTGATCGGCGACCTGGCGTTCGCTGATCGGGCCGGCGATCTCGGCGGGCGGCTCGATGCGACGGATCAGCGCCGCACGAATCTCGATGCCCTGCGCATAGGCCTGCTCGCTCAGGCCCTCGAAGACCCGCTTTTGGAACGCGGTGCGCGCCTCGCCCGAGATGAAATCGCGTGCCTGGAGCTTCGAGCCTTCGATCCGCGCCAGCGAGCGCGTGAACGGCAGGATCAGCTTGGTCTTGATGTCGTCGTGATCGCCGATCGCCACGAGCACGTAAGGCGCCATGTCCTGGCGGATGGCGTATTCGACCGTGCCTTCGAGGAGGATCTCGAAGCTGTCGTTCGAAGGGAAGCTGATGGCCTCGCCGGCGCGCAGATCGAGCGTGTGGCTGCGCGCGTCGACGATGTCGATCTTCGAGACGAACGGGTTCTTGAAGTACATGCCGGGCGGCAGCACGCCGGGCTGCACGCCCTGCTCGCCCGCGTCCACCACATATCGATTGGGGTTGGCGGGCGGCGTGCCGGCGCGCAGCGTCTCGACGCCGACATGGCCTTCCGGGATGAAGATCGGCTTCACTTTCAGCACTTCGTAGGCGTAGGGATTCAGGTTGTGGCGGCCCTGCCGCAGTATTTCGGCCAGCGGACCGCGCTCGTGCGGCTCGGTCGCCACGACTTTGCCGGGCGGCAGCGGCTCGCCGTACTTGCGGATGACCACGCCCAGTTCGTTCTGCTCGATGAAGAACGCCGGCAGGATGATGCGGTCGTAGAGAATCGGATCGAAGAAATAGCGCCCTTCGGCGCGTGCCTCGTACAGCACGCCCGCGAATTCGCGAGAGTCCGGCGGCTCACCCAGGCGCTGCAGCAGCGCCGGGGAGAGCACGGTTTCGAAGCGGGCCTCCGCCGGCAGCGGCTTGCCCCACTTGTTCACGACGACGAGCACTTCGCCCGAGGCCACTTCGACGCGCTGCACAAACCACCAGTAACACAACCCGAGCACCAGCAGCAGCGGCAGCAGCGCCAGGCCGATCAGCCACGGCTGAAACGCCGGGCCGCGCGCAACGGCGCCGCCCGAATCGAACCCATCATCCTGAGACCCGCGGATCTTCATTTGGATCTCCTTTCGCGCGCCGCACTCCGTTGCGCGCTACCCACGGTGCAGTCCGCGACCGCAGCGCCGGCAGTAGTGAGCGCCGGGCGCGTTCACTTCGCCGCACTGGTTGCAGGAGCGCGAACCGCCGCCCCCGTCGCGCAGCCCGAGCACAATCAGCGCTCCGAGCACCAGCAGCACGCCGATGCCCAGCAGCACAATGGCCGTAGCAGGACCGAATCCACTCATTGATTCAGCCTCCCGAGCAAAGCCTAACACGCGCCGGCGTGGAGTGCATTTAGAAAGCGACGCCTTTTATCGAACGTCGCCAGGCGCAGCGTCTGAGAAAACAACGATTTGCAGCCGCTCGCCTTCGAAGCCGTCGCGCGCGGTGGAATGTGCGCGGCACGCCGTCTATGGTTCTGTCGCAAGCGCACCCTTCGGCCCGCAGGAGGAACCGAACGTGTGGTCGTATCTCACGCCAAACCGGCTGCGACTGGCGATCTATTTCGTGAGCGCCTACGCGGCGCTCTGCTAGTTCGCGGAATCGCTGATTCGCATGCTTGTACTGGTTTGCTCCGAACCCCCAGGCTGTTCGAGGAATCGAGCTTGCGCTCGACTGAGCCCCGAGCGTGAAGGGCGGGTAATTGCGCGTTCTGTCTGATCCGACGCGCTCGCGCGTGACCGACGCGGTTCCCGCTGCGCGGGAATAAGGGCACGGGCCGAAGGCCCATACTACCCGGGCAGAATCGTGAAGCCCGCAGGTGCTCCTCAAGGTTCAGACGTCAGCGCTCTGATCGGTCGGATTCCGCGCGTACACTACGAGCGGTTGCGTCGCCGAACGCGGCCGATGGGAGCGCTCATGGCCCGCACCGCGATCGCCGAAAAAGCCGCACGCGACGTCGAATCCGGCTCCTTCATCCGCCGAATGTTCGAGGAAGGTCGCGAGCTGCGAGCGCGCTACGGCGCCGCGAATGTCTACGACTTCACGCTGGGCAACCCGACCGCGACTCCGCCGCAGCGCTTTTTCGATGCACTACGAGAGACGGCCATTGCGGTTGAGCCGGCGCTGCACCGCTACATGCCCAACGCCGGGTTTGACGACGCGCGCACGGCGGTGGCCGAATTTCTGAGCGCCGAATACCGAACGCCCATCGATCGCGACGGCGTGCTGCTGACCAGCGGCGCCGCGGGCGCGCTCAACGTGCTGCTGCGGGCGATCTGCGACCCCGATGACGAAGTGATCGTGCTGACGCCCTACTTCCCCGAGTATCGCTTCTATATCGAGCACTCGAACGCGCGGATGGTGACCGTGCCGACCGATGCGCGCTTTCAGCCGGATGTGGCGCGGCTGGCGGCGGCGCTTTCGCCTCGCACGCGGGCCGTGCTGCTGAATTCGCCGAACAACCCCACCGGCGCCGTGTACGAGCAGGATCGGCTGGACGAGATCGCGGCCCTGCTGACGAAACACGACCGGCCGGATCGACCGATCTATCTGTTGCTGGATGACCCGTATCGGCGCGTGCTGTTCGATCGTGCGTGGTGCCCCACGCCGCTCGCGAAGTATCACCGGGCAGTGGTGGCTTCGAGCTACGCCAAGGACCTGAGCATCGCCGGCGAGCGCATGGGTTACGTGGCGGCGCCGACGTCGGTGCCGGAGCGCAAAATGCTCATGGACGCGCTGACCAATCTGAATCGCACGCTGGGCTTCGTGAACGCGGGCGCGTTCCTGCAGCGCGTGATCACGCGCTGCGCCGACGCCTGCTGCGACGTGGAGCCGTATCGCGCCAACGCGGAGCTGCTGTGCGGCGCGCTCGAGCGCTTCGGCTACTCGCTGGTGCGCCCGGCCGGCGCGTTGTACGCCTTCCCGCGCACGCCGATCGATGATCGCGAGTTCACGACGCTGCTGAAGGAGCGCGAGCGGATTTTGGTGGTGCCGGGCAGCGGGTTCGCCGGGGCCGGACACGTGCGCGTCTCGATCTGCGTGCCGCGTGCCACGATCGAGGGTGCGCTGCCCGGATTCGAGCGCGCCCTGCAGGCGGCACGACGGTGATGCAAGCGGCCGCATTGGGATTCGTCGGCGCGGGCAACATGGCGGAGGCGATTGCGCGCAGCGTGCTGCACGCCGGCCTGTTTCCGCCGCGCGCGCTGCTGGCCGCCGATCCTTCGCCGCAGCGACGGCAGGTTTTCGAAGAGCTGGGCATCGCGACCAGCGCCGACAGCCGGGCCGTGGCGCGCGACAGCCGCGTCATGCTGCTGGCCATCAAGCCGCAGCATTGCGCCGCCGTACTGGCCGACCTGGCTGATCTGCTCGACTCCGACCGGCTGCTGATCTCGATTCTGGCGGGCGTGTCGACGCGCTCGATCGAGGACGCGATCGGCCACGCGTCGCTGCGCGTCGTGCGCGTCATGCCGAACCTGCCGATGCAGGTCGGCGCCGGCATGGCCGCGCTCTGCCGCGGGCGACACGCGTCGGCCGACGACCTGGCGATTGCGACGCGCATCTTCGAAGCCGGCGGGCGCACGCTGACGCTGGACGACGAGGACCAGATGCACGCGGTCACGGCGTTGTCCGGGTCCGGACCGGCGTACTATTTCCTGTTCAGCGAGGCACTGATCGAGGCCGGCGAGCGCGCGGGTCTGACCCGCGCCCAAGCCGAGTTGCTCGTGCGCCAGACCAGCCTCGGCGCGGCGCGGCTGCTCGAACAGGGGAGCGAATCGGCACAGGCGCTGCGCGCCCGCGTCACCTCGCCCGGCGGGACAACCGCGGCCGCCATGCAGCAGCTCGAAGCGAACCAGGTGCGCGAGGCGATCGTGACGGCGGCGCTCGCCGCGCAGCAGCGCAGCCGCGAGCTGGGCGGTTAGTAGAACACCGTCAGCACCAGGTGCGGCTCGCTGTGCTTGCCCTCGACAACGCCGACGCTGCTGGTTGCGAATTTCACGAAGTAGTCCGGGTGCTGCTCGAGCCAGTCGTTCACCTGCGCGTTCATGTGCGCCAGGGCAGCGTCGGTCAGTTTCGCGTGGAACGACCGGCAGCGCGTCGCCAACCCGGGCTGCGTCGTCGGAGCCCGCCGCAATTCGCGCGCGGCGCCAGGCGGCGCTTCGGCGACGGGGCCGCCGCGCTTCTCGGCCAGACAGACCGGGCACAGCAGCTTGCCGGCCCAGCGATCCGCGGAGCGGAGCCGCATGTGCTCTTCGTAGATCATCGCGCCACACGCGTCGCAAACGGCCACAGGTTTCGGTTCGGCCGACATGGCTTCTGGCTCCGGTGAAGGCGGATGGCGGCGAAATGGATGGGATCAGCCGCCCGCCGCCCGGCAGCGAAGCCTACGATTCCGCTTGTCGCGATGCAAGGCGCGGCGTCGGGTCAGGCTGTTTCGCCGTGTGGCGGCGGCAAGTCGCGTCGCGCGCGATCGCCGCTGCCGAACCAGCCGCGTCGCCAAAATGCGAACACCATGACCAGACCGAGCAGCCACATGATGCCGAGCACGATCAGATATCCATAGCGCCAGCGCAGCTCGGGCATGTTCAGCTCGGAGGCGTCCGGGTCGAAATTCATGCCGTACACGCCGGCGATGAAGTTCAGCGGGATGAAGATGGTCGAGATGATCGTCAGCACTTTCACGATCTCGTTCGTGCGCTGGCTGAGATTCGAGAGATAGACGTCGGTCAGGCCCGAGGTCACGTCGCGGTAGTTCTCGAGCAGGTCGATGATCTGGATCGTGTGGTCGTGGCAATCGCGCAGGTAGACACGCGTCTCGCTCGAGAACAGCGGCGATTCGTCGCGCAGCAGGACCGTGAACGCGTCACGCAGCGGCCACACGGCTCGCCGCAGGTGCTGCAAATCGCGCTTCACACGGTGAATCGACTCCATGAGGGCTGGCTTGGGCCGCTCGAAGACCTGCTCCTCGATGTGGTCGATGCGTTCGCCGATCTCCTCGACCAGCGGAAAATAGTGGTCGACGATCGCGTCGAGAATTGCGTAGGCCAGGTAGCCCGGTGCGGTCGTGCGGCAGCCGACCAGCCCGCCGCGAATGCGCTCGCGCACCACGTCGAGGCAATCGCCGTCCGGGGCTTCCTGAAACGTAATCACGAACTTGCGCCCGACGAACATCGAGAGCTGCTCGGTCTGCGCGTCCGGCCCGCGCTTGGGCATGCGCGCGACGATGAAGTAGTGGTCGGCGTAGGACTCAGCCTTGGCCCGCTGATGCGTGTGGACGACGTCCTCGAGCGCGAGGCGATGCAGTTGAAACAGTTCGCCGATCTCGCGGATGGCGGTCGTGTCGCCCAGGCCGTCCACGTTGACCCACGTCACCGGCCAGGCGTCGATCAGGTCGCGCAGTTCGCTCAGGTTCTGGATGTGTTGCTCGTGGCAGGCATCCATGCTGAAACAGATGGCGTGAATCTTCAGGTCGACGGCGTCGAGACTGGGGACCAGGAAACCGGGCGGCGCCCCGGGCTGAGTGCGTCGAACGAAGCGATTCTTGCGCCGGCGCGAACGCTGGGCGGATGCCATTCGATCTGACCCCGTGCGGCGACGTGCCGCCGAACCGCCGGGAATTGTCGCGGCGAACGGTTTGCGGGGCCAGTGGCCGAAGGCGGCGACGTACCTTGAGATCGAAATCGAAACTTGTGATCGCGGTCGAGGTAGACTTCTCTGAGGAGGCTTGTCAATGGGTCGAATCAGCGGCCGATTTGTGCGATTGCCGGATGACCGCATCGGCGACGCGTTCAAGCTGCTGGCCTGGGACGGATCAGCCTGGCGCGAAACGAACTGGACCGTGGGAACATTCCTGGACGCGACCGCTGTGCCGGACAGCGAAGCCCCGCCGCCGACCGATGATGCCGAGTTGCGTCGCACTTCGAGTGCGGGCGCTTCGAACTCCGTTCCTATCTCTGATCACAACCGTCGCTAGCGCTGCGCGGCCTCGGCATTCAGTATTCCTGTAGCATGCCGTTTGGTGCGAGCGCGTCCGAGGGAGCTGGATGTGTCAATGAAGCCGATCTCGGTGTTGGCGGCGGTGCTCGTTGTGGGACGGGTTTCGAGCGCGGCCCAGCCTGAACCGGCCGCAACGCAACCCGTCGGGCATTCGGAGGGCCTGCACGGATACATCGCTTTCCGCGCGGAGACGCAGCAGGACGCTTCGCAGTATCGCGCCGGCGTTGGCATGTACACCGCGGTCTGGCCGCTGCAGGATCAACCGCTGGAGGGCTTCCAGATCGGGCTGCCGAGCTTGTGGATCCTGCCCGACAACTCGGACAACAAGGATGTTCCGCTCGCGCCCGAGGGAACGGTCGCTCGCAGATGGCCCGAGCGCGGCCCCACGTGGGACACCGTCTTCCAGACGATCGAGGGCGGCGTCGGACTCTGGGCGGGGAATAAGTTTCGCTATGGGCTGCCAAAGTTCAGCATGAACGGCACGCCGCAATGCTACGACTTTGAGATCGGTTCGCCGGGCTGGTCGTTTTTCCAGAGCGACGAGGCGCTGCGCGATGATCGTCTGGGGATTGCACAGCTCAGCAATCGACTGCTGATCCCGCCCGACGGACTGCCCTTCGCGGGCGCGCCGAATGGTCAGTTCCTGGGATATGCGTGGATGGCGCTGCCCTTCACCGATGCCGAAGCCGGCGACCCGCCCGTCGGCGAGCAGAGCTGGACGTGCTTCCTCAATGCGGCGAACTTCAAAGGTCCGATCGCTTACTACCTGCCCGAGACCTGGACGAAGATGGGCAAGGAGTACAAGTACCCGTTCATCTACGGACGCGGCCTGGACGCGCGGCCCGGATCGATCGGCGGCAGCGGCGCCATCGAGATCAACACGGTGCCGCGCTTCGACGCGCCCGATGCGAGCGGCGCGATCTACTCGAAGATCCCGGCGCTTCGCTTTCCGGTGGATGAGCACGGCCGCGCGCTGCTCGTGCAAGGCCTGACGTATTACTCCAAGTCCGCCTTGTACGACGGCTTCAAGGCCTGGCGCGACGGAGGCTCCGCCAGCCTGGGCCGATTTGATGCTCGAGGCGCGCTGCGCCCTACGCTGGCCGCAGCCGAACCGACGGCCTACCGGCAGGCCGGCAAGTCGGTGGTCAACGTCGACGCGTTGTTCGAATCCCGCGTATTCGAGCGCAACGTCTGGGGGCTGCAGTGGCCCGCAAACGGCGCAGACAAGCCCGGCAGTTTTCCGCAGTACTTCAAGGAAATCGACGGCGCGCGCGCGGCGATTTCCGCGACCGAAGTGCCGCGGGAAACCGGGTTGCTCACGCAGCCATTCGCGACGGTGAATCGAAGCGGACCGTACACATCACCCAAAACGCCGGCGTGGATCGACCCCGGTCCCCGGACCGCACCGCTCACCGCGCGGCTGCTCGACGGATCGACGGTGACGTACGCGTGGTATCGCTTCGTCGACCAGCCGTCGCTGCGGCAGTTCAACTGGTCAGCCGAAAAACGGGCGAAGCTGCAGCAGCTTGTCGACAAGATTCATGCCGCCTGGACGATCGACCGGGAGTACATGGACCCTCCCGCAGTCGGTGAACTTGTCGGACTCGACCCCGGCCTGATCGTTACACCGCCCAAAGGCCTGGAGGTAGGCTACGTTCCCATCGTGTTGAAGCAGGCCGCCGAGTAGAGCGCACGCGGCCGACGCGTTGACGTACCTGAGGATTGACACATGCCCGGCATTCTCTGCGAGCACTGCACCGGCTATTGCTGCCGCTACATCGCGCTGCCGATCGACACTCCCGAAACCCGCGAGGATTTCGATTCGGTGCGCTGGTATCTCATACACGAGGGCATCGGCGCATTCGTCGAGGACGGCTCGTGGTACCTCACCATCCAGACCAACTGCCGGCACCTGCAGCCGGACTTCCGCTGCGGCATCTACGAGACGCGGCCGCAGATCTGCCGCGACTACTCGACCGACAACTGCGACTACCACTCCGGCGACTACGGCTGGTCGCATCACTTCAGCGCCCCTGAGCACCTCGACGATTACCTGCGCCAGAACCCGGATGCGATTCGCGCACCCCGCAAGAAACGGCGCGGCGCCAAAGCGCGCGGGCGAGTCGGGGCGCGGCTCGGTCGCGCCGCTCGAAACACGCAGAAGCCGCTGGACTATGCGGCGCTGACGGTCGATCTGCGCGGCGTGCCGCTGCCGGTATTGCGCGCTCGCTAGGAAAACGAGAAGCAGCGGCGCGCTGCCGGCGGAGCATCGAACGTCGATTCCCGCTGCGCGGAAATGAAGGCGACGGGCGAGGACGCCCATCCCACCCAGAACTTCGCAACTCGCCGCGCAGACAAACCGAGCTGCGCTGGGGGACCGGCCTCCGGCCGGTCGCCTCGCTGCATGATCGAACCTCGATTCCCGCTGCGCGGAAATGAAGGCGACGGGCGAGGACGCCCATCCCACCCACTCAGAGAAGCTCGGCGCGTGCACGACCAAAGCGCCAACGGGGCCGCGCAGCTCGTCGCCGCACGACCCCGTCGCCACTGCGCAATGCCTGGTGCGAGAATCCCTTCTCGCACCACGAACGACCTGCGCGTCCGGTGTCGCACTCACGGGATGGCGCCGATCACCTCCAGCACCACCGAATCCTGCGCCGTCGCGCCACTCGAATCCGTCACGACCACCGTCACCGTGTGCACACCAACCGGCATCGTTCGCGTCATCGTCGCGCCGACCCCAAGCTCGCCGACCAGGTCCGAGCTCCAACGAACCTGCTGGTCCGCGATCTCGACATCTTCCGCATCCGCAACGCGCGCCACAAAGGTGAACTCAATCGACTCATCGATGATCGACCCCAGCTCCGGCGTCATGATCTCGACGGTCGGCGCGGCGTTCTCGCCCTGACTCGTGCCACCCGCCGTACCCAGCCCCACTTCAGACGAGTCGGCGCCGGTCACTTCCAGCACCACCGAATCCTGCGCGGTCGCGCCACTCGAATCCGTCACGACCACCGTGACCGTGTGCACGCCGACCGGCATCGACCGCGTCATCGTAGCGCCGAAGCCGAGCTCGCCGACCAGGTCCGAGCTCCAACGAACCCGTTCGTCCGAAATCGTCTCTTCTGCATCCGCGACGCGCGCCACGAACGTGAACTCGATCGTTTCGTCGATGATCGAGCCCAACTCCGGCGTCAGAATCTCCACCGTCGGCTCCCTGTTGAGCACTTCGATCGTCAGCGGAGCCAGATTGGCGCCACCGCTCTCGTCCAGCGCAAACGCCGACAACTGGTGGGTGCCGCGGCTCAGCGGCCGCGCGGGCGCGCACGCGGCGCGCCCGTTTACCGCGAGCGCCTGGCACAACACACCGTCGATGTCCGACGCGAACTCGACCGTTCCGCTGAACGCACCGCCGTCGAGGCCGGATACCACGGCGCTCAGCTCGATCGACTCCGCCGCGGTCAACTGCGTGCCTTCCGAAAGCTCCCAATCCACCTGCGGCACACGCGCCGGCTTCTGCAGCACGCCCGATGACGCATACGCATGCACAAAACCATCCGGAGTCGCAACGTAAACCGTGCCGTCCTCACCCAGCGCGGGAATGACCGCGCCCGCGTGGGTGCTGCTGTTGGTGGAACCGTCGAACACGAACCCTTCCTGCGGATCGAGAGTGAAGCTGTGCAACCCCTGATCGGTGGCCACGTAGACGAAGTCGAGCGACAGCGCCGCACCGCGGCCGCTGCCCTGAAGCCGCGATTCGCTAAGAAAGTCGCCGTCACTGTCGAGGACGATCAGGCGGCCGTCGAACGTTACGAGGTAAATCTGCCGCAATGCGCCCGCCGGAGAATGCGCGAGGTTGTCGCCGACGTTTCGTCGCCAATTCTCTTCGCCCGACATCAGATCGAGCGAAAACACGTCGTGATCGACGCCGAGCACTACCTGGCCGCCCACGATCACCGCCGGCGCCGAGACGCGCACCGTGTCGGCGTCGCACTCCTCCTCCACCAGCAGCCGCGTCCAAAGCGGCTCGAAATGGGGGTCGAACGGCGGCGGTCCGTCGCCGGCCGGATGGAAGCGAAAGGCGCCGACGCACTGATCGCTCGCGATGATCACCACGGGTCGCTGCGCGTCACCGACCAGGTTCGGGTTGTCTACGATGCTTACCTGGAGCGACGCGATTGCCCGCGGATCGTAGCCCACGAAGCAATCGGTCAGTCCGGCAAGCTCCGACGTAAGAAGCGTGCCGAAGCAGACCAGATACTCGGCGATCAGGGTCGGAAAAATCGGCCCGCCGCAGATCAGGTTGATGCAATTGAACGGCCGCCGGCTGACGGTGGCCATCGTATTCTTGTCGAGCACGATCAGCTCGCGATCGTTCTGGACGAACACGAAGTCGCGCCAGATCTTCACATCGCCGAGAATGGTCATGTTCTCGCTCGCGGGACTGCGAAGCTGTCCACTCGAGCTGACGCGGTGCAGCCGCGAGATGAGTTGATTCTCAATGGGTAGTTGCCCTGCGAAGTAGATGTCGCCCGTCTCGGCGTCCACCGCCGGCGTGCTCGTGATGGATTCCTGCGTGAGTTGAAGCCGCCAGCGTTCCGTGCCATCGGGCGCGATCGCAACCAGCGCGCCGCCCACGTTGCCGACGTAGATCGTGCCGTCCGGACCGATCACCGGACCTGATCCGGCAAGCTCGCCGACCGGTGCTTCCCACTTCTTGAGCGCCGCGACCGCGAACGTCGTGTGCACGGCGTTAAAACTGGAACTCTCGCCGTCGCAGCCGGATTGCGTCCACGTCCGCGGCGCCAGGAACACGCCCTCTGATTCAACGACCGGTCCGTTGGGACAGCCGCCCAGAGTGCATCCCATCGCCAACGCCAGAGTCGAAATCAACCACTTGCGCATTTTCAGGTCCTCCAAGAGCCCGAGAGAGGATGTCCCCGGCGGCGACCTCGCTTGCATCGGCGACGGCCGTGCGCCCCAGCCGACGGTCCGAACACTCGCCTCGACTTGAACGCGGACGGGGCCGCGCAGCTCGTCGCCGCACGACCCCGTCGCCACTGCCGCAATGCCTGGTGCGAGAATCCCTTCTCGCACCACGAACGACCTGCGCGTTCGGTGTCGCACTCACGGGATGGCGCCGATCACCTCCAGCACCACCGAATCCTGCGCCGTCGCGCCACTCGAATCCGTCACGACCACCGTCACCGTGTGCACACCAACCGGCATCGTTCGCGTCATCGTCGCGCCGACCCCAAGCTCGCCGACCAGGTCCGAGCTCCAACGAACCTGCTGGTCCGCGATCTCGACATCTTCCGCATCCGCAACGCGCGCCACAAAGGTGAACTCAATCGACTCATCGATGATCGACCCCAGCTCCGGCGTCATGATCTCGACGGTCGGCGCGGCGTTCTCGCCCTGACTCGTGCCACCCGCCGTACCCAGCCCCACTTCAGACGAGTCGGCGCCGGTCACTTCCAGCACCACCGAATCCTGCGCGGTCGCGCCACTCGAATCCGTCACGACCACCGTGACCGTGTGCACGCCGACCGGCATCGACCGCGTCATCGTAGCGCCGAAGCCGAGCTCGCCGACCAGGTCCGAGCTCCAACGAACCCGTTCGTCCGAAATCGTCTCTTCTGCATCCGCGACGCGCGCCACGAACGTGAACTCGATCGTTTCGTCGATGATCGAGCCCAACTCCGGCGTCAGAATCTCCACCGTCGGCTCCCTGTTGAGCACTTCGATCGTCAGCGGAGCCAGATTGGCGCCACCGCTCTCGTCCAGCGCAAACGCCGACAACTGGTGGGTGCCGCGGCTCAGCGGCCGCGCGGGCGCGCACGCGGCGCGCCCGTTTACCGCGAGCGCCTGGCACAACACACCGTCGATGTCCGACGCGAACTCGACCGTTCCGCTGAACGCACCGCCGTCGAGGCCGGATACCACGGCGCTCAGCTCGATCGACTCCGCCGCGGTCAACTGCGTGCCTTCCGAAAGCTCCCAATCCACCTGCGGCACACGCGCCGGCTTCTGCAGCACGCCCGATGACGCATACGCATGCACAAAACCATCCGGAGTCGCAACGTAAACCGTGCCGTCCTCACCCAGCGCGGGAATCGCAATACCGATATGCCCCTCGCTGGCGATCGAACTGTCGAAAGAAAAGCCGTCTGCCGGATCGAGCGAAAGCGTGTGCATGCCTTCGGTGGAAGCGACGAACACGTGATCCAGCGACATCGCGGCGGCCCCCGAGCCTTTCAGCGGCGTTTCGCTCAGCAAGTCGCCGTCGCTGTCGAGAATGACGAAGCGATCGTCGTCCGTCGTCAGGTAGATTTGACGCAGCGCCGCCAACGGCGGATGCACCAGATCGCTGCCGATGTCGCGCCGCCACAGTTCTTCACCAGTGAACAGATCGAGCGAGAGCACGCTGTTGTTGACACCGAACACCACTTGCCCGGCGAGGATGACCGCCGGCGCGGTCGTGCGCGCCGTCTCGGCGTCGCATTCCTCCTCCACCAGCAGCCGGCTCCACAGCACTTCAAAGTGCGGATTAAACGGTCGCGGCGCATCGCCGGCCGGGTGAAATCGAAAGGCGATCGCACACTGACCGGTCGTGACGACGACCAGCGGCTGCTCCGAATCGCCGATCAGCGCCGGCGAATCCACGATGCTCAGACCCGGGAGATTTCCAGGCGATCGGTACGACTCGAAGCACTCATCCGTGACGCCGGCGAGTTCACTGGTTACGAAAGTCGCCATGCAGATCGCGAATTGCACTTCAAAAGAGAGCGGCACATCGCCGCAGATCAGGTTGATGCAGTTGACCGACTGCCGCGAAACGAGAGTGAGCGTGGATTTCTCGAACGCGAGCAGTTCGCTGCCCTCGAGCAGGAACAGAAAGTCGCCCCAGAGCTTGACGCTGCCCGCGCTGGCAAGGGGTTCCTGCGAAACGGCGAGCAGACCGCCGCCCGAGTCCAGCCGGAAGATTCTCGACGGCACGCCGTCCGAACCCGGCTGACCCTGCCCGACGACAAATATTTCACCCGTTTCGACGTCCGTCGCCGGCGAACTGAAGATCGAGTGATCAAGCTTGCGCCGCCAGCGCTCCACGCCGCTTGAGTTCAGCGCGACAAGCTCCCCCGCGAGGTTGCCGACGTAGATCGTCCCGTCAATGCCGATGACCGGACCGCCGCTGGATAGTTCGCCGACGGAGGCCGACCAGGCCTTCAGCGGCTCGAGCGCGAGCGCAGTGTGCACGGCATTGAAACCCGAGGTCTCGCCGTCGCAGCCAAACTGCGCCCAGATGCGCGGCGCGAGAAAGATGCCCTCCGACTCCACGACCGGCCCATTCGGACAGCCCCCGGTGAGAACCGAAAGCGACACAACCAAGGTTACCAGGCACGATCTCATGTTCGTTCTCCTCAAAGAGCCCGAGATGGGATGTGCCCGCGAGTCTGCCGCCGTGCATGCGGCGAAAGGCCGCATTCGCGCCGCGAATCGGCCCGCGCGACGCTCAGCCGTCTGCAATCGCCCGCCGTTCTCGTGACATGAAGAGCAAAAGGCCGCAGCGCCCGCCGCCACGATCGGCATGCGGGCGCTGCTGGTAGGTTTGCGAGCTGTCGGCGTGACTACGTTCCGTACGCCGCGAGCAGCACGCCCAGATCGCTCAGATCGATGCAGCCGCCGGCGTCGAAATCCGCCGCCGCGACGTAGCCCGGGTCGCCGGCACACGTGCCGTAGGCGCTCAACAGCGTGCCCAGGTCGCTCAGGTCGACGTCGCCGTCGCCATCGACATCGCCGGGCTGCGGACCGTCACCTGGCGTGATCTCGAATGACACATTCGCGCCGGCGCTGCTGTTCTGAAAGCGCTGGTCGCGCGCGATGACGCGCACGCGCACATCCGCGATGCCCGATTCGCTGGCGGGAAGTTGCCAATCGAAGCTCGTCTGGGCGCCCGGCAGTTCGCGCACGATCGTGTGCCATGTCCGTCCGTCGTCGTACGAGGCCTGAACATCGTGGCTGCGCACAGCCTCGTCGTCGGACGAACTCCATGAGATCGGCACGACGCCGCCGCCGGAGAACTGTGCGCCGGCAGTCGGCGAGAGCAGGCTGACGGCGGGAGGCACATCGCCGACGAGCGGGTCGGGGCGGATACTGAAATAGTCAGTGAATTCCCAGCGATTTCGGCCGCCCGCGCCGTAGTTGAATCGAGCCCCGACTCGGGCCAGATCGGTGCTCACCGGCGGCATGGTGAGCGCACCGGGCAGACACTCGATCGCGGTTGTGCCGCCACCCAGAGAATACGCCTGGTCGTCGCCGTCCAGAAACAGCATGAGATCGACGGTTCCCCCGATGCCGCCGCTGAACGTGTAGCAGACGTCGATCTGATCGCCGGGGCGATACTCGCCGAAAATCGGCGCCGGGGTAACCCTCTCGGCAAAATCGATCGTCGGGGTGAAGAACAGCGCCTCGTCCCAACCCTCCTGCCCGGCGCTGTCGATCGCGACGACGCGAAACACCGGCGGCAACAAGTTCGAGCTCGGCTGCGCCGCAGGAACCTCGATCTCAAGCGTGCGCACGTGCGCGGGAATCTCGTCAACCAGCACGCGCAGTCCCGGGTTCTCGCTGTGCTCGGAGAACATCAGACGCTGACCGGTGATCGCATGGTCATCCTCGGCGGTCCAGGTCAACACGATCTTCTGACCCGCATCGAGCAGGAAGTACGGCTCCGCCAAGCGAACCACCGGCGGCAAGTCGTCGAAGTCCGGCGGAGTCGAGCGAAACGGCGTCACCTGCGCGTTGCCGGTCGCCAGCTCACCCGTGCCGGCGGGATTCGTCGGATGCTGCGGGCCGCTGGCGCTGTTCCACCAATTGTTCGGCGCGACCGCACGATTCGGCGTAATCGGGTCGAGGACCTCTACGGCCAGTCCGTTGCCCTCGAACGAGTTCGGATTCGTCAGGCCGTCGAGATCGGCGTTGCCGGCGCCGAAGCCGGGAGGCGCCCCGATCGAAGTCTGCACGGCCACGTCGTTGTTGTCGAAACGCGTCTTTCGCGCCACCACGGTGCCGAACGTGGTAGCGATGGCGCCGATCCGGTTGTCCTCAATCAGGCAACTGTCCAACCGTACCGGAAGATCCTGCGTCAGCACGCCCAGCTCCGAGCCGCGAATCACACAATGCTCGAGCCGCGGCCGCGTGCTGTTGACCGCAAAACCAATGTCATACCAATCCTGCCCGGCAATCGCGCGGTCAAAGGTGATCGGGCGGTCGGGCAGACCTTCCGCGATCAGCCGCGCTCCGCCGGTGGCGAAGAATGACGCGGCCGGTTCGAGCAGCACGGTGACGCCGGGCTCAATGGTCAGTTGGCCGCCGAGGAAGCGGCCGCTGAACGGATCGCCCAGCACGCGATAAGGGAGGCCGGCGTCGGCGAACGTGATTCGACCCATCGCCTCGCCATACCCGGTGTTCACTTGGTTCACGGTATTGCCGCTCGACGGGAGAGTGCTGCCCGGCGCGATGCCGCCTCCAGGCACGCTTACCGGGTAGAGGTTGCCCGCGATGCTGTTTCCCGAGCCGAAGTAATGATCAAAGCCGCTGAGCACGAAAGGTGCATCGTCCGTCACGCCGCCGGCTTCAATCGTATCCAGGTGCATCGGCTGACCGGCGTCGTAGCGCGTCGAGTAAATCTGGCTGCCGTCGAGCACCAGCGACTCCACGAGCAGATAGGAATCCTGAAGCACGATGTCCGGACCTGCGAATGTCGAATTGCGAATCGCCACGGTCGTATACACGCCGCGGATTTCACCGTCCCCGGTGAATGTCGAATGATCCACGAGAATGGCTGTTGCGGTTGGGTTGTAAATCGAGGCGGTCGCGTCGACATAGACGGGCAGGTCGGACTCCACGTAGTCGAGAGTCACCACGGCACCGCTCGATACTTCAACGCCGTCGGCGAATGCGCCGCCGATGCCGCCGGTCATCACGACCGGCGCCGCCGATGAACCCTGGAAGTGCGCGACGCCCTGTACCCGCACGTCGCCGCCGGGCGCGACCTCGAGCTGTGATCCCGGCTCGAATTGCAGCGAGCCGAGCGCGAACAACTGAGCGTCCGCGCCAAGCTGCACCGTGACTCCGGAATCCACGATGACGGTTCCGCCGGCGACGATCGTCACGTCGGACTCGACCACGACCGGGCTGATGTCCGCCGTCCAATGCACGGTTTCGCCCGGCGCGGGGAGTGGCGGCCCCGGCGGCGCCGATTGATTCACCGTCAGCTCATCGACGCCCACATAGGACGCGAAACACCCGAAGTTGCAGGCGTCATCCACCACGAACCGAAGCGCCAAACGGCCCGTTCCCGGCACCTCAACCGACACAACCGTCCAGCCCGTCAGCGGGATCGGATCGAATTCCGCGAGGATCGTCGTGAAATCGCCGACGCCGCTCGCCCCGCTGCCCGTGCCGGTCCCGCCGCCGGGCGAATAGCGCACCTCGAAGCGGTCGATGTTCGAGGAGTCCATCGCCTGCAGGTAGAACGAGAGAACATCGCCGGCCTGCTGGTTAGGCACCGCGGGCAGAATCGCCCAGGCGCTGACGTCGCCGCCGAAGAAGTCTGTGCTCGCGCTGTCCACCGCGAGGTAGCCATCGCCGCCCTGCGGCGTGAGCCAGCCGGCGCTGGTGTGGCCGTCGAACCAGGTGCCCGCCCCGAGCGGCACGCTCTGGTTACGGAAGATCCAGCCGCGCTGCATCAGATTCCGCGGGCCCTTTTGGCCGCTTTGCACCGGACCGTTGTTGTCGAAATTCTCAGAGAAATCGGCCTGCGCCAGGGCCGGCGCACCGGCCGCGGCAATTGACAGCACCGCCAACAGGATTCGTTTCATGTGAGAGATACCCCCGTTCTCCACCTTGGATGGCCGCCCAACCGCCATCCGCGACCAGCGCCCACACAAGCAGAGGCGTCGACAGCACCTCACAAATACATGACGTCAGTTTCGGCTAGCCGCCGTACGCCGCCAGCAACACGCCCAAATCGCTCAGATCGATGCAGCCGCTGGCGTCGAAATCCGCCGCCGCGACGTAGCCGGCGTCGCCGTCGCACGTTCCGTACGCGGCGAGGAGCGTGCCCAGGTCGCTCAGGTCGACGTCGCCGTCGCCATCCACGTCTCCAGGCTGCGGCAAACCGATCGGCGTCATGCGAATCGCACCGATCGGCCCGCTCAGCCCCTGCCGCGCTGCGGCCGTAATCTGGCGCGAGTTGTTGATCGCGTTCGCGCCGCCGTACTGCACGAACCACACGCCCTCAGACGGGTCGATCAGACCGCCGAGCGCGAAGTAACCGTCGTCGACGAAGTCCACGCCCGAAGTCGTGAGGTAGTAGTACAGCAGTGCGTCACCTTGATCGTTGATCGCGGTGCCGCTGGTGGTCGTGGCGCAGCCGCCGAGATACTCCCAGCCCACACCCTGTCGATACCGCATCGGGAACGTGCTGCAGCCCGACCACCCGACGATGTAGCCGCAGAAATCGTTGTTGTTGTTCAGCGCCGCGCCGACGAACCCATTCCAGTTGCCCGACGGCAGCGGTGTGTCGACGATCGTGCCGTCATCGAGGTCGAGCAGGCGCGTGCCTGACAGCAACACGCGCTCGTCGTTGATGTCCACGCCATAGAAACCCGACGGCAGCAGCGCCGGGCCGGTCTCCAGGAATTGCAGGCCGGTCGTGAGTGACCAGCCGAAGAAGCCGGCCCCGCCGATCACGTCACCCACGTTGTTGATCGCCCAGGCCGCGCTGTAGGGATACCCCGGCAGGCTGCCGAGCACCTCGACTTCGTAGCCCTCGGCCGTCGGCCGCCAAATCGCGGCGGTCGGTTGCGAGATGACGTATTGGTTTGGGCAGACCGCCCCCACGATGACCCCGGCGTCGTTGATGTCGAATGCGCGCGAGGTTTGCATGCCCGCCGGCATCGGCAGGTATTCGAACGGTTGGCCGTCGTGCGAAACACCGGCCAGCAGCGAGGTGCCGTCCGGCGAGATGCTGCCGCACACCACGCCGAGCTCGTTCATGCCGGTCGCGCCCCAGCCATCACCCAGATAATCCACCCGGTAGGTCGGCGGCGCGGCGAAGGCCGCTCCAGCCGTCGCGAGACTCACCACGCTGACCAAACTTCGCCTGCTCGTCATTTGCGTTCTCCCTTCGCCGTGACTCGAAGCGACGGGGCGGATCGCGTTCGATCCGCCCCGGTTCGCGGAGTCCCGGGCGTTTACGTCCCGTAGGCCGCCAGCAACACGCCCAAATCGCTCAGATCAATGCAGCCGCCGGCGTCGAAATCCGCCGCCGCCACGTATCCGCCGTCGCCCACGCACGTTCCGTAGGCGCTCAACAGCGTGCCTAGATCGCTCAGATCGACGTCGCCGTCGCCATCCACGTCGCCGGGTGTGACGGGCGGCGTCGGCGGATTCAGCAAGCGTACGGCGATGCGATAGCCGCCGAACTCGCTGTCCAGAAACACGGCGCTGGCGATCAGCGCACCGCCGTCTCCCGAGCCTGCCAGCGTCACGTCCGCCTCCGGCGCGACGCTCGCTTCAATCGCGAGGCCCGCGGGGTCGAGAATTTCACCACCGTCGCTTACGCGCGTCGCGTAGATGTCCGTGCGCGAGTCGTAATAGGAAACCTCGGTCGCGCGTCGATCCTCCCAGGCCGCGAAGTACTCCGTGCCGGTGTGCGTCACCGCCGGCGTGAGCTGCCACTCGGCCGCGTTCGACAGGATTAGCGGCGCCGGGCCGACGAACGTGCCGTCCGCTGCCACCCGCCGCGCCTCGATGTCGTTCCACGCCACGCTGGGCGAAGACGAGCGCCACACGATCAGCGCCGTGTCGTCCGGCGCCGCCACCGCCACCGGCTGATAGCCCGACGGCACGTAGGGATTGAAGCCGATGACGCTGTCCACCCCGCCCGAGGCGTTGATGAATGTCATGACGCCGCTGGCGGACGTCGAGTTGTGCGACCAGTTCTGCTGATAGGTGATCAGCCAGCGCTCGCCGAGCGTCGTGACCGCGGCCGTGGTCGCGAACGAATAGCCCGCGGCGATCGGGTTCGTGTCCAGCACGACACCTTCACCCGTCACACGCACCGCGTGCGGATAGCGATTCTCCCAGTAGCTCGGCGAATTCACGTACACCACGAGGAACGTGTCGCCCAGCGCCGCCACGTCGGGAACCGTCTGCGAGGCGGCGTCGAGCCACAGAGGCTCGGCGTCGAGAATCGCGCCGTCGGCGCTCACGCGCCGCGCCAGCACATCCACGCCGTCCAGCCACGTGACCAGGAACACGCTGCCGTTCCACGCCACGTTCGGCCCGGCGCTCGCCGAGGCGCCGATCTCGAACGGCTCGGCATCGATCGGCGTGCCGTACGCATCCAGGCGCAGCCCCATGACGCGGGCCGCGGCGTTGGTGCGGCTCAGATACACAAGCAGGTATTCGTCATTCGCGCGGGCCACGTCCGGGTGCATCTGCGACGGTGCGCCGAGACTCACCACGGCTTCGGCGCCCTCGCTCAGGTCGGCGGACACCGGCTGTGTGAAAATGTCGGTCTCGGTCGCGCGCTGGTCGCTCCAGACCAGTTGCGCGCCGCCGTCCGGATTCGGCGCGAACTCAATCGCATACGACGTGTTGATGCGCCCCGCGCCGATCGCCACGCCGTCGGGATCGAGAACCGTCCCATCCGTCGCCACGCGTGCCGCCCAGGCGCCCGAGCCGCTCCAACCCACGATCCACTGCGCGCCGTCCCAGACCGCGCGCACCGCCGGAAGGTATGCATCGTCGGTAATGACGCGCGGCGTCGGGTCGAGCACTTGCCCCGCCGCGTTCACGCGGCAGAACTGCACGCGGTCGAAGACATACCACCAGGTGTAGCGCGAGACGACAAGAAAATCGGTCCCGTTCGACGTCACACGCGCCGCGTTCCCTTGCGTCGTGGCGTTGAATGTCGAGCCGATCGGCGCGAGGGTCAGACCAAACCGCCGGGCCTTCACGGCGCCGTTGTCGTCATAGACGAGCAGATACTGCGTGCCGCCGAAGGCCACGTCCAGGCCGTAGCGCACGTAATAGGTCGAAGGCACGAGCGTGACGCCGGCGGGGTCCAGCGGCTCGCCTGCCGCCGAGACGCGCATGCCGACGATGTCGCCGCTCTCGGTGACCACCAGCCAGCCGCCGGCGCCGCCGACCACCGCGAACGTATTGACGTTGGCGTCGCGCGAAACCGGAATGGGTTCGGCGTCGAGGACGACGCCGTCGGGCGACACCCGCCGGGCGAAGGCGTGATTCGTGTAGTTCTCGTAGTCGATCCAGACCACGAGCCAGTTTTCGCCGTCCCACGCCGCGCGGGCGCTGCGCTGATAGCCCCAGCCCGTCGCCACGACGATCGGCGTCGCATCGAGCACGTTGCCGTCGAGGTCGATGCGCGCCGCGTAAATCTCTTCGCTGTTCTGAAGCGCGTAGTTCTGTGAACGCGCGTCCGTCCACACCGCCAGATACTGCCCGTCACCCAAGGCCAGGTGCGGCGAATACTGCACGCCCGCGGCCGGCCCGATTGCGGCGTCCCCCGGCAGAAGCGTACGCTCCGTCAAGACCGGATCCGCCCCCAGCGCTGCGCCGCTCACCCACAACGCCACCACCGCCGCCGCCGCCGTTCGCAAAGTTCTCCCGAAGCGATACATGCCCGATTCTCCTTCTATCCGTGACTGCCATGCCGCGCGCGCTTACGTTCCGTACGCCGCGAGCAACACGCCCAAATCGCTCAGATCGATGCAGCCGCCGGCGTCGAAATCCGCCGCCGCCAGGTAGCCGCCGTCTCCCACACAAGTCCCGTAGGCGCTCAACAATGCGCCCAGGTCGCTCAGGTCCACGTCGCCGTCGCCGTCCACGTCGCCGGGCTGCGCCGGCCCCTCGCACTCATCGGGCACGCCGTTGCCGTTCGCGTCCTGACTCGATCCGGCGGCGATGTCGTCCTCGTCCGCGACCCCGTTGCCGTTGCAATCGCAGATGCCGACCGGCACGCCGGCGTCGTCCACCGTCAGGCCCCACGAGAACCACTGCGCGACCGGCGACGCGTTGTTCACCGTCGTGATCGTGAGCGTCCAGTCCCCTGTGATCGCCGCCCCGTCGAACGCCGAGAGCGATTCGTTCGGGACGTAGCTCGGCGGCGAAAGAATCGGATCCCAGAAGCAGCACGAGTGCCCCTTGTTCTCGATCAGCCCGCCGCTGCCTTCGTCGTCCAGCGTGATCGTGTAACCCAACTCCGTGAAGCCGAGCGAATACCGCGGATAGCCCGGCCGATCGATCAGCACGACTTCCACGCCGTCGTGCTCCAGGCTCACCGTCAGGTCCGCCACCCGAAAGTCGAGATCGAGCGACAGGTTGAGGTCGGACACCGCGCCGGAATCCGACACGCGCAGCGTGTGTGAAACCGTGCCGCCAAGAGGGATGACCAGCGCCGGGCTCAGCACGTCCTGAAGGACGAGCGTCTTCGGACCGTCGCACTCATCCGGAACGCCGTTTTCGTTGCAGTCGCGGCTGGTGAAGGCCGCGAGATCGCACGCGTCGGGCACGCCGTTGTCGTTGCAATCCGGCTCGCAGTCGTCCGGCACTCCGTCGGCGTTGCAGTCGGGCTCGCAGGAGTCGGCTACCAGATCCCCGTCGCAATCCGTCTCGATCCCGGCTTGAACGTCGCAGTAGTCGGCGCGTCCGTTGGCAGTGCAGTCGTCAAAGAAGAAACCGAACTGCGCCAGCCGATCGAGCAGCCATTGCTCGTCCGATTCGTCCACCACGCCGTCGCCGTTCAGGTCGATCGGCGCGTTCTCCCAGGCGCACAGGTCGTCTCGAGTGACGTGCGCATCGAGATCAACGTCGCCCGGAATGATCGGACGGCCCAGCGGAGTGAGCAGCGACGGGCCGTAGGCCTCGGTGGCGTCGTTGCTGGCGACCACGGTCACCTGCTGGTTGTTGTTGATGTCGCCGCCGGACCACTGGAGGTACCAGTACTGGTCGCTCGGGTCCAGCAACGTGTCGACGAACTGCAAGCCCACGCCGTCGTAGTACACCGCCGGCATGTGCGCTAACCCGTTCGTCGCGATGACGAACACATCGCCCAGGTCGTTGATCCCGGTGGTGCCGGTCAGCGAGGTCGGCCAGGCGTTCAGCAGGCGCCAGCCTTCGTCGTCGCTGTAGCGGGCCGCGAGCGCATAACCCTGCGAGGTCGATTGGATCGCCCGCGCTGCGCATTGTCCGTTCTCGTTGATCCCGCTGATCACGGTCCACAGGAAGCTGCCCGCGGGCTTGCCGAGGTCCTCAATGATGCCGGTGTCCAGGTTCATGCGGTGTTGGCCGCCGACCATCTGGCGCGATTCGTTGATGTCGGTGATCGCGTCGATGAAGCCCTGCTCCCACAGCTTCACCAACCCGCCGGGACCGTTGAACCACACCGGGCCACCCTGCGGCGGGAAAAAGACGGTCGTCGACACGCCGACGATGTCGCCGCGGTTGTTGATCGCGGTGGCGGCGCCGACGGTTGTTCCCGGCGCCAGGGGCAACGCCTCAACCGTGTAGCCGTTCTCGCCGGGCCGCCAAACGCAGGGCTGTCCCTGGTTGTAGGGGCTGATCGCGCAGTCGCCGACCACCTCGCCCAGATCGTTGATGTCGAGAGCGCGGTTCGAGGCGAACCCGGCCAGCTTCGGCAGCGGCTGCAAACCCTGCTCGCGGCTCCACACCCAGGCTTCGTACTGCCCGCCGACGATGCGCGAGCCGCAGCTCAGGCCGGAAGCGTTGATCTTTCCCGCGGCCGTCGCGCTTCCGACGAACTCGATCGAGTACGTAGGTACGTCCGCGCGAGCCGTCGCAGCCAAGAGAAGCCCGATGAGACCTGCAGCACATCCGAGGGTACGCATGAAATGGCTCCTTTGCCGACGCAGAACCGTCGCCCCTTTATTTGAGGAGCCACAGGTCACGTTTGATACGCGGTTTTCTGAGGATTTTTCCGCACGCGCGCACGGGCGGCAGAAGGCGCGCATATCGGCGGATTCGCCGTAAATAACTCTCAATATTCGTTTTGCGCGCATGTAACCACACCGGCCCCTGATTCAATCCAAGAGCGTGACCGGCAGTTTTCGTGCCACAAAATGATCTCAGAGTCTTTTGAGGCGTCGCTCAAGGAAGGGTCGCGGCGGCGAGGAGGATAGGGCGGGCGGGCGGAGGTTAAGCGCGCAGCGTCGCGGCAGGTAACGCGGGTTGCGAGTTCGGCGCCAGCCTCTCTCAAGAAAAAGACCGGGGGGCCGACCCATGGTCGACCCCCCGGCGTGCTTACTCACTCAGGCTTCGAGCGAAGCTCGACTCGCCCCGATTAATAGAACCGGGTCGACTCGGATTCCTCGACGTCGCTCGAGGTCTGGTCCGTGATCATCTTGACCCGGAACCGGACGTCGCCTTCGGTCTTCGCCTTCACCGTGACGCGGAAAGTGGCCTTCGCCTTCGGCGCCAGCACCGGCAGCGGCTCGAACGTCACCGTGTTGCCGGAGACCGTGCCGCGCGTCGCACCCTCGGCCGAGACGTACTCGCCCTCGGGCTGGATGACCGCGGTCACGCGGATGTTGGTGCCGTCCGCCGAGCCCTGGTTGGTGACTTCGATCGTGTAGACCACGTTCGAGCCGAGCTCGATCGGATCCGGATCGTCGACCACTTCCAGCAGCACCGCCGGGATGCCCTGGGCCGAGAACGGAATCTCAGCCGTGGCTTCGGCGCAGTACGCCCGAGCGTTGACCACGTTCTTCATCTGACCGGCCGTGTTCACCTTCACGGTGAGCTGCACGGTCTTCGACGCGCCGGCCTCGAGCGTGCCGAGGCTCCAGCTCACGCCGCCGCCGCCCATCGCGCCGCCGTCCGTCGCGGAGACGAACTGCGTGCCGGCCGGCAGCATGTCGGTGACGACCGTGTCACGCGCCGGGCCGTCGCCGCGGTTGGCAACGGTGATGTCGAACGTCAGGTCGCGACCGATGAACTGCACGTCGCGGCTCGCGGTCTTGCTGACCGACAGTTCCGGCTTACGCACGGTCGTCGTGCAGCTCGACTCGGCCATCAGGCCGCCGTCGGCCGTCGCACGGGCGCGGTTCGTGAACGAACCGGTCCGGGTGACCTTGGCCTGGAACTTCGCCTGCTTCGCCTCGCCCGGGGCAATCGTGCCGCCGTCGAAGGTCAGCGAGGTCTGGCCGCTCGTCGTGGTCATGCCGTCCGGCAGCTCATCCGTCACGCGCACGTTCGTCGCCGGGCTGTCACCCGTGTTGCGAACCGTGATCACGTGCTCGATGGTGTCGCACAGCAGCACATCCGGCGTGCAGACCTTCTCGATGCTGATCGCGGGCTGAGCGATCACCGTCTCGCAGCAGTCGCTGGCCGTCAGGCCCTCGGCCGTGCGAACGTCGGCGCAGTTCTTGAAGGTGCCCTTGCGGGTGCCCTTCACACTGGCCGTCACAGTGACGCTCTGGCCGCCCTCGACCGTACCCAGCGACCAGGTGACGTTGTTGCCGCTCACCGCCGCCTGCGGGTTCGTCGAGATCAGCGAGATGCCGTCCGGAATCGAGTCGCTCACCGTCACGCCCGTGGCCGGGACCTGCGACGGGTTGCTGACCACGATCGTGTACTCGAACGGCTCGTCAACGTTGCGCTGTGCCACGCAGTCCTTGGTGATCGCGATCTTCGGACCCAGCCAGGTCTTGCTGGACATGCCCGAAGCGATCGGAACCGCCGGCAGGCAGCACGGCTCGTTGGCCGGCCGCATGATGTCGATCTTGACGTTGTTCGTGCCCTCTTCCGGACCACCGTAATTCATGGTCACGCGGGCTTCGCCGTTGCTGTCCGTGAGGACCATCGCCGTGCGCTGACCGCCGAAGGTCGCGCCCGCCGGGCCGTCCATGATCGTGTACGTCACTTCGTAGTTCGCCAGCGGCGCACCGTCCGAGTAACGCGTAACCTTGGTCACGAACTCATGCGGCGTGTTGAACGGGTTGGTGTCCGGCGGCGGGAACTCCCAGTTCACGTCGTACCAGCGCTTGACCGCGAAGGCCTTGTGCTGGTTCCAGTCGTAAATGCCGGGGGCGTAGGCCGTGATGTGCGTCTCGCCTTCCACCGGCGAGGTGATCACGAGCCAGGTCTGACCGGTCGCAATGATCACGTCGTCCGACGGATCCTGCGTGCCCATGGTCAGCTTGCCGGGGCTCGAACGCGTGTGCGAAACCGCGAAGTGGTTATCGACCTTGTAGCCGCGCGACGCGCGCCACCCGTTCGAATCCACCTCGACGATGTCGCCGACGCCGCCTTCGTTGAGCATCCACTCAACGCGGCGATTCGGCAGCGGCTTGCCGTCCTTGTCCCGGACCGTCGCCACCAGCAGGTGTTGCGTGCGAACGGGGTTGACGTCCTCAACGGGCGTCACCTCGATCGTCGCCGCGTACGGATCCCAGTTGTCGAATCCCGGCGGCTTCGCGTACGAGCGGTGCATGTCACCGCCGTACGGCCAGCCCAGGAATCGATGCGGCATGTGATCTCGGCACCCTGCCGCCAGTGCCGCGAACAGCATCAGGGATGCTGTCATCGCAAAACAGTGTTTCGTTCTCATCGTGCTTGACTCCCACTGCTCATTGATTGTTCTGACGTTCACTCGTCAGATATCCGGCCCCGCGCCAGTCGGCCTCGCAGACGCACCGCCGATGTGAGCGCGCCTGCAAAAGTCGAGCGGACATCATACGCAGCGCAGTACGGTCCGCAAGAATCTGCTCGGGTTTATATCGGCCGCACTCACAATACTCAAATCGCACCCCCCGCTTTTCTCGGCAGATTCCGGCCTTTGATGAAGGCGCGCCGCACCGCGCG
Organism: uncultured Planctomycetales bacterium; assembly: GCA_964388675.1. Lineage (GTDB taxonomy): Bacteria > Planctomycetota > Phycisphaerae > UBA1845 > Fen-1342 > CAYMBL01. The sequence goes on from CAYMBL010000001.1 coordinate 158,068, forward strand.
AAAACCGCCCGCCGACCCGCCATTCGCCGTAAATCGGAAACGGGGGTCCTGTTACGTAAACCGACCCCGCACCACGTCGCCCGGAGCCCCTGTCGGCGAATTGCACGGGTCGAACCGCAAAATTCCCGTGACCCGCGGCTTGCGCGCCGCCGCCCCTTCGCGTGGTAGGCTCCGAAAATGGCCGTTCGCATCCTCATCGCGCTGACGCTCGGCGCCTTCGTGCTCATCAATCAGTCGGCCGTCCACCTCCGCGAAAACGTCGCCGACTCGCATCTTTTCGCGTTCTACGGCTGGAGCCTGCTTCACGGCGCAGCCCCGTACCTCGACGTCTGGGACAACAAGCCGCCCCTGATCTGGTGGGCAAATGCCGCCGCCTACGCCCTGACCGACAACCACGCCGTCGTCGATCTGCTCGTCGGCGGAGGCGCGCTGCTGGCGACCCTGCTCGCGTTCGTACACGCCGGCGGCGCGCTGTACGGCCCCTCGATGCGCTGGGTCGCAGCCGCGGTCGGCGCGGTCCTGCTCACCCAAATCCGCTTCGAAGCCGGAGCGAATCGAACCGAGTCCCTCACGATCGCATTGGAATCGCTCGCCTGCGCGCTGCTGCTTCACCCGCGCGGCGGCGGGCTTGCGTTTCTCGCAGGAATCGCGGCCGGCGCCGCACCGTGGGCGAAACAGAACGGCGGCGCGTTCCTGCTGGCGGCCGGCGTCGCGCTGGCGATTCGCGCCGCCACGCGCACCGCACCAGCCGCCGGGCCGCGCCCGTGGCACTTCCTGGCGGGAGCATGCACAGTTCAGGCGGGCTTCGTCCTCGCGCTGGCGACCACCGGCTCGCTCGCGGACGCATGGTTTGCGATCGTCACCTTCAATCGCACACACCTTTCAGCCACCGCCGGCGCGACGCCCGCCGCCGAGGTTGCGACCGCCGCTAGCATCCTGGCGCCGCTTGCGGGCGTGGCGGCGTTTGCGGCCGTGGGCGCGCTGCTTCCCCGGGTCGACTCGTGGCGCCGGCTGCTGCTGACGGCATGGCTGCTGGCGGAACTGGTTGTCGTGCCGCTGGGGCTCGCTCGGCAGCCCTACACGCTCGCGCCGGCGCTGGCCCCGCTCGGTTTGCTGGCACTGGGCGCCGTCGGCGGCCTGCTGCGCGACGACGGCTTATCCGCGGCTTGCGCGCGGCGGTCGTTCGTCGCGGTGATGCTGGTGGCGCTGCTCGCGCCGTTAGCGCCGCTTGCCGCAGCGAATGTCCAGCAGGCGCGCGTGCTCTGGAAGCAGAAGCCGCACTGGCTGGCGCTGCGGCGCTCATCGCCGGCGGCGTACGAACGGCAGGGCGAAGCGATTGCGCGGTTGTCGCGCCCGAATGAGCGGATTTACGTATGGGGCTGGAGCCCGGGAACCTACCGCTTCGCCGACCGCCGCAGCGTCTCACGGTTCGCAACGCTGGAGAAGGCCGGGCATAGTGCGTCGGCAGCGGCGCTGGTGGTGCCGAGCGCGATTCGCGACATTCTGGCACACCCGCCGACGGTGTTCGTGATTTCCACCGCGGATTGGTCGGGCCTGGGGCCGACGCAGCCGGCTTTCGCGGCGTGGCTGGCGGCGCACTACCGCGAGCAGGCGGAAGTCGAGGGGATGCATTTGCTGGTGCGGATGGACTAGTGGCGATCGGTTCCTACGCACCTCGAATCGGATACTTCCGCCGTACGCGCTCGAGCGACGAAATCAGCGCCGGCAGATAGGATTGGTCCACCTCGAAATCGAATCTGTGTTGTTGCCTCAGATGGTCGGGCGTGATCTCGACGACCATTGAGCCGCGTCCGTCCTTCAAGTCGATCTTCGCGTTGAGGTACGGTTCGATGCAGTCCAGCTCGGCAACACCCGAGAGGCTCGCGTAAACCTCTCTGAGTTGTTCGAGCCATGATGCCAATTCCGGTACGTGCAGGATCGCGCCCGATGCCCGCACGAGCGCGCCGTCGGCGGCGCACTGGACCATCACACGAAGCCAGTTCCCGTCCCAGTAGTTCTCACGCTCCTCGTGCTCCCGGCCAAAGATCCAGACGCGCAGACCCGCAATCTCGAAGTCGGGCGGTCCGTGTTGATCGTGATCTTCGTTCGACATCGGAGGCTTCCAGCCTCGGGCGGTTCCGCCGCATTATCGCCCGCGCAACCTCCCGCGCGCGGACAGGCCGACCCTCGCGCGCGCGACGGCCGGCCTGGCGCAGGATCGAATCCCTCGCGGGTTATTCGTCCAGGTACTCGTTGGCGGCGCGGATGTGATCCTCTTCCGCACCCTTCAGCTTCAGAATCGCGCGGGCCGCGGTCCGCGCCTTCTCTTCGTCGTTCAGCGCGGCGTAGCAATCCATCTGCGACATCAGCGCATACGACTTGTCCGCCGGCTTCTTCGCCACCTTCTCCATGCGCGTGAAGTAGTCGACGGCCGACTCGAATTCACGCTTGCCCTGGAAGTGATCACCGAACGCGCGATACGCGTCAGGCAGCGCGGCGCCGTTGTACTTCATCTCTTCGACGGTCTTGAGCGTCTGCGTGGCTTCTTCCAGTTCGCCGGCTTTCGCCAGCGCCGCCGCCAGCTTGGCGTGCAGCTCGGCGTTCTTGGGCGACTTCTCCAGCTTCTTGCGGATGGCCGCGACGTCGTCCTCGGCCGGCTTCTTCTCGCTCTTGCCGTCCTTGCCGAGCGCCCGCTTCATCTGCGCGGCGAACTTGTCCGGCGGTAGATATCCGCCGATCTCGTGCACCGCTTCGCCATCGGGCTTCAGGAAGACGATCGTGGGCAGACCGCGCACGCCGTACTTCTGCGCCAGTTCCTTGCCTTCGCGTTCCGTGTTGAGTTTCAGCGGGACCAACTGGCCCGCGAGCTCGATCACCGACTTATCCGTATAGGTGTCGCGATCGAGCCTTTTGCACCAACCTCACCAGTCCGCGTAGAAATCGACCATGATCAGCTTGTTCGCCGTCTTGGCGCTCTTCTGAGCCTCCTCCCAGCTTGACGCCCAGGGCATCTTGTCCTGTGCGAAGAGGGCCGGAACCAGAGCGCAGACGGCGACCGCCGCAAAGCGTGCGTGCATCGCTGTCTCCCTCGAAAAGTGTCTCGCACGGCGCGCCGCGCGCCGTCGCGGGCGCACAGTCTATCGGCGGCCCCGGTTCGAATCCAAGCCGATTCGCCCGCTGCGGACGGATTCAGGCTGTCGCGAGCCGCCCGCGGCGCGCAGAATACTCCACGGAATTGGGGAAAGGAGCCGTCTTATGCTGGCTGCGCACGCGCTGCGCCCGGCGGCGTTGAGTCTCGCGCTGTGCGTCGCGCCCGGGCTGACGTCTCGGGCTCAGACCTGTCCGATCGTCGACCGCGGCGCGCCCGCCGACGGCGTCACGACGATCCAGGTCATCGAGCCGGAAACCGAGTGCACCGAGCGCGATTTCGAAGGTTGGCGCTGCATCGCGCTGCGCTCCGCCGCCAACGACAACGGCGTGAGCTACGACGTCGACGTACGCTGGAATCGCGCCGCGTTGCCTACGCGCGCCAGCGTGGTCTGGCTCGGCGGCGGAGACGGCGCCACCCATCTGCGACACGAATCGCCGCTGGTGAAGGCGTTGCAGGACGAGATCGACCGGTTCGAATACGTCCGCACGATCGAGCTGCGGCTTCGCGATTTGGGATACGCCGCGCCGCCCCGCAATGGTTTCGCGAATCTCTCGGCTGTGCTGGCGGACGTGCTCGAGCATCTGCACGCCGAGGGGCTGCTGATCGGCGCGGTAGGCGCGCTCGGAAACAGCGCCGGGTCGGAGATGGTCGCGAATACGCTCGCCTACCATCGGGGCGACGAGCTGCTCGACGCCGCGTTCCTGGTGTCGGGTCCGTTCTTCACCGATCTGCACGCGATCTGCGCCGATCCCGTGTCGCCCATCTTCGGCGGCACGCTGCAGCGCAAGCAGGTCGACGACCGCAATTACGTCGACTTTGGTGCAACCCCGTGCCTGGGTCAGTCGCTCACGCCCGATCCGGAATATCGCTGCCGATCGCTGCTGGGCGACGAAGCCGCGCTATCGCTGGCAACCGAGCTGCACATCGCCGTCGGGACGCTGGAAGACCCGTGGGTCATCGCGTCAGCCGCGTATTACTTTCAGAGTGTCGCGGCGCCGGTGGCCAGTTACACCGTCGCCGAGGGACCGCACGCGCTGCTCGACGAACCGGCGGGTGCGAGTTGGGCGACCGAAAGAGTGATCTCACTGGCGGCCGCCACGCCGAAACTGTGCACGGCTGATCTGAACGGCGACGCGATCGTGAATCTGAGCGACCTGGGCATTCTGGTCGCGAACTTCGGCGCGACGAACGCGGAGCGCGCGCAAGGCGACTTGAACGCCGACGGCGTCGTGGAACTCACCGACCTGGGCACGCTGCTCGCCGAGTATGGCGGGGCCTGCCTGTAGCGCGGAAGAACGACCCGCGCGGGTGGTGCGAGAAAGGATTCTCGCACGAGCCAGCGTCTTCGCGATTGGCGCCACGTTTCGGTCTGGGTGGGATGGGCGTCCTCGCCCGTCCCGTTCATTCCCGCGCAGCGGGAATCAGGGTCCAATCTTGGAGGGCGCAGACCGGCCGGAGGCCGGTCCCCCAGCGCGGCGTTTTCGTCGGCCCAACGTGGTGCGAAATGGGACGCTCGCACCCGGATGTTGATACCGGCGAGCCGCCGATCCGCCACTAGCTCGCCGTCTGCCAGCCGTATGTCACATAGTCGTAATCGAATGAACCGTCGTCATAGAAATTCACCAGGCCATAGCCGTAATCGCACTGGTAGTAGCGGCCGTTCCACCAACTGGCGCTGACCGCGCCGCCGCAGATGTACGCCACGCCGTGGAAATCGATGCGATCGACCTGGTGCATGTGTCCGCTCAGGCACAGGCGCACGTTCGAGTGCTTGAGAAACAGGCGGTTGAGTTCCGCGGCGTCTTCGTGCATCCACGACCCGGGGATGGTCCAGGCGCCGTCCTTGCAGCGCTCGCCGTCGAAGAAGCCGCAGGCGCTGATGATCGGAATGTGCGTGAGCACGCACACCGGCTGCGTCGCGGGAATCGCCGCGAGTTCGCCGCGCAGCCATTCGAGCTGCGGCTCGTCGAGTCGCCCGGTGTAGCTGCCTAAGATGCTGTCGAGCGCCAGGATGCTCCAGCCGCCGCGCTTCACATGATGAAATCGTTCGGGCATCGCGAGGCGTTCGAGCGCCAGGCGCTTGCCGCGCAGCGGCTCGTCGGCGGTGGTGGCCCAGCCCCATGAATCGTGATTTCCCAGCGCGTTGATCAGCGGCAATCGGCATTCGGAGCGGACGGCGTCGCTCCAGACGTTCCACTGGCGCTGGGCGTCGGCGGCGTCGACGCCGTTGACGCACATGACCGTGTCGCCGGTGTTCAGAATGACGTCGACCGGGTCCTTCTGGGCTGCAATGTGCCGAAAGCACGCGGCGAGCCCGCGATCGGAGCCCTTCTTGCCGTCGACGTGGGCGTCGGTGATGTGCGCGGCGCGCAGCACCCGGCGCCGGCTCGCGGACGCGGCCGGGGCGAGCTGCGCTGCGGCAGGCAGCGCGGAACCCGCCAGCAGAGCGGCGGTCGAACCAAGCAGCGTGCGACGTGAGAGCGGCGTTTGCGGCGTCATGGCGACTCCTTCGGGTCGAGTGTTTGCGCCCGAATGATGACGGCGCAGCGCAAGGATGGCGCGAAGACGGGAGAGTTCGATAGTTGTTTCCTGTTTGAGGGGGACGTGCGCCCTCGCCCGTCCCGCGCAGCGGGAATGAGGTTCGATCATGCCGAACGGCGACCGGCCGCAGGCGGGTCCTCCAGCGCAGCTTGGGCTTTCCGGGGCAGCTTGAACTGATCGCGCGGCTCTGTCTGTCAGCGCCACGAGTTGCTTAGAGGCGGGCGGACGCGTCGTCAGGGCGCGCACCCGTTGCGGTACCATCGTAGCGGTGAGAACTGTCGCACCATTCCCGCTTCCGCTTACGCCCGAACAGTTCACCCGCGCGCTGCATTGCGGGCTGGGGCGGGCGCTGCTGCATGTTCGAGCGTTCGGATTGTCCGGCATCGAGGAAGCGGTGTTTGACGCCTGTCTTCACGACCGGGCGTTCGACCCGCAGTGCGAGGGCGATCGAACCGACTGGCTTCTCGAATTGGTCGACGCCGGCGCTGCAATTGATCGTTTCGCACAACGACTGATCCCCGAATTCGACAGTCCCACTCCGTCGTCGTGGGACGCTCAGCATCGCTGCCGTATGGCGCGCCGGCTGGCGCAACGCGGCTATGCGCAGGCACGGCACTGGCTGTACGAAGCCTTGAGCAAAGAACCCAACGCGTACGACGCGGGCGCGGAAGTGATCTCGCTGGACGGAGAAGCCGGTTTGTTGCGCGTGGCAGATCTGCGGGCGTCGCGGGCGGAGCAAGATCCCGAATTTCCGGTCGATGACTTGCCTCTTTACGACTTCGAAGAGACGCATGGCGCTGGGGCGGTTCGACGTGTGCTCGAGCGCGCCGCGGAGAATTCGCCTTCCATCGGCGCGTTCCTGCGTCGCCTCGACGAAATTGCCGCCGCGGAGCAGATTGCTCGCGCAGAGTCGCTGGCGCGGCGCGACCCGGTGCTGGAACGCACGGCGGCGGAGGTAGTGCGCAGGATCGAGACCGACGCTCCGGATCACGATCGATATTGGTACGTGCCCTGGGGTCGCCACGCGTCGCTCGACAGCGTGCGAGGTGTGCTGGCGGCGATGACCCTCCAGACCGAACCCGATCGCCTCTGCAAGTATTTGCGGGTGTTGCTGCAGCGAGCGCTGCCGGAGTTCGACGCGGCGCTGCTTCCTTACGCCGACCACGAATCGGCGCAAGTGCGCCGCGTGGCGTACGCGGCGTTGTCGCATTATTCACACCCCGAGGTTCGAAAACTGGCTCTGGCTCGCCTGAGCGCCGGACGGATCACGGAAAGAGAACTGGACCTGTTCGAGAAGAATTACATCCCGTCGGACGCCGAGGTGATCGAGCGCGCGCTCTTCGCGCCGGAGGACCCGTGGGAGCGACATGGCGTTGTATCAGAACTCGTCACGCTTTTCGAAGAGAACCCGGGCGCGGAACTGGATGGGTGCTTGTTGTTTGCCTACGAACATTCTCCTTGCATGAACTGTCGCGAGCATGCGGTGCAGCACCTGGCGAGCTTGGGCGCGCGGCCGGCGTGGCTGGTCGAGGAATGTCGATTCGATGGAGAGTCCAGCATCCGCGCTGCCGCGCAGAACGCGTGACTCTGCGCCGTCTCCCGCCGGGCCGCGCTAGCGGCGGACCAGGTCCTTCGCGAACCAGAACACCACAAACAGGCACAGAGCGAGCGTCAGGGCGGCCGAGGACAGGAAGAAGCCCATCCACGCCGCGCCGGTGCGCGGATTCTGTTTGCGCTCCGCGGCGTTGAAGCCGAGCAGGGCCCCGATGCCGCCGGTGACGACGGCCGCGGCCGTGGCCCCGATCACGCCGAGGAAGCGCATGCCCTGGGAATCCATCGCGACGACGAAATCCTGGTAGTCGAACTTGTAGAACACGCCAACGGCCGCCACCAGGAAGCAGAGCAGCCCCGCGGCACCGAGCGCCAAGCTGAGCTTTGATTGCGTTTCGTACGGATTTCGCCGGGCCACGACACGCCTCCCGCGGGGCGTCAATGTCGCGCCCGCTCGCGCGATAGCATACGCCGCATGCCGGACTCGCGACAAACGCGCCCGCCGCTGCCGATCGGGGTGCTGATCTCCGGCTCCGGCAGCACGCTGGCGAACCTGATCGAGCGGCTGGCCGACGGCCGGTTGGCGGGAATTCGCATCGCCTGCGTGATCAGCTCGCGCAGCGCCATTCGCGGCGTGGAGATCGCGCGAACGGCCGGATTGCAGACGCACATAGTCCGGCGGCGCGACCACGCGGATTCGCGCGGCTTTTCCGATGCAATTGCCGAGCGGCTCGCGGAAGCGGGCGCAGAGCTGGTTGTGATGGCGGGGTTCCTTTGCTACTGGCATGTTCCGGCGCGCTACGCGCGACGCACGCTCAACATCCATCCGGCGCTGCTGCCGGCGTTCGGCGGGCGCGGCATGTACGGTGCGCACGTGCATGAGGCGGTGTTGCGGGCGGGCGCGACGGAGTCGGGGTGCACGGTGCATCTGGTGGATGAGCAGTACGACCACGGCCCGATTCTGGCGCAGGCGCGCGTCGCCGTGCACGCGAATGACAGCGTGGAATCACTGGCGGCGCGGGTTGGCGCGGCGGAACGCGAGCTTTACCCGCGCGTGCTGGCGGACTTTGCGGCCGCGTGGTGTGCGGCTGCGCCGCCCTTCGCTGCGCTCTGAGCGGGCACGTCGCGCCGGCCGGTCACGGGTCGCGCCGAGCGCGCCAGGCGCTTTACGCGGCTGAGCTGTTTGCGAACGACTTCGCGCGGCTGCTTGCCGACTACGGCGTCGATCGTTTCCTGCACCGCCTGAGCGATGATCTCGAAACCGCAGGTGCCGGCCTCGCTTTTGAAGGAGCGCAGCCGTCGAAGAAAGTCGAGTTCATCCTGGCCGCCGGAGGCCTCCTCGACCGTGCGCAGGCGCTTGTCGATGCGCGCCACGAACTCATCGATCAGCGTTGTCATGGTGGGATCGTGCATGTGGGCGCTGATGAGCGGCTCGTCGCGCAGGGCGCGGACGGTCGAGATGAGCGAAGCTTTCGAGATGGGCTTGCCGAGCCAGAACGAGAAACCCATCTGGAGCGCCTGGTTGCGGCGTTCAGGTGTGTCGTCGGCCGAGACGCCGACCACGGGCACGTCGTCGCCTCGCTCCTGCATCTGCTTCATGACTTCGAAGCCGTCGAGCTTTGGCAGCTCGATGTCGAGCAGCATCAAGTCGTAGGTACCGTTGGACACTGCATCGAGCGCGGCTTCGCCATCCTCGGCGAATGTCAGTTCGACGTTGAGCTCGGTGAGCAGCTTTGCGACGATGGAGCGCGTGGCGTCGTCGTCGTCGACAACGAGCATGCGCGTATCCACTGCGTTGCGGTGGAAGAGACCGATGTCGATCACGCTGTCGAACTGCACTCCCACGTCGTGAATGCTGCCGGTGCCCGGCAGGTAGCGGCAGCGCTGCACCTTGCCGGTGGTGGATACGCGGTGATTGTGCAGGCTGAGCAACTGCACGCGGCAGCGCGTGCCGGGGTAGATGAAGTGACCGATGAGAAAACTGATTCCGCGGCTGCTGAGATTTCGCGTGGGCACGGCGAGTCGCTGCCACTGACCGCCGACCTGCTCGAACTCGACGACCAGTGAGCTGACGCGATAGGAGAATCTCTCCAGACCGCGGCGATTGGCGGCCTCGGGCGCGCGCGAGTTTTCGTCGAGTTTGTCGAGATGCGCGCGCACCTCGTCGCCGGAAATGCGCACCCCTCGCGCGGCCTCATTGCTGTTCGTCTGCAAGCGCATTCAGAAATCTCCCACGCCGCCGAAAACGCGGAGCGTCTACCTGGATGATCGAATTGAACGGCTGGCGCGTCGAAGAAAAAGGATGCGGAAACGGCGCTTATTGGACGTTCTCGACGAGCCAATCGGCGACCTGTTGGCACGCGGGCTCGAAGACGTATTCGCGCAACTGACCGCGCGCCACCCAGCGCAGCTCGGCATAGCCGGTCGGCTGGACGCTGCCGCGAGAGACGCTGCACTGGTAATAGCGGAAGGTCACCGAGTGCGTGCCGTAGTTGTAGACGAACGGCGGTTGGCCGACCGAGAGCGTCAGCTCGACGCCGAGTTGCTCGCGGAGCAAGCGACGCAGGGCGATCTCGGGCGATTCGCGATCGCTGAGCCGGCCGCCGGGGAATTCCCAGGGCGTTTGGTCGGGGTCGCCGCCGCCGCGCGCGATGAGATAATGCCTTCGCGCATCCTGCAGCAGCGCGCGCGCTTCGATCCACGACTTCTGTGATGGTTTGCTCATGTCCGCTCGGCGCAGCCGCCGCCCCCCGGCGAATGGCAACGTACGAAACGAAGATCGAACCGCAGCCCCGATAGCTGGAAGGTACCTTACGCGGGCCGACGAGTCCACCCCCGGCTGGTGAGCGTCGGTCGCGTTGGCTACCATCCGGTCGTGGCTTTGTCGGCGGCGGCCGACGTGTTTCTGGGACCCTGCCTGCATGCGAATTCTTGTAACCGGCTCCAGCGGACAGATCGGCACCAACCTGGCGCTTGCGCTCCTGGAGCGCGGCGCGCAGGTACAGGGGGTCGACAAACGCGCGAATACCTGGACCGAAAGCATTCCGACAGTGCAGGCGGATCTGTGCGACGTGCGCGACGGTGCGCTGCCGGTGAGCGGCGATTTCGACGTCGTCGTGCATCTCGCGGCGCACGCGAAGGTCTTTGAACTGGTCGAGAATCCATCGCGTGCGATGGAAAACATGGCAATGGCGTTCCAGGTGCTGGAGTATTGCCGGCGCCGGTCCGTGCCGATCGTGTTCGCCAGCTCGCGCGAGGTCTACGGCGATGTGATGCGGCACGTAACGGACGAGGATGAGGCGGACTTCGTCGTCGCGGAAAGCCCGTACAGCGCGTCGAAGATCGCCGCGGAAGCATATATCTACAGTTACTCCGAGTGCTACGAGCTGCCGCACCTGGTCTTCCGGTTCAGCAATGTCTACGGGCGCTATGATTGCGACGCGCAGCGCATGGAGCGCGTGATCCCGCTGTTCATTCAGAAGGTGGCGCACGGCGAACCGCTGGTGGTATTCGGCCGCGAGAAGGTGCTCGACTTCACCTACGTCGACGATTGCGTGCAGGGAATTCTGCTCGGGATCGAGGCGCTGCGGAGCGGCCGCATGCGCCGGGCGACCATAAACCTGGCGTACGGCCAGGGCAGCACGCTGGTCGATCTCGTCAATCTGATCGGGCTGGCGCTGGGCAAGAAGCCGAACGTGCGCTACGAGCCCGCGCGCCGCGGCGAGGTGACGCGCTACGTGGCCGACTTGAGCCGGGCGCGGACGCTGCTGGGTTATGAGCCGCAGACGCCGCTGAGCGCGGGCCTGCCGCTCGCGGTGGAATGGCAGCGCAGCGCAGGCTTTCTGCGCGCTTGAGCGCGGCCGGATGGGGTGCTCGCATGGCGCAGGCCGCCGAATGGCCGGTTCGCGACGCGGTGCGCGCCGCGCGATCCGCCGGTGCGAGCGGCGGGCTGAGCGCGGCGCTGCTGACGCCGCTGGCCTGGGGCTACGGAGCGCTGATTCGGGCGCGCAACCGCGCGTACGACGGCGGGCGCTTTGCGGTCGTGCGCTTGCCGGCGCCGGTCATCAGCGTCGGCAATCTCACTGTCGGCGGCACCGGCAAGACTCCGCTGGTGATGGAGATCATTCGCCGGCTGCACGCGCGCGGAGCACGGCCCGCAATTCTGACGCGCGGCTATGGCGGAACCGCGACGACGCCGGCGGACGAAGTGCTCGAATACCAGCTTGCGCTGCCGGACACGCCGGTGATCGTGGACTCGAACCGCGCGACGGGCGGCCGCCGCGCGCTCGACGGCGGCGCCGACGTGCTGGTGCTTGACGACGGGTTTCAGCATCGGCGGCTGGCGCGCGACCTCGACATCGTATTGATCGACGCCATAAACCCCTGGGGCGGCGGGCGACTGCTGCCGGCGGGCCGGCTGCGCGAGCCGAAGAGCGAGCTGCGCCGCGCCGGATTGGTCGTGCTGACGCGCTGCGAAGCGGTCGACGCGGCGCGCACGGACGCGCTCGACGCGGAGGCGCGCCGTCTGCAGCCCGCGGCGCCGGTGCTGCGGGCGGTTACGCACGCCGCCGCAATCGCAACGCACCGCGGCGAGCGGCTTGATCTCGAAGAGCTTGCGTTTGAGCGCGTGCTGCCGGTGTGTGCCATCGGCAACCCGCGCGGCTTTCTGGCGATGGCGCATCAACTGGTCGGCAGCGCGGCGCCGCCGCTGCTCTGGGGCGACCATCATCGCTACGATCGTCGCGATGTGGCGCGCATCCACGACGTGGCGCTCCGGCAGGGGGCGGACGTCGTGCTGACGACGCGAAAAGACTGGGTGAAGCTGGCGCCGCTGTGGCCGGCGGACGGCGGGCCGGAGCTTTGGCGGCTCGACACGCGAACGGCGCTGCACGACCCGGAAGACGAACTGGGCCGGCGGCTTTCGGAACTGACAGGGGCTCGCGATGTCTGATGAGATCCCGCCGCTCGACCTGAGCGGATTGCGCTTCTATTCGCGCAGCGACCGGGCGCACAAGGTGCAGACCGACGCGCTGGGTCGCGCTGCGCCGCCGGGCGCCAGCTTTCGCGAGTGGTTTGCGGCGCTGCCGGATTTTCTCGGCGCGCGCGAGCTGCGGGCCACTGTTGCGGCGATCGTGGCGGCGCGGCGCGCCGGTCGGCCGGTGGTGTTCGCGTTCGGCGGGCATGTAATCAAGACCGGCTGCGGACCGCTCGTGGTCGATCTGATGGAGCGCCGTGTGATCACGGCGCTGGCGACGAACGGCTCGGGGGCGATTCACGATCTGGAACTTGCGGAGACCGGCCAGACGAGCGAGGAGGTCGCGGACACGATTCGCGACGGCAGCTTCGGCATGGTGCGCGAGACCTGCGAGCGCATGAACGCCGCCGCGCGCGACGGAGCGGCGGGCGCAGGCCTGGGTGCGGCTCTCGGGGCGCTGCTCGATCGGGCGTCGGTTCCGCATCGAACCGCGAGCGTATTCGCGGCGGCGCATCGCTGCGGCGCGCCGGCCACGGTTCACGTGGCGCTCGGTACGGACACAGTGCATGTTCATCCGCTCGCGGATGGCGCGGCGATCGGGGCCGCGACGCTGCTGGACTTCCGGCGGCTGTGCGCGATTGTGGCTCAACTCGGCGCGGACAAACCCGGCGGCGCGGGCGGAGTGTGGCTGAACTTCGGCTCGGCCGTGATTCTGCCGGAGGTATTTCTCAAGGCGGTGTCGGTCGCGCGGAATCTGGGTCATACGCTGGACGGCATGCACACGGCGAATTTCGACATGCTGCGGCACTATCGGCCGACGCAGAATGTGGTGGGGCGGCCGGTGGCGCCGGGGTTCGGGCATAGCGTGGTGGGCCACCATGAACTGATGCTGCCGTTGTTGCGACAAGCCGTGCTCGAGGAACTGGGCGAGTAGGGCGGTGCGTGTGCAGAGCGCGCGGCAGAGGAACCGGCGAAGAGACCCCTCACTCACGTTCGGGGCGCGGATCAGCGGAAGAACCGAGCCGCGCGCATACGCAAGCGGTCGCTTGCGCATTCGCCGCTCAGCGGCATGAGCGCTAGGCGCCTTTCACGTCGCGACCGCGCGTGCCCCACCAGACGCCGGCCATGACGAGCGTGCCGAAGAAGCTGAACGGCAGCATGGCGACAAAGAGCGCGGTCCAGCCGTAGGTGTCGATCAGTCCGCCGAGCAGCCAACCGGCGAGCATGGCGCCCAGGTATTGGAAGGAATTCACGACTCCCAGCGCGAATCCGGCCATCTGACGCCCGCCGATATCCATGACGGCGGCGGTGCCGATGATCGAGTGGCTCGAATTGCATGTCAGCGAAATCAGCATCAGGAAGACGCAGGCCAGGAACGACGAGGCATGCTCCGGGTGTGTCAGCATGTACACCGCGCCGAGGATGACCAGCGTTTCGAGTCCGTAAAGGACGGCGGCGACGGGCGAGCGCCGGCTGGCGAAGTATTTGTCGGAAAGAAACCCCGCGCCGAACGAACCGACGACGGCGGCGACCGGCAGCAAGATGCCGAGCCAGAAGTATTCGCTCGAGTCCTTGCCGATGCCCCAGGCGTTGTCGAGGTACTTGGCCCACCAGTAGTCGTAGGCGCGACGGACGAAGCCGGTGGCCATGTAGGCGCCGGCGTTAAGCCAGATGAACGGGTTCGAGGCGATGCGGGCGAAGACGATCCTCAGCGGCAGCTTCTGCAACCCATCGCCGCCGCGGTTCTTTGAGGAACTGAATGCCGCGCCGCACTCCGGACACCGGCCCGGCTCCGGCAGCCCGGTGAGGGTGTAGCCGCACGAGCAAATTCGCGGGCCGACGTCGTCGTCGTGCTCCATCGTGTGTCCGGCCTGCTCGGGGTTGTTCTTGACGTTTAGCCACATCAGGATCAGAAGCACGGCCAGCATGACGGGCGGAATGACGAACATCCAGCGCCAGTTAAGCGACGGTACCACCACCAGCGTGACGCCCGCGAGAATGACCGGTCCGCCGACCAGCATCAGCCGGCTGAGCTGGATCACGCCGATCTGTCCCAACTGAATCATGGCGCCGAAGATGCCGGCGAACGTGCCGCGCTCGCTGCGACGGAACCAGGCGGTGTTGATCTTCACCATGCCGGGTGAGCCGAAGGCCTGGCCGTAGCCGTCGAGGGTGCGGATGATCGCAAAGCCGGCCACGAGCACGGCGATGTCGAGGCCCCAGGTCGAGAAGTAGCCGAAGCTGAGGTTGAAGAAGATCGTGGCGATGGCGCCGATCGACATCGCGAGCTTGCCGCCGAGCGCGTCGGCAAACAGGCCGTTGATGAAGGTGCCGATCATGTAGCCGAAGTCGCGGCCGGTGCTCATCCAGCCGGTCTGCTGGTTGTTGAGGCCGAACTCCTTGGCGATTTCGGGCGTGACAGTGCTCAGGTTGTAGCGGCACAGGTAATAGCCGGCGTAGAGCAGCCCGAGGAAGAACCAGTTCCGGAAGCGGCGCAGCCGAAACCCGGGCGGATACGACGCAACTGCTGGACTGAGCGGGTCGATCATGCGCGACGCCGAATCCTGCCTGAGTTGAACGTGAAGCAGGCGGCGACCGACGCGCGCCCGAACCAGGGAATTGCAGAGCATGGGCCGGGCTGCGTCAAGCCGCGCCGGCGTCGCACAGCCGCGGAGAATTCGGCCGGCCGGCGCGAACCAGGCCGTTACTGGCGGGTACTACCGTTGGCGACGGTCGACGGCGCAGGTATCGGATCGCGAACGAGTCGGCGGAGTCGCGGCGGTGCGTCAGGAACTTCGACGAAAGGAACTGCGATGAACACGGCGACGAGGTTGTGGATTTCCCTGCTTGCGGCGAGTGCGGCGTCGGCGATGGCGCAGCCGCCACCGGGGCCGCCGGCGCGCACGATCGAAGTGACCGGCAACGCGGAGATTCACGTTGCGCCCGACGAGGTTCGGCTGTGGCTGGGCGTCGAGAATTTCTCGGCCTCGCCCGCGGAGGCCATGCGCACCAACGCGGCGACGTGCGGCCGGGTGCTGGCGGCGGCCCGGGAGTTGAAGGTGGAGCCGCGCGACATTCAGACCGATCGCATCGCGCTCGAGCTGGTGTACGACACGTCGCAGCCGCAACCGGCGCGCGAGAAAGTGGTGGGTTCGATTGCGCGGCAGCGGATCGCGATCACGCTGCGCGACGTGCAGCAGTTTGAGGCGCTGCTGACGGCGGCGCTGGAGGCCGGCGCGAACCAGATTGAAGGCGTGGAGTATGCGACGAGCCGGTTGCGCGAGCTGCGCGACAAGGCGCGCCAGGACGCGATCGTTGCGGCGCGCGAGAAGGCGGAGGCGCTGGCGGCCGGCGCCGGGCAGCTTGTGGGGCGGCCGCTGCTGATCGCGGAGGACGGCGGATTCATGCCCTACATGGCGCAGAACTCAATTCGCGCCGAGATCGGCGGCAGCGAAGGCACGACTGTCGCGCTGGGACAGATCACGGTGCGCGCCGGCGTGCGCGTGACGTACGAGCTGCGCGATCGGGAGTAGGCGCTGCGCGGAACTCAGCAAACCCGCAGCGAGTTGAGCGCGCGAATCGTGCTGCGACGCGAGTTCGCGCGCCCGGCAGCAATCGCTACTGATTCAGAAACACGGCAGCCCGTAGCCCGAGAGCACGATACCTAGATCCGAGAGGTTCGTGCTGCCGCTGCCATCCGCGTCGCCTGCGCAAGGGCCCTCGGTGCAACCATAATCGCTCAGCAAGATGCCGAGGTCGGAGAGATCGATGTCTGCGTCGCGATCGAAATCGCCCGGGCAAACCTCCGCGACAAGATTGATGGTGACGTCGGCAACACCGTCGCCGAGCAGGTTGACCGAGCCGACCATCGTCATCAGGTAGGGCCGGGGCTGCACGATGCCGTAGACGTTGTTCACCATCTCGGTCTGAAACGAGATCGGCATCGTGATTTCGCCTGTGGTCAGATCAACGAAACCCACGCCGTCGGCGCTCATGGAGACGGTGCTGACACCCCAGTTCTGCCCACAGACGGTGACCGGTTCGAGTATCGCGTCGAATTGGGTGACTCGGATGGGCGGTTCAGTCGTTGGCACGGCCGATTGTCCGAATTCAAAGGTGAACGTCAGCGAAGAGAATGCTGCGGTCAGGCTGCCGCCGCCGCAGTCGTAGACGGTGGCCGTGGCGGAAGCCGGCTCGGGCCAAACGTATTGGAGCACGGAAAAAGCGTCGAAATAGGTGTCCTGGCTCTGTGCCTGTCCCCAGGTTTCGGCCGACGCGGGCAGGCCCTTCGCGCGACAGAGGCAGGTCGAGGTGTGCGCCGGCGGGTCGGCGCTGACCTCGCCGTACGTGATGCACAAGCCCTCTCCGACGAATCGAGCCCCGGCGGAAACAATGCACTCATCGCACTCGATCTTGCACCACACACCCAGCGCCTCATACGTTACGCCGTCCCACGTGTAGAAGCAGCGACCGTCTGTGGTCCCGTCGGCGGCGTCGCGCGTCGCGTTGCAGACGGTCACCGTACTCGTCGCGTCGAGGCAGGTGTCCTCCCCGCCGACGCTGGGCGGGACGAACATCACGAGAGCTGACAGGAGAACGCACGTCGTTACGCACGGGTTGCGGCGCATGAGGCACTCCTTTCTTGACGGATCAGGTTCCGTAGTTCGCGAGCAGAATTCCCAAGTCGCCCAGATCGATGCAGAAGGGGCCGTTGAAATCCGCCTCCGGAACGTACCTCGGATCCCCAACGCACGTCCCATACGCGCTGAGCAGGATGCCGAGATCGCTCAGATCGACGTCGTCGTCGCCATCCACGTCGCCGAGTTTTGCGGCGGCCGAGGTGGCCGCAACGACGGCCAATGCGGACAGAACAACACCACGCGGAAATCGAGAGATCACAAACACGGTGCTGCCTCCAGAGGTGTGAGCGTGAGGCGTCCAAATCACGGAAGACTGATACGCCCTACCGCAAGCAACAGCCGTTGTCAAGCACCTCGCGCAAAGTCAATCACGGGAAGGCCAGACGTGTCCAATCACAACCAGATCAAGCGTCGTAGCGTAACCCTTGAACGGGTCGGCCATTGCGAGTCGCCGAGAGCTCGATCGCTATGCCAGCCGCAGGATCGGCGCAATGCTCGGCACGCCCGCCGCATTCAGCAGGAACAGCATGTAGGCACCCGGCGGCGCGACGGCGCCGTTCGGCGGCGCGGTGAGCGACACGCGGTCGCCGGCGGCGCCGCGAATCTCGAGCGCGACGCTGCGCTGGTCCATGTTGAACGAATGCGTGACCGCGCCGCAGCGCATCAGCACGGCCGAGCGGACCGTGCCCGCATCGGGGCAACGCACGTCGAAGGCTTCGCCGAAGGCAAGCTGCGTGGGGGCAGCGGTGACGCGCGGCCGGGGGCCGCGGAAGAGGTACGGCGGGCTGAAAATCTCGACGCGCAGCTCGGGGTAGTTGTACGGCGCGGGGTTGTAGAGCGAATCCTTGCCGGCGGCGAGCACGCGCCCGTCGGGCAGCAGCAGCGCCGTCGAGTGGTACAGCCGCGGCACGCGCATGTCGGCAAGCGTGCGCCACGAGCGCGTCGCGGGGTCGAACAGCTCGCTGGCGAAGACCGGATGAACGGCGTGATCGGCGCGACCGCGCGCGCTGCCCCCGAGAACGAGTACTGAGCCATCCGGCAGCAGAACCGCGTCGGGCATGACGCGCGCGTGCTGCAGCGGGGCGATCGCGTGCCACCGCGGATCGGGCAGCCCCAAATCGAGCAGCTCGCAGCTATCGCTTGCGGGCATGTCGTCGATGAGTACGGGCGCGCCGGGCGTCAGCCGCGCCAGCCGGCCGCCGCCGACCAGCAGCACCTGCGCGCGATAGTCCGGCGGGCGCAGCGTCAGCAGCACCGCGGAGCCGGCGAGCGGGTAATTGCGCGGCTCGGGCGAATTTGTCGTCAGCGTCGCCGCGGCGAAGCGCAGCGTGCGCGGATCGAGAAACGCGGTGGTCGTGTTCGCGTGAACCAGCAAGCGGCCGTCCGGCAGAACGAACACGAACGGATACAGCGAGAAATCGCCGGCGGCACGCAGAATCGACGCCGCAACCACGGGCCCCAGCCGCGGCGGCGCGGTGAGCGCCGGGTCGTAGACCTGCATCGTCGCGTTGACGTAATCGGGCGAGAATTTGCCGCTCTCGCGCGACCCGCCGAGGATCAGCACGCGACCGTCGGGCAGCGTCGTGCACGTGGGGTACCAACGGCCGTCGGGCATCGCCTCGAGATCGTGCCAGGCGCCCGCCGCGCCGTCGGCATGAAAACTGTGCATGCGGTCGACGTGCCAGGGCAGACCGTGTCCGCCGGCGATGAGCAACTCGCCCGCGCCGGTCTGGCATTGGCCCGAGCAGAAGACGTTGTGGTGGATCGGCACGCGGACCTCAGCGCGCGTGAGCGGGTCGAACACGCACGAATCGCCTTGGATGTGGCTCTCGCCGCGAAAGGCGAACAGCAGGACGCGTCCGGTGGGCAGAAGCGCGGAGTGGATGCCGACCACCGCGAGGCTGGCCTCGATGCGCCATTCGCCGGCGACGGCGGGGTCGCTCGGCGCGTCCTCGTAGATCGGCTGCGGGGCGGCTGTCCAGGTGCTGCGCGCGGCGTCGAACAGGAAGTGCGTGACGCGCACTTCGCCCGCGGCGACGGCTTCGAGACCGCGGCCTCCATCGGCGACGCCGGCGGAATGAAAATGCTCGTTGCCGAAGCGGGCCGCGGTAGTCCAGTCGTGCGCCGGGCTGTCGTTGTTGCGCCAGAGGTGCGCCAGACCGCCGGCCGCGAGCGGCGTCAACACTTCGTAGTGGCCCTTCAGACCACGTCGACCCTGGCAGATGCCGGGCTGTCCGGCCGCGCCTTCGAAGAAGAAGTGCGGTCCTTCCCAAGAGCTGCCAAGCCCGCCGCCCCAGTGAAACAGTGCCAGCCGGTCGCCGATGCGCGCCAGCAGATCGAGCGGCTGGCTGATGCCGAAATTGCCACGCACGACGGCGAGAGCCTCGACGCGCCCGAACGCCGTGGCGAATGTCTCGACGCGCCGCCACTCGAAGCCGAGCGGGGTAGCGCGGCGGTAGTGCGCGATTCCGCCGTCGGCGAGCGGAGTCAGCAGTTCGAAATGTCCGATGCCGAGGGTGGCGCGGTGAACGACGACCGGCGAACCGTAGACGCCGTCCGCGATCGGCTCGGGCCCCGTCCAGCGATGTGGGTATTCGCGCTCGCGCCAGTAGCGGACGAGTTTTCGATCCTCGTTTGCGACGGCGTCGATGCTGCCGCGATGCGCCGCGCCGAAGCCCGACAGCGAGGCAGCGACCGCGTGGACGCTACCGCTGCCGACGGCGACGGGCCGCGACCAGGCGCCCGGCGGGTCGGCGGGATTGCGCGAAAGAGCGGTGAATCCGCCGCGCGGGCTGGGGATCACCGCGAGCAGAGAGGAATCGGCCGCGACCGTCAACATTCCGCCGTGAGACATCCGGCACTCCTGGTGGCGCGGTGCAGACCGCCGCCGGAATGTAGCGAGCGGTTGCGTGAAATTCGACCCCCGGGGTTCGAGCGCGCGGCGGGGCTCGAAGCGCGCGCAATGCCGATCCGTTGCAGCCTGTGGTCTGCCGGCGGACGACGTGAAGACCGCGGCGCAGCCTGAGTAGCGATTACGCGCGGTGCAGCGGCGCTTCGCGCAGCCACGGCATCGTCGCGTAGTAAAGCTCGCCGATCGACTTGAGTCCGTGGATCATCATCGCGAGCCGTTCGAGGCCAAGGCCCCAGGCCAGCACGCGGTCGTGAATGCCCAGCGGCTGCGTGACCTCGGGCCGGAAGATGCCCGAGCCGCCCATCTCGACCCATTCGCCGCGCTGCTCGAGCCAGAGATAGACCTCGGCGGAGGGCTCGGTGTAGGGGAAGAAGCTGGGGCGGAAGCGCGTCTTGGGGAAACCCATCTTGGCGTAGAACGCGCCGAGCGTGCCCAGCAGCGTCGCAAGGCTAGCCTGGCGATCCACGATGATGCCGTCCACCTGGTGAAACACCGGCAGGTGTTTGTAGTCGACGGTTTCACGCCGAAACACCGGCCCGATCACGAAGTACTTGCCGCTGGCGCCGGGCGGATGCTGAGCCAGGGCGCGGATTGTGGCCGCGGTGGTGTGCGTGCGCAATACGGGGCGATGAGCCAGCGCGCGGTTCCAGCGATATTGCCAGCCGGTCGAGCCGGTCTCGCCGCCGGTTTCGTGGGTGGCGCCGACGCGCGCCACGAGCGTGTCATCCGGCAGGCGCGTGCGCGCCGGGCGTGAGACGTAGAACGTGTCCTGCATATCGCGCGCCGGGTGGTCCTGCGGCTGGAAGAGCGCGTCGAAGTCCCAGAAGCTCGACTCGACCCAAGGGCTCACAATCTCCGTGAATCCCATCTCGAGGAACACGCGGCGCACCTTCTCGAGCGTGCGCTGGAACGCGTGCTCCTTGCCCGGGTAGAGGCGGCGCGCCGACAGCGTCACGTCGTATGGCGCGAACTCGACCTCGCGCCACTTGCCATCGGTCATCAGCTCCGGCGTGAGTTGCGTGACGCGCTGGCGGCCCTGCACGCCCGCCGCCGCCAGCGCGCGGCCGGCGTCGGTAAGCGTGACGTGGCGATCGACGCGCGGCTTGGCGTTCAGAAAGCCGCGCCGGCCTTTGAGCAGGCGCACCGCCGGGTCAGCGGGCGCGCTGGCGTCGCGGCGCTGCGTCTTGCCGCCGGCGAGCGCCACGAGCAGCTCTTCGTCGGGCTGGTGCGTCGTCGAATCGGCGCGGCCCTTGTCGGAGAGCACAAGCTCATCGCCCTGCTTGGCGGCCCAGCCGCGCTCCGCCAGGTAGCGAAGCGTCTGTCCGACCTGCGACGCTGACAGCGCGCAGTGGCTGGGGATTTCCGTGATGCGGCAGCGACCGTGGTGAGCGAGCAGCACGCCGACGATCACGCGCTCGGGCAGCGGCTGCGCGGCGTGGGCTTCGCCCTCGGGCCCGAGGCTCAGCTCCTCGAAGTGGCGCTCCTCGATGGAGAGCAGACCGGCCCCGGCCAGCTCGACGCAGGCGGCCGCGACCGGCGACTGATCCGCGGCGAGTTGCGCCGCCAGCTCGGCCACGCGCGGCGAACCCGGCTGCGCGGCGAGGGCGTGAAGAATGCTGCTCTGCAGTTGCGTCAGTTGCACAGTAGGCCCCGTTTCCGCGGCGGCGGCCGCGAGATGAGAGGTGTATCGCCGCGCGGCGGCGCGCTCAAGCCGAGGAGTTTCCCTCCGCGGCGAAGGCCTTGAGGTGCTGCAGGTCGCTGCCGGCGGTCAGTCGTGCGAACGTGAGGGCTTCCTGGTAGTCGCGCAGCACCAGCAGCCAGTCGTGGTGCTTGTGAAGGCCGGCGCGCGCCAGCACGCGCAGCGGGGCGGCCTGTATGCCGGCGATCACGACGAAGATCCCGGCGCGGCGCAGCCGCTGCAGCGCGGACTCGAGATTCACGAGGCCGGTGGCGTCAATCATCGGCACCTTGCGGAGGTCGAGAATCACCAGGTTGACGCCGCCGCCGATCGCCTGAATCGCACCCATGGCGCGCTGCGCCGCGCCGAAGAAAAGCGGTCCGGCGATCTCGTATTGCAGCACGCGATCGGGCAGCGGTTCCTTGAGCGAGGGATGGTCGGCGTCGATCAGTTGCGCGCCCGACAGCTCGGCCATGCGCCGCATGAACAGCAGCGCCGCCATCAGCACGCCGGCGGTCACGCTGACCACCATGTCGAACAGCACGGTGAGCGCAAAGCAGATCAAGAGCACGGCCACGTCGGCGCGCGGCGCGACGCGCAGCGCGTGCAGCACGTGCTTGATGTCGCTCATGTTCCACGCCACCAGCAGCAGCAGCGCCGCGAGCGACGCCATCGGGAGGTAACCCAGCAGCGGCGCGAGCACGAGCACCGACGCCAGCAGAAACAGGCTGTGAACGACGGCCGCTATGGGCGAGCGCGCCCCCGCGCGCATGTTGGTCGCGGTGCGTGCGATGGCGCCGGTCGCCGCGAAGCCGCCGAAGAACGGCGCGACCACGTTGCCCACGCCTTGTGCGAACAATTCGCCGTCGGGGTTGTGTCGGCGGCCGGTGACGCCGTCGGCGACGACCGCCGAGAGCAGCGACTCGATGCCGCCCAGCACCGCGATCGCGAAGGCCGAAGGGATCAGCGCCCGCAGCAGGTCGTAGGACAGCGTCAGCGGCGCGCCATCGGGACCGGGGAGCGTCCACGGGAGCGCCAGCATCGGCGGAACTTGCGGTATCCCGCGGAAGTCGACCCCGCCGACGGTGTAGTGAAAGCGGCTGCCTATGGTCTCGACATGGGCGTCGGGCAGCAGGTGATGGAGCACGATCGCGAACGCCGCGCCGATCGGCAGCGCCGCGACCGGCGCCGGAATCGCGCGCACGAACCGCGGCCAGGTCAGCAACAGCGCCAGCGTGAGCGCGCCGGTCGCGAGATCGTGGAAGTCGATCGTCGCGAGCGACCCGGCCAGCACGCCGACCTTCTCGACGTAGTGCTCGGGCATCTCGGCGATGTCCAGGCCGAGAAAGTCGCGAATTTGCAGCGTCGCGATGACCACGGCGATGCCCGCGGTGAAGCCGGTCGTCACCGGTTGCGGCACGAATTCGATGAACTGGCCCAGCCGAACCGCGCCGGCAAACGCGAGCATCAGTCCGGCCAGCAGGCTCGCGAGGCACAAGCCGCCGAGACCGAATTCATTCGCGACCGGTGCGAGCACCACCACGAACGCCGCCGTTGGACCGGAGACCTGCACATGCGAGCCGCCGAGCAGCGCGATCAGCCCGCCGGCGATGATCGCGGTGTACAGGCCGTTCTCGGGTCGCACGCCCGACGCCACGCCGAGCGCCATCGCGAGCGGCAAGGCGACAACCCCGACCACCAGGCCCGCCAGCACGTCTTTGCGAAAGTCCGCGATGCGGTAGCCGGCGCGGAGCGACTGCCGCAGCGCGCTAGCGACAAGGGGGTCGGAGGCCGGCGAGGGTGACGGGAACGCGTCGTGGCGGTGCATGAATCGTCCGTGCCGAGCCAGGCAGTCCTGACGACCGCCGGAACGATTTTACTCGATCGGTCGAGATCGCTCGAAAATCGCCGCCGAACGAAATGCGCGGCCAAAATTTCGTTGCCCGGCGCGGCCGGCGGGCCTACATTTCGGCGTCGGGCATCACAACACAATCCGACTGAAGGAGGCACGCGTGAAGAGGTTCGGCTGTGTGTCATCCGCGCTCGCCCTGCTGTCCGGCGTGGCGCTCGCCGCGGAGTTCGAGCCGCCGGTGCGGCTGAAGGGCGGCGACGAGTTCATGCGCGTCGAGAGCCCGGGGTGGGCATGTCCCGCAGTGGTTGACCTTGATCGCGACGGCAAACTCGACGTCGTCGTCGGCCAGTTCCACCAGGGCAAGCTGCGTGTTTACAAAGGCCTGGGTGATGGCAAGTTCGCCGCCGGCGACTGGTTGAAAGCCGACGGCAAAGTCGCGGAAGTGCCGGGTGTCTGGTGATGCACGAGCTCTACTCCACAGTTTGTGGATCTGAACGCTGACGGCCACCTCGACATCCTCTCCGGCTCGTACTCGCGCATGGACAAGGCGATGGCGGGCCTGTTTCAGGTTCTATTGGGCAAGGCCGACGGCAGCTTCGCGGCCGCCGCAGTGGTCAACGGAACCGACGATCAGCCGCTGGTCATTCCGAGCAAGGGCGAGGACGACATCATCGAGTCGATCTGCACGCGCCCCTTCGCGGTCGATTGGGACAGCGACGGCGACCTTGATCTGGTCGTGGGCAACTTCGCCGGCAAATTCCACCTGTTCAGCGGTGCGGGCAAGGGGCGCTTCTCGCCCACGTCGGAGCCGCTGCTCGCCGACGGCAAACCGCTGAAGCTCAGCGGCGAGCACGCGATGCACGGTGACCCGTTCGTCGTGGATTGGGACGGCGACGGCGACCTCGACGTGCTCAGCGGCACCTCCGCGGGCGGCGTGCAATGGGCGCAGAACACGGCGGGCACCGGCAAGCCGCCGGCGCTCAAGCCGTTCGCAGCGCTGATCGCGGCGCCGCAGACGATGACGAACGAGTGCCGACCCAACGAGGTTGCGGCGCCGGCGGGCTCGACGCGTGTCTGGGTAGCCGACATGAACGCCGACGGGCTGCTCGACGTGCTGGTCGGCGACATGATCACGCTGGTCTCGCCGGCGGCGGGACTGAGCGAGGATGACTACCTGAAGCGCCGCAAGGAATGGGACACCACCTTCGATGCACTTCAGAAAGAGGCGGAGCAGGTCGGCGGTCAGACCGATCAAACGAAGATCGAAGCGGTATTTGAACGCATGAACGCGCACCACGAGAAGCGCGCCGAGTTCATGATCGAAGACCGCACCGGCTTTGTCTGGCTGTACGTGCAGAAGAAGAAGTAGCCGCGCGAGGCGATGATCCGAGGCGGGCGGCGCGACAGCGCATCCCGCCTCGCCGTTTTCCAATGCACCCAAAATCGACCGGCCGGAGGCCGGTCCCCAAGCGCAGAGACGAGAAACGAGAAACGAGATTCGAGAAACGAGAGAAGAAATCCGAGCAGGGGTCCACGCCACCCGCGGTTGGTGCGAGTCAAAACACTAGCGCGACGTGGACGCCGCCAGGCACTGCGCGATCAATTCCAACAGAGCGGCGCGATCGATCGGCTTCGTGAGATAGTCGTCGCATCCCGCCGCCAGGCACTTGTCGCGATCGGTGCTCATGGCGTGCGCGGTCAACGCGATGATCGGGGCGTCATACCCGGCGTCCCGCAGTCGCCGGCTCGCTTCGTAGCCGTCGAGAATCGGCATCTGCATATCCATCAGCACGACGTCAAACGGGCGCCCGCCGCGCCACGCACCCAGCGCCGATTCCAGCGCGGCCTTTCCATCGCCCACGATCTCGCATTCGAGCCCCGCCTTGCGCAGCACGTGCGAGATGAGCTTCTGATTGTCGGGGCCGTCTTCGGCGAGCAGGACGCGCCCGCGCAGATCGGCCGGAGTCGCCGCAACCCGCGCGGCCGAAGTCGGCTGGCGGTTCGTTGCGGCGGAAGCAGCAGGCTGCATCAGGCGCACCCCCTGCAACGAACCGGTCGCGATGGTGAACCGAAACTCGGTGCCGACGCCCGGCCTGCTCTCGACCTCGATCTCGCCGCCCAGCATCTCAACCAGTCGCTTGCTGATCGTGAGCCCCAGGCCCGTGCCGCCGAAGCGGCGCGTGGTGGACGCGTCGGCCTGCGAGAACGGCCGGAAGAGCCGCGTGAGCTGCTCGGCGGTCATGCCGATTCCCGAATCGCGCACACTGACCGCCAGCCGCGGCGCGGCGGCCTGCGTAACCAATGCAGCACGGATTTGCACGCTGCCGCGCGGCGTGAATTTCAACGCGTTGCCGACGAGGTTCAGCACGATCTGCTTCAGGCGCGTCGGGTCGGTGCAGATCGTCTCCGGGACCGGTCCGTCGGCCGCGAGCGCGAGCTCGACACCCGCCGCGTCTGCGCGCGGACGCAGAGCGGCGACGGCGTCGCACAGCAGGTCCCAGGGTGCGCACGCGATCTGCTCAACCTCCACTCCGCCGGCCTCGATCTTCGACAGATCGAGAATGTCATTGATGATTTGCAGCAGATGCGCGCCGTTGCGCTGGATGGACTCGAGCGCGGATTGGCGCAGCTCCTCATTCAGGTCAGGCTCGCGCAGGGTCTCAGCGAATCCGATGATGGCCGTCATGGGTGTGCGAATTTCATGGCTCATGTTGGCCAGAAACGTGCTCTTGGCCTGGTTGGCCGAGTCCGCCGCGGCGCGGGCGGCAGCCAGCGCCGCGTTGGCGGAGAACAGCGCGTCCTGCTGAGCGTGCAGCTCGCGCTGCGCGTCGGCCAGGGCGCGCAGCATGCCGTTGATGTCGCGCCCCAGTTCGGCCAGCTCGTCGCGTCCGGCGTCGCAGACCTGGCCTTCGGCGTCGCCCGCGGCAGCGATGCGTCGCACGCCGCGCTGCAGGTCTTCGAGCCGGTGGATGACAAATCGGCCCAGCAGCGCGTGCAGACTGAACCCGCAGACCAGCCCGAGAAACGCCAGCGAGAGCAGGAAGTACCAGAACGACGCCAACGCCTGTTGGTAGATCGGGCGCGACACGCTCAGCGTCA
The DNA here is from genome assembly GCA_964388675.1 of uncultured Planctomycetales bacterium. GTDB lineage: Bacteria > Planctomycetota > Phycisphaerae > UBA1845 > Fen-1342 > CAYMBL01. Next base: position 184,466 of record CAYMBL010000001.1, read on the forward strand.
CGAGCAGCAGCGGCGCCGCAAGCACGTCGGGCTCGACCCAGCTCGCGTTGATCTCGTTGCGACTGCGCGTGACGACGCGTGGATCGAGGCTGGTCGGCGCTGCCACGCCGGAGTCGACGAGGCGCATGTCGAGCCGGACGCCGGTGAGTCGTCCGATGGACTGCACCACTTGGTCGTCAAAGCGGCGCGCGAAGAGCAGCGTGCCGCGCGAGGGCCCCGTTCGCTCGCTGGTCAGGATGGGTCGCGCGGCGATGAGCCAGATGCCGTCGTCGCCGGTTTGCAGCAGGCCGGCGCGCCCCGGCGATTCGTCGGACTGCTGAAGCAGCGCGGGCTGTGCCAGCAGCGCGCTGAGCAGCGCCGGCGGAATGGGGGTGAGTTCTTCGCCGCCCTCCGACCAGCCGAAGCCGCGCCACAGCGCGGACCGGGCGTCGAAGAACGCAATCGCGTTCAGGTGCATTTCCTCGAACGCGCTGTTCGATATGTTGGATTCGAGATAGGCGTCGTTTCCGTCCTGGATGAATCGATAGGTGTCGTCCCAGACCGCCCAATCGCCGGCCTTGGCGAGCAAAACGTCGATCTCGCGGCCGAGCGCCTCGCGAACGCGCTGCGCTTCGCGCGAGGTGGCGTCGCGCTCGATGGACAGCGCCTGTCCGACCAGCGCGGTACGGCCCGCCACGCCCAGCGCCGCCACGAGGCTGGTCAGTAGCAAGAGAAGCGTCAGGCTGGTTCGAGTTCGCAGCTTCATGGCTCGGCTATTTCCGCGCAGGCGCCGTCGGCGGCGGTTGCGCACCCATGTAGCTATCGGGAAGCAAGGCTCGCGACCCGCGAAGAACCGGGTTCACTGGGCGCGAGTCTCTCGGCTTGACGCTCGTCCGGGACGCATCTACTCTTCGTTTCGCGCGAGAAATGCCTTTCGAACCGCGCGCTCGGCGGGACTGATGCACGCCCGGCCGAAACGTTCACAATCCAAGGAAGGAGTCACTCATGGAAGTTCTGCGAAGGGATTTGCGGATGATTCAAATCGCCGGACTGCGGGCTTTTCTGGCGCGGGGCGCCTCGGTCGGGTTGCTGCTGGCGACGGCGGGGCTGTCGCCGGCGCTGCGCGGCGAGGCCGTCACGTTGCCGGTGGACATCTTAGAGGGCGGGGCGGTCTGGTTCGGAATCGAGAATGGTGCTTCAGACGGACTGAGCATCGATGACGCGTCTTTCGCGAACTTGAGCGACGCCTACGACACTGCATTCGGGATCGAAGTCGACGCTGTGGTGCATGACCCCGGCGCGACCGCCGATCTGAGTGAGATCGGCGACGGAACCGTGCTGGGTACGGCTGTGACCGGCGCCGAGCAGACCCTCTCCGATCTGGTCGTGACACAGCAGTTCCTGTTTCTGAGAGAACCGATTGCCGGCTCGGCCACGGTGCGCATTCTGGTCTGCTTCCGGAACGACACGGCGGCCGACATCACCTCGACGATCGAGCTGTTCGGAAACCTCGGTTCGGACGGCGACACGACCACCGACGCGACGTCGGACGGCGACACCACGGTCGAAGCCACCGATCGCTGGGTCGTTTCGAACGGCGACCCGGACGACCCGGTCAACACGATCGTCTATTTCGGCCCCGGAACTCCGAGCGTGACCGCGGCCACGATCACCGGTCAGGGTGGCGGCGACGACGACTTCGCCGCGACGTATAGCATCACGGTTCCGGCCGGAGAGACGCGCTGCCTGGTCTTCTTCGCGCAGCTCAGCGCGACGATCGACGAGGCGACGGCAGCCGCGGCAACGTTTGACGACGTCAACGCGTTGCTGGCGACCGGCGCGTTCTGCGACCTGTCGCAGGAGCAGCTCGACCAGGTACTGAACTGGACCGGGCTTGGCACGTGCGGCTCGATCGGCGACTTTGTATGGAACGACACGAACAACAACGGGATTCAGGACGCGGGCGAGGCGGGCGTCGAGGGCCTGACCGTGAACCTGCTCGACGCGGCCGGCGCCGAGGTGCTGTATACCACGACCACCGATTCCGACGGCGCCTACGGATTTTCGCCGCTTCCGCCGCGCGACTATCAGCTCGAGGTCCTGCTGCCTGCCGGACTGGGGCTGGAGTTCAGCCCCGTCGATCAGGGCGCGGATGACGCGCTCGACAGCGATGTCGCGCAGGACACCGGCCGCGTGGCGATAACGGTCGAGGTTAGTGAAGAAGACGCATCGATTGACGCGGGTGTGCTCGTGGCGGCGCTCGAGGATCTCGACAGCGACGGTGTCGCCGACCTGGGAGACAACTGCCCCGAAGACGACAACGCAAATCAGGCCGATGACGACGGCGACGGCCTGGGCGATGCGTGCGACAACTGCGCCAACGACGCCAACACCGATCAGTCGGACGCGGATGGCGATGGCCTGGGCGATGCGTGCGACAACTGCCCGAACGACGCGAACGCAGACCAGGCGGATGCCGACGGCGATGGTGTGGGTGACGCCTGCGACAACTGCGCCGAGGACGCCAACGCAGACCAGGCCGATGGCGACGGCGATGGCCTCGGTGACGCCTGTGACAACTGCGCCGAGGATGCCAACGCCGACCAGGCCGACGGCGACGGCGACGGCGTGGGCGACGAGTGCGACAATGCACCCGAAGACCCCAACGCCGATCAGGCTGACGAGGACGGCGACGGCATCGGCGACGTGATTGACAACCCCGACCTCGTGCCGGGATGCAACTGCGGCGCGGGCGGAGCCGCCTTCGCGCCGTTCATGGTGGCCGGATACGTCGGCCTGCTGGCGACGCGCCGCCTGCGACGCCGCTCGTAGACGCTGCGCGTTGAGTTCAGGTATCGTCGGCGTCGGGTCGCACTTGCGGCTCGACGCCGACGCTGTTTTTCCGGGAGCAGACGCATGCCCGTTTACTCGCCCATCGTCACGATCGCCGCAACCCTGGCGCTCACGGCATTCATGCCGGCGCATGCGGGCGACGGCCCGCGACTCGACGGAATCACCGAAATCGCCGCGCCGGGCGTGCCGGGGCCGCTCGTGCTTGCGGCATCCAACGCCGTCGTTCTTGCAGCGGGCGAGAGCGGCGGACTGCTCGCACCGGCCGTCGCGGCGTTGCCGGTCGGCAAGGGGCGCCTCGTCGCGTTCGGACACACCGGCTACGCGGACTGTCCGGCATCGGGACAAACCGACAAGTTGATGCGCAGCGCGATCGAATGGGCGGGTCGCCGCGGGGCGGGCGCGAACCCGCCGCGGATCGCCGTGCTTGATCGCGGCTGGCAGAACGGTCTGAAAAAACTCGACGTCAACGCCGAGCTGCTTTCGGGCGACTGGAGAGATTCGCTCGCGCGTTTTGATGTGATCTGCTTGAGCCAGTCGCCTCGCAGTGACGCCGAGATCGCGTCCTTGCAGCACTTTGTGCGCGAGGGCGGCGGCGTGCTGGCTGCGGGGCTGGGTTGGGGTTGGCTGCAACTGAATGCCGGCCGAGACCTGAGCGAACATCCGCTGAATCGCTTGTGCGGTCCGCTTGGCGTCTACTGGGCCGATGGCACGCTCGACCGCACTTCCGACGCCGGTTTCCGCATCGGCGCAGCGAGCGAATTCCTGAACGCGGCGCGCGCTCTCGACGCGATCCTGGCACACGACCGCGGCGAGAAGAAACTGCAAGAAGCCGACCTCTCGCAAGCCGGCGCGACGCTCACGCTCGCGGCGCGCACGCTGGCGAACGACGACGCACTGCTCGCGCGCCTCACGAGCCTGCTCGACGAGCGCGTCAGCGAACTGGCTCCGAGCGAGTCGAAACCGCTGCGCGCCGAGCAGCCGCTGCTGCGCCTGCTGCTCGCGCTGCAACTGCGCACGATCGAGTCAAGCCCCGCGGTGGAGGTGCGCGCGCACCTGGCCGCGGCGGATTTTCCCGGAGCCGTCGCCGCGGAGGCGCCGCGCCTGGATCGCGAGATGCGCATCAAGCCCGCCAAACCCGGCTGGAATGGCACCGGCTTGTATGCGCCGCCCGGCGAGGTGATCGTGATCGAAACCGCCGCGCCGGGCCCCGAGTGGCGTGTCCGGATCGGCGCGCACACCGACGCGCTCTGGCACCATAACGAGTGGAAGCGCGTGCCCGAGGTGAGCCGATCGTGGCCGCTGGCCGCCACCGAGACCCGCGTCGCCAGTGCGTTCGGCGGACCGATTTACATCGAAATTCCGGAGCGCGGGACCGGCGCTGAAGTGACGCTCCGCGTGCGCGGCGCGGTCGAGATGCCGCGCTACGTGCATGGCGCGACCACGCGCGCGCAGTGGCTCGAACTGCGGCAGGCGCCCGCGCCGTGGGCCGAACTCGAATCATCGAAGATCGTGCTCACCATTCCGGCGCGGGTGGTGCGTGCGCTCGACAATCCCGAAGACGTCATGACCTACTGGGATGAGCTGGCCGACGCACACGCGACGCTGGCGACCATTCCGCTCGAGCGGATGCGGGCCGAGCGCTTCGTGGCCGACGTGCAGATTTCCGCGGGCTACATGCACAGCGGCTACCCGATCATGACGCATCTCGACGTGTCCGAGCTGTATGTCGACCTGTCGAAGCTGCGCGCCGGACAGGCGTGGGGTTTCTTCCACGAGCTGGGGCACAACCATCAGGAAGGCGACTGGACGTTCGACGGCACGGGCGAAGTCACGTGCAACCTCTTCGCGCTGCACGCGATCGACACCATCTGCCGGCCCGCGCCCGGCGACCGCGGTCACGACGCGGTCAATCGCCCGCCGTCGGTCGTGAAGCACATCGCCGCCGGCGCGCCGTTTGAGCGCTGGAAGCGCGATCCGTTCCTCGCGCTGCAGATGTATGTGCAGTTGCAGCGCGAGTTTGGCTGGGATGCGTTCCGGCGCGTCTTCGCGGCATACCGCGACCTGCCCGCCGCGCAGCGCCCGCGCAACGACGCCGAGAAACGTGATCAATGGATGGTGCGTTTTTCGCGCACGGTCGGAAGAAACCTCGGCCCGTTCTTTCAGAAATGGGGCGTGCCCACCTCTGACGAGGCGAGGCAGTCAATCGCCGATCTGCCCGAGTGGCTGCCGGCGGAGCTGCGCCCGGCGCCCTGATAAGTCACGGCGGAATTACTCACGCCCCGGCGAACTTCCCAGTGCGGATTCCAGACGATACAGCTCATCGTCGACGGAATCGCCGTAGCCATATCCGCACTGCGACGCCAACTTACCGACTCGCGCCAGGCGGTCCCGAAACACCGCGTACATCCCGCGGCCTTCGTCGGCCAGGAGCAGGTCGACCAACTCGCGCAGCACTGAGTCGAGGCTGTTGTACACGCGCTCCTCGTACTCACCGAAGTTCACGACGTGATCAGTGCCCGCCTCGACATAGGTCATCATCAACTCGGCGGCGCCGAACAGGTCATCTGTCGCCTTGCGGTACTCGCGGATCGCCCGGCGCGCCTCGGCCAGATCGAGCTTCACCGTCATCGTCGAGGTGCGGAAGCGAAACTGCTCCTCGATTCTTCGGCGATACGGTTCGATCAGCGCGTCAGAGTCGACGATTGCGAAGCGGGACGTCAGAAAGGCCCGGTTCTGTGGCGACAGCTTGAAGAGTTCGTGCAACAACTCGACCAGCTCATCGGGCGAGCGACCGCGAAGCTGTTTTCGAATTGGCATCCAACCGGCGCCGGCTTTCACGCTGATCTCCATTCTCGACCTAATCACAGCACGTCCGCGAATTCCCGCAGCGCGCTAACGGTCTCAGGCAACGCCTGTCTCCCCAGCGTTTCGAGATACTCGCTGACGCTCTTGTTTGGGTTTCTCAGGTTCGCGCGGTGTAGCTTCACGGCGCGGCACACCTGGCCCGGGGCCAGATCGATCAGGTTCCGCACGAACTCGTCGGGATGCTGGGGGCCAATCCCATACTGTTCGAGGGCCTCGGGTGGAAAGTGACTCAGGTTCGCGGTGACAATCACATCCGCTCGCGCGCGAATCGCGGCGGCGAGGACGTGTCGGTCATTCGCGTCGGGCAGTGTCAGGCCCGGAGTCAGTTCCTCGTAGCCCTCGACGAGACAGTCGAGTACGGCGGCGTTCATCAAGTCGCGCGTCCGTTCAAGCCGCGCACGCGCCAGTTCAGGACGGTTTCGGAGCAGCGCACCGATCCACTCCTCGTGAATCGCCTGCGTCCAACGCGCCCGAAAGAGTTCGGTTACAGCCAGATGCATGAGCAGATCGCGCAGTGGCGCGGGATACAGCACCGACGCGTCGAAGAGCGCCGTAAATGTCGCCACGCTCAGTAGCCCAGATCGAGTTCTTGACCCTCAGCGACCAGCTTCTCGAGCGCCGAGCGTCGCTGAGCGTCGCTGCGCTGTTGGAAGAGTAGCACATCGCTAAACCGAACGCGGCGGTGCTTGCCGACCTTCCGGAACGGAAGTTCCTTCCGTTCGAGCAGTTTTACGATGAACGGACGCGAAACGTTGAGCAGGTCGGCGGCCTGCTGCGTCGTGAGTTCCGCATGAACCGGAATCAGCGTGACCGCGTTGCCCTGTGCCATTTGCGTCAGAATTTCGGCAAGCAGACGCACGGCCGGAAGCGGCAGCACAATCGACTCGGTCGATTTGCCGTCGTGCGGTTGTACGCGGAACTCACGCGCCTTACCTATGAAACGGGCAAGCCGGCGGCTCGACTCCTTTGCGAGGGTCGACTCATCCGCCGTGGGCGCCACCGGCCCAATCGTTTCGCCCAGCGAAACGGGCATCTCAAAGTCTCCTTTTCGTCCACCTTAAGATCATATCGCCAGACGAAACATTCGCACCAAACGAATTAAACGAAATGTGGCGTCGGGGTCGAGTGCGGCATTCGGTCGTGTGTCCGACCGGTTCTCCTTAAACCGGGCGGCAGCCCTGGCTTTTTTTATCGGCCTTGCCTCAGTTCGGGGGTACGACTCATATCAACCAGCGCAGCTGCATCTCGCGGCGGTGCGAACGGAACGCCGCGAGTGCCGCGAGTGATTTGACGCGCGCCCGGCGTCACCGCACGGCGCGACGACGCACGGCCAGCGCCGCGCCCAGCGTCAGCACTGCGATCGACGCCGGCTCGGGAATCGTCGTCACCTCGAGCCGCGGGAACGGCATCAGCGGGCTGGGAATGTCCGTGTACGCGAAGACCAGTTCGCTCGGCGGAATGCCGGGCGTGGCGAGCAGTTCGGTGAGGCGCCCACCGACGACAATCGCGTCGCCGGCCGCCGCGTTCAGTGCGGCGAGCCCCTCGGGCGTTACCTCCATCACCACATCCGCGCCGCATCCGTCTATCGAGACCGTGGTCACCGCGAACGGCATGCCGGTGCCAAGCGTGTCGAACATCGGCGCGATCACCGACGGCGGCGCCGGCGCTCCGAACACATCGGCGAACGCCGTCCAATCGAACGTGCTGGTGGTCACCAGATAGTCTTCGGTCGCATCCGGGCTGATGTAGCCGCACGGCTCGCCCGGATGATCCGGATCGCCCGGCAAGTAGAGCTTCAGCGCGGCGCTGATGATCGGCTCGCTCACGTCCCCCAGATCGAACACGAACCAGTTGCGGCGTTCGATCGGCGTCGACGGAATCGAGTAGCCGACAAAGTAGTTCATGAAACCCGGTGCGTAGCTGCCGTCATCATGCATGCCGCCGGAGAACGTGGACTCGATGCTGAGCACATCGGCGAACGCGGGGCTCGCTGCGAGCGCAGCGATACCAATGAAGCGACGGAACATGGGCGTCTCCTCCTCCTGAACCTGCTAAACGAATACACGACGTGAACTGAATTCTATCGCTTGTTCGGGCGATCACCATCAAAACACCGGCGAGTTACGGGAAAAGCTACGCGCCGCGCGCGGCCCGCGCCCGCACCAGCGTCTCGCGGCCGCGCCGTGCCGGGTGGCTCTCAGCCTGCAGCGCGCGCGTCTCAACGATCTCAAACGCCGCCCCGCGAAGCAGTTCGGAGTACGCCTCCGGCGTGACGTCGAACGGCGGCCGGTCTGTGTTTTCCGTTCGCAGCACAATCGCCCACAGCTCACCGCCCGGCGCCAGCCAGCGACGCAGCGCGGGCGCGTAGCGCGGCCGCAGGTCCGGATGTAGCGCACAGAAGAACGTTTGATCGAAGATCCAGTCAAACGGCGCGTCGACGCTCGCCGGCGCGAGCACGTCGACTTCGATAATCGTCGCGCCCCAGACACCTGCGATCGTCTGCCGCGCCGCAGCAGCCGCATCCGCCGCGAAATCAGCGCCGACGCACTCAAATCCCGCTGCCGCCAACAGGCGAACTTCGTGTCCGCTGCCACAACCCGGCACGAACACGCGCCGCCCGGCGGGCAGTTCGCCGCGCGCCAGCCAGTGCGCCAGCGGCGGGCTTGGCCGGCGCATGTCCCACGGCGTGTCGGCGCGGGCCCAGCGCGCATTCCATTGTTCCGCGTCGAGTTCTTCGGGTGTCATGGCCGCGCCCGCGGAGGATGAACGAGACTGCGGCCGATTGCCGCGAAATGCAACGGGCAGCCGACGTCGTGCGCCGGCTGCCCATGCGGTCGATTCAACAGCGGTCGGCTTTGCTTACGGCTCGACCTTGCCCGACTCGAACTGCGCGAGGCGCTCCTGGAGAGCCTTGCGCGCCGCTTCGTCCTTTTCGAGCTCGATCGCCTTCTTCTGCGTGGCGATCGCGTCATCCTTCTTGCCGTTCTTGAACTGCGCCATCGCGTAGGTATCCAGCACGTTCGGGTCGGTGCCGCCGGAAACCTTGTTCGCCTGCTCCGCGGCCTTGAGCGCCAGCGGCAGGTCGCGCTGCACGATGCGCGGGTTCGTGAGCACGAACCACGCGAACTCGTTCAGCACGTCCGACGAGTTCGAGGCCAGATCAACGATCTCGGCGCCCAGCTTGGCGGAGGCGGCCGCGTCGCCGGCGCTCGTGACAGCCTTGGCATACTCAGGCAGAAGCGCCCGCGCCTTGTCCGCCTTCTTCGCCGCTTCGATGTCGTACTTGCCCGCGACGATCTGCTCGAGTGTGCGGTCCATTCCCATCATGGGGTGGCCGTGCCAGATCACGTTCCCGTCCTTGCCGACGATGAACGCGTGCGGAATGCCGCCCTGGCCGAACGCCTCCATGTAACCCTTCGCGGTCTCGCCGTTGGCGTCGATCGCCACCCGGTAGTCCATCTTGTCGCCCATCTTCTCGACAAAGGGCTTCACGGTGTCGATCTCTTCGTCGGTCACGCCGACAAACACCACGCCCTGGTCGGCGAAGCGTTTCTGCATCTCGGTCAGATGCGGGATGCTCGTGCGGCACGGCGGGCACCAGGTCGCCCAGAACTCCACGACCACGATGTTCTTGCCCTTGGCCGAAGCCAGGTCGAACTTCTCACCCTTGACCCAGGTCGAGATCGCGAGCGGCGCCGCGGCCGAGCCGAGCTCCGCAGCCGACGCCGCGGCTGCCAGCAGACTCAGTAGCGCGAGCGACAATCCCATGCGTTTCATTTGCATCCCCACGAGGTTGGAGCCTGCCGAGGAACACCCGCGGCCGCAGCCCCAACAGTATACGCCCGGACACGCAATTCGCTGCAACGACAGAGCTTTTCGGCGGTTTCGATGCGACGGCCGGAGCGCCGTTGCGGAATCGGCTGAAAAGCACCCCGGCCGAACGGCGCGCAGGGCGCACATTCGGCCGGGTCGATCTCGCCGCGGAATGGCGGTCGGCTACTTCTTGCGCGTGTAGGTGATTTCCATCGTGCGCATTTCGTTGCCGTCGCCGCGATCCTCGAACCACTCGAAGACGTGCTTGTCCTTGTCGACGCACTTGATCGCCATGCGGATCTTCGACTTCATGCCGGGCATGAACTCGGCCTCACCGCGATAGGTGAACGTCTTCGTGCCGGCTTCGTAATCGCCCTCCGACATGAAGATACCCGTGCCCATGTTGTCGATCCAGGTGTTGACGAACTTGCCCTTCACGTTGTCGTAGCCGGTCAGGCTCATGCCGAGAAATTCCTTCTCGACGGCCTTGCCGTCCGGGCCGGGCATCTTCATCGAACCGGTGTACTTCTCGAGGATGTAGCGCCCGCCGAACACCGACTCCGACTTCATCGTGCCGGTCGACTGCTCCGGCTCGGCCGAGGGGTCCATCCACCACTTGTTCACGTATGTCCACTCGCCGACCATGTCCGCGAGCAGCTTGTGGTTGTCGCCCGGCGCGGCGATTTTCTCCATCATTTCCATCATGGCCTTCATGTCCGGCTCGCCGCCGGTGGCCTGCGCCGCGGCGCCCTTGGCCGCCTCCGCCGCCTTCTCCTTGGGCTTGTCCTGAGCCACTGCCGCCGCACAACACAACATCGCCCCCACGGCGCACGACAGATACCGCTTGAACATGACCACTGACTCCTGGGATGTCCGTTGCCCTGACGCGGGCACGGGAAGCACCTGCTTCGCGTACGCCCGCCACACACCCGCACCTCACGCTACCCGATGGATCGCGGAGTGTCGAATGGGATTCATTATAGGTTTTTGTTAGTGCCTGTCAAGGTGCGCTGACTCGGTGAATCAGCGTTGTGTCGGTCTCGCCGGGCCGCAGCGGCTGCGTCGAAGTCACGACCACGATCAGATCGCCCGGCTTCACTAGCCCCGCGTCGAGCAGCCGCCGGTCGAGCTGGCTCGCCAGCTCAGCCGGGTTCGCGAAAGGCGGCACGAGCATCGGCCGCACGCCGTAATAGAGGTTGATTCGTCGCGCGACGCTGGGCTCCGACGATACCCCGATCACCGGCATGGGCAGTCGATGCTGCGCGAGCAGCCGCGCCGATTCGCCGGTCGCCGTCCAGACCGCGACCAACCGCACGTCGAGATGCAGAGCCGCCTGCACCGCGGCCCGCGCGATCGCCCCGGTACGACGATCGCCGACCGAGATCGTCTCGACGGGTTCGAGGCCGCGCGACTGGGCCTGGTACGCGTCGGCGGCGTTCGCGATCAGCTTCATCATCTCGATCGCCGCCAGCGGAAACTCGCCCGCGGCGCTTTCCGCCGAAAGCATCACCGCATCCGAACCTTCAAAAATCGCGTTCGCCACGTCACTGACCTCGGCGCGGGTCGGCGTCGGCGACTGGATCATGCTTTGCAGCATCTGCGTCGCGACGATGACGGGTCGGCCGACGGCGCGGCAGCGCGCCGTGAGCGACTTCTGAATCAGCGGCACCTGCCAGGCATCCATCTCGACGCCGAGATCGCCGCGCGCCACCATGATGCCGTCGGAGAGCCCGATCAGCTCGTCCATGTGCTCGAGCGCTTCGACCTTCTCAATCTTCGAGATAATCGCGGGTCCGCCGCCGGCTTCGGCCAGAACGGCGCGCAGCGTGCGCACATCGTCGGGATTGCGCACAAAGGATAGCGCCACGTAATCCAGTCCGTGCTGCGCCGCCCAGCGCGCGTCGCGCCGGTCCTTCTCCGTGACGGCGGGCACGGTGAGGCGCGTGTCCGGCAGGTTGATGCCCTTGCGACTCGAGATGCGCCCGCCGACGGTCACCTGGCAGACCGCGCCTTCGTCGCGTTCGGTCACGATCAGTCGTACCTGTCCATCGTCGATGTACAGCCGGTGTCCGACGTCGATCTCGTCGAGAAGCGTCGCATAGTTGCTCGTGAGGTTCGTCGGCGTGCACGGCGCGGCGCCGCGCGAAACGCGGATGGTCGCGCCGGTCGCAAGCGCGAACGCCCCCCCTTCCACGTTGTTCAACCGAATCTTCGGGCCGCACAGGTCGCCGAGAACCGACACCGCTCGCCCGCTGCGCTCCGACCAGCCGCGAATCAGCGCCAGCACTTCCGCGTGCTTCGACAGCTCGCCGTGGCTGAAATTCAAGCGGCAGACGTCGATGCCGGCGTCGAGCAGCGGCCAGAGCGTTTCGGCTGTCTCGCAGGCCGGACCGATGGTGGCGACCAGCTTCGTGCGCGTGCTGGAGGGGGAGTTCATGGCGCGAAATGGTAGCGGGGAACGCCGAGGCGCTGTGCTCTGCGCGGCGCCTGCGCGGATTTGTCAGCGCAGGCGCTCTTCCAGTTCGCGCTCCTCGCGGGCGCGGCGCTCACGCGTGGCGCGCTCGAGCGTCTGGCGCTCGACGTAGCTCAGGCTCTGAATGCCGTGATCGTGGACCTTCTTCAGGATGCGATCGACCTCGTCGTCAACGCGCTCGATCTGTTCCTGCCGCTTCTGCCACGCGCCGGGGTTGGGGTTTTCCGCCGGTTTTCGCGCACCGGAGCCGAACAGCCGCTTCCACCACGGACGGCGGTTCTGCACGCGGCCCACGGCGTCGAATCGAGCGATGCGCTCATCGACGACCATGCCGTACTTCATCGCCTGCAGCCGTTGCCAGCACGTCATCGCGCCGAACAGGCCGATCATCACCAGCATCGGGCCGCCGCGGGTGAGGCCGAGCAGAGCAAGCAGCGCGCCGCCCGCCATGCCGACGTTGCACGCGATGGTGAGAGCCTGTCGCAGCCCGAGAAACGGCCAGAGCAGGCACTGAAACAACTGGCCGCCGTCCAGCGGGTAGATCGGCAGCAGGTTGAACAGCAGCAGGAAGTAATTCACACGGAAAAACACCAAAACGTAAAACGCCCATTCGGGCGCCGTTGGGAGCAGCGTCAGTCCTGTGAACGGGCTGAACGAGAAACTGTAGACGTAGCCGAGCGCCAAGAGCACCGCGCCGCTCACGATGCAGAACACGAGATTCACAAGCGGCCCGCAGGCGACGGTGACGAACTGCGCCCAGGGCGTCATCGGCGCGTGTGCAAATGCCAATCCGCCCAGCGGCCAGAGCAAGATCTCTCGCGCGTCGCCGCCGACGGAGCGCGCGCCGAAGCAGTGCCCGAATTCGTGCACCAGCACGATGCCGAACAGCATCGCGAGGAATCGCGCTTCGTAGTACCAGTCCGCGCCGGAGTTGAGCAACTGCAGGCCGATCCACAGCACGAAGAGGATGTGGATACGCACGTCGATGCCGAACCAGCGACCGATGCGGAACGACGCGCTCAGAAAGTCCATGTGGAGCCCTGCCGGATCAGCCCGTAGAACAGTAGCGTCACGAGCGTTTTGGCGTCAACGATGCGCCGCTCGGCGATCGCGGCGCGCACCGCCGACAGTTTCATCGGCACGACGCGAATGTCCTCCTGCGGTTCGCACGCGGATTCACCGGGCTGAAGCTCGGTCGCGAGGAATGCATGCAAGTGTTCGTCCGTGAAGCCGGGCGCGGAATAGAAGCTGAGCAGCGGCGTGAATCGGCGTGCACGGTAGCCGGTCTCCTCGGCCAACTCGCGCGTCGCGCAAGTTTCGGGCGATTCACCCGCGTCGAGTGTGCCGGCGGGCAGTTCCAACAGCCGCGCATTGATCGCAGAGCGACGCTGTTCGATGAGGATTACGGTCTCCTCGTCGAGCAGCGGCAGCACCACGGCGGCGCCCGGATGGCGGATGACCTCGTGGTAGAACGGGTTGCCGTCGCGATCGACGCGTTCGAGGATGTCGAGGCGAAACTTGCGCGCCAGAAACGCGTACTCGCCGGCAGCCATGATTGCACCAATTATCTGAATATACGGAAACTTCAGAAACGCACCTGTTCCACGTGAAACGATGTTGATCGCTCAAACGGATTCCGGTGGGAGGCCGAGCTTCTCCGTGATCCGTTCGAATTCTTCGAGCGAGCGATAGCTGACTATGATCTTGCCGGAGTTCGCGCGCCGCCCTGCCTGCACACGTGTCGGTGCGCCGAGTGTATGCGACAGACTGCGCTCGATCGCCGCGATATGCACCGGCGTCGCGGCCGCGCGGGGTCTCTCTTCGGCACGAACGCGACCCTCTTGCTGCGCGAGGGCTTCAACCTGCCGCACGCTCAGATTCCGCCGAGCCGACATCAGCGCGATCGCGAGCTGCCGCGCCGGGTCGCCGATCGCTGCGATCGCGCGTGCGTGCCCCATGCTCAGCTCCCCTTTCGCCAGCATCTGCCGAATCTCGCCGGGCAGCGCCAGCAGCCGCAGGTGATTCGCCACCGTGGACCGCGACTCACCCAGCCGCACGGCGAGTTGCTCCGGGCTGATGCCGAACGCGTCGAGATAGCTCTGGTATGCCGTGGCGCGCTCAAGCGCGTTCAGGTCGCTGCGCTGGATGTTCTCGACCAACGCCAGCTCGAATGACTCCGCGTCCGACGTCGTCCGCACGATCGCCGGAACGGTCGCCAATCCTGCCATCCGCGACGCCCGCACCCGCCGCTCGCCTGCGATCAATTCGTAGCGCTCGGCCGCTACCTGGCGCAGCAGCACCGGCTGCAGCACGCCGTTGGCGCGAATCGACGTGGTCAATTCGTGGAGCGCGGTCTCGTCGAAAACCGTTCGCGGCTGACGCGGATTCGGCACAATCTGGTCCAGCGGAATCTCGCGAACCAGCACGCCGGAGGCAGACGCCGCCTGAGGCTCGTTTGCGGCAGGGTTGCCTGGAATGCGGTTATCGTCCGTCGTGACGGTCTGGGGCGTCCGTCCGAGCAGGGCGTCGAGCCCGCGTCCAAGTCGCTGTTGCGTGCGTGACATCCGTTTCACCTCGCGATCGTCAAGTTGGCGACGCTGTTGCGTCCACGCGAAATTACGATCAGCCGCCGCACACGTCAACCAAGATCACGGGCATTCGCCTTGCCCCGATCCTGTGTTTGGTTTATATTAGGTATTATGGTTGCGAACCGCTCTCTGGTCATCGCCGGGCTGCGCAGTCGCCTGCAGGCGTTGTCCGCAGTGCGCCGTGCCGAACATTGGAGCAGCGGCTGGCCGGAATTGGATGGCGCTCTCGGTGGCGGTTTCGCACGCGGAGCGGTGCATGAGCTGGTCGATGGGTGCCCGGCCGGCGTCGCAATAACCGTAGCGCTGCGGTTGGCGGCGAGCGGAGCGAATAACTCTAATGTCATTCTCTACATCGATTTATACCACGAACTGTACCCGCCGGGCGTGGAAGCCGCCGGCGTGCCGCTCGATAAACTGCTGATTCTCCGGCCTGCAAAGCCGCTGGACGCGCTCTGGGCCGCCGAGCAGGCGCTGCGTTGCCGCAGGATCGGAGCGCTGGTGATGCCGCTGACCCGACTGGCGCCGGCGGCCTCGCGCCGTTTGCAGTTGGCGGCGGAGAGCGGCGGTGGCCTGGCGTTCGTGGTGCGACCACTGGCGCGGCTGGAGCCGACCTTCGCCGCCACGCGCCTGCAGGTCGATCCGTTACCGAGCACGCCGCTGCGGGTGCGTGTGGCGGTGCACAAACAGCGGCATCAGCCGATCCAGGCCGCGCGCGAGGTGGTGTTGGCGCTCGATTCGGAAGGAGGGCTCACGCCGGCGGCGCGCCGCAGCGCGGGATGAGGCCTGATGCGCAGAAGAAGAGGCGCCTCGTGGGCGCCTCTTCTCGAACCCGATCCGCTCTCACCTCGCGCAAATGCGCGGCGGCGGGCTACTTGTCCTCGGGCCGGATGCCCATGCCGCGGCGATCGGGGTCGGCCGGGCGCTTTGGCGGCTGGTAGCCGCTGGTTTCGATCTCCTTCAGCAGCAGGGCGATCGCGGCGTCCATCTGCGGATCGGCGCCGCTCAGCATCTTGCCCGGGTCGTCGATCACCTCGACATCGGGATCGACGCCGTGGCCCTCAACACCCCAGGTGCCGTCGGTCTCGTAGAAGCCGAAGGTCGGCGCGGTGACTCCCGCGCCGTCGATCAGATTGGGGTTGCCCGAGATGCCGACCAGGCCGCCCCACGTGCGCATGCCGACCAGCTTGCCGAGTTTATTGAAGCGGAAGAGCCACGGGAACATGTCGCCGCCGGAGCCGGCCAACCCGTTGATCAGCATGGCCTTCGGGCCTTGGTGGCTGTCGGGCGGCCAGGGCCAGTCGCGTCCGTCGCGACGCGCCCAGTAGTTGGTGCGCGGGCGATTGAGCAACTCGATGAAGCGGGTCGGAATCTGTCCGCCGCCGTTCCAGCGATCGTCGATCAGCAGCGCCTGCTTGTCGAGCTGTCCGTAGAACTGGCGGAACAAATCGTTCTGCCCGTCGACGCCGGTGTTCGGAACGTAGATGTAGCCGACCTTGCCGCCGGACTTTTCCTCGACGTACTTGCGGTTGCGCTCGATCCACGCGCGGTAGCGCAGGTCGGTGTCGCCGCTGAGCAGTTTCACGACGACGGTGCGCGCGGTTTCATCGCGCGCGGGCTTGTCGCTCACGAGCAGCGACACGGTGCGCTCGGCGAGCCCCTGAAACGCCGCCCACGGCGATTGCGTGACGTCGAGCGGCTGGCCGTTCACGGCCAGCAGGAAATCGCCGACCTTCACATTCACGTTCGGCTGGCTGAGCGGTCCGCGTGCATCCGAGTCCCACGGCGCGCCCTCGTGAATGCGGCTGATGCGATAGGCCGGTCCGCCGGCCATGGGGCCGGTGTACAGCTCAAAATCGCAGCCCAGCATGCCGACGGATCGGCTCGGTTCGTTCTCGGTTGGACCGCCGAAGTAGTAGGCGTGGCCGACGTTGAGCTCGGAGATCATCTCCGCGATCACGTAGCCGACGTCGGTGCGCGACGCGCAGTCGGCGAGCATCGCTTCGTACTGCTGGCGAATCTTGTTCCAGTCCACGCCGTGCATATTCGCGACGTAGAAGAAGTCGCGCTGCACGCGCCACGCCTCGCGGAACATCTGAGCCCACTCGGTCCGCGGGTCGATCGTCGCCTGCAGGTCGGCGAGTGAAACGGGTTTTTCAAGCTTCTGATCGGCCGCGGCGTCGACCACCGCGAACGTGTCGCCCTTGCGCAGCAGCAGCTTCTTGCCGTCGGCGCTCATGGCGTAGGAGAACACGCCGTCGGCGACGGTTTTCTCCTTGCGCTCGTCGTCCTTCACATCGTAAATCTTCAGCGACGGCTCGCCGCCGGCGGCGTTGCTGCGCACATAAAGCAGGTGGCCGGCATCGGTGACGAACAGCCCGCCGAAACGGCCGCGCTCGATTGGCAGCAGGACGGCGCGGCGCTCGAAGCCCTCGACGTCGATGCGGACGGGTTCGGGCTTGGGCTTGGCGTCGGCCGGCTGCGATTCCGCGGCCTGGCTGGACGCGGGCGCGCTCGCGGCGTCCGCGGCGGCGCCATCCTTGCTTTCGTCGGTTTTCTCGTCTTTCTCGTCCTTCTTGCTATTCTCGTCTTTCTTGTCGTCCTTGTCTTTCTTGTCTTTCTTGTCGTCGGCGCCTTCTTCGTCGCTCTTGGGCGCGAGCGGCGAATCGAGGTCGGCCCGCAACGGAACCACCAGGATGCGCTGCGTATTCGCGTACGCGAACGTCGTGCCCAGGTCCTCGTAGACCGGGTCGCTGAGCTGCTGCGCGCTCACGTAGTAGAGATACTCGCCCTTGCGATCAAAGGCCGGCGAGCTGGCGCCGAACATGCCCGAGGTGAGCTGCTGCGTCTTGCCTTCCGGCACGTGATACAGCCACAGCGATGTCTGCTGGTTGTCGCCGCTGCGCGTGTACGCGATCCACTGCGAGTCCTGAGACCAGGTGGCGCCCATCGTGTTCGCCCACGGGTCCTTGTCGACCAGCTTGTTGGCGCCGCTTTCGACGTCGCACAGATACATGGAGCCGGTCTTGTCGTTGAACAGAATCCAGCGCGAATCAGGCGACCAACTCTGCAGGTAGCGATAGCACGTGCCGTCGCGCGTCAACTGGCGCGGCGGCGTCTTGCCGTCGGCGGGCGCGAGGAAGATTTCGTATTCGCCGCCGGCGTCGGAGAGATAAGCGATGTGCTTGCCGTCCGGGCTCCAGATGGGGTTGCGCTCGGCCGCGGCGCTGCCGCCCGCGACCAGCCGTCCCGATCCGTGGCGGGCCGGCGCGTCCCAGATGTCCCCGCGCGCTTCGAAAACGCCGCGCTTGCCGCTCGGCGAGAGGTCGAACGAGCCTACGGCGCCGGCGACGCTCAGCGACTGCGAGCGGAACTTCGGCCGCGCCCCCGGAATCGTGATCGTGACCGCGCGATCCTTGCCGGTCTTGAGGTCGAGCAGGCGCAGCTCGCTGCCGCATTGCAGGATGATCTCTCCGCCGCCGTCCACGCCGGGACCGATCGAAGGCCATTTGGCGTCGAATTCGGCGTACTGCGTGATCTGCTTGCGCTCGCCGCTCTTGACGTCGTACGACCAGATGTCGTTGCGATGCTTGGCGCCCTGGTCCGACAGGTAATAGACCTTGCCGCCGTGGAACATCGGCAGCGAGTCCGTGCCTTCCCAGTCCGTGATCTGCTTGGCCACGCCGTTGCCCGCGGCCGCGGCCTTGAGGTCGAACAGCCAGATGTCGGTCTGCATGCCGCCGCGATAGCGCTTCCAGGTGCGCGTGTCGATCGAGTGCGGCGTGTAGGCGAGCCATTGCCCGTCGGCGCTGATCGAGGCGGTCGCGCCGTAGGGCACGGGCAGCTTGACGGGCAGCCCGCCCTCGGCGCTGACGGTGTAGAGCTCGCGCTGACGCGTGAGGCCCGCGAGACCGTTCTGGTTGAAGAGCACGCGGCCGTCGGCGGTCCAGTCGCAGATCCACTCGGCCGACGGATGGTGCGTCACGCGGCGCGGCACGCCGCCGGTCACCGGCAGGGTGTAGATGTCGCGGTTGCCGTCGTAGTTGCCGACGAACGCGATGGATTTTCCATCGGGGCTGAAACGCGGGAAGGACTCTTCGCCCGCCGGGCTCGCGAGCGGCGTCGCGGCGCCGCCTTCGCGCGGCGCCAGCCAGAGATCGTCGGCGTAGACGAACACGATCTGTGTGGCGCTGACGTCCGGATGGCGCAGCATGCCGGCGTGCGGACGAACTTCCTGGGCCGCGACGGTCGGCAGGAAGCCCAGGCCCGCCGTGCACAGCCAAACTCGAGTTGCAGATTTCAGCCTCATCCAACGCCGCATGCTGGTTATCTCCGTGTGAACGCTTGCGCCCGGACGGTTCCGGGGGTGTCGAGCGTAGACGCGGGAGTGTGGCGGTTGCCGTCGGGAAATGCAAAACGCCGCCGGCGCTGATTGCAGCGTCGACGGCGTTGCGGCTGTGCGCAACAGACGGCTAGTGCACGATCTGCGGCGGTCGGTAGACGTAGTAGCTGTTGGGGCTGTTGGTCACGATCGCGGCGCGGTCGATGACGTACGCCGGCTGAATGATGACCTCTTTCTTGTTCATGGGCCCGGTGAGCTTGACGTTCATGATCCGGATGCCGGCGAAGGCCACGATCGTGTAGTTGGCGTTGTTGCCGGGTCCGGAAACGCTCGAGAAGATCGGGATGGCGCGCGGCTGTCCCTTGATGTCGTTGAGCTCGTCCTTAACGCCGGCGCTGAGGCCGGTGTCGCCGTTGAGCGTCAGCGTGCCGTCGGATCCGAATTCGAGCGTGCCGCCGAAGTGAGCCAGGTCGTCGGCGCTGACGCCTTCGAGGATCTGGCGGGCGATATCGGCCGTGCTGTTGTTCGAGCCGCCGATGTCCACCGTGCCGAAGTTGCCCGGCGGGAGCTGGCCGCTGCCGGCGCCCGGGTAGAAGTTCAGTTCCTTGATACCGTCGCCGCCGGCGCTCACTACGCCGGTGTCGGGATCGTACGAGTAGT
The DNA here is from genome assembly GCA_964388675.1 of uncultured Planctomycetales bacterium. Taxonomy (GTDB): domain Bacteria; phylum Planctomycetota; class Phycisphaerae; order UBA1845; family Fen-1342; genus CAYMBL01. Next base: position 204,036 of record CAYMBL010000001.1, read on the forward strand.
TGTCGCCGCTGGTCGTGGTGCCGGCCAGCAGGCCTTCCCACGAGTTGATGTGCAACGTGAACGGCAGCAAGTCGGCGTTGCCCGACTGCGTCGTCACCTTGTAGCCGGAAATCTTGTCGTCGTAGGCGGCGATGGCGAGGGCGCCCATGTCGCGCGCCGAGTGTCCCAGCGCACGCGCGAAGAACAGCGCGACCGACCCGCCGCGATCGTCGGACCGGCGTACGCTGACGCTGGCGGCGTTCCATTGGCCCTGCGGCGCGAACACGTCGAACATGCCGGTCTGGCGGGCGAAGTGCCCGAGCACCACGTCATCGTCGGCGACGACAACCGGTGCGTCGTGCAGCACCGGGTTGAAGCCGGCCATGTTCGAGGCGGCGTCGCGCGCGTCGGCGAAGACCAGGTCTTCCGATGAGCCGTTCTTGAGCCGCGACTCATCGAGCATGTCCCAGGCGCCGGCCAGCGCCGCGGCGTCCGCCGAGCGCTGCAGCTCGGCCTGCGTCGCGTAGAGCAGTCCTAGGTCGACGGCCAGCGCCGCGAACCCGATCACAACCGTGAGCGAGATCGCGACATAGACGGTTACGGCGCCGCGGCGCGCAGCGGGAGCCCGGTTGCTACCCTTCGAACGCATAGACCACCCTCACATTCTCGTCACGCGAAAGCAGATTGCCGTCGGCGTCGTAGCGGCGGACTTCCTTGATGCGCAGAACTTCCACGCGATTGCCGCCATAGGAGACCCACGATTCCCCGGCGGAGACGTCGGTCGAGTAGCCGTTCAGGTTCGCGACGCTGACGCGGCCGCCGAGCTTGGTGGAGTCACCGCCGCCGAAGCCGCCCCAGGTGTTCGAGTTTCCGTTGCTGATTTCGAGGACGAGTTGGCCGCCGCGCAGGTCGAGCGACTGCGTCCACGTGATCGCCTCGGCTACGGTGGACAGTGGGTCTTCGCGGTAGCGCTTGCCGCCAGCGTACATCTCGCCGTTGAAGGCGAGCATCTGCAGCCCGCCGATCAGGAAGTTTGGATGGTCTGCGTAATTCCAGCAGACCTGGAAATAGTAGGACTCCGTGTCGCCGTATGGTGCAATCACCGTGTGGAACTGCGGGCTGGTGAGGTCGAGTTCGGGCTCGACCAGCACGCACTCCCAATCCTCTTCCACGCGCATCACCGGCGGCGGATCACTGCCCCCGGCCAGCGTCGCACTTCCGAGTACCACGGCCGCCGCTGCGTACACGGCGCCGCGTGAACATCGAAACCCCCGCATGCTTGCTCCCTCCGGCACCGGTCCCGCAGTGCCTTGGGGAATTCTTCATAACTTCTGCGGGAGTGAAAAATTACGTACGTCGTTTCGGGACCGAGCAGACGCGCGACCCGCGGCGAATTGGAATATCGGACGTGGGTGCAAAGCGCGACCGCGAGACGACGATCGCGTGGCTAAGGTCCGACCAAACCGTTGACGTAGCGCCCGCGGAGGTAATTGAAACGAATCGGCTTGCCTTGCGTGTCGTACCAGTAGCCCGCGGAAAGGACGCGGCCGTCTTCGAGCGCGTAATAGACGCGCCACGCGTCGAGCTTGGCCGGCTCTCGCTGAAACTTGATCGGGCCGGCGTGACCGTCGAGGTGGCCGATCATTCCGCGGCCGTTGTGACGATCGGAGATCGTGTCGAGGTTGCCCCAGGCGCTATCCGGAACGAACGCGAGCGCTTCGGATTCGTGCTCTTCGATGAGAATCCACGGAATCGACTGCCGCGTGTTCAGCGTCCAATTCGACCAGGGCTGCGACGAGTTGAAGTTCTCCGCCCAAAGCGTGCTGCGCAGCATCTGTGGCTTGGAGCCCGAGAGCAACGATGGCGCGGTGTAGCTGTAGCGCGTCTCGTTCGCGAAATTGCCGAACGGACCCTTGTCGATGACGTCGACCTTGTCCTCCGGGCACTTGTACAGGTCGACCATCCGCCCGACGTACGGAAACAGCGTGCCCTGCATTGGAACGTCGTTCGTCTGATCACCGGTCTCGCCGATCGTGCCGAGCCAGCAGAAAGACTGGTACTTGTTGTAGTCAACCGGGTAGCCGGGGTGGTTCAGCGGGGTCTTGCCGGTGGTGCGGTTGATGTAGTCGTTGGTCGAGCCGGGCAGCGTGTCCTTGTGCTCGGCGACATACAGCGTCCAGCCGACCGCCATCTGCCGCACGTTCGCCTGACACACGACGGTGCGCGATTGCACGCGCGCCGCACGCAACCCGGGCAGCAACATCGACAGCAGCAGCGAAATGATCGCTACGACAACGAGTAACTCAATGAGCGTAAACGCCCCACGGCGGCGAATAGCAGTCACAGCGCTCCCTCTGCGTATCCGCGAGCGCGATCAAGAAGGGAGTATCGCGCATACGGATGATTTGGCCTGCGACAGAGTATCGGCCGGAGAAAGCGATTTCAAGAGCCGGCGAGCATCAATTCTCGGGGGGAGCGTCTAGTCGCCGCCAGCGCGACGGCGGAGCTTGTCGCGCAGACGGGCGGCAGTCTCAAAGTCTTCCTGCGCCAGCGCTTGTCGCAACTGGGCCGCGAGCGGGTCGTCCGACCCGGCCCGACCGCGAAGGCGCTCGGCGTTCTGCCGCAGGAACTGCACTGCGGGGTCGTTTCCGCAATCCGCGGGGTCGTAACCAAAGCGTTCGAGCACTTCGACGAGCCGGTCGGCGCCGCCGTCCGCCGCGTCAGCCGCCTCGCCGAATCGTTCTTCGCTCTCGAGCAGCCGGCTGCGCAGCCGCGCGTCGTTGAAGACTAGGGGGGGTCGCAGTGCCCGGTGCGGCTGGGCCGCGGAGGCATCCGCCGCCTCCAGCCCGTCGAGAATCGCGAGACAGTGCTCGATATCGCGAATCGCACGCCGCAACGAGCGCCGGGCCGCCGCGTCGTCATTCGTCTGCGTCGCCTCTTCCGCAACCACGGTCAGCGCCAGTCTGCGAAAATTGAACTGGGCCAGCTCGCGCTGCAGCGCCGACAGCAGGCTTTCGGCGATGGGGCGGCCTGCGCGGCGGTCTGCGTGCAGGGTCGCGAGCGCGTCGGATGGCGTCCCGGGCCCGGCGGGCTGATCGTCGGGGAACATCTGAAGCAGGCCCAGATCGACCTTGAGCTGCAACTGCTCGCGACCGTCCACGCCGGTTATCAGCCGCGCGCGGATGCCCTCCGTGCGGCCGGCCCATTCGCCCGTGATTTCGATCAGGTCGAGGCTCATCGAATCGCGCGCACCTGCCTGCATGCGACTATCGACTGTGCGCGCCGCGGCCTTGACTTGCCGGCGGCGCCGCCACAGAGGCGAATAAACTATCGCAACGCTGGAGGCGATCGCGTGCCGTTTCGGAACCTCAGTCTCGACGATCTGGCCCGCCACATCGGCATGGACGCGCGCGAAGTGCGCCGCCTGGCCGACAAGGGCCTGCTGCCGGGGCAGATGGTGGGCGGCGAGTGGCGCTTCAACCGCGCGCAACTGCTCGATTGGCTCCAGACCAGCATGCACACGCTCGGCACGCAGAACCTCCAGAATCTCGAGCGCGCGATGGCGGACGAACCGGACGCGCTCATCCTTGGCCAGCGCCTGGCGCCACAGGCCGTCGAAATGCACCTGGCGGCACGCTCGCGGGCATCTGCGCTGCGAGCGCTGGTCGAGCTGGCACAACGAACCGGACTGGTTTTCGACGACGCGGCCCTGCACGCCGCCCTCGTCGAGCGCGAAAACGCCGGCTCGACCGCGCTGCCCGGCGGAGTGGCGCTGCCTCATCCGCGACGCCCGCTGCCCTACGCGACCGCAGAGCCGCTGATCGCGGTCGGTCGCGTGGTCGGCGGCCTGCCGTTCTCCGCGCCCGACGGTCGGCTGACGGACATCTTCGTCCTCATCTGCAGCCACGACGATCGCGAGCATCTTCGCACGCTGGCGCGGCTCGGGCTGATGTTCGGCGCGACGCCGCTGGCCGACGAGCTGCGCGAGCGGGACGACAACGAGGCCGCGCTGCTGCACATCCTGCAGCGCGAGCGCGAGTTGCTGGCGCGGAGAAGCTGACAATCTCAAACACACAACTGGAGCAACCATGAAAATTCAGAGCATCGCCGCGGCCGCCGCCGCGCTGGCATTTGCGATCTGCGGCTGCGATACCAAATCGGCATCGAGACACGACGGGTACACGGATGGCACCGCGGGAAAAAACGCGCACGATGGGCATGCGCACAGCGCCGCCGGTCAGGATGCGCACGCGGCGGAATCCGACACGCACGAGGGGCACAATCACGAGCAACATGCTCACGAGCTGCCGGCGCGCGGTCCGAACGGCGGCGTCCTGCTTCCGCTGGGCGATCACCTCGCAACGCTCGAACTGGTGCTCGACCCCGCCGCGGGGCGTCTGAGCGCCTATGTGCTGGACTGCGGCGCAAGCGAGGCCATTCGCTGCAAGCAACCGTCAATTCGCGTGCGGATTGAGGCGGCAGCCGGCGCGGCGACGGTGCTGGAACTCGCGGCGGTCGCCAACGCCCTGACCGGCGAGACCGTGGGCGACACGTCGCATTTCGCGGTCGAGCATGCGGTGCTGCGCGGGGCGGCGCAGGTCAAAGGTCAGGTTGAGCAAATCGATATCCGCGGCCAGCAGGTGGTGAACGTGCGATTTTCGTGCGACGCCGGCCGGTGAGGTTTTCTCGTCGCCGCACGTTTGTCGACGCTACCCGGGCGCCGGCCCGCTCCGTGCCCAGCGCAGTCGCGCCGGGCGGCTGCGCGGATTCGCGCGCTGCTCCTCCGCCGACGGACGCAGCGGCTCAGCAGCGATCTCGGCGAAAACGCCGCTGTCGAGTCCCGCCCGCAGCGCGTGTTTGATCAGCCGATCCTCGCCGCTGTGAAACGCGATCAGCGCCAGTCGCCCGCCGGGGTTCAGGCACCCTGGCACCACGCGCAGCAGCTCGCGCAGCGCCGAGCGCTCGTTGTTCACCAGCATGCGCAGCGCCTGAAAGCAGCGCGCCACCGCCGCGTCGGCGTCGGATGGCGCCGCCTGCGCGATCACGCGCGCCAGCGCGCGGGTCGTCTCGATCGCGCGAACCTGCTTGGCCGCAACAATCGCCTCGGCCACCGCGTCGGCCGCGGGCTCGTCGGCCAACTCGGCCAGCGCGGCCGCCAATTTCTCGCGCGGCAGCGACTCCACCCAGTCGGCGGCGGTGCGGGCGATGCGGGCGTCCATGCGCATGTCGAGCGGCCCATCGTGCTTGTACGAGAAGCCACGCCGCGGATCGTCGATCTGCATGCTCGACACGCCCAGGTCGGCGTAGATCACGTCGGCCCCCGCCACGCCCAGCCCCGCCAGCACGCGCGGCAAGCCCGCGAAGCTGCCGTGAACGAACTCCAGCCGAACGCTGGCGCCAGGCGCGGCCGAGTCATGTCGATTGACCGCGCGGTCCCGCTCTGACGCCACCGAGTTCGGAGTAGCAGCCGGCTGCGAACCGGAAGTGCCGGACGTAGGCCCGTCCAGAGACTCGCGCGCCAGCGTGGCTTCCTGCACGCTGAGCCGCGCGCGCGAGCGCGCCAATTCCGCGGCGTCGACGTCGATGCCGATGAAGCAGCCGCCGGGCGCGAGCCGGGGAATGATCTCCGCGGCGTGCCCGCCGTAGCCGAGCGTGCAATCGACCGCGATTTCGCCCGGCGCAGGGGCGAGGCAGTCGAGCAGTTCGCGGACGAGGATCGGCACGTGCGTGCCGGCGGGGGTGCGTCCCTGCGCGCGCACGTGCTCGGTGATGTCCGAGTAGCGCTGCGGATCGAGCTCCTTGTACTTGTGCTCGAAGCGGCGCGGGTGCGTGCCGGCATACCGCGGGCGGCGGCGCGGCGGCGGATCGGGCGGGTGCTGTGGTTCGTCGGGCATCGCGTTCCGTCGGCTATCGCTCAGGCTCAAGCGGCAAGCGCCGCTCAGTCGAACATATAGCACGAACGGCTGCTGCGGGCGATGCGCAGCGCGAAGCATCGCTCGCGCGGTGCCGTGGATAGCGCGGCGTGGAAAGGTTTGTGTGGCGTGCTTTCGCGGAACTCCGCGCAAACATGCATCTCGTGCAGGCTTTGTGGACTGACGGAATTTGGAGCCGTCAGCGCGCGATCGGCTCGATCGAAATCGCCGGCGGCGGCGGATCGCAGTTCGCGCCCCACGCGGCCAGCACAACGCCCAGATCAGCCAGCGTTACGCACGCGTCGCCGTCATCCGACACCGCACCCGCAGCGGGGTCATAGCCGGCGTCGCCCGGGCACGTCGCATAGGCCGCGAGCACCAGGCCGAGGTCGGCAAGGTCCACCAACTTGTCGTCGTTGGCGTCGCCGACCAGTGTCGCCTCCCAGATCGCGAAGTTCGAGATCGCCATCCCATCGACCGTGTCGAAGGCGCCCCCGACTATCAGGTCGCCTTGAAACTCGAGCGAGTCGAACAACGTGTGATCCAGGCCGGCGCCCATCGGGGCGAACTCGCCCTGTCGCAGCAGCGCCACAGAGCCAAACGGCTCGTCGAACACTCCCGAAACCAGAAGCTGCTCGCGGAACGGCGCCAGGTGGTAAACGCGATCGTCGATCTCCCCGATCTCCGACCATTCCTCCCCGTTCCACCGAGCGAGTTCGGGCGCGCCGGAACCGCCGAGTCCGGCGTACACGTTGCTCCCAAAAACGGTCATCGAATAGCACGTCGCGCCGGGGGCGTCGACTCCGAGATCTTCCCAGGTCGCTCCGGTCCAGCGGCAAACGGGCCCGACAGGCTTGCCATCCGCAGCTCCAAAATTTCCCGCCGCAACGATCTGTCCGTTGAACTCGGCGAGGTGGTCGACGCAGGCGTCGTCGCCGAGGTACCCGTCGGCCATGCCTTCGCCGAATTCATGCGAACTCGTGCCGTCCCAGCGCCGAATGCAGCCCGGAAAGCAGCCGCCGATGATCAGATCGTCGCCGACCACGAGCAGCCGCCAGATCGCGATCGGCGCGGTGGACTGCCAGACCCAGTTCGAGCCGTTCCACTTGTATAGCGCGTCGGCCGCGCAATAGAGATTGCCTCGGTACACTGCGAGATCGGTGACTCCATTCACAAGCTCGTTGCCGCCCATCGCTGACCAAGCGACGCCATCCCAGATCGCTACTCGGTTCGTTGACACGCCGCCGATGCTGGCGAAGTATCCGCCGACTACGAGCACGTGCCCGAGCGGGCCGTCCTCGTCGGGGTCCCAGACGCAAAGCGCAGCCACGGGGCTATCCGCGCGGAAATCCGCACCTGCCCATGCCCAGTCGCATTGAGCGCTCGCTGCCGGAAGCACGAGACACATCACGATTGTTGCAAGTTCGAGATTAAAACCCCGCATGATCGGAGTGTACCGATCTTTGCGTTCCCGCCGCGCGCCGGGTGCCATGCCGACGGCCTCTGCGTCGGCATGGTTGGACGTCGAAACGTGATCAACGTCTGACGCGTCTTGCATGCCGACCCTTGGATCGGCATGGCACCTCACCTACCGCCCACGCTGAGCGCCCAGCAACGCACGCATACGCAGAGTACCGCGAAAGCAGGCCGCCCGAGCCGGCCTTTAGCCCCGCGAGCCTCGCTGCGCCAACTGGCTCAGCGTCTCGCTCCAATTGCGAAACTGCAGCGCGCGGTCGTCGATCCAGACGTGCGCAATCGGCTTGCCCATGTGCAGCGCGTCGTAGCTCATGCCGTGGTCATCGAGCCACTGCCGCGTCGCCTTGTACTCGGCCCAGCCGCGCGCCGTGTAGACCACGATGGTGTGCCCCGCCGCCTTGAGCTGCGCCAGTGCCTCGCGCGCTCCGGGCAGCGGCTGCGCCAGCGGACGCTCGAAGGTGGGCTCTTCGGTGCAGATCACGCCGTCCAGATCGACCATGATCGTCAGCGGTTTGCTCATCGGCTCGCGACCTCCCACTTGTTTATACCCGCCGCGGCGCGACCGCGGCCAGCCGCCTCGATCAACAGCGCGGTCATTCGTTCGAGAAAGCGCCGCAATGAGAAGCGCTGCATCGCGGCGTGCATGAGCCGCGGATCGAATTTCAGGGATTCGCACCTCTCGATCGCCGCGGCAAAATCGCCGGCGTCCTGCGTGGCGCACCACACCCCGGTCACGCCATCCTGCACCGTTTCGCACGCACCGCCCCGGGCGTACGCGATCACCGGACAGCCGTGCGCCATCGCCTCAACCGGCACGATGCCGAAGTCCTCCTCGCCGGGAAAGAGCAGGCCGCGCGCGCGGCGGTACAGATCACGAACATGGTCATCGCTGAGCCAGTCGCGGCAGACGACGCGCGGCGAACCGGCCGGCACGCAGCGACGCGTGCCCTCGCCGACCACCACCAGCGATCGGCCGAGGCGCTCGCATGCCTCAATCGCCAGATCGAGTCGCTTGTAGCTCACCGGCTGACCCACCCAGAGATAGAAATCTTCGCGCGGACCTTCGCAGGGCGCCGCAGGCAAGTCGACCGGCGGGTGAACGACCACGCTCTCGCGACCGTAGTTCCGCGCGATCCGATCGGCGACGTGCGCCGAATTCGCGATGAACAAGTCGACGCGACGGGCGGCGGCGCGATCGGCGCGACGCAGCATCTCCGCCAGCCCGCGCCACAGCGGCCGCAGCGGCGCCGGCAGCCGCTTGCCATACTCATCACGCAGATCCCAGACATAGCGCATCGGCGAGTGGCAGTAGCACACGAGCACGCTGCGCTCGGCGACGCGCATCGCCTTCGCGATGGCGGCGTCGGAGCAGAGCACCAGGTCGACATCCGCGACGCGCAGCCGCCCCGCCGCCCAGGGCATCATCGGCAGCAGCGCGGGGTAGTAACGGCGGACGCCGGGCAGCCGCTGCAACGGCGAGGTGTGAACCGGCACGGGCTGCGGCATCGCGCGCGGATCGTGCAGCAGGGTGTACACGGCGGCGTGCGGGAAGAGCATCTGAAACGCCTCGAGCACGCGCTCTCCGCCGCGACGGCGCACCAACCAGTGGTGTGCGAGGGCGACGGAGCGCGGCAGCGCCGGGTCGGCGCTCGGCGCGGCCCGTGTGGAACTGGGTTCAGCGTTCGTCGGCGAAGTCCTGCTGTGCGGCGGGCATGCACCAGACATACGTCACCAGCGCCAGCAGCGCCAGCGCGCCGCTCGCACCGGCCGTCACCAGCGCCGCGTTGGCCAGTCCCTCGCTTCGCAGCAGCAGCGTGATCGGCGCCAGCATCGCCGCGGCGAGGATTTCCATTCCGCCGAAGACGGCGCCGCGTCCGCGGATCGAGCGCCCGCGCGGAACGGGCAGCACCTGCGCGAATGCGCCCTGAGCACCAACCATGAGCAGTTGGGCCACCACGCCGGCGGAAACCGCCAGCAGCGCCACCCACACCCAGGGAGTGTCGCGCAGCGCGGCGGGCGCGTTGTCGCTCAGCACGTCCTTCAACGGCCAGGTAAGCAGGAATCCGAGCCAGAGCGGACTGTAGTAGGTGAATCGACTCATCCGGCTGCCTGTAGTCCTGAGCTGCGGCCCGCGCCGCGCGGCGTGGATGGTACCATTCGGCACAGCGTCGCACACCAGCCCGCGACGCACAGGGGCGAATTCGCGATGCCGAGGATTGCCATCGTCGGGGCCACCGGGGCCGTGGGCGAGGAGTTTGCGCGGATTCTGTGCGCGCGCCGCGTGCCTGTGGCAGAGGTGCGCCTGCTCGCTTCAGCCCGCTCGGCCGGCCGGCGCGTGGCGTGGGCGGGCGAATCGGCGCTGGTCGAGACGCTCGCACCCGACTCGTTCCAGAGCATCGAACTGGCGCTTTTCTCGGCCGGAGCGGCTGTCAGCCGCGAGTACGCGCCCGCCGCGGTCGCAGCCGGGGCGCTCGTGATCGACAATTCGTCGGCGTTCCGAATGGACCCGAACGTGCCGCTGGTGGTGCCGGAGGTCAATCCCGCCGCCGCCCGCGACCATCGAGGCATCATCGCCAACCCCAACTGCTCGACGATCATTCTGTTGCTGGCGCTGGCGCCGCTGCACCGTGCGGCGGGCGTGCGGCGTGCCGTGATCAGCACCTACCAGGCGGTGAGCGGCGCCGGCGCGCGGGCGCTGGCGGAACTCGAACAGCAAACGCGCGACGTGCTCGACGGGCGGCCGGCGCAGCCGAGCGTCTTTCGCGAGCCTTGTGCGTTCAACGTGTTCAGCCACAACAGCGAGGTGGGCGAAGACGGCCGCAACGGCGAAGAACGCAAGATTGTGGAGGAGTCGCGGAAAATCCTGGATGCACCGGCGCTGGCGATCGCGGTCACCTGCATGCGCGTGCCCGTGCAGCGCGCTCACAGCGAGGCGGTCTGGCTCGAACTCGAGCGTCCGCTGACGCCTGACGCCGCGCGGCGGCTGCTGGCATCTGCGCCGGGCGTGCGCGTCATCGACGAGCCGCGCGAAAACCGCTTCCCGACGCCGCTGCGCGCCAGCGGGCAGGACGATGTGCTCGTCGGGCGCATTCGGGCGGATGCGAGCGTCCCTGACGGACGCGGATTGCAACTGCTGGTCTGTGGCGACCAGCTTCGCAAAGGCGCCGCTCTGAACGCGATCCAGATAGCCGACCTGCTGCTAGGCAGGCCGCTCGGCCCCGCCGCCGCGCTCGCGGAGCGCGGGCCATGAACATAGGCTGGCAGGGAACGCGCATTCAGCTTGTGCCGCTCGAACACGATCGGCATTTCGAGAACTGCTACCGCTGGATCAACGATCCGGTTGCGACGGCCTGGACGCTGATGGGCGATTGGCCCATGTCGCGGCTTGTTGAGGAAGAGTGGTTCACCCAGGCAAGCCGCGCGAATGGCACGGACGTGGTCTTTGCGATAGAGACGCTCGAAGGCGAGCACATCGGCACCGCCGGCCTTCATGCCATCGACTGGCGGCATGGCGTCGCGAAAACGGGCACTCTGATCGGGCCGGCTGAGCGTCGCGGTCAGGGTCTTGGATCAGAGGCCATCGCGCTGCGCACGCGCTATGCGTTCGATTGCCTCGGGCTGCGGCTGTTGCTGAGCGAGGTCTACGCCGAGAACACCGTTTCTCTGCGCGCACTCGCTAAGGCCGGCTATCAGCAAGTCGGTCGCATTCCACGGCGCTACTGGAAACGCGGCGCCTGGCGCGACATGGTGCTGCTGGCGTGCGAACGGCCGTCCGGGCTCGCAGCGACGGGAGAGGGACCGTGAAACTGGCGATTCGCCTCAGCGAACACGCGAATGACCAACTCGCGCAGGCGCGCGCCGCGAACGCCGACGGCATCGTGGTTGCGGCCGATGACGCGACGCTGCTGAATCGCGAGATAGGCTTCGACAACCTCGCAATTGCTTCGCTGGAGTTGACCCGCGCGCTGGTGGGTCCGCGAAGCGGGTACACGAACGAACTTCGTCGCGGCGCCGAGAGCGTCGTCGACGCGGCGCCGGCCGGGGCGGCGGTGGTGATTACGTCTCCGCCGCTGCAGCGCGGAGGGGCCGCGGAACGGTGCCATTCGCAGATGCTGGCGGCGCTCGGTGAGTTGTGCGATCGCGCTTCGCCGCGCGGCGTGCGAATCGCCGTGCTCGGGAGCGGGCAACTGCGCGATACGGCGGCGCTGTGGCGGCTGCGCGACGCTGTGCAGCAGCCGACACTGCGTGTGGTCTACGACGTTGCGCAATCAGCGGATCCGCCGACGCTGGCGATCAAGCGCCTTGGGCGAATGCTGCACGAGGTGCGGTTGCCGGCGGCGTGGTGCGCGGCGAATGCGCCGGAAGGCGCCGAACTGTCGCGGCTGATCGACCTGCTGCGCGGCATTGCTTACGACGCGTGGATTACGATCGTCCCGCCCGACGGTGCGTGGGACGCGGCGGGGGCGGTGGCGCGGCTGCGTGAACTGATCGCGGCGCCGGTGGTGCCGCTGACGGCGTACAAAGGTGACAGGAACGCGCCACGCTTCGTGCGGCCGGCTGCGAAGGAGACCGCTTGATGGAGCCGCCGCGGCTATTGAGTGATTTTGCGCGACCCAAAGGCCTGTTGCGCGCCGATTACGAAGACTTCGTGGTGGAGGAGGTTCCGCTGTATCCGTTCGGCGGGACCGGCACGCATACGTTTTTCCTGCTGGAGAAGCGCGGGCTGTCGACGCTTCAAGCGGTGCATGATCTTGCGCGCGCGCTGGGCGTGCAGCGCCGCGAGATCGGCTACGCCGGCCTGAAGGATTCGCGCGCAGTCACGCGGCAATGGATGTCAGTTGAGCATGTTGAACCGGCACGGCTCGAGAGCGTGTCGATTCCACGCCTGCGCGTGCTGCAGGTGACGCGCCACACCAACAAACTGCGACTCGGGCATTTGCGCGGCAATCGGTTTGTCATCCGCGTGCGCGAGATTGACGTCAATCGCGCCGCGGAGGTGCGCGCCGCATTCGAGGATCTGCAGCGGCGCGGCGTGCCGAACTATTTCGGTCCGCAGCGATTCGGGATGCGCGGCGACGGGGCGCTGATCGGAGCGGCGATCGTCCGCGGCGATCTGCACGCGGCGCTGGATCGCGTGCTGGGCTGCCCGGAGCCCAACGACGATGATCGGCTGCGCGAGGCGCGTGCGCTTTATGTCGGCGGGCAATTCACGCGCGCTGCGCGACTGTGGCCCGGCATGTTTCGCGACGAACGCCGCGCGCTGCAGACGCTCGAACGCACGGGCGGCAACGTCAAGCGCGCGTTTCTCTCAATTGATCAGGGGCTGCGGCGTTTCTATGTCGCGGCGTTTCAGTCCGAACTGTTCAATCGCGTCCTGTCGCTGCGGCTGAATGCGCTTGGCGAGCTGTGGCTCGGCGACATGGCGTACGTCCATCCGTTTGGCGCGGTTTTCCGCGTCGAAGACCCGGCGCGCGAACAGCCGCGGGCGGACGCGCTCGAAGTCAGCCCGACCGGCCCGCTCTTCGGTTATCGCATGTCTTCTCCGACGGGACGCGCATTCGAGATCGAGCAGGCGGTGCTCAACGAAAGCGAACTCGCGTTGGAGGAACTCCGGCGACCGCACTTGCGGCTGAAAGGCGCGCGTCGTCAGCTGCGCTTTCCGCTGCTCGAAGCGCGGATGGAACTTGCCGCCGACGAACGCGGCCCCTATCTTGAATTCGGGTTCCAACTTCCGAGCGGCTGCTACGCCACCGCGGTGCTGCGAGAATTGGTCGACGCACCGGCTGTGACAGCCCGCGCTGTCGAAGGGCGCGACAGCGAGGACGAAGCCGACGACGAGAATTGAGCACTGGAAACACATGCCACGGAGCGTGAGCGAAAGCCGCATGAGCGCCGACACGCCGGTCACGTGGGACAGTCTGCTCACGGCGTTCCGCACGGAGCGTCCCGACCTCTATCGATCCTGGTTCGAGGGGCTGCGCACGTCGACCTTTCACGGCGGGCAGATGGTGGTCGACGTTGATGATCCGGCGCGCGCCCGCTACCTAGCTGAAAAATGCACCGAAGCGTTTGTGCAATGCGCGATCGCGCTCACCGGACACCTGGTCGGCATTCGCTTTCAATGTCTGCCACACGATGGCGTCATTCCGCCGCCGAACCGAGGCGCGATGGGGCTGAACTCCAGCCCGCTGAACCCAGACTACACGTTTGAGCAGTTCGTCGTGGGTCCATCGAATCGGCTGGCCCACGCAGCAGGCCGCGCCGTCTGCAATCAGCCCGGCGCGCTCTACAACCCGCTGTTCGTCCATGGTCAGTCGGGTCTCGGCAAGACGCATCTGTTGCAGGCCATCTGCGTGGCGTTGCAGCAGCGCAACGCGCATGTGGTCTACGTGACGTGCGAGACATTCGTGAATGAGTTTGTGCGCGCCATCGAGACCGGCGAACTTCCCGCATTCCGCGACAGCGCCCGCCGCGCGGATGCGCTGGTGATCGACGACGTACAGTTTCTGGCCAATCGCGAATCAAGCCAGGAAGAGCTCTTTCACACGTTCAACGTGCTTTACCAGAGCCGTAAGCAGATCATCCTGTCGGCGGATTCGCCGCCGAGCGACATCCCGACGCTCGAGGACCGTCTAGTCAGCCGCTTCAACTGGGGGTTGGTGGCGCAGATCGACACGCCGAGCCGCGAAACGCGGCAGGCGATTCTGCAGAAGAAGGCGCGGCTGCGCGGCTGCGAAGTGCCGGATGACGTGCTGGACTTCATCGCCGAGCGCATGGAGTCGAACATTCGTCTGCTTGAAGGGGCCCTCACCAAGCTGATCTCCGAGACGCAAATCGCCGGCAAGCCGATGAATGTCGACACCGCGCGCGCCGTCATCGACGGGCTCGACGGTCGCCCCGCGCGGCCGTTGCAGGTGAATGACATTCTCGAGGTCATCACGCGGCACTTCGGGCTGCGGCTGCCCGATCTGATCGGTCGCAAGCGCTCGCGCTCGGTGAGCCATCCGCGGCAGATCGGCATGTACCTGGCCCGGAAGCTGACGCCGCTCAGCCTCGAGGAGATCGGCTCGCATTTCGGCGGCCGCGATCACTCGACGGTGCTGCACGCGGAGCGAGTGATCGACTCGTCGCGGCGGCACGACACACGGGTGGCCGAAACGTTGTCGATCCTGACACGCCAACTGCTCACGCGGCGCTGATGAACTGTGCGGACTGTCAACGTCAGGCCCTCAAGCGGGGTTCGGTCGAGACTTCGTGTGTGTGGCGCGCGGTTCTGTCGCGTCTCGAAGGCCGTTATTCACATGCGCCTGCGTCGCGTAACCCATTTCCCGCACGATTTTTGCGCCGTCTTGTGACAGAATACGCACACTGCTGACACGGCTTACGATCAAGACTGCGAAACTCTCTCTCATCCCGAATCCAAGATAGGCTCGCGACAACCACCGGCTGTAGGTCGCCCGTCGATTCACTCAATCGCTGGCAGCATTGGGCGAATCGAGGAACCGCCGGTAGAATTCTGTCGCTATGAAGTCGATTGTCCCCCGAATTGCACTGGTCGAAGCCCTCGGCGCGGTGACTGCGCTCGTCGGCTCGAGAACCCCAAAGCCGATCCTCGGATGCGTGCGGATTGCGGCGGAAGACGACGTGCTGCGTCTATCCGCGACCGACGGTGAAGCCGGCCTGCACCTCTCGGTCCCGACGCTGCAAATCGCGCGCGCGGGCGTGGCCGTCGTTCCGGCCGACCGATTGCAGAGCATTGTCCGGGAGATGCCCGACGTCGAGCTGCAAATCGAGGCGGACGACCGCTACTGCACGGTTCGCGGCAGCGGCGGCGAGTTCCGAATCTTCGTGATGAACCCGGCGGATTTCCCCCCGGTGCCCGGATTCGAAGGCGATGCCGACGTCGTGGTCGGCGGCCACAACCTGCGGCGAATGATCGGGCTCACGCTCTACGCAGCCGCCCGCGAGACCAGCCGTTTCGCGATCAATGGCGTGCTGTGGGAGAAGGTCGGCAAGCGGCTATACCTGGTCGCGACCGATGGACGGCGGCTGGCGCGCGCCAGCGATCAGGTCGAGCGGACGAACGCGGCGGATTTTCGCGCGATTCTGCCGGCCAAGGCCCTTTCGGTGTTCGAGAAAGTGTTCACGCCGCCGCGCGACGGCGACGATTGGGCGGTTCAGGTCCGTGTGCTGCCGAATCAGGTTCTGCTGCGCGATCAAGATCGGGTGCTCTCGAGCGTGCTGATCGAAGGGTCGTTCCCGGACTATCACGCGGTCATTCCGACCAGCCATGACAAGCGTGCGCGGATTAACCGCGAGGAGCTCTTCCGGGCGGTGCGGCGCGCCGCGCTGCTGACGACCGAGGAATCGCGCGCCGTGCGGCTCGCGTTTTCGGCGAAGGAGCTTGTAATCACCTCGCAGGCCCCCGAGCAGGGCGATGCGCGGGTCGAGGTGAGCGCGGAATTCAGCGGTACGCCGGTCGAGATCGGCTTCAATCCCGCGTTCCTCACCGACGTGCTGGGTCGCCTGCCGCAGGAAGAGGTTTTCCTCGAACTGCAGGAGAGCCATCGACCGGGGGTTCTGTGCGGCGAGGACAAGGACGAGTTCCTCTACGTGCTGATGCCGGTATCGCTCTCGAACTAGGCGTCTTTCCGCGATGAACGAACAGCAGTACCTTCGTCTGTTGCGAAGCTGCCAGCCACGGCCTCGAAGCCCGCTGTTCGCGAGCCCGGCGCTGGCGTCATTGCTGCGACGACTGGCGAAGGCCGCGCGAGCGCGCGAGCAGGCCGAGCGCGTCTGGCGCGAGGTGGCGCCCGACGAGTTGGCCACGCTGGGGCAACCCGCAGGCTTCGCCGACGGAGAGTTCATCGTACAGGCCGTGGGGCCCGTGCAAGCCGAGCAGTTGCGGCGGCAGGCGGGACGGCTGGGCCCGCTGCTTTCGCGGGCGCTGGGGCGAACACTGCGACTGCGAATCGAGGACGGGGCGACGCAACCCGGGGAAGGTCGATGATGTCAGGCGACGTGGTGCTTGAGCCGCCGATGAACCAATACGACGAATCCCAGGTGCTGTTGCTCGAAGGGGTGGAGCACATCCGTGCGCGCCCGGGCATGTACATCGGCGATACCGGCGCCTACGGCCTGCATCACCTGCTCTACGAGGTGCTCGACAACTCGATCGACGAGGCGATGGCCGGAATCTGCCGGAATATCACCATCACGCTGCGCGGCGACGGAGCGGTTTCGATCGAAGACGACGGGCGCGGCATTCCCGTCGGCTGGAAAGACGAATATGGCATGTCGGCGCTCGAGCTGATCATGACCAAGACCGGCTCGGGCGCGAAATTCGACAACAACTCGTACAAGGTCTCGGCCGGCCTGCACGGCATCGGCGTTACGGCGGTCAACGCGCTGTCGGAATGGCTGGAGGTGCGCAGCCTGCGCGAGGGCAAGATCTGGCAGATGCGTTTCGAGCGCGGGCGGACGATTCGCCCACTCGAGACGATCGGCGAAGTACCCGGCCGCACGGGAACGATCGTCACCTTCAAGCCCGACCACCAGCTTTTCTCGGTGCTGGAGTTCAGCCATGAGACGATCGCGCGCCGCGTGCGCGAGGTGGCGTATCTGAACTCGGGCGTGCGGATTGTCCTGGTCGATGAGCGCGAGAACCGCCGCGAAGAGTTTCTGTACAGCGAGGGGATCAAGGAGTTCGTCGAGCACCTGAACGAGGGCAAGGAAGCGCTGCATCGCGTCGTGTACTTCAAGCGCGAGGATCCGAATACGCGCACGGCATGCGAGGTGGCGCTGCAATACACCGACGGCTACAACGAGAACGTGCTCACCTTCGCCAACAACATCAACACGAAAGAAGGCGGCACGCATCTGTCGGGCTTTCGCGCGGCATTGACGCGCGTGATCAACAACTATGCGCGCAAGGCCAACCTCTTCAAAGCCAACGACCCCGTGCCGACCGGCGAGGACATTCGCGAGGGGCTGACGGCGGTGGTCTCGGTGCGCGTGGCGGAGCCGCAGTTCGAGAGCCAGACCAAGATCAAGCTCAACAACAGCGAGGCCGGAACGTTCGTCGAGACGATCGTCGGCGAGGTGCTGTCGACGTATCTCGAGGAGCATCCGGCTGACGCCAAGCGCGTGATCGGCAAAGCGGCGCAGGCGGCCCTGGCGCGCGAGGCGGCGCGCAAGGCGCGGGAAACGGCGAGAAAGTCGGCGCTGGGCGGCGGGAAACTGTCGCGAAAGCTCGTCGACTGCTCCGACCGCAACCCCGACAACACCGAACTGTTCATCGTGGAAGGCGACTCGGCGGCCGGTTCGGCGAAGGGTTTCCGCAATGCCGAGACCCAGGCGATTCTGCCGATTCGCGGCAAGATTTTGAACGTCGAGAAAGCCCGGCTGCACAAAGTGCTGGGCCACGAAGAGATCGTCGAGATCATCAAAGCGCTGGGCACCGGCATCGGCCTGGAGGATTTCGACCCCAGCCGGCTGCGCTACGGGCGCATCATCCTGATGACCGACGCCGACGTCGACGGCTCGCACATTCGCACGCTGCTGCTGACGTTTTTCTTCCGCCACCTGCGGCAGCTCATCGAGGACGGGAAAGTCTTCATCGCGCAGCCGCCGCTGTATCAGCTTGCGCGAAAGAACAAGAAGCCCGAGTATTTGCTGGACGACGGGAAACTGAATGCGCGGCTGGCGCGGCTGGGGCTCGAAGGCACGAAGCTCGATATCGGGCGGGGCGACGCGCCCGCGCGAACGTTGAGCGACGAAGCGCTGGCGGCGCTGCTGACGCTGGTCGAGGAGATCGAGCAGCAATCGCGCGTGCTGGCGCGGCGCGGGCTGCTGCTGCGTGATTTCATCGAGCGCTACTACCGCGACGGCCGACTGCCGACGATTCGCGCCATGCACGGCGACAGCGAGCTGTTTCTGTACAGCGAGCAGGAACTGGAAGAGGCGCAGCGCGCGGCGGGCGGGGCAACGTTGAGCTGGCGCGAGCTGCCTGAGTCCCGCGTGCTGGAGCGCTGTTTCCTGGAACTGGCCGATCACGGCTGTGAGATCGACGACCTTTTCGCGCGACGCGAGGAGCTGGTTACCGGCGAGCTGACCCGTGCCGCGTTTACGCTGGTGCGCGGCGATGAGCGGCTCGAGCTCGCCAACCTGGCGGTGCTGCCCGAGGGCGTACGCGAGCTCGGCGGCCGCGGCTGGGAGATCAAGCGCTTCAAGGGGCTGGGCGAAATGAACAAGGACGAGCTATGGCACACCACCATGGACCCGTCCAATCGCGTGCTGCGCAAGGTGGTTGTCGGTTCCGCCGGCAGCGACCCCGAGCAGGCGACGTATGACTCGGCCGAAGCCGACCGCATCTTCAGCATCCTGATGGGTGAAGAGGTGGAGGCCCGCCGGCAATTCATCGATCAGAATGCGATCCACGTGAAGAATCTGGATATTTGACGGAGGCGTGCGGCGACCTCGTCGCGGCGATTCGCCTCATCCCGCCTGCGCCGCGGGCGGCTCAATCGTTTCGCCGGCCAGCACGATGCGGTTCTTGCCCTCGCGCTTGGCGCTGAGCAGGGCTTCGTCCGCGGCGCGGAGCAGCGCCGCACGGTCGTGTCCATGCCAGGGGAAACACGCCACGCCGCCGCTGATGGTGATCGGCCCCGGTCCTTCGGGGCCCAGGAAGCGGAAGTCGTGTTCGCGGATCGCGCGGGCGAAGCGCTCCGCGAGTCCCAGCGTGTCGCGCGGATGCTGCGAGCCGGGCACACGCGGGCGCTCGGCGTCCCAGAAGACCACGGCGAATTCGTCGCCGCCGAGCCGCGCTACCACGTCGTGCTCGCGGGTGCAGGTGAGCAGCAGTTGCGACATTTCGCGCAGCAAGGCGTCGCCGGCGTCGTGGCCGTGGCGGTCGTTGTAGCCTTTGAAGCCGTCGATATCGAAGGAAAAGAGCGTAACACGCGAGCGATTTTCGAGCGCATAGGCCAGCCGCTCGTCGAAGGCGCGCTCGAAGTAGCGGCGGTTTCGCAGGCCGGTCAGGTCGTCGGTCCAGGCGAGTTCACGCCAGCGCTCCTGGGCCGCGGTTTGCGCCGTCACCGATTCAATCAATTGCGCGTATTCGGCCAACCGGGCTGCGCCGGCGGCGGGATAGGCTCCGTGCAGGCAACGGCCGAGCAGCACCTTGCCGATCGTGCGCTCGTGCCGCTGGATGGCCTCGCCAAGAATCCACTCGCCGGCTTCGCCGGAAATCGCCATGCACTCGTCGAGTTGCACCGCCGCCGCCGCGGCCCCGAACGCCTCGCGCACGAGCGCGGCCAGGCGTTCGACGGTGGGCTGCATGCCGTCGCTGACGCGCCGCAGAATTTCGCCGAGTTGGGTGATCTCGCGGGCGCTGGGTGCGAGCGCCGCCGGGGCCGGGCCGAGCGTGGCCTCGTTGAGCACGCTGAGCGCCTGCTCGAGATCGGTGCGCAGGAGCGGCTCGATCACATAGTCGCTGGCGCCGAGTTCGAGCGCCTGCTGGGCCAGCGGTTCGTCGACCGGCGCGGCGCCGACGACGATGCGCAGCGCGGGTCGCAGGTCGCGGATGCAGCGCACCGCGCGCAGCGCCTTCTTCCCGACGCGCAGCGACACCAGCACGCCGTCGTAGGGTTGCTGCGCCGATTGCCAGACGCCGGACAGTGCGCTGGGGGCCGCGATGACCGAACAGCGCGGCAGCGCTGCGGCGACGCTGTCGCGCACCGCGGTCGGGCCGATGACCAGCAATGATCCGTCTGGGCGCATGCGTTAGTTTCCCGGCGGCCGACCGAGCAGCGCCGCCAGCTCTTCCCGCGTCAGGATCGCCGAGGACTCACCCGACCGCAACCGAATGCCATTCTCCGGTGGCGCGGGTTCCACGGGGGCGTCAGTCGGCCGCACTCGCAGCCTCACACCATCGCCGCCACGCAGCGATTGGCGGGCCTGTTCGAGCAGCGCGGCCGGCGACTGTGCCGGATCGATTGCGGCCCGGGGCGGCGTGTACAGCTCGGCGTCACGACCCGTCGTCAGCCGCGCGCAACGTTCCGCGTCGCCATAGACCACTACGATCGCCGACGGCCAGGTTTCGCGCAGATAGTCGAAAATGTTCAGCTCGTCGGTCAGGAGGTAATCAGCGCCAAGCAGCACGAGGTCGGGCACGTGTTCGGGCGAGCGAATCAGATTCAAGCAGGCGTCGAAGGCATCCGCGCAGCGCAGAACTGAAGCGGAATAACGCTGCAGCCACGCATCAACCTGGGCGGTCGAGGCGTGGTCCGCGGTCGCCAGATGCAATACGGTCAGCGGCTGATCCACCGACCACCCCATCCCCTACGAGGACCCCCGAAGGCTGGGAATGCTACGCGGCGGTGCGGTGCGGGGTCAAAGCAATCGTGCGAGCGCGCTCCCGAATTGCGCGCACCTCCGATAACCCGCGAGCGCTGCGTGAACGGCGAGGGTTGATCTCGCTTACCCCAACGGTCGCAACAGACTACGATCGCGAGGTATGGGGCCGAGCGATGCCGAGAGCAGACGTTCGCACGCGGGCATTCGCATTCTGAACCTGGTGGCGCCCGGCGCCGGTTTGGCCTGCGCAGGGTCGGTCGCCGTCGGAGTTGCGCTGGGAGTGGCGTACATCGCATGCCTGAACGGTGCGATTCTCGCTTTCGGCGTGATCCCCGATGAGTTCAGCCGCTCGGCACGCATCCTGCTCGTGGTTGCGGCCGCGCTGCTCTTCGTTTCCGCGCAGGGCCTGCTGCCCACCGCGCTGCAGCGTGAGGAGCAGCGGCGCTCGAGCGACCGGCGCAGGCAAGCGCTCGCCGATGCACAGGCCGCGGCGGCGGCGGGTCGACTCGACGAGGCCGAGGTGATCCTCGCCGAACTTGTCGCATCGCAACCGGCCGATCTGCTCGCGGCGCAGCGTCTCGCGGCGATTCTGACGGCACAGGCCTCTCCGGGAGCGGCCGCGGCCTGGCGTCGACTGCGCGAGCTCGATCGGCATCGCATCTTTCGCGCCGAAACGGACTTCGCTCTGAACGCCGGAGCGGAGGTATCGCGGGTTGCTGAGTAAGTCGCGCCCGGTGTGCATTCAGTGCGCCCTGCCGGTCGTCTGCATTGCGCCGTCCCGGCGGTCGATAGCTAGTACAAGCGCTGTGCCCGCGCGGGGCGCGGTTGCTGGGGGTATGTCGCCGCGCTAGAATCGCTGCAGGGAAAAGTCCGGTAAAGCCAGTCGCAGCCGCGAACTGCCGCTTGCCCGCACAGGAGCACCCACGCGATGTTCGAACGATTCACCGACCGGGCCCGCAAGGTGATGGCGCTGGCGAACCAGGAAGCGCAGCGCTTCAACCACGACTACATCGGAACCGAGCACATCCTCCTGGGTCTCGTGAAGGAAGGCTCCGGCGTTGGCGCGAACGTCCTGAAGAACCTCAACGTCGACCTGCGGCGGGTGCGCATGGAGGTCGAGCGTCTGGTTCGCAGCGGCCCCGAAGTGGTGTCCGGCATGGGCAAGCTGCCGCAGACGCCGCGGGCCAAGCGCGTGATCGAATACGCGATCGAGGAAGCGCGCAACCTGAATCACAACTACGTCGGCACCGAGCACCTGCTGCTCGGCCTACTGCGCGAGCAGGATGGCGTGGCGGCGCAGGTGCTGCAGAATCTCGGCCTGAAGCTCGAGGAAGTGCGCGAGGAGGTGCTCAACCTGCTCGGCACGAACGGCGAGTCGGAGGAGTCTGCCGGCGCCATGAGCGCCTCGCAGGGCGCCCCCGCCGAATCGAAGAAGGCGGGGCGGAGCAAGACCCCGGCGCTGGATTCGTTCGGCCGCGACCTGACCGAACTGGCGCGCGACGGCAAGCTCGACCCCGTGATCGGCCGGAGCAAGGAGATCGAGCGCGTCATCACCGTGCTGTGCCGGCGCATGAAGAACAACCCGGTGCTGCTGGGCGAGGCGGGCGTGGGCAAGACCGCGATCGTCGAGGGTCTGGCGCAGAAGATCGTGCGCCACCAGGTGCCCGAGATTCTGCACGGCAAGCGGATCGTCGTGCTCGACCTGGCGATGATGGTCGCCGGCACGAAATACCGCGGGCAGTTCGAGGAGCGCATCAAGGCGGTGATGAACGAGGTGCGCAAGGCGCACAACGTGATTCTGTTCATTGACGAGCTGCACACGCTGGTCGGCGCCGGCGGGGCCGAGGGCGCCATCGACGCCAGCAACGTGCTGAAGCCGGCGTTGTCGCGCGGCGAGATTCAGTGCATCGGCGCCACCACGTTCGACGAGTTCCGCAAGTACATTGAGAAGGACGCCGCCCTGGCGCGGCGTTTTCAGCCGATCCACGTCGACGAGCCCAGCGCCGCCGACGCGCTCGAGATTCTCCGCGGGCTGCGGGATCGCTATGAGGCCCACCACCGCGTGCAGATCACCGAGGACGCGCTGCGCGGGGCCGTCGAGCTGAGCCATCGCTACATCAGCGGCCGCGTGCTGCCTGACAAGGCCATCGACGTGATCGACGAAGCCGGGGCGCGCATCCGCATCAAGAGCATGACCGTGCCGCCGGACCTGGCTGACATCGAGCGCGAGATCGAGCGCTTCAACGGCGAGAAGGAAGAGGCGGTCAAGAACGCCGACTACGAGCGCGCCGCCGAGCTGCGCGACCGCGCCGAGACGCTGCGGCTGAAGAAGGAATCGCTGCAGCGCGAGTGGAAGGAGAAGGCGCGCGAGGCTGAAGGCGTCGTCGACGAGAACATGGTGGCCGAGGTCGTCAGCATGATGACCGGCATTCCGCTGACGCGGCTGGAGAAGGACGAGGCCGAGCGCCTGCTGCAGCTCGAGCTCGAACTGCACAAGCGCGTCGTGAGCCAGAACGAAGCCATCAGCGCCGTGGCGCGCAGCGTTCGCCGCAGCCGCAGCGGCCTGAAGGACCCGAATCGTCCGATGGGGTCGTTCATTTTCCTGGGCCCCTCGGGCGTGGGCAAGACGCTGCTGGCCAAGAGTCTGGCGGAGTTCCTCTTCGGCGATGAAGAAGCGCTGATCACGATCGACATGTCGGAGTACATGGAGAAGCACAACGTCAGCCGGCTGATCGGCGCGCCGCCGGGCTATGTCGGCTACGAGGAAGGCGGCCAGCTCACCGAGCGCGTCCGTCGCCGGCCTTACGCGGTGGTGCTGCTCGACGAAATCGAGAAGGCGCATCCGGACGTGTTCAACATGCTGCTGCAGATCATGGAGGAAGGCCGCCTGACCGATTCGTTCGGCCGGCACGTGGATTTCAAGAACGTGATCATGATCATGACCAGCAACATCGGCGCCGAGCGCATCATGAGCCAGGACCCGTTCGGCTTCATGAAGCGCGACGAGAATCTGAACTACGACAAGATGCGCACGATGCTGGTGGGCGAGCTTGAACGCTTCTTCCGGCCGGAATTCATCAACCGCGTCGACGAGGTGGTCGTGTTCCACAAGCTGGGTCACGGCGAGCTGATCGGCATCCTCGACATGGAGCTGGCCAAGGTCAACAAGCGGCTGAAGGAGCGCGGGCTTACGCTCGAGCTCGCCGCCGAGGCCAAGGAGTTGCTGCTCGAGCGCGGCACCGACGAGAAGTTCGGCGCGCGTCCGCTGCGCCGCACGATTTCGAGCCTGGTCGAGGATCCGCTAAGCGACGACATCCTGCGCGGCGTGTACAAGGACAAGTCGGTCGTGCGGATCAGCGTCGAGACCGTCGGCGAAGAGAAGAAGCTCAAGTTTGAGGGCTTCGCTCCGGCCACGCCGGAGAAGCCGGAGCTGGCCGCGGCGGGCGCGGAGACGACGTAGCGGTAGCTACACGGGCACCTCGTCGGGAATAGCGGCGAAGGCCCGAACAGCGGTACGTGTCCGAACGCGGACCGCCGCGGGTTCTTTGCCGCCCGTGCCGGACAGGCCTACGATTGGTTTGCAGTTGGCAGGGCTGCGGCTTCGCGGTCCGACGGAGGAAGCTCCGGCCGGCTGCATTTCTGACTCGATCAGCCACCGTGCGGCCGTAGCGACGAGCCGGGCCTAGATTCGATCAATGCAGACGATCGTGATGTCGTCGGACTGGGCGCGTCCGCGCGCGTGGTCGCTAACCGCCGATTGGAGCCGTTCGAGCACCTGGAAGCAGTTCGCGCCGGAATCGGCCACGATGCGCTCGAGTCGCTCGTTGCCGAACAGTTCGCCGGCGGGATTCATGGCCTCCGAAACGCCGTCCGACGCAAGCAGGATGCGGTCGCCCGGCGCCAGCGGCAGCGACGATTGCAGCTCCTCATCGGGAATCTCGACGCGAATGCCGAGCGGCGGCCGGTGCGGCGGCAGCGCCTCGGCGTGTCCGTCGCGCAGGAGCAGCGCCGGTCCATGCCCCGCGTTGGTGAAGGTGAAGTTGCCGTCCGCGTCGAACACGCCGTAGATCATCGTGATGAAGCGGCCGTCGTTCAGGTCGGCTTCGAGCAGATCGTCGAGCCGCTGCACCAGTTCGCGCGGCTGAAGGTCGGCGCTGGCCAGGGCGCGCAGCGTGCTGCGGCAGGCGGACATGATGAGCGACGAGCCCAGTCCGTGGCCCGAGACGTCGGCGACCAGAACCGCCAGGCGATTGTCGCTGAGCCGGAAGACGTCGAAGTAGTCGCCGCCGGTCGCGTCGCAGGGCACGGTCGAGCATGCGACGCGGTAGCGCGGATGCACGGGCACGGTCTTCGGGAAGAAGCCGGCCTGAATGATGCGAGCCACGTCGAGCTGCTGAGCGATGTTGTTCAGCGCCGAGGCCAGGTCCTCGAACTCGTCGCGCGTGCTGAGCTTCACGCGATGGCTGAAGTCGCGCTGCCCGAGCGCGGTCACACCGTCGCGCACGGCGCGCATCGGCCGCAGCACCATGCGTTCGAGCAGGTTCCAGCCGAGGATCGATGAGATGGCGAGCGCGATCAGCCCGAGCGAAGCGGTGAGCAGCGTCACGTAGCGATAGCGCCGGAAGTAGTAGGCGGCGGGCTGGGTGACTTCGAGCACGCCGACCACCGCCCCCGCGCCATTGCGAATCGGGGCGCGGGCGGAGATCCACTCGCCGTGGGCGTCGCTGTACAGCCCGGTGACGTCGATCTCGCCGGTGTCGAGCACGCGGCGAATTCCCGGCTGCATTTCGTATGGGTCGCCCACAAACGGCGTGTCATGAGTCATGACGCCGAAGCGCAGCTTGTCGCCATCGGGAAAGAAGGTGTAGATGTAGTCGGGTTTCAGGCCGTTGGCGTCGCGAATGCGCGCGAGTTGATCGCGCAGCTTGACGAAGGCGGCGGACTCGCGGGCGGACGCATCGCGGATTTGCGCGTGCAGGTCGCCGTCGAGCTCGAGGGCGCCGGTGGCGGCGATGGCGCGCAGGTTCTGCTGCAGGTCGTCGACCACCTGCTGGCGCATGTGATGGCGCACGGGCAGCAGCAGCGCCAGCACGGCGACCAGCAGCACGCCCTCGGAGATCAGCAGCAGTTTGTGGCGGATTCGCACGCAGTCGCCTTTTGATGACGCCGACCGCGTTGTTCGATGCGCGGCCCGAGCGGCAGGTTACCCGATTCGAGAGCAAGGGTTGTGGGGAAACGGTTGGGCGGCTGAGTCGGGGGACACTCGTTCGCGCAATGCGTAGGGAGCAGGGGTCGCGCGACCGTGCGTATCATCTCGGTCGTGACGACTCTGGGACTGATTCTGTTCGGGCTCGGAACATTCTTCACGCTGGCGAACGTGTTCGTGGGCGTTCTTCGCTACCCGATCCACGTCGCGCGTGGCGGAACGCGCGAGACCTATCGTGCGGTATCGGGGATTCCCATCTTTGGGTCGCTGCTGCTGTGGGTCAGCATCGCACTATTGCCGTCAACGGCGCTGCAATGGTCCGCGGGCGTGCTTTCGATCTTCGACACCGGCGGCATCCACTGGATCATTGGCACTCTATGGTGCACCGGGCAGCTTGGCGTACTGACGCGCGGCCGGCACGGCGGACGCTGACACTCGACGCCTTGACCGCCCGCCAATTCCCTGGGTGGCGTGTGGCATGCTTTCGCGGTACACCGCGTAGGCATGAGTTCGACGCGGCGCCAGCACGGCCCGCCACGAGTCACGAGGAGTCGAAATGAGCGACATCAAGCTCTTCCGTGTGTCCGGCAGCGCGGCCAACGAGCTCGACGGCCGGTCCGTTGCGGTCGAGAAATCGCTGCAGACGCTTATCGAGCGTCACCTTGACACCTTCCTCGGAGTTCGTTTTCTGGCCACGGAATACGCCACGGGCAAGACTCACGGGGGGCGGATAGACACGCTTGGGATCGACGAGAACGGCTGCCCGGTGATCATTGAGTACAAGCGCGCCACGAACGAGAACGTCATCAACCAGGGACTCTTCTATCTCGATTGGCTGCTCGACCACAAAGCAGAGTTCAAGCTGCTCGTCATGGACACGTTTGGCAAAGAGATGGCCGACGCCATCGAGTGGAGCGGCCCCCGATTGATCTGCATTGCCGGCGATTTCACCCGCTACGACGAGCACGCCGTGCAGCAGATCAATCGCAACATCGAGTTGATCCGCTATCGGCGCTATGGCGACGATCTTGTGTTGTTGGACCTTACGAACGCGGTCACAGCCACGACGGTCGAAGTTGACGGCTCGAACCCGCCGGTCGGCACAACCACCTACAAGACGATCTCAGAGACGCTAGCGCAGCTCACCGGTGAACTGAAGGACCGCTTCGAGGCCGTGCGGGCGTTCCTGCAGGCGCTCGGGGACGACGTGCAGATGAAGACGCTGAAGTATTATTTCGCGTTCAAGCGAATCAAGAATTTCGCCTGCGTCGAGATTCGCACGCAGGAAAAGAAGCTGCTCGTCTACACCAAGCTCGACCCGTCGAACGTGCCGTTCGAGGACGGGTTCACGCGCGACGTATCCGACATCGGCCACTTCGGCACCGGCGACCTCGAGCTCACGATTCGCAGCATGACGGACTTCGAGAAAGCCAAGCCTCTGCTCGTACAAGCGTACGAGGGAAGTTGAGGAGCGCCTGTCAGCGAGTGTTCGAGAGGCGGGTGTGGCGCACGTTCCGAGCATGCTTACGCGGGGTACCGCGAAAACATGCCACCCGAGCCACCACCCGCCACTGGCGCAGAAGCTGCCGAAATGACGGCCCGCCCGCGCGGAGTCGCCGCAGCCGAGTCGCCCCCGGCGCTTGTGAATACCGTGCTGCCGCCGGACAATCGTCGCGGCAGGGGCGGCCGCCGCGGCCGTCGCCGAACTCATGGCCGCAATTTCCGGAGCAGAATCGACATGAACCGCGCAATCGCGCTCGGGGCAGCGCTCGTCGTTGCGTCACTCGCCGGCTCGCGCTGGCTTAACGCTCAACCGTCGCGATCCGCGACCGGCCGCGCGGCGACGGTGGACGTCGTGCGGGTTTTCAACGAGTACGAGAAACAGAAGGACCTGGCCGAGGAGTTCAAGGCTGAGCAGGACAAGCTCGACGCCGAGAATCAGCAGCGCCGCGCGAAGATCGACGCCCTGCAGGCGACGGTGGACCGCATGCAGCCCAGCGACCCGCTCTACGCCGACCGGGCGCGCGAGCTGTTTCAGATGCAGGTCGAGTACAAAAACTGGTACGAGCTGAAACGGGCCGCGATCGGGCGCGAGATGGCGATGTGGACGGCGCGGATGTACCGCGAGATCCTCACCGCGATCGGCACGACCGCGGAGCGCGACGGGTTCGACATGGTCTTCTATCGCGACGAGTTTGAGCCGGCGGGGCTCGATCCGCAGGTGATCCGTGAGCAGATTCAGGATCGCAAGGTGCTCTATGCCAGCCCCGGCGTCGACATCACGTCGGATCTGCTGGCGCGCATGAACGCGAGCTACCGGTCGCAGCCCAAGGCGAAGATGGTGGTCATTCCGTGAGCGAACGTCGGTTAACGGCGGGTCAGGTCGCGGAGCGGCTCAACGCGCGCGTCGAGGGCGATGCGGAGCGCGTTCTGCGCGGCGTGGCCACGCTCGCGCTGGCGCAGCCGGACCAACTCTCGTGGCTGGGTCATGCGAAATACGCGGCCGAGCTGGCTGCGACGCGGGCCGGCGCAGTGTTGCTGCCGTCGGGGTCGAGTGCGGCGCCCGCGGGCTGCGTCGTGCTGCGGGTCGACGATCCGGATCAGGCGCGCTGCGAGGCGCTGAGGATATTCGCACCGCCGGAGATTCGTGTGCCGGCGGGTGTGCACGCGACGGCGGTGGTCGAGGCTAGCGCGCAGGTGGAAGGTGCGTGCATCGGGCCGCGCGTGTTTGTGGGAGCCGGCGCGCGGATCGGCGCGGGCGCGCAACTGCATGCCGGGGTGTATGTCGGACCGGAGACGTCGATCGGCGTGGATTGCGTGCTGTGGCCCAACGTGGTGGTGCGTGAGCGGGTGACGATCGGCGCGCGGGTCGTGATTCACCCGAACACCACGATCGGCGCCGACGGGTTCGGCTATCTGCCGCGCGGCGGGCGGCTTCTGAAGATTCCGCAGGTGGGCACGGTCTGCATTGAGGATGACGTGGAGATCGGCGCGAACAGCACAATCGATCGTGCGCAAAGCGGCGTGACGCGGATCGGTCGCGGCACGAAGATTGATAACCTGGTGCAGGTCGGCCACAATTGCGATGTGGGCGAGCTTTGTCTGCTCGTCGGGCAGTGCGGCCTGTCCGGTTCGACGGTTCTGGGCCGGGGCGTGGTGCTCGCCGGTCAGGTAGGGGTAGCGGATCACCTGCACATCGGGGACGGCGCGCAGGTCGGCGCCCAGAGCGGCGTGCGCGAGGATCTGCCCGGCGGACAGCGCTACTTGGGCACGCCGGCGCGGCCTTGGCGTGAGACCGCGCAACTCTTCGTCGCGCTCGCGAAATTGCCGGAGCTGGCAGCGCAGGTGCGGAAACTGAGTCAACGGGTGGAGCGGCTTGAGTCGACAACAGACGATTCAGCGTGAAGCGAAGCTTTCCGGGCGCGGGCTGTTCACCGGCTTTCCGGTGAACGTGCGCTTCCGGCCGGCGCCGCCCGACAGCGGCGTGACGTTCGTTCGCGCCGACCAGCCGCGGCCGATTCGCGTGCGCGCCAGCGTCGACAATCTCACCAAGCGCGAGCGGCGCTCGTCCCTCAAGAACGGCACCGTCACCATCGAGACGGTCGAGCATTGCCTGGCGGCGATTCGCGGCCTGGGCCTCGACAATCTGGACGTCGAGCTGGACAACGTCGAGCTTCCGGGCGTGGACGGCAGTTCGCGGCCGTTCGTCGAAGCGCTGCTGGATGCGGGAATCGCAGAGCAGGAGAGCGATCGTCGCGTGTTGAACGTGCGCGAGCCGGTGCGCGTGACGGAGGGCGAGGCGGAGCTGGTGGCGTGGCCCGGGCCGGAGAATCGGCTCGAGGTCATCTACGAGCTGGACTACGGCGCAGGCAGCCCGATCGGCCGGCAGATGTTCAGCTTTGCGCTCGAGCGCGAACGCTTCATTCAGGACCTTGCGCCGGCGCGGACATTTGTGACGATCGACGAGGCGAATGCGCTGCGGGCCGCCGGCCTGGGCAGCCACCTGACTTATCGCGATCTGCTGGTCGTGGGGCCGAGCGGGCCGGTCGAGAACGAGTTTCGCTTTCCCGACGAATGCGTGCGGCACAAGGTGCTCGATCTGATCGGCGACCTGATGCTGTTCGGACGCTTCGTGTGCGGGCGGGTGTATGCGCGGCGCAGCGGCCACAGCCTGAACCACGCGCTGGTGCGACGGCTGCTCGAGAGGGAAGGCGACGAGGAGCGCCGCGGGCGCCTGCACGGCGCGCCGAAGCTCGACATCCGGCACATTCAGGCGCTGCTGCCGCACCGATTTCCGATGCTGCTGGTAGATCGCGTGCTGGAAATGGACGGCGACCGCCGGGCGGTCGGCGTGAAGAACGTCAGCATCAACGAGCCGTTCTTTCAGGGGCACTATCCGCGGCAGCCGATCATGCCGGGCGTGCTCGTGATCGAAGCGCTCGCGCAGTTGGGCGGCATCCTGCTGAGCCAGAAACTGGAGCACACCGGCAAGCTGGCGGTGCTGCTGAGCCTGGATCGCGTGAAATTCCGGCGGCCGGTCACTCCCGGCGACCAACTGGTGCTGGAAGCGAATGCGCGGCGCGTCAAGTCGCGGACGGGTGAAGTGTTCTGTCGGGCGCTGGTGGGCGGCGAGCTGGCCGCCGAGGCGACCATTCGTTTCATGATGATCGACCCGGACCCGCAATGACCCGCGCGCGGAGAGCGAGAGCCTGATGAGCCTGATCCACCCGCTGGCGCACGTTGATCCCGCGGCCACGCTCGGCGCGAACGTGCGCGTCGGCCCGTTCTGTGCGATCGGAGCGGGCGTCGTGATCGGCGATGATTGCGAGCTGCTCTCGCACGTCTGCGTCTACGGACCGACGACGATCGGCCGGCGCAACCGCTTCTTCCCGAATTGCGTGATCGGGGTCGAGCCGCAGGACCTGAAGTACCGCGGCGGGCCGACCGCGGTGCACATCGGCGACGATAACGTCTTCCGCGAGTCGGTGACCGTGCATCGCGGGACCGAGGTGGACCGCGTCAGCGGCGGCGTGACGCGAATCGGCAATCACAACCTGCTGATGGTGGGCGTGCACGTGGCGCACGACGTGGACATCTGCGACCACATCATCATCGCCAATCAGGTGCAACTCGCGGGTCACATCCGTATTGAGGACTGCGCGAACATCGGCGGTGCGACGGCGATCCATCACTTCGTGACGATCGGGCGCTACGCGTTCGTCGCCGGCATGACGCGGGCCACGCACGACGTGCCGCCGTTCATGCGTGTCGCGGGTTATGAGCAGGAAGTGCGGGGCGTGAACCATCCCGGCATGCGGCGCTGGCGCATTCCGGGCGAGTCGATTCAAAACGTAAAACGCGCCTGGCGGCTGCTCTATTCGCGGCGCACCGGGCGCTCGCCCGGGCGCACGAGCGAAGCGCTTTCGGAGATCGAGCGCGTCGGCCTGCTTTCGGATCCGTACGTCGCCGAGCTGGTCGAGTTCCTGCAGCGCAAGCTGGCGATCGGCA
This sequence comes from uncultured Planctomycetales bacterium, assembly GCA_964388675.1. Taxonomy (GTDB): domain Bacteria; phylum Planctomycetota; class Phycisphaerae; order UBA1845; family Fen-1342; genus CAYMBL01. The sequence continues at coordinate 235,473 of CAYMBL010000001.1, forward strand.
TCTACGGGCGCATTCGCGAGCACTCGCGCAACGACACGGAGGCCGATCGCGACGGCTTCTACCGGGCGGCAAGCAACGCGGAGCAGCCGGCTTGAGCGCACCTCTTCCCGTCGCCGTCATCGGCGCCGGCCACATGGGCCGGCATCACGTACGCACGTACTCGCAGATGGCCGATGCGCGTCTGGTGGCGGTGATCGACCGCGACGTGGAGCGCGCTCGCGCACTCGCCGAGCCGCTGGGCGTCGCCTATGCCGAAGAGTGGAGCGAGCGCCTGGGCGAGCTGGCCGCGGTCACGATCGCGGTCCCCACGCGCTTTCACCTGGAGGCGGCGCGGCCGTTCATCGAGCGCGGCATCGGCGTGCTGATCGAGAAGCCGCTGGCCGCCAGCACCGCCGAGGCGCGGGCGCTGGTGGAGCTGGCGCAGCATTACAACGCGATCGTGCAGGTCGGGCATACCGAGCGCTTCAACCCCGCGGTGCGAGCCGCGGCCCGCTTGCAGCTCGAGCCGAAGTTCATCGAGACTCACCGCATCAGCCCGTTCACGTTCCGCTCGGCCGACGTCGGCGTCGTGTTCGACATGATGATCCACGACATCGACATCGTGCTGCACCTGATGCGCCGCGCCGTGGGCGAGGTGCACGCGGTGGGCGTGGCCGTGCTGGGGCCGCACGAGGACATCTGCAACGCGCGCGTGCTGTTCGAGCGCGGCGCCGTGGCGAATTTGACTGCGTCGCGGCTGGCGCTGAAGACCGAGCGCAAGCTGCGCTGCTTCAGCGAAGACGCATACGTCTCGCTGGACTATCAGAAGAAGGTCGGCGTGGCGATCACCAAGGACCGCAATCTCGATATTCTGCGCCTGGCGCGCGAACGCAACCTCGAAGACCTCTCGCAGGTCGCGGGGCTGGATTTCGGCAAGATGGTGCAGGTCGAGCCGCTGCTGATCGAGAGCAAGGACGCGCTGCAGGACGAGCTCGAGACGTTCCTGCAATGCGTGCGCACGCGCAGCCGACCGCCGGTCAGCGCCGAGGACGGCGCAGCGGCCATCGAGCTTGCGGAGCGCATCGTGGCAGCCATGAACGCGCATCGCTGGGACGGTTGAACTGCCCTGACGCCGAATTCGAGAGACAAGGATGTCGCTCAAACGCCTCCGTCGCCGGTGGATGACTCTGCTCTGGGGTGTGCTGCCCGGGTTGGCGGCGCTGTTCCTGCTGCTGCTGTGTCGGCGCCTGCCCGCCCCGGTTCCCGATTCCGAGGGATCACCGACCGCGCTGCGAGCGCCCGCCGACCTGCCGACGCCGCTGCGCGCGATGTGGGTGGCGCGATTTCACTACCACGAGCCGCACGACGTGGAGCGGATTTTCGAGAACTGCGCCGCGCTGGGCATGAACACCGTGTTCTGGCAGGTACGCGGCGCGGCCACCGTTTCGTATCCTTCGGCGCTCGAGCCCTGGGGCATCGAGTACGGACACGCCGACCCGGGCTGGGACCCGCTGCAACTCGCGGTCGAAGCGGCGCGGCGGCACGGGCTGCGCATCGAAGCGTGGTTCAACGTGATGCCCGGCTGGCACGGTCGACGTCCGCCCGCGATCGCCGACCATGTCTATCACACTCATCCCGACTGGTTTCTGCGCGACGCCGAGGGTCGCCGGCAACCGCTCAGTGATTTCTACGTGATTCTGAACCCATGCCGCGCGGATGTGCGCGCCCACATTGCGGCGGTCGCGGCGGAGCTGATGTCGCGCTACGAGTTGGATGGTCTGCACCTGGACTACGTGCGCTATGCGTGGGACGAAACGCCGCAGGGCCGGGCGCGCTATCCGCGCGATCCGGAAACGATGGCGCTCTTCGCCGCCGACAGCGGGCTGAGCGGTCCCGACGTTGAGCCCGCGCGATGGGACGCGTGGCGCGCCGATCGGCTGCGCGACCTGGTGGCCGCGATTCGCGCCGCGGTCGACGAAGCGCGGCCGGGCGCCGCAATGACGGCGGCGGTGTGGAACAGCCCGCGCACGGCCCTGCGCGACTACTTGCAGGACGGCCCGCGCTGGCTGCGCGAGGGACTGCTCGACGGGCTGGTGCCCATGGCGTATACGCGCGACTCACGGCAATTCGAGGGCTTCCTTCGAGAATACGCGGCTGCGGCAGGTCGCAACGGACGCGTAATTCCGGGCGTCGGAGCGTGGCTGCACACGCGGCCGGAGACGCTGGCGCAGCAGCTCGATTTCTGCCGCGGGCTCGGCGGCGACTTCGCGCTCTTCGCCTACGAGTCGTACTTCCCGGCGGCAGCGCCGGGCGCCGGACCCGAGACAGCGGCGACGCAGTCGCAGCGCGACATGCGAAGAACCGTGCTGCGGGATGCACTCGCTGCTACGGCAGCGGCCGACCCGACCGCGGCGCTCGCGGATGAGTGAATCAGTCCGCGAGCGCGGCGGAGAATGCGCGCCGGCCTAGGCGCCGCCCATCGGCTCGTCGCCGCTCGGCCCGTAACTGGACGGCACCGCTGCGCCGAGGAGCCGCAGATAGACGCCGAACTGTCCGCGATGCTGGATCCAGTGGTTGAGCATCAGCATGCGAAACAGCGTGGCGCGCGGCCACGAGGCGACAACCCGGCCCTCGGCGGTTGCGCTCCAGATCTGATGCATGCGATCGTCGCTTGTCGATCGCAGCACCTCGCGCACACGCGGCAGGCCGGCGTCGTGCGCCGCCAGCACCTGCGCCGTTGAGTCCGGCGTCGCGAACGCGGCGCTGAAATCCGGCAGCGGGCATTGCTCATGCAGCGACATTTCGGCGACGCCGGTCGGCACCTGCGCGATGTGCAGCGCGAGCTGCCCGGCGCTGAGCGACTTCTCGTGCGGTCGCCAGGCGAGTCGGTCCGCCGGCAGCCGCTCGAGGAAGCGGCGCGTAGTCTTGCTTTCGTGCTCGAATTCGGCCCAGAGAGCATCGGCGATCGTCATGACTGATTCCTTCGTGCGCAGAATGTCTCCGCAGCCCGCGTGCCTGCGCCGCGCGCGAGTCGCTGAATTCCCAGGATTCGTTGCGAACAGTCGTGAGGCGGCGCTAGGGCGCGCGGGCCCGCGTCTCCAGTTGCAGCCGGATGTACTCGCGCACGTGCCCGAGCGCTTCGGGCACCACGCGCAGCTCCCCTGACGCCTTGCCGAGGATTAGCGCTCCCTGCAGCGCGCTCATCCACAGCCGGGCCAGAGACGATGCATTCAGCGCCAGCCCGCGCGCGTCGGCCGCGGCGGCGATCTGCGACGCGAAGAACGCCTCGGCGCTTGCGAAGCAGTTCTGAGCGGCTTCGCGCAGCCGCGGGTTGGTTTCGGCGACTTCCTGTGCGATTGTGCCTGCCAGGCACGATGCGGGGCCGGCTCCGGGCGCGGCGAGCATCGCGGTGAAGCGTTCGAGCAGCAGCAGCAGCCGCTCGGCCGGATCGTTGGTCGGCAGGCCGGCAGCCATTTCGGCGAATTTCTCGGTGTTCTGATTCCAGAGCGCGAGGCAGGCCTCGGCGACGGCCTGCTTGCTCTCGAAGTGGTGGAAAAACGCGCCCTTGCTCACGCCTGCGGCCTGACAGAGGTCGTCGACGCTGGTGGCGTCGAATCCTCGCCGGCGGAAGGCGTCGGTGGCGACGCGGACGATGCGTTCGCGGAGCTCGGGTTCGGCTTTTCGTCCCACGGCCTAATAATACCGACCGGTTGGTTTGTTTTCAAGGGTCGCTGGACTCGGCACGGAGATGGAACGGAACGTGCTTTAAGTAATAGAGTTAGGTTCCAGAGGCCGATTGAGCGGTCAGCGCCGTCGCCGACGTAACTGCGACATCAACCCGCCGGTTACGCCGATAACCCAAAACGGCGCCAATCCGGCGCCGCACGCGCCCGCGCCGCACGCCGCCGTCGGTTCCGGCTCAGGCAGCGGGGTGTCGTCCGAACCCGCGTCCGAGGAGTCCAAGCCCGGCGGAAGGATGAAGCCGCCTCCGCCCGGGCCGTCGCTATCGGGCGCGTCCGTGTCGTCAGTCGCGCCGCCGGGAATCAGTGCGGGTGCGACGCCGGCCCCGCCGATGGTTAGCACGGTGCGGCTCGTGAGCGAGAGATTCGCGACGGTCAGCGTCTCGCCGCTGCGGGAGAACGCGCTCGCGGGCAGGTCGACGCCGTCGCGGAGCACGCGCGTTTCGGCGAGGGCCGGCGCTGCATGCAGGTCGAGCGTTACGTTTTGCGACAAGCCGCCGACATCGAGATTCGGGTCGTAGGCCGCATCGTCCAGCGGCTGCAAATCGATGGTGAGCGGTGCGTCTTCGGCGACGCGCAGCCCGGCGCGAGCGAGGTCGATGCCGACGCGCGCGGCGCGCGCCAACTCGAGCGTCAGCACGTTCGTCGACGCGCTGGGCGTCGCGCGGGCGGCGGCGGGCAGGTTGCGCCACGGGGTGGCGCTGTCGAGCTCGAGCCAGTAGGCGCGGCGGTGCTGGTCGGTGTAGGTCTTGAACACGACGCGCGCCGGATTGGTCTGCAGCACGTGGCGCTCGAAGAAATCGAACATGCCTTCGAGCTGGGACGGCGCAAGCGGGTCGGCCGTGCCGAATCGGCCGGAGCCGGGTGTTGCGCCCTGGAGCCACAGCGGGTCGACCGAGTGAGCGCGGTCAGTGAACATGTAAGCCCATTCGTAGCCGTCGGGGTGGCGTTCGCGAAGCTCGCTGAGCGTGGGCGTGTGGCCGAAACAGAGCGCCGCGCCGTCGGAGCAGCCGCTCCAGCTCGTGTCATTCACCATGTGCCAGCCGTGCAGATAGCGGCCTGGGAGCTGTTCGCGATTGAACGCGCGGCCGTCTTCGAGGCCGTGTCCATGATAGACCGGCAAGTTGTATGCGTTCTCGATCAGGAATCTAGCGCTGGTGATCGAGTAGTACGTGTCGCTGCGCTCGCTTGCCAGCGGCGGGCCGCCGACGATCCGCTCGAGGCAGCCGGGGTCTTCGACGGTCGCGGCGGTGTCGAACATGTCGCTGGCCGGCGCCATGGGGCCGATTGCGGCGAAGAGGTCTGGGTTGCGCAGGCCGATGATGTAGGCGCCGCGGCCGCCCATCGAGAAGCCGGCGAGGTAGATGCGATCCGCGTCGATCGGGTAGCTCGCGAGCGCGAAATCGAGCGAATCGAGAATGTCCCGCTCGCCCGGTCCGACGTCTGGGTCGTCGCTGTCGACATAAGCGAACGAAAATTCATTGGGACAGCCTTGAGTCGCGATGCGCCATTGGCGGCCATCCGGCGACAGACCGAACCAGCCGCGCGCATCGAGCTCGGCGGTGAACGCGCCGTTGGCGGTGTTGAGCATCGTCTGCGCGTTGCCGCCGCCGCCGTGGAGGAAGATTACGAGCGGGCGTGGTGCTGAGGTTGCGGGGTTCACGCCCGTCGGCGACCAGATGAGGCCGGTGAGGGTCTCGCCGTCGACGCTGGAGGGGTGGGTGTAGGGCACAGGCTCGCCGGCACCGGCGGTGATAGCGGATGCGAGAATGGCGCACGCGAGGGCGATGAGAGTCGTTTTCATTACCGGAATCGTATGGACTCCGGGCAATGTCGCGCGCCGAATGAATGTAACTGCCGGGCGAAAGGCTGGTTATGAGAGCTGGGCGGCGCGACGGGAGCAGTGAACGATGTTCGCGATGCGGAATCGAAATCGCCTCTGTTTTGTCTTTTTTGCTCAAAAAAGTCAATGTGTCGCGGCCCCAATGACCAAAACGACAAAGCTCGACAATCGAAGTTGCCGGGCCGCGGGGCTTGAGGGGCCGATCAGTGAATGCGCAGCGAGGGCTGTTCGCCCGCGTCGCGATTCTGCAACGTCTCGCAGAGCCGGGTGACGACCGCTTCGAGCGCGTCGGTCACGTAGCCTTCGGTGCGGGTGAAGCAGTCGAGCGGGCGGCCGGCGTCGCCGTTGATGCGGATGGCAATGTTGAGCGGAATCGCGCCGAGGAATGGCACGCCGAGCTGCGCCGCGGCGTGTTCGCAGCCGCCGTGGCTGAAGATTTCGTCGCGGTGGCCGCACTGCGGGCAGACGTAGTAGCTCATGTTCTCGATGAGGCCGAGCGTTTCGACGCCGAGCTTTTCGTACATGCGGACGGCTTTGATCGCGTCAAGCAGCGCTACATCCTGCGGCGTGCAGACGACGATTGCGCCGGTGAGCGGGATGCTCTGCGCAAGCGTCAGCGGGATATCGCCGGTGCCCGGCGGCAGGTCGACGATCAGGAAGTCGAGTTGGCCCCAGTCGCCGCGATCGAGAAACTCCTTGACGTATTTCTGGGCCATGGGGCCGCGCCAGACGATGGCCTGATCGGGCGGGACGAGGTAGCCCATGCTCATGATCGGGATGCCGTCGCGTTGCGGCGGCACGATGCGGCCATTCTCACCGGGTGACGGTTGCGCGGATTCGGTGCCGGTGAGTTTCGGCACCGAGGGGCCGTAGACATCGGCGTCGAGCAGGCCGGTGCGAAAGCCGCGTCGTTGCAGGCCGTAGGCGAGCAGCACGGCGAGCGTGCTCTTGCCGACGCCGCCTTTTCCCGCGCCGACGGCGAGGACGTTGCGGACGCCCGGCAGCGGGCCGTTCTGAGGAATGTCTGAGGGCGTGGGCATTGGCTCGCTCCGGTTCGCCGGCGGGCTCGCGGCGCGAGCCCAGATGCAGGATCGTAGCGTAAGGTTCGGGCGGCGATGCAATCGGCTCAGTTCTGCAGCAACGCGTTGAACTCGGCTTCGGTCAGCACGGTCACACCCAGCTCGCGCGCTTTATCGAGTTTGCTGCCCGCGTCTGACCCCGCGACGAGATAGTCGGTCTTGCGGCTGACGGAGGAAGCGACCTTCGCGCCGTGCGATTTGATCAGGTCCTCGATCTGTTTTCGCGAGTATTTCTCGAGCACGCCGGTGACGACGAGCGTCTTGCCGGCGATCGGCGAGTTTTCGACTGCGGCGCGGCGCGGCTGGGTCATGTTGAGGCCGGCGGCGCGCAATTCGGCGATCAGGCGCTGTCCGGTGTCGCTGGTCAGCCAGCAGCGCAGCGAACGCGCGACTTGTCCCCCGACACCGGGGACCGCCTGAAGCTGCGCCTCGTCGGCAGCCAGCAGCGCATCGACGTCGCCGAAGTGATTCGCGAGGTCTTCGGCGGTCGAAAGGCCGACGTGGCGGATGTTGAGTGCGGCGAGCAGCCGCGCGAGTGGTCGCCGGCGGCTGGCGTCGATGCCGGCGAGCAGGTTGTCGACGCTTTTCTCGCCCATGCGTTCGAGTTGGAGCAGCTTGTCGCGCTGCGTTGGCAGGCGATAGAGGTCTGCAAAGGTGCGGACGAGGCCGGCATTGAAGAGAGACTCGATGAGTTTTTCGCCGGCGCCTTCGATGTCCATCTGGTCGCGGCCGCAGAAAAAGACGAGCCGCTCGGTGAGCTGCGCCGGGCAATCGGGGTTGGTGCAGCGCAGGTGGACGCCGCCGTCTTCGTCGGGCGCGACGGGCCCGTCGCATGCGGGGCAGCGCGTCGGGCGCGTGATCGGCTCTGCGCCTTGCGGTCGGCGATCGCTCAGGACGGCGACGACCTGGGGGATGATTTCGCCGGCTTTCTGCACCAGCACGGTGTCGCCGATGTGCAAATCGAGTCGCTCGATCTGATCGAAGTTGTGAAGCGTGGCGTGCCGGACGGTCGTGCCGGCGAGGAATACGGGTTCCAGCGTGGCGCGGGGCGTGATCGTGCCGAGCTTGCCGACCTGAAAATCAACCTTCAGCAGGCGGCTCTCGGCCTGCTCCGCGGCGAATTTGTACGCGATGCACCAGCGCGGGGCCTTCGACGTCGCGCCAAGCTCTTCGCGGAGCGGCAGTTCGTCGACCTTGATCACGAGCCCGTCGGTGTCGTAGGACAGCTCGCGGCGCTTCGCGTCCCATTCGTCGATGAAGGACAGCAGCGCGTCAAGATCGTCGAAGACGCGGCTGTGAGGGCTGGTCGGCAGGCCCCATTCGCGTAGGCGATCGAACAGCGCCGACTGGGTGCGGACACCGGGCGGAAACGGTTCGATGCGTCCGACGCCGTGTGCGCAGAACACCAGGCCGCGCTGGGCGGTGACGCGCGGATCGAGCTGCTTGAGCGTGCCGGCAGTGGCGTTGCGCGGGTTCTTGAAGGGTTCCTCGCCGGCGGCGCTGCGGGCGGCATTCACGCGATCAAAGTTCTCGCGCGGCCAGTACACCTCGCCGCGCACCTCGAGTGCAGCGGGCCAGTTGGTCGAGAGCAGGCTGAGCGGAATGGAGGAAACGGTGCGCAGGTTCTGTGTGATGTCGTCGCCGGTTTCGCCGTCGCCGCGGGTTGCGCCGAGCGTGAGCCGGCCTTGCTGGTAGCGCAGCGCGACGGCGACGCCGTCGATCTTGGGGTCGACGAGGTAGGTGCAGCGGCCAACGACTTTTCGCACGCGGGCGTCGAACTCGCGGACTTCGTCGGCGGAGTAGGTGTTATCGACCGATAGCATCGGCACGTCGTGCGTCACCGACGCGAACCCGCCGGACGGTCGCTCGCCGACGCGTTGCGTGGGCGAGTCGGGCGTAACGAGTTCCGGGTGCGCCGTTTCGAGCGCACGCAGTTCGATCATCAGCCGGTCGTAGTGCTCGTCGCTGATTTCGGGGCGGTTTTCGACGAAGTACAGTCGATCGTGCCGACGGATTTCGGCGCGCAGCGCTTCGATCTTGCGTGCAGCGGTGCTCACGGTTGACCGGCAGGCGCGGCGGCGGCGGGCGTGGTCTGTACGTCGATGGTGAGGGACTTGAGTTCGAGCGCGCACTCGGCGGCGCGGCCGGGCTGCGTCTCAACGCGAGCGCCGCCGGCGAGGTAGACGATGACGGACTGTCGCGCTCCGAGCAGCAGCTCGATGCTGGTGCTGCGCCGATCGTTGCTGCGCGAGCCGCCGGCGCTGTTGTTCGAAGACAGCAGCGGGATGGTTCGGATCAGGCGGCGCTGCGCGTCGCGCAGGTAGATCGCGAGTTCGACGACAGCCTCGGGAGCGGTGGTCGCTGCGCCGGCGGACATGCTGTGCTCGTATTCGGCGGTAAGAGTCAGCGCGAGTCGTACCTGTTGATCGCTGTCGTTCGCCAGGCTGTGCCCGAGCTGGAACTCGGCGGATGCGTTGCCGCCGCTCGTGATGCGGGCGAAAGCGCGGGCGGCGCCGGCGCGGTCTGCCACAGACTCGGCTTCCGCGGCGGAATCGAGGCCCGGGTTGCGCTGCGAGGGTGCGAGCGCGATGCTGAATTTGGCGTCGCGCGGGAGCTGCACAGCGCTCGCGGGGAGCGGCATCGGCGCGGGAGCGACGGCGAGCTCGGCGCCGCTCATCGACTGGCAGCCCGTGGCGCACCCCACGACGCTCGACAGCAGCGCGAAAAACAAGCGGCGAGTTCGCATGCACGCTCTCCGGACGGCACAGCGGCCGTCGCGAGCGGATTTCACCGCCGAAGCGAGGGATCGGCAAGCGGCGCGCTGCCCGAGGGGAGCATCGGCGTCTCGCCGGTGCACTAGGGCGTGAACGCTGTTCCCCATTGGGTTAGCTCTTGCCGGTACCGTACACTGGGTTGCCCGCCGCGCCCCAATCCGAACTGGAGCATCACGATGGAACTGCTCATCGCCGGCGTTATCGGCATTGCATTGCTCGTCACTATCGGCCTCATTGCGGCAAAAGCCCCCGCAGTCGTGCGCGTGGTCGTCTCGATCGCAGCAGTTGTCATTGTGGCGGTTTTCTGCTTCGGTCAAGGTGTGGCGTACAAGAGCGTGCTGTTCTACAGCTCGTACGTGTACTGGATACGTGAGTATTCCGCGCACTTGGCGAAACTCGCACAGGCTGACGACTGTGAACGACTCAAGCAGACGGTGCAGCGTTTCGACGAGCGTATGAAGGGCGAGCCCGAGAACGCAGCCACGCTCGAGGACACGATGCATGAGCTTCTGAACGCCGGGCGCTACTACGAACCGGAGGACTCTGTGACAACCAGGCCGAAGGGCGAGGACAAAGTGGGGGGACCTTAGCCAACTCCTGTCGCGGGCGCATCAGGGCGTGAAGAGCTTGGGCCAATCCATGCGGGCCACCAGCGGCAGCGATTCATGGTGGGTCATGTCGAATCGCAGCGGCGTGACGGAAACGTAGCGGTGTTCGATGGCTTCGAGGTCGCTGTCGGGCCAGTCGCCGTGATCGGGCAGGCGGCCGTCGAGGGTGTAGATGGCGCGACCGTCGGCGCCGATCTGTTTGTGGTAGTGATCGCGCATCGGCGCCGCGCTCTGCGGGCACACGCGAACGCCGAGCGGGCAGCCGTCGTCGAGAGCGGGAATGTTCACGTTCAGGCACGAGCCGGCCGCGGGACGGCTGGCGACGAACGTGGCGAAGATCTGGGCGGCGATGCGACCGGCGAGCCGAAAGTTCAGCTCTTCGGACAGCTTCAGCGAGAACGCGACCGCCGGCACGCCGAAGAACGCGCCCTCCGCGGCGCCGGCGACGGTTCCGCTGTAGAGGACGTTGATGCCGGTGTTTGCGCCGGCGTTGATTCCGCTGACGACGAAATCGGGTTTCCAGGGCAGCAGTTCGAGCATCGCAAGCTTCACGCAATCGGCAGGCCGGCCGTCGACGCTCCAGCCGTGAAACACGCCGTTGACGTGCACGCGGTGGGCGGTCAGCGGCTGCAGAACTGAGATTCCGTGGCCGACCGCCGATTGCGAGGTCTCCGGCGCGACGACCTCAACTTCACCAAATCCACACATTGCCGAATAGAGCGCTTCGATGCCGGGCGCTAGGATTCCGTCGTCGTTGGTGACCAGGATTCGCATGCGGGCATGGTAACGACGGCGGCCGCGTTGCGCCGTCGTCGAGGGAGGCGAGAGATGGTCGGTGCATCGGTCGTTTCGATTCTCACGGGTGTGTTGCTTCTGCAATCCAATCAACAGGAGCCGTCGGTGGAGCTGCTGCCGGAATTGCGAACGTATGTGAACAGCCGCATCGGCGAGTTTGACCGGATTTCGGAAGCCCGGCGTGAGCAGCTCGCGCCGCTGACGGCGTATGTGCGCAAGTGCGCGCAGGAGCGCCGCCCGGTGAGACTGGTGTTCGTCTGCACGCACAACTCACGCCGCAGCCAGCTTTCGCAGCTCTGGGCGCGCGTGGCGGCCGAGCACTACGGCCTCGCGGGCGTGGAGACATACTCGGGCGGAACGGAGAGCACGGCGTTCAATCCGCGCGCGGTGGCGGCGGCGCGGCGCGCGGGTTTCGCGATTGAAGCGACCACGCGCGACGACAACCCGGTCTATCACGTGCGGTTCGCGAGCGCCGCGCCGGCGCTCACCTGCTTCTCAAAGGTCTACAACCAGGCGCCGAACCCGCGGCAGGAGTTCGCCGCGATCATGGTGTGCACGCAGGCGGACGAGGCGTGTCCGGCGGTGTCGGGTGCGGCGGCGCGGATTTCGCTGCCGTACGAGGACCCGAAGGCGTCGGACGGAACGCCGGCGGAGGCCGCGACGTATGACGAGCGGTGTGCGCAGATCGCGCGCGAGCTGCTGTTTGTGTTCGCGGCGGCGCGGGGCTGAGGCGGTCTAGCTGCGGTCGTCGCCGGTGCGTTCGGCGCGGAAGACGAGACTGTCGCGCTCGATTTCGTAGATGCCGCTGTGAGTGTTCTCGAGCGATTCCTCGTTGAGGAATTCGCGGATCACGGCGTTGGTTTCGCCGTTCTGGTCGAGCACGTTGCGGATGCTGGTCAGGGCGTCGTCGCGATCGCGAGCCACGACCTGGAAGACGCGCTGGTAGCGCGTGGGCGGGCCCTGGGGCTCGGCTGTTTCGGTGTCGGCGATCTCGCAGAGGCCGGCGCGATAGTCGGCCTCGATGGTGACGCTGAACCAGGAGCCGCGGTCAAGCGGCTCGCCCTTGACCTCGCGGTAGGGTTCGCAGAGTTCGAGCGTGCAGGCGTTCTCGCGGTAGGCCTGGGCGAACAGCGCGTCGCACTCGTCGAGCAGCTCGTGGCGCGCCGCGAAGTCCATCGCCATCTCGAGCGCGTAGGTGCGTTCAGCGTCATCGCCCGGGGCGCACGCGGCGAGGGCGCGGCGGTACTCGGCGCGCGCTGCGTCGAGCCCGCCTTCCTCCTCGAGAATGAACGCCTGGAGCAGGATCGGGCGCGAGCTGCCGGGGTCAATGCGGTTCAGGACTTCGAGCTGCTCACGGGCGACGTCGACGCGCTTGGCGCGGACGGCGGTGACGCCCCAGTTGAGCCGCAGCAGCGGTGAATCCGGGGCGACGCGCGCCGCTTCGGCGAAGCAAGCGAACGCCGAGGTGAAGTCGTCCTGATCGCTGTAGAGGATCGCGAGGTTGATCCACTGCGCGTCGTCGTCGGGCGCCAAGGACAGGTAACGCTTGATGGTGGCGGCGGCGCCGCGGTCGTCGCCAAGTTCGGTCTGGACGGCTGCGCGGCGCTGCAGCAGCCAATCGACCTCGCCGCCGCGGGCGAGGGCCTCGTCATAGCGGCTGAGCGCGTTCTCGAACTGGTTTAGTTTTTCGTAGACCAGGCCGAGATTCGCGACGAGCGAGTGATCCTCGGGGTCGAGTTCCTGCGCGTGCTCGAGCACTTCGCAGGCGTCCTCGAGCCGGCCCATGTTGGAAAAGACGACGCCCAGAGCGCCGAGCAAGCGCGCGGATTCCTCGAATTCGGCGAGCAGCGGTTCGAGGCGGTCGAGCGCCTCGCGGTGGCGCCCGAGTTCGGTCAACGCCCACGCACTCAGGGCGGTCCACTCGATGCGATCGTCGACCTCGAGCAGGGCGCCCTCGATAGGGGCGAGGCAGCGCAACGCGTCCTCGGGCTTGCCGGCTTCCAGATGGCGGTTTGCCTGTTCGAACACGGCGTCGAGGTCGTGTGGCTGCATGACTCTCCTGTCGACCCCGCACGAATCGTCGCGAGGTTCGCGGTCGGCGATTATAAGGGCGCGCCGGGGGCTGCCGGCCGACGCGAGCCCCCGATCATCCTACTTCGAGCGCTTCGAGCAGATTTCCGCCGACAATGGCGGCGCGTCGACCGCGCAGGCGAACGACCAGGAACGCATCCTGCACAATCCAGCCCGCTGCGATCGTCGCCGGCTTTGGAATCACGACGGCGCGATCTTCGGGCAGCATCCAGCGCGCCGCGGCAGGATGCCGGTCGCGCAATTGCTCGCGCGTCAGCGCCACGACGCCGGTGGCGCTCGGCGCGCGGGCGGTCGTCTGCACGTGAGCGAAGCGCGCGGCGATCGCGCGGGCGGCAAGCGGCTTCTGCGGATACGGCGGCAGGCGATCGTCGGCGGGCAGCGGCTGGTAGCCGACGACCTCCACGAGGTCGAGGATTTTCTGCGAATCGCCGGCCAGCAGCGCGAGCGTGAATTCGGTCGCGGCCAAGAGCGCGGCGTCATCCGGAGATCGCCGTTCGGGTGGCACGGCGGCGCAGCGATTGCGCACGTCGTCCAGCGTGGTTTCAGCGGTTGGCGCAGCGGCCGTTTGGGAAAATGCGAACGGGACGAACGCGGCGGCGAGCAGCGCGCACGCGGCCGGCGACGGATGCCCGGGCTGTCTAGGCGTCGATGGCCTCGATCCGCACATGCAGCATGCGCTGCCGATGGCCCCACTTCTTGCGGTAGCCCTTGCGGCGATTGAATTTGATGCCGACGACCTTGGGGGTCTGAAGCTCGCGCACGAGTGTGGCGCGGACTTTGGCGCCGGCGACGTACGGCGCGCCGATGCGTGCGGTCTCGCCTTCGCCGACCATGAGCACCTTGTCAAAGGCCAGCGACGTTTCCGAGCCGAGCTCGCGCAGCTCCACGAGCAGCGCGTCGCCGGGACTCACCTTGTACTGCTTACCGCCGTCTTCAATGATCGCGTACACGCCAGTGCCCCTTCGTCTTGCGAAGCAATCGAGTCCCGTATAATACCGATGTCGATGGAAGGACGCAATCGGCGGCTCGGGTGAGGCCGCCGGCGGCTGCGGGCCGCGCGTCGCTCCGAATCGGGCCGGGCGGCGGAGTGTCTCCGCCGAGCCATCGAATTTGCAACCCAAAGGCAGGCTTTCGCGAATGTTACGTTCGAATACGCCGCATGACGTTGATTCCCACGAAACCGCAGACTGGCTGGAGTCGATTGCCGCCGTTCGTGACGTTTCGGGCGTGCGGCGCGTGGAATACATCCTCGATCAGCTGCGAGTGTGGGCGGAGCGGCGGCGCGTCAGCGTGCCGTTCAACGCCAATACGCCGTATGTGAACACGATCTCCGTCGCGGAGGAGCCGAAGTATCCGGGCGACCGGGCGCTCGAGCGACGGATCAAGAGCTTCATGCGCTGGAACGCCATGGCCATGGTCGTGCGCGCCAACCGCGAGAACGACGGCATCGGCGGCCACATTTCGACATACGCTTCGGCGGCAACGCTGCTTGAGGTGGGCTTCAACCACTTCTTCCGCGGCAAGGACCTGCCCGGCGGCGGAGACTGCATCTACTTCCAGGGTCACGCGTCCCCCGGTCTTTACGCACGCGCGTTTCTCGAGCACCGGCTCGACGAGCCGCATCTCGTCAACTTCCGGCGCGAATCCGCCCCGGGCGGCGGGCTGTCGAGCTATCCGCATCCGTGGCTGATGCCGAACTTCTGGGAGTATCCGACGGTTTCGATGGGACTGGGGCCGATCAGCTCGATCTACCAGGCGCGATTCAACGAGTATCTGCGCGACCGCGGACTCGCGGACACCAGCGCCTCGCGCGTCTGGGCGTTTCTGGGCGACGGCGAGATGGACGAACCCGAGAGCCTGGGCGCAATCACGCTCGCGGCACGCGAGCAACTCGATCGGCTGGTGTGGGTCGTCAACTGCAACCTGCAGCGGCTCGACGGTCCGGTGCGCGGCAACGGCAACATCATTCAGGAGCTGGAAGCGGCGTTTCGCGGCGCCGGCTGGAACGTCGTCAAGTGCATCTGGGGCAGCGACTGGGATCCGCTCTTCGGGCAGGATGACGACGGCACGCTGGTCGAGGCGCTTGGCCGCGTCGTCGACGGCCAGTGGCAGCGCTTCTCGGTCGAGCAGGGCTCGTACGCCCGCGAGCACTTCTTCGGCCAGAATCCGCGCATGGCGCAGATGGTCGCACACCTGACCGACGAGCAGGTGCGCACGCTGCGGCTCGGCGGGCACGACCCGGTGAAGGTGCATGCGGCGTTCAAGTCCGCGGTCGAGCACTCGGGCAGTCCGACGGTGATCCTGGCGCGCACGATCAAGGGCTACGGCCTGGGCGAGGCGGGCGAAGGCCGCAACGTCACGCACCAACAGAAGAAGCTGAACGACGACGAACTGCGCGCGTTCCGCGATCGCTTCGAGATTCCGGTTCGCGACGAGGACATCGAAGACGCGCCATTCTGCCGATTCGACAAGAACAGCGCCGAATTCAAGTACTTGATGGAGCGGCGGGCGGCGCTCGGCGGCGCGGTTCCGCGGCGGGTGGTGCGCGCGGCGCCGCTGACAGCGCCGACGCGCGAGACGTTCAAGGAGTTCCTTGGCGGCAGCGGCAAGTCGAAGGCCTCGACGACGATGGCCTACATGCGGATGCTGGGCAAGTTGCTGCGCGATCCGCAGATCGGCAAGCTGATCGTGCCGATCGTGCCCGACGAGGCGCGGACGTTCGGCATGGAAGCGTTGTTCCGCCAGCACGGCATCTACGCGCACGCCGGCCAGCTCTACGAGCCGGTCGACCACGCGACGCTGTTGCGCTACGAAGAGCGACAGAACGGACAGATCCTGGAGGAAGGCATCACCGAAGCCGGTTCGATGGCGTCGTTCACCGCGGCGGGCACGGCTTATGCCAGCCACGGCATCAACACCATCCCGTTCTTCACGTTCTATTCGATGTTCGGTTTCCAGCGCATCGGCGATTCGATCTGGGCCGCGGCGGACGCGCGGGTGCGCGGCTTCCTTGTGGGGGCCACGGCCGGCCGCACGACCCTAAACGGCGAGGGCCTGCAGCACCAGGACGGTCACAGCCCGCTCCACGCCAGCACCGTCCCGAACTGCAAGACCTATGACCCGGCGTTCGCATGCGAATTCGCGATCATCGTGCAGGACGGCATCCGCCGCATGTACGAAGCGCAGGAGAACGCGTTCTATTACATCACCGCCTACAACGAGCAGTATGAGCAGCCGCCGCTGGTCCCTGGCTCGGAAGAGGGGATTCTGCGCGGCCTCTACAAGTTCCGCGCGGCAGACAAGCCGGGCAAGTCGCCGCGAATTCACCTGTTCGGCAGCGGACCGATTCTGCGGGCGGCGCTCGCGGCACAGGAGCGACTGGCCGAGTTCGGCGTCGCGGCCGACGTCTGGAGCGTCACGAGCTACAACGAGCTGTTCCGCGACGCGCTGGCGGCGGAGCGCTGGAATCGGCTGCATCCGGATCAGCCGGCGCGCCAGCCGTTCCTCAGCGCGGCGCTCGAGTCGGAGCCGTGGCCGGTGATCGCGGTGAGCGATTACGTGAAGACGCTGCCGGCGCGACTCAGCCGCTGGGCGCCGAAGGGCATCCACGCGCTGGGTACGGACGGCTTCGGCCGCAGCGACACGCGTGAGGCGCTGCGCTCGCACTTCGAGATCGACGCGGCGAGCGTGGTGTACGCGGCGTTGTACGAACTGGCGCAGAGCGGCGGGTTTGATCGCAAGAAACTGCCCGAGGCGCTGAAGCAGCTCGGGCTGAAGCCGGAGTCGACCGACCCCGCGGTTGCCTGATGGCTCGCGGCGGTCCGGGAAGCGGGACGGGAGGCGCGCGTTGAAGAGCTTGCGCTGGCTGTGGCTGATCCCGGTTGCGCTGACCGCGGCGTCGATGGTTATGGTGGGTGGCCCTTACGGTCAGATCGCAAAGCTGGCGCCGCCCTTCGATGAGAAGCCTGCGCCGACCGGCGCGGAAGTCGCCGCTCGCCTCGATGCGCTGGGCGCGGCAGGGCGCGAGCTTTACCGAACTCACTTCTACACCGACCTGGCGTTCGTGGGGGCCAACGCTGTGGCGCTGCTGACGCCGATCGTGGTGTTTGCGCGGCGGCTGCGCCTGCCCCGCACGCTGGCCTATGTGTGCGTCGCGTTGCCGCTGGGGTTCGCCGCGGCGGACTGGGCCGAGAACGTGGCCGTGGCGCGGATTCTCGACGGCGATCAGAGCATGTCGCGCATCGCAGCCGCGGCCTACGCGACGCAGGTGAAATTCGCGCTGTTCGGCGCGGCGGCGCTGACGGCGCTGCTGCTTGCGGCGAGCTGGTGCGTGGCCCGCCTCCTGGGGCGCGACGACGCTGCGCCGCAACCCGCGCCGGTGAGTGCTCCGCAGGAAGCCGCCGAGTAACGCACAGCCGGCTACAAGTCGGCGCTGCATGCCACTTCAATCGCCCGAGCCACGAGGCGTCGGCGAGTTGGGCGCGGGCTACGCACGCGCGTCAGGCCGGCTCGACGCGAAAAGTGACGGTGACGACGGCTTGCACGTCTTTCTCGATCGTCGATGTGTCATACGCGCCGTAGTCGCGCACGTCTGTCGAGAACGGCTGCGTCACCTGCAGCACGCCCATGCTGGCCGAGCGAACCTCCGCCACGCGGCAGCCGGCGTTGCGGGCGATCTCCTCGGCGCGGGCCCGCGCATCGCGTGAGGCCTCGCCCAGCAGCGTCACGCGCAGCGATGGCAGGTCGTCGTAGTAGTACTCGGGCGCTGCGGAGATCACGAGCACGCCATCGCGGATGAGCGCCGTCACCTCGCCGGCGGCCTGGTGCACGCGCATCACGTCGCGCGTGGTGACGCCGATGGCACGGCTGAGCGAGTAGCTTTCGATTTCGCGCGTCTCGTTGCCCTTCGCATCGCGCGCGTAGTGGATGGCGGTGGCGATTGCGCCGAGCCCGACTTCGGCGTCGCGGAATCCCTGGGTCTTCAGAAATTCGCGCACGCGTGCGGCGCCGGAGTCGAGCAGCGCGTAGGCCTCCTGCAAGCCGGCGTGCTCGCCGCGCACGACGACCGTCCACACCGCGCGATCGCTCACGATGCGCTTACGCGTCGAGCCTTTCGCGGTGAGAGTCTGGTCGGCGCGCGCGGCTTCGGCCCCGCGCGACGCGTACGCGCGCGAGGCGACCAGCACGCTGGTGACCAGGCTGACGCCGATGCCGAGCGTGAGAATGGCGGCCGTCGTGGCCAGATTCAGGTGAACGCGGTATTCCATGGCTCCTCCTTGAGCGCTGGAACGAGAGTTTGGGAATGTTCTGCGATTGGCAACGCCCCGCTGCCGGATTCAGTATAGCCGCGCGTTTTCGCTCGGTTGCGGCGGCCTGCGAATTTCGCGACGTCTGCGCCGCGCGGCGGCGAGCGAAGCGAAGGTTGCCGCGAGCGAGCTGACCATTCCGGCGCCGCAGAGTCCGCCGGCGACGCCGCCGCGAATATCAGGGTCTTCGGCGTCGTCGCCGGGCTGGAGCGAGAAGTCGCCGCCCGCGCCGCCTGAGTCGTCGGCGTTGTTGGGAGAAGATCCATCGGCGGAGCCCGCGTCGTTCGAGACGGAGGCGCCGGCGACGACACTGCCGCCGTCGCCCGAGGAGCTGCCGCCATCGCTGGTGGTGCTGTCGCCGCCGGCGTTGCCGGTCGTGCTGCCCCCTCCGTCTGATGAACCGTCGTCCGAGGGGTCAGGCGCGGGCAGAGGCGGCGCGCTGGAGGTGAGCCGCAGCGTGGTGCCGGCAGCCACCAGGACCGGTCCGACTTCGACGAAGTCGGCGCCCGCCACGACGTCTTCGACGGCGAGCGCAGCGCCGTTTCGGGTCACGGCGAGGTTCTGCACGGCGGCGCCGCGCACGGTCAGCATGGTCTCGTAGCTCTCGCCATCGACCGCGAGATCGGGATCAAACGCGGCCTCGGCGAGCGGTGAGACGATGATCTCGAGCGGATGGTCGACATCGAGCGCCAGTCCAGCCGCCAGAAGGTCGAAGTCGACATTCGAAACACGCGCCAGCTCGACGGTGATGCGATTGGCGGCTACGTCGCGCGTGGCGCGGATCGCGGCCGGCGAGCCGGTCCAGGCGACGGCGCTGCCGAGCTCGAGCCAATAGGCGCTGCGATGTTCGTCGTCGTAGGTCTTGAAGACGACGGTGTCGGGCGATGAAACTCGCGTGCGGGCGGCGAAGAAGTCCATCACGCCGAGAAGCTGACCGGGTGCGTCCGGGTTGTCGACGCCGACCGGTTTTCCGCCCGGCAGACCGCCGTTGATCCAGGACGCGTCGACCCAGTGTCCGCCGCTGGTGAACATGCGTGCCCAGTCGTATCCGTCGGGGTGGCGGGAGTGCAGCTCGCTGAGCGTCGGTTTGCTGCCGAAACAGAGGGTGGTCGAGCCGGGCAGGCATCCATCGAACGCCGAATCGCTCGTCAGGTGCCAGCCGTTGAGGAACGGGTCCTGGCTCTGGCGGTTGGTGGCGATGCCGTCGGCCTGGCCGTGGGCGTGGAAGACCGGCAGGTTGTAGGCGTTCTCGATGAGGAACCGGGCGCTGGTGGCTTTGTAGAGCGTGTTTACGCGGTCGCTCGTGCCGGGCACGCCGCCGAGGATCGCGTCGGAGCAGCCGGTTTCAACGGTGTGGAGGTAGGCGAAATGCGCGTCGACGACGGGCGCGAGCGGCGCTACCGCGGCAAAGCGGTCGGGGTTTTTCAGCGCGATGACGTACGCCCCGCGGCCGCCGAAGGAGAACCCCATCAGGTAGACGCGCTGGGGGTCGATGTCGAAATTGGCCTGTGCCCAGTCGACGAGATCGAGGATGTCCTGCTCGCCGGGTCCGACGTCGGGATCGTCGCGGTCGACGTAGCCGATCGAGAATTCGCTGTTGCACTCGCGCTGCAGTCCCCAGCGTCGGCCGTCGGGCGCGACGCCGATCCAGCCGCGCGCGTCGAGCTGGGCGGTGATCGCGCCGCCGGCGTGCGTCCGGAGCACGGAGGCGTCGCCGCCGGCGCCGTGCAGGTAGACGACGAGCGGGCGGCGCGAACCGTCGTCGACGAAGCCGCTGGGCAGCCAAAGTTCGCCGCTGAGCGACTCGCCGTCGACGGAGGAGAAGTACGTGACCTCGGAGTAGGTTCCCGCGCTCCCGGGCACGCAGATCGTCAGCAGCGCAAGGAAATACTGCGCGGCGCGCGGCAGCGCGTGATGGCGGTCGTGATTCACGGATCAGCTTCCTTCCCAAGCGGTCACCGGCCTCCCCCTGAAGCCGCCGACAGCCAGACTCCGAGGTAACAATACGAAACGCGTCACGGCCATCACGGACGTCTGATAAGCGAGCGGTTTTTCGTGGCGCGGTGGACATTCCTGCCGAAGCGACATATTACTTCTTGTAGAGAGTAATATGAAACGGGCGGTAGGTGGATCGGCGGCACTCGTCGCGCTGGGGCTGAGCGACCTCGAGGCCGAGGTCTTTGGTTTTCTCTTGCGCGAGTCGCCGGCGACGGGCTACCGCGTGGCGCAGGCGCTCGGTCGGCAGTTCTCGAACGTCTACAAGGCGATCGAATCGCTCGAAAGCCGCGGTGCGGTGCAGGTCGTGGATCAGCAGGGTGTGCGGTATTGCCGAGCCGTGCCGATCGCCGAGTTCCTGGCGCGGCTGGAGCGATCGTTTTCCGAGAACTGCGCCGCGGCTGCAGCGCTGGCCGGCCCGACTGACGCCGACGTGGATGACGACCTGCTGTATCCGATTCTTGATCGAGCCCAGTTCTTCGATCGGTGCCGATCGATGCTGCGCGCGGCGCGGCTGGTCATCAATCTCACGGCGTGTCCGGCAGCGGCCGCGGAACTCCATGACACGTTGCGTGGCGTGGACGCGCGCGTGGCGGTGGGCGTGAAGGTGTTCGAGCCGATCGATTTGCCCAACGCCACGGTCATCGTCGATCCGCGCGGGCAAGGCGCGCTCGACGCCGGGCCGGGTCAGTGGGTGAGTCTGAACGTGGACGGGCGCGAATTTCTGCTCGGTCTGCTGACGTATGACGGCGAGCAGTTGCTGCACGGTTACTGGTGTCGCGGGCCGTTCCAGGCGTGGATTCACTTCTCGGGGCTGTCGTCGGATCTGCTGCTGGCGGCGCTGCGTGCGCGGCTGCACGCCGGCGACGACCGCGAAGCGCTGCTGGCGCTGCTCGATCGGCTCGCGCCGCTCGAATCGCCGGTAACGCTGGGCAAACAACTGCTGATTCAGCGCTACCGGCCGGCGATTCGGCGAAGGGGGCAGAGTCGCGCCGCGACCGGTGAGGCGAAGGACGGATCACGCTAAGGGACGCTGCGAACGCGAACGCGCCGACACGACGGCGCCAACAAAGGGGGACGCGGAATGAAGCGGATGATTTGGCTGGCTGCGGTCGCGTCGATGGCGCTTTCGGCGTCGGCGGGTGAGCTGCTGGTGACGAGTTTCTTCTCGGATCAGGTCGGACGCTATTCGCTGGCCGACGGCTCGCATCTCGGCGCGCTGCAATCGGGAGTGGGTCTGGATGGTGCGCTCGCCGCACGGGTCGGGCCGGACGGATTGCTCTACGTTGCGAGCGAAGGGACGGACACGATTCAACGCTACCGGGTCACGACCGGCGCCTTCGTCGACACGTTCGTTGCGGCGGGCAGCGGCGGTCTCGATGGCCCGACGGGAATGACATGGGGGCCGGACGGAGACATCTACGTTCCGAGCTTCAACACGGACGAGGTGCTGCGCTACGACGGGCAGACCGGAGCGTTTGTCGAGATCGCGGTCGCGGCGGGCGAAGGCTCGCTTAACGGTCCGGACAACGGCGCGATTTTCGGGCCGGACGGTGCGCTCTATGTGCCGAGCTATTGGAACAACCGCGTCCTGCGGTATGACCTGACCAGCGGTGTCGTCAGCACCTTTGTCTCGGTCATCAACCGGCCGCGGGTGCTGATTTTTGACGGCGATCGACTGCTGATCACGGCCGAGGGCGGCCACACCGTTAAGACGTACGATCCGACGAGCGGGGAATTTCTGGGCAATCTCGTAAGCGCGGGTGCCGGCGGGCTGAACGGGCCGGTCGGGATGGCGCTGGATGGCGACGAGCTGTTCGTGACGTCGTCCAACAACAGCGTGTTGCGCTATGACGCGACGAGCGGCGAGTTCCTGGGCGAGTTCATTTCACCGGGGTTGGGCGGAATCAACGGCCCCGTGTTTCTCACGGTCGTTCCCGAGCCGACCGCGGGCGTGTTGATGGTGCTGGGCGCTGCACTGATCGCGACCCGAGCGCAGCAGCGTCGGTAGTTGCGGCTGTGGGCGCTTTTTCAGGGCAGCCGGCGCGGCGATCAAAAAAAGCGGGCCGACGACGAGCGCCGGCCTGCTTTACGTCAATCCGACGTGCGACGCGCGACTCAGGCCTTCTTGCAGGCCCCGCTCTTGCAGCAGTCGCCGCACTTGCCGTCCTTGCAACAGGTGCACTTGCCGGCTTCGCAGCACTTGCAGCAGGCCTTGGCCTGATCGCACTTGCCGCAACACTTGCCGCCTTCGGTGCAGCATGCGGCGGCCTTGGCACCATCTTTCGCGCCGTCCATGCAGCACTGCTGCTGGTGGTTGTGCGCACAACCGGCCAGCGAAATCGCCAATGCGGCGATCGCGGCCACGAAACCTGCTCGAATCGCTCTCTGCATCCTCATTCTCCTTTTCGCGGGGTGCTATCCCCTGTTCGTGCAATGTAGCACCGGCGGCTCGCTCGTGCACGGTCACGCGGCGCTAGCTCCGCGCCGCTGCGGGCGCTACTCGCACTGCGGTTTCCAGGCCTTGGCTCGGCGGGCGCATTCCTCGGGCGAGACGTCCTCGACGTGGGTAGCGATGCCCCACGTGTGCCCGAAGGGGTCGATCACTTTGCCGTAGCGGTCGCCCCAGAAGGCGTCCATCAGCGGCATCGCGACGGTGCAGCCGGCTTCGATCGCGCGGGCGAAGGCCTTGTCCGCGTCGGGCACGTAGAGGTTGAGACTGCCGCTGACGTGGTTGGGCAGCGGGGCCTTGTAGCCCCAGTCGGGAAATTCGTCGCCCATCATGATGATCGAATCGCCGATGCGGATCTCGGCGTGCATGATTTTCCCGTCGTCGCCGGCGAGTCGCATGATCTCTTCAGCGCCGAAGGCGCGCTGATAGAACTCGATCGCCTTGGCGCCGCCGTTGACCACGATGGCCGGTGTGACGGAACGGAACCCTTCCGGGATCGGCGAGACGGAGCTGGACATTGGTTTCTCCCTGAATTGTTGAATTCTAACGCCCTGTACACGAACGTTAACCTAACAAAACATGAATGTCAAGCCGGTTTTGGATGCCTCGCGAAGTTGCCGTTGTGGAGCGATCTCGGGGGCGGGTAGGATCGGGCTCTCAAATCTCGCGCGAAACAGTGCAAGTCTCGCGCGACGCCATTTATTGGAGGCCCGTGCGATGTGTCAGTTCCGACGCGTCTTTCTCGCTTGCGTGTGTCTTGGTTGTTTTTCGTTATCCGCGGTGCTGGCGCAGGAGCTTGATGTGCAGCGCGAGCTCAACCTGCTGGACCTTGTTCCGCATGGCTACCGCACGCTGGGCGACCAGTTCGGCTGGTCGGTCGCGCAGGACGGCGACGTGATCGCGATCGGCGACCCCAGCGAGAACGGCGAGATCGGCCTGGATCACGGCGCGGCGTACGTGTATCGCTTCGACGGATTCGAGTGGCTCTTTGAGGCGCGACTGCAAGCCGACGACGCGGTTCCGTTCGACCGGTTTGGCGAGGCGGTGCAGATCGAGGGCGACAGTCTGATCGTCGCCAGTCCGGACGCCGACGGCACGTTCGACAACGAAGGGCGCGTCTATGTGTTCACGCGCGTCGACGGTGTGTGGACGCAGACGCAGACGATCGCGCCTTCGCTGCCGCTGGCGGACAAGCGCTTCGGCGTGGCGCTGAGCCTGGACCAGGGCACCTTGGCGATCGGGCACGGCGACCTGAGCACGACGAGCGAGAAGGACGTCTGCGTCTACGTGCTGGAGGACGGAGCGTGGGTCGAACAGGCGCGTCTGACGCCGACGGACAACACGGCGCGCGATTCGTTCGGGCGCGCGGTGAGCGTGAGCGGCGATCGGCTGGTGGTGGGCGCCGAGGCGGCGCGCGGCGTCGCGATTCGCTCGGGTGCGGCGTATGTGTACACGCGAACGGCGGGCGTGTGGTCGTCGCCGCGCGAAGTGTCGGCGAGCGACGGGACGGCGGACGACTCGTTCGGGGCGGCGGTTGCGCTGCATGGCACGTTGCTGGTGGTGGGTGCGCCGCTCGACGATCCGCAATCGCCGGGTGATGACCGGGGTTCGGCGTATGTGTTCGGGTGGGACGGAGTGAACTGGGTCGAGCAGGCGAAGCTGACGGGCGACGCGGACTTTCAGCGGTCGTACTTCGGGCAGATTGTGGCGGCGGCTCCCGGGCAGGCCTGGGTCTTCGCGGAGTCCGGTGGCGCGACCGTGTACCAGTTCGTGAATCTCGGCGGCGTGTGGACGGAAGCCGAGACCTGGTTCGACTACGGAATTACGTGGGTGTCGCTACTGAACGGCAGACTCGCGATCGGCGGGATCGGTGGTGTGGCGGTGCATGAGGAAGCATCGCGGTGGATTTTGACCGCATCGATCGGCGCCCCGGTCGGAGAAATTTCGATTGCGGCGCGATTTGGGGCCGAACTCGCAGTGTCGGGTCGAACGATCGTCGTGAGCGCCTGGAGTGGCACCACGTACTCAGAGCCGGTCGCACCGACGAGGCTTCTCTCGTTCGAAAAGGTTGGCGATAGTTGGGCGCGCGACGAAACATTGCCGCTCTACACGGATATCACTGTCCATCCGCCGCTGGCGTTCGATCGAGACACCATGCTTCTCGGCTATTCTGGCGAACAGATTCTTCCGCTTCGGCGCGAAAGCGGTGTCTGGGTCGAGGGTCAGGTGATCGAGAAGCCGCAAGGGCAGGGCCTCGGCGGCTTCGGCGCTAGCGTGACGCTGAAGGACGATCTGGCGGTCATATCCGCGCCGTACGCGGACAATGACGCCGGAGCGGCTGCCGTTTTCGCGCGAGATACAAACGACGACTGGCAATTCAGTGGAGTGATAACGCCGCCGATTCCGGTGCGATTCGATGATTTTGGCGAGTTGGCAGCGATCGGCGACGGTCGTATCGTGATCGGCGAATCCTACGACGCCGCCGATGGAGATTTCGCCCTCGCTCACGAGTACGGACTCGCCGGCACGGTCTGGTATTACGCAACCCTGGTTCCCGTACATCCCGCCCTGAACGGACGTTACGTGTGTCAACCGCGACTGGATGGGGACCGACTGCTCGTCGCGTGCAGGATCCTTAGTGATGGTGAGCCGGTGCCGGCGCTCGTGTACGTTCGCGACCCTGCGATCTGGCTGCTGGAAGCTGAACTGACTCCGCCCGACGGCGTCCTGCAGACGGCCGCGCTGTCGGGCAACGTGGCCGCGGTAACCGCGTCGCATCCAACACTCGAGTGGAGCGGCCGCGTGCATCTGTTTGTTCTGGGCGATGAAGGCTGGGCGTATGACCAGACTATCGATGCCCCGAACCCGCTTGATTATGACATGTACGGTTGGACGCTCGACATGGAGGGTGACACCTTGGTGATTGGCGCGCCGGGCTTGTACGACGAAGAGCCTTCGCAAGGCTCGGCCTTTGTCTACAACCTGCGCCGAACATGCTCTCGCACGGCGCCCTGCGACGGTGCTGACATGTATCCCGCGATCGGCGATTGCCGCGTCGATCTTTCGGATGTC
This sequence comes from uncultured Planctomycetales bacterium, assembly GCA_964388675.1. Classification (GTDB taxonomy): domain Bacteria; phylum Planctomycetota; class Phycisphaerae; order UBA1845; family Fen-1342; genus CAYMBL01. The sequence goes on from CAYMBL010000001.1 coordinate 261,207, forward strand.
GGCGTCGTGCTGGCGAACTGGACGGGCGACGCGGGCGAGTGCCGCAAGGCGCGCTGGGAGGGCGACGTGTACCCGGTCGACGGCGGCGACGGCTGCGTGGACCTCGGAGACCTGGGCGCGGTGCTGGCGTCGTTCGGAGCGGAATGCGAATAGAGCGCGTCGCGACGCGCGGACCGACCGTGCGCGGCATCCACTCGATCCGTTGTGGCGGCACGTTGGCGGCCTTTATTCCGTCGGGCGCGAGGCGCGCGAGAGCGTGGCGTAGATTGCGGGCAGCAGGCACAGCGTGAGGAACGTACTCGTCAGCACGCCGCCGATGACGACGGTGGCGAGCGGGCGCTGCACCTCGGCCCCGACGCCGGTGCTGAGGGCCATCGGTACGAATCCAAGGCTGGCGACCAGGCCGGTCATCAGCACGGGGCGCAGGCGAGTGAGTGCGGTTTCCTCGATGGCTGCTCGCAAGGGGCGGCCCGCGTCGAGCAGAGCGCGCAGGTGTGAAACGAACACCATGTCTCCAAGCACCGCAACGCCCGACATGGCGATGAACCCGACACCGGCGGAGATGCTGAAGGGCAGTTCGCGCAGATGGAGTGCGGCAAGCCCGCCGACGACCGCGAGCGGCAGCGTCAGAAAGATGCGCACGACGTCGGTCACGCGGCGGTAGGTGAGGTAAAGCAGCACAAGGATCAGCCCGAGCGCCAGCGGCACGACGAACAGCAATCGGGTCGCGGCGCGCTCGTAGTGCTCGAATTGCCCTCCGAAGCGCAGAAAGTAGCCGTCGGGCAGCGCCACGTCGCGCGCGAGCGCGTCGCGGACGGCCCGCACAAACCCGGCGAGATCGGGGCCGCTGTAGTTGGTCTGCACGATCAGCCGGCGTTTCTGCTGCTCGCGCGTGATGGTCGATGGGCCGTTGGTCTCGCGGATGCGCGCGACGCGATCGAGCGGGATGCGCTGGCCGTCGGCCGTCGCGAGGGAGATGGCGCGGATGGCGGTCGCGCCATCACGATAGGGCTCGGCGAGCCGCACAACCAGGTCGAATCGCCGCTCGCCGTCGCGAATCTCGCCGACCTGGGTCCCGCCGACGGCCTCGACCATTTCGAGCACGTGTCGCGCCGGTACGCCGAAGCGCGAGACTTCGGCGCGGTCGACCTCGATCTGAATGAGCGGCTGTCCGGTGACCTGCTCGACTGTGAGGTCTTCGGCGCCGGGGAGGTTTGCGACGGCGGCGCGCACCCTTTCGCCGAGGTTGCGCAGGGTTTCGAGGTCGTCGCCGAAGATCTTGATTCCCAAGTCGCTGCGCACTCCGGCGATCATCTCGTTGAGGCGCATTTCGATGGGTTGGCTGAAGACGAGCCGCATGCCGGGCATGCCGCCGAGGGTCTCGGCGAGGCGTGATTCGAGCTCGGATTGGCCGGCGGCGCGGGTCCATTCGGTGCGGGGGCGCAGGGTTAGGAAGATGTCGGTGAGCTCGACGCCCATCGGATCGGTCGCGATCTCGGCGGTTCCGGTGCGTGACCAGACGTCCGCGATCTCGTTCGGAAAGGCCTCGAGCAGCAGCCGCTCGATCTGGCCGCTGTAGCGCACGGACTCTTCGACCGACACCCCGGCCAGGCGGACAGCGTTGATGCTGACGGCCTCCTCGGCGAGGCGCGGGACGAACTCGGCGCCGGTTCGCAGGGCCAGCCAGACGCCAAATCCGAGCAGGGCCGCGGCGACAAGCAGCACCACGCCGCGCGCCGCCAGCACAAGCCGTAGCACCGGGCGATAGAGCCATTTGAGGGCGCGCACCAGCCAGTTATCCTCGTGGCGCACGCGTCGCGGGAGCAGCAGGCTGCACAGCACGGGCAGCAGCGTGAGCGACAGGATCATCGAGCCGAGCAGCGCGAAAAGCACAGTGAGCGCCATGGGGCGGAAGAGGCGGCCCTCGATGCCTTCGAGCGTGAGAATCGGGAGATAGACGATTGCGATAATCAGCTCGCCGAACATGGTGGGCCGCCGTACCTCGAGGCAGGCGTCGCGGACGACGTCGGGCACGGGGCGCGCGCCGCCCGCCAGCGCGAGGCGTCGCATGCTGTTCTCGGTGAGGATCACGCCGCTGTCGACGATCAGCCCGAAGTCGATCGCGCCGAGGCTCATCAGGCTGCCGGCGATTCCGAAGCGCATCATGAGGTCGGCGGCGAACAGCATCGACAGCGGGATGGCGACGGCGACGATCAACCCGGCCCGCAGATTGCCCAGAAACGCGAACAGCACCGCGATCACCAGCAGCGCGGCTTCGAGCAGATTGGTGCGGACGGTGGCGATGACGTGCTCAATCAGCGTGGTGCGCTGATAGACCGGGCGAACGCGCACGCCGGGCGGAAGCGTGGCGTTGATGGAGCGCACTTCCTCGGCGACGGCGCGAGTGACAGCGTGGCTGTTCTCGCCCATCAGCATGAACACCAGCCCAAGCACGTATTCGCCGCGGGCGTTGGCGGTGACGGCGCCGCGGCGGATTTCGTGGCCGACGCGTACGTCGGCGACGTCGAGGACGCGGATGGGCACGCCGTCGCGGGCGGAAATCACGATTTCGGCGATTTCGCTTTCGCTGCGGGCGATGCCGATGCCCTGCACGAGTTGCATTTCCCCGGCGCGGCTCACGACGCCGCCCGCGACGTTGAGGTTGTTGCGTTGCAGGGCCTGCACGAGGTCGTCGAGCAGCAGGTTGTATTTCAGCAGGCGGTCCGGGTGGACCAGGACGTGGAACTGCTTGCGCATTCCGCCCCAGGTGTTGACTTCGGCGACGCCGCGCACGGCGCGCAGCCGGGGCTTGATGGTCCAGTTCTGGATGGTGGTGAGCTCTGAGAGCGAGTAATCCGGGCCCTCGAGCAGGTAGTGGAAGACTTCGCCGAGTCCGGTGGAGACCGGGCCCATCGTGGGGCGCTCCACCTCCGCGGGCAACTCGACCGTTTGCAGCCGCTCGGAGATGATCTGCCGCGCGAAGTAGACGTCGACGCCGTCCTCGAAAAGCGCCGTGACCTGGGAGAGGCCGAACTTCGAGACCGAGCGGACCTCGAGCAGCCGAGGCAATCCGGCGATGCTGCGCTCGATGGGAACGGTGATCTGCTGTTCGATTTCGACCGGGGAGTAGGCGGCGGCAACCGTGTTGACCTGCACCTGAACCGGCGTGGTGTCAGGGAAGGCGTCGATCGGGATGCGTGACGCGGCCGAGAGCCCCAGCACGACGAGCAGCCCCGCGCCGACCAGCACCACCAGGCGATTCTCGAGCGACCAGGTGATGATCCGTTCGAGCATGTTTCCTCGGCGCTTTGCCTAGTCCTGCGGTCGTCCGCCGGCTTCGCAACAGCCGGCGCCGAGGCTGCCCTTCAGAATCTCCGTCTTCAGCAGAAAACTGCCCTGGGTCACCACGAGTTCACCCTCGCGCAGACCCTCTTCGACCTCGTAGTAGTCCGGCGTCTGGCAGCCGAGCCGCACCTTTCGCGGTCGATAGACGGTCTCCGACTCGGGCACGAACACCACGTTGCAGCAGCCTTCCCACTGCACTGCGTCGCGCGGCACCACGACGACCGGCTCCTGCTCGTGCACCCGGATCGTGGCCCGGCCGAACATGTTCGCGCGCAGCCGGCCGTCGGGGTTGTCGAACTCGGCGCGGGCGCGCAGCGTGCGCGTGCGCGGATCGAGCTCGGCGCTGATCCAGGTGATTCGGCCGCCAAAGGTCTCGCCGCGCAGGCCGTTCAGCGTGAGCAGCACGGGTTGCCCCAGCGCGACGTCGCGCAGGTCGGATTCGTAGACGTCGAGCATGGCCCAGATGCCGCGGGTGTCGGCAATGGCGATCAGGGGCGCGGCCGGGGCCGCGACTTCGCCGGCGGTCGCGTTGCGCTCGACGACGATGCCGCTGAAGGGCGCGAGAATGGACAGCAGTGAGCTGGTGTCGTTGGCGGTCAGGATCTGTTCCAGTTGTTCTTCGTTGAGCCCGAGATTTTTCAGGCGCTGCTCGGCGCGCGCCAGCTCAATCCGGCGCTCGGCGAGCTCCGTTTCGGAACGCAACGCTTCGATGCCCGCCGCGCTGCCCGACTGCAGAAAGCGCTGCGATCGTTCGTGCGTCGTCTCCGCCAGGCGCACCAGCGCCCGCGTCTGGAGGTATTCGGCCTTGGCGCTGGCGAGGTCCGCCGAATCGAGCACGACCAGGGTGTCGCCGGCGCTGACCGGCTGGCCGAGGTCGAAGCGAACGGACTGCACGACGCCCGCCACGCGCGCCGCGACGCGCGCGTAGCGCGTCTGGTCATACGCGAGTTCGGCATTGCATGAGATCGTTTGGGGAAGCGGAAGCGCGCGAACAGCAGTCGTCGTGAGTCCGACGCGGCCCACGATCTCGCGCGACGCGAGCCGCACCCGCAGATTCTCCGTGGCGCAGTTCACACTTGGCCGTCGCGCCGACCGCGGAGTCTCCTCGGCGCTGGCGACCTCGACGTCGATCGTCGGAGCCGGACCCGATGCCGCGGCGTTCGGCGCGGTCGAACCATGAACTGTTTCCGCGGTATCGCCGTGTTCGTCGTCGACGCCGTGCGCGAGCGAGGGATTGCACAGCAGGCACTGCGATTCGGGCAGCTCGTGCTCGGCGCACCAGTCGCCCAGCGCCTTGAACGCGGGGATCACGGCGTCGTTGCAGCGCGTGCAGAGCGCTTCAGGAACTTCGTGGCCGTCGCACCAGCCGAGGCTCTCGACGAGCGCGGGCGTGCAGAACGGGCATTCGGCGGATTGAAGCGCGTGCGGACAAGTTGACGCCGCCAGTGGCGCCGGGCGGAGCTGATGCCACGCGAAATACGACCCGGACGCGATCAGAATGACGACTACGAGCAGCGCGTTTCGCATGGGACGCTCTCTTCGGATGTGAATAGTATCGGTATTTGTCAGCAGGGACATCGGCCTCGGCACGCCTCGAACCCGGCGGCCCCGCACCTATCATGCCACGCCATGCCCGAACTGCCCGAAGTCGAGACCATCGCTCGCCGATTCCGCCCGGAGCTGACCGGACGCCGCATCGAGGCGTTCGTCTCACGCTGGGCGCGGCAGGCGTCGCCCTCAGTGGCGGCGGTGCGCGCGGGCGTGGTGGGCCGGCGCATCGAATCGCTGGAGCGCCGGGCGAAGTTTCTCGTGTTCGCGCTGCACGACGGCGGCCGCATGCTCGTGCACCTGCGCATGAGCGGGCGACTCGAGCTGGCGGACCCGCGCCCGACGACCGATTCGCCGCGGCATGTCCGCGCAATCTGGTCGCTGGATGACGGTCGGCGGCTGCTCTTCTGCGACGCGCGCAAGTTCGGCCGAATCGTCTACGCCCCGGCGGGTGCGTCGCCGCTGGACGGGTTGGGAGTCGAGCCGCTGAGCCGCGAATTCACGCCGGAGCGGCTACGCTCGCAGCTCAGCTCTTCGAGGCGGCCGATCAAACCGCTGCTGCTCGATCAGGCCGTCATCGCGGGCATCGGCAACATCTACGCCGACGAGTCGCTGCATCGGGCGCGGATTCACCCGTTGCGGGCCGCGCGCTCGCTCGAACGCGGCGAGATTCGGGCGCTGCACGGCGCGATTCGCGCGGTGCTGAGCGAGGCGATCCGCCGCAATGGAACCTCGTTTGACTGGATCTACCCCAGCGGCGGCATGCAGCACCATCTGCGCGTTTACGGTCGCACGGGCGAAACGTGCGGCGCATGCGGCGCGGTGATCGTCGCGCTGCGGGTCGGGCAGCGCGGCACGCACATCTGTCCGAACTGTCAGCCTCTCGAAGCGTAGATACTCTTTGGGCGCATTGTTCTCGGCATGCGCCTCCGGCGCATGCGGCGCGGTCGAGTGCGGAATCGATCGTCGCGCAGCGCCGGGGGCGACACCTATACTGGCGCGACGATGTGCGGAATCGCCGGATTGCTGCGGCTGCGGCCCGATGCGGAGCTTGACGCGTCGTGGCTGGCGCGGATGTCGAGCGCGATTCGCCACCGCGGTCCTGACGACGCCGGTGAGTATTTCGACGCGCGCGGGCGCTGCGGGCTGGCGTTTCGCCGGCTGAGCATCATCGATCTTGCGACCGGTCATCAGCCGCTCGGCAACGAAGATGGTTCGCTGCAGATCGTATTCAACGGTGAGATTTACAACTACCGCGCGCTGCGCGACCAGCTCCTGGACTGCGGCCACCGGTTTGCCACCGCCTCCGACACCGAAGTGCTGGTGCATGGGTTCGAGGAATGGGACGTCGGGCTGTTCGAGCGGCTGGCCGGCATGTTCGCGCTGGCGCTGTGGGACGAGCGCGCCGGTCGGCTGGTGCTGGCACGCGACCGATTCGGAAAGAAGCCGCTGGTTTACGGCGTACACGATGGGCGGCTGCGCTATGCGAGCGAGCTGAAATCGCTCCTGGCCCTGCCCGACCAGCCGCGCGCGATCGATCCCCAGGCGCTGCATGAGTATCTGCTGTTTCAGTACGTGCCGGCGCCGCGCACGATCTACGCGGGGCTGAACAAGCTCGAGCCGGGCACTTGGATCGAGTTTCGCGTCGATTCGGAGACGCCGGCGCGCAGCGGACGCTACTGGCGGTTGCCGACGCCGCCCGCGTTTCGCGGGCGCCGCCGCGACGCCGAGGCGCGGCTGGAGGAGCTGCTGCTGCGCGCGGTCGAGCGGCGCCTGATGTCCGATGTTCCGCTGGGGGCGTTTCTGTCGGGCGGCCTGGATTCTTCGCTGGTCGCGGCCGCGATGGTGCGCCTCGGTGTGCAGCCGGTGCGCACCTTTACGGTCGGTTTCGCGGACGCGCGCTACGACGAATCCGCCGCAGCTCGCGAAACAGCCGCTTTCTTGCGCACGCGGCACGACGAGCAGACGGTCGAACCGGACGCGATCGCGAGCCTGCCGACGTTGGTGCATCACTTCGACGAACCGATGGCGGATTCCTCGGCGATCCCGACGCTGGCGGTGAGTGCGGCGGCGCGGCGACAGGTGACGGTAGCGCTGACCGGCGACGGCGGCGATGAAGCGTTCCTCGGTTACGACCGCTATCGCGCCGCGGCCTGGGCCGGGGCGCTCGACCAGACAGGCGCGACGCGCGGCCTGGCGGGACGGCTGGCGTCGTGGATCGGCCCGGGCGAGCCGCGCAGGGCGCGCAATCGCGCGCATCGCTTCTTGTCGGCGTTGAGCTGCCCTACTGATTTGCGCTATCTGGAATGGGTGGCGGTGTTCTCGCCTTCGTCGCTGGCCGGCGGTTATCGCAGCGAATTCCAGGACCAGATTCGATTCGACGAGCCGCTCACGCGCTTCTCAGCGCTGTTTCGCGCCGCGGGCGATTCGGATGCCCAGCGCGCGAACCGCGTGGATTTCGCGACCTATCTGCCGTTCGATCTGCTGACCAAGGTCGACACGGCGTCGATGGCGTGCAGCCTGGAGTGCCGCTGTCCGTTTCTGGATCACGAGCTGGTCGAATTCGCGCTGTCGCTGCCGGAGCGCTGGCGGCGGCGCAAGGCGCTGCTGCGCTCGCTCGCGGCGCGCTGGCTGCCGCGCGAGGTGCTTGCTCGGCCCAAACGCGGCTTCGGCGTGCCGGTGGGCGAGTGGTTTCGCGGGCCGCTGCGTGCGCCGCTGCACGAAGCGTTGCTCGCGCCGGGCAGCATCGCGCGCAGCATTTTTTGCGCTGACTGGCTCGAGCAGCGACTCGCGCAGCACGACCGTTGGGGCCACCTCGGACACCCGCTCTGGTCGCTGTTCCTGCTGGAGCACTGGCGCCGGCATTGGAACCCCGCCGGGCCGGCGTAAGAGGCGAATCCTGCGCCGGCGTTCCGTGGCGAGGGTGAACGAGCCGGCGTCGCGTTCCGATAGCAACGATAGCGGCCCTTAGCGCGGCGGGAGTTGTACATCCGGCGATGATTATCGATCAGAACGAGATCGACGCGCTGCTTCGCGCGGGCGAGGCTGCGCCCGAGGCGCCGCGGCCCGTTCGGCTGCCGCCTCCGCCTCCGCCGCCGCGGCCGAGGTTCACCGCCGCCCCGCCCCCGCCGAACGTGGCGCGCCTGCTGCGCATCCGGGTGCCGGTCGTGGTGGAGATTGCGCGGCGGCAGATGCCGATTGCCTCACTGCGCAAGCTCTCGCTGGGCATGATTCTGGAGTTTGACCGCCACATTGACGACCCCGCCGACCTGCGTGTGAACCGCCACGCCATCGGGGCCGGTGAGATCGTCCGTGTGGGCGACAATTTCGGGCTGCGCGTTTCATCGATCGGCGACGCCAACCAGCGCATTCGATCACTGGGGCGATAGTCGGAGCGCGCCGCGGGGCGATGGGCGAGAACTCGCGACGAGCGCGTCACGGCGGGTGTTCTGAACGGGCTCTCGCGCAGCGGGACGCGATTGGCGTCGCGGCGACCGCCTGCTATACTCCGGGTTACACATCGACGGAGAGTGTAGCTCAGTTGGCCAGAGCACAAGGTTGTGGTCCTTGGGGTCGCGGGTTCGAGCCCCGTCACTCTCCCATTGTCCGAGCGGACTGCGCCGCGGGCGACTCGCTTGCCCGGAAGATGCGCTCGATCGCCCGCATGCGATAGTCAAAGATTGCCTCAACGTCGCTCCGAATGCGCAGCCGATGCAGCAGCGCGCCGAACGGACCAAACGGAATTCGATAGCGTACGACGTCGCTCATGTGCGTGCCGCCCGGCGCGGGTTCGAAGACGTGTGTGTGGTGCCACAGCGCGTACGGCCCGCGAATCTGCATGTCGACGAAGCGCGTTTCCGGATGCCACTCCTCGATGCGCGTGCGCCAGCGAAGCGGCAGGCCGCGCCAGCGAATGCGGTAATCGATCAGGGCGCCGGGCACGATCGACATCGGCTGCGGCGTCAGGATGCGAAAGTGCAGCCAGGGCGGCGTGATGCGGTCGAGGTTGGCGGCGTCGGCAAAGAACGCGAACACTTCGCCGCGCGGGCGCGGGATTGTCTGTTCGCGTCGCAGAATGTACTCGCCGCTCATCTCGCGCCTCTCTTTCCGTGGCCGAGTCTAGGCGTCGGATCGGGCCGTGGATCAGGCTTTCGGAACCGATCACTTGACGCCGTTCCCGGCAGGATGAGCGGGCCTGCTTGATTTGCATGACTTTTTCGTCATATTTTCGCGTGCCATGGCCACGCGCCGGCCATCGAACGGAGACGACGCGGTTCACTCCATCAGCCAGGTCTCGATTTCCTCGCGGTGGTCGGCCAGCCACTCGATCTTGCGCGAGACCACGCGCAGTACGCCGAATCCGGGCAGCAGGCCGAGCGACCCGGTGGCGGCGATCGGCAGCACGGCTTCGGCGATCAGTGATTCGACCATCAGCCGCAGCAGCACGCGGCGCTGCGTGCGGTCGAGCTCCTGCACGTCGTTGTAGCCGATCCAGAATCGCCGCATGCGCGTGACGTCGAAGTAATCCGGCCAGCGCTCGGGGTCGCCGGTGCGCAGCACGAGCGAAAACTGGAGCATGCCGTTGGCGAGATCGAGCACGGTGGGCGCGATGCGCACGGCGTCGAAGTCAATCACGGCCGCGACGCGACGGTGGGCGAAGACCATGTTGCCGGGGTGCCAGTCGCCGTGCGCGGCGCCGCGCGGCCAGTGCGCGAAGCCGAGGGTGTTGACGTCGCGCGCTGCGGCGTCGTACTCGTCGCGCAGCGCGGTGCATAGGTCTTCGAGTTCGGCGGCGCGGTCGGCCACCGACTCGTGTCCGCCGATTGCGGCGGCGGCGCCCTGCAGGCACGCGCGAACCTGCGTCGAGTCGTGATATGCCTCGCCCTGCGGGAACCAGCTTGACTGGAAACCGCTCGCGGCGCGATGAAAGCTCGCGAGGCTGCGCCCGGCCTCCATGGTTTCGTCGAGCGAGCCGTCGTAGCGATCGCCCTCCACGAACTCGAAGACCTCGTAGACGCGATCGCCGTGGGCCAGCGCGGGTTCGCCGGTGTCGCGGGTGGCGATCGCCGCCGGCACCTCGAAACCCGCGGTGCGCAGATGCGTGCGAAGCGCGTGTGCGAACTGCAAGCGGCGCTCGAAGTCGCCGACGGCGTTGCGCCGTTTGAGGATGTAGCGGCCGCGATCGGTTTGCAGCAGAAGCTTGGGCGAGCTGCCGGTGCCGCGGGCCAGGGGCCGCGCCGCGGAGACGACCCCGATTTCGAAGTGGCTAATGACGACGGCAATTTCGCTGGGGGCGAACTGGGCGCGCTGGGTCGTCACGTGGCGTCCTCGCTGGCCGATCATGATACGACAAACCCGCGAAGGTGCCGCCGTCGTCAACGAGCGGTCGACTTCAGAGTTGCCGCGGCGTTCGCGTCAAACTTCAGGCGATTCGAGCAGAATGCAGATCGGGCCGGCATTCGTGGATTCGACCTGCATGTCGGCGCCGAAGCGGCCCGTTGCAACGGAAACGCCCGCCCCGCGAATCTCGTCGCGAAGCCGCTCCACGAGCGAGGAGGCAATCGCCGCGCCCGCGGCGGCGTCGAACGACGGACGATTGCCGCGGCTCGCGTCGGCCAGCAGCGTGAACGCGCTAATCAGCAGAACGGAGCCGCCGGCATCGCGCACATCGCGGTTGAGCTTGCCAAACTCGTCGGAAAAGACGCGCAGCCGTGTGACCTTCCCGGCCAGCCACGTGCTCTGCGCGGGGCTGTCATTCGGCGCGACCGCGACGTAGACCAGCAGGCCGGGCCCGATCTCGCCGACGGTTTCGCCGGCAACCCGCACGGCGGCGGAGCGCACGCGCTGAACAAGCGCGCGCACGAATCAGGGCTGCTTGGGTGCCGCGTCGACCGGCCGCTGCGCCACCTGGCGCGGCCACGGGAGATTCGCGGCGAGCTTCACGCGAAGCTGGAGCAACGCCGTGTCGAGCTGCGGGTCGGCATTCGCCACCTTGTGCGGCGAACCTCGCAACTCCTTGATCTCGTCAGGCGTCAGCAGATCGCGATTGTCTTCTTCGTCCTCGTCGTCTTTCGCGGTTTCGACGCGGATCGAATCCAGCTCCTTCTGCCGGGCGCTCTCGTCGAGCTCCTCGGCGGCGGTCTCCTCGTTATGGATGACGAACGCCTCGCGCTCGCGCTCAAGGTTCTTCTCGATCTCCTTCGGCGTGAGCTCGATGGACCAATCGGGGTCGACGCCCCACAGCTCCGCGTCGGGCTTGCGGTGCGGCGACTTGCCGTTCGGCAGGTAGTAGAGCGCGGTCGTGAGCTTGAGCCGGGCACGCTGCACGGCGGACTCGCGCATCGGGCTGCCCAGGCCCATGACCTTCTGCACACTGCCTTTTCCGAACGTGCGCTCGCCGAGCACGACGGCGCGATTGTGCGACTGCAGCGCGCCCGCCAGGATTTCCGCGGCGCTGGCGCTGCCGTCGTTCACCAAGACCACCAGCGGCAGATCAGAAAAGTCGGCGTCGCCGTCGACGTCGAGTTCGTCGCTTTCGAGGGGGTTGCGCGCCTTCGTGGAGACGACCTGTCCCTTGGACTGGAACAGGCTGGTGACGCCCACGGCCACGTCGAGCAAGCCGCCGGGGTTGTAGCGCAGGTCGAGCACCAGGGCTTTCATGCCCTGGGCGCGCGCTTCGGTCAGCGATTTTTCGAGTTCCGATGCGGAATCGGGATTGAAGCCGGTGAGCCGGACGTATCCGATGCCGGCGTCGGGGTCGATGATGTAGTTCCAGCGGTCGGACGTGCCGGGTATTCGATTCACGCCGCGCACGGTCGTCAGCTTGATCTGTCCGCGTTTGAGCATGTGCTCGGTCTGTCTGCCGGTGGACGGGCGGAAGATGGTGAGCTTGACCTCAGTGCCTTCCTCGGGGCCGGTGATGCGGCGCACGGCCTGATCGCTCGTCCAGTCCTTGGTGCTCTCGCCGTCGACGGCGAGGATCAGATCGCCGGGCTGGATTCCGGCGCGCAAGGCCGGCGAGTTTTCGAGCGGCGTGACGACCTTGAGCCGGTTGGTCGCTTCGTCGAGGCCGAGTTGAATGCCCACGCCGAAGAAGTTGCCGACCATCATCTTGTCGAAATCGAGTGCGTCGGCGGGCCAGATCACGGTGGTGTAGTCGTCGAGCCGATCCAAAGCGCCTTCGGTGAACTCGACGACCAGCAGCTCCTCGGGCAGCGACACGCTGGTGCGGTTCAGGTCGCGCACGCTCTTGAACAGCGCCAGAAAGCGCTTGGCGTCGAAGCGCTCGGCGTCCGCCATCTCCTGGCGCAGCTTTTCGAGCTGGCCGAGGAAATGCTCGCGGGCGGCGGGGTTGGCGATGCCGTCAAACGCCTTGTCGGTGTCGTACAGCCTGGTGGTGTGGCACAGCGCCGCGAGGTTGTCGAGCGCGCCCTCGGCCATCACGCGGAAGTCGGGTCGCTCGAAATAGTGCTGATCGATGTTGGCCACGACCTGCTGCAGCAGGCCGAAATTCACGCCCTTCAGACGCCGCTCGAGATCTTCGGGCTTCTTGTAGAGCACCTCGAGCCGCACGTAGCGCGCCGTGCGTTCCCGCAGCTCGCGCGCGTCCTTGTCCTTGGCGTTGATGCGCTCGAGCAGCACGTAATACGCGTGCGCCTTGGACCACTTCTCCTGCTTGGCGTAGCCGTCGGCCTCGACCAGCGCGCGCGTCCGCAACTGCTGCACCCACTCGTCGGCGGCGAAGGCCTGCTCATCGTCGGCGTAAAAGCTGGCCTGAGCCGCGAAGCTCAGCGCCAGGTAGGCGCGGCCGCGCTCCAGAGCCGCGCGGGCGTTCTGCATGTTCCAATCGAACGTCTGGCGGCGAATGCCGTCGCGGTCGCTCGTGGCGGTGTGGAACGACGAAAGCCAGCCGTCGAGCCGGGTGATCTGGTCGGCGGGCGCCCCCTGCTGGCGAAGCTTTTCGACCATCGCCTGGCCGCTGGCGTAATCCCCGCGCAGTACAGCCTCGTAGGCCGTGGCCAGCGTATCGTCGGCCTGAGCCGAGAACGCCGTCAGCAGCCATCCAACCCAAACCAGCCCCAATCGGGCGAGCGGCGGTCGTGCCATGGAGTATCCCTCGTGCGTAGCGAGACTCAGCCAACTACGGCGGCGAGCGCCTGCGCCCGCTGGGCCGCGGAATTATACGACGCGGCAAAGCGCCCAAACACCTCACATTATTCCAAACCCGGCGCGGGAACCGGCGTTTGCACCCGCCACATTGTTCGCCGTTCGGGGGCGCGCGGTTGCCGGTCCGCGAAAAATCGGCATGATGGACCGCGTGATGCCGATTCCGAGACCTGCTTCGAACGTCGTGCTGGGGGTGGACCCCGGCTTGCAGCGAACCGGGTTCGCGTTTCTCGCCGTGCGCGGAGACGCGGCGCCGCGCGTCGTCGAAGCCGGAGTGATCCGTCTGGATCGGCGCCAATCGCTGGCCGAACGGCTGGCGGAGCTGGATGCGGCCATGTCCTCGCTCCTGGCGGCTCACCGGCCGGCCACGCTGTACTGCGAGCAGCTCTACTCGCACTATCGACACCCGCGCACGGCGATCCTGATGGGGCACGCGCGGGGCGTCATTCTGGCCGCGGCGCAGCGCGCCGGAACCGCGGTCGTCTCCATCGGGGCCACACGCGTCAAAAAACTCCTCACCAGCAGCGGACACGCGTCAAAAGGCCAGATTCAGCGCGCGGTGGCTGCGGAACTGGGATTGACCGCCGCGCCGGAGCCGCACGACGTAGCCGATGCGATCGCGATCGCACTCTGCGGCTGGCGCAGCGATCGCGCCGCGGGCGCGCTGGCGGACGGCGACGCAGCGCGAGGGCGCCGATGATCGCGGGGCTGACCGGGCGCTTGCTGAAGGCCGAAGCCGGCACGGCGCTGATTGAATTGCAGGGCGTGACGTACGAGGTGCACGTGCCGGCCGGCGCGCTCGAGGAAATCGCCTCGCTGCACGGGCAGGAAATCACGCTGCACACCATTCAGTACATCGAAGGCAGCCCCGGGATCGGAAACCTCATGCCGCGGCTGATCGGCTTCCTGACGCCGCAGGATCGCGAGTTCTTCAACGAACTGACGCGCGTGCGCGGCCTGGGCATGCGCAAGTGCCTGCGTGCGATGGCTGCGCCGACGGCCGTGATCGCCGCGGCCATCGAGCGCGGCGACGAACGCGCGCTGACCGACCTGCCGGAGGTCGGCAAAAAACTCGCGGCGCAGATCGTCGCCGACCTGCGCGGCAAGCTGGCGCGGTTCGCGATCGGCCGCAGCGAGGCGCCCGCGGTGCGCTCGCTGTCCGAGGCGGAACTGGTGGCGTTGAACGTGCTGGTGCAGTGGGGCGACCGTCGGGCCGACGCACAGCGCTGGATCGCCGAAGCCGTCGATTCCGATCCGACGCTGCGCGCGCCGGAGGAGATCATTCGCGCCGCGTACTCGCGCCGAGGGCGCGGATGACTCGCGGCACCGTCACGCTGATCCGCGGCTGCATGTTTGCGGGCAAGACCGCGCGCCTGATCGAGCTGCTCGCGGCGGCGCGGGCGCGCGGCGAATCGCCTCGTGCGTTCAAGCACGCTCTGGATGGTCGCTACGCGCCGGGGGCGCTCGCAACTCACGACGGCCGGTCATTCCCCGCGCAGGAGCTGAGAGACGCGCTGGCGCTTCGCACGGCAATCCTCGCGAACGGGCCGGGAATGGTCGCCGTCGATGAAGTGCAGTTCTTCGGCGAGGCGACGGTGCCGCTCTGCCACGATCTGCGCGACGCGGGCTATCGCGTGTTGCTGGCGGGAATCGACTTCGACACCTGGGGGCAGCCGTTCTCGCCGCTGCCGGAGTTGGCGCAGCTCGCCGACGAGGTGCTGACCCTGTCGATTCCATGCGGCGCATGCGGACGGCCGGCGCGGCTGAATCAGCGCATGACTCCGATTCTGCGGGGCAATCTTGTCGGAGGCCCGGGCGACTACGCGCCGCGCTGCCGCGCGTGCTTCACGCCCGCGACGCCCCTGAGCGGCTCGCTGGCGTAACGCGGTTCAGGATTCGTCCACGAATCGCACGGCGTACACGGGCGGCAGATGGTTGCTGACGGTGCTCCACGAGTCGCCGCCGTCGTGGCTGGCCCACAGGCTGCCGGTCGTCGAGCCGAAGAGCAGGCGCGTGCCGGAGCGATCCACATCGAGCGCGTGCCGGAACACCAGGTCGTAGGCGTGCTCCTGCGGCAAGCCGCGTGACAGCACATCGAACGATTTGCCGCCGTCGCGCGTGCGGGTGACGACGACGCGACCGTCGACCGGGATGCGTTTCTCGTCCTTCACTGCGGGAACGAACCACGCGACATCGGGGTTGGCCGGATGGACGGCGACCGCGAACCCGAATCCGGAGACCGCAGCGCTCGTGATCCCGGTCCAGTGGCCGCAGTTGTCGCCGGATTGAAAGATTCCGCAATGATGCTGAACCCAGAATCGATCCGGCGCCGCCGGGCACTGCACCATGCGATGCGGATCCTGAACGTTTTCGTCGGATTCTCGCCCCGGCGGCATGAAATCCGCCCGCATGCCGCGCGCCGCGAGCCGCCAGCTTGCGCCGTCGTCGTCGCTGCGCCAGACGCCGCCGCAGGAGATGCCGAGCGAAATGCGTCGTGAGTCGCGCGGGTCGACGCAAATCGAGTGGATTCCGGGGTAGTCGTATCCGCCGCCGAACCACTCGAGTCGTTCGGGTCGATCCCAGAGCGAACGGATGAGGGTCCAGGAATTGCCGGCGTCGTCGGAGCGAAAGAGGCCTCCGGGCAGTGTGCCGCACCACAGGCGGCCGGGCTGATCGGGTCCGCCGGTCTCGAGACACCAGATCATCTCGAGTCGCCAGGGCACGGCCTTACCGCTCATCGGGTTCAGCGGTTCGGTGTGGCCGGCGGGCGGTTCGGGCCAGGCGGGGGCGGCGATTTCGGTCCAGGTTGCGCCGTCGTCGGTTGAGCGATGGAGCTTCGAGCCGAAGTGACCGTGGCCGAGTGCGGCGTAGATCGCCCCGCTTCGCGGATCGCGGAGCGTCATCGGCACGGCGTCGCCGAGAAAGCTCGTGCGGGCGATGGTCCAGCGGCCGCCGACAAATTGCAGGTGGAAAAGGCCTTTTCGGGTCGCCACGAGGGCGCGATTCGACATCGTTGGCTCCGGTGAACGCGGTTCGCCGCAGGTTTGTGGAAGTGTACAGTCGATCGCCGACCGCGCGGAATCGGGGTTGGCTTGACGTCGCGGTCGGCTGGAGATTATCCTGCCGTGTTCCGCTGTGGGCAGCGGCAGCAGCATAGGCATGGGCGTTTGCGTGGGGCCGACACGGCGGTGGGCGTCGGCCGGCGGGGCAATTCTGGGGAGGTGACGCTTGGCGTCCGCTCTGGTTCGCGAGATGTTGGACGCGGGAATCCACTTCGGGCATCACGCCAGTCGCTGGAACCCGAAGATGAAGCCGTTCATCTACGGCAAACGCAACTCGGTGCACATCATCGACATCCGCGAGACCATGCGCGGCTTGTTGCGCGCGGAGAAATTCCTGACCCGCGTGGTCACCGGCGGCAATGACGTGCTGTTCGTGGGCACGAAGCGCCAGGCGCGTGACGCCATTCAGCAGGCGTCCGAGCGCTGCGGCATGCATTACGTCGTCGAGCGCTGGCTCGGCGGCACCCTGACGAACTTCCGCACGATCCGCGACCGGCTCAAGCGCCTCGACGAGTTGGAAGCGACGATGAGCAGCCCGCAGTGGGAATCGGGCTTCTCCAAGAAAATGAAATCGATGCTGACGCGCGAGCTGGAAAAGATTCGCAGCAATCTCTCCGGCATTCGACGCATGACGCGCCTGCCCGGCGCGATCGTCGTGATCGACGTCCGCAAGGAACACAACGCGCTGCGCGAAGCGCGCTCGCTGGGAATTCCGACGGTCTGCGTCATCGACACCGACAGCGACCCGGATTTCGCGAGCATTCCGATCCCCGCGAATGACGACGCGATGCGCGCGATTCACCTGCTGGTCAATCGCCTCGCGGATGCGGTCGACGAAGGCAAGCGCGCCCGGCCCGAGCCCGGCGACGTTCAGGGCGGTCCCGCCGAAGGCGGAGAGGGCGGCGGTCGTCGCCGCGGTCGTCGCGGTCCCGCGCCGGAATATTCGTCCGGCCCGGCGCCGGAGCCGATGCCGAGCGCTCCCGCGGTCGTCGCGGGCGAGCCCGCTCCCGCCGCCGAATAGGCCGCGGCCCAGACGAGCCAGCCGAGCGGTGCGACCGCCAGCGCGCGGCGCGTCGCATCATCACCCGAGGATTTCAAGCGCACGCGGTGCGGAGAGATGGCGATGGAAATCAGTGCGGCACAAGTCAAGGCGTTTCGAGACAAGACCGGCCTGCCGATGATGGAGTGCAAGAAGGCGCTCGTCGAAGCCGGCGGCGACGAGAACGAAGCGCTCGAGCTGCTCAAGAAGGCCGGCCTGCTCAAAGTGGCCAAGATGTCCGACCGCGAGGCTTCCGAAGGCCGCATCGCCATCGCCGAACACGCCGGCCGCATCGGCATGGCCGAGCTCCGCTGCGAGACCGAGCCCGTCGCCGGAACGGCCGAGTTTGTCCAGATCGCGAATTACGCGGCGCGCTTCGCGGCCGAGAGCGACAACCCGACGGTCGACGGCGTGCTGGCGCACGCTCTGCCCGATCGTCCGGGCACGCTGGGCGACATGCTCCAGGAAGTGTTCAACCGCATTCGCGAGAACATGAAGCTGCATCGCGTGTTCAGCGCCAAGGGCCCGGCCGGAACGTATCTGCATCACAACGCGAAAGTCGGCGTGATCGCCGAACTCACGGCTGAGTGTCCCGAGATGCTGCGCAAGGGGCTGTGCATGCACATCGCGAGCATGAAGCCCGCGGCGCTGCGCCGCGAGGAAGTGCCCGCCGGCGATGTCGCCTCCGCACGCGAGCGCTTCGCGGCCGAGGCTGCGGGCAAACCGCCCGCGGTCGCCGAGAAGATGGTCGACGGCAAGTTGGGCCGCTGGTACTCCGAGTTCGTGCTGCTCGAGCAGCCTTACGTGCTCGACGACAAGATTTCGGTGGAACAGGCGCTCAAGCAGGCCGATCCGAAGCTCACCGTGACGCGCTACACGCGTTACGAGGTCGGCGTCGCCTGATCCAAGCCGGGCCCGCAATCCACGAAACGTGATCCGCGTGCGAGATGAAAACGCCTGAGATCATCTCGAACCAGGCGGCGCTTGACGCCCGCTGCGCCGAGTGGCGCGCCCTGGGCTGGTTCGCGTTCGACACCGAATTCATTCGCGACGACACTTACGACGCCAATCTCTGCCTGATGCAGGTTCAGGCCGAAGGCGACGCCGTCCTGATCGACCCGGCGGAGGTCGACGTCGCACCTTTCTGGGAGCTGGTGGCCGACCCCGCGGTGCGCACGATCGTGCACGCCGGCAAGGAAGATTTCGATCTGTGCCTGCGCGCCACGGGAAAGCCGCCGCGAAACATCTTTGATGTGCAGATCGCCGCGGGTTTCGTCGGCTATGGCTATCCGCTGAGCCTGCAGCGCCTGGTACAGGCGGTGTTGCGGCGGCGCGTCAGCAAGGGTCAGACACTGACTGATTGGTCGCTACGCCCGCTCACGCCCGAACAGCTTCACTACGCGATTGAGGACGTCGCGTACCTGCCCGGCGTCTGCCGCAAGATTGAACGCCGCTTGCAGGAGCGGCAGCGCGTCGACTGGGCGGCGGAGGAGTTCGCGCGGCTGGAAGACCCAGCGCTCTATCGCCCCACGACGCAGGATCGGCTTCAAAAGCTTCGCGGGACGGGCAAGCTCGACGGGCTGGGACTGGCGGTGCTGTCGCGGCTGCTGACCTGGCGCGAGGAGTGGGCACGAGCGCGCAATCGTCCCACGCGCGCCATGATGCGCGACGACATCCTCATCGAGATCGCCCGTCGCCGACCGAAGCAGGCGCGCGATCTCGAAGTGCTGCGCGGATTCCCGCAGGCGCGCAACCCGAAGGTGATTCAGGAGATATTGGAGCTCACCCGTGCGGCGGAGGCCGCGCCGCCCGAGAGCTGGCCTCAGCCGCAGGTGCAGCGCGAGGACCCGCCGATGATGCGGGCGGTTCTCGATCTGATATCGGCGTTCACGCGGGCGGTCTGCCTCGACGAGGAAGTTGACCCCGACTTGGTCGGGAGCACGCAGCGCTTCCGCGAGGTGCTCGAGCATCTGGCGGGCGAGCGCGAGGCCATTCCCGTGCTGCTCGGCGGCTGGCGCGCGGAATTCATCGGCAATCGGCTGATTGAGTTGTTGAAGGGCGTGAGCGCGATCCGGCTCGCCGGCTGGCCGCGCGACTTGCGGTTGACGATCCTGCCGGCCGACGGGCCGGCCCGTGGATAGGATCGCCCGGCTTGGCGATTGGAACCGCCGAAGCTACACTGCTTCGCCCGGTACGAGAATTGGTGGAGGCTTCGCATGGGTGTCGATCGTTCGTTACGACTGAAATCATCGCTGGCGCGGCATCGAAACGTGCTCTCGCGCGCGGAGCGGGTTGCGGTGCTCAAGGACCGCGGCACGTTCGACGAGGAGCGCGGCGCGCTGCACCTGCCCAAGGTCGGACACCGCAAGCCCAAGGCCGGCAAGAAAACGAAGAAGGAGGCGACCGCCGAGGGTACGGCGGCAGCGACTCCTGCGCCGGCGGCCGGAGGCAAGGCGGCCGGGGGCAAGAAGTAGACTGGCGCGCATGGCTTTTTCGGCCGTGCTTTTTCTCGTCGCTCGAACTTCCGCCCGCCGACCGGCGTACTCGTTCCGGATGAGTTTGTCCTCAGCGAAGCGGTAATCTCCGCCTCGCGGGCGGCGTCTCCCTTGGGGGCTCAGCGGAGGCCTGTTCAGTGTCCAGTCACGATCGTCTCTCGTTGCAGGTGGAAACCGGCCGCGCCACTGCACAACTCATCGCCACGCTGCTGGGCGGCGTGCTGGTCCTGACGTCATTCGCCGCCGGCTGGCTTTTCCCGTCCTCGATGCAGGACGCCAACATCTACCGCGATCTGCTGGCCGGCGTCGGCGCGCTGCTGCTGGCGATTCCGCTCTGGACGCACGCGATCCAGTGTCTGTTCAGCGGTCACATGCACATGGACGAGCTGGTCGCGCTGGCGATCCTCGCCGCGTTCGCGATCGGCGACTACCAGACCGCCGGCGTCGTCGCGTTCTTCCTGCTGCTCAGCAATCTGATTGAAACGCGGACCGCGCTCGGCGCTCGGGCCGCGATCGGCGAGCTGATTCGTCTCACGCCCACCCGCGCCCGCCGCCTGCGGCCGGACGGCGGCGAAGAGGAGATCGAGGCCCCCGCGCTTCGTCCCGGCGACGTGGTGGTGGTGCGTCCCGGCGACAACATCCCGGCCGACGGTGTCATCCTCAAGGGTCAGTCGACCATCAACGAAGCCAACATCACCGGCGAGTCGCTGCCGGTCGAGAAGATGGACGGCGCCGAGGTGTTCGGCGGCACCAACAACGTGACCGGCGCCCTGCACGTCCGCGTGACGAAGGCCGGCTCCGACACCACGCTCGGCCGCGTGCAGCAGCTCATTCTTGAAGCCGAGCGCACGCGAATCCCGCTGATGCGGATGATGAATCAGTACGCCGCGTGGTACACCCCCGTGACGCTGATGATCACCGGCCTGGTCTGGTTCTTCACGCGCGATGCCCACAAGGTCATCGGCATGCTGGTAATCGCCTGCCCGTGTGCGCTCATCCTCGCCACGCCCACCGCCATCGTCGCAGCGCTCTCGGCCGCGGCGCGGCTCGGCGTGTACATCAAGGATGTCTCGAACATCGAGTGGGCTCGGCGGCTCACCGCGATCGTCTTCGACAAGACCGGCACGCTGACCACCGGCGAGCTGGCCGTGACGCGGCTGATGCCCGCGCCCGACGTCGACCCCGCGGAGCTGCTCAGTGCCGCCGCAAGCGTCGAGCGCCTGAGCCGGCACCCGGTGGCGCGCGCCATCACGGCCGTCGCGCAGAAGGCGCGAGTCCTGCTCGCAGAGGCGGCGGAGTTTCAGGAGACGCCCGGCAAGGGCGTAGCGGCGCTGGTCGACGGCGTGCGCATTCTGGTCGGACGGCAAACGTGGGTGCGCGAACAGGGCGTCGACCTGAGCCTGCTGTCGGACGAGAAATACCAGGAGCCGGAAGGCATCAGCACGCTCTACGTGGCCCGGGGCGGCCGCTGTCTGGGCTGGATCGGTCTGGAGGATCGCACGCGGCCCGAGGCGCGTCACGCGATGGACGAGCTGCGGCAGCTCGGCATGCGCGAGTTGATCATGGTCACCGGCGACCGCTGGTCGGTCGCGCGTCGCGTCGCCAAGGAGATGGGCTGCTCCGACGTGCAGGCCGAAGTGCTGCCGCAGGACAAGCTGGCTCTGGTGAGCGCACTCAAGAATCGCGGTCACACGGTGGCGGTCATCGGCGACGGCGTGAACGACGCGCCGGCGCTTGCGGCCGGCAACCTCGGCATCGCGATGGGCGCCGCCGGCAGCGACGTGGCGATGAACAGCGCCAGTGTGGCGCTGATGAGCAGCGACCTGCGCCGCCTGCCCTTCCTCATCAGGTTGTCGCGCGAAACCACCAGCGTCATCTGGCAGAACCTGATCTTCGGCGTGTTCTTCATCATCTTCGGCGAGACGCTCATCTTCTTCGAGTTCGTCAGCCCGAAGCTGGCCGCGGTCATGCACACGGCGGCCTCGGCGATTGTGGTCTTCAACAGCGCGCGGCTTGTTCGCTTCGGCGAGCACCTCGAGCCGCACCGGCCGGCCGTCGCCTCGGCGGCGCCGGATGACGGCGGTCGCGTGGCACTGCAGGCGGTCTAGGGAGAACGGGCCGCATGCGCACGGGAAGCGAACGGACCAGCCTCGGCGTCGCCTGCGGGCTAGCCGACCTCGCGCGTCTGGAACATCGCGACGCCCAGCGCCAACACACCCAGCGTGTACAGTCCGGCGTACGCCGCGACGCGTGCGACCTGTACGAGCGGCACGATCTGATCCTGTGTCAGGGCGTCGCCCACCCAGAAGTACTGGAAGTTTGGCAGCAGTGCGCCGACGACCTGAAAGACCATGCCTTCGTCGGCCCGCAGGCCGAAGTAGTAATCGGAAAGCAGCCCGAGCACGAATATGCCGGCGCACAGCACGAGCGTCAGCACCTGGCTGAAGCGTGTGCTCAGCGCCACGGCGCACGCCGTCAGCACCATGACGGCCAGGAAGATCAGCACGATCGCGATCGCGACCTGCAGCGTCTTGCCGACTTCGTCGACGTCGATCACGCCGGCGTTCCATTCCTTGTCGAAGCACTGCGCGATGACGAACGCGACGGTGCCGAGCGGCACCGCCCAGGCCAGCATCGTGGTGGGGAAGTGCCAGCCGTAGACGTAATTCCCGAAAACCGCTGCGCTCAGGGAAATCAGCAGCGTCAGCGTGGCGCCGATCACAACGGGCATGTCGTGTTTGTCGGCGTTCGATTCCATCACGCCGTGCTGCGACGCCATCAGGAACACCAGGCTCAGGAAGTAGAAGCCGACCGCGATCGCGGCGGTCACTCCGAGTTGCTTGCCGCACAGAAACAGCGGCCGGCTAACCGGCTTCGAGACCACCGTCAGCACGGTGAAGCTCTCGATCTCGCGCGTGATGACGCTGGTGGCCGAGAACACGCTCGCCAGCAACCCGTAGAGCAACAGCGTCGACAGCGCGATGTCCTTCATCACTTTGTTGTCGCCGCCCGATTCGAGCGAGAACGCGGCGATCGCCGGGTTGAGCGTCAGCAGGCCCGCCGCGGTCCACAGCAGAATGCTGAAGATCGGCTGGCGGATGGTCTCGGTGTAGGTGTTCGATGCGATCGCGACGAGTTTGCTGATCACTGTTCGGCCTCCGGGCCGCGCCGCCGCAGACAGACGCTCTGGCGTCGGGCGAGCCGGGCATTATGGCAGCCCGGGGGCGGAGCCTCAATCCAAGATACGGTTGTGACGCGGGCCGGTTCACGAACCGCCCGCTTGATGCGAGGTGCAGCGTGACCGAAACATCCCATGCTCGTAGCCGCCGGGCCAGCCTGCTGGGGCTGATTCTGCAGGTGCTGACGGCCGGCGCTCTCTACGCGCTGGCGTTCCACACCAACTCCGGTTCGCTGATGCAACTGGCGTGGTTCGTGCTGGGCGGCGTGCCGATCTGGTTCGCCCTGCTGCTGATGTTCCGCCAGAAAGAGCTGGCGGCGCTGGAATCGCTCGATCTCGAGGCGCTGCGTCGCGAACGCGCCGCGGTCGGCGGCGAGGCCCTGTTCGGCGCCGGCACCACGACCGGATTTCTCGTGGCTCAGGCGCGACTGGAATGGATGCAGCGCTGGTTGCTGCCGGGCGTGGCGCTCGTGCAGGGCGCATTCCTTCTCATTGCCGGCGCATGGCGGCTCAGCGATCTGCGCTTCGGAATCGCCGACCTCGACAGCCCCGATTGGCCGCCGCTTCAACACGCTGATCTCGGCCTGATCGCCGTCACGATGCTGATGCTCTTCATGGCGTTCTTCGCGCGCTACGCCTCCGGCCTGTCGCGGGTGCCGGAATGGCAACTGCTGCGCGGCGGCGGCTCGTTCCTGCTGGGCAACGCCATCCTAGCCATGGGCATCCTCGTCGGGTTCGGGGCCGCGCTCTACCAGGGCGTTCAAGCCTGGGAGCGCCTCTTCGCCTACCTCATCCCCTGCGTGATGATCGTCGTCGGCGTTGAGTCGCTGCTGAATTTCGTGGCCGATTTCTACCGCCCGCGCACCGCCGGGCTCGAGCCGCGCGCCGCCTTCGACAGCCGCCTGCTGGCCCTGGTCTCCGAGCCGGGCGGCATCGCCAAGAGCGTCGCGGACGCCCTGAATTACCAGTTCGGCTTCCAGGTCTCGCAGACCTGGTTCTACCAGCTTCTGCAACGCGTGCTGGTGCCGGTGGCGGCGTTCGGTGTGCTGGTTCTCTGGCTGCTGAGCGCGGTGGTCGTGGTCGCGCCGAATGAGCACGCGATCGTCGAGCGCTGGGGTCGCCAGCGCAACGCCGACGCGCCGCTGGGCCCGGGCCTGCACTTCAAGCTGCCGGCGCCGATCGAGCGCGTGCATCGCTTCAACACCGGCCAGTTGCAGCAGTTCGTGGTCGGCTACCGTACGGGCGACACGCCGTTGCACGAGGAGTGGACCGAGGGCAAGCCGCCGATCGAGCTCTGGACCGACGCGAAGCACGCCGGACGCGAGCACTTTGACTTCATCGTAGCGCCCGCGGCCTCCGGCATCGGACCGCAGGAGCCGCAGCGCGACCCGTCCGTGGCCCCGCGCTCGCCCGTGCATCAGGTGCGGGCGCACGCGGTGGTGCAGTTCCGCATTCGGCCCGATCAACTCGGCCGCTACACCCAGCAGTCGGCCGAGCCGTGGCGCGTGCTGCGCGACGTGGCGTGGAATGAAATGGTCCGCCTGCTCGCCGCGCGGCGCGTCGACGATCTCATGGGCTCGGAACGCGAGCGCGTGATGGCCGAGCTGCGCGATCGGCTGGCGCGGCGCGCCGACGAATTGCAGCTCGGGCTCGAGATCGTGCACGTCGCGTTTCTCGGCATGCATCCCGAGAAAACTGTGGCCGAGGCGTTTCGGAGCGTCGTCACCGCCGAGCAGGAAAAGGTCGCCGAGATCCGCAAGGCGCGGGTCGAGGAAAACAAGATTCTGTCCGACGTGGCCGGCGACCGCGATCGCGCGCTGGTGCTGGCGCGAGCGATCAACGCCATCACGGAGCTCGAAGCGCGACGCGCGGCTCTCGAACGCGATCTGCGCGCCGACACCGCACCCACCGACGCCCAGCGGGCCGCGTTGGCCGCACTGCGCGATCCGTTCCTGAAACGAATCACCGCCGAGGAGCAGGCGAACCGTGCTCAGGCGCGGCAAGCGCAGGTGCGCGACGACTACAACCTGCGGCTCGGTAGGACGCAGGCCGACCTCGAGCGCGCCGCGCGCGACGTCGAGCAGGCCCAGGCCGCGGCGAAGAGCGCGGCGGCCGAACTCGATGCGGCGCTGGCGGCTCTGCAGCGCGAGCTGACCGCAGCGATGGGCGAAGAGGCGGTGCGACGGCTGCTGGCCGAGGTCGACAACGCCTATCGTCTCGATTTCTGGCAGGCCGAGCTGGAGGCCAATCTGACGGGTCTCGAGGGCCAGGCCGCGGTCACGCTGGCACAGGCCCAGGCGCGGCGCTGGGAAAGCGAGATGCGGGCCGCTTCCGAGGCGGCGCGCGTCGAGAGCGAGCGCTTCGCCTTCGCCGCGGCGCCGGAGATTTACCGCACGAGGCGCTATCTGGCAGTGCTGACCGAGGGCCTCGAACGGGCGCGCAAGTATTTCGTGGCGTTCGATCCGGGTGATCGCAACGTGCGCATTCGTTTTGAGACGCAGGACCAGGGTCGGGCGGGCCTGGAAGGCATGCCGACCCGCGAGACGCAGTGAGAAATTGAGTATGTTCCGAACGCCGGGAGAAGTGGAATGAAACGCGTACCGATTCCAACCGTGGTGACCGCCGCGGTGCTGGTCGCGGCGCTGCTGGTCTACTGGGTTACGTTCCAGGTGCGCTTCAACGAGCGCGCGGTGCGCGTGCAGTTCGGCCGCGCCGGCGTCGAGAGCGTCATCGCGGAGCCGGGGCTTTACTTCAAATGGCCGCCGCCGATCGAAACCGTCCGCACGTACGACACGCGGCTGCGCGTGCTCGACACGCCCGAGACCGAGGTCAAGACGGCCGACGGGCAGAACGTGATCGTCGGCTGCTACGCGGTCTGGCGCATCAAGGACCCCTATCATTTCTTCGTGCGGTTGACCGAGGAGCGCGCCGCCGACGAACAGTTGCGCACGCGCGTCAACGAGATTCGCGCGCGCGTGTTCGGGCAGCACTCGTTGTCGGAATTCGTGAACCTCGACGCGACGGTCGTGGACGCCAATTACGAGAAGATTCACGGCGAGATGCTGGCCGGCGCCGCGCCGGGCGTGCTGCGCGACTACGGCGTCGAGCTGCTGCAGGTCGGCATCCGGCGCATTTCGCTGCCCGACTCGGCGACTGAAAAGGTGCAGGAAGCGATGCGCCAGGAGCGCGAGTCGCTGGCGTCAAAGTTCACGCAGGAAGGCAAGTCGATCGCGGCGGCCATCAAGGCCTCGGCCGAGTCCTACCAGAAGCAGATTCTGGCGTTCGCGGAACGCCGCGCCAGCGAGATCGAGTCGGAGGGCGTGAAGGCCACCGAGCGCATCTTCGCCCAGATCGCGCCCGAGGACGTGCCGTTCTTCCTCTACCTGCGCTACGTCGATGCCCTGCGTGCCTCGCTGCGAACCAAGACCACGCTCTTCATCGACTGGAATTCCGACCTGTTCCGCTACTTTGAAAAGCCGTTCGACGGTCGGCCGGCGGATGCGCCCAAGCCCACGCCGTCAGCCGCGGCCGCGGATCGCCCTTAGGAGCTCATGCCATGGCGCACGGTCCGCACGATCATCATCACCACGGCCACCACCACGATCACGAGCACGAGCCCGGCCCGGCGCGCTTCACCGACCCGGCGCAGGAGTCTCTGAGCCAGGCGCTGCGCACGGGCTTCAACATCCTGCGCGTGCTGATGCTTGTGCTGCTCGTGGCCTACGCGCTCTCGGGCGTGTTCAAGGTCAATCCGGGTCAGCAGGGGCTGCTGGTGCGCATGGGGCAATTGCGCACCTACTCCGGCGACGACGAAAAGCACACCGGCACGCCGGTCTTCCCCCCCGGCACGCACCTGGCCCTGCCCGATCCGTTCGACGAGAAGATTCTGGTCGACGGTCGCACCTTCAAACTCGAAATCGACACCTTCTGCTACAGTCGCAAGCCGGAAGAGCGCAACAAGGCGCTCGCCGAGACGCTCCCCGTGCGCGAGAAGTTCACGCCCGGCGGCGACGGCACCGTGCTCACCGGCGATCGCAACCTCTCGCACGCAGTCTGGAAGGTCGAATTCCGCGTGCAGGACGCCGCGAAATTCGTCCGCAACGTCTGCGATTCGCCCGAGGAATTCAAGCCGCTGCTGCAGAGGCTGACCGAGGAAGCGGTGATTCGCACGGTGTCGAGCCTGACCGTCGAGCAGGTGACCCGTCGCGCCGAAGCGGCGCAACCCGGCGGCGACTACGCGCGCGACGTGACGCGTCGCGTGAGCGCCGCGCTCGACAAGCTCGATGCCGGCGTGGTGATCGATCAGATGCTGGTCGAGGCGATCGAGCCGGGGCGCGTGCGCGACATGTTCACGGCGGTCACGCGCGCCCAGAACGACCTGCAGGTGTCGGTCGCCGCCGCGCGACAGGACGCCGATCGCATCCTTCAGGAGACCGCCGGCGGAAGCTACACCGGGCTGATCGACGAGATCGGTCGCTTCGGCGCGGCCCAGAGCGCCGGCGAAAGCGGTGCGCGGCTGGTTGAGTTGCAGCATAACGTCGATGCGCGCCTGGCCGACGCCGGCGGCCGCGTGGCCCAGCGGCTGCGCGAGGCCGAGACACGCGCCAACCAGACGCTCAACCGCGCCCGGCAGGAGTACGAGCAGTTCGTCTACCTGCGCGACGCGTACCGGCGCTACCCCGAGCTCACGGTCACCCGCATCTGGGAGCAGATGCGCGAGGACATCCTGACCAGCGTGCAGAACGAGATTTTCTATGTGCCCAGCGCTGGGGACATCGAAATCTTCACCAACCGCGATCCGCAGCGCCTGATCGACGCGGAAACCGAAGCGTACAGAAAGCGATTCGAGAACCCATAGGCCGCACCCGGTGCGCCGTCGGCGGTGAGGAAGCGCGTGAGTCAGTCCTCCATCATCTCGGTCGTGGGTCTGACCAAGGTCTTTCGCGACTTCTGGCATCGGGCACGCGTCCGCGCGGTAAACGACCTGGACCTGCGCGTCGAGAGTGGCGAGATCTTCGGCCTGCTGGGGCCGAACGGCTCGGGCAAGAGCACAACCATCAAGATCATGCTCGGGCTGCTGCACCCGACGCGCGGCCGCGTGGCGATCTTCGACCGCCCTCCCGACGACGTCGCCATCAAGCGGCGCATCGGCTACTTGCCCGAGGAGTCCTACCTCTACCGCTTCCTGAATGCACGCGAAACGCTCGAGTACTACGCGACCCTGTTCCAGATCGGCCGGCGCGAGCGAAAGCGCCGCATCGAGGAACTGCTCGAAATGGTCGGGCTGCGCTCCGCGGCCCGCCGGCCCGTCGGCGAGTATTCCAAGGGTATGGCGCGGCGGATCGGTTTGGCACAGGCCCTGATCAACGACCCCGACCTGCTGATCCTCGACGAACCCACGAGCGGCCTCGACCCCATCGGCGCCAAGCTGGTGAAGGACATCATTCTGCGCCTCGGGCGCGAGTTCAAGAAGACGATCCTGCTCTCGAGCCACCTGCTGGCCGACGTCGAGGAAGTCTGTGACCGCGTCACGATCCTCTTCGGCGGCCGTGTGCAGGTGCAGGGCACGATCGACGAGGTGCTCGAGCGCCGCGATCAGACGCAGCTCACCACCAAGCGCCTGTCCGACGCAACGCTGCGCGAGGTCGTGCGGCTGATCGAGCAGCGCGAAGCGACCAACGTTGAGATCACGACGCCGCGCGATCGGCTCGAAGCGCTTTTCCTGCGCATGGTGCAGCAGGCGCACGCGGCGGCGGTCGAAACTTCGGGTAGTACGCCGGCCGGCGACATCGCGGGATTCCTCGGCGGGCCGGCGGCCGCTCGTGCCGTTCTCGACGAGCTGATGCGCGAAGCGAGAAGCGACACCGTCGCAGAGCCGGCGCCCGCGGTTCCGGCGGCGGCGCGCGATGACGCGGTGTTGACCGAGCTTGCGCAACCCACGACGCCGCTGCCGCGGCCCGAGGCTCCGCAGCGCCCGGTCGATCGCGGCCTGCTTGACGATCTGCTCGACGGCTCGGAGAAGCCGCGATCATGACGCGCTCGTGGGCGATCGCCCGGCTGACCTTCTTCGAAGGCATCCGCATGCGCATCGTGCTGGTGCTGCTGCTGGTGCTTTTCATCATCATGCTGCGCCTGCCGTTCGCGCTGAAGGGCGACGAAACGCTCGCCGGGCGGCTGCAGACGTTTCTGGCCTATTCGCTGGCGGCGCTCTCGCTGTTCATGAGCCTGGCGACGGCCTTCTTCGCCTGCGCCACGCTGACGCGCGAAATCCGCGACAAGACCATTCAGCTCGTGGCCAGCAAACCCGTGCGGCGCTTCGAGCTGCTGGCCGGCAAATGGCTGGGAGTGAATCTGCTGAACCTGCTGATGGTGGCGCTCGCGGGCCTGCTGATCTACGGCTTCGCCTACTACATCAAGACCCGTCCCGAGCAGTTTCAGCGCGACCGCATCAAGCTCAATGACGCCGTCTGGACTGCGCGCGTCGCGCGACAGCCGACCGTTCCCGATTTCCGCGCCATCGCCGAACGGCGCTTCGCGCAACTGAAGGAAGAGGGCCGCGTTTCCGCAGGCGAGGATGACGCCGTCAAGGCGCAGACGATCGCCGAGCTGATGAAGGAGGCGCGCGAAGCCTGGGTGCGCGTTCCGCCGACGGATCCGCGCGTCTACGAATTCACCGAGCTTCCGCCGCCCGAGAATCCGGATCAGGCGCTGCAGGTGCGCTTCAAGGCCCGCGGCATTCCGCTGTCGCTCGACGAGATGGTCGGTATTGAATGGGCGGTGCTCGACCCCGACACCGGAATTCCGTTCGACACGCGCTTCACCCGCGAGCGCGGCTCGCTGCGCCACGAGTTCCTCGTGCGCGCGACGGTGGTGCGCAACGGGCGGATGTGGCTGGGCGTCAACAGCCCGCTCGATCCGGAGCGCCCGCGGCCGATCACGATCTACTTCGAGGGCGAGAGCCCGCTGCAGGTGCTCTACAAAGTCGGCGGCTTCGAGCTGAATTACGTCAAGGCGCTGGCGCTGATCTGGTTCAAACTGGCGTTCATCAGCGCCGTCGCGCTTTTCTTCGGCACATTCGTCTCCTTCCCGGTCGCGTGCTTCAGCGTGCTGAGCATGATCCTGTTCTGCATCGGCGTGCCGTGGTGGATGGACTCCATCGGCGCCAATCTGCAGCCCGGCCTGACCAGCGTGGACCCCTATGGCGCGTGGGGACCCGCCGTCCGCTCGCTGCTGGTGCCCGCGCTGCGCCTGCTGCTGCCCGATTTCACGCACTATGACGGCGTGGACGCGCTGATCGACGGCCTGTTCATCGAAACCGAGCTGCTGGTGCGCAGCGCAACGCATACGCTCGTATACGGGTTGGCGCTGCTGGCGCTGCCCGGGTGGCTGATCTTCCGCGGCCGCGAGCTGGCGCTGCCGACGTCGTGAGAATGCAATCATGAACCCGCGTGCCGTTCAGATCGTCGCCGTGCTGGCCTTCGCGGGCCTGCTCTACGCGGCCGCCACATTCGCCCCCGCGATCAACGAGGGTCGGCGCGAGCTGAACATGATCGGCACGGAGAATCCGCTGGCCTCGGCGCCGCCGGAGTACGCCTTCGCGATTCAGGCCTTCGGCGCGTTTCGCGGCATTCTGACCAACGTCGCGTTCATTCGCGCCGAGCAGTACAAGATGGACGGTCGTTATTACGACGCCATGCAACTGGCCGACTGGATCACGAAGCTGCAGCCGCGGTTTCCCAGCGTCTGGGAATTCCAATCCTGGAACATGGCCTGGAACATCTCGGTCACGACCTACACGCCCGAGGAGCGCTGGAACTGGGTGTACAACGGGGCGCGGCTCATTCGCGATCAGGGGCTGCGCTACAACGAACGCGCGGTGAATCTCTACCGTCAGTTGGCGTGGATTTACGTCAACAAGATGAGCGAGACCACCGACGATCATCACATGACCTACAAGCGAAACTGGGGCTGGCGCATGCACGTGCTGCTCGGCGCGCCGCCCGACCCGCTCCGCGACTACAACCCCGCCGCGCCGTTCGCCGCAACCGATCCGAACGCAACGGAATCGCTGTTCGCGAAAGTCGCCGGCCTGGCGCCGCCCGAGCCGCCGGAGCCCGGCGTCGCCCCGACCGCGCCGTCGGACGCCGCCCCCGCTACGCAGCCGCTCGACGTCGGCGAGATCGCCAAAGGCGCCATCCACGACTGGCTGATGCAGATCGCCGCCGCGCCGGACAAGCTGTCCGACCTTTACGCGGCGGAGCCCGCGACTCGCGCGATCGTGGACGCGCTCGCGTCCGAGCTGGATGTGCGCATCAGCGACGTAACGCTGACCGAGGACGAATACTGGCGCGATCAGGGCCTCGCAATCGCTTTTTTTGATCGCGTGCGGCGGCTGACGGACGCCCCGAGCATGCGCTCGCGTTTGGCGCGCAGCCTGAGCGCAGACACCGACGCGCAGCGCCGAGCCCGCTTTGACGAGATCGTCGGCGTCAGCAGCCGGTCGCCCGCGGGGCAGGCTCTGCTGCGATTCCTGCAGAAGAAGGTGCTGCTCGACGTCTATCGGATGCGGCCGGCGCGCATGGCCGAGCTGGTGGCCGCCTTCGGGCCGATCGATTGGCGCTCCGTCGACGCGACCGCCCTTTACTGGGTGAACGAAGGTCTCATCGCCGGCCGCGAGACGCTGCAGCAGTTCTCCAACGACAAGACGAACACCGCGCGGCTGCTGTTCTTCGCGCTGCGCAATCTCTACCTGCGCAACCGCATCACCTTCGAGCCCTGGCCCGAGAACATCAACGCGTCCTACCTCGCGCTCAACCCCGATTTCAACTTCGTCGAGGCCATGCACCAGGCGTACATTCGCTTCGGCCCCCTGCTCGACCCGTACGAAGAAAAGAAGCCCGGCGCCGGCGAGACCTTCCGCACCGGCCACATCAATTTCCTGTCCGAGTCGATCCGCATGCTGTACTTCGCGGGCCGCGAGCGCGAAGCCCGCCGCTATTACGACTATCTGCGCGACACGTACGGCCGCAACGACGCCGGCCAGATGAACCCCGAGTTCGCGCCGGCGCTCTACGACTTCGTGATGAACACCTTCCGCGAGACGTTCAGCACGCGCGAGATCACCTACGCCATCAATGGGCTGCTCATGCAAAGCTTCAATGAGCTGTCCCAGGGCAACCTGACGCAATACAACGTCGCGGTCGGCGTGGCGCAGGATTTATGGCGCAACTACCACACCGAAGATCGCGCCGAGAAGATCCGCCTGCCGGCGTTCCGCGAGATGCAGGCCGACGTGCTGCGCGGCTGGCTGGCGCAGCCGGCGATCGTGTCCGACGTCACGATCCAGAAGGCGCGCACCTGGTCCTACCTGCCGCTCTACCTGCGACACGCGGTCTACGACGACCTGATCACCGGGTTGACCGCGGAGTGCCAGGCCCAGGAATTCGACGTCGCCACGGCGTTCCCCGAGCCGATCGGACTCGCAGAATACCGCGCGCGGACCGGCCGCCGCGGGCCGGATGACAAGGACAAGCCGGTGAACACGCCGGCGCAGCAGTTCGAGTAATCGCGAAGCCGAGTAGGTGCGCCAGCCGGCCGCTCTTATGTAGGGCGGGCCACGCCCACTGCTTCCGCGTAGGGTGGGCCATGCCCACCTCTGCGAGCAGTTCGAGTAATCGGCGGTGACGTTGCTGGTGCGAGAGTCCTTTCTCGCACGAATGCGCTATTTCCCGAACGAATCCAGCATGGCCTGAATGTTCACGCCGCCGGTCGCCGCTTCCATTTCCTTGGCAGCGCCTTCGCGGCTGCGGCGCACGGCATCGCTGACGCTCGCGACGACCAGGTCTTCGAGCAGCTCGACGTCGGCCAGCGCCGCCGGCTCGATCTTGATCGAGAGCAGTTCGCCGCGGCCGTCGACCGTCGCCCGAACCTGGCCCGCGCCCGCCTCACCCTGAAAACGGGCCGCGCGCAGCCGCTCGTTCATCTGCTTCATGTTCTCGCGAATGCTGCCGGCATTCTTCAGCAGGCTCGCGATCTGCCCGAGGTTTCCAAACATGGCTACTCCGTTTCGTCTACCTGTACGCCGGCCGGCGTGTCGCGTTCGTAGTTGATCACCACTCCGCCCAGAGATTCCAGCACCCGCTGCACCACCACGTTCTGATCCATCTGCAGCCGCTGCGCGTGCGTGGCGGGCCGGCGCTCCCCGCGCGACGCGCCGCGCGCCTCGCTCGAGGACGACGCCCGCCCGCCGAGTTCCGGCGCGTCGACTGCGCTCTCGTCGAGTTCCGCCACCCGCTCCGAGCGCGGCGGCGCGACGACGGGCGCGGCCTCCCGCACGGCTGCGGTGCGACCGGTCGACGCGGCGCTGGGCTCGAGCGCTCGCGAAGCAGCGGTTTGTGCGGGCGGCGCGATCTCGTCACGCGCGGGCAGCGGCGCAGCCGGCCGCACCGCCGAGGCCGCCATCGACGTCGGCGGACGCAGCAGCACGTCGCCGCGCGGCGCCTCAGCCCCGCCGTCGGTCAGGCTCTTTTTTTTTTCGGCGGACGCGGGCGCGGCGACGCCGCGCGCCATAAGTTGCTCGATCGAGCTCCAGCCGCGCAGCCGGCAGATGCGCACAATCAGCGCGTCGGTCAGCGCCCGGCCGGCGCCGCTGAAGCGCGCCCCGCGGCGCAGCTCCTCAAACATCGCGATCATCTGCACGTAGTGCGACAGCTCGAAGCGTTCCGCCAGCGCCTGGTGCTGTGTCCGCGCTTCGCCGGCCAGGTCCACCAGCTCGGTGTCGGCCCCGCACGCCCGCAGCAGCAGCAGCACGCGCAGCACCTCGATCGCGTCGGCGCAAAACACCTCGATCCCGCGCCCGGCCGACAGCAGCTCGTCCAGCGCACCCAGCGCCGCCGCGGGATTTTCTTCCGCCGCCGCGCTCAGCAGCCGCAGCACGCGCTCGTTCTGCGCCGGCGGCAGCACCTCGTCGATCACCGCCGTGGTCACGTGCTGCGGCGAGACGGACAGCAGTTGATCAAGAATGCTGAGCGCGTCGCGCATCGAGCCGTTGGCCAGACGCGCCACGCGCCGCGCCACGCCGTCGTCGAGCGTCACGCTCTCGGCTTTTGCAATCTGCGCCAGCCGGGCGGCGATCGCGGCCGGCTCGATGTTGCGGAAGTTGAACTGCTGGCAGCGGCTGCGCACCGTCGCCGGCACCTTCTGGATCTCGGTGGTGGCCAGGATGAATTTCACGTGGCCGGGCGGCTCTTCAAGCGTCTTGAGCAGCGCGTTGAAGGCGCCCGTGCTCAGCATGTGCACTTCGTCGATGATGTAGACCTTGAACCGGCAGCGCGCAGGGCGATAGGCCGTGTTGCTGCGAAGCTCGCGGATGTTGTCGACGCCGGTGTTGCTCGCGGCGTCGATTTCGACCACGTCGATGTCCTGCCCTTCCGCGATGGCGCGGCAGGCGTCGCACTCGCAGCAGGGCGTAGTCGTCGGCGCGTCCGACTTCATGCAGTTCAGCGCCTTGGCGAGGATGCGGGCCGTGCTGGTCTTACCGCTGCCGCGCGTCCCGGTGAACAGGTAGCCGTGCGCGAGCCGCCCGGTCTTCACCGCGTTCCGCAGCGTGCGCGCGATCGCCTCCTGCCCGATCACTTCCTCGAAATTTCGGCTGCGATACTTGCGGGCGAGAACCGTGTACGACATGGCTGGATTCGATTCGCTGCGCCCGGGTTACCAATCGGCGGAAAGGCGCGCCCCGGCCGATCGGCGATTCACGCCCTCGGCAGCCGCCAGGTGAACGATGCACGTGGACCAGTCCGGGTGGGCTGCTACCTTCCGGTCCTGACCCGTTGTCCGCCCAGCGCACTGCACCGGCCCAACTTCGCCGAGGGCAACGAAAAGAATAGCGGTGGCGACGGACAGCGGCAATCGGATCAGGCGCTCGGCCACTCGCCGCGAAACACTTCGACTGCCGGGCCGGTCTTGAACACGTGACCGCCGACTTCATCCCACGCGAGCTGCAGATCGCCGCCCGGCAACGTCACGGTCAGCGCGCGCTTCGCGCGGCCCGTCAGCACTCCCGCGACGCACACCGCCGCCGCCCCCGTGCCGCAGGCCTGCGTCAGCCCCGCGCCGCGCTCCCACGTGCGCATGCGCAGATGAGTCGCGCTGCGCACCTCGACGAAGTGCACGTTCACGCGCTGCGGAAACATCGAATCGTGCTCGATGCGCGGCCCCCACTCGTGCAGCGGGATTCGATCCGCGTCCTCGCAGAAAAACACCGCGTGCGGATTTCCCATCGACACGCATGTCATGCGCAGCGGCGGGTCGAAAGCGAAGTCGGCGTCGATCAAGGGCCCGCCGGCACTGCGCACGGGAATGCGCTCCGCCTCCAGGATCGGCGCGCCCATGTCCACCCGCACCGCCGTCACGGCGCCGCGCGCGTCGAGCGAAAGTTCGAGCGTCAGCACTCCCGCGTCCGTCTCGACAAGCAGCGGATTGCGCCGCGCCCAGCCTCGCTCATACACGAGCTTGCCCACGCAGCGCACGCCGTTGCCGCACATCTGCGCCCGCGAGCCATCGGCGTTGAACATGATCATCCGCGCGTGCGCACCGGGGACCGCGGGCGGCGCAACCAGGATCAGCCCGTCGCTGCCCACGCCGCGATGCCGATCGCTCACGGCGCGCGCCAGCGCCGGCCAGTCAGCCTCGCGCGGCGTAAATAGATCGACGTACACGTAGTCGTTGCCGAGCCCGTGCATCTTCGTGAAGGGAATCGGCATCGGAAGCTCTCGCATTCGGATGCCGTCGGCTACGGCTTGCGTGAGCCGCCGCGCAGCCACGATTCGGCGGCGTCGCGACGCAGCAGGAAGCGGCCCGCCCGTCCGTCGCCGCGCTGCACAAGCCCGCTCGCCGGCTCGATGAGCAGTTCCAGCAGGTCTTCGCCGCGACCCGTGCCGAACGCGCCCTCTGGGCGACCGGCGATCCGATTCACGGCCGGATTGAACTGCAGCGCATTCTCGAGCAGTTGGCGGAAGTCGTTGCGGGCGGCGTCGCTAACGAGACTGATCGCCGCTGCGCGCCCGTCGCCGACGCGCGTCACGCCCAGGCCGTCCGTCTGAATGCGATTGAACGCGATGAGCAGGTCGGCCTGACCCAGCGCGTCGACGACCGTGGACGAGTCGAACCGCGATTGATCGAGCCACAGGCGCATCGCTTGCGTCACGTACTCTCCCGGCCGCAGTTCGCGCCGCTGTCCCGATTGCACGCGCAGCGCTTCGACAAGCCCGCGATCGGTCAGGCCGATCTCGAAAACGTCGCTGTCCCGCTCGTAGAACAGGCTGAAGCCCCAGGTGCCTTTCTTCGAAAGCGTCGCCACCGGACACTCGACGGTGAAATCGCTTTTCAGGCCGCCTTCCGCCACTCCCGCTCGCACGCGCCCGTGGGCCAGCGACACGCGCACCTTCTTGGTGTCCGAGGTAAGCAGCGACTCGCTGATCTCAATCAGGCCGGCGGCGTCAACCATCAGACACGTATACGGCTCCTGCTCGCCGACCTGGAACTTCGCCGCGGAACGCACGCCGGTCAGGACGCGCACGCCCTGCCCGAGTTCGTCCCCCAGCTTCGTCGCCTGAAAATCGCGACTGCCCGGCGCGGCGTGCCGCACGTCGCCCTGCAACTCGATGACCTTGAACAGCAGCGCCCCCGGCTGCGACGCCGGCGCGCTGGAGGCGGTCTGGCCGGCGGCGGTCGCGCCCAGCAGCAACAAACCCGTCACGGAAGCAAACAGAACCCGGGCGCACGACATGGCGTCAGCTCCTTTGTGGAAACAGACCGCGAGACCCGTATGGGATTATTGGCGGCTTGCCGCCCCGCTTCAACCGCGGTTCGGTTACGGCGTCGCGGGTTCGAGTCGGCCGGTCGCCGGTGGGGCCGACTCGACCAGCAGCATCGAGCGAATCAAGACCGGGCGCAGCGGGCGGTCTTCGGCATCCGTCGGCAGGGCGGCCAGTCGTTGCAGCGTGCGCAGGCTCTCTTCGTCGCGGGCGCTGCCGATCATCGTGTACCGGCCGTCAAACTCGTCGACGCGCCCCAAAGTCACGAAGAATTGCGAGCTTGCTGAATTCGCATCGCCTTCGCGCAGCGCCATCGCCAGCGAACCGGCTTCGAACGGCGCCGCGTGAAACTCCGCCGGCACCGTTTTCCCGTCGGGTCGGGCCGCACCCCGGTTTCCGCCGGGCGCTCCGCCTTGCAGGATGTATCCCGGGATGATGCGGTGAATCCATGACCCGTCGTAATAGCGATCTCGCGCCAGGCCCAGAAAATTCTCCACGTTCTGCGGGGCACGGTCGTAGTCGAGCGCGAACGTCACTTTGCCGAAGTCGGTGATCATCACCACGTCCTTGCGGCTGTCGACGCGGAACGACAGCGTCGCCGGGACGGCCGATCCGCCCAGCGGCCGCCATTCCAGCGTGTAGCGGCCGGAATAGCGCAGCGTGCGGCTCAAATCGCGCAGATCGAGCTCCGCACCGATCGCCGCACGCGGCGCCAGCCGCAGGCGCAGCGGCTCCGTCGCGGGTGTCGCCGTAGCGCGCAGCGGAACCGGGCGCTCCGCCTCATATTGCAGGAACAGGGACGGCTCTTTTTCGGGGCCGAGGATCGTCGCCATCGGCAGGGCCAGAGGGTCGCCCGGAGCGCCCCCGGGCAATTCAAGGTCGATCGGTTCGCCGCCGCCGTTGAACAGCGAGAAGCGGACGAGAATCGCCTCCTGCGGCGACACGATCGGCTGTGCCATGTGCAGTTCGGCACGCAGGTTATCTGCCTTTGCCGGTGCTGCGGCGAGCGCTGTCAGCAGCAGCGCGAGAACGATCTGTGGAGACAGCGAGAGCATGTGCATCCGAGTTATACCCGCGCCCCAGTCAGCGGTTTCGCCCCGCGGCCGGCGTTTCAAACGACCGCGCGAAGCTCCAAGTGTAGCACGCCGTCGAGCTCTCTGATAGCGTCGAGCGCTTCCATGCTGGGGCGCTCGTCCAGCGCGATCGTGCACCATGCGGCGCGCGCGCCGACGAACACCCGGCTGGTGATTTCCTCCGCGTTCACGCCGTCGGCGCGAATCGCGTCCATGATCGACGCCATCACCCCCACCGCGTCGCGAAGCCGCAGCACGAGCTGCCACGTGGCCGGGCTGCGCTCGAGCAGGTTCACGCAGTTCAGGAACTGTCCGGATACGACATACTGCCGCACGATGTGGACGACCTCGCCGGCCACGCTGTGCCGGGCGTGCACCGTGCGATCGGACAGCCGGTGCGTCACCAGCACCTCGGGGTGATTCGCCATGCGCGCCGCCAGGCGCAGCGCATCGCGACCCGTGTCCTGGCCGGTGAGATCGATCGCCAGCCGCAGCCGCCCCGCCGCGGCGATGACGGCGCTCTCTTCCATGCCGCCCGGCGTGCCGACGAACACAACCGTCGCACCGTCGCGCACGCTGGTCAGCAGGTCCGCGTCCAGCGGCGTTTCGTCGTTCTCTTCGTTCGCGACGACGACCAGCAGCTCGCTGCGCCGCGCCAGGTCGCGCCGCGAAGCGCACAGCTCGACGCCGCGCGGCGGCGTTGCGGACGGGTGCGCCTGCGGCGACCAGGCCAGCAGTTTCAGCTCGAAGGCTGTGGCGCGACACGCGAGCTCGCGCGCCGCGGGATTGCCGCCGATGATGCCCAGCGTTCGGCCGTGCAGACCGAGCGCGTCGTCCTCCGGGTTGCCGCGCGTCGCGGATTCCTGCGTGCTGCGGATCAGGCCGCGATCAAGCACCACCAGCAGCCCGAGCGCGTATTCGGCGATCGAGACCGCGTCGCGGTGCGGGCAATGCGACACGAACACGCCCTGCGACGACGCCTCGTCGACATCGATGTTGCTTACGCCCGTGCCGGCGCGAATGATGAGTTGCAGCGCGGTGCCGGTGTGGATCGCTTCCGCCCCCACGCGCAGCCGATGCACCACCAGAATCGCGACGTCGCGAATCGCCGCCGGCAGATCGTCGGCGCTCAGATCGGGCGAGTAAAGCACCTGGCCGCCGACGGCGCGCAGCGCCTCGAGCGCGAAATCAGGCATCTCGCAGGCCACGAGAATTTTCATGCACACCCCGAATTTCGACTCAGACAGTGTACGCGATGGGGCGCGCCGCACGAAACGCGGCGCCGCGGCGGCGGATCAGCGGCCCAGACTGGGCAGCAGAGTGCGCTCGATGAAGCCCGTATCCACCCGCGCCTCGACGAAATCGACGTGCTGGAAAATGCGCTGATGCAGACCGATCGTGGTCTTGATCGGCTTGATGTGGAACTCAGCCAGCGCTCGCTGCATCGTGCGAATCGCCTCGCGCCGCGTCGGCCGATGCACCAGCAGCTTGCAGATCATCGAGTCGTAATAGGGCGAGACGACGTAGCCCGCGTACGCATGCGTATCCAGCCGCACGCCCGGCCCGCCCGGCGGCACAAACTCATGCACCGGCCCCGGAGACGGCCGAAAACCGTCCTCCGGCGACTCGGCGTTGATGCGACACTCAATCGCAGCGCCGTTCTGCCGCACGTCGTCCTGCTTCAGCTTCAGCGGTTCGCCGGCCGCGATGCGAATCTGCCACTGCACCAGGTCCACGCCGGTGACCAGCTCGGTCACCGGGTGCTCGACCTGGATGCGGGCGTTCACTTCCATGAAATAGAAGTCTTCCTTGTCGTCGACCAGGAACTCGCAGGTGCCGGCGTTCGAGTAGCCCGCGGCCTTCGCCAGCCGCGCCGCCGCCGCGCACAGTTTGCCGCGCGTGCGGGCGCTGATGTGCGGCGAAGGCGACTCCTCCACCAGCTTCTGGTTACGCCGCTGCAGCGAGCAGTCGCGTTCCCACAGGTGAATCACGTGGCCGTATTTGTCGCCCAGCAGTTGCACTTCAACGTGCCGCGGGCGTTCGATCAGTCGCTCGATGTAAAGCGTGCCGTCCTTGAACGCCGCTTCGGCCTCGGCCCGCGCGTTGCGAAACTGCGTGCGCAACGTGGCTTCGTTGTGCGCCGGGCGAATGCCGCGCCCGCCGCCGCCCGCAGCGGCCTTAATCATGACGGGGTAGCCGATGCGCTCGGCGACCGCTACCGCCTCAGATTCGTTTTCGACGGCCCCGTTGCTGCCCGGCACCAGCGGCACGCGCGCCTTGGCTGCCAGCTTCTTGGCCGCAACCTTGTCGCCGAGCATCTCCATCGCTTCCGGCGTCGGGCCGATGAACTCGATGCTGCAATCGCGGCACATCTGCGCAAACCGCGAATTCTCGCTCAAAAAGCCGTAGCCCGGGTGAATCGCCTCCACGTCCGCGATTTCCGCAGCCGCGATGATCGCCGCCGGATTCAGGTACGACTGCGCCGCCGGCGCGTCGCCGATGCAGATGGCGTCGCTGGCGAGCTGCAAATACGCGGCGTCGCGATCCGCCTTGCTGTAGACGGCGACGCACTCGATGCCCAGATCGCGGCACGCTCGGATGACGCGCAAAGCGATTTCACCGCGATTGGCGACCAGAATGCGGCTGAACATGCGGGTTCCCGTCAGCGGGCTGCGGCGAGTCAGGCCGGGGCCAGCGCGAAGAGCGGCTGGTCATACTCCACGGCCTCGGCGTTCTTCACGAGCACCCGCGCGATCCGTCCCGACGTTTCCGCCTTGATCTCGTTGAACACCTTCATCGCTTCGACGATGCACACCACCGAGTCCGGCCCCACCACATCGCCCACCTTCGCAAAGGCCGGCGAGTCAGGATCGGGCGCCGTGTAGAACGTGCCGACCATCGGCGAACGAATCACGCGCTCCTCCGCAGCGCTCGCGGCGGACGCTGTCGCCGCGGGAGTTGCTGCGCTCGGCGCTGCAACCGCCGCCGGCGCCGCCATGACGGCGGCCGGCGCGTGCGTGGTGGTCAGAATCGGTCCCTGCGGACCGCGTCGCAGCAGGATGTGCGTCTCGCCTTCCTGAATCTCAAGCCGCGAAAGGTCGTTCGCGACCATGAGCTCCACGAGGTTCTTTATTTTTTCGAGGTCCATCGGCTCTCAATGACCTGCGCGCCGGCTACAGAGGCAGCGACGAAAGCACTTCGCAGCCGCCTTCGCAAACCAGCACGTCGCTTTCCAGCCGAACGCCGCCGACTCCCGGCAGATACACGCCCGGCTCAACCGTCACCACCATGCCCGATTGCAGCACGTCTTTCGACTTGCGCCCCAGCCGCGGCGACTCATGAACATCCAGACCCAGCCCATGCCCCAGGGCGTGTGTAAATCGCTCGCCCAGCCCGGCTTTTTCCAGGCAGGACCGCGCAACGCCATCCACGGCGTCCGCCGACGCGCCCGGTCGAATCGCGCGAATCGCTTCATCATGGGCCGCGCGAACGGCGGCATAGGCCCGCGCCAACTTCGGCGGGATGCTACCCAGCCACACCATGCGGGTCAAGTCGCTCACATACCAGTCGACCCGCGCGCCCCAATCCAACAGAAACCCCTCATTCGCGCGCAACTTGCGATCACCCGATTCGTAATGGGGCAGCGACGCGTTCGGCCCCGACGCCACAATCGGCGCGAAGGCCGCACCTTGCGCGCCGGCAAGCTGCATCTCATAAACCAGCCGCGCCGCCACGTCGCGCTCGCGCATGCCCGGCTCGACCCACTCCTGCATCTTCACATACGCATCCTGCGCCACGTCCACCGCGCGCCGAATGCGCGCCGCTTCGCCTTCGTCCTTGCAGCGCCGCGCTTCAAGCAGCAGCCCCGGCGTCGGCCGCAGTTGCGCCGGGCGCAGCAGCTTCCGCAGTTCGCCGTGCAGCGCCACGTGCATGTGACCGGGGTCGAACGCGATGTGCCGCGCTCGCAACGCACGCAGTTGCTTGGCGATCGATTCCGCGCCGCGCACCACGCGCAGCACCTTGCGCGCCCACGGCGCCTCGCGATCGGCGGTCTCGTCGAACCGCCCGTCCGTCAGCAGCACGACCGCGCGCCGCGTCACCGCGACCGCGCCGTCTTCGCCGGTGAACCCGGTCAGCCAGATCTGGTCCATTCGATTCAGGACCAGCGCCGCATCGCAGCCCGTCGCCTCCAGCCGCGCCCGCAGCCGGCCCACGCGCGCTAGAAACGGCGCGGGAATCGTGTTCGCTTTCACCGCTTCTCCTGTTCGTCGCACGCCGCATGATAGCTGCGGCCCTGCGCTCAGCCCGCGTCCACGAGCCGGATCCGCTCGCCGTACACACGCACCAGCGCCGCCCGCAGCGGCGAATGCGCGCGCAACTGTGGATCACGCCGCACCAACTCCTGCGCGTCGCGCTGCGCCGCCTCCAGCAGCTCCAGGTCCGCCGTCAGATCCGCCACGCGCAGTTCCGGCAAACCGTGCTGTCGCGTGCCTAGCACGTCGCCCGGACCCCGCAGCCGCAGATCCGCCTCCGCGATCCGAAATCCGTCTTCCGTGGCGCAGAGCGTCGCCAGCCGCTTCGCGGTCAGCGCTGCGTCATCCGGGACCGCTTCGGGTCCGCGCGCCGCGCGCCGCACCGGCCCGTCCGGCGCGATCAGGATGCATTCGCCGTCACGCCCGCCGCGGCCGATGCGGCCCCGCAGTTGATGCAACTGCGAGAGCCCGAAGCGCTCGGCGTGCTCGACGATCATCAGCGTCGCGCTCGGCACGTCCACGCCGACCTCGACCACCGTCGTCGCGACCACCGCATGCAGTTTGCCCTCGCGAAACTGATCCAGCACTCGCTGCTTTTCCGCCGGCGGCATCGCGCCGTGCAGCAGTCCGATCTGCAACCCGCGCCACGCCCCCTGCGACAGCGAGCGATGCGTCTCGATCGCCGTGCGCAGCCACGCGCGTTCGGTGCCGTCGCTCTCCGCCGCTTCCGGCGCCTCGCCCACCAACGGACACACCACGTACGCCTGCTCGCCGCGCTCCAGACGCGCGCGCAGGCTCGCGTATTCCCGCGCTGATTGCGAGCGCGGCGCCGTCCGCGTACGCACGCGGCCGCGCCCCGGCGGTCGACCCTTCAGCAGCGAAACATCCAGATCGCCGAAGACCGTCATCGCCAGCGTGCGCGGAATCGGCGTCGCGGTCATGACCAGATAATGCGGAGCGGCGCCCTTCGTCCGCAGCGTCACGCGCTGCAGCACGCCGAACTTGTGCGATTCGTCGACGACCACCAGCGCCAGGTTCGGAAACGACACGTCGCGCTCCAGCAGCGCGTGCGTGCCCACCACCAGCGTCGCGTCGCCGCCCGCGATCGACGCCAGCGCCGCGCGCCGCTCCGCCGCCGGCAGCTTGCCGCGCAGAAACGTGCGCTGCACGCGGCTGCCGTGCAGATAATGCTCGACGTTGGTGAAGTGCTGCTGCGCCAGCAGCTCGGTCGGCGCGAGGATCGCCGCCTGCCCGCCGGCCGCGATCGTCGCCAGACACGCGTAGAGCGCGACCACCGTCTTGCCGCAGCCGACGTCGCCCTGAATCAGCCGGCTCATCGGCCGCCCGCTGC
Source organism: uncultured Planctomycetales bacterium (assembly GCA_964388675.1). GTDB lineage: Bacteria > Planctomycetota > Phycisphaerae > UBA1845 > Fen-1342 > CAYMBL01. The sequence goes on from CAYMBL010000001.1 coordinate 304,534, forward strand.
CCAGGTCACGCACGATGTCGCGCAGCACCGCGTCCTGCCCGCTCGTCAGCGCGAACGGAAACCGCCGCCGAATGCGCGCGTCCACCAGTTCGCTCACGCGGATCAGACGCCCCGCCGCGCCGCGCGCCGCCGACGCGCGCCGATGCGCCAACGCGATCTGCAGCAGCAGCAGCTCTTCGTACGCCAGCCGCCGCCGCGCTTCGGCCTGCACCTCGAGATTGTCCGGCAGGTGCATCGTCCGCACCGCCTCGCCGCGCTCCATCAGCCCGTGCTGCGCGCGCAGCGCCGCCGGCAGCGGATCGTCCTCATCGAACCCATGCGCCTCGACCGCGCTGCGCACGATGCGCCCGACCAGCGGCGGCGGCAGGGCTTCGCTGCCGCGGTAGACGCCCAGCAGCCGCGCGCCGCCCTTCGCGGGCGCAACCGGCGCGTCCGGATCGAGTCGGCGAATCGTCGGCTGCACCAACTCGATGCCGCCGTCAAACTCGCGCGTGCGGCCGGTCGCGATCAGCATCGCCCCGCGGTCCACGCCGTGCCCCGTGGCGCGCTGCGGCAAATGAAACCAGCGCAGCGTGCAGGTGCCGGTGCCGTCGCTCAGCCGCGCCGCGAAATTCGGCCAGCGGCCGCGCGTGCGGGTCACTTCGCCGCGCACCGTGGCGATCACGTCCGGCGTGAGATCGGCGATGTCGATCTCGCCGAGGTCTTGCTCGTAGCGGAAGGGGAAATACTCGATCAGGTCGGCGAGGCGCCGCACGCCGAGCCGCTCAAACTCGGCGGCGCGCTGCGGGCCCACCCCGCGCAGATACTGAATGGGCGTATCGTCGCGCTGAACAGCCATGCCTCGTTCGCGCCGCACGGCGCCGCGCGGGACTGCGCCGCGAAGTTCGCTCAGGGAATCGTCAGTTGCGTACCGACGCGCAGCTTGTTGGGGTCGCTGATCACGCCGCGATTCGCGGAGTAAATGTCGCGCCAGCGCGACGGCGTGTTGTAGTAACGCCGCGACAGGCTGTAGAGCGTGTCGCCTTTCTGCACCGTGTGCGAGCGCCCGCCGCTCCCAACCGACAACGTCTCGTCGCCGCCGGCCGGCGGCGCGGTCGTGACCGGATAAGTCGCGTCATACGTACCCGTGCCGGACGAACTCGTCAGAGCCGGGTCGCTCATGTTTCCGCTCGAGTACGTACCGCCGCTGCTCGTCGCCGGGTAGGTCGAGTACGTCGAGCCGCCGGTCGTGCCGGCGGTGGTCGAGGTCGCGGGCTCAACCGGGTAGGTCGCTTCGATGTTCTGATTCTTGTCCGCGCAAGCGCTCGACAACATCACGACGATCAGCGCTGATGCAAACGACAGGGTTCTCACGGAAGGTCTCCTTACCATCCTCGCGTTGGAACTCCCGGCTGTCCCTCCGGGATCAACCAATAGCTGACCCGAACACACGCCGTTTGTAAAGCGTGGGTGGCTCAGGTCGGCCCTGGTGCGAGAATCAGTGCGAGAATCGGCCCTGGTGCGAGAATCAGGTCCTCGTGCGAGAATCAGGTCCTGGTGCGAGAATCAGGTCCTGGTGCGAGAATCCTTTCTCGCACCCTCTGATCCTACCTTCTGATCCGAGCCCCGAACGTGAGTGAGGGGTTTCTGTCCTGGTTCAAGAATCCCTCCTCGCACCTTCTGATCCGAGCCCCGAACGTGAGTGAGGGGTTTCTGTCCTGGTTCAAGAA
>CAYMBL010000001.1:306342-425800 GCA_964388675.1 uncultured Planctomycetales bacterium
TCCCTCCTCGCACCGTTTCCTCTCGGGTGGCATGCTTTCGCGGTACCCCGCGTAAGCATGCTCTGCTTTCCTGGTGCGAGAATCCCTTCTCGCACCACACCTGCATCGGTCGACCTCGGCCGAGTAATCCCTTCTGCCCCCGGTGGGATGGGCGTCCTCGCCCGTCCCCTTCATTCCCGCGCCAGCGGGAATCACCGTCCACTCGCGCCGCCCGCACCCACTGGCGTTACAACCCGCGCACGATCAAACTCCCCTCCTGCCCAAGCAAGGAGCGCGCCACGAGCCGCCTCGCCGACAAGATCGCACTGATCACCGGCGCCGCACGCGGCATCGGCCAGGCCTGCGCCGAGCGATTCGCGCGCGAAGGCGCCGTCGTGATCGTGTCCGACCTCAACGCCGACGATGCACGCCGCGTCGCCGACGGCATCGGCCCCCCGGCGATGCACTGCGAACTCGACGTGCGGCTCGAAGTTCATTGGCAGCGCGCCGTAGCCGACATCCGCGACCGATTCGGCCGCCTCGACATCCTCGTTAACAACGCCGGCATCACCGGCTTCGACCCCCCGAGCGGCCCCCACGACCCGGAGCACGCTTCGCTGGAAGCCTGGCGCGCCGTGCATGCCACAAATCTCGACGGCGTGTTTCTGGGCTGCAAGCACGCCATCCGCGCCATGAAGCCGCCCGCCGCCGGCGGCTCAATCGTGAACATCTCGTCCCGCTCGGGTCAGGTCGGCATCAGCGCCGCCGCCGCCTACGCCTCGAGCAAGGCCGGCGTACGAAATCACACCAAATCCGTGGCGCTGTACTGCGCTGAGCATCGCTACGGCATTCGCTGCAACTCCATCCATCCCGGCGCGATCCTGACGCCGATGTGGGAGCCGCTGCTCGGCGACACGCCCGAGTCGCGCGCCGCCGCGATCCGGGCTTTCGCCGCCGACGTGCCCCTCGGACGCATGGGAACCGCGGACGACGTCGCCCATATGGCGCTCTTCCTCGCCGCCGACGAATCCGCGTACGTCACCGGCGCCGAATTCGTTATCGACGGCGGAATCCTCGCCGGCTCGCCGGCAACGCCCGCGAGGACCGAAGCGCCGCCCGGCGACGGCTAGTCTGCTCCGCGCCGCACGCAACCACTGGCGCTACAACCCGCGCACGATCAAACTTCGAGCGTCCCCGACGCAGGAACCGCCATCCATGGCGAGCAGGTCCTGGTGCGAGAATCCCTTCTCGCACCACATCGCCACCAGACGACCCCCGGCCGACTAATCCCTTCTGCTCCGGGTGGGATGGGTGTCCTCGCCGCCTGGTGCCATTCTTCCGTCTGGGTGGGATGGGCGTCCTCGCCCGTCCCCTTCATTCCCGCGCCAGCGGGAACCACCGTCCACTCCCGCCGCCCGCACCCACTGGCGTTTCGACCCGCGCACGATCAAACTTCAGCCGTCCGCGAGCGAGGAGCCGCCATCCATGGCGAAAACCGCGAACCTCTCACCCGATGTCGACACCTACATCGAGAAATCCGCCGACTTCGCACGCCCCATTCTCACGCGGCTGCGCAAGCTGTTTCACCACGCTTGCCCACAGATCGAAGAGAAACTCAAGTGGGGCGTTCCCAGCTTCGAGTACAAGGGAATGGTCGGCGGAATGGCCGCCTTCAAGAAGCACGTCAATTTCGGCTTCTGGAAAGCGCAGCTCATGGACGACCCGGCCGGCATCCTCGGAGACGAGCCCGGCGGCGGCATGACCGGCTCGAAATTCACCGCGGTCGATCAGCTCCCGTCGGACAACGTCCTGGTCGACTACATAAAAAGGGCCGTTGCGCTCAACGAGGCCGGCGTAAAGCTGCCGCGGGCCAAAGCCGGCCCGCGCGACGAGAAAGCCGCCGCGCCGCCACCCGATTTCGCGGCTGCGCTGCGGAAGAACAAGGCCGCGGGCGCTGCGTTCAAAGAATTCAGCTACAGCCATCGCAAGGAGTACGTCGAGTGGATCACCGAGGCCAAGCGCCCGGAGACGCGCGCCAAGCGCATCAGCACCGCGGTCGAGTGGCTGGCCGACGGCAAATCGCGCAACTGGAAGTACGAACGCTGCTGAGCGCGTCGATGTGGATAGGAGGAAGCCCGCTCGCGGACGCGCGGTCGCCGGCCTACAGAGCAATCGCGGCATGATCCTCCAAGCCAACCCGCGTGACCTGCCATGACCAATCGATCCAGCGCAAGCACGTGGTTGATCGGCGTCGGTGCGTGCGTGGCGCTGCTCTACCTGGCACACGTGGCGCTCTACTGGACCCAGATCAACGACGACGCCTTCATCACGTTTCGCTACAGCCTGTTCTGGGCCGAATGGCGCGGACCCTATTTCAACGACGGCGAACGCGTCGAGGGCTACACCAACTTCCTGCTCATGGCCGGCCTGGTCCCCGTGATCCGCTGGCTCGGCGCCGATGAGGCCCTCTTCGCCGCAAAGCTGAGCGGCGTCCTCGGCGGAGCGGCGGCGATCGCGCTGACGGCGGCGCTGATCTGGCGCTGGCTGCGTGACAGCGACGCCTCGGCGCCCGTCGTCGCAGTTGCGGCCGGCGCCGCGGCAGCCCTGACCGCCGGCAACTCCGCGTTCGCGCTGAACACCACCACCGGTCTCGAAACCGGGCTGTTCGCCGGCTTGCTTACGCTCGGTCTCTACCTGCTCGATACCTCGCGCGCCCGGCGCCGCTGGTGCGGAGCCGGCATCGCCTTCGCGCTGGCTGCCCTCACCCGGCCCGAGGGCGCCGCCGTCTTCGCGCTCGCCGGCGCCGCGCTGCTGCTCACGCACCTGCGCCAGGCCTTCGCGTGGCGCGTCGCGCTGATCGACGGCGCAATCATGGTCGTCGTCGTCGCCGCTCACGTCGCGTTCCGCCGCGTCATGTACGACGGCGAATGGCTGCCCAACACCTACTACGCCAAGCAGGGCGGCTACTGGGGCGTGACCACCCCCTTCACCTACGTCGTCGAGTTCTTCGTCTTGCACTTCGCCGTCGGCGGCGCAGCGCTCGCGCTGCTGGCGCCGTTTGCAAGACAGGCGCACCTTCGCACCGCGGCCCTGCCCGGGTTGGCAGCGCTGGCGCTCGGCTGCGCCGAGATCTACGCCACCGGACCGGACTGGATGCCCGGCTACCGCCTGCTCACGCCCTACGCCCCGATTCTCGGCGCCTGCATCGTTCTGGGTCTCTTCGTCATCGGCGAGCGTCTCGGACTCACCCCTGCCGCCCGCGCCGCCTGCTGCGTGCTGCTCGTGGCGTTCGCGGTTTGGTGGCAATTCCACGCACGCGGCGTCTACGCCGAAGTGGCCTCAACCCGGGCGCGCGGCTATCAGCGCGGCCACGCGGCGCTCGCGGAGTATCTGCAACAGAATGCGCGTGCCGGCGACAGCGTCGCACTGATGGACATCGGCTTGATCGGCTATCGCAATCCCCAGCTACACATTCTCGATGTCACCGGCCTTACCGACCGCACGATCGCGAAATCGCCGGGCGGGTTTCTCGACAAGCAATATCCGCCGGCCTACGTCTTCGACCGCCGGCCGCGCTATTTCGTCGCCACGTTCATCGCCGACGGCGGCGCCTACGCGGCGCCCATCGGCGGATTCCGGCACCTGACGACGATTGAAGAGCGCCTGCTCAGCGACCCGGCGTTCTTTGAGTGGTACTACACGCCGCGCCACGCCGCGCCCGATGCGCAGCCGCTCGAGCAACTCGCCGCGGCGTTGGGCGCGACGGTTGTATTCGAGCACGATCACCCCGCAATGCGCTACTTTCTGGGTGTTTTTGAGCGCCGCACGACCCCGGCCTCACCGCCGAGCGTGCCGCTTTCGGAGGAAGCGCCGTGAACAAGCAGAAGTGCTGGATACTGGCGGCGCTGATCTCAGTCCGCGTCGCTGTGGCGCAGCCTGCGAGTCGGCCGACGGCGGAGCTGCTCTTCACCAACGCCAACATCTACACGCTGGAGAGCGCACGCCCGCGTGCCGAGGCGCTGGCGGTTGCCGACGGGCGCATTGTGGCGATCGGCTCCGCGGCGGAAGTGCTCGCGTCGCGCGGCGCGCAGACGCGCGTCGTCGATCTCCAGGGCCGGACCGTGCTGCCCGGGCTGATCGACGCGCACGGTCACATGCAGAATCTGGGCAGCTTTGCGCTCGGTCGGCTCGATCTGAGCACCGCGAAGTCATATGACGAAGTGATCGCGATGGTGCGTGCCAAGGCCGAGCAGACGCCGCCCGGGCAGTGGATTCTGGGTGGCCGCTGGGACCACGAAAGCTGGCCGGACCGCGCGCTGCCGACGCACCCGGCGCTCAGCGAAGCCACAGCGCAACACCCGGTGTGGCTGCGGCGCGTGGACGGGCACGCCGGCCTGGCGAACGCCGAGGCGCTGCGTCGCGCGGGGTTGACGCGCGACTCGCGCAATCCGGCGGGCGGTGAACTGCTGCGCGATTCCGAAGGCGAGCTCACCGGCGTCCTGGTCGATAACGCGATGGACCTGATTCAGCCCGAGGGCGGCGACGCGGGCACGCGCGAACTGCTGCTTGCGGCGCAGAAACTGTGCCTGGCCGCGGGTCTCACCGGCGTGCACGACGCCGGCGTTTCGCCCGCCGACGTGCAGATCTATCAGGAACTGGCCACCGGCGGCGAATTGAAGCTGCGCGTCTATGGCATGCTTTCCGCGCCGTATGCGGTGCAGTATTTCCGCGAGAATCCGCCGCTGATCGGCGAGCGAATCACGGTGCGGTCCGCCAAGCTCTACGTGGACGGCGCCATGGGCTCGCGCGGGGCGTGGCTGCTCGAACCCTATAGCGATCGCGCCACCGATGACAACGGCCGGCCGTACGTGGGTCTGGCCGTGATGAACCCCGATTTCATTCGCGTGATCGCGGATGACGGCCTGCGGCGCGGGTATCAAGTCTGCACACACGCGATCGGCGATCGCGGCAATCGCGAAGTCCTGGACGCGTACGCGGCAGCGCTGGCGGGCCGGCCCAACGCGGATGCGCGATTTCGCGTCGAGCACGCGCAGTTGCTCTCCGCGGCCGACATTCCGCGCTTCGCGCAGCTCGGCGTGATCGCGTCCATGCAGCCGACGCACTGCACGAGCGACATGCGCTGGGTCGAGGCGCGCGTCGGTGCGCAGCGGGCTGCGGGCGCCTATGCGTGGGCGTCTTTGCTGCGCAGCGGCGCAACGATCGCCGCCGGCAGCGATTTCCCGGTGGAGTCGCACAACCCGTTCCTGGGAATCTACGCCGCCATTACGCGCCAGGACGCGAGCGGCGCACCGGCCGGCGGCTGGCGCCCCGAGCAGCGCCTGACGCGCGAGGAAGCGATTCGCGCGTTCACGATCGGCGCGGCGCAGGCCGCGTTCGAGGAACATCACAAGGGCACGCTGAAGGCCGGCAAGCTGGCGGATTTTGTCGTGCTCGATCGCGACGTGATGCTCTGTGAGCCGCGTGAGCTGCTCGAAACGCGCGTGCTGCGCACCGTGATTGGCGGCGAGACGGTGTTCGAGGCGGGGCGATGAGCAGTAGCGACGCGATCGTGGACGTGCACGAGGTTCCGCTGCTTTCGCCGCGGCAAGCGACGTCGCACAAGGGCGATCACGGGCGCATTGCGATCGTCGCCGGCAGCCGCGGCATGAGCGGGGCGGCGGTGCTGGCGGGGCTGGGGGCGCTGCGCGCGGGTGCGGGTTTGGTGCGCGTGCTGTGTCCGATCGGAGTGCAGCCGGTAGTCGCCGCGAGCGAGCCGAGCCTGATGACCGCCGGGCTTCGCGAAGACGACGACGGGCGGATTGAGGGTCCGGGTTCAGTTGCCTGGGCGGACGCGGCGCGCTGGGCCACGGTGGCGGCGCTTGGGCCGGGGCTGGGTTTGAGCGAAGGCGTGCAGACGGCGGTCGAGTCGGCGGTTGCGGACTGGGAATGCCCGCTCGTGCTCGACGCCGACGCGTTGAATGCGCTCGCGGTGGCGGGGACGTTCGTCGAGGCGCTTCGCGCGCGGGCGGGACGCGCAACCGTTCTAACCCCACACCCGGGCGAGTTCGCACGGCTGGCGCGCGCGGCGGGTCTGGCAGACGCCGGGACCGCGAACAGCGCCGCGCGGCGAACAGCGGCCGCGGCGCTGGCACGAATCATTGGTGCGGTCGTGGTGCTCAAGGGTTCCGCGACGCTGGTTTGCGCGGGGCCGGTCGGCGCGCGACCGATCGGCGCGGGGCCGGTCGGCGTCGAAGGACCGGTTCGTTTGTACACGAACACAACCGGCAATCCGGGGATGGCGTGCGCGGGCATGGGCGACGTGCTGACCGGGATGATCGCGGCGCTGATCGGACAGGGGTTGGATGGGTTTGATGCGGCGTGTTTGGCGGTGCATGTGCACGGCGCGGCCGGCGATGTGTGCGCCGAGCGGATTGGTCCGCGCGGGTATTTGGCGCGCGAGGTTGCCGCCGCAGTACCCGAGGCGCTGGAGCGGGCGTCGCGTGCGCGGGTGGGGTTTCGGTAGGAACGCGAAGAACGAGACAAGGCAACTTGAGCACCGGCCATGCCGCTTCCGAAGCGGAGACAAGGCTGAGTGAGAATCAGCCGCCAAAGCACTGATTGCAACGGCGCGCGAGCCGCGCGGTACACGGCGACGTGTTCAGCGGTTGCCGGACAATCCGACATGCGTCGAAAGTGCGGAAACGGTGCGACCACTGGGGCGTGGCCACGCACTCTCGCGCGCCAGCCAAATCGCGATTCCGAGCAGGCACACATTGCGAACGAGCGCGATCAGCGTCGACTCGCCGCGAAACGAGCCGGTGCATGTGCAGGGCGCCGTCCATCCCGTGGCCAAGCCCATCATGACGACGATGTTACAAACGCACAGACTCGGCACGCCGACACCGGGAACAACCCGCTTAGCAACCAGGCTGCGAGCAACATTTCCACGATCGGGAGCAGCCAGCCTGTCGCCTTGATCACCCCGGCGTCACCGACGCCCGCAGTCACGAGCGCGAGGTAAGTCGCTTCGGGCCCGCTGATGACCTTCATGACGCCGGCATACCCGAAGACAAACGCCAGCAGCGAGGTGCCGAGGACCGCGCGAACGCGCGGCGAAGGCCGGCTCATTTGAAGCGGAGGCGCAGCCAGGCGCTCAGCACCACCAGACCGCCTACGGCGATGGCGGCGGTCGCCGGCGTCGCGCCGCCAGGTTGCTCGGCCGCCGGTCGGAACGGGACTAATTCGACGCTCTCGCGATTGCCGCTCGCGTTGATCCGAAAGACTGTGGGCTTGCCGTTTTGCTGTTTGTTGTAATGATCGGTGACGAGCATGCCGGGCTCGAAACGAAACTCGAGCTCATGCGCCGGCGGTGTGCCGTAGCGGAACTCCCGCGCAATCAGCGTCCAGCGCTCGCCGGTTCGCGTGGTCCACTCAGCCAAACGCGGGACGACAGCAGCCTGAGCGTCGTCCCACTCCCACTCGATCCGCGAAGTCCGGGCATTTTCCTGCCAGTTCCATGACGCGACCGCAAAATCTGCGTCCGCGCGGACGCTTGCATCGATGGTGATTCCCTTCGGACCCAGCCAGGGACACACGCAGTTCAGCGAGTAGTTACCATCGGCGCCGGCGTTGGTCGTGACCGTCGCGCCGGCTGTCGCCAGCTCCGCGAGCGTCCGGCGCACGCCGAACCCGAGAATGTCACCCGGAGTAGGGATGAAGGGAAGCGACGACTCTTCGCTGATTACCACGGAACCGTATCGTCGGAAATGCACGGTCGAGACGTCGCCGGCCCGAAAGACATCGCGGTCTTCGAGGATTCCCGGCTGCACGGACGCCGGTTTGTCAAAGCGCACCGAAAGCCGCTCGCGCGTCCCGCTCAGCGCCCAGATCATCGAGCCGTGCACGGGTTCAGAGAGCACGTGCCCCGGCGATTCGGCGAGCGGGCCTGATACGCGCAAGTCAAAGCGCGCATACACCTCGGCCAGCGAGGACTGCTGCGCAGCGATCGCGTCCAATATCTGCCGTTCGGACGCGATTTCCTGCCCTTGCGAAACGGCCGCGGTCGCGACCGCGACGAACAGACAACAATGATCGATTCTCATTGCAGCCTCCAGTGGTTTTAGCCGTTGCAACCTGTGGGGGTCGTCGTATACGACTGCTCGCAAACCGAGTTGCATCCGCTGTCCGAATAGTACTTCTCGACGGCGCATGCCTGATTCGCAACCGTGGTGCACGTGAGGCCTGTTCGGGTCACACAGACGCCCCAAGTCTGATCTTCTCCCTTTTTCTTCACGGACGCGCCATTGCAGTGGCCGCTGTCGTCGGTGCAGTTGAATTCTGGTACGCAACCCTCTTTGCTCAAGAGGCATCGATGATTCGCGAGAATCGTCCCGGCAATCGCAGGAAGCAGCGCGCCGGAAGCCGCAATGAGAAAACTCCTCATCAGATCGGACATGCGGTTCTCCATCCGTTTCCTGGGCGAATTGAACGACCACCCAGCACGATACCCCCCCCCCCGTACGCTCGTGTCAAGCGCAATTTCCCCGGTTACGCAAAATTTTGACATCATCACCGAAACCGGTGCCGACTGGCTTTGTAAATCTGACCAGACGGGGATTCGGGCCGGCGGCGAGAATATTCTCGTCAATAGCGAGGCCGCACCGGCCAAGCCACACCCGAGTCGCCCATGAAACGAGAAGCGAGCGGCGCGGCACTCAGAACGCGGGTGGAGGGCGCGTGGCGCCGCCAGCGCGGGGCGAGGGCAGCTCGCTTTCGGCGATGAAGACTGACCAGTCGTAGCGGAGCATGCAAAGCCCGTCCTGATACCCGTCATACGCGATCGGCGGCGTCTGGCCGAGCAGCTCCATCAGCAGCCACGCGGGATAGTCGGCGCCGGCCGCGATGCCGAGCGGAGCGCCGCCGCCGAAGCGCGGGTTGATCTCGATGAATCGCACGCGGCCCGTCGGTGTGCGGATGCACTGAAGCGTGACCAGCCCGCGCACCTGAGGACCGAGGGCGGCAACGACGTCGCGGCCGGCGTCCATGATCGCTCGGTCCTTCACCACTACGCCCTTCACGACCTCGCCGCCGCGCGTTTCCCAACGGCGTCGCGGCACGACGCAGCGCGGCAGGCCGCTCAGGCCGACGTAAACGTCGAGCGTGTGCTCGTCGCCGGGCACGAACTCCTGCACGATCGGCTCGCGGGCGCGCAGCAGGTGGTAATTCAGGTCGATCTCGTCGGCGATGCGGTGCGCGCCGATGCTGGCGCTGCCGTGGCGCGGCTTGAGGAAATAGGGGTAGCGGCGGTCGGCGGGCGCGGGCAGGTCGGCGGGCAGCCAGGTGTCGGGCGTGTCGATGCCGCTGCCGCGCAGGAAACGGAACGTCTCGCATTTGTCCTGGCAGATTCGCACGATGCGCGGGTCAGCGACCAGCGCCGCGCAGCCGACCGCGTCAAATTCATCGCGATGATCAGCGAGCACCGGCAGATCGGTGTCAATGGTCGGAACCAGGGCGCGGGCGCCGTGCCGCTTCACGAGGTCCAGCAGAACAGCGGGGTAGGACGGATCGCGGATCGGCGGCGTCAACACCGGCACATCGACGCAGTGCAGGGCCGGTGCGGTCGCGGTCTGGTCGGTGCCGATCAGGGTGAGAGCGACGTTCAGCCGGGCGGCCGCGGCGCGAAAGGCCTGAAGCAGTTCGACGCGCCGGCCCACGCAGGAAAACAGGATCGTCATCCGGCGGCTCGCGGAAGCGGAGGGCACAGTGTCGGATGCGTCAGCTGCGGGGACCATACACGCCGCGATTCTATCGGTTGATTGCGCGGATTCGGATTCCACGTTGCTGAATTCCGTGGGTTTGTGAGAAGCGGGTTGGAAATTGACAGCCCGACCGGGGTTGGATAGGTTCGACGGCACACGGAGGTTCTCGCCATGTCAACGGCGTGCGCTCGGATTGCGCTACAGTTGGTTTCCATGTTCGGCCTGCTGCTGGCGACGGCCACAGTCACGGCGCAGACCGAAATGCGTCTGATCGACGCACAGCCGGCCGCGACGCAGCCGGCGTCGACGGCGGCTCCGCCGGCGCCGGTCGAGGTTCCCGTAGCGGCGCCGCCGGCGGCCGCGGCGCCCGCGCCGGGCGGGTTCTGGCTGCGCGTGAACAACGACCAGGTGAATCTGCGCAGCGATCCGGACATGGCGGCGCTCGCGATGGCGCGCGTTGATCGCAACACGCTGTTGCGGGGAGTCTCGGAGGCGAACGGCTGGTACAAGATCGCGCCGCCCGAGGGCGTTTTCTGTCTCGTCGGCGCGCCGTACATCGAGCGCACTTCGGAGACCGAAGGCAAGGTGAAGCTCGCAGGCGGCAGCATGCTGCGCGTCCGGGCCGGCACGCGGCTGGCCGATACCGATCCGATGCTGCTGCCGGTGGTGTCGAGCCTGCCGGTGGATGGGAAAGTGCGGATCATCGGCGAGCGCAGCAATTGGCTGGAGATTCTGCCGCCGCCGGACGTTCACGTGTACATCGCGGCGGAGTTTGCGGAGCGTGTGAGCGATGAGGTTGCGGCGCAGATGCCGCAGCGCGGGGTCGTTCCTGCGCGGGATTCGCCGCCCCCGACCGAACCGCTGGACGCCGGACCGCTGGTGCAGGCGGCGCCGTCGACGGCGTCGACGGAGGCCGGTTCATTGCCGCCGCTCTCAACGTCGCAGCCCGCGAGCGGCGGTGCGACTCTCGCGGCGCCGGTGGACATCGCGTCGCTGCCGCCGGGCGAGTGGACGGATCAGTACCGGACGCTGGATTCCGCGATTTCGCGGGAGTTGGCGAAGCCCGAGGCGCAGCGCGACTACGACGGCCTGATGCTGCGGCTGCGGCCGATTGCGGACCAGAACGAGTCGCCGGCGGCGGCCGCCGCGGCGGAAGCGCGATTCGCGGATTTGCGTGCGCGGCTGGAGGCGCGGGGCGCCGGCGCGGCGACGGAGGATGCGGCGAGCGCGACCCCGGCCAGCATGCCGACGACGAGCGAAAGCAGCAGCGTGCGGATCACCTCCGAGAGCCGCACGATCACCACACCGCTGCCGACTACGCCGATGGACGGCCGCGATGTGCTGACGGTGCTCGAGTTTCAGGGCGTGTTGCGGCCGGCGTTCGCGGTGCCGGCGGGCGAGGTGGGGCTGCGCTACGCGGTGCAGGATTCGTACTCGGGTGAAACGTATTGCTACGTCGAGTTCCCGTTCGAGTTGCATCCGGTGCTGCGCACGGCGCTCGGGCGCTACGTGGGCGTGCGCGGCGAGCGAATGCCCGGCATGAGCGGCTCGGTGCCGCTGATTCGCGCGACGCGACTGACGGTGGCCAACCCCGCACCCGCGCCGCGCCGCACCACTCGGCCGTAGGCGCGATCGGGCGGCCGACGCAACTCACGAATATGCAAGCCTATCCGAGCGCGGGGGCCAGCCCGCCTTCGCCGCGCAGCAACACGCGTTCGGGTCCCAGCATTTCGGCCAGTTGAGCGAGCGCCGCGTCTGCGGGTTCGATGGCCGTGCGGGTGCGGATGGTGGCGATCCAGCCTTCGGGGTCGCGCACCTGGATGAGCACCGGGCAGCGGCCGCGGTGCGCGCGCAGGGTCTGCTCGACGCGTGTGACGACGTCGATCTCGCCGGGGCTGGAGCTCATTTGCAGCACCAGCTCGCGCGTCAACTGTTGGCGGGCTTCGCCGACCGGCACAACGCGTTCGATGCGCACGCTGGGAATTTCGCGGCGCCGGTCGACGCTGCCTTCGATGAAGACGATTGAGTCCGGCTTGAGTAGTGGCTCGGCTTCGGGCAGTTGGTCGGGGAACAGCGTGGCTTCCACGGCGCCGAGGAAGTCCTCGAGCAGCGCGACGAGAATCTTGCGGCCCGCGCTGCGGCCCTGGCGGATGGGGACGGCGCGCACACGCGAGATCAGCCCGCCAAGCAGCACGCGCGCCCCGTCGGCTGCGCTGCGCACGCGCGACGTGTCGCAGGTGCTGAGAGCGTGCAGCAGCGGCTCGTAGCGGGTCAGCGGGTGCTTGGTGATGTAGAACCCGAGCGTGGCTTTCTCGTAGACCAGCATCTCGGCGTCGGTCCATTCCGAGGCGGGAATGGGCGGCGGAGCGCTGGATTGGGTGGCAAAGCTGCCGAACATGTCGAGCTGGCCGCTGCGTTTGTCAGCCTGCGCGTTCTGGCCGTGCTGAATCGCCGATTCGAGCACCTCGATCAGCGCCCGGCGCATGGCGCCGGTGCTGTCGAACGCGCCGGCTTTGATGAGCGCCTCGATCACGGCTTTGTTGAGAGCGGTGAGGTCGACGCGTTCGCAGAAGTCGAAGATGTCGCGGAAGCGGCCGGCCTGCCGCGCGTTCAGGATCGCCTGCACCGCCTTGTGTCCGACGCCGCTGATCGCGGCCAGCCCGAAGCGGATGCTGCCGACGCGCGCCGCAGACGGCGGCGGCTCGGCATGGCCGCTGCCGTTGGTTCCGTTGCGGCGGGCGGCGGGCGGTCGTTCTTCGTAGACGACGGTGAACGCTTCCTCGCTGGCGTTGACGTCGGGCGCGCGGACGGCGATGCCGATGGAGCCGTCGGGCAGTCGGACGCGCCGCGATTCGTCGATGTACTCGGCGATCTTGTCGCGGTCGCCGCTTTCGTAGGTGAGCAGGGACGCGAGGAACTCGACCGGGAAGTAGGTTTTCAGATACGCAGTGTGGTAGGCGACGATCGCGTAGCCGGTTGAGTGCGCCTTGTTGAAGGCGTAGCCGCCGAATTTCAGGATGTCTTCGAAAATCTGTTCGGCCACGGCCTGAGTGAGTCGGTTGGCGAGGCAGCCTTCGAGGAAGGGGCCGCGCTCGGCGTTGATCATCGACTCTTTTTTCTTGCTGATGGCTTTGGCCAGGCGGAACGCGCGGCGCAGCGGCACGTTTCCGAGCCGGTTGACGAGGCGCGAGACCTGCTCCTGGTAGACCATGATGCCGTAGGTCTCGGCGAGCACCTCGGTCATGATCGGGTGCGGAGTTTCCCAGCGTTTGCCGTGCTTGCGGGCGCAGTACTCGTCGATGTAGGCCATCGGCCCGGGACGGAAGAGGGCGTTGGCGGCGATCAGGTCCTCGATGCGGTTGGGGCGCATTTTCATGAGGACATCGCGCATGCCGCCGGACTCGAATTGGAATACGCCACGCGTGTCGCCGCGGGCGAGAGTTTCGTACACGCGGGGGTCAGTGAGTTCGAGTTTCTCGAGCTGGACGTCGACGCCGTGGTGCCTGCGGACGAGGCGGCGCGTGAGGTCCATCTGCGAGAGCGTGCGCAGGCCGAGGAAGTCCATTTTCAGCAGGCCGATTTTTTCGACGGTCGGCCCTTCGAACTGCGTGGTGACGTCCTTGCTGTCGGCGGGCTTGTGCAACGGCACAAGCGTGTCGAGCGGCTGGTCGGCGATGACGACGCCGGCGGCGTGGATGCTGGCGTGCCGGGCCAGGCCCTCGAGGCGCCGGCCGATGTCGAGCACTTTGCGAATGTCCGGGTCGCTGTCGTAGACGCGCTTGAGCTCGGGCTCGCGCGCCAGCGCCTTCTCGATCGTCATCTTCAGCTCTTCGGGCACCAGCTTCGCGACGCGGTCGGCGTGGGCCAGCGGCACGTCGAGCGTGCGGCAGATGTCGCGGATCGCGGCGCGGGCCTTGAGCCGGCCGAAGCTGATGATCTGCGCCACGTGGCCGTACTTCTCGCGCACGTAGTTGATCACGTCCTGGCGCCGATCCTGGCACAAATCGACGTCGATGTCGGGCAGCTCGTCGCGCTCAGGGTCCATGAAGCGCTCGAAGTACAGCCCGTAACGGATCGGGTCGGCCTGGCTGATGCCCAGGCAGTAGCCGATCACCGTGCTGCAGCCGCTGCCGCGCGCCAGCGCCGGGATGTCGTTCTCGCGGGCGAAGCGCACGAAATCCCAGACGATCAGGAAATAGCCGGAGAAGCCCTTGCCGCTGACAACGGACAGCTCGTAGTCGATGCGCTCACGCAGTTCGTCGCTGATTTCGCCGTAGCGCTCGCGTGCGCCGGCATAGACCAGTTCGCGCAGGTAGTCATCGGCGGACTTGTCCGCAGGCGTGCGGTATACGGGGGCGTAGCGCTTGCTGAAGTCGAGCGCGACGTCGCACATTTCAGCGACGCGCAGCGTGTTGGCGAGCGCCTCGGGGTATTCCGGCAGCGCCGCGGCCATCTCCTGCGGGCTCTTGAGATAGAACTGGTCGGTCTCAAAGCGAAAGCGGTCTTCGTCCTTTACGCGGGCGCGGGTCGAGATGCAGCAGAGAACGTCATGGGCTTCGACGTCGTCGTGCATGAGATAGTGCACGTCGTTGGTGGCGATGGTGGCGACGCCGAGTTTGCGGGCGAGTTCGTTCAGCTCAGGGTTGGTTTCGTGCTGCGGCTTGAGGCCGTGGTTCTGCAGCTCGATGAAGAAGCGATCAGGGCCGAAGATCGCGAGGTATTCCTCCGCGATTTGGCGCGCGCCGCGCGGGTTGTGCTTGAGCAGCTCCTGCGGGATTTCGCCGCCCAGGCAGGTGCTGGTGCAGATCAGCCCGCCGGAGTGCGCCTGCAACGTTTCGCGATCGACGCGCGGCTTGTAGTAGAAGCCTTCGGTGTAGCCGATGCTGCTGAGCTTCATCAGGTTGCGATAACCCTCGAGGTTCATCGCGAGCAACAGCAGGTGATAGTTGTTTTCGCGGCCCGGCACGGCGGCGCGATGCCGGCGATCGCCGGGGGCCATGTAAAGCTCGCAGCCGATGATCGGTTTGACGCCCGCGTGCTTGCAGGTCTCGTAGAACTCGATCGCGCCGAACAGGTTGCCGTGGTCGCTGATGGCCAGCGCCGGCATCCCGAATTCCTTGGCGCGGCGCACGAGGTCGGTCACGCGGCAGGCGCCGTCGAGCAGCGAATACTCGGTGTGCACGTGCAGATGCACGAACGGCGGCGCGGCGGCTTGGGTCTGCGTCATGGTCGCCTTTGTGGTTATCTAACGCGGATCGTACTTGAGCCGACCGCCGCGCGACAGCCGCGGGCGGCGCGATAGGATGCGCGGATCATGCTGCAGAAATTCGATCCTCGAAATCGCGACCTGCTGGTGAACATCAACGGCACGCTGGTGCATCGGGATCAGGCGGGCGTCAGCCCGTTCGACTCCGCGGTGCAGGGCGGCGACGCCGTGTGGGAAGGGCTGCGGCTTTATGACGGCCGCATCTTCAAGCTGCACGAGCACCTGGCGCGGCTGCGCGGCTCGGCGCAGGCGCTGGCGTTCGCACACATTCCCACGGACGACGAAATTCTCGCCGAGCTGCGCAAGACCCTGACCGCCAACCGCATGCTCGACGGCGTGCACATCCGGCTGACGCTGACGCGCGGCGTGAAATACACCAGCGGCATGGACCCGCGCGTGAACCAGACGCTCGCGTACGGCGCCGACGGCACGCCCGAGCTGCGCCCCGGCCGCAGCACGCTGATCGTGCTGGTCGAGCACAAGCCCCCGGTATACGACCGCGGCGGGATTTCGCTCGCGACCAGCGCCATCCGCCGCTTTCCACCCGACTGCCTCGATCCAAAAATTCATCACTGCAATCTGATTCAGTCGATTCTGGCGAAGATCCAGGCGAATCAGGCCGGCGCCGACGACGCGCTGATGCTGGACACGCGCGGCTTTGTGGCGGAGACCAACGCGACCCACGTGTTTCTCGTGTCGCGCGACGTGAACGCGATCGCGGCCGCCGAGCGGCAGCGCGCGGCGTGGGGCGCAGTCGCACAGAACGCACGCGTCGAGTGGGCGATTCTCACGCCGCTGTGCCACGCCTGCCCCGAGGGGATCACGCGCGCCACCGTGCTGGAGCTTTGCCGGCAACACGGCGTGCCGCACGCGGAGTGCGATATGTCGCTGACTGAGGTCTACCGGGCGGACGAGGTGTTCTGCACCGGGACGATGGGAGAGATCGTGCCGGTCACGAGCGTCGACGGTCGCAGGATCGGCGACGGCGCACCGGGCGAGATCGCGCGGCTGATCGGGGCGTGGTATACGGCGCTGACGCGCGAGTCGGGCGTGATGGTGATCGAGCCGAGCGGCGGATAGCCGAGCGGGTCGGTGCGAAGTCCTAATGCGCCGGGCGCGAAGTCCGAACGGCGCAAAGTTCGGCTCCGGACGCGAGAGTCCTTTCTCGCGCCATCGCGCTCTGATCCGAGCCCCGAACGTGAGTGAGGGGTCTCTTCCACTTCTCGCATCCCGCTGGTGCGTGATCCTTTTTGCACCAGGCGGTTCCCGCTGCGCGGGAATAGGGGCTCGGTCCGGAGGCCCATGCCACCCAAGACTAATACGAGTGCGCGAGAAAGCGACCGCTTGGTCACTCGCGCGGCTCGCTTCTCGCACTGATCCGGGCCCCGACCGCAAAAGGAGGGGTCGATTTTCGAACCGAGCGAAGCCATCGATATGCAGGGGCTCGATCACCCGCGGCGTGCGGTTATCCTATTCTCGGCGTTGGAGCGCCGCGGTTCGGCGCGGCCAAATCGAAACATCTGACCCGGTGAGATCGCGGCAGGGGCGAAGCGTCGAGCCGGCGAGCGCGGAGCAAGAGCATGGACATTCGAACGACAATCCGAACGGTGGGCGTCTGCGGCGCCGGACAGATGGGCGCCGGAATCGCGCAGGTCTTCGCGCAGGCTGGCCGGCAGGTGCTGCTCTTCGACTCGATCTCCGGCGCAGGGGATCGCGCGCTCGCCAATATCGGCAAGTCCCTCGATCGACTCGTGAGCAAGGGCAAACTGCCGGCGGAGACCGCGACCGCGGCCCGCGGCCGCCTGCGCGTGGCCCCGCTGGCGGAGATGAAATCCGCCGACCTGGTGGTCGAGGCCATCGTCGAAGACCCTGCGATCAAGCGCGCCCTCTGGAGCGAGCTGAACAAGCTCGTGCCGCCGGACGTGATCTTCGCCAGCAACACCAGCAGCATTTCGATCAGCGAGCTGGGTACGGCCAGCGGGCGATCCGACCGCTTCGTGGGGATGCATTTCTTCAACCCGGTTCCGTTGATGAGCCTGGTTGAGGTGGTGATCGGCCTGCAGACCGCCGAGCCGGTCGTCGCGACGACGGTCGAGCTGGCCACCGAGCTTGGCAAGACGCCGCTGCGCGTGAAGGATCATCCCGGCTTCGTCAGCAACCGCGTGCTGATGCCCATGATCAACGAGGCCGTCTGCTGTCTGAGCGACGGCGTCGCCGATGCGCAGACGATTGACGAGGTGATGAAGCTGGGCATGAATCACCCGATGGGGCCGCTGGCGCTGGCCGACCTGATCGGGCTCGACACGTGCCTGTTCATTCTCGAGACACTGCACCGCGATCTGGGAGAAGATCGCTATCGCCCGACGCCGCTGCTGCGCACGATGGTGCGGGCGGGGCGCCTGGGGCGCAAGAGCGGGAAGGGGTTTTACAGCTATGAGTAGTGCTCAGAGCCGGCCGACCACGCGCGTCGAAGTCGCGCGCAGCGAAAACGTCGCGACGATTCAGTTCGTCTCCGACAGCGGCGTGAACATACTTTCGTCCGGCGTCATCGCCGAGCTGGGCGCCGCCGTCGAGCGGCTGGCCGAGGACGCGACCGTGCGGTTTGTCGTGCTCCGCGGGCTGGGCAAGACCTTCGTCGCCGGCGCCGACATCGAGCAGATGTCGCACTTCACCGAGGCCGACGGTCTGTCCTTCAGCAAGAACGGCCACCACGTGTTCGACGGGCTCGAGAACATGCCGCAGATGACGATCGCGGCGATCAACGGCGCAGCGCTCGGCGGCGGGCTCGAGGTGGCGCTGGCCTGCGACTTTCGCATCGCCGCAGCACCCGCGAAGCTCGGTCTGCCCGAAAGCCGGCTCGGGCTGATCCCGGGCTGGGGCGGGACGCAGCGCCTGACCCGCCTGATCGGGCCGGCGCGCGCGAAACGGCTGATGTTCACCGGCGACACGTTGACCGCGGCCGATGCGCTGGCACTGGGCATCGTCGACGAAGTCGTGCCGACGTCCGAGGAGCTGGATGCCGCCGCGCAGCGCTGGTTTGCGATGGCGGCGCCGGGTTCGCCGGCCGCGATTCGGCGGATCAAAAAGGCCCTGCGCGACGGCAATGAGATCGAGCGCTTCAGCCGCTGCTTCAGTTGCTCCGACGCCCGCGAGGGGATCTCGGCTTTCCTGGAGAAGCGCAAGCCGTATTGGACGAACTGGAAAGACGTCGAGCGCTAGCGCCGCGGGTTGCGCAGACGCCGCGTAGCGCGCGCCACGGCTACGCCCCTGTCTTCGGCGTCAGCAGCTTGAGCCCCAGAATTCCCGCGATGATCAGCCCGATGCACGCCAGCCGCGCGGCGCCGGCCGGCTCACGCAGCAGCACGATCCCCAGCAGCGCGGTGCCCGCAGCGCCAATCCCGGTCCAGACCGCGTATGCGGTGCCGATGGGCAGCGTCTTCGCGGCCTGACCGAGCAGCCACATGCTGGCGACCATTGCGGTGATGGTGATGGTGGTCGCCGTCGGCCGGGTGAAGCCGGCGCTGAGTTTCAGGCCGATCGCCCAGACGATCTCGAGCACGCCCGCCGCCGTCAGCAGCATCCACGCCATCGTTCACCTGCTTTCCGCGCTGCGGCGCCGGCCGACCCCTGTCGCGCGCGGCGCAGCACGCGCAGTACAGTACTCGCGGGCTGCGCGCGGCCGCGTGCGGCGAAGTCGGTCTTTCGCGGGAGCGGACGATGAAACTCGGCGTGATGGGCGCGGGTCTGGGCGCGATGGGTTGGGAGAAGGCGCTGGACTATTGCCGCAAAGTGGGGCTCGACGCGATCGAGCTGCCGGTGGGCGCCTGGCCGGGCAAGCCGTTTTTCGAGCCGCAGGAAGTGCTGAATAGCCCCGCGGCGCAGCAGAAAATCAAGGACGACGTAAAGCAGCGCGGGCTCGAAATCATCGGCTTGGCCGTGCACGGCAACCCGGTCAGCCCCGACCCCGCGCAGCGCGAGGCACACCTGAACGACCACGACGTCGCCGTGCGGCTGGCGCGCAAGCTCGGCACCGACGTCGTCATCAATTTCAGCGGCTGCCCGGGCGGGTCCGCCGCCGACAAGATGCCCAACTGGGTCACGTGCGCCTGGCCCCCGGAGTTCGGCAAAATCCTCGACTACCAGTGGAACGAGGTGCTCATTCCGTTCTGGATGCGCAAGAACCGGGAAGCCGCGGCCGAGGGCGTGAAGATCGCGTTTGAAGCGCACCCCGGCTTCTCGGTGTACAACCCCGAGACGGTCCTGAGGCTCCGCGCCTCGTGCGGCACGCAGCTCGGCGCCAACCTCGATCCATCGCATTTTTTCTGGCAGGGTATCGACCCGGTGGAGGCGGCGCGCGTGCTGGGCGACGCCGACTGCATCTACCACGTGCACGGAAAAGACTGCGGCATCGACCCCGCCAACATGCGGCTCAACGGCGGGCTGGACACCAAGAACTACGGCGACCTGCACGAACGAAGCTGGGTGTTCCGCGCTTGCGGCTACGGCCACGGCGACGAATTCTGGAAGCCGTTCGTGAGCATGCTGCGTTGCAAGGGCTACGACGGCGTAATCTCGATCGAGCACGAGGACTCATACATGAGCGTGCAGGAAGGTTTCGAGAAGGCGGTGAGCTACCTGCGCGGCGTAATGATCAAGGAGAAGGCCGGCGCGGCGTGGTGGTTCTGAGGGCGCACGCGATGAAACCGCTCGGTTTCGACGATCTTTGGCAGAGGCTCTGCTCGGCGGACGAGTCTGTTGAGATCGAAGCGAAGCGCGCCGAGGAAGTCGGCAAGAGCGTGCTTGCCACGGTTTCCGCGTTTGCGAACGAGCCGAATCGTGGCGGCGGCTACCTGCTCCTTGGGGCGACACGGGACGAAGCTGCGCTTTTCCCCGACTACGTGATCGTGGGGGTCTCGAACCCCGACAAAATCCAAGCTGACTTGGCGACGCAGTGCCGCGAGATGTTCAACGTCCCGATTAGGCCTGAGATTCACGTCGAGCCGCACAACACGAAGAACGTGGTTGTGGTTCACATCCCGGAGGCGGCGGATCACGATAAACCCGTGTACATCAAGGCCAAAGGGCTGCCGAAAGGTGCGTTCCGTCGTGTCGGTTCGACCGACCAAGTGTGCACCGACGATGACGTTGCGATGTTCTTTCAAGCCCGCGGACAGCGTTCGCACGATGAATCGCCGCTGCCCGATACGTCGATTGATGAGGTCGATCCGCGGGCGCTTCAGGAGTATCGCCGCCTGCGCATTGAGGCAGGCACCGAAAGCGAACTGGTCGGCTATTCCGACGATGACTTGCTCTACGCACTCGGCGCGACCGCTCGGACCGACGGTCGCACATGCCTGACTGTCGCAGGCCTCATCGTCTTCGGAAAAACCATCGCGCTTCGCCGGCACATGCCGATGACGCGCGTCGACTACATTCGCGTCGAGGGTCGCAACTGGGTGCCCGACCCGGACAAGCGCTACCAATCGATTGAGAAGCTCGGACCGCTGATGTTCACCATCCCGGTGCTCATCAGCCAAGTGCTTGAGGACATTCCGAAGGCGTTCACGCTGGCCGAGGACGGTGTTCGCCGCCGTGACGTGCCGCTAGTCCCCCGCAAAGTCATTCGCGAAGCAATCGTGAACTCCGTGATGCACCGCAGCTACCAGCGGCACCAGCCGGTTCAGATCATCCGATATGCCAATCGGATCGAAATCAAGAACCCCGGCTACTCGCTCGTTCCTGACGAGCGGCTTGGCGAGCCCGGCTCGAAAACACGCAATCCGAAGATCGCCGCCATTCTCTACGACATCGGCTTCGCCGAGACGAAGGGCACGGGCATACGGGCCATGCGCGTCGCGATGGAGCAGGCCAACCTGACTCAGCCGCTGTTCGAGTCGGACCGCGACCGCGACGAGTTCACGGTCCGTCTGCTCGTCATGCACCTGCTCAGCCCAGCCGACTGGCAGTGGCTTTCACAGTTCCGCGACTGCAAACTGGAGAACGACGACGCACAAGCGCTGATTGTGGTCCGCGAACTCGGCGCGATCGACAACGCCGCCTACCGTTCGATCAACCACGTGGACACGCTCACAGCCAGCGGGCGACTCCGCCGGCTTCGCGATTCCGGCCTCCTTGAGCAAAAAGGCAAAGGGGCGGCGACCTATTACCAACCTGGCGCGCGGCTCCTGGCGGCCCTCGGCTCCCCAACGTCTCCCGAACCCTTGCGGTCGGACACAACCGGCTTGCGCCCGGAGTCCCCCCCGTTGCGCCCGGAGTTCCCGGCCTTGCGCCCGGAGTTCGCCGCCTTGTTCGCTACCTTGCCGTCCAAACTGAAGGAAGACGCAAACCGGCTCGGTGCGCGAGCCACGCCCCAGGAGTTGGACGCGTTCATTCTCGGACTTACCGAATGGCGGCCGCTGACGCTCGAGGAACTGGCGGCCTTGACAGGCCGAGCCGCCGATCATCTTCGGAAGCGCAATATCAAGCGTCTGCTGATGGAAGGTCGCCTGGCGTACACCCACCCGGACGAACCGAACCACCCGGAACAGAAGTACGTCGCGAGGTCCATGCCGAGCGAATGAGCCCGAGCATGAGCCGAGAATGGACAACGCCCTATGCTCACCGGCCAAACGTCTCACCAACGCGTCACACGCCGCTTCTGCCCTAGCGCCCCTCTTCCCGCCGGTCGTCCTTGCCATCCCGCACCAGCCCCGACTCCAGCGCCATCGAAATACGCATCCTCAGCACCGCGCTCAGCGGCCGCGCCGCCGCGCTCGGCGTCCACTCCGGCTGCCCGCGCAGGAACCGCCGCGCCAGCCGCTTCAAGCGCTCCCAGCGGCTCGCCGCCGGTGGATACGTCCGCAGCAACTGCTCCAGGTCGGCGCCCAGCTCGCCCGCCGATCGATAGCGCTGCTCCTCGGGCAGCAGCGCGTTCTGCACGATCACGCGGCAGTAGTACGCAAACTCGCGGTCCGCGTCCGAAATGCGGCTCGTGTCCGGCTCCAGCCGCACGCCCGTCAGCGTCGCACGCGTTCGGCTGCCCGTGCGCGGCGGCAGGTCGCCCCCCAGCAGCTCGTGCGCGATCAACCCCAGCGAATAGACGTCGGACCGCGGCGCAAGCTGCTCGTTGCGACCCGCCAACTGCTCGGGGCTCGCGTAGCGCGGCGTGCCGATGAATCGCCCTTCTTCGCCGCGCATCAGGCCGGGTTGATACGCGAGCACGCGCGCCACACCGAAATCCAGCACCCGCGCGCGGCCTTCCTTGTCCACCAGGATGTTGTCGGGCTTCAGGTCGCGATGCACGATCCCGCGCTGGTGCGCATATTCCACCGCGGCGCAAATCTCCAACAGCAACAGCAGGCGCTGCCGCGTGTCGAGCCCGCGCGTGTTCGCCCAAGTCAGCAGCGATTCGCCTTCGATGTACTCCATCACGAAGTACGGATGAGCGTTGTAGGCGGTTTCCAGCGTGTCGGCATAGATCAGCCGCGCCACGCCCGGGTGCTGCAGCCTTCGCAAAATCTCCACTTCGAGCGCGAAGCGCTGCCGATCCTCGCGCGATTGCAGCCGGCGTCGCAGCAGCTTGATCGCGACCGGTCGGCGCAGCGTCGCGTGCATGGCGCGATACACGACGCCCATCCCGCCGCGGCCGAGGATCCGCTCAACGCGATACGGACCCAGACAAAAGGGCGGCTCCGGCACCGCATCGAGCGCGTCGGCGCGCGCTTCGTCGCGCAGCCCCTCGAACGTGGTCGTGCCCGGCAATTTCCACAGCGAACCGCCCGGTCGCGCCGGCTCGAAATGCGCCAACTGCTCAGCGTGTGGCAGCAGCGCCGCGGCTTCGGCAGCGAGCTCGGGCTCGGCCGCGGCCAGCCGGTTCAGCCGCTCGGCACGCTCCGCCGCCGGCAGCCCCAGCAGCGTTTCGATCTCGGCTTGAACCCGCGCGTGGTATTCAGTCGCCATCGCTTTCGCCGCCCTGCTGCAGCCTGCGGTTCAGCCAGGCCAGTGCGTAGCGGAAGTCTTTCTCAACGGTGCTGGCGCTGACGCCCAGTTGCGGCGCGATCGTGTCATAGGTCATGCCCGCGAACCAATGCAGCATCACCACTTCATGCATGCGCCGGCTCTCGCGCGCCAGATCGTCCATCGCGGCCGACAGGTCGAGCACGTCCACCACGCGGTCGTACCACTCGACCACGATCGCATCCAGCGGCACACGCGCCCAGCGCGGATCGCTCGAGTCGCTCGACGAATGCTCGCCGCGCGAGACGCCGCCGCGCTTCTTCGCGTAGCGCTTCTTGAGGTGGTCCACCACGACTTGCCAGATCTTGCGCGTGGCGATCGCGCGGAAGTGATCCGCGTCGCGCCAGTTCACCTTGCCGTTCTTCATCAGGTGCAGACAGGCTTCGTTCACCATCTCGGTCGGCCGCAGCGTGAAGCCCGCCGGCTGATGGCTGAAGTAGTGTCGCGCGATCTCGCGCAGCTCGTCATACAACTGCGGAACGAGTTCCTCGAGCGGCGGCCCGCCCGCGCCGGCGGAAGACCCCGCGGCGCTCGAGTTCGACGGCGGAGGCGTGGATTCGGACGGTCCGCTGGACATCTGGCCGCTCCCGGCGAATCGTGCTCGAACGCCGCACACTCGCGCGGCGTCACCAACCCGCGCCAATTCTAGCCGCCCGACGCGTCGTCTCGGCCGGCCACGGTTTGTGGCGGCGGACCCGGCCGGATGACATAAAGCGGCCGCTGCTTCACTTCCTCGTAAAGCCGGCCAAGGTATTCCCCCAGAATCCACAGCACGATCAACTGCAAGCCGCCGATGACCAGAATGCTGGCCAGCAGCGAGCTCCAACCCGGTTCCGTGCGATTGGTGAACAGCCGCGCCCACAGCACGAACAGCAGATACCCCACCGCCGCCAGCGACACGCACAACCCCGCCCAACCTGCCAGCCGCAGCGGCCAGCTCGAAAAAGAAAAAATCGCGTCGCCCGCCAGACGCAGCATGGCGCGCCACGAGTACTTCGAGCGGCCGGCGTGGCGCGGCTCCGCGTCGTAGGGCACCTCTTCATAGGGAAAGCCGATCCACTGCACAAGGCCGCGGTTGAAGCGGCAGCGCTCACGACACGCGAGAAACGCATCCAACGCCGCCCGCGACATCAGCCGGAAATCCGCCGCGCCCGGCGTGACGCGGACTCGCGCGATGGACGACAGCAATCGATAAAAGCCGCGCGAACCGGCGCGCTTCAGCGGATTGCGATCGGCCGGCTCGCGCCGAATCGTCTGCACGACATCGCAGCCGCCGCGCCAGCGCGCTACGAGCGTCGGAATCAGCTCGGGCGGATGCTGCAGGTCGCCGTCCATCGTCAGCACGGCTCGGCCGCGCGCCGCTTCCATGCCGGCCACCAGCGCCGCCTGGTGCCCGAAGTTGCGCGACAATCGCACAAGTCGAATCGTCTCGTAGCGTCGCGCGGCGTCGAGCACCGTCTGCGCGGTCGCGTCGCGGCTCCCGTCGTCGACGAACACGATCTCAAAGCGCGGCTCGCAGGCCTGCAGCGCCGGGAGCAGCCGTTCCAGCAGCGCAGCCACGTTTTCCGCTTCGTTGAAGACGGGAATCACGACCGACAGTTGCGGCTCGACATGCGTCGACACGGCGCGATGATACCGCGCGCGAACCGGCCGCCGCCGGGATCGCGCAGCCGCCGCCAGCCGCCGCGAGTCTTCGCAGACTCTTGACGAACGCGGGATTCCTCGAAAGAATTGCAGTTTGAAGAGATTTCGAGGTGATCCTGTCGGCGCGGCAGACTCGAAATCGCACTCGCTTGGAGAATGGAATGCTCAAGAAGATTCTGGCTTCGGCCGGCGTCCTGGCGCTCAGCGCAACCGCGATGGCGCAGGACACGACCACGGACGGCGGCCTGGGCGGCCTGCTCGACGGCCTGCTCGGCGGCAGCCTCGGCGGCATCGGCATCGGTGCGCTGCTGCTCGTCGGCGTCGTGATCTGGTGGTTCTTCTTTCGGGGCGGTGACGACGAATAATCGTCGTCCTGTCCGGAATGAGCAAACACTCCGGCTCCTCTGCGTATCCGAGGGGCCGGGGTGTTTCGTTTTTGCGCGGCTCGCTGAAGGCGTGCGCCCCGATGTTGGCGCCCTACGCGACGCCGGCCCGATCGAAGATCTCTCGCATCAGGTCAGACTTTGACGACGCGTATCCGTCGCGATCCGCGCCGAAGCGAGCCGCAAGTTCCAGTTTGAGATTCGCGTAGCGCGCTGCCAGCGTCGCATCCTCGCGCAGCGTGTCACGAACCGCCATGTGTCGCCGCGCCTCGCGCGACCCCTCGACCAGCATGTGCGCGTGATGCGTCCGCGGAGCGCCCTTCACAAACAGGTGCCGGCCGGCGATCCCGAAATCTCCCGCGTACCAGTAGCCCAGCGCTCGAATCCGTTCGACGCATTCGAACCCGTCCTCGTAGCTCCGCACGAGCGGCATCAGGTCGAGAATCGGCTTCGCGACCAGCCCCGGCACCGAAGTGCTGCCGATGTGCTCCACGCGAAGTACAAACTCCCCGCAGGCTTGCTCGATGCGCCGGCATTCCGTCGCCGCGTCCACAAGCCAGCGCGGGTCGTGCGGCACGAGCACGATCGGCTCAAGTGCGTTCCAGAGCGGTTGCGGGTCGATCTCAGTCCGCGGATTCAACGTTCGTTCCCTTCGAGTCGCCGCAATCGTCGGAAGCCGCGCTTCAGGGCGCGCTCGCGCCCAAGCCCGGCCCCAGCAGCACCGCATTCGCCAGCAGACGCCGCGTGCCCGGCCAGCCGTGGCGAAAGTCCGGCGAGTGCGCGAACAGAATGACCTGTCCGCGGCCGACGCTTTCGCGGGTCAGCCACGCGCTGTTCGCGAGGCGCGCCGCCGCCTCCGGCCACAGCAAGCCGCTCAGCCGCAGCCGCTCCGCGGCCGCGAAGCGCACCGGCGTCTGCACCGGCAGCCGGCTTAGCAGCACGCGTCCGCCGGCGCAGCCGATCGGCAGCTCGCTCGCGTTCGCCAGGGCCGCCGTTGCCCCGAATGTCAGCCAGTGCTCCGTATCCACCACGCCGCGCGCCACGACGCCGGTCGGCGAAAAAAGCTGCCGCCAGTCCTCTAGCGCCTGCGCCGTCAGCGTGGTCTCGACGCTCGGCAGCGTTGCGCCCGGCGGCACGGCCTCGACCACCGAATCCCAGGTCTGCGCCGGTTGCGACATCGCGGCTCCGCGCAGCCGCTCGACGCTCACCGCCGACGCGTACTCGCCAAGTGCATCGAGCACGTCCGCTCGCTGCCGCACCGCGCTCACCCCGCTGCTCTCCTGCGCCAGCGCGTCCGCCGCGCCGCCGATGGCGATCAGCGTGCCGCCGTTCTGCATCCAGGTCTTCAGCGAGCCCAGTAGTTCGCCGTACGCGTCGCCCGCCGGCTCCGGCAGCACGATCACGTTGTAGCGCCGCAGATCAAACCCAGACTGCGGCGAGTGCAGCGACGTCGCCAGCCCCAGCTCGACGTCGAGAAAGTGCCACACCTCGCCCACCGAATACGCGTCCGTCGCCGCATCCGCCAGCAGCGCCACCCGCGGCGGCGTCAGCAGCAGGAAGTGCTCGCCGCCAAGGTCGGGCGTGTCGTCGGGGCTGCGCGCCGTGCTCGTCGAATGCACGGTCGCGCCGCCGGCCGTCGCCGCAGCCACGATCTTCGGCAGCACGTCCGCCGCGTTGTCATGCCGACGAATCAGCAGGCTGCCGGGCGCGAACTGGCGCCCCGCCGCGTGAAACGACTTCTCCGCCACGCGCACCGCGACTCCATTCTGCAACAGGTGCGCCAGCGCCACCGGCGACGCGTCTTCCGCGACATCCAGCACCCAGCCATACGGCTGCGCATCCGGCGTGATGGGCGACGCGGCCGGCGGTCCGTAAGGCGCCGTCGCCGGCGTCAGATGCGCCTCCGCCCAGTATGCGTCCACGCCATACGCGAACGGCAGCGCCCAGCCGGTGATGTCATACAGCCGCGAGCCGCGCCGCGATTCCAGCTCGCGCCGCTCGCTTTGCAGAAACTCGTCCGTCATCCGCGGATCGAAATTGAGCAGCGCACCAACCACGGCCCCGCGTGGCTGCCGGCGCGAAACGACAATCGTCCCCGCCGGAAACTCGCGCTGCTCGTGGCGTGCGCCCAGCGTGTCGACGCCCGGCCCGGCCGCAAACGCGCTCGTCGCCACGGAAAACTCGACGCCCTGCACGCGCAGCGTGTCAAGCAGCCGCGCCACGCGCTGCGGGTTTGCGCCCGGCGGCAACAGAAACGTCTGCGGTCGGCCGTCGTCGAATCCCGCGCAGGCCGCGCGGCGCTGCGCGACGAAGTCGCGCAGGACCGCGGCGCGGTTTCGCGCGAGCGTGGTCAGGTTCGCCATGGTCACGGTCGCCTGCTGATGCACCGTCTGGCGATAGGTCATGATGCGCCCGGTCTTCAGGCGGATCGGTGCTCCGCCGGTGCCGGCCTGCTCATAGAGAATGCCGATCGCGCTGTGCAGGCACGACCACCCGTCGGAGTAGCCCGGGTACCAGAAGTCGGCCCACTCGCGCGTGTAGTAGCTCCAGCCGTGCCGATCAAACGCCTTCGCCGCGTCGCCCGCGAACGACAGCCACCACTCGCGCACCTTCGGCGAGACGTTGGGGTTGAAGGGTTCGCGCGCCGGGTTGAAGAGAAACGTGCTCTCCGCCCACATCTCGTGCGAATCCACGAACAGTTGCGGATTCCACTGCACTACCGCCTGCTGCCGCCCGCGCGTCTCCGGCTGCGACGAATGCGCCCAGTCGCGATTGAGGTCGGTGAAATAGTGATTGGTGCGCCCGCCGGGCCAGTGCCCCTCATGCTGCAAGGTCGTCGCGTCGAGCACCGGCGTACGGCTGCCGAACTGCCGCAACTGGTGCAGGTAGCGATTGCGGCCGTCGGGGTTCTGAAGCGGGTCGATGATGACCACCACTTCCTTCAGCAGCGCCGCCGCTTCACCGCCGCGGGCCGCGATCAGGTGATACGCCACGGCCAGCGCCGCATCCGTCCCCGAGATTTCGTCGCCGTGAATGCAGTACGCCAGCCACGCCAGCGCCGGCGTTTGTTCGATGATGCGGCTGACATCCG
Source organism: uncultured Planctomycetales bacterium (assembly GCA_964388675.1). GTDB lineage: Bacteria > Planctomycetota > Phycisphaerae > UBA1845 > Fen-1342 > CAYMBL01. The sequence goes on from CAYMBL010000001.1 coordinate 334,480, forward strand.
CGTCGGAGCGGCCGCGCGGGTCGCCCAGCGCCGCCAGCGCCGAGCGAATGTCGTCCAGCCGCGCCGCGTTTTCCGGCGACGAGATCACGGCGTAGCCCAGCGGCCGCCCCTCGTGCGAGCGCGCGTATTCCGTCCAGATCAGCCGCCCGGTCGCCGCCCAGGTCTCAAAGCAGCGCCGCACTTCGTCAGGGTCGGCCGGTCGATCGCCCGCGCGATACCCCAGTATCTGCTCGACTGTCGGAATCGCCGGGTCATAGTCGGCCGCGGCGAAGAACGGCTCGTCGTAGCGATACTCCGGCGGCAGCCAGGCCGGCGTCTGCGCCGCCCCGGCCTGCGCCAGAACCGCCGACAGAACCAGCCCCATGATGAGCGTGCGCGTGCGTGGCATCGTGCGTCCCGTGGTGTGAGCGTGTTGATTCAGCCCGTGCCGCGAAATGATAACAAACCGTCGCTACGATGAGCGCCGTCGATCAGGAGTCTTCCCATGCCGCTGCCCGATCTGCGCTACCAGGCGGTGCGCCGCACGCCCGAACAACTGCTGGCGCACCTGAAATCGTTCGAGCTCGATCTGCGTTTCTCCGCCGGAATCTGGTACTTCTCGCCGGCTCACTCGCGGTTTCACGCCAAGTACCAGCCCGATCTCACGGTCGAAGCCCGGCTCGAGATCGCCGCCCGCCTCGCCGGCGAAGGCCTGGTCGGACTCGAAGCGCACTACCCCAACGAGATCAACGAGACCAACGTCGACCTTTGGCGCAGCTTCACCCGCGACACCGGCATCCGGCTAATCACGGTCATCCCGCTGCTGTTCTGGGATGAGCAGTTCGAGTTCGGCTCGCTCTCGTCGCCTCTGCCCGCCGCCCGTCGCGCCGCGATCGAGCGCACCCGCGCCGCCTTCGAGATGAACCGCGCGCTGCAGACCGATTTCGCCGTGGTCTGGCCGGGCATCGACGGCTACGAGAACCCCTTCGGCGTGAACTTCGTCGAGATGCGCCGCCGCTTCGCCGACGGTCTGGTCGAGGCGCTCGACGCCGTGCCCGGCGTGCGCGTCGCGTTCGAGCCCAAGCCCTACGAACCGCGCGGCCGCATCCTCTACGGCACGACGGCCGAGGGCGTGCTGCTGGGACGCCAGGTCGAGGAGCGCTTGAGCTCCGCTGAGAATCGAGCGCTGCTGGCGGAGGGCCACAAGCTGGTATGCATGAATCCCGAGGTCGGCCACGTCCTCATGGGCTTCGAGGATCTGGCCTACGCCTTCAGCCTGCCGCTCGAGGAAGGTCGCCTGGCCCACTCGCATTGGAACAGCCAGCCGCTGGGCAACTACGACCAGGATTTGAACGTCGGCGTGGTCTCGCCCGAGCAACTCGAGGCTCTGCTCTACACCCTGAAGATGTACGGCTATCGCGGGCATTACGGGATCGACGTCAACCCCGAGCGCATGCCGGTCGAGACCGCGCTGCGAAACAGCATGGACGCGCTGCGCGCCGCGAACGACCGCATCAACGCCGTCGATCACGAGGCGGTTCTCTATTGCCAGCAGCATCCGGATCGCACGCGCGGCTGGATCGAGGCACACCTGATCCGCCTGCGCGCTCCGCATCCGGCGCGGCTCTCGCCGCTCGCAAGGCCGCAGTCGCGGGCGTAGAGGTCGGCATGTCCAAGTCCACGCCACCGTTGCAGTGTCGTCGTTCCAAAACCCGTCTGTGTTCCTCGCCCCAAAGGGGCGCAGGACGGTAGCCACGGGTGGAGCGCAGCGTAACCCGTGGAATCAATCGCGTTTGTTCGTGATCTGCCCCGAAGGGGCAGAGGGTCGGGTGGCATGGGTGGCATGCTTTCGCGGTACTCCGCGTAAGCATGCTTTGCTCCGCTCGACCCCTCGACCCCTCGACCCCTCGACCCCTCGACCCCTTGGCCCCTCGCCCCCGCCCAGCGCCTCGACTCACTCGACGAACCCGAACCTCACGCCCCGCCCTCGTCCGTGTAGCACAACCGCCGCACTTCCTGCCGATACGCGTCCCCGTCCGGCACAAACGCGTGACACCACACCATGTCGCCGCCATACACGTGCAGCGTTACGCTCGGCGACGTCTCCGCGTTCTCGATCGTGTGATATTCGAACGGCGGAATCAGCGCTCCCGCCTCCCCGACGCCGGCAAACACCTCCGCTTCGCGCGCGAAGCGATGTCGTCCGTTCTCGGTCCCCAGGTGCGAATACGACACCACGCGAATGCGCCCGCGATAGACGCACTCGACGCACCACATGCTGGCGTGGTCGTGCAGCGGCGTTGCCTGTCCCGCGCCCCAGACCATCGCCACCACGGTGTAGCGCCCCAGCGGGTCGCGATGCACCAGCCGCCGCGCGTAGCGCTCCGAGCACGGTTTCAGCAGGTCAGCGGGAAGCGCCGCGTTCGGGTCGGCGAATCGCGATTCCAGCACCTCCTTGACGGCGGCGCAGCGCACCGCGACCGGCTGCAGGTCGACGGCTTCGTCCAGCGCAGCAATCAGGGATAGCAGACAGGGTGCGTCGGTCGTCGTTGCCAATGCATCACCTCCGATGGCCGCGAGTCGCGTTCACGGCACGATTGATGTCCCGCGAGGCGATCCGCATTGCAATAGTAACGAAGTGCAACGCAATTCCCGCGCCGATCGAGGTTTCCCGCCCGTTTTCGCACGTCCGCTTGCACGCCCCTGTCGCCTCAGCGAATCAGCCCGCGCTGCCGCAGATACGACAGCACCAGCGTGTCGAATCCCACGCGCGTGCTGGTGAAGAGGTACGTCACGCCGCGCTGCGTGCAGTAGTCTTTCAGCTCGGTGCAGTAGCCCGTCAACAGCGCCTTGTACTTGTTCAGCAGCGGCTTGCTGATCGTCACCTCGGCGGTGTCGTCGTCCTCGCGATCAACGAGCTTCAGATCGCCCGCCAGCGTCGGGTCTATCTCGTCGGGGCTCAGCGCCTGGATCACGTACAGATCGAGATTGCGGCCGATCAGATAGCGCAGACCGTCCGCATACCCCGACTTGTCCATGAAGTCGCTCAGGATCACGCATACGCCCTTGCCCTTGTGGCGCAGCGAAAAACGCTTCGCGACCTGCGTGAAGTTGGACACCCCGCCCAGCGGCATGCGGCCCAGGAAATCGAGCATCGGGCTGGCCATGCGCCGCCCGCGCATGCCCTGCATCTCGTGCAGCAGCGTGTCGGCGTAGCCGTACAGGCTCACTCGGTCATAGTTCACCAGCGCGATGTAGGCGATCGCCGCGGCCACGCGCTTGACGTAAAGACCCTTGTGCGGATCGCCCCAGTCCATGCTGCCCGAAACGTCGAACAGCAGCGAGACGTTCAGATCCTCCTCTTCGAGAAACAGCTTGATGAGCAGGCGCTCGAGCCGCGCGTAGATGTTCCAGTCGAGAAAGCGCAGGTCGTCGCCGACGACGTAGTTGCGATAGTCCGCGAACTCGACGCTCTCGCCCTTGCGCTTGCTGCGCCGCTCGCCCTTCATGCGGCCCGCGTAGATGCGCCGGCTCAGCACCTCGAGTTGATCGAGCCGCTGCATGAACTCGGCGCTCAGCAGCTCCTCGTTGCGCCCGGACGCGGTGCGGGTCGGTGCGCCGGCCACTTACGCCGCCTTCTGCTCGGCGGTCGGAACCTGGTCCAGCACGTCGTTCAGAATCTGGTCGGTCGAGAGGCCCTCGGCCTCACCCTCGAAGTTCAGCAGCAGACGGTGCCGCAGCGTCGGCAGCACGGCCCGCTTCACGTCTTCAAAGCTCACCTGGTAGCGACCGTCGAGCAGCGCGTGAATCTTGCTGGCCAGCGTCAGAGCCTGAGCCCCGCGCGGGCTGCTGCCCCAGCGCACATACTTGTTCACCATCGGCGTGGCGAAGGCCCCTTCGGGGTGCGTCGCCAACACGATGCGGATCGTGAAGTCCTGCACGTGCGGCGCCACCGCGACCCGCCGCACCAGCGACTGCGCTTCCACGATGCGCTCACCCGTCAGCACCGGCTCGATCTTCGGCCGGTGGCCGGACGTCGTGCGATCAAGAATCGTCTTCAGTTCCTGCCGGTCGGAGTAGCCCACCACCAGCTTGAAGAAAAAGCGGTCGAGCTGGGCCTCGGGCAGTGGGTAGGTGCCTTCCTGCTCGATCGGGTTCTGTGTGGCCATCACGAAGAACGGCTCTTCCAGCGTATACACCGTGCCGCCGCTGGTGACGCTGTGCTCCTGCATGGCCTCGAGCAGCGCGCTCTGGGTCTTGGGCGTGGCGCGGTTGATCTCGTCGGCCAGCACCATCTGCGCAAACAGCGGGCCGCGCTGAAACTCGAACCCGCGCCGGCCGGTCTGCGGATCCTCGTTGATGATGTTCGTGCCGATGATGTCGGCGGGCATCAGGTCGGGCGTGAACTGAATGCGGCTGAACTTCAGGTGCAGGGCCTGCGACAGCGTGCGAATCAGCAGGGTCTTGCCCAATCCGGGCACGCCCTCGAGCAGCACGTGCCCGCCCGCGAAGAGCGCGACCAGCACGCCCTCGACGATCTCGCCGTGCCCCACGATCATCTTGGACACTTCCGCCCGCAGCCGTTCGAACGAATCGCGGAACTCGCGCACCGACTGCTCGACCGCCGCCGCATCCTGTCCGGCCATCGATTCCTCCCCGCACGCCGACGCGGGCGTTCATGGTCATGGGTAATCTACGCGAAACACCTGCGCCCGGCGCAATCAGGAGCTCACCGTCGCCGCCTCGCTGCCACAAACCGCTCGCCGGCCGTCCGCGCTGCTGCAAGGCGCGGCCATCGTGTTGCTGACGCTGGCGGCCTACGCGCCGATCCTGCGAAACGGGTTCATCTGGGACGACGACCAGTACCTCACCGAGAATTTCTACGTCCGCAGCCCGGCCGGACTCGCCGATATCTGGCAAATCACATGGGACGCGCCGACCCGGCGCTTCGTGACGGCTACGCCGCAGTATTACCCGCTCGTGTTCAGCGGTTTCTGGCTCGAGCACCGGCTGTGGGGACTCAACCCTGTCGGTTATCACGCCGTCAACGTATCGCTGCACGCGCTCTCGGCCCTGCTGCTATGGCGACTCGCGCTGCGCGTGGGTCTGCCCTGCGCGTGGCTGGTCGCCGCCGTGTTCGCCGTCCATCCGGTGCACGTCGAATCGGTCGCGTGGATCACCGAACGCAAGAACACACTGTCCGGCGTGTTCTTCTTTGCGGCCCTGCTGTCATTCGCGCGGTTTCTTGAGGCGCGTCGCCTGGCGTGGTACGCGCTGGTCTGGCTCTGTTTCGTCGCAGCCCTGCTCAGCAAGACCGTCGCCGCGATGATGCCCGTCGCCGCGGCGCTGCTGATGCTGGCGCGTCCCGCCGACGCGCGGCGTGTCGGCGTCTGGCTGGCGCTGGCGCCGCTGGTTGCGGTCGGCGCCGCCGCAGGGTTGATGACGGCGCAGCTAGAAGTGGCGCACGTCGGCGCAGCCGGCTCCGAATGGTCACATTCGCTGCTCGAACGGGCGCTCTACGTGGCGCCACGCGCGTTCCTGTTCTACTTCGGCAAAATCGCGTGGCCCGAGCCGCTGCTGTTCATCTACCCTCGCTGGGAACCGGGCGCCGAAACCGGGCTCGTCTGGCTTGGCGGCGCGATACTACTGCTTCTTGTCGCCGGCGGCCTGGCGCTGACTCGCCGGACCGCGCCGCTGTGGCTGCTGCTCTACGGCGCCGCGACACTGTTTCCAGCGCTGGGATTCCTGAACGTCTACCCGCACCGCTTCTCATGGGTCGCCGACCACTTCCAGTACCTCGGTTCCGCCGGCTTCATTGTGCTGCTCATTCTCACGGGGCGCGGTGCGCTCGCGTGGCTGCCCGCGCGCGCTCAGCGCGTCAGCGGCGTGCTCGTTTCCACGGCCATCGTACTGCTGCTGGCCGCCGGCACCTTCCGCCGTGTGCCGGCCTATCGCGACGCGCAGACGCTTTGGGAAGACACCTTGCAGCGCAACGGCGACGCCTGGGTCGCAATGCTGAATCTCGGGCAGATTTCCGGCCGCGCCGGTCGCGGCGGCGAAGCCGTCAGCTATTTCCAGCGCGCGATGCAGTACCCCGCGGCGGGCACCGACGCGCTCGGCCAGTGGGGCAATCTGTTGCTGAATGAGCGGCGTTTCGCGGAGGCGCTCGAGCGCTTTGACGCCGCGATCGCCATCGACCCGCAGGATGCAACCCTGCACGTGAATCGCGCGCTCGCCCTGCATCTGGCAGCAAGCCACGAAGAAGCCGCGGCGGCGGCCGAGCATGCGCTCGAGCTCAATCCGGCGCGCAGCGGCGCCTGGCAGGTGCTCGGGCTGATCCGCCTGGCGCAGAATCGCGCCGCCGATGCCGCGGCCGCGTTCGAGCGCGCGCTGGCGCTGGGGCGGCGCGTGCCGCTCACGTGGGTGCGCTACGCGGATGCTCTGGCGCAGGCCGGTCGCTGGCAGCCGGCGCTGGCGGCATACGACCGCGCCCGCGCGCTCGAGCCTGGCCGGGTCGACGCCTGGATCGGCGCGCTCGAATCGCGAACCGAACTCAACGACGAGCCCGCCGCGGCGGCGCTGGTGGGCGCGGCGCCGCAATCGGTCGCCGAAGACTTGCGCTTCGCTGCTGCCCACGCGCGGCTCCTGGCGACCGCGGCATCGGCCGAGGTGTTCGACGCCGCTCAGGCGCAACAGCGAATAGAGGGTCTATTGCTCCAGCATCCAGGCGAGCCGCTGCTGCTCGAAGCGCTGGCGCTGGCCTTGGCGAATATTGGCGAGATTCCGCGCGCCCGTGCGGCACTGCGAACCGGCCTGACCGAAGCCCGCGCGCGCGGCGACACACGCACCGAAGCGCGGCTTCTGGCACTTAGAGTTGCATTCCGTGAGGGTCGCACCGGCCGCCGCGGCGGCTGACTCGACGCAGGGCGGCGGCGCGGGTATACCGCGCTGAATGTCGCAGCGCCTGCTGGATTTGGTCGCAGATCTCAACCCGCCGCAGCGCGAGGCGGTTCAGCACGCCGACGGGCCGCTGCTGGTGCTGGCGGGTCCTGGCAGCGGGAAGACGCGCGTGATCACGCGCCGTGCTGCACACCTGGTGCGCACCGGCGTCGCGCCCTGGCATGTTCTGGCGATCACATTCACAAACAAGGCCGCGGAGGAAATGCGGCGGCGCATCACCGAGCTGGGTGTGGCGCGCGGCATGTGGGTCTGTACGTTTCATTCGCTCGGGGCGCGGCTGCTGCGAGAATACGGCCGGCTGACGGGGCTGGAGCCGGGCTTCACGATCTACGACGAGTCCGATCAGCTTCGCTGCGTGAAGGAAGCGCTGGAGGCGTGCCGCGTCAGCCCGGAGCTGTTGAAGCCGGACGCGGCTCGGGCGCGGATCAGCGACGCCAAGAACAAGCTGCGGACGCCGGCGGATTTTCTGTCCACGACGGATTTCTTCGAGGCGCGGCAGCTCGGGCGCGTCTATCAAGCGTATGAAGATCTGCTTCGGCAGCGGCAGGCGGTGGATTTCGACGATCTGCTGATGCGGGTGGCGCTGCTGCTGCGGGATACGCCGGACCTGAGCGCGCGGCTGAATAAGCGCTTTCGGTATCTGCTGATCGACGAATACCAGGACACCAACCACGCGCAGTATCTGATCGCGCGCGAGCTTTCGCGCGTGCATCGGAACATCTGCGCCACCGGCGATCCGGATCAGAGCATCTACGGCTGGCGCGGGGCGGATTTGGCGAACATCCTCGATTTCGAGCGCGACTACCCCGACGCGCGGGTGGTGCGTCTCGAGCAGAACTACCGCTCCGCGGGCGCGATTCTTTCCGTGGCGGCTGCGCTGATCTCGCACAATCTGCGGCGCAAGCACAAGGCGCTGTGGACCGAGAACCCCGGCGGGGAGCCGGTCGTGGTGTGGGAGTTCGCCGAGGATCGGCTGGAAGCGGAGCGCATCGCGGAGACGCTGGTGGCCGAGCGTGCGCGGGGTCGCGCGTGGCATGATTTTGCAATCTTCTATCGCACGAACGCCTTGTCGCGCGGTCTGGAAGATTCGCTGCGCCGGCGGGCGATTCCGTATCGAATGGTGCGCGGGGTCGAGTTCTACAACCGGCGCGAGATCAAGGATCTGCTGGGGTACCTGCGGCTGCTGGCGAATCCCGCGGACGATCTGGCGCTGGCGCGCATCATCAACGTGCCGGCGCGCGGCATCGGCAAGACCACGCAGCAGCGATTGACTCAACTGGCGGTCGGACATGGGCGCTCGCTGCACGACGTGCTTTGCAACGCGGAGGCGATTCCTGACCTGGCTTCCGCCGCGAAGAAACTGAAGAAGCTGGCGGAACTGCTGGCGCAGATGCGTTCGCGTGCAGTGGGGCAGCGCGTGTCGGTGATCGTGGCGGAGGTGCTGCGGGCCAGCGGTCTGGAAGCGATGCTTACCGAGGATCGCTTCGGCGACGACGAAGGCGAGGATCGGCTGGCGAACGTGCAGGAGCTGGTGACGGCCGCGGTGCGCTACGAGGAAGAAGCCGAGGAGCCGACGCTCAACGAGTTTCTGCAGCGGATCAGCCTGGTGAGCGATCAGGACGCCTATGACCCCGCCGCCGGCGCGGTGCAGTTGATGACGCTGCATGCAGCGAAGGGGCTCGAGTTTCCGGTGGTGTTCATGGTCGGGTTGGAGCAGGGATTGCTGCCGCACGAGCGGGCGCTGATGGGCGATGGCGAGCTGGAGGAAGAGCGGCGGCTGTGTTTTGTGGGCATCACGCGCGCCCGGGAGCGGCTGTTCCTCTCGCATGCCGCGACGCGGCTGCTGCGGGGAGCGCTGCTGCCGCGCTGTCGTTCGCAGTTTCTCGGGGAGTTGGGCGAGAATGGCATCGATTATGAGCAGGCGGCGCCACCCACGCTGTGGGCAGATCGGCCGCAGTCGATGCGAACGGACCCGGACGAGGAAAACGCGCTGCGCGAGGGAATTCGACGCAACCGGCGGCGCTGGGGCGAATCGGGCGACGAGCCGACGTTTTCGCCGGACGATCCGGTCGGGCGTAGACTGCCCTCGACGGTATCGCGGCAGTACGCGGACTGGCGGGTGGGGTCGGTCGTGCGGCACGCGCAATATGGGTTGGGGCAGTTGGTGTCGATAGAGCCCTCAGGTTCGCAGACGCGCGCGAAGATTCGATTCGCGGGCCAGGGCGAGATGACGTTCATTCTCGAATCCGCTCCGGTGCAGCGCCTGGAGCGGCGCGGGTGAGGCGGCGGTCGGCCGCTGGGCAGGGCGATGAGCGATCTGCAGCGAGAGAACGAGAAACTGCGGCGGATTCTGCGGGTTTCGCTGAACCTGGCGGACACGCCGGACCTTGATGCGTTGCTGCATTTGATTGTCGAGGCGGCATGCGACGCGCTGGATTGCGACCGGGCGTCGATCTTCCTTTATGAGGCGGCGACCGACGAGTTGGTGAGCCGTGTGTCTAAGGGCGCGCGCAGCCTGCGGTTCCCCGCGACGCGCGGGATCGCGGGGGCGGCCGCGAAAGGCCGGCAGTACATCAACGTCGCCGACGCCTATGCCGACGAGCGGTTCAACCCCGAGATTGATCGCAAGACGGGCTATCGCACGCGAAACCTGCTGACGTTTCCGCTGGAGAATTCGCAGGGCGAGCTCATCGGTGTGCTGCAGGCGCTGAACAAGCGCGACGGCGCGTTCACCGCAGGCGACGAGGCGCTGGCGCGGGTGCTGAGCGCGCAGGCCGGCGTGGCGCTGCACCGTGGGCGATTGCTCGAGGAATACGCGCTGAAGCAGCGGATGGCGCGCGATCTGGACCTGGCGCGCGAGATTCAGCAGGGCCTGTTTCCCAAGGTCAGCCCGCACGTGCCGGGTTACGAGATCCATGGCTGGAACCGACCCGCGGACGAGACCGGCGGCGACTTTTTCGACTATCTGACGCTGCCTGACGGGCGGGTGGCCGTGGTGCTGGCGGACGCGACCGGCCACGGCATCGGGGCGGCGCTGGTCATGGCGCAGGCGCGGTCGCTGCTGCGCGCGATGTTCTCGGTGTCGGCCGACCTGCGGCAGATCGCCGCCAGCGTGAATGCGCTGCTCGCGAACGACCTGCGCGATGACCGGTTCCTCACGGCGTTTGTGGGGCTGCTCGACCCGCGGCAGCACCGCATGGAATACATCTCGGGCGGGCAGGGGCCGCTGCTGATCGTGACCGAGAACGGGGTGGAGTCGCGGCCGGCGAACGCGCTGCCCTTCGCGATCGACAGCGAGCTGGAGCTGTTGTCGGAAGAGTGCATCGACTTCGCGCCGGGGTCGCTGCTGGTGCTGCTGACGGACGGGTTTTTCGAGGCGGGGGACGCGCGCGACGAGCAGTTCGGCGAAGAGCGGATTCACCAAATCTGCCAAGCGCAGCGCGCGGCGTCGCTGCCGGAGCTGATCGGGGCGTTGACGGGGGCGGTGCAGGTGTATTCGCAGGGGTTGCCACAGGCGGACGACTGGACGGCGCTGCTGGTGCGAAGGGTGGAGTGAGGGGGCAGGGAGCGAAGCATGCTACGCGGAGTACCGCGAAAGCAAGCGAAGTGTAGGTCGCAGAAGGTGGGCACGGCCCACGCGACAGATTGTGGCGCGAGAAGGGATTCTCGCATCAGGACGCCCAAGAGCGACGCTGCGGCACAGATGCGCGATGCGAAGAGGAATCAGGCCTGCGGCGCGTCAACGCTGAGCAGCACGCCAATCTCAAACGTTCCGCTCACGACACGGCGACTGCGCACCACGACGCCGCGCCAGGGGCCGTCCACGCCTTCCAGCGCGAGCCGAAGCTCGACCGCGGTTCCCAGCGACAGCGGCTGCCCCGTCTGAATCGCCACTCCGCGCGCCGACAGATTCAGCGTCTCGCCGTCGATGACTACGGCGGCGCCATCCGCACTCGTTTCGCCTGAAACCACCACCCGACAGTGCGCCCGGAACGAGGTCCGACGCTCGCGCGGCCGCTGCGGCTCGAATCGGCTGGACCGCGCGCCGCGCGCCGGCTGCGACAACACGGGCGGTTCGGCGATCTGCGTGAGCATCATGAACCTCCAGCGGCGGCGGCCGGAGCGATTGGCCGGCGCGCCGTAAGTGCGCTCTCTAGTCTGTTATCGACACGTCCGGGCTGCGGGCATGAGGCGTGCGCCGCACAAACGGCGGGACCGAGAATCCAACGCCGCCGCACGTCCGTACCGCCCATGTCCGGCTCGGGTGCGTTCGCCCGGTGCGCGGAACACAACAGCATTCATCACACAACGGGGGATCGAAATGCGTTCATTCGTCAAGAGAATAGCCGTGGGCGGAGTCCTATTGACGCTTTCCGCCGCCGCGCAGGCCGAACTGCTCTACGGCGTCACCACGCGCAACGGCTTGCTTCGATTTGACAGCGCCACACCGGGTGCGGTTTCGGCCGTCGCGATCTCGGGACTTGCCGCCGGCGAGGACGTGCTCGGCATCGACGTGCGCCCGCGCACCAACGAACTCTACGGCCTCGGCAGCCTGAACAACGTCTACAAGATCGACGCGCTGAGCGGCGCGGCGACGCTTGTGAAAGACCCGCTCGGCACGCCGTTCACCTTGAGCGGCGACAGCTTCGGGTTTGACTTCAACCCCGTGCCCGATCGCATCCGCATCACCAGCGACGCGCGTCAGAACCTGCGGCTCAATCCGGATACCGGCGCGCTCGCCGCGACCGACGGCACACTGACCTTCGCCGTCGGCGACCTGAACGAAGGCGCCACGCCGTTTGTGGTCGGGTCGGCGTACACCAACAGCTTCGACCCGCCGCCGCTGACCACCACGCTTTACAACATCGATTCCGGCCTCGACGCGCTGCTCATCCAGACCCCGCCGAACGACGGCGTGCTGGTGACCGTCGGCTCGCTCGGCGTCGATACCTCGGACCTGGTCGGCTTCGACATCTCGGGTGTCAGCGGCGTGGCGTTCGCCGCACTCGCAATCGAGCGATCGAACGAGTCGGCGCTCTATTCGATCGATCTGGCGAGCGGCGCCGCTTCGCTGATCGGCACGATCGGCGGCGGTCGGCCGTACATACGCGGGCTTGCGGTGGTGCCTGAGCCGGGCTCGCTCGCGCTGCTGGCAATGGGCGCGCTCAGCTTCCGTCGTCGGCGCTAAGGCGAATTGTCAGCGCTGGGGGGACCGGCCCTCGGGCCGGTTTCCCTCGGCAGGATTGAATCTCGATTCCTGCTGCGCGGGAATGAAGGGGACGGGCGAGGACGCCCATCCCAACTGGCGATTCGCGCGCGTGCCCGCCACCGATCCTTGATAAGGTTTGGGGGGCATGGGCCTCCGGCCCGTGCCCAGAACTGGGAGGACCGGCCCAAGTGCCACCGCTGTGTCAGCGGTGGCTGTCGTCGGGTGCCGGTCCTGTGCACGTCTATGTCGGCCTTGCGCCGATTCCGTGCTGGCAGTGGCTTTCGCCACTCGACCCCCCTCGACCCCGCTGCCCCGCTTTAGTCCTTGTCGTCGTCCTCGTGCGCGTCGCCTTCGTCGCCGTCGTCGGCGGTCACGTCCTTGCCTTCCGCCTTCTGTGCCGCGACGTAGCGTTCGAGCGAGGCCTTGTTCGGCCCGACGATCGCAACCATGTTTCCGCCGTCCATCGACGGCGCGCGTTCCAGCTTCACCAGGTCGCCCAGCTTCGTCAGCAGATCGCGGAAGATGTCGAACGCCACCTCGCGGTGCGCCCGCTCGCGCCCGCGGAAGCGCATGGTGAACTGCACCTTGTCGCCCTTGGCCAGGAACTTGATCGCCCGGTTCAGCTTGATCTCAATGTCGTGCGAATCCGTCTTCGGGCGCATGCGCAGCTCCTTGAGCTGCTGCTCGTGGTGCTTGCGCAGATTCTTCTTCTGGTGATACTTGAACCGACCGTAGTCCATGATGCGGCAGACCGGCGGCCGCTCGTTCGGCGCCACCTCCACCAGATCAAGACCCTGCTCGCGCGCCATGCGCAGCGCGTCGTAGGTGTCGATCACGCCGATCTGTTCGTTCGCCGCTCCGATCAGCCGAATCGGCGATAGCCGAATCTGCTCATTGCACCGCAGGTTTGACGAAATTGGGCTCTTGGACATCCGCTCCTGTCACGGCGTGGGCGGGGACTGGCCTTCCCCGTCGGGCGCGCGCCGAGCGCCGCGATCCGCGATTTCCTGCGCACACGCCGCCAGAAATTCGGGCACCTTGCAATTGCCAAGCTGCCTTCCTTCACGCGTGCGCACGTTTACGGCGGCTTCGGCCGCCTCCTGCTCCCCGACCACCAGAATGTACGGAATCTTGCGCAGCGTCGCGGCGCGAACCTTCGCGCCGATGCGTTCGCTGCTTACGTCCGCTTCGCAGCGCAGGCCCGCCGCCCGCGCCAGCGCCGCCACGTCGTTGGCGTACGCCTCCGATTTTTCGCTGATCGAGCACACGATGGCCTGCACCGGCGCCAGCCACAGCGGAAACGCACCGCTGAAATGCTCGATCAGAATGCCGATGAAGCGCTCTAGGCTGCCGAACGGCGCGCGATGCACCATCACCGGCCGATGCTCGCGGTTGTCCACGCCGATGTAGCGCAGCCCGAATCGCTCCGGCAGATTGAAATCGGCTTGCACGGTGCCGAGCTGCCACTCGCGCCCGATGCAGTCGCGAACGACAAAATCGATCTTCGGCCCGTAAAACGCAGCCTCGCCGCGCTCTTCGCTGCTGGGAAGACCGGTCGCGGCCACGGCCCGGCGGACGGCGGCTTCGGCCAGCGCCCAATTCTCGGGCGAGCCGACATACTTGTCGCCGTCGTCGCGCAGCCCGACCCGCACGCGAAAGTCGGTCAGCTCCAGCATCGAGAGAATCCGCGTGGTCAGCTCGACGCAATCCACCAGCTCCGCCTGAAGCTGTTCGATCGTGCAGAAGATGTGCGCGTCGTCCTGCGTAAAGCCGCGCACGCGCGTCAAGCCGTGCACCTCGCCCGATTTCTCATAGCGATAGACCGTGCCGAACTCCGCCAGCCGGATCGGCAGATCGCGGTAGCTGCGCGGCTCGCTGTCGAAAATGCGAATGTGGTGCGGGCAGTTCATCGGCTTCAGCAGGAAGCCGTCTTCGACCGCCAGCCAGGTGCGAATGCGTCCCAGCCGCGCCTCCGGCGGCGCGTCGGCCGGATATCCCGCTGACGCGACGTCCTCGAAGCGCTCCGCCAGCCAGGCGTAATGCTCGAGCTCCTCGGGCGTCGCGCGGGCGTGAGCGCCCGTCTTCACGAGCTCCCACAGCTCGTTGCAGCGCCGGGCACGCTCGGAATCAAACAGCGGCGGGAACTGGGCGTCCTTGTAATACGGGAAGTGCCCGCTGGTGCGATAGAGGTCGAGCCGACCGATGTGCGGCGTATACACCGGCAGATAGCCGCGCGCGAGCAGCTCGTTGCGCATCAGCGTTTCGAGCGTGTGGCGCACGATCGCGCCCTGCGGCTTCCAGAGCACCAGCCCCGGCCCGACCAGGGGATCGAGCACGAACAGGTTCAGCTCCTGGCCCAGCTTGCGATGGTCGCGCTTCTTGGCCTCTTCGATCACCGCCAGGTGCTGCGCGAGGTCCTTCTTGTTCGCGAAGGCCGTGCCGTAGACGCGCTGCAGCATCTTCTTGCTGGCGTCGCCGTGGTGATACGCGCCCGCCACCTGCATGATCTTGAACGCGCCGACCTTGCCCGTGTTCGGAACGTGCGGGCCGCGGCACAGGTCCTCCCACTGCCGCGAATCGCGCGTGCCGTTCACATAGAAGCTCAGCACGTCGCCCTCGGCGCGCTCGGCGTTGTCGACCTTGTACGGGTTGCCCTCGTGCTGCAGCTTGGCCATCGCCTCGGCCCGCGGCAGCTCGTAGCGCGTGAAGGGCCGCTCCTCCGCGACGATCTGCGCCATCTTGTCCTCGATGGCGGCGAAATCGCCCGGCGTCAGCGGGTGATCCAGATCAATGTCGTAATAGAAGCCGTCCTCGACCGGCGGCCCGTAGACCAGCCGCGTCTGCGGCCACAGCGCGCAAATCGCCTCGGCCATCACGTGCGCGCAACTGTGCCGCGCGACGGTCAAGCCGTCGGCGTCCTTAAACGTCAGCGCGGCGAAATCGTGCTCGCCGGGCGTCAGCCGCGCCGCCAGATCGACGATCTGACCGTCGACCCGCGCCGCGAGCGCGGATTTTGCCAGTCCGGGGCCGATGCCGGCGATCACGTCCGCCGCCGAAACCCCATCCGAATGCTCCCGAATCGAACCGTCGGGCAGGCGCACTCTCACCATGCGGATGCGATCCTCATGGGTGCGGGGCGACGCCGGAGCGGACAAGAAATGCTGGCGGGAAAGACGTTTCCAGCAGGTCGGCGCAAAGACTCGTCGCAGCGGTCACCGCAGCACCCGTTCATCAGGTTGTCGGTGTAAATGTCATCGCTTGCGCCGTCTCTGCGGCGGAACACCCGCCGAACTTCATCCTCCACTGTATCGGCCGATCGGCCCAAGTCAACACAATCTGCCGGGCGGGCCGCGCTTCCGGGCTACACTGACCGCATGGCACGCCCCCCGCCGATGCTCGCGGCGCTCGGTCTGCCGGCGTCCTGGCGCGCCGAACCGCTCACCCTCGGGCACATTCACGATTCCTACCGCGTGTTCGATCCTGCGGCCGCGCGGCCGCGGTCGCTGCTGCTGCAGCGCATCAACACCGCCATATTTCCGCAGCCCGAGCGGCTGATGCGGAATCTGCAGCGCGTGGCGCCATTCACGGCTATTGGCGAGCACGGCCGCAGCCTGCGCTACCTGACGCGCGGCGAGCTGCTGAATTGCCCCGACTACGCGCTGTGCTGGCAGGCGGCGGACGGCGATTGGTGGCGGGCGTGCGAATTCCTCGCGAATACTTACAGCCGGCTCACGCCCGAGGGCCCCGCGCACGCCGAAGCGGCCGCGGCGGCGTTTGGCGCGTTTCAGCGCAATCTGCTGGCACTCGACGGTCCGCGGCTATACGAACCGCTGCCGGGATTTCACGACACGCCGCGCCGCTTTCGCGAGTTCGAGCAGAGCCTGGCAGCGGCGCTTCCCGATCGCCGGGCGGCGGCGGAGGCCGAGATATCCGACGCACTGCGACACGCTGCGCTGGCAACGCGGCTCACCGGCGCGGCGGACATTCCTGAACGAATCGCGCACAACGATGCGAAACTGAGCAACCTTCTGCTCGACGTCGACAGCGGCGCGCCGGTGTGCGTGATCGACCTCGACACCGTCATGCCAGGACTTTCGCTGCACGACTTTGGCGACCTGGTGCGTTCGATGGCGTGCGGTGCGCCCGAGGACGAGACCGATCTGTCGCGTGTGCACGCCGATCCGTGGATGTTCGCGGCGCTGGTGCGCGGCTATCGCAGTCAGGCCGACGCATTCCTCACGCCGGGCGAGATCGAGCGGCTCTACGACGCCGGCTGCGTCATCACGTACGAGCAGGGCCTGCGCTTCCTTGGCGATTTTCTGACCGGCGACGGCTACTACCGCATCGCGCGACCGGCGCACAATCTCGAACGGGCGCGCGTGCAGTTCGCGCTGCTCGCATCGCTGGAGGCGCAGGAGCGTGAACTGCGCCGCATCGCCACAACCCCTGATTCCTGGGAGGCCGACCATGGACGGTGAAATGCAACCGCAGCTCGTGCTGAGCGAATGGGGGCGCTACGCCGCCTGGGCGCGCCAGCAGCTCGCACCGCGTCTGGCCGCGCTCGACGACGCGGCGCTTTCGCGGCCGTTTGCGATGGGCTGGGGCTCGCTGCGCACCACGTTGCAGCATGTCTACGGCGCCGACCGCATCTGGGCCGAGCGCGTCGGCATGCCCGGCGCCGCGACATTGCCGAAATCCGACACGCTCGCGACGCCGGCCGCCATCGCCGAAGCGCAGGCACGCCTCGACGGGCTGCGGGCGCGCTGGCCGGCCGCATCCGATCCCGTTGCGCTGGCTGCGCCAGTCGAGTACGCGAACTCGCGAGGCGAGCGCTTTCGAAACACGCTTGGCGACATCCTGCTGCACGTCGCGAATCACGAAATCCACCACCGGGCGCAGATCAGCAACATGCTGCGCCAACTCGGCGCCGCGCCCGTGACGCCCGGGCTCGATTACATCTTCTTCCGGCTGGCGCAGCCTGGCGGCGGAACCGCCGCGGGCGAGGCGCCGCCGCTGGATTTGCCGACGCTGCGGCGGCTGTTCGCGTATTCCGACTGGGCCTGCGACCAGGTGCACGCCCAGGCCCGCGCGCTGCCGGATGCGGCGCTCGATCGGACCTTCGAGTTGGGCGTGGGTTCACTGCGCGCGACGCTGCTGCACCTGCGGTTCGCGGAGCACTGGTGGCTGCAGAACTGGACCGAGGGCCCTGACCGGCCGTTTCCAGAACTGCCCGTGGGAACTCCAATCGCGGAGCTGGATGGCCTTTGGAAGGAAACGCGTGCGCGGCGGAACCAACTGCTCGCCGGCATGAACAACGCCGACCTGACGCAGCGGCTGACGGCGCGGCCGCGGCCGGGGGTGGAGCGCGTGTTTCCGATCGGCGTGGTGCTGCTGCAGCTTTGCGGTCACGGCACGCATCACCGATCGCAGGCGCAAAACATGCTGCGTCAGGTCGGCGCAAAGCCGAGCGATCTCGATTACATTCTTTGGCTTCGCAGCGCGGTCTGACGGTCGTTCAGTCGAACTCGGTCGAACATGAGGGCGCGGAATGCGAGCACAGCGCAGCAGCGCGGCGTGTTTGTCTGCATGCTTGATTGCTTCGTTCTGCGGCGGCGCGGCGGCGCAGTCTCAACCCACATCGCAACCCACGCCCACGACGCAGAGCGCCGCGCCAGCCAGCCGGCCGGCGCGACAGCACTACCAGAGCCGAGCCTGGGCGGTGCGCGGCGAACCGTCGCCGCCGCGCTATGTGAAACCGCTCAGCGAGTCAGGCCTGCCGGGCACTAGCGATCTCAACTGGCTGCTGCTCGGACTCGAGCACACGACGCGCTTTGAAGTGCGCGACGACGACTACGGCCGCGACGAGCTCACGCACGACGAACCGTTCATCATGCGCTCGCGCGGTTATCTCGGCGTGCGCGAGATACTCGATCCGCTGCGCTTCGGCGTGGAGTTCATGGACGCACGCGAGTTCAACAGCGAGTTTCCGGACGACAACGCCGTCGCGAACGAGAATGACATCCTGCAGCTTTTCGCAGAGCTGTATTTCGAAGACGCGCTCGGCGCAGGACAGCCGCTG
This sequence comes from uncultured Planctomycetales bacterium, assembly GCA_964388675.1. Lineage (GTDB taxonomy): Bacteria > Planctomycetota > Phycisphaerae > UBA1845 > Fen-1342 > CAYMBL01. The sequence continues at coordinate 352,707 of CAYMBL010000001.1, forward strand.
GCGGTGCAGTTCGGCCGCCTGACCTTCGATTACGTGGATCGCAAGACGATTCTCGCGCGGAACCGCTGGCGAAACACCGTCAACGCGTTCGACGGGTTCCGGGTGCAGTTCGGCGAGCCGCGCAGCGACTGGCAGGTCGACTTCTTCGCCGTGCAACCCGTCGAGCGCTTCCAGCGCCGCTTCGACCACGGCGACGACGAGCGCTGGTTCTACGGCCTGATCGGGGCCTGGCGCGGCTGGTCGGAGATCGTGACGTTCGAACCCTACTGGCTCGTGCTCGATGAAGATCGCAAGGACCCGGATCGCGCGGATCGCGAAATTCACACCATGGGCTTGCGCGCCTTCGGGCTGATCGGCGACAGCGGGTTCGACTACGACGCCCACGCGTCGTTTCAATTTGGCGACGACGGGAATCGCACGCAGCGCGCCTTCGCCACGCTGGCCGAACTGGGTTACACGTTCGAGCACGAGTGGAAGCCGCGGCTCAGCGTCTCGATGGCGTACGCCAGCGGCGACGAGAATCCCAACGACAACGTCTCGGAGCGCTACGACCGGCTCTTCGGGCTGACGTCGCCTTGGTCGGCGCACGAATACGCGAGCTGGCAGAACATCATTTCGCCAAAGGTTCGCATCGAGCTGCAGCCGATCAAGCCGCTGAAGTTCAACGCCTCGTACGGCCCGTACTGGCTGGCGAGCGATCGCGATGCATGGGCGCCGACCGGCCGCCGCGATCCGACGGGCGAGGCGGGCAATTTCGTGGGCCACGAGATCGACGCGCGCGTGCGCTATGAGCTGTCGAGCCGCGCCGACATCGAAATCGGCTACGCCCACTTCATCCCCGGCAACTTTGCCGAGCAGACCGGCGATGCCGACGATTCGGACTTGTTCTACGTGCAGATGACCGTCAAATTTCCGTGACGCGCGGAGCGCGACCGCGTCGACGTGCGAAGAAAACAGGGAGGTCTGATTCATGCGAGCGCGAATCCTGATTGTTGCGACGACTGCGATTCTGGCGTGCACCGGCTGCTGGCTCGAGGAAGGCCTGCGCCAAGGTCTTGAGGATGGAGCCGCCGCGGCGGCGCAGACGCTGATCGAGACGCCGATCACGGTTTTGGTCGACGCGCTGCTCGGCGCGGAATAGCGCCGGACGGTGCGCGACGCGTTGTCGTCCATTCCTTGGCGAAGCGCCGCGACGGAGTGTTTGACGGAGAAGAACCGCATGGCGGGATTGGGCTGGTTCCGGGCCGGCGCGGTGGGCACGCTGTTGTTCGGCTGTGCGCATCTCGTCGCCGTGTACAAAGGGAACTTCGAGCCGCCTCCGACGCCGGAGATGGCGGCGGCGAAGGCGGCGTTGGAATCCGCGCAGGAGCAGTTTGGTCCGCTGCGGGCGTCGGCCTGGGGCGGCGTGCAGATTCTGAACGCCAGCTACTCGATTCTGCTGTTTCAGGTCGGTTTGTTGAGCCTGGCGGCGGCGCGGGCGTGTGCCCAGACGGGCCGGCTGGCGGCGCTGACGTGGATCAATTTGACGGCGATGGCGGCGCTGCTCGCGGTGTCGCTGTGGTTTCAGTTTCCGCCGCCGGCGGTCTTCGCGTTGCTGCTGGAGGTGATCTTCGCGTTGAGCCTGGCGCGCCAACGGCGGCCGGCGGGCAACTGACGGAGACAAGACGAAGACACTGCTCGACGAGCAGCGGCACACAGATAGGAGTTTCGAGCGAGCACGATCGTTATCGCCGCGGCGCGCCAAATCCGTTGGCGGCCCGCCTCAGTGTCGGCCGCGCTGCATGACCGCCGCGCCGGCCGCGGTGAGGAGATAGGCACTTCCGGCCAGCACGATGATGGTTGCGCCCGCGGGCAGATTTGAAGCGTAGGCGACGCCCAGCCCGCCCAACACGAAAACCGCGCACAGCGCCGCGGCAAGCGCCATCAATTGCCAGAGCGAGCGCCCGACGTGATTCGCGATCGCGGTCGGCAGCGTGAGCAGGGCGATTGCCATCACGATTCCCACCACCTTCACCAGCACCACGACCGTCAGGGCGGTCAGGCACAGCAGCGCGATGTAATACCCCTCGACCGAAACGCCGCGCAGCCGCGCGAATTCCTCATCGAAGCAAATCGCCAGGAACGGACGGTAACAGGCGACGACCGCGCCGAGCACGATCGCGTTGAGCCCCGCGATCAGCCACAGATCGCGCTGCCCCACCATGAGTATGTTGCCGAACAGATAACCGGTCAGATCAACCGCGTAGCCGGGCGTCATTTGAATGAACAGCACGCCCACCGCGGTGCCGATGGCCCAGATCGCGCCGATCACGGTGTCCTCGCGCTGCTTGGCGCGCAGACTGACGAGCCCCACGATCACCGCCGCCAGCAGCGCCGCCGCCGCCGCGCCGTGCATCGGGTCGAGCCATGTCCAGCCCATGCGCATGCGCAGGAACCACACCGCGCCCATCCCGCCGAGCACGCAGTGGGCGATCGCTCCGGCCAGGTAGGTGATCCGGCGGGTCACCACGTAGGTGCCCACCACGCCGCAGGAAACGCTGGCCAGCAGGCCGGCGATCACCGCCGCCTGCAGGAAGGAATGTTGCGTCAGGTCTCGCAGCAGCTCGCCCACGTGCGCTATGCCTCGCTGGTCCGGCCGTGCTGCACGAGACGCACTTCGCGTCCGAACAGCCGCCGGATCACTTCGCCCGTGAGTTCGCGGCTGGTGTGCGTGTGTACGCCGCGGTTCACGCAGACGCCGGTCTTCACGTACTTCGACACGAAACCCAGATCGTGCGACACCAGCACGATCGTCAGTCGGCGGTTGAGATCGACCAGCAGCTCGTACAACTGCTCCTCGACCTCGACGTCGAGATTCGCCGTCGGTTCGTCGAGCAGCAGCAACTCCGGCTCACAGGCCAGCGCCCGCGCGATCAACACGCGCCGTTGCTGTCCGCCGGAGAGCTGCGCAAAAGGACGGCGCGCACAATCCGCCAGGCCGACGTCGTCGAGCGCGCTCAGCGCTGCGCGGCGGTCCGCCGGCGTAGCCGCCCACAGAATCCGCCCCGGCCGCAGTCTGCCCAGCAGCACGACTCCCAATGCGTCGATCGGAAACTGCGGGTCGAGCCGCACGTGCTGCGGCATGTAGCCGACGCGGGCGCGCGCCGCCTCGGGCGACACGCCGAGCACGCGCACCTGCCCCTCCCTCGGCGTCAACAGGCCGAGGATCAGCTTCAGCAGCGTTGTCTTGCCGCCGCCGTTCGGGCCGATCACGCTCGCGAAGTCGCCGCGCGGCAGCTTCAGGTTGCAGCGCGCGAACAGCGGATGCTCATGGTGGTAGGAGAAGCTCAGGTCGCGGACTTCCAGCGCCGGCGGCGTCGAATCGGCGCGATCCGGAGCGGCCGCCGGACCGTCGCCGCAGCAGTCAGCGCTCACGAGCCGCCCCGAACGGCCGCACCGCTCAGCTTCTGTGCCAGGTCTTCCAGATTTCGCAGGTAATCGCGCGACAGGTCGTCGAGCGGAGCCGCGGTCGCGCCGATCTCGCGCGCGATCACGTCCACCGCCGTTCGCGGGAATTGCGGCTGGTAGAAGAGCACCTTCGCACCGGCGGCTCGCGCGCGGTCGGTCAACTCGGCGAGCTGCCGCGGACTGGGCTCCTTGCCATCGGTCTCGATCGCCACCTGCTGAAGTCCGTACGAATCCGCGAAGTAGCCGTACGCCGGATGAAAGACGAAGAACTCCTGTCCGCGCTTCGCTTCGAGCGTCGCCGCGATTCGGGCATCGAGCTGTTGCAGTTCGGCGTCGAATGCTGCGAGGTTCGCCGCGAAATCGGCGGCGTGCGCCGGCATTGCCTTCGACAGCGCGGCCGCGATGGTGCGCGCCTGAATTCGCGCGCGCTTGGGGTCGAGCCAGATGTGCGGGTCGGCGACGTGCGCGTGTGCATGCTCGCCGTGTTCGTGATCGCAAGCCGCTTCGAGCAGGTCGACGCCTTCGCGCACGTCGACCAGCAGCGGCGCAGGCACGGCCTTGGCCAGCATGTCGCGCACGCGCTCCTCGAACGGCAGGCCGACCAGCACGACCACGCGCGCCTGCGCCAGATCGGAGACTTGCCGCGCCGTGGGCTCGAAATTGTGCGGCGACTGCCCCGGTCCGACGAGATGCTCGGCACGAACGTGCGCGCCGCCCACGCGCTCGACGAAGTACGCCAGCGGCGGCACGGTGCTATAAACGATCGTGGGGGCCGAGACGTCGACGGCGGGACGCTGCGGGCCGGCGTCGCAGCCGAGCAGGACGCACGCGCCGAGCGCCGCCGCGACGACCGCCGGGCGGCTCATCGCGCGTCCTCGTCGCCCGATTGCGAATGGACGCGTTCCTGGGCCGGTCCGCCGCTGCCGCAGACAAGATGCCATTCGTGGCAGTCGCCGCACTCCGCCACGCCGTGGTCGGCGGCGAAGGCGCGCCAGTGCTCGCGTTGGTTCGGCGTGAGCAGGCCGCGTCCGCGACAGAGCGGGCAGAGGTTCTCGAGCGCCGACAGGATTGCCGAACGAATGAACTCGGAGCGGTTCTCGATCGCGGCCAGTGCGTCGCGCAGCGTGCGGTCAACCTTGAACGTGATGACTTCCGGCTTGCTTGCGGACATCGGTCTCCTCGCGTTAATACGTTGTAATACTACGAGGGGTCGTGCCGGCTGGCAAGCCGCGGGGGCCCGCAACCGCGAAAATCAGTCCGTAGTCTATTTCGAGAGAACGAGTTACGCTCCAATTTGGCGTGGCCGGCGCCCGGGATTGAATTCTCGGGCCGTGCAAACGTCAATCCGAGCGGTGTGTCACGACATGTGGTTGCAGAGCGTGACAGAATAACATGACCCGGTTCGAAAGGAGCCGACCCATGAATCGCAGGTTCAGCACGTTGTTGGGCATCGTTTTGGCGAGCAGCGCACTCAGCCCCAGCGCGCTGGCCGACGGCTTCGGTTTCTCGTTCGGCTATCGCGACTACGACTACCCGCGGTACTACTCGTCGTGCGGGCCGGTCGCATACGCCCCGGCGCCGGTGGTCTACTACGACGCGCCGGTCTACTACTCGCGGCCGGTGTATCACCGCTCGTACTCGTACTACCCGCGGTATCACTCGAGCCACCGCGTGTATCGCAGCTATCCGTCGCACCGCTCGTATCGCGTCTACCGCTACTAGCCGGCGCGACCACGGCGGAACTGAGCGGCAAACCAACCAAGCGAGTCGCTGCAGGGCGGCGCCAACGCGAAAGCGGGGCGACCGCCCTGTTGGCGTTGCGAGGATGATCCGCGCGGCACTGCGTGGGATAGGGTTCGCCGTACTCCGCGAAAACAAGCCACGCGTCGCGCGCTAGCTTTCGACGCCCTCAACCACTTTGGGCGGCGCGACTTCGTAGCGCGGGATCGTTGGTTCCGGCACGGCCTCGACCAGTCGGCGGATCAGCTTTACTGAGTCAAGGCCCTCGGCCTGTGCCGCGAAGTTGCACGCCACGCGGTGGCGAAGAACCGGAACCGCGGCGCGGCGCAGGTCGTCGAGGCTGACGCTGAAGCGCGCCTCCATCGCGGCGTAGGCTTTGCCGGCCCAGATGAGGTATTGGCCCGCGCGCGGTCCGGCGCCCCAGTCGACGTATTTCTTCACGAAGTCGGGAGCGCTGGGGTCGGTGGGGCGCGACGCACGCGCCAGCCGCGCCGCGTAGTCGATGGCATATTCGGTCACGGGGATCGCCGCCACCAGTTTCTGCAAGTTGCACAGTTGCCGATCGTTGATGACGGTGCGCAGGGGCGCCGGTTCGCCGGTGGTCGTAGTGGCGAGGATGCGCCGCTCTTCGTCGAGCGTGGGGTAATCGACCCAGATGTTGAACATGAAGCGGTCGAGCTGGGCCTCGGGAAGCGGGTAGGTGCCTTCCTGCTCGATCGGGTTTTGAGTCGCGATCACAAAAAAAGGGTTCGGCAGGTCGTAGGTGGTGGAGCCGACGGTGACCTGTCGCTCCTGCATGGATTGCAGCAGTGCGGCCTGCGTCTTGGGCGGCGTGCGGTTGATTTCGTCGGCCAGCACGATGTTGGCGAACACCGGGCCCGGCACGAAGCGGAACTCACGCCGGCCGTCGGGCAGCTCGTCGATGACGTTGGTGCCGGTGATGTCGCTGGGCATCAGGTCGGGCGTGAACTGAATGCGCTTGAATTTCAACGAGGTGATCTGGGCGAGCGTGCTGACGAGCAGCGTCTTGGCCAGGCCGGGCGCGCCGACGAGCAGGCAATGACCACGCGTGAGCACGGCGGCGAGCATCTGCTCGATGACGGCTTCCTGTCCGACGATGCGGCGCGCGAGCTCCTCGCAGATCAGGTGCCTGGAGCGCGCGAACTGTTCGAGCAGGGTTGCGAAGCTCTCTTTTGCCATGCGGGCATTATGGCGGCGACGGATGAGAAACGAGATGCGAGAAGCGAGAAACGAGAGCAAAGACACTGCTCACAGAACGCTGGCACCGGGCGAGGAATTGCGCGACAGTAGTCGCGGCGCGGCGGGCGCTTGCGCACCCGCCGCGTTGAATCGTCGAGGACGCGGGACTGCGGACCGAACCGCTGTCGTCGGCTCAGTGGCGGTCGATTCGAACGGCGAGGCGGCGGTCGGTGCCGTAGCCGTGGCGCACGACGCGTCCTTCGGCGCGGACGTGCGGTCGGACGAACTCGGGGCCGCGCACGATCGTCACATCGCGGCCGTTGGCCTCGGCGCGGCCGAACAGCGTGGCGCTGCTGACGGCGCGGGTGCGGCTATCGGCGTGAGTGAAGTGCCCTTCGGCGAAAGCGTCGCTGATGCTGGTGGAATCGCCGCCGAGTTCGCCGTCGCTGACGGCCTGGCTGTCGCTGACGGCGCTGCCGAACTCGCTGAGCGAGGTCGAGGTCGAGCGGCTGGTGGCGCGTCCGCCGAAGCGGCCACGGGCCTGCGCATCGCTGTTGCTGACCGCGAGTCCGCCGTGCGTGGCCGCGATGCTCTCGCTGTCGGCGAGCGCGACACCGCCGGCGACGCCTTCGGCGTCGGCGTTGGAGCGGCTGACGGCTGCGCCGCGGTCTGCGATGGCGACGGATCGGCTGTCCGCGAAACCGTTGCGGTAGCCGTTCGCGGTGCTGACCGATTCGGCTCGGCCGCCGTTTGACGCGCCTGCGACGGCGGTCGAGCGCGCGTTGCCGGCGGCGACGGCGGTCGCGGCGGCGCTACCGCCGTTCGTGGCGATCGACGATGCGACGGCTTCCCCGGCGTACGCGGACGCCGCACTCAACATCAGACCGGTCAACGCGCTCAACCACCGTTTCATGATTCGCTCCTTACGCTTGCCCGGATCGACCGGGGTGCAGTTTCCGGCTGCGAGAGGTGGACGAGCGGGTGGAGCGGGTTATTCAACGGAGGGCGCGCGAGGCGTGGGGAGATGGGAAAATCGGCGTCTGTGCGGGGCCGGATTTGGTTCTTTCACCGGCGAGGACGCCGAAGCTCCGCTGTTTGGTGGTGCGAGAAGGGATTCTTGCGCCAGGGCCTCGAGATACGAGCGGTCGATTTCTTCGAGAAGTCGGCGAATGTGCTGAACGGATTGCTCGAACGCTGCCTCGACGCCCGACCGGGTGTGCGGTTCCGGGGCGTCGAGTTCGATGGTCAACGGGCCGTCGAACTCGGCCTGGTGCAGCAGGCGGAGGATGGCGGCGAAGTCGACGCGGCCGGCGCCGAGCGGACCGAAGCGTCGGACGCCTTTGCCGCCGGCGGTGTCCTTCAGGTGTACGCCGCCGAGAATTGGCAGAGACGCGCATAGCTCGTCGGTTGGACTGAGGTCGTCGTTGTAGAAGAGGATGTTGGCGGTGTCGAAGTTCAGACGCACGTTGGGTCGATTTACGGCGGCCAGGGTTTCGGCGGCGACGCGCGAGTTGTGGCTCAGGTCCGGGTGCGTCTCGAGCAGGAGTGTGACGCCGCATTCGGCCGCGTGATCGGCCGTGAGCGCGAGGCGTCGGCAGACCTCGCTCGCGGGCAGCGCGACCGGGCGCAGCGCGATCAGCGCGAAACTGGTGTGTAGGCGAGCGAATCGCGGCAGTTGAGCGAGGAACGGGTCAAGGAAGCGGTCTTCGGCGACGTCGAACGACGGCTGGAGCACGATCGCGGAAAGCGCGTGTGTCGCGAGCTGGTCCGCGATGCGGTCGCATTCGGCGTCGTCGCGGGGCGCGCGCAGCTCAACATTCCGCACACCGAGGAGTGCGATATGTGCGAGTGCGGCGTCCTCGAAGGGGCGATAACAAGGTGCGCGGCACGCAAGCCTTGTTCCCAGCACGCGTTAACCGCTCAGAATCTCGCGGACGATGAACAGGATGCCGCCGGCGCCGACGGTGGTCGCGACCGCGGTGACCGACGTGCTGAGCTCCACGCAGGCTGAGGTCTGCATCAGAAACGCGCCGCTGGCGATCGTCACGGCCCATCGGCACCAACCGAACTTACGCATCCGTTGTCTCCTGAAGTCTGCGTACGACTATCGCCGCAGTTGCGGTGGGCGTCAACGGCGATTTGTCGGAGGGCCTCGCGGGTAATTCTGACAGGGGTCGGTGCGGCGGGCCGTCTTTGGCGTCTGGTGAAGCCCAGGCACCGGCGGCGGATCGGTTCCGTCGCCTGCGACCGCAACTGCGGACTCGCGACGTTCGGCGGCGCACGTCTCCCACGTGACGCCGCCGAACGGTTGTATCGGCCTCGACGCTTGCCACGTGCAATCCGTGCGGCGAAGCTATCGCTCGTGGAAGAGGCGGTGTCGTCCCGGCGGGACCTCGCCCATGCGAGCGCATTGCGTGAAGGAGAAAGGTCCGATGAAACGACTCATGACCCTGACCGGGCTGCTGGTGCTGGCCGCGACTGCGGCTGCGCAGGACGCGACCCCGGACGTGAAGGCGATCCTGACGAAGGTGGACGCGACGACGAAAGCCGTGAAGGCGATCTCGTACAAGGCCACCGCGGTCGGCGAAGGCGATCTGAAGGACCGCCTGCCGAAGACCGAGGCCGTGATTCGGATGCTGGCGAAGGGCGACAAGGAAGCCGATGACTTCGCCCCGCTGACGCACATGGAGCTGTCGTTCACGCCGCCCGGCGCGAGCGAGCCGCGCAAGCTGATCGTGGTGACGGACGGCAGCGAGCTGATTCGCATCAACGCGACGGATCGCAAGTTCGCGCGCGGCAAGCTGCCGGAGGCGCAGCGGCTGATGCCTGAAGTCACGCGATTCGTTTCGATGATCGAGTTCATGCACCCCACGCCGTTTTCGGACGAGCTGAACTCGGACACGACGAAGTACGAGGGTAAGAAGTCGATCAACGGCGTCGAATGCCACGTCATTCATGTCGTGTATTCGGGCGGTCAGGGTGAAGCGCGTTGGTACTACGGCGTGCAGGACAACCTGCCGCACCGCGTTGACCGCATCGCGCCGGCGGCGTGGACGCTGGAGCTTGCGGACGTGGACGCGTCGCCGAAGCTGACGCCCGAGACCTTCGCGGTGAAGCCGCCGGAGGGATTTGCGGAGGAGGGCGGCTCGGGTCTGCTGGCGGCGGGCTCGCCTGCGCCGGCGTGGACGCTCTCGACGCTGGACGGCAAGTCGGTGTCGTCGAGCGAGCTGAGCGGCAAGGTGGTGGTGCTGAATTTCTGGGCGACGTGGGCGGCGTCGAGCACGGCGTCGCTGCCGCGGCTGCAGAAGATCAGCGAGGGCTTTAAGGACAAGGGCGTGCTGGCGTTCGCGGTGGGGACGTGGGAAAACGAGGACGCGAAGCCCGCCGACTACGCCAAGGAAAAGGGTTATTCGTTCGGGCTGCTGGCGGGCACCGATGATTTTGCGAAGCTCTATCGCGTGACCGCGCTGCCGACGATTTACGTGATCGGCAAGGACGGCAAGGTCGTCTATGCGGCGCCGAAGTACGACCCGAAGAGCGACGACGCGATCATGGAAGCGATTGCAGCCGCAGCCGCGAAGTAGCCGGCCGGCAGTCGCAAGCGAGCATTCCGCAACGGGCAGCACAGCCGACGGGCTGTGCTGCTTTGTTTCAGCAGACCGGCGCGACCGACGAGTCGGCGCTAGACGGGGGGCTGCGCTGCGATAGCATGCGAGGGGTAGCGAAATTCGCGGCTGCCCGCTTCGGGGGGACGCACGTGACCGCGCACTTTGTCAGTTTGCTCGACGCGCTGCGCCGCCGATCGCTGCGCATGGCGAGCCAGGTCGAAGACATCCTGCACGAGGCCTGCGACGCGGTGTTCGAATCCGACGAGTCGCTGGCGCGGCGCATTCTGGCGCGCGACAGCGAGGTGGATTCGGAAGAGGTCGGCGTCGAGACCGAAGTGATTCGGCTGATGGCGCTCTATCAGCCGGTCGGGTCGGATCTGCGGCTGCTGTGCGCGGTGCTGAAGGTGAACAACGACCTGGAGCGCATCGCCGATTGCGCGGTGAACATCGCGGAGCGCGCGCGACACCTGCAGGTGCAGATGCTGGCGAATCAGAATCGCCACCTGCGCGAGATGTGCCCGATGGTGCGACGCATCCTGCGGAACGCGATCCATGCGTACAGCCTCGAGGACACCGAAACGGCGCAGCAAGTGCTGGCGGACGATCGTTCGGTCGACGAGGCCTACGCGGCGATTGTGCGGCAGATCGTCGAGGAAGCTTCGTCGTCGCCGGATCAGATGGCGGCGTACCTGGATTTGCTCTCGGTCGGCAAGAATCTGGAGCGGATCGCCGATCACGCGACGAACATCGCCGAGGACGTCGTGTATCTGACGACGGGCAACATCATTCGTCATCGCACGGGGGCGGCGGAAGGCGAATAAGAGATTCGAGAAACGAGAAGCGAGAAACGAGATCAGAATTCGCCGTCGCGACCTCGCGCTCGTTCGTCGCTTCCCATTTTCGAGCTTCAGATCTCGCCGCACTCGTAGTTGCGTAGACGGGGGCTGGTTGCGTAGTGCTACCGTCTGATTTCGTTTCTCGCTTCTCGTTTCTCGAATCTCGTGGTTACCGGCGCGGGCGCCGAGCCTTGCCGGCTTTCTCCACGAGTTCCAAACACTCGGGCTCGACGACCAGCTCGTGATACTCCCTTCTCGCGCCTTTCGGACGAAACTCGCAGGATATCCACGGCCAGCCGGTTTCCGGAGTGATCTCGACGACCGGGCAGATTCTTCGCTCGTCGAGGAGTCTTTGCAGAACTGTCAACGTCCCCCATTTCCCGTCGCGGAGTTTCGGAGGCATATTCTTTACTGCATCCGCGATCGAAATCACTCTCACCCGGTCGCCAATTCGGAAACGTCGCGCCATCGCACATTCTCCGAAGCCTGCAAGCTCGTCCCCTGCCAGATCGGTCCGGGTGCGAGCCCGCGCAGCCGCTCTGATCTCGTTTCTCGTTCTTCGTTTCTCGAATCTCCGCGCCTTATGCCTCAGCCGCCAGATCGGTGCGGCGGAATGAGGTTCCCGGTCTGGGCTGGTGGCCGCCCCAGCGCACCGCCGGTGCGACGCCCGGCGGGATCGGGTGTGCGCCGCAGTCGATGGCGTGCGCGAGCAGTTCGAGGCTGTCCACCAGACGGGGCCCCGGCCGGCTGAAGTAGGCCGATCCATCGCTCACGTAGACACGCGCGCCCTGGACGGCACGCAGGGCCGCGATCTCGGGCGCCGCCAGGAACGCGGGAAGATCTTCGAGCGCTCGCGCCACCGGCTGGCCACAGCAGGCGATGAACAGCACATCGGGGTCGGCCGCGGCGATTTCCGCGGGGCTCAGGCGTCGTGAGCGCTCGCCCGGCTGCGCCAGCGGCTCGATGCCGCCGGCGAGCGCGACCAGCTCGGGAGTCCAATGGCCGCAGGAGAACGGCGGATCGAGCCACTCCAGCACGCACACGCGCGGCGGCGGGCGGTCGATGCGCACGCGGGCCCGCACCGCGTGCACGCGATCATAGAGATTGGAGACCAGCGTGCGGCCGCGGTCGGCCACGCCGGCCGCATGCGCCACGGATTGAATGTCGTTGAGCACGTCCTCGAAGCGAGTCGGCTCGAGGTAGAGCACGCGCGGCGGCTGCGGCAATAGCGCCGTCGCGGCGCACACGTCGGCCTCGGACACGGCGCAGACCGCGCAGAGCGTCTGCGCGAGAATCAGGTCGGGCGCGGCATGGCGAAGCGCGTCGGCGTCGAGGCCGTAGAGCGACTGCGTCGCCGCGAGCTGATCGCTCACCAGTCCGTCGATTTCGCGGCTGGTTGCGCCTTCGGGCAGGTGTGTACGCGTCAGTTTGGGCAGTGACTGCGTCGGCGGCGGGTAGTCGCACTCATGCGTCACCGCGACGAGCTGGGATTCGAGCCCGAGGGCGCAGACGATTTCGGTCGCGGAAGGCAGGAGCGAGGCGATGCGCATCGCTGCGATTGTATTCGGCTCGGGAGCGAAGTTCCGGCGCTCGTCAGGGTTTGTAGGGGCCGATATCCGTGCCGGCCTCGTTGTCGCCGTGCCCTTCGCCGGGTTTCGCCGCATAGCCCAGGCCCTCGATCATGCGCTGCTCTTCGAGTGAGCGTGAGGTGGCGGCGACCGGGGGCGGCGGCGGCCGCAGCGCGCGGAAGTGGGCGCGCAGCGCTTCGTGCAAGCGCTGAGCGTCGGCGACGCGTGCGGTTCGCAGGTCGTGCTGCTCGCGCGGGTCGACGGCGAGGTCGTAAAGCTCGGCGCGGCCGTCCGACCCCCAGATGTATTTGAGGTTGTCCTGGTAGATCGCGTGCAGACGGCGCTGCCAGGGGGTGGGGTCGAACCCCGGGTGCACTTTTCGCACACGTTCCATCGCGTCGAGCAGCGGTGCGGGATAGGACACGACCCGCGTGCGAGGCGACGTCGGCGAAGTAAGCAGCGACGGGGATTCGGCGCGATAGGGCCCGCCGGCCAGCCGCAGAATCGTGCCGTGCAGGTCGGTCAGCATTGCGGGCGCTGCATCGCGGCCGGCGGCGAAGCGCGGCGGATAGTGCACGATCAGCGGGACGCGCGCCAGCTCGTCGTAGACCGAGAACTGGTGGTCGAGCATGTGGTGCTCGCCGAGATGCTCGCCGTGGTCGCTGGTGAGGATGACCAGCGTGTTGTCGAGTTCGCCGCGCTCGCGCAGCGCCGCGAGCAGCGAAGCGAAGAGTTCGTCGAGTTCGGCCAGCGCGGCGTCGTACGTGGCGCGCGTCAGCTCGATCTCCTCGTCCGAATATTCGCGCAGCCGGAAGTTGTAGGCCCACAGCGAGACCCAGGTGCGGTCGACGCGATACGACGCGGCGACCTGCTCGGGCGTCATGAAGCGCTGGCGGAAGCGCTCGGCGGGGATCAGCGGCCGGTGCGCTTCCATGTAGTTGAGGAAAATGAAGAACGGTTTGTCGGCGGGTTTGGTTGCGAGCCAGTCGGTCACGCACTGCTGCGCCAGTTCGCCCGCGGCCTTCACGTGCCAAGGCCCGAGCTGGCCGGTGCGCATCCGGCCGGCGAGCTCCGTGCTGCGGTCGGCGGGATTCAGTTTTTCGCGCGCGATCTCGAGCGCGCGCGGCATGTACGTGCGCGACCAGGGATGTTCGTGCAGATCAAAGCCGCGATGGAAGTTGTTCTCGGCCGAGACGTGCGGATTCGCCGAGAAGAGCAGGGTCGCATAGCCGGCGCCGCGCAGCGACTCGGCCATCATCGGCAGCGCGTCGGAGAGCGTGGGCAGGTCGTTGTAGGCGCCGTGCTCGACTGCGCTGACGCCGCTGAACAGCGAGGCGTGGGCCGGGACGGTTGGAATTCCTGGCGTGAGGCAGTCCTCATAGATGCGAGCGTCGCGCGCCCACTCGGCCAGGGCCGGAGTCGTCGGCCGCGCGTAGCCGTAGGGCGTGAGGTGATCGGGACGTACGGTGTCCCAGACGATCAGCAGCACGTTGGGCCGCGGCGCGTCGGGGTCGGTGGTGGTCTGCGGCTGGCTGGTGCGACCGGCCGGCCGGGCGGGATCGCAGCCGGACAGAAGCGAAAGATTCGCGAGCAAGACGCCAACGCAGGCGGAGAGGCGAAGGAAGCGCATCGCCCGATTGTAGCGAACCACGGCTGTACACTGGTCGTGATGGAGACGATCGACCTGCACACGCACATCCTGCCCGAGCGCTGGCCTGATCTGGCGGCGCGCTACGGCTACGGTGACTGGCTGCGCATGGAGTCGATCGGCGGCTGCCGCGCGCGGCTGTACCAGGGCGAGCGCTTCTTCCGCGAGATCGAGGACAACTGCTGGAGCCCGGCGCGGCGGCTCGAAGACTGCGCGGCGGTGGGTGTGGACGTGCAGGTGTTGTCGACGGTGCCGGTGATGTTCAGCTACTGGGCGCGGCCGGCCGACGCCTACGACCTGGCGCGTCTGCTGAACGATCACATCGCGGGTGTGGTCGCCGAGCATCCGACGCGATTCGAGGGGTTGGCGACGTTGCCGATGCAGCATGCCGACCTGGCCATTCGCGAGCTGGAGCGCGCGGTCGCGCCGGCGTCGCGGGGCGGTCTGGGGCTGCGCGGCGTGCAGATCGGCACGCACGTAAACGGAATGAACCTGTATCACGACGCGCTGCAACCGATTTTCGACGCCGCCGCGGAGCTGGGCGCGGCGGTGTTCGTGCATCCATGGGACATGCTCGCGCGCGAGCGTATGTCGCGATACTGGATGCCTTGGCTGGTGGGAATGCCCGCGGAGACCTGCCTCGCGGCGTGCGACCTGATGTTCGGCGGCGTGCTGGAGCGGCTGCCGAAGCTGCGTGTCTGTTTCGCGCACGGCGGCGGGTCGCTGGCGGGCACCATCGGCCGGATTGAGCACGGCTATCACGCGCGGCCCGATCTGTGCGCAGGCGATTCGAAGCGCTCGCCGCGTGAGTATCTGGCGCGGTCGAGCGACGGCGCCGGCGAACCGACTCCGGCGCGATTCTGGGTCGATTCGCTCGTCCACGACGCGACGGTGCTGCGGGCGCTGCTCGCCCTGTTTACGCCGCGCCGCATCGCACTGGGGACTGACTACCCGTTTCCGCTGGGAGAAGCGCGGCCGGGCGAGCTGATCGACTCGCTGGGTGAACTTTCGGCGGAGGAGCGGAAGTGGCTGCGCGGCGGGGCGGCGCGGGAGTTCCTCGGCGGCTGACGCGGGTGGCGTGCGCTGCGGCGTCAGACTCGCGATGTTCTGGGACGTCGGTCTGGGTCGGCGTTGGAAAACGCACCTGGGGGACTCATATCATCTCGGGGGCGATCGAACGACTGCAAACTAGCCGCGTCTCCGCGACAGCGGCAGAGTGAGATCAAGCATGCGATGGCCGTTTACGCTCGGAACCGGATTGGTCTTCTGCGCTCTTCTGGGTGGCTGCCCGCCGACGGAATCACCCGACACCGATGACACGCCGGGAACCGTCGACGACGGCGGTTCGGGCGGCGACGGCGCCGATGACGGCGGCAGCGACGGCGGATCAGACGACGACGGCGGCGGCGGCACCGACGATGGCGGTGGGACCGACGACGGTGGTGGCGGAACCGACGATGGCGGAACAGGCGGCGGCACCGATGACGGCGGCGGTGGAACCGACGACGGTGGCGGCGGCACGGACGGCGGCGGCGACGGCGGAACGGATGATGGAGGGGGGGGCGGCGGAGGCGGCTCCGACGATGGCAGCGGCGGCAGCACGAACTCGCCCTTCGAAGGCACCTTCGCCGGCGAGCTGAGCTGCGAGTCGGTGCAGTTCCTATTCGGCTCGGGCGCCGCGCCCCAAAGCTCGACCCAATCGCTCGCGATCACCTTCGACGCGAACGGCCGGCCCGTGTCCGTCGTGATCACGAACTTTCTGACCAACCCCGATGTGAGCGCGGCCGGCCTCACGGAGACCGGCGCCACAGCGCAGCTCGACGGCAGCTCGGCCTCGAACACGGTCACGCTGGACGTCAGCGTGCGCTCCGCGACGTACAACGCCGAATCGCTGGAGCTGGTGCTGGACATCGGTTACGCCGGCGACAACGGTGCGCTGACGGAGGACGGCGCCGGCGTGCAGACCATCACGGCGACGCTGGGGGGCGACACGCTGATGTACAGGCTCGCGGTGGAGTACGACGTGACCTGGATGTCGGGGGCGGGGAACTTCGACGTCGGCGAGACGTTCAACTGCTCCGGGGCGTTGTCGCGCCAGTAGCCGATTCGCGGCGCCGGAGAACGGCGAGCGCCGCGGCGCGTCTGCAAGTCATTTCCGCTGAGCGAGTTCGCGTGATTCGCGCGCGAACCGCGATTCTGTCACCTCGTGGGCTGGTGCGGGTATAACTCACCGTTCGCGGACGGCCCGTCTCCTTCGGGCTACGCGCCGGGCTCCGGCTCGGAAGGCGATTGGCACAAGAGACTGCGCCCGGGGCTTCCCGGTCGCATCGGGAGGCGGGCCGGCGCGAGCCGCCCCCCGGACCTGTTGTGCCCAGCGGTGGATAGAGGTGCGTGATGTCATTTGCGATTCTGCGTCGAAGTGCCTGGACGCCTTTCATGGTGCTGGGGTTTGCGTGGGTGCTGGCCGGACTCGTGCTCAGCCAATCGCAGCCCGCGGAGGAGTCGCAACCGGCGGCCACGCAACCGGCTCAGCCGGAGGCCGCCCCGCAGCCGACGCCGCTCGACCCGGCGACGCAGTCAGCCGAGGATCGCCTGCAGCGAATGCGGGAGATGCAGGAAGCCAATGCCGCATCGCGCCGCAGCGATCCGCCGCAGCCCGCGACCGACGCGGCTTCGCAGTCCATCGACCGCGACAAGGATCGACGCGAGCGCCAGCGGCGGCTTCGCGAAGCGGCGGCGACGCGCACCAGCCAACCCGCGACCGATGCAGCCGAGGGCGGCGATGACGCGGAAGCCACCGCCACCGACAGCGCGCCGACGCGGCGCGTACCGGCGACCCGGCGGACGGTGACGCGGCGCGTGCCGCCGAAAGCGGCGAGCGCGGAGAGCGACGAAGCGACGGAGATCGAAGAGGAGCCGGTGACGGCGCCGCCGATTCCGGACGATGGACGTTCGGAGTGGTTTGCGTTCAAGGACACGGACTGGGAGGACGTGATCGAGCACGTCGCGCAGCGGATCGGCAAGCCGCTGATGAAGAACGACGTGACGGTTTCGGGCACGCTGACGTACGAGAACCCGCGGCGGTTCACGAAGCTCGAGGCGCTCGACGAGTTGAACTTCCTGCTGGTGCAGCAGGGGTATTTCCTGGAAGAGACCGAGTTCTACATCTACCTCGTGCCGCTGAATGAGCTGCAGAAGTTCATCAAGGTGCGCGACACGTTCGATTCGTACGCAGCGTTTGAGGCGGCGAACCTGCGCGACATGCAGCTCACGAGCGTGCTGTTTCAGGTGAAGGACCGCTCGGCGGCGACCGTGCGCGACGCGATCGCCAGCGCGATGCCGGACTATGCATTGCCGGTGGTCGTGGGCGACACGAACGCGATTCGCGTGACGGGTCTGGGGCGCGACGTGCGGCGCTTCCAGGCGTTCAATGAGCGCGTCGAGCAGCTCACCGAGAAGTTTGATCCGCGCGACATGCGCATCTATTCGCTGAAGACCAGCGCGCGCACGGTCGAGCCGCTGGTGCGCGACCTGCTGGGCGTGAAGACGCCGCAACGCCAGTTCAATCGCGAGACGCGGCAGTGGGAGACGCTGGGCGCGGACAGCGAGATTCGCATCATTGTGGATGACCGCACGAACAGTCTGATCGTGAAGGCCACGCCGACCGATCTGGACGCGGTGAAGAAGTTTATTGACGATCTTGATCGCCTGCCCGACATCGGCGAGTTCAGCACGCACGTGGTGGAGATTTCGCACGGCAACGCGACCGAGATCGCGACCCTGTTGAACCAGATCTTCCAGCAGGAGCAGGGGCAGTCGCGGCCGGCGACGACGCGGACGGTGCGTCCGACGCGGCCCGGCCAGCCGGGGCAGCCGCAGGCGCCGCAGGTGGCGGCCAGCGGCGACGTGACGCCGCAGGACATTCTGGTGGAAGACATTGTCGAGCGGGCGAAGAAGACGGTTCGCATCGTCGCCGACGAGCGCACCAACGCCCTGATCGTCTACGCCAACGCCGACGGTCTGAAGCGCGTGAAGGATATGCTGAGCATCATCGACCAGCCGGTGCCCAGCAACTTTCGCACGTTCAAGCTCAAGTTCGCGGAGGCGGACCTGCTGTTCCCGACGATCGACCAGGTTGCGAAGTCGACGTCGCGCGGCGGGCGGCGCGTGCCGACGGTGACGGTCGATTCGGCGTCGAATGCGCTGCATGTGCTCGCGGAGCGCGAGGACATGAACCGCATCGGCGAGGTGATCGGTCAGCTCGACGTTGCGGGAGCCGAGAGCCAGCAGCACGTGGTGGAGCTGGTGAATCTGAAGCCGAGCGTGGCGGCGCCGACGATTCAGGCGCTGCTGGGCGGCAGCGGTCGCGCGGCGCCGGCCGGTCGGCGCGGGGCGCGTCCGAGCGCGCCCGCTGATCCGCAGGTGGTTCCGCTCGACGAGGCGCGGCTGCTGATCGTGACCTGCACCGACGAAGAATGGACCAAGGTCGAAGAGACCCTGCGCGAGTGGGACACCCGCGCCGTCAGCAACGTTCCGAAGAGCCGCTTCTTTGCCGTAACCAATGCTTCTCCCGATCAGATCGTGGCGACGCTGGGCGCGATCTACCGCAGCTACCAGCATCCGATCTTCGGCCGCACGCCGGTGTCGGTCGATGTCGCGGGCGACTCGGTGGTGGCGTTTGCGATCGAGCCGGTTCTGGCGGAGATGGCGGAGCTGATCAAGCAGCTCGACGTGCAGATTGAAGGCATGCCGCTGGTCATTCTGCCGTTGAACAACGCCGAGGCCGGCGCGATCGCGACCATGATTCAGCAGCAACTGCTGGGGGGTGGTCGGCCGGGGCAGCGCGGCGCCACGGCTTCGGTTTCGGCCGACGCCGGCACGAACTCGCTGATCGTGCGCGCCGACAAGTCGACGCTCGAGCAGATCAAGTCGTTCGTGAAGCAGATGGAAGAGCAGATCGCGTCGCAGACGCCGGAGCGGCGCTTCTTCGCGATGAAATTCGCCGAGCCGAATCAGGTGGCGTCGGCGATCGCGTCGGTGTTCTCGGGATCGGCGGGCGGGCGCGGGCGCTTTGCTCCGTCGGGTTCGCAGGTGCGGGCCAGCGTGGTGGGCAACCAGATCGTGGTCGACGCTCCGGCCGACAAATTCCCCGAAATCGAAGCGCTGATCGCCAAGCTGGACGATCCGGGCGGAAGCGAAGTCGTGATCCGCACGTTCAAGCTGCCCGCGGTCGACGTAGCAGGCGTGGCCTCGCGGCTCAACACGGCCTTCCAGGCCAAGGCCACCGGTGGGCGGCGCGCGCGGTTTGACGCCGACGCGGCGGCCGAGCTGATCATCGCGAGCATCAGCCGCGATTTGCTGACCGAGGCCGAGGACTTGGTGAAGCAGTACGCCGCCGACACCGAGAGTCTGCAATCGGTCGAGCGTTTCTTCGACATTCGCAATGCAGACGCCGCCTACGTGGGCGACGTGGTGCGCAACCTGCTGAGCGTGAAGGTGGGTCGCAGCCGCGGGCAGGAAGCGGCCAGCCGCATCAACATCACGATCGACCCGCGCTTGAATCGCGTGGTGGTGTTCGCGCCGCGCTTCGTGATGACGATGGCCGAGGCCCTGATCAACGAGATCGACCGCGTGGCCGAAGGCCCCGGCCTGTTCACGGCGATCGCGCTCGAGAACGCGGATTCGTCGGCGGTGGCGAGCATGGTCACCGGCCTGCTGACCGAGAAGCTAAAAACCAATCGCAACCTGAAAATCATTCCCGATCCGCTCAGCAACACGCTGATCGTCTCGGGTGCCAGCAAGGAGGACCTCGCGCAGATCACGAAGCTGGCCGAAGACCGCGACTCGGCGGCCGGGGCCGTTAAGCCGGTGACGCAGGTGCTGACGCTGGCCAACGCCAATCCGTGGGAGGCGATCACCGCGCTGCAGAGCCGCTTCGCCCTGCGCAAGGCCGGACAGAAGCAGCAGATCGGCGTCGAGATTTTCTTCGACGTGATCGGCGGACAGAACGTGGTGGCCAATGCGCCGGCCGAGCGCATGCCCGAGATCATCGAATACGCAATGCTGCTGGACGACGCCGCGAAGGAATCGGACTGGCCGACGATCACAATCGCGCCGAAGAACGCCGATCCGAACGAACTCGCGAACCTGATCAACAGCGTCTACGGGCCGTCGAAGCGCGGCGGCACCAGCAAGCAGACGCAGTTCGTGCAGGTCACCGTGACCAACAGCATGCTCGTGGTTCGTGCGCCGCAGCGGCTGCTACCGGCGATCCAGCAACTGGTCGAGCAGGTGGACTCGGAGAACCCGAACGAACTGATCGTGCGCATGTTCGATCTGAAGGTGATGGCGGCGGACAAGGTCGCGGCGCAGGTAAACCTATTCCTGGCGGGCGTCGGCTTGAACACGCCGCGCGGCCAGATGAAGCCGGCGGCGTTCGGCGAGTCGTCGACGAACACGCTGGTGGTGCTGGCGCCGCAGGACAAGATGCCGTTCATCGAGCTGCTGATCAACGCCATCGAGAGCAAACAGATCCCGACGTCCGAGCCGCGTTTCTATGCGCTGCGGAACGTGCGCGCCGCGGACATGTCTGCCAACGTCGAGCAGATGATCAAGGCCAAGGTGGCTGAGCAGGAAGGCGCCAAGAGCACGACCGTGCAGGTGAAGGTCTTCGCCGACAACACCGGCAACCGGTTGATGGTCTACGCGCCGGAGACGTATCAGGAGCTGACGGCCGAGCTGGTCAGGATGATCGACGCCGAGGTCGACACCGGCGAGCTCGTGCAGGTCATTCAGCTCGAGCAGGGCGACGCGCAGCAAGTGGCCACCGCTCTGAACGCCTCGCTCACGGCGCGCAAGGCCGGCCGCGGCGGCGCGCTGAACGTCGTGATCACGCCCGACCCCGGCAGCAATTCCATCATCCTGGCGGGCCTGCCCAAGGACGTGGCGGCCGTGCAGAAGATGTCGGAAGAGCTCGAGGTGAAGAGCCAGAACGTACCCGAACTGCAAATCTTCAAGCTGCGCTACATGACCGTGACCGAAGCCAGCGACGCGCTGACCAGCCTGATGCCGCCCACGAACCGCGCGGGCGACACGGTGACCGTCGGCGCCGACGAGTACGGCGGCCGGCTGTTCGTCTCGACGAACAAGCGTCGCATGCGGCAGGTCGAGGAGTACATCAAGATTCTCGACGCGCCGCCGGCGGCGGACCCGGAAGGGCAGATGCTTTTCGGCGGGCGCGAGCTGCATTTCGTCGACATCAAGCGCGGCAGCGCGTGGGACATCGCGTGGAGCGTGCGCGATCAGTTCCCCGACGAGGAAGAGGGCGGCCCCTCGATCGAGGATGACTATTTCGGCGAGTACATCAAGGTGCTGTGCCGGCCCGGCGAGTTTCCGAAGATCGAGCGGCTGGTTCGCGAGTTCGAGGCGCGCGCCATTCTCGAGACGCGCGTGGTGCAGCGCAAGCCCAAGGGCGACCTGGCGCGGCTCGCGCCGCTGCTTCAGGCGCAGTTCCCGAACGTGCGCTTTGAGCAGGCTTCGGGCGAGTTGGCGCCCCCCGCCGAGATGGTCGAGGAACTCTGGAAGGACGACGAGAAACCGCAGCAGCGCGCCCGCGGCGCGTTCCCCGTGAACATCCCTGACGAGGTCCTGCCCTACCTGGTCGATCCGGCGTCGTACGGCGGTCCGCTCGATCGGGTTGCCGAATCGGTGGCGCGCTTCCGCGGCGCGCGACAGCCGGCGAGCGCCACGAGCGCGCCCGGCACGCAGCCGTCGGAACCCGAGCCGACCACGCCCGCGGCCGACGCGAAGCGCGAGCGCGCGCAGATCACCATGCTGCCCGACGGCCGCATCATCATCAGCGGCGAAGACGAGGCGGTGCGCGACCTCGAGGACGCGATCGACCTGCTTGAAGAGGACCTCGCTGTCGGCGAGGTGGTGCGCATCTTCCACTTCAAGTACGGCGACGTGACCGCCGCGGCGCGGATTCTCGACCTGATGTTCAATGACCAGGCCTCGCGCAATCCGCAGCTCGCCCTGCAGCAGCAGATGATGCAGCAACAGCAGATGATGCAGCAGCTTCAGCAGCGCGGCGGCGGCGGACGGCGCGGCGAAGAAGACGAAGACGGCGAGCGCGGCGGAATCATGGGACAGCTCCGCGGCGTGCTGGGCGGCGGACGCGAGCGCGGCGGCAGCAGCGGCGGCCGGGGTGCAGCCGGAGTCGCCGGCGGCGACCGCATCCGCATCGCCACCGACATCAGCCACAACTACCTGATCGTCAAATGCGAGGAGACGCGGCTCACCGAGATTCGTCAGTTGCTGCGCGAGATCGACATCCCGCCGGCGAACGTCGACGTCCGCGTCTTTCAGCTCAAGAACCTCGATGCTTCCGAGGTCGCCGACAACATCAAGGAAGTGCTCAGCATCACCCGCACCCGCGCCGCCCAGGAGCGGCAGCAGCGCGGCTCCTTCGGCGGTTTCAATCCCTTCGGCGGCGGATTCGGCGGCGGCTTCGGCGGCGGCCGCGGCGGCGGACAGAACCAGTTCATGGAGCTGTTCACGCAGCAGACCGTCTCGCTCGGCGGCGGCACGGACGGCGCGGCGAAAATCGACTCCATCGAAATCGTCGCCAACGGCGTGACCAATTCGCTGATGGTGTCCGCGCCAGTCGAAGTGATGAAGATCATCGAAAACCTCATCAACCGCATGGAGGGACTCGAAGGACGCGAAGTCGTGGTGATCAAACGCCGCGAACTCAGGAACGCGCGGCTGGAAGACGTGTTGCCGCTCATGCAGGACGTGTTCGCGTCGGTCGCCACCGGCGGCAGCGGCGCCCAGCGGCAGCGCGGCGCCTCGCCCGCGGCCATGGGCCCGGTCACGATCAGCGGCGACCCGCGCAACAACACGTTGATCTACACCGCGCAGACCAAGGATGTGGCGCTGGTGGAGCGCCAGATCGACCTCTTCGACATCGAAGGCGTGGTGAACGAGGCCGAGACGCTGGCGCTCGAATACGGCGACGCCACCAACATCGCCGGCCTGCTCGAGCAGATTTTCGTGCGTACGGGCGGCGGCGCGACGGGCGGCGGCGGCCGCGGCGGTCGCGGAGCGCCGCAGGCGACCGCGTCGGGCAGCGAGGTGCGCATCGCGCCCGAAGCCGTGACCAACACGATCACCATCTGGGCGCCCGAAGCCCAGCGCGATCTGATTTTCGCGAAGGCGGCCGAGCTTGATCGCCAGAGCCGGCGCGACATCCGCGAGATCGAAGTCGTCTTCGCCGACCCCGAGAAGCTCGCGGAGAAACTGCTGCAGGTGTTCGGCGGCACCGGCGTAACGGCCGGCGGCGCACCCGGAGGCCGTGGCGGCCGCAACGCGGCGCAGTCGATGGCCCAGACGCAGGGCCGCATCGTCATCGTCGGCGACAAGAACGCTGGCAAGATTCTCGTTCGCGCACCCGATGCCGTGTTCCATCAGATGGAAGATTTGGTCGCGGCGTTAGATCAATCGAGCGAGCAGCTTCAGATTCGCATGTTCGCGCTCAAGCACGCCGACGCCTCCACCGTCGTCGACAGCGTGAAGACCGCCATGCTCGAATACATGGGCGCGATTCGCACGACGGGTGGCGAGACCGATTTCGACGCCTTCACCGCCGTCGCCGACGTCCGCACGAACAGCGTGGTCGTGGTCGGAACCGCTGAGACCTTTGCGTTCGTGCAGCAGTTGCTCGACGCGATTGACACCAGCGTGCCCGAGGAGCAGCGCAAGCAGTTCCGCATCTTCGTGCTTGATCGCACCGACGCGCAGACGATGGCCGACGCGATCAACAGCTTTGCCGGCGCGCGGGGCGGCGCGGGCGGCGGCGCGCAAGGCGGCGGTCGACGGCCGGGCATACCGGGCCTCCCCGGCGGCGGCGGCGGCACCGGCAGCGTGCTCGACGTGCAGGCCATCGCCGAGCCCGGCGCCAATGCCGTCATGGTCTTCGGACGAGCCGAGGACCTCCAGCGCGTCGAGACCGAGGTCATCGCCGCGCTCGAAGGCAGCCTGCTGAAGCACCGCGACATCGCGACCATCGAGGTTAAGGACGCGCTGCCGTCGGCGGTCGTCAGCTTCATTACGCCGCTGCTCGATCAGGCGGGCGACAGCGACTCGCGTGCCCGCGGCTCCGCCCGCGGCGGCGGCGGTCCGGCTGCGCCGACGCTTATCCCCAACGACGACGCGAAGTCGATCGTCGTGAAGGGTTCGCGCGCCCAGATTGAGGAAGTTCGGATGCTCGCGGCCAAGTTCGACAACGAATCGCTCGTCGGCGCGCAGGTCAAGATCATCCCCGTGCCGTACGGACAGGACGCGGTCGCACTCGCGCAGCAGGTCGAGCGGCTGGTGAACGACGGCGAACGCAACATCGCCGATCGCCAGCGGCGCGATCCGCGGCTGGTATCGGTCGCGGCCGATGCCTACGCCAACGCGCTGATGGTTTATGGCGATCCGGCGCAGTACGGCATCGTCGAGACCGTCGTCGGGCAGCTCGCCCAGATTCGGCCGAGCAACCCCGTGGCGCGAATCGTGACGCTCAAGAATCTCGCGCCCGAGGACGTGCAGTCGCTCATCGAGAGCCTGCAGGGCCGGCGTTCGCGCTCGACCACGGGCTCCGGCGGCGGCGGCGGCACGTTCCGCCCCACGGGCGGCGGCGAGTTCAATCCCGGCAGCCGCGGAAACCGCCAGTTCACTCCGCCGACCAACCAGGGCGGCGGCAATCGCGCTCCCGCGCCGCGCCCGCGCGGCGGCAACACGGGCGGCGGCAATCGACCGCGCGGCGAGCGCGGAGCAATTCCCAGCGACGCCAACCGGTCGTACGCGTCACTCGGCGGACTCGCGTTGATCGCGTCCACAGCGCACCTGCCGGCCTTCACCCCGCTGGCGCTGGTGCAGGACGCCGACGAAGAGGCTCAGGATCAACCGGCGACGCAGGAAGTCGGCGAGGAGACGGACGAGTCGCAGGAAGCCCTCCCGCCGCCGACTCGGGCGCAGCCGGGCCGGCGCGCTCCGGCGCGCGGCGAGCCGCAGCGCCCCGCCACGCCGGCGCGGCGCGCAGAGCCGGCGACAGCGGCCGCCGTGGCGGGCGAGCCCGCGGGCGGCGCGATGAGCGGTCAGTTGAAGGGCGAGGTGCTCGCAACGCCGCTCGGCGCGGATCAGGTGATCATCACCGGCGACGAGTCAGACGTGGAATTTTTGCTCCAGATGCTGGAGCTGATGGAGACCGCGGCGCCGGAGGCGGAGCTGGAGGTATTCCAGCTTCAATTCGCGAAGTCAGCGGTTGTGGCGCCGATCATCGAGCAGACCCTGCAGGCAATGATTCAGCAGCGCAGCGGGACGACCGTTCGCGGTGATCGCTTCAGCATCGTCGCCGAGGCGCGCAGCAATTCGCTGATCGTCTCCGCCTCGCAAACGAACATGGACGTTGTGCGCAAGTTGCTCGAGCGTCTGGACAGCGATTCCCTGAAGCCCAGCGAATTCAAGAGCGTGCCGCTCGATCACATCCGTGCGGCGGAGGCGGTGCAGATCCTCGAGCCGACGATTCGGCAAATCAACACGCAGCGCCAGGTTCCCGAGGACGCCCGCGCCAGCGTGCAGCCCATCGAGCGCTCGAACAGCGTGCTGATCATCGGCACGCCCAACGACATCAGCGAGATCGAGCGCATCATCGAAGGCATCGACGTCGAACTGTCCGATGCGGCCGATTTCGTCTCGGCCGAGGTGCTGGTGATCGACCTGCGCAACGCGCTGGCCGAGCCGCTGGCCGAAGTGCTGAATGAACTGATCGAGGCCGAGGCCCAGCAGGCCGCGGGCGGCGGCGGTGGGGCCGGCAGCGGCACGAGCGGCGCCCGGCGCGGGCCGTTGGTGCGGCAACTGCGCATTTCCGCGGGCGAGACCGAGTTGCCGCCGCTCAATCTCGACAAGCCGATCCGCATTCTTCCCGAGCCGGGCAAGAATTCGCTGATCATCTATTCCAACAAGAAGAACAACGAAGCCTTGCGGCAGATCGTGGGCGTGTTCGACGAGCTGCCCGAAGTCGCCGACATCGAGGTGAAGTCGTTCGCGCTCAAGAACGGCAAGGCCGAGCAGGTGGCTGAGCTGCTTACCACGGTGTTCGAGGAAGGTCGCCAGTCGCTGCGCCGCGCGGCGCAGCCCGGCGATTTCAAAGACGGCGAGCTGCCCCCGGCCCCGAAGGGACTGGCGGCGCGCGGGCTGCCCTATCACGTCACCGTGGCGCACGAGGCGCGCAGCAACACCGTCGTCGTCATCGGGCAGAAGGACGCCGTGTCGCTGGCCGCGGCCATGATTTCGCAGATCGACGAGAGCGGCGCCGCGCTGGCGGTCAAGGCACACGTGCTTTCTCTCAAGAACCTGCAGGCCGGCCAGATGCAGGAGAAACTCACCGAAATCCTCGATGCTCGGGCCGAGGCCCTCGGCGGACAGGACAACGACGCCCGCGACAACGCGATTCTCGCGGCGGACGAGCGCTCGAACACGCTCGTAGTGCTCGCAACCGATGAGATGTACAAGATGGTGTCCGATCTGGTGACGCAGCTCGACACCGCCGAAAACTACCGCATCGTCACCTCGCGCTACCGGCGGCTGAAGAGCGCCGACGCGGTCAAGCTAGCCGGCCTCCTGCAGGAGCTGTTCGACAAGCGGCGCGAGGCCGACACCGACGTCACCGAAGCCGAGCAGCGCGAAGTGCTGAACGTGATCGCCGACTCGCGCAGCAACTCGCTGATGCTGGTAGGAACGCGCGACTACATGACCGAGGCCGAGCAACTCATCGACAACCTCGATCAGTCGTTCGACCCGACGCTCGAATTCCGCATCCGGCCGCTGCGCTTCGCCGGGGCGTCGGGCATCGCATCGCAGCTCACGGAACTGGTCGACAAGGCGCGCCAGGACCAGGGCGAGCAGCAGGGCACGCCGATTCATGTCTCCGCGAACGCCTACGACAACAGCCTGCTGTTGGCGGCCTCGCGCGAAGACCTCGCGATGCTCGAGCGCTGGATCGATCTGTACGACAAGCCCGCCGAGTTCGGACGCATCACGCGCATCCTGCCGCTGCAGCGCGGCAAAGCCCAGGACGTCTCCACCGCGGCCCAGGAGCTGTTCGCCCAGGCCGGCGGCGACGGCGCCGAAGCCGACGTCACCATCACGCACGACGAGACCACCAACTCGGTGATCGTCGTCGGTCCGCCGGTCGTGGTGCAGGATGTGACCGCGTTCGTGCAGGGCCTGCGCGACGTCGAGCCGAACGCGGCCGTCGTCCGCATGTTCCCTCTCAAGCAGGCCGACGCCGAGATCGCCGGCGAGCTGCTGCGCAACATCATCGCCGGTCGCTCGGGCACCGTCGGCGGCTCGGGAACCGGCGGCGGCAGCGGCACGCAGGCGGAAGAGGAAACCGCCGCCCGCATGCTGCTCTGGCAGGCAGACAACGAGACCGGCGTCGAGACGCTCAAGGCGATGCGCGACCAGATCGTCGTGATCGACGACCTGCGCACGAACACGCTGGTCGTCACCGCGCCGACCGAGAGCATGGGGCTGGTCGCGTCGCTGGTAACCGCCATCGACGTGCCGCCCGCTTCGGCCAAGGTGCGCGTCATTCCGCTGCGCAACTCCGACGCCACCGAAATGGTACAGACGCTCGAAGAGCTTTTCTCACGCCAACAGGGCATCGCCACCGGCGGCAGCAGCGAAGAGGTGACCAGCCAGCTCACGCTCGACGGCGTGCTGGCCGCGGGCGGTCGCCAGGAGCTGAGCTTCACCTCCGACGTGCGCACCAACTCCATCGTGGCGGCGGGCACGCCCGGCTATCTCGACCTGGTTGAGAATCTGATCATCGAGCTCGACAGCCAGCCCATTCAGTCGCGCGAGGCGATGGTCTTCGAGCCCAACAACGCGCCGGTCGCCGCGGTGGCCGACGCGCTGAGTCAGTTCGTCGAAGCCGAGACCTCTGTGCTCGACAGCCTGGGCGAAGGCGCCATTTCCGACTCGCGCCGGCTTGAGCAGGAAATCACCGCCATCGCCAGCGAAGACACCAAGAAGCTGCTGGTCGGCATGGATACCCGCCAGAAGGAGAAAGTGCTCGATCTGCTGCACGATCTCGACAAACCGCCGCCGCAGGTGATGATCAAGGTGCTGATCGTCGAGGTCAGCATGGACAACACGCTCGAGCTCGGCGTCGAGTTCGCGTTTCAGGACCTGCAGTTCGCCGCGGCCGGCCCGAACGACACCAACACGTTCGACTACGTCGGCGGCACCGACCTCGGCGCGGTCGGCGCGGGGCTGGGCGGTTTCACGTTCACGATCACCGGCGCTGATTTCAACTTCCTGCTGCGCATGCTGCAGGGCGAGGGCAGCCTCAACGTGCTCAGCCGGCCGCAGGTCGTCGCGATGGACAACCAGCCGGCGCGCATCGAGGTCACCAACGACGTGCCTTATGTCTCGGGCACCAGCACCAGCACCGCCGGCCAGATCACGACTACCGTCGAGCGCCAGGACATCGGCATCAAGCTCGAGGTCACGCCGCAGATCAACCCCGACGGCTTCGTGCGCATGGAAGTGCTGCAGGAGGTGTCCGACTTCGCCGACACCTCGGTGCCGGTCGGGCCGGGCCTTACGGCGCCGGTGTTCTTCGAGCGCATCACGGAGACCACCGTCACCGTCAAGGACAACGAAACGGTCGTCCTCGGCGGCTTGATCACCTCGCGCGACGAGATTCGCGAGCAGAAGGTGCCCCTCGCGGGCGACATTCCGGTGATCGGTCTGCTCTTCGGCAGCCGCACCAACAGCAAGAACCGCACCGAGCTGCTGGTAATTCTGACGCCGACGGTGCTGCGCACGATCGAGGACTATCGCAACCAGTCGGTGATCGAACGTGACCGCACGGGTCGGCTGCCCGAGTCGGTGCTCACCGATCCGCTGCTCGAGGGGCTGCGCGTGCCGCAGGAAGAGATCAACCGTCGCAAGGCGGCGCTCGAAGCCGGGCTGGACCCCGAGGCGGAGCCGTCGTCGCTTTGGCCGCGCACGCCCGCCGCGCCCGACGATCGCGAGATCTACGGGCCGTCGCGCCCGCAGACGCCGCCGGGCGGCGTGCCTGCTTCGTATGACGTGCCCCGCCGCAACGGCAAGAGCAGCAACGGCGGCGCAAGCAAGTCGGCGAGCACGCCAACCGGCGCGACCGGCACGCTTACGCCGATTCCCAGCGAGCGCGGGCCGAAGAAATCGCCGGGCAAGCCGTGATGAGCCGAGCGTCGTGCGCGCGGCGGCTGACCTGCATCGCTCTGGCGGCAGTCCTCGGCGCCGCTGCCGGCTGCGAAGCGCCCGGCAAACCGCCGCCGCCGAGCGTATTCGGCAGCCGCGACGCGACCGAGCGCGAGCAGGACATGCGCGCACAGGAAGCGCGACGCGTCGACCCCGAGGTCGCGCCGACGTATGACGACATCATCGAGATCGCGCAGTTCTGGCCGACCGTGCCTTGGCGGAGCGATCTGGGCCGCACCGTCGGCTTTCGCGTGCCGACCTACTTCGTCTCGGCCGAGACGCGCAAGGGCGCATTCGTCGCGGGCAACATCACCGCGACCATCTACGTGCTCGAGCCGCGCCGCGGCGGCGGCTTCGTGCGCACCGTCGCTCATCGCTGGCTGCTCGACGAATCGCTGTCGGCTCCGTATCGCGTGACCAAGGAAGTGCTTGGCGGCTTCTATTACGGCTTTGTGCTCAATTGGCCCGAGGACGTGCGGCTCGACGGCGAGCAGATCGAAATCCAGTTCGCCTACGAACGCGCCGACGGCCGCGTCGTCACCTCGTCGGCCCGGCAGTTTCGCGTGCCGGCGGCCGTCGAGCCCGACGCCGCGGAATCCCCGCAAAGCGCGCAGCCCAACCCGGCCCCGCGCACCCGCACACGCACCATCACGCCGGGCGGGCGCGTGGTGCCGCCTGGCGCAACAGGCGACACGACCGCTTCCGCTCCGGGCAGCGAGGTCGAATCCGCGCCCGAGCCGCCGCGGATCACCCGTTTTCGTCCGCGTGCGGCGCGGCCTCGGCCCGCGTCGAACCCGGCTGCCGAAGGTGAGGAGGCGCCGGCTTCGCGCGAGTCGGGCTCCGGTGCAGGAGAGTTCGGCCCGCCGCCGCCGAAGCGCCGCCCTGCCCCCGCCGAGGAACCCTGATGCCCTGGGCAGCGTTCGGCGTGTCGCTCTTCGTCGCGCTGCTGCTGCAGACCACGCTGGTTCCGCGCGTGCTGGAGTCGCTCGACCTGTTCCTGGTGCTGGCGCTGCTGTGCAGTCTGCTTACGCCCGCCGGCGACGCGCGCATCGCCGGCTGGGTCGCGGGGCTGGTTCAGGACCTTGCGGCCGGCGGCGGTCTGGGGCCGCACGCGTTCTCGCTCGGATTCTGCGTGTGGGTCGCCACCGTCCTGCGCGAGTGGATTCCCATCCGGCCGTACGGGTCTCGGCTGCTGGTTTCGGTGGTGGCGGCTTGGCTGGCGCAGCTCGTGTTGTGGAGCTACGTCGCGCTGCGCTTCGAGTCGATTGGCTGGTGGAGCGTGATCGGAAACGCGACGTCGGTCGCGCTCTGGTCCGCGATTCTCGCCGTGCTGCTCACCGCGCTGCCGGGGCTGCGCGTGCGGCGTCGACCGCGGTTCGACGGCTCGCGCGCCTAAGCGTCACCCGCCCGGCGCGGCGTCAGGCCGGCGACGGCACGCCCGCGTCGTCCTCCGCCGCGGCGCGAGGCTTGCGACGGCGCGTGCAGAACAGATTCCAGCCGAACGCGAGCAACCACAGTCCGCCGAGCGCGCCGAGCACGGCATTCGGATTGGCGCGCAGCGACTCGAAGGTCGACCCGGCGTACTGCCCGAGCAGCCCGAACACGCCGATCCCGACGAGCGTCGTGCCCAGGGTGGCCGCCCACAAGGCGCGCGAAAGCGCGGGCAGCAGCCAACCCAGCACGAACCCCGCAAGGCCGAGCACCGCGATCAATCCGAACAGGGTCATCTGAAACTGCGGGACGGCGCCAGTGAGGTGCGTCCAGAGACTGTTGAGTTCGACGCTCCAATGCGGGCCGTCGCCGACGACTGTTCCCGCCGCGGGCAGCGTGAGCTCGGCGCCCTGCACGCCGCGCGAAAGCCAGTTGTGCACTTCAGGCGTCAGCACGCGGGCGTAGTACACGCCGACGGCGAGCACCGCCAGGCAAGCCGACATGATCAGCGCCTGCAGCAGCTTGAAGAGCATGAACCCGGCGCCGAGTCCGACCACGCCCGCAACCAGACCGGTCGGGACCGGGGGCAGGCCCACCTTGCCGGCGAGCGCGGTGCCCACGCCGCCGAACAGCACGCCGAAAAGCATTCCCGCAAGGCCGGGGGCCCACTGCGCGCCGCGGGCCAGCATGATGAGTCCGAGCAGCGTGAGCACGGCAAGCCCGGCGCTGGGCGCCCAGGCGTACTCGGCGGGCAGCACGATCTGTTTTGAAAAGGCTGCCCAAAGCCCCATCAGCGTGTCGGTCGTCGACATCGGCGACATTGATGCTCCCTCCGTCTAGCCGTCGCGCGCGCGGGCGGGGTCGGTCGGCGCCGGCGCGAGCTCCTCGAATCGCGGATGGTCCTCCCACCGCAAATCGATGCGCACGTTGTCCGGCAGCCCGCCGTGGCGAGCGAAGAGCTCTTCCAAGTATGCTAGTTTGCGAGCGGCCCGGGCTTCGATCAGATTCGGCTCGGTTCCTTCGTCGCCGGGCGGCACGCCCCAGTCGATCGTCAGGCGCTCACTGACGGCGACGAGCCGCAGTTCGCCGAACCGGTTGTTGCGCCTGAGGTTATGGTTGCTTACGTCGACGCCGCGGATTGCCCCGCGGCTTTCGAAGCGCGCCGCGTCGGACGCGCGGTATAGAAACGTTGCCAGTTTCAACCCTGCGGCGAGGTCGGCGCCCGGCCAGACTTGCCCGATCGTGGGCGGCGCCGCCTGCACGCCGGTGAGCACCAGCCAGTAGGTACCGTCGACCGCCGAAGCCGGCATCGAGTGCGGCAGCAGCACGCCGCGCGCGTCGACGAGGTGCGCTTGACTGCCGCGCTGCACGAATGCGAACGGTCGTCGGAAATCGGCCCAGACGCGCACCGCGCCGTCGTGGCGCTTTTCGACGCGTCGCACGCGCTCAACCCAGGCTGAACTGAGCAGCGCGTCGCTCACGTAGGCACAGACGCGCGGGTCGAAGACATCCACGTCGGGAGCGATGCCGCTGCGGTCTTCGAGTTCCTGAAGCAGCGGCGACCAGGCGGCGTCGGTCATCCACGCCGGCAGATCCATCCATTCCACGCGCGTCGGCGGCGCGGGCAGCGAGCGCACGAACGTCTCCAGACGGTCGAACGCAACCGCGACGCCCACGAAGACCACCGACAGTGCGAGCACACCCGCGACGGCGCGCATCCACGGCGAACCCGTTTCCGGCGCGCGACGAGGGGCGGGCGCGGCGGCGATCCGCTTCATGAGCGATCCTCCACCAGCGCGAGCCGCACCAGCCGATCGACCAGTTCATCAAACGGCAAACCGACGCGGGCCGCGGCTTTGGGGACCAGGGAGTGGCTCGTGAAACCGGGCAGCGTGTTGACCTCCAGCAGCCAGGGCGCGCCGTGCGCGTCCAGCATCCAATCCACACGACCAAGGTGCCGACAGCCCAGCGCATCAAAGAGCGCACGACTCATCGCTGAGACGCGCGCCGCGGCCTCGGAATGCGTTCCGTCGTCGAACAGGTATTCGGTGTCGTCCCGCCGGTATTTCGCGTCGTAGTCGTAAAATCCCGACTTCGCTCGAATGAAGATCGGCGGCAGCGTCTGATCGCCGAGCACGCCGACCGTCACTTCCTGACCGTGGATGAAGCGCTCGACCAACGCGCGTCCGTACTCGCGCACGACGGCCTGCACCGCCGGCTCGAGTTCGGCGTCGGAGTGCACGATCGACGTCAGCACGCTGCTGCCCTGATCGATGGGCTTCACGACGACCGGCACGCCCAGCCGCCCGGGCGCCTGCGCCGAGACGACCTCGTACTCGGGCGTCGGAATGCCGAGTGCAATCGCTCGCTCTTTGGTTCGCACCTTGTCGATCGCCAGCGCAGAAGCGGCTGATCCCGAGCCCACGAAGCGCATACTGCGCGATTCGAGAATGCGCTGAATTGTCCCGTCCTCGCCGAAGGTGCCGTGCAGTGCTGGAAACACCACGTCCGCCGGGTGATCGAGCGCGCTCAGATCGGCGGCGTCGATGTCGGACACGTGCACCGCGTGTCCGCGTCGGCGCAGGCCGGCCGCGATCGCGGCGCCCGATTGCAGGCTGACCTCGCGCTCCGCGCTGGGGCCGCCGCTGAGCACGGTGACGCGCAGCCGCGTCGTGGCCGCCGAGTCATTCGTCGAAGGCGAGCCTGCCACGGTCGAGTTCATGGGCGCCTCTCCATCGGTCTCACCAGATTTCCACTTCGAGCTGCAGGTCGACTCCCGCACTGCCGCGGACGCGCTCCTGCGCCCGCGCGATCAGGTCCAGGATGTCGGCCGCGGTTGCGCCTTCGGTCGCGACGATGAAGTTGGCATGGCGCTCGCTGATGCGTGCGCCGCCCACCGCCGCCCCTTTCAGCCCGGCTTCGTCGAGCAGCTTGCCGGCGGAGCGGCCCGGCGGGTTCTTGAAGATGCAGCCGCAGGAGCGCTCCGCGACCGCCGGTTGGCTCGCGGCCTTTTCATTCCATACATCGCGATGCCGCAGCAGCGCTGCCTCGGCGTCGCCTGTCGGTAGCCGCAGTCGCCCCGCCACGATCACGCAGCCGCCGAGATCGGTCTTGCGATAGCGGAAGTTCACCGCGGCGTGCGCCAACGTCTCGCGCAAACCGTCGGAGCGCACGACGTCGACCGATTCGACGAACGCGCCGATCTCGCCGTACTTGCCGCCGGCGTTCATGCGCAGAATGCCGCCGAAGCTGCCGGGAATGCCGGCCAGCGCCTCGAGCCCGACCCGCTGCCCCGCAATCGCCTTCCGAATCAGGCGCGGAAAGTCGGCGGCGGCGCCGGCGGTCAGTCCGTTCTCATCGATCTCGATGCGCTCGAAGTGCGGACCGGCCAGATGAATCACCAGACCGTCGAAGCCGGCGTCGCGAACCAGCAGGTTCGCCCCGCGCCCCAGCACGCGCCAGGCTATGCCGCGCGCGGTCGCCTCGCTCAGCACCAGCGAAAGCTCTGCCTCGTCGCGCGGCTCGGCGAACCAGCGCGCGGGCCCGCCCAGCCGATACCAGGTGTACGGCGCGAGCGGAACGTCAGGCCGGCAGATCGTTGCGAAGTCGGGCAAGCAGTTCATCCGCGACCTTCCAGATGTCGCCGGCGCCCATCGTGAGTACGAGATCGCCCGGCGCCGCCTCCTGCGCCAAGTATTGCAAGATGTCCGCGAACTCCGGTATGTGCACGGCCAGCCCGCCGTTCTCGCGAATGCGCAGCGCCAGGTCGGCGCCGGAAACCGCCTCGCGATCGCGCTCGCTGTCGCGCACGAAGTAAATCTGGGGCACCACCACGCGATCCGCCTGCGAGAAGCTGGTGGCGAAATCCGCCAGCAGAAACCGCGTGCGCGAATGCTGGTGCGGCTGGAAGATGCACCAAAGCCGGCGGGGCGAGAATCGCTCGCGCGCCGCGCGCAGGGTGGCGCGAATCTCGGTCGGATGGTGCGCGTAGTCGTCGGCCACCGCCACCCCGCGCTCCACGCCGCGCAGTTCGAGCCGCCGCCGGGCGCCGCCGAATTCGGCCAGCCCGTCGCGAATCTGCTCAAACGTCGCGCCGCACCAGTGCGCCAGGCCCGCGACCGCGAGCGAGTTGTAGACGTTGTGACGGCCGCTCAGCCCCAGCCGCACGCGTCCCAGCGACTGCCCACCGTGCGTCAGCTCGTACGAATACCGGCCGCCTTCGAGCTCGAGCGCCGCGGCACACCAGGTGTCGTGAGGATCAAGCCCGAACGTCTCGGCGGCGCGGCCGGTGCGCTCCGCCACCTCCCGCGAGCGCTCGTCCTGCCCGTTCACAAGCAATCGCCCGTCATGCGGCAACAGGCGGGCGAAATCGCAGAAAGCGTCGCGAATCTCATCCAGGTGGCGGTAATAGTCGAGGTGATCTTCCTCGATGTTCAGAATCGCCGCCGCGGTCGGAGCCAGATTCAGGAACGAGCGGTCGTATTCGCAGGCCTCGGCGATGAAGTGCGGCCCGTCGCCCACGCCGCTGCCGCCGCCGAGCTGCTCGACTTCGGCGCCGATTACGAAGCTGGGGTCGAGCCCGGCGCGGCGCACCGTGTATGCGAGCCAGGCGGTGGTGGTGCTCTTGCCGTGGGTTCCGCTGATCGCGATGCCGCGCCGCTCGGCCATCAGCGCGCCGAGCAACTGCGCGTACTTCATGACGGGCAGCCCGCGGCGCTGCGCCTCGCGCACCTCGGGGTGATCAGCCGCGATCGCCGCCGATGCGACCAGAAGGTCCGTTTCCGACGGCACGCTTTCGGCGGTCTGCTCAAACCGCACCTGCACCCCGCGCTCGCGCAGGTTCAGAACCGCGGGCGAAGCGGAGCGATCGGTGCCGCTGACGTGAGCCCCGCGGCGCAACAAGACGGCCGCCAGGCCGACCATGCCGCTTCCGCCGATGCCCACCATGTGTACGCGCGCGCCGGAGAATCCACCGCTTCGCTGCCATCCTGGCGCGAAGGCCGATTGAGGAATTGTCGCTTCCATGCTCCCGGCAGATTACTCTCTCCGGGACGAAATACAACCGCGCAGCGGCTCGTACGCGGGTATTTCGCCCGTTTTTTCAGGGGTTTGGCGTCACACGCCGCCGCCGGAGATCAACCGTGGCATCTCGTCACCTTCGCACCGCGCTGCTGATCCTGGGGCTCGTCAGCGCACCGCTCTGCCCGGCGCAGCCGACCG
This sequence comes from uncultured Planctomycetales bacterium, assembly GCA_964388675.1. GTDB lineage: Bacteria > Planctomycetota > Phycisphaerae > UBA1845 > Fen-1342 > CAYMBL01. Next base: position 388,705 of record CAYMBL010000001.1, read on the forward strand.
CAGTCGCCACGCGCTTCGTCGTCGCGGCTCCTGCCGGACCGGCCGGCGAGCCGACCGAGATTCGCGTCTCGTTCTCGATCGACGGCTGGCCACCTGCCGGCCGCCCGCTGCCGCGCGTCGCGCCGGGCCTGTTTGTCGGCGAGTTCGCGTTCCCGCCGGGCACAAGCCTGGAGTACAAGTTCCTGCGCGCGCCCGGTTGGGAGCATGTCGAGAAAGCTGCTGACAACGCAGAAGTTCCGAATCGCCGCTACGCGGTCGAAGCGGCTGCCGAGCCGACGGTGCTCCTGCACGCGGTGGCGCGCTGGGCCGACCTGCCGCCCGACGCGCGGATCCGGATCGCCGGAGCTTCGCCCGCAGGCGCGGCGCCTCCCGCACGCGCGTCCACGACTACCGGCGAGTTGCGCGTGCACGCAGCCGTTCACAGCCCTCAGCTCGGCAACGACCGCACCGTGCTTGTCTGGCTGCCGCCGGGTTATTCCGAGCAGCCCGACCAGCGCTATCCCGTGCTCTACATGCACGATGGCAACAACGTGTTCGACGCCGCCACCGCGTTCACCGGCGTCGAGTGGCAGGCCGACGAAGCCGCAACCCGGTTGATCGCCGCCGGCCGCATCGAGCCGCTCATCCTCGTCGGCGTGTACAACACACCGGACCGCGCGAACGAATACACCCTCGTTCCCGACGCCGGGCGACAGACCGGCGGCCGCGGCGACGCCTACCTGAATTTCCTCGTCGACACGGTGAAGCCGCTCGTCGATTCCACCTACCGCACGCGCCCGCAGCGCGAGCACACGGCGATCGGCGGCTCATCGCTCGGCGGGCTGATTTCGCTGTACGCGGTCTGTCGCCGCCCCGATGTGTTCTCGCGGGCCGCGGTGGTGTCGCCGGCGCTGTTCTGGGGCGAGCGGCACGTCCTGCAGGAGGCGCGCTCCGCGAAATGGCCCACGCCGCCAAAGATCTGGATCGACATCGGGACAGAGGAAGGGGCGAAGGAAGGCCGCATGACGGCGTTCAATCGTGCGGTCGACGATTGCCGCGCCCTGGCGGCGATTCTTGACGAGCGTGGATTGCGAGCCGATCGCGACTACCGTCTGCTGATTGTCGAAGGCGGTCGGCATCACGAGTCCGACTGGGCAAGCCGATTCGAGCAGGTGCTGGAGTTTCTGTTTGCGTCGCCGCGCTGATCGGGAGCAATGGCGCTTTGAACGGCCAAAGGCCGGTCCCTCGGTAGTCAGCCCGCAGTCAGCCCCGGGGATAGAAAAGTGCTTCCCAAGTTCAACGCGGCAGGGAATCGGCGCGTTCCGCCGTCCGCCCCGGAGGGGCGCGGGACGGTGACCACGGGTGAAGCGCAGCGCAACCCGTGGGATCGATTGCGGGTGGTTGTGATCTGCCCCGAATGGGGCAGAGGAAGCGCTCGATGCCCGCGTCACCTCGCTTGCCGTCGCGGTCCTACTCCCGCCCCGCTCCGCCGATCGCCTGATGCACCAGATACGTGTTGCGCACCACCAGCCGCCCGCCAAACGGCCGGATCGCTCCGCGTCCGCCGTTGATGTCCCACGATTCCGGTTCGATGGTGGTCGTAATCACATTGATGAGCTGCTGCATGATGACATCGGGGTCCTGGTTCACGTCGTCGTCATCGTCGGGGTCGCCGCCGCCCTGACCGAACGAGGTCGGCCCGAATCCGCCGGGGCCGTTGATGCCCACGCCGCTGCGGACCCGTCCCACCACCGGAGTCGCCGCCACCGCTCCCTCGGCGACGGTTGCGGTCGTCCCGGTCACCACCTCGCGCTCGCGGCCGACCTGCATGCTGGCTTCCTCCAGTGGCCGGAAAAGCAGGTCCTGCACGTCGTAGACGCGCACGACCATGTGCGATTCCAGGTCGTCCGCAGTCGAGATCAGCAGCACGTCGGCGTCGGCGCGGTATGCCAGCCGCACATCGGGCCCGGCGGCTTCGTTCATGATGACCCACAGCGCCTGGTCGAGCCGCAGATTGCGCAGCGACACCGTCACCGGCTTGTCGCGCGTCACGCCGGCGCGCTGCAATTCCTCCCAGCGCACGACGACGTTGATCTGCAGAAGCTGGCTCAGCGAATCGAGCACGTCGCGCAGCGGAGCTTCCTCAAACTGCAGCGCCGGCACACGCGTCGCCAGCATCACGACCGGCGGCCGCGCGCCGGCGGGCCGAGCAGCGCCGCCGCGTGTCTGCGCGCTCGCCAACGCGGGAAGCAGCACCGCCCCCACCAGCAGCGCAATCCGTCGACTCCGCATCGCACACCTCCCCGGCCGTCAGGCAGCCCGCCCAGCGTCCGCCTGACAATCATTGTGACGCTCGGCCGCGGCTTTCGACCGCAGCTTTCTCGAAAATTCGCGTCCCGCGCGCGTCCGGCGATCCGCGAACCCGTCGTCTCACGGTCGCTTCGCAGCCGTGACCGCGAGCGCCGGCGGGGCCGACGTTCCTGTAATCTTAGGCAGACGCAGCAGTTGCATTCCCCGAACAATCACCGCCACCGTGCTGCCTTCGTGCCCGATCACGGCCATCGGCAGCGGCATTCCGGCGAACGCGAGCGCGATCAGTATGGCTATCGTTCCCAGCGCCATCGCCAGGCCCTGCTGAATCGCACGCCGGCACGCCCGCGCCAGGTGCACCGCTTCCGGCACCAGCCGCAGATCGTCGCGCATCAGCACCACGTCGGCGGTCTCGAGCGCCACGTCGCTGCCTGCACTGCCCATCGCCACGCCGACCGTGGCCGCGGCCAGCGCCGGCGCATCGTTCACGCCGTCGCCGACCATGACCGCGCCGCCGTCGTCCTTCGCCAGGCGATGCACATGCCGGACTTTCTCGGCCGGCAGCAGGCCCGCGTGCACCGCTTCGATGCCCAGTTCATCCGCCACAAGCCGCGCCGGTCCCGCGTGATCGCCGGTCAGCATCACGAAGTCCCGCAGCCCGAGCGCTCGGAGCGCTGCCAGCGCTTCGCGCGCTTCGGGTCGCGTTTCGTCGCGAAACGTGATCACGCCCGCGACACCGGCGTCCTGCTCGAGCACAACTGCGGTCCGCGAGGGCGCCTGCCGCAGCAAGGCCAGTAAGCCGGCCGCCCGCTCGCTGCTGAATGACGGCAGCGCTTCCGGCCGCGAGATACGCACGCGGCGCGAATCGACGACCGCCAGCACTCCCATCCCGACTTCGCTGCGGAAATCCGCAGCCTCGGGCAGGACCAGCGCGCGCCGCTGCGCTTCAGCGACGATCGCGCGCGCCAGCGGATGCTCGCTGTACTGCTCGACCGCGGCCGCGACCTGCAACAGGGCGTCGGCGCTCGCGGCGTCGGCGGGCAGCACCTGGTCGACCAGCGGTCGCCCGCGCGTCAGCGTGCCGGTTTTGTCGAACGCGATGCGCGTCGTGGTTGCGAGCCTTTCAAGATGCGACCCGCCTTTGAAGAGCACGCCGCTCTGCGCCCCGCGCGAGATCGCCGCCAGCACCGCGACCGGTGACGCCAGCACCACCGCACACGGCGACGCCGCCACGAGTAATACCATCCCGGCGTACACCGAGCGTGCGACGTCGCCGGTCGCTCCCAGCCGCCAGAGAATGAGCAATGCGCACGCGCCGAGCACGGCATAGACGTAGGGCATCTCCCAACGATCGATCACGCGCTGAAACGGCGCCTTGCGCTCCTGCGCTTCCTCGACCAGGTGCACGATGCGCGCCAGCGTGGTGTCGGTGGCGGGCCGCGTCATGCGCACCAGCAGCGCGCCGTTGACATTGAATGTGCCCGTGAAAACGGGATCGCCGCGCAGCTTTTCCACCGGCATGGCTTCGCCGGTCAGGATCGATTCATCGACGGCGCCGCCGCCGTCGATCACCTCGCCGTCGACCGGCAGGCGTTCGCCGGGCCGGACGCGCACCTCGTCACCGACGCGCAGCTCGTCGACCGGGGCCGTCCATTCGCGGCCGTCGCGCAGCACGCACGCCGTCGCCGGCCGCAGTTGAATCAGCCCGCTGACGCTGCGGCGTGTGCGCTCCGTCGCGAAGCGCTCGAGCGCGTCGCTCAGCGAAAACAGGAACAGCAGGATCAGGCCGTCTTCCCAATGGCCGACCAGCGCCGCCACCACGCCCGCGAAGATCATCAGAAAATTGATGTCGGGCCGGCCGCGCAGCAGCCCGGCCCCGGCGCTGCGCGCCGTGCGCGTGCCGCCCACGACGAACGAGCAGAACACAAACGCAAAGCGCCACGCGCCCCCCGTAAGCGCCGCGGCAATTCCGAACAGCAGGCAGAGACCCGTGCAGACGAAACGCGGAGTCGGCGGCGCGTCCGCGGCGCTCAGCCAACCCCAGACAACCCGAAACGGGTCGCGCAGAAACGGCGCCGGCTCAGCCACGTCGCGGCTCCGCGGTCGTGCGATGCTCGCTCACGCTCAGCGCGTACGCCGTGTCGCCCGACTCGCTGGCGCTGAGCGCCGGCAGGCGCAGTGTGAAGACGGCGCCGCGGTCGTCGGCGCCGCGCGGCTGCACTTCGATCGTCCCCTGGTGGGCTTCGATGATGCGCGCTGCGATCGCCAGCCCCAGCCCCGTGCCGCGGCCCTGGCGCTTGGTGGTGTAGAAAGGCTCGAAGATGTGCGGCAGATTCTCCGGCGGAATACCCGCCCCCGAGTCCGCCACGTCGATGCGAATCCAGCGTGCGCATTTGGGGACGTTCGACAGCTCGCCTTCCGGACCTTCTCGCTGCGTGGTGATGCGAATCGATCCGCCGTCCGTCATCGCGTCCGCCGCGTTCGACAGCAGGTTGACGAACACCTGTTGCAGCAGCAGTCCATCGGCGCGCACGCGGTCGTCGCCCTCGGTGTTGCACGTCGCCTGCACACCGCGCCGCGCCAGCGCGTCGGCGCTGCTTTGCAGCGCCGCGTCGACCACGTCGCGCACGCGGATTTCACTGGGCTTGATCACATTCTCTCGCGCCAGCGTCAGCAGACGCCGCACGATCAGCTCGATACGGCTCAAACCGTCGTCGATCAGCCCGAGCATCTGCTGCACGCGCTGCGGGTCGTCGAGCGAGCGCCGCAGAATGCGCGCGCAATTCTGCACGCCGTCCAGCGGATTGTTGACTTCGTGCGCCACGCTGGCGGCCAGTTCGCCCAGGAACGCCAGCCGCTCGCGGCGCTTCAGCTCCTCGAGCAGTTTGCGTTCGGAATCGGCGGCCGCCGCCAGCCGCGCTCCGGCGGCGTTCACCGCGTGAATCAGCCGGTAGAACTCGTCGCCGCGCGCTGCGATGCCGTCGGCGGATTCGCCGGGGCTGCCCAGGTCGCTCGCCGCGCGGCGCAGTCGATCAAGCGTCCGCCGCAGCAGCAGCCGCGCAATCCGTTCGCAGATGTAGGACGCGACGAAGCCCGAGCCGATGCAGATCAGCACGCCGATCCAGGATTGCGGCTCGATGAGAACCGCCAATGCGCCGCCGGCGACGATGCCCAACTGCACCACGAGAAACAGCGTGTGCCGCAATCGGTGCAGCATGTTGCGCCTATCATCGACAAAAGCCGAGCGGCACACAACCGCCGCCGCGCCGGAGTCGACCCGCGCCATGACCGCCGCCACCAGCGCCAACCGTCTCAAACTCGACTATCGCGCCGTGCCCGCGCGCAAGACAAGCGGGCCGATTTGGGACATCCACACCCACGTCTACGCCGGCCCGCAGGCCGCCGCGTTCTTCGAAGCCGCCCGGCTCTACGGCGTGACACGCGTGCTCTCGATGACTCCGCTCGAGGACGTGCCGCCGCTGCGCGACGCGTACGGCGATGCGCTGGGATTCATCGCGATCCCGAATTGGCGGCGCATGGACGCAAGCGCCGACTTTCGCCGCCAGTGGATCGCCGATCTCGCGGAATTCCGACGCCTCGGCGCGCGGCTGTGCAAGTTCTGGATGGCGCCGCCCATGCGGCAGCGCTCCGGCTTCACCGTCGATCATCCGTTCATTCGACCGGTCGTGGACGCGGCGCTCGACCTGGGATTCGAATTCATGATTCACGTCGGCGATCCCGCCGAGTGGTTCCAGCCCGGCGCTCGCTACGCGGACACGCGCGTGTTCGGAACCAAGGACGATCAGTATCCGCAATTGCAATGGCTGGCGAACTACGTCGCGCCGCGTACGGTCGTTGCCGCGCACATGGCCGGCAGCATGGAGAACACCGCGCGCTTGCAGCGACTGCTCGATCTGCATCCAAACCTGGTGCTCGATTCCAGCGCCACCAAGTGGATTGTGCGCGCCGTCGCGCAGCAGCCCGACGCCGCCCGCGCGTTTCTGTTGCGCTACTCGACGCGCGTGCTCTTCGGCAGCGATCTGGTCGCCAATGGCCAATATCCGGATTTCGACCATTACGCCAGCCGCTATTGGGTGCATCGGCAGATGTGGGAATCCACCTATCGCGGCGAAAGCCCGATCGACGACCCCGACGCCGTCGGCCCGCCGCAACTCGCCGGGCTGGACCTGCCGCCGGACGTGCTGACGCGCATGTACCGCGAGAACGCGCGGCGGCTGGCGATCACGGAATTCACGGACTGAGAATCCGCTAGACGCCGAGCGGCGCCGCGCCGATCTCCATCGCGCGCTGCTGGCGTTCCACCATCGCGCGGTATTGGCCGCCACGCGCCAGCAACTCGTCGTGCGTGCCGGTCTCAACGATGCGCCCGTGTTCCATCACCACAATGCGATCGGCACGCGCAATGGTCGACAGACGGTGCGCGATGACGAAAGTCGTGCGGTCCTGCAGCAGCTCGCCCAGCGACGCCTGAATGAGCTGTTCGCTTTCCGAATCCAGGTTGCTGGTGGCTTCGTCGAGAATCAGGATGCGCGGATTCGCCAGCAGCGCCCGCGCGATGCTGACACGCTGCGCCTGCCCGCCCGACAGCCGCACGCCGCGCTCGCCGACTCGCGTCTGGTAGCCGTCGGCGAAGCGTGCGATGAATTCGTGGGCGTTGGCGCGACGAGCGGCGCGCTCGACCTCGCCAGGCGACGCGCCGGGCCGCGCGTACGCGATGTTCTCGGCGATGGTGCCGTCGAACAGAAACACATCCTGCGACACCAGCCCCAGCAGCCCGCGGTAGCTTTGCAGCGTGAATTCGCGCAGATCCACGCCGTTGAGGCGGATTGCGCCCGCCGTCGGGTCGTAGAAACGCGCCACCAGGTTCGTCACCGTGCTCTTGCCCGCGCCGCTGGCGCCCACCAGTGCCAGCGTCTCGCCGCCGCGCACGCGCAGCGAGAATTCGTGCAGCACCGGCTGCTCGTGGTAGGCAAAGCTCACATTCTCGAACTCAAACGAATCGATCTGCGTCGGCGCCGTGCCGGCGGTCGGTCGGTCCGGCATTTCCGCCGACCGCGCCAGAATCTCGAACACGCGCTCCAGCGCCGCCAAAGCCTGCTGCATTTCGCCATAGGAACGTACAATCGATGACACCGGCGACAGCAGCATCATCAGGTACATCTGGAAGGCGACGATGCTGCCGAGGGTCGTCGAACCCGACAGATAGAGCGTGCCGCCGAGCCAGATGATCAGCAGCGCTGCCAGCGGAATGAGCAGCCCCCAGCCCGACCACACCATGTTCTCGAGGTATTCGGCCAGCAGGTTCTTGCGGATGATCAGGTGGTTGCCGAGCGCGTAACGCCGCGCTTCGCTGCGCTCGCGTGAGAATGCGCGCACCACGCGGATTCCGCCGAACGTCTCGACGACGCGCGCTTCGAGTTCGCTGCGATCCTGGCGCACGCTGCGGTAGATCGGGCGGATGCGGCGGATATAAGCCATGTTCAGCCCGATCAGCAGCGGCAGCAGTACGCTGGCGGCCAGGCAGAGCTGCCAGTTGATCGCCAGCAGCATTGCGAGCGTCAGCAGCACCTTGACGGTCGCCACCGCCGGCGTGATCAGCGCGAATTGCAGCATGCCTGAGACGCGATCGATGTCGCCGGACAGGCGCGAATTGACGCCGCCGGTGCGGAATTCGAAAAGCTGCGGCAGCGGCAGGCGCAGCATGCGATCAAAGAGCTTGCGGCGCAGGCGGAACAGCACGCGCGCGTTGAGGCGGGCCATCGTCCAGTTGCGCGACAGATCGAGCGCCTGCTGCACGAGCAGCACCAGCAGCAGCCCGGCGCCCAGGCGGTGCAGCGCGCCGGAGTCGCGCGCGGGGAGCACGCGATCAATGATGTGCATCGTGGCGGCGGGCAGGATCAGACTCAGCCCCGCCGACAGCAGCGCGAGCACAAGCACCCCCACGAGCGTGGGCACGTGCGGGCGCAAAAAGCGCCGGTATTCGCTCAAGTGGCCGCGCCGCCGGGGCGCGGCGTGCGCCGGCGCGCCGATCGGCGCCGAGCCGGTGTTTTCGTCGGGAGACGGGGCGGACGAGGAGCCGGATGGTTGCGAGGCGGGTGAATCGCCCGGCGACGGCGACTGGGCCGTCAGCGGGGAGCCGTTCTGCTGCGAGGCGGCGCGCGCGGACGACGGCGTGCCTGCGCTGTCGGGACCCGTCGCGCGGGTGGTTCGACTTTCGCGGCCGGCAGCGCCCGGCGCGGCTTCGCGGTCATCGGCTGGGTCAGCCGACGGGGCGGCACGGAAACGCTCGAACTGTCGGCGTGAGGAACCCACGGCCCGGAGTGTATCGGCGGCGGGCGACGAACCGCGAGCGGGGCGCTTGCGACGACGATCGGCGGTCGATATCCTGCATGGTTCACGGTTGTGTGGCAGCCCCAACGGGGCGGCCCGCGCCCGGGGTGTAGCTCAGCCTGGCTAGAGCGCTTGGTTCGGGACCAAGAGGTCGCAGGTTCAAATCCTGTCACCCCGAGTTTTTGCGAGATTCAGTCCTTCCGCGAGCGTGTCGAACGGCTTTCTCATTGTGGGACAGAGGGTTGCGCCATCGAGGGTGCAGTTCAAACAGACGATATCGAGGATTCGACGCTTGGTCGCGTAATCGGCAGATTCCCACGTATTTTGCAGGGTTTGCGAGAGTTCAAACACCTTGGCCGCGAGTTCCGCCGTTTCGGCGTGCGAGCGGTCGAGCACGTCGAGTTGCAACTTGATCGACGCGAGCCGGTCTCGTAGCTCGGTGTGCTTACGGGCGAAGGTTTCCTGATCGACGTCGTCGGCGATGCGCAGGTTGAGCAGCCGGTCTTGCTGGGCGATCAGCAGCGATGCCTGGCGCGTGAGTTCCGTCCGCTGCGCTCGGGAATCCTGCTGCGCGTCGCGCGTCTGGGACGCCAGGACCAGGCGGAACCAGTCGCGGACTTCCGGGTCTTCGACCTTCATGCGGCCGAAGAGCGCAAGCATCTGGCGGTCCAGTTCGGGCTCTGGCACGCGCACCCGCGGATGCCCCGGTGCGGTGTATCCGCTGCAGCGGTAGTAGACGTAGCGGCGCTCGCCGCTATTGCTGCGCTTGATGACCTGCTCGCCGGTCACGGCCCGGCCGCAGTGACCGCAGGCCATGAACTCGCCGGCGAAAGCCATCTGGTGCGTGTGGTATACATGCCCGCCGAGCAGAGCCTGCACCCGGTCCCAGGTGCTGCGTTCGACGAGCGGCGGCTGCTTGCCCGGATACCACTGCCCCTTGAACGGAATCTCGCCGATGTAGGCCCGGTCGGTCAGGATCGCGTGCAGCTTGCTCCGCGTGAACTTCGGCGTGTCGGGACGATAGACCAGACCCTCGGCGTGCAGCCGGTCTCGAAGACCATCGAGCGTCAGCGGTTCGTAAGCGTAGAGCTGAAAGATGCGCTTCAGGTTCTCGGCGGACGGCGGATCAATCTCGGTAACGCAGCGACCCTCCCGCCGCACGTTGCGGTAGCCGTAGGGCGCCTTGCCGACAAACCAGCCCTCGTGGACGCGGCGGGCGAGTCCTTCGCGCACATCGACGGACTGTTGCTCGGTGTAGAAGCTCGCCATGTTGGCGAGCGTCCGGCGCATCATGCGCCCGGCGGGGTTGTTCTCGGTCGGCTGGGACACCGACACGAAGGCGAGGCCGTACTCGCTCTCCAAGCGTTCGAGCTCCACGTAGTCGAACAGGTTGCGCGCGGCGCGGTCGACCTTGTAGAAGAGCAGCGCATCGAGCTGGGCGGCGTGCTGCTTCGCGTACGCGATGAGCTCGCGAAACGTCTTGCGCTCGTCGCTCTTGCTGGCGGTTTCGGCGATGCGGAACAGCCTGACGATCTCGCCGCCGGCGCTGGCGGCGTAGCGGCGCAGCGCCTCTTCCTGCACGGCGAGCGAGAATCCTTCGCGTTCCTGCTCCCGGCTGGAGACGCGCGCCAGCGCGACGAATTGCTTCACGACTCACCTCGCTTCACAGGGGGCGCTTTGCCCACACGATGGTACCCAAGGCGCACCCGGTTCGCGCGCTGATCAGTCTTTTTCGAGCCGCGCCAGGATGCGACTGGCGCGCACGTTCAGCGCGGCGCAGATGCGCTGCAGCGTCTGGACGGTAGGCGACTTGACGTTCAATTCCAACAGGCTGACGTAGTTGCGAGAGAGCCGCGCCTTGGCGGCCAACTGCTCCTGCGTCAGCCCGGCCGCAATGCGCGCGTCTCGCAGCACCTGCCCGAGCACGAATTCAGGCTACGGCTGGACTTGTCGGAAGTCCGCCAACTATAGTTGGAATGTAACACGGTCGGGCCGGCGCACACGCGAGGGAGCGTGGGCGGACTGCGGCGGGCCGTGTCGCATCACGAAGGAGCACGCATGCGCCAGTTCAGGATGGGCAGAGGCTGCGCCGCAATCGCCGTGGGGTTTGTGATCGCCGGCGGCGCCGAGGCCGACATCGTCGGATTTGTGCCGGGAACGTACGCCTACAACCACGATGCGGCGGACGTCGGTTCGCCGCCGGTGCTCGGCGACGGCTTCATCCAGTTGACGACGGGTCGCGACCAGCGTCGGAGCATCTTTTTCACGACACCGCAAGACATTACGGAGTTCACAGCGTCATTCACCTATCGCGCCGAGAGCATCGGGGCGAGCGGCAACGATCAGGGCCTGACGTTCGTGCTGCAGAACGACGCGGCCGGCTCGGCTGCGCTTGGAGATTCGCTCCGGAATCTCTTCGGCCCGTATGGTCTGGGCTACCAGGGCATCGCGCCCAGCGCCGCAGTCACCATCGCGACGAACACCGGGCCGGCGAAGACGTACTCGGGATTCTTCTCGGGCGGGATCCTGGGCGGCGGGTCTTCGGAAACGACGCCCGTGAACGCCTTTGACGGCAACGACATCCGCGTGACGCTGGAGTACGCCGCTTCGGTGCTCGACGTGCAAATGACCGACCTCGAGACCGGCGCCACCTTCGAGCGATCGCTGCTCGTGGGCACGCTTTCGTCGCTCGTCGGCGGCTCGACCGCGTACGTCGGCTTCACCGCCAGCACCGGCGGCGGCGCATCGAGCGGCGGCGCAAACCAGTTCCTTTCGGATTTCGTCTTCACCGTGCCCGAACCGGCCAGCCTCCTCTCGCTGAGCGTGCTGGCCGCTGCGAGTCTGCGTCGCCGGACTGCGTGACGCTGCGACAGCCAGGGGAGTCCGAGCGAGAGTCGGCGGCGATCCTCGTGGACGCCGTCGACTCGTTGGCGGCGGCGCACTGCGGTGCGGAAATTCGTTGCGCGCGGCGCGCGACAGTGGTAGAACGGAATCGACCTTCAACCACGCCGAGCGCTTTCTCATGCAACCCCCACCCGGTCCGCTCCATGTTGCGAACCAGGCGCAGCAGATGGCCAAGCACACGTCGAATGAACGATTGGCGCTGGCTTTCCAGTGGATCGCGGTCACGAGCATGGCCGTCATGGGCGTGACCGCCGCCGCGCACCTGGTTCGCGATCTGCTGCGTCCGCCGCGCACGCGGGGGCGCGAGTAGCACCGGCCAGCACACGCAACAGCCGCGCCGTGTTGTTCAGCATCTCCACTGCGTCCGCTTGGGTTAGTTCTTTCGCAGAGTACGGCTGCCAGGTGCGGATGGTTTTCTCCAGCAGTTCCGCGGTGATCCAGGCCGGCACGCCCGGCGCGTCGCGCGCGCCATCGGGCTGCGCTTCCGCGCGCGCCAGCGACCGGGCACGTCGAATCACCTCTCCAACCGACTCTTGAGACGCTGATAGGCCGCGGTCAGTTCTTTGAAGTGCGCGACGGCCAGCTCGACCAGCTGCGGCGGTGCGTTGTGCAGCCGGTCGGGATGGTATTTGTGGCAGGCGTCGCGGTATGCGGCCTGCACCCGTGGCCAGTCTGCGCCCGCGGCTACGCCGAGCGCCGCATAGTCGCGTGCGGCATCCGCCTCGGCCTGCCTGTCGTGCGGAGCTTCCTCGTGCGTGTGACGATCGCGCCGTCCGCGGTCGTCGTTGCGACGATTCGACGGCTCGTCGCACGCCAGCCGCAGGTGAACCAGCAGGTGATCGAACTCGCCTTCGGCCTGTTGGTGGAAGAACTTGGCGCAGGCGGGATCGAAGGTCATTTCGGGCGGAGCGGCGAACTGCACACGCGCCACCGTGCCGCCATCGCGCACGTCGTATTCGACGCTGATCGATACGGGGACCTCAATCCACATCACCTCGCGGTCGCTGGGAAGCTGCGTGATGCGCGGGTCCCCGCGGCGGAACTCGCTGCGGCCGCCGAGCGAACGTGTGACTGTGCAGCCGCCGACGCGCCGGAAGAATGACTCGACTTCCCGCGCTACCCATGTCGGGCCCAGCGACGATGTGAATTCACAGGCCCAGGTGACCTTATCAAGTTGATTCTTGCGCCGGTTCCACCAGCGCGTTGCCACCGCCGCCGCGACCGCGCCGCCGAGCACCACGAATATCGGAATGGGCATCCGTAACTCCGTTCATGCCGTCAACACACATGAGTCGAGAGTACCGCGTGCTCGACTACTCGCGCTGCAGCTCCTCGCGGACCGGTTGTTTACGCGGCTCCACCGCCGTGGCGGGGGCGTCGCGCCGCGGTTCTTCGTCGCGCGCCCGGGAGTCGCCGCCTTCGCGGCCATGGACCTCGCGCGATTCCGCCACTTCGCCGGGTGTCTTGGTGCCCCAGATGCCGTACTCGGCGGGCTGGGCGACGTTGGATTCGGGGTAGAACGCGGCCCGCAGTTCGCGCAGGCCCTGCCGCGCCATCGCGGCGGCGTGCTCGGAACCGATCTTGGGCTTGCCGTCCGGCGTGTCCTTTGACTTCATGGGTGAACTCCTCAGGTGTCGCGGTCCTCATTTGCAAGCGCGCGGAACCGTTCCGCGAGGCGCTGCTGATGCACGTAGGCGTCGTACAGGTCCTGGGCCTGCGTTTCTTCGTGGCGAACCATCAGGTCCAGCCAGATCCCCAAAGCGATCGCCGCCAGCATGAGATACACGCCCAGCGGCGGGCTGAACACACAAGTCACCAGTCCCGCCAGCATCACGAGCGTCGGCTCGCGGCGCTTGATGGACAGTTCGTCCTGATTGGGGAACCAGCGTGCCAGGCGCGGCGCACCGTTGTAGTAACTGTGCCGGGACTCGCCGTTGCGCTTGCGCTGCCGGATGCCGGAGCGCGCCCCGGCGCACGCCAGCACGAACAGCCCCGCGAACGCCAGCATCGGCCGCAAGTCGTGCTCGGGCCACAACACGCAGTACAGCAGCAGCAGCGGCAAAGCGGCGGCGGCTTGCCAGCCGATGTAGCGCGACCCGAAGTCGCGATGCAGGAACACTTCAAGCGTAATTGCCAGCGTGCGGCACAGGAGCGTCAGCAGATTGGCCGAGTTCTGCAGTCGCTCGACGAGTCCAGGTTCTTTCTGATGATCATGCATCGGTAGTGCTCCCGCGCCCGGCGGCGCGATCTGGTCGCTCGAGCGCCTGCCGGAACGTGACGCGCTTCCAGACGCGACCGTGCTGGAAACGGCGCCCGCTGCGAATGACGATGGCGTCGATCCAGCCGTCCGCGCTAACGCCGCCGCTGCGCAGACGCGTGAAAGCCGCCGGCTGCAGCTCGAACTCGAACGCCTCCGAAAACCCGCCGCTGGACTGTGCATTGCCGCCCAGGCCCAGCGCATGCGACACCCAGTCGGCGGAGTGCGTGGTGTTGCCGGACGCCAGCCATTGCCGAGTGCGCCCGACCAGAGTCGCCGCCCATTCGTTGGTCGTCGGGTCGCCGTTGGCGTGCAGGACCTTGGTGCACAAGTTGCCGAACAGGCTGTCGGCTTCGGCGCGGCCCTTGTCTGCGCCGCCCAGGGCCGCGTAAACGTTGCTGACGTTCTGCGTCAGATACACGGTGGCGACGCGCGCCGCTCTGCAAGTGGTCTGGAACTGCATGTCGTAGCGCGTGATGAAGTGCTGGGCTTCGTCGGCCCAGAGGAACGCCGGGCGCGTGTCATCGTTGACGATTCTGCGTTCGATCGAACGCTGGAAGGCGAACTTCCAGAGCACCTGGGCGAAGACGCCGACCTCGGAGAATTCCTTCGCCGGCAGGTCCAACAGCACGATTTTGCCTTGCTCGACCGCCGCCGGCGTCACGTTGGTATCGGTGCAGAACAGCTCGCGCAGCAGTCCGCGATTCAGCACGTCGGCCATCGACGTGAACGTCGACAGGATGACGCTGCGCGTCTTGTCGCTGAGGGCCGGGAATTCGACCAGGAAGTAGTCCGCGACCAGCGCGAAGTCGCTCTCCTGGCGCGGCGAGCGCGGCAGCGCATCGGCGCGCTGCAGGCAAGCGAAGCAGAACGACGATTGGCGCCAAGGCTGCGAGCGTGCCTCATCGACGCTGGTCGGCGCGGAGATCGCCAGGCGGTAGAGGTCGGGCACGGACACGGCGCCGGTGGCCATGGACAGCAGATCGACCAGGTTGCGGAGCAGTTGCCGCAAGGCGCGCTTCCAATAGCCTTCGTCTTCGCGTCCGCCGCCGGGACCATTGCGTTCGGCGACCTCGAGCACCGTCGAAAAGACATTGACGATGTTTTCGGTGTGGCCGCTGCCGGCGCCGGGGCGGTTCAACTCGTGGTCGAGGAAGTTGAAGCGCAGCGCCGCGCCGGCGTCGAAGATCAGCAGGTCGTCGCTGCGCCTCGCTTCGCGACAATACGCTTCCCAGGCGGCGCGTTCGTCGGCCTTCGCGGTCAACACCAACCCGCCGAAGCCGGCGTCGAGCATGCGCAGCGCCAGCGTCCGTCCGCTGCCGCTGGATTTGCCCGAGCCGGTCGCGCCGAGAATCAGCGTGCCGGCGAACGCGTCGGCGAGTGTCCAGTCGTCGCCGTCGGGCCAACGCAAGAGCGGCGCATCGAGGCGCCAGGGCGCGGCGGGGTGCGGGCGGTCAGCAGCCGAGCGTCGCCGGAAGAAGCGAAGCACTTTACGCCCCCTCCGCGTTGGCCCGGTCGCGCAGCATGCGCACGAACGTAGCCAGCTCGAGGTTCTGCGTTCGCGCCCGGCGCGCTTCGGCCAGCAGCTCCGAGAGCCAGTTGACCAAAGCGTCCAGCCCGTTCAACCCCGGCCCCGCGAGCGTTACGCAGCGCCCGGCACTGAGCTGCGCGGTGACCCGGGACGGAGTCTCGCGCGGCGCGAACTCCGGGGGCTTGCGCTTGCGCCGCGTCGCCAGCCCGTCGCGCGTCAGCCGCCCGGCGGCGACTTCGCTAGTCAGTGCCGTCCGGGTCTGCGCGTCGCCCACGCGCGCCAGTTCACAGGCGGCGCTGACGCCGACCTCGCCGGCGGCGACACGCGCGCGCACGTCTTCGGGAAGGGTCTGCAGCGTCAGCAGACGCGATACCTTGGCGTTCGAGAAGCCGAGCTTCGCGGCCACCTGCGAGGCGCTCCAGCCCGTCGTCTGCAGCAATTGGTCCAGCGCCGCGGCCAATTCCAACGGGTGCAGGTCGTCGCGCTGACAATTGGCGATCAATTGCCGCTGTGCAACGCCCGCGGGCGACAGCGACTGGCTCTCGACCAGCGCATCCAGGTGCGTCAGGCCGACGAGCTGCGCCGCCCGCCAGCGTCGCTCGCCGTCGACGATCACAAAGCGATCGCCTTCCCGGCGTACGCGGATCGGCTGCAGCAGGCCGACCTCGCGCAGGCTCTGGGCCAGACCGGCGATTGATTCGTCGTCCAGATGCCGGCGTACCTGGGGCTGACAATCCAAGAGTCCGAGCGGAATCAATTCCAGCACCGCTTCACTCATGTCGAATCTCCTGCGCAAGCGCGCAACCCTCAGACCCCCTGGCCTTCTGTCTTCTTGAGCACCGACCGCACGGTGTTGACGATCACGAGCAAATCGTCGAGCTGACCGGCGATCGGCAGAAAATCGGGCACCAGGTCGATGGGGCAGATCACGTAGAGCACACATCCAACGATGATGGCCAATTTGCGCATGGCGGATCTCCTCAAGGGATCGGTGAACTAGAGTCTCATCCACGAACCGCCCGCGGCGGCGACGTTGAGACGTGATTGCGGACGGAAAGAGCGGAGCGCAGACCGTCGGCCAGCGCACGTTCGGCTTTCCGCAACGTCGCGCGTACGGTCGAGAGGCCAACGCCGGTGGCGGCGGTGATCTGAACGTACGACAGGCCGTCGTAGTAGCGCGCCCGAATCAGCTTCTGCGCGGTCTCGTCCAACTGCTCGATCGAGGCCTGAACGGCTCCAAACTCTCCAGGGTCGACGCGGCTCCGGTCCGGGAGCGAGCGCGTCATTCGCTCGTCGAGCGTCGCCATGCGGCGCTTGCCACGGAGCGCTTGGGTCGCGCAGGCGCGAAGCATGATGCGATAGGCCGCCGGCCGGTTCTGCGGGCCGCCCTTGGCCTGTAACGCCAGCAGGACCCACTCCTGCACTGCGTCCGCGCAGCGTTCGGCGTGGGCGGACATGCCGAAACGGCGAAAGACCACTGCGGCCAGCTTTGCCAGTTGCGCGCGAGATACGCCCAGATGCGCCTCGAACTCAAGCTCCAGGCTGGAAGTTTCCGGTAGTTTCTGCATGGTCGTGTTTCCCACCGCGTGCGCGGCTTGCGCATCGCCACCGTTAACATGCGCGCGCCGCGGCGTTCGTGCGCCGGGGGAAGAAAGGGAGCGCGATGATCGCCACGGATGGCGAAGCGGCGCGGGTTGGTGCGGCATGAGCGCCCCCCGCCGGGCGCTCAGCGAAGCCTTCGTCGACGCCATGCGGCGGCGCGACGCCTGGCCGGATTACAAGTGGCTGCGCGAGCGCCGCGGGCTGCGGTTCAAGAATGACGCGTACAGCGGCCTCAAACGCGGCGAAGCCGTTCCCGAGAAGATGATCGTCAGCCTGGTCCGCACGTTGCTACGGGCCCAGGAGGGCGCATTCGAGCTGCGCTGTCGGCAGGCGATCGTCGATTTCCTCGCGCAGCGCGGGCTGGACAACCCCGAATCCGCTGACGACGAACGGTTGCTCGAACTGCTGTGCGTTCCGGGCGGGTCCACGCCCGCCAGGCCGTCCACCCGGCAGGATTTTCTGCAGCGCGGTTTCGACGGTGTGATCGAGTTCATGCAGGCCCAGGTCACACGCCACTTGACTGCGAAGGTGCAAGCCTGTCGGGACGAGCGCGACGTGCGAACGGCCGTGCGCTGGATGTACGTCGCCGCCGCGCGCTACGCGCACCAGCAACCCGGGCTGGAAGAGGAACAAGCCATCCGGAGCGCGGAGTCACTGATCGGACTGTCCCCCGACGACTATGCGCACCGCGCCTGCGCGTGGTGGCGAAGCGAACCGTGGACCGTGGTATGGGTACGCGGGGCGCCGCGCCCGGTCGGCATGAGCGTGGTGCTGCCGCTGTCGGCCGAACTCTACCGCCGTCTACTCGACGGGACGCTGCCCAGCCACGCCTGCGCCGCCGGTGATCTCGCGAGCCCATCGCCCTGCATTCTGATCGAGGCGGCCGCCGAGCGCCCTACCGAGCACGGCAGCGGCCCGACGCGGATTTCGCGCGCGATGTACTACGTCGTGATGGCCCAAGTCGCCGCCCTCGCGCGACCGGGACGGTTGCCTCATCACGAGCCATTGCGCATGCTCTCATTCGCCGCCAGCCCACTGGCCCGCCGGCGGTTGATCGCCTACGGCTACAAGCCAACCCGCCGGCGGATGTTGGGAACGGACGTCGAGTTCTACGAGCGCGTGCTCGAGCGCCGCTTCGACGCCGGACTAGTACCGCGGGCCGTACTCGATACGTTGGGAACCATGCTGCCGGCTGCGCCACCGCCATAGAGCGGCGCGAATGCCAGTTCCTCAGCGGGCGGCGCGCTGCGGTCCGCCTCGCACTCGACGAGTTGATACTCACACCCAAGCCGTCGCGGCGCGCTCGCGCGGCGGCGCAGCCGCGCGCGGATTGTCGCGAAGGCCTCCGACTCTGAAGCGGCGCTCAGCCGCACACGACGCATTGCCCCTCCGACGCGGCCGCAATCGATCGCTACGGTCCAGGCTCCCAGCAGATCGCGGCCGAGCGTGATCGCGTAGCGGCGATGGATGTTGCGCTCGTCTTCGTGCGCCTCCAGTGCGATGTACAGCAGATTGTCCACGTCAATTCAACACAGCCGACCCGAGCAGCCGAATATCGCGATGTTCCTTGCGACAACGCGCGTGAAGCCGCCGATCGGCGGTGATCAGCGGACCGCCGGTCTGCTGGGCCGCAGCCACGTACAGGCAGTCCGTCAGCGTATGCTGGCAGCGGAAGGCGATGGAGGTCGCACGCTCCATCAGCTCCGCAAAATCCAGCAGCCGCACGCTTTCGCCCAGAACGTCCTGCCAGAGTGCGCAGCACTGGCGCGTCTCCTCCTCGGACAGCAGCCCTTCGCGGTGCCTGCGCAGCAGCGCCCCCACGACCTCGATGCGGCCGTGCGAGGGCATGCACAACGGCTCGGGCGCCAGCAGCAACTCGCGCGCCGATTCAGCGCCCTCTTCCGAGAGCAACCACTTCACCGCCACGCAGGCGTCGACGACGATCATCCGCGTTCGTCGCGCTCGGCGCGAATGTCCGCGGTGGAATCCGGAAGTCGGCCGTGCCGCCGCAGCATCTCCTCGTGCCAGGCCGTGACTCGCGCGACCAGCTCGCGTCGCGGGCGCATCGCCTCCGCGACAAGCACCTCGCGCGCGGCGCTGGCCAGGCTGCGCCCCTCGCGCTGCGCCCGCGCCCGCAGGATCGCCAGCGTGCCATCATCAATGTTGCGTACCCGAATCTCCGCCATGTCCCCTCCGTGTTGTCTTGGACGATTCGATCACTGTGCCACATCGCCGCTTCAAGCGCAAGGGAAATCGTGTCGGAACTCGCGCGCTCCGGGGACAATTCGCCGCGCGCGGACGATGCACGGCTGCGGGACAAGTGCGGCATCCGTGCAGATACGTACGCATGTCGCCGTGCGGCGAATCTGGGGCGATACCGTGCCGCGTCCGTTGCAAATGTCTGGATATTTGCGACGGCAGCGCCGATCGGCCGTCCCCGCGAAATTCCCTGTTGCAGAAGTCAGTCGCATATGTCAGGAGTTGTGCGAGGAGTTTTGCAACAGCAGGCGGTGTTTGTTCACATGCAGTTCGGCTACGCGCGGGTATCAACGGACGGACAGGAACTCGAGCAACAGATCGAAGCACTGCGGCAAGCCGGCTGCGTGCGCATTCTCGAAGAGAAGGCGTCCGGCGCACAGCGGCAGCGCCCCGAGCTGGCCCGGATGCTCGAGCAATTGCGCGCAGACGACGTCGTGACCGTCACACGCCTGGATCGGCTCGCGCGCTCGACGCGCGACTTGCTCGAGATCGCCGAGAAGCTCAACGCCGCCGGCGCCGGATTGCGCTCGCTGGCGGAGCCCTGGGCCGACACGACTTCGCCGGCCGGCACCATGATCCTTACCGTCTTCGCCGGGATCGCCGAGTTCGAACGCAGCCTGATCCTGTCGCGCACCGCCGGCGGTCGCGCCGCCGCCCGCCGTCGCGGCGTGCGTTTCGGCCGGCCCCACAAGCTCTCGCCCGAGCAGCTCGCGCTGGCGCAGCGGCTGTTGAACGAAGGCACGCCGGCCCGCGAGGTGGCAAAAACTTTCGGCGTGCACCCGGCGACAGTGTACAGGCTAGCCAAGGCATGCAATCGGCGAAGGGCTCTCAGCACTTTAGAGAACGCCAGTAGTACCGGTTGGTGCCATCGCTAATCTGATCCAATAGTCGTAGCTTCTCGATAGCACTCCTTGCTTCAATTCACCTTCAGGTTGGCCGGCCGATAAAGCTCTTTCAATCGTGTTCTTGACATCTACACTCACGTGTTCCCATATCCTAGCCGGTAACTCGAAATGCTCCAATAAATAAGCGTACGTACGTGCCATGCCGCAGTTGGCGATAAAGTCGGGAAGGACGACAACTGAGGAATCCGCCATGCTTTCTGCTTCACTTGTCGCGAAAGGCTCATTCGCGCCGCATGCGACTAACTGCACGCCGTTTTTCAAGAGCACCTCAAGCATTGGCACAGTGAGTGTCTTGCTTGTCGCGGCCGCCACGAACACGTCGATTGGAAAGTCCCAGATGCGATCAACGTCATGGCATATCGTCTCTCCCAAAAGTGAGGAACCGACTCGGTGTGAGATTGCTGCCGCAACGTCAATCGTCCCATCGCGAGCAACGAGCACGTTGCGATGCTCCGGCTTGCCTGACTCTGAGAGCGAGCTAACAGCCACGATGTTCGCACCGAACGCTTGGAGAAACAGAGCTGCCGCAGTTCCCACGGCTCCGAATCCCTCAATGGCCACGCGTTTCTCAGCAGCGCACTCTCCGCGTCGGCTGTAGTAGAATTGGATAGCAGCCGCTATTCCGTAGCCTGTAATTGCATCTCCGACACTAAATGGAATAGAGAGGCGCAGAACCTCGTGCGGCACCCGCTCGGCAACTCCAACTCGCACGGCCTGGAGTCTCTCACTTACGTGATCGCCGTACCGACCCACTGCGACTCCCAGGCGGGGATCGGGCACCCCCAGGCTCGCAAGTAATCGACAGATCTCGCTGTCATTAGTGTTCTCATCTGGTCCTGTACCATAGCAGTGCTTTAGATGGGGCAGTATCATGCCGAACCAACGTCTAAGGAGTACCTGGACTGCGGCGCGGTCACTCGAACGGAGGATGGACTCTGGACAGTTGATCACTGACTTTGCACCGCCGACGCCGAGTCCGGAGACCAAGAATTTCAGTTCCATTGTCTTGGCTAGGAGCACGGCAGCTTCTCTAGCCTCCTCGGCAACCCTATAAGCGCGAACGCGCGTACCGCCGCCGCAGGCCCCTCCGCGCAGCGACTGAACCGCAAGATAGCCAGTCGCCGAGCTCTCGCGATCACGCCATTCTACCACCAGCAATGGCTGAACGTCTGGACTAAAGTACATACTGCGCAAGCTACGTGTGAGATCGCTTGCAGAATCTACTTGCGTTCTACTCAAAGACATTGTATCAGTCCTTCAATAGACTACTCACTGAGAAGCCAGAATGAAGAGATGGAAGGCGCTTGCCGCCGGGAAAATTCAGCCCAACTCCGTGACGGAGATTATCTACTCCATGCCTTCCGAGGCGGAGCAAGTTGAACTCGACGAGTACAGAAAGCGGTGGGAAGCGCGCGAGGGCCGGTGTGTCGACTTGACTCGGCGCTATACGTGCCAGCTGCCGGAGGCGCAGCAGGATTGGCTCTTTTCCTATGAGCCACGGCGCTTTTTTGACGGACTCCCTGAGTTCATGCAGGAGTACTATCGGGACAAACAGCGACAGTATGAAAAGACTGGAGTCCTGGCCGGGGCGCCGCCGGGCCTTAGTCGGATGTTTCGGCCTCACACAAGCCACGACAAATCTCGCTAGCGAACGTGACTATCATCGGTGCGGCGAGTTCGATGACTGGCATTTGGAGTAAGCACCCAAGGGTAAGCTCGCGCCGCGTCCGTGTCTGCGCTCCCGAGCCAAGCACCCCGCCAGCACCCCTCGCTCGGAAAGAGCTTCATGCAAAAGACACCAGTGTAGTCGGGACCTCGCCAATCGTAGAAGCGCCCTTGTAGCCCTGTCACGTCCTTTATTGCATAGAAGCGCGGTCTTAGCCCATCGGCGCGCGACGCAAAGCCAAAAATGAACTTCCGTAACGATACGACGCGGAATTCCTCCCTAACAACGCGCAGCTGGGGGACGGGACCGCACTTCAGGCCGCGGACGCTCTGGAAGTCCGTTCTGCACTCGTCATTGTCGGTAACAGGCTGGTAGTTGGTGTCTTGGTGGTTCCGTGCGTCGACATAGTATCGAGACGCGTACGTGGTGCCAGCGCGGGGGAGCAGGATTACTAGCCGTGCGAGGGAGAAGAGCACGGCGCGATCCCAATTCGGAAAAAAGGCGACGCAAACGGCCGAGAGCAAGGCGAGCAGGCATCCGGTGATGCAACCGACGAAAACGCTGATGGCAATTGATGAAGCCACCTTCCGCTCCTGTCTGACAACACAACTCAATTGCTTGCTCGCGCAAACTAGATGCGCAGGCAGCGGAGAGTCTCCGGTTGCCACGTCGCACTGTAGCTGTCGGTAAGCAGCAAAGGAAGCGCGGTTCCTGGTGCCGGGTAGGCGGATCCCCGTGTCAGCACTTCAAGCGGCGCGGCTTGCGGCAGTTACTCGGTGGAGACTCCGTGAAGTCGAAAGTCGATCGCTCTCGCTGCGATCGCGCCGGCGACGAGGATGCGATTCGCAGGTGGCGGTCCCCTAGTCCGCAATATGGATGTGGTCGATGTACGCAGGCCCCTCACTCGCCCATGTTGGCTGCGTTTCCCGCGCCCACGGCACGCGGTGGCGGGTGATGCCCTCGAACAGGCGGACGCCGGGGCGGGCCTCGGCGTTGAGATTGCGGCCACGGATCTGGATGCGCCGCCCGGGGAGGAGCAGCGTGATGCCGACGGAGGGGTCGAACTCGGCGCGTTCCAGCCAGCCGTAGCCGACGGCGACGATGTTGCCGGTTCGCAGCTTCAGTTCCAGCATTACGGCCCGTTCGCGGACGCCGCGGAGCCAGCCGAAGGCCCCGAAGTCTTCGGTGAGCTCCGGGTCGTCGCTCAGCGCGCCGGCGTGCTGCCGGCCTTCACGCAGTGCAAGGCGCGACGTCAGCAGGCCAATCTCCGATTCAACCACGGGCCATCTCCCTATCCTCGCGCGTCGCGTGCGCAGGCGCGTCGCGAGTGTGCTCTCGCATCCGGTCCGGGTGATACGTCCGGTCGGTTCGCGCAGGCACCGCCGGCGTGATCGAGCGCTCGGCCAAATCGTCCAGGCGCGCGATCGTGCGGGCTCGCGCGCGGCGCTCGGCGTCCGTGATGAATTCCGTCGCCGTCGGGTGATCCTGCGGAGCGCTCACGGCCTCGCGGAGCGCGTGCTTGTCGTCGGTGATCACCAGCGCTTGCTCGCGCCCGCGCGACACGGATACGTAGAAACCCTCGCGTGAGGCGGCGCGCGAGGACGCCGCCGATTGGCCGATGATCACGCGATCAACGGTCTTGCCCTGGCTGGCGTGGCTTGTGACCACGTAGCCGTAGTCGAGATGGCCGTAGTCGCGCGCGATCACCCAGCCGGAGAGCGGCCGTGTCCGTCCGCCGGCGCCGACGGCGGCAGCCAACTGAATGTCGCCCTGCGGCGTAAAGCCTTGCACCGTGAAAAGTCCGCCATTGCTGACCGCATGGCGGCCGTCGGCGGTCTTGCCGTTGCGTGTGATGCGGATCACTTCTCCTGGGGCGATGGTCAGAGTGCGCGGGCGGTATGCCTGGAAGCGCGGGGCGTCGGCGAAGTTCACCTCGTCACGGCCGACCACCCGCCGTGCGCCGCTGCGAACGCCGCGCGCGTTCTGGTGATAGACGACGACGTCGCCGGGCAGGTAGTTCACCGCGTCGGCGCGCTCGGCCTGCGTCAGGTCGGCGCTCTCCAGCACGTCGAAGGTGCGCTCGCCGGGGCGCAGCCGGCCGGCGTCGCGCATGGCCGCGCGGATGCCGGCGGTGATCCATTCCCCCTCAAGGTGCGTGGGCGAGACCACCAGCGCCGACTTCCCCGCGCTGCGGGCCGCGACGTATTCGCGGGCGATCAGCGCGTAGCGCTGCTCCGCCGGCGCTTCGCGTATCCAACCCAGCCCGTCCAGCAAGCGAAAGCCGTCGCTCACGCGCCCTTCGCTGAGCGCCTGCACGGCCCGGCGGTATTCGCCTTTCTGGCGCTGGATTTCCAGGATTTCGGCGGGACGCACGCCGGCCTGCTCTTCCAGCAAGCGCAGCGCTGCCCCGCGCTCCACCGCGCCGTGCTGCCGCCGATCGCCCGAGAGAACTACGCGGGCGTGCAGCCGGTCAGCCAGCTCGAAGACGCGCCCCATGGTCCGCGTGCCGAGTTGGCCGGCTTCGTCGATCCATAGCACGCCGTCGCGGGCCTGCGACTGCAACTGGGCGTCCACCAGCAGCCGGGCCACGGTCTCGGCATGCTCAAAGCCTTCGCTGCGCAGCACGCCGCGGCTGGCGTCGGCCGAGGGAGCGAACACCGACACTCGCCTCCCAGTCGCCTGAATCGCCTCCACAGCCTCCTGCATCATCGAGGTTTTTCCCACGCCGGCCGCGCCGCGCACAACCAGCACACGGTCGGGCGCGTGCAGCACGTGCAGCACGGCGGAGCGCTGGCCGGCGTTGAGCCATTCGCGCGCGAAGCGATGCGGCCCCGGCGCCAGCGGCGGACACGCGCCCCGGCCGGCGCGGGCGAAATCCAGCATGCGCTGCTCCTCCGCCAGCACCGCGCGCGTCGTCACGAAGCGCCGACCGTCGCGCTCGCCTCCGAGCAGATCACGCCGCGCCAGCTCGTGCAGCGTCGCGGCCGGCGCTGCGCCGCCGTAGGAGCGCTTCAGCGCTTCGGCTTGCACGGTTCGCTCCGGCACGACCGCGGAACGCTCGAAGCAATGATCCAGCGCGTGATCGACCGCCTCCCCGAGATTCAATGCACTCGCGGCCGAGCGCTCCCGCGCTGCCTGCACGGCGGCACGCTCGTCGTTCGTGACGCGGCTGGCCCACGTTTCGCGGAGCTCGCTCCATGAGAGTTGCCTGCTCTTCCGCTGGCGCGACGTGGCCCCGAGCCGGTCCTTCTCGCGCGCGTCGCGAATGCCGCGCGCCTCGGCCAGCGCTTCGATCTGAGCCGTGCGGCGCGAAAATTTCCGCAGCGTGCCGCGCGGGATGCCGGCGATCTCCCAGCCGCGACGCGTGCGCTCGATCGGCAGGCCCGCGACGAACAGCCGGTGCGCCAGGCTGGCGTGGAACAGGGCCTCGAAGTAGGGCGCGTCGCGTTTCAGGTCGCGGAACTGACCTGCCTTCCAGCGCGACTCCTGCGAATCCCAGGTGGTGTTGAAGGCGAAGCAGTGCACGTGCAACTGCGGGTCCGGCACGCCGTCCACGGGCCGCGACGTCGAGTGCAGGTACTCGCCCCAGACCAGGTTGCCGGTGGTGCGATCCTCGTCGCGCCCGCCGGTGCGCACGCGAGTCTTCATTTCCGCCTCGACGGCGACCATCGCCTCGCCGGCCGCGGCCCGCAGCGCCGCGGGCACGCTTTCGTCGCCGGTGAGCGCGTAGTAGACCGAGAGGCTCTTGGGTGCGTTGAAGTTGAAGTCGTAGCCCACTCGCCGTTCCTGCCGCCGGCGAACGGTGAGCGTCGCGCTGCTGCGGGGATCGCGATTGTCACACAGCGCGTCCCAATCGTCGCGCGCGATCGCGCCCGCAAGCCCCAAGAAGGCCGCGCCGCGCCCGCGCCACATGCCGACCGCCTCGCGCCCCTCACTGAAATAGTCGGCGGAGCTGTAGTAGCTCTTGACGCCCGCGGAATTGGAGTTTTGGATGATGCGCAGCATGCCATTGATATACGCCGCCAATCGTTGAGGAGCGGTTAACGCCGCCGCGAATTTGCACGGGAAATCAAGCTGTTCCAGATCGGGACGACGCGCGGGCTTCGGCCGCAGTCGACACAAAGTGCGCGCAACGGCGCGCCCGCGCGTTGCGTGGTCCCCTTCGCGTGCGATGAGCGCGACAGCGGAACGATCCCAGTTTCTTTGCCGTCAGCGGCGTCCGGCGCCTCGTGCAATCAAGGTTGCCACCCGCGTCGCAGTGCACGCGACATGCACACTTTGGGCGAGTCGTCGCGGTTCGCCCCTGATCTTCTCGGATGCCGCTGAACCCCCACCCAGCGCGACCTTCCTTGCGGCAAGCGATAGAGCCGGCGTCGGCCGTTCAAGCGGAAAACCGGTTCCTCCCGATCTTCGCTGCGCTGCAGACCGGGCCCCTCCCATTTTCCGCTGGAGCGGTGCGCTGCGCCCGCCTTGCCGGCTCTCTCCGAATGCCGCAAGGCCGCGATGGGCGCGGCCCGCAGCAACTAAAGGAGAAGATCATGAGTAACGAACCCAACGCCAACCCCAAGGCCCCGACGCACGTCGCCTACCACGTCCGCGATCGCGAAGGCGGCAAAGCTTTCTGGACGCGCATCGGCGGCGCCTGGCCGCACGCCGACGGCAAGGGCTTCAACATCCAACTCGAAGTCGTTCCGCTCGACGGCCGCGTGACGCTCCGCGTCGCGACGGAGAAGAAGGACTAGACCACGCAACGCGCGGGCGAGCCGAGCGGCTCGCCCGCATTCTTGAAAGGAACATCCCAATGTACGCTTCCCGCTTCGCCGCGATCAATCCCCTCTCCCGCCGCCGCGCCGCGACACGCGACTCCCCCGAGGTCTGGCGCCGCGCTTCGCCCGCCTGCCGCGCGCGCCGATCAACGCCAGCCCTGTTCCGCACCTCACCAGCCTCTACCACTTCGAGGTCCCCGGCGACTACGGCGACCGCCGCTACCCCGGCAACTGCGGCGGCAGTCTGATCCGTGACTTACTGCAGTACTTCCGGCCGCGCAACGTGCTCGACCCCATGACCGGCAGCGGCACCGCCGCCGATGTATGCCGCGAACTTCGCATTGCGTGCCTCGCGCGCGACCTGCGGACCGGCTTCGACGCCACTGATCCCGCGGCGTACGAGAGCCTTGGCGACGAGCGCTTCGACTTCATCTGGGCGCATCCACCCTACTGGCGGCAGAAGCGCTACTCCGACGATCCTCGCGACCTGTCGACCGCGCGGACGCTGGACGAGTTCCTCGGCGGCTACGCGCGGTTCATCGCGAGCTGCGCAGAGCGCCTCACGCGCCGTTCCGATGCGCGTCCAGAAGTTGCGATCGTGCCTCCGTGCAGGCAGCGCGCGGCTGAGATCGTCCGCAGCGGGGTGCCGGCGCGGCAGCGTCTCCAACTCGTCGATCGCCCCGTAGAGAGCCGCCAGCCAACTCTCGGCCGCGGCGGGCTTGTCCTGCGCGATGTACTCGGCCTGTTCCAGGATCGCCTGCTCGGCGTCCGGCGCGATGCGGACGACGTACTTCACGTGCGCAGCGTCACGCCGACGCGGGCGGCGATGTCGCGCAACGCCTCCTTCGCCGAGCGGGCGCGGCCGGCGTCGACGTCGGCGAGACTGCGGCGAATGGCGGTCAGGTCCGCCGCCTGCTGCGCCAACTCCGCGAGGCGGTCGTAGGCGCCCGGGCTGAGCACGACGGCCGACGTACGGCCGTCCTTGGTCACGAACAGCGGGCGGCCGGTCTCCTGCACGCGGCGGTGATGCTCGGCCAAGTGGGCCCGGTACTCGGTGAACGGCTGAATATCGTCGGTTCGCATCGTGCAGCGACTCCTGTCTGTACCGTTAAGTGTACATTATGAGTGAAGGATTGTCCAGCTCGGCCGAGGCTCGCACCGATCCGCATGGCGAGCCTTCGGAGCAGCCGCGGCGTGCGGCGCGCGGATGTCTCGCGACGAATCCGCGTGACTTCACAGCATGGGTATGGCATGGTTGCGGCCGTGATGGGGCTTGAAACCTCGGAACCGCAGTCGCGCGCTGGATCACGCCGCGCCGCTCTCGTCGAGAGGGCGGCGGAATACAACACCGGCTCGCCGGGAATACGACGCGCGTCGTTCCGACGTTTCAACCTCTCGGCACCCGCCCCTTCACACCAACGTGAAGGCCGCCGACCTTCACCCAACGTGGAGGACGACCATGCAGCCATTGCCCGACGCTGACCCGCGATCATGGCACGACCAGATCAATCACACCCTCGCGGCGCGCATCCGCGCGGCGCGGCGGTTTCGACGCCTGCCCGCGACGCGCCTCGCGCGCCGCGCTGGGCTGTCGGACCGCCGAGTGCGCGCGATCGAGCAAGCGGCGGAAGACATGACCGCCGCGGAGTTCGAGGCGATCGCGGCCGCACTCGAACTGCCGGTCGGTCACTTCGCCGAGCAGTGCGCGCTCTGCGGGCGCTGAGCGCGTCGCCGGTGAGAACCCTCGGACTCGGGTCCGCACCGGCAGCCAAGTGCAGACGCGAGCGAATCGCGCGGTCGCGGCGCGGCTGTGAGCCCCTGTCGCGACCCGGCCCGCCGCCGTCGGGTTCCAAGGGCCTTCGGCCTCGCTCGGCGAGAACCCGACGACGACGGCCGCGTACGGCAGCTTGAACGACGAGTGATCCTCGGGCGCCCGCACCGGCCGCTGGCGGTGGCCCATCCGCACCGCCGGCGCGAACGTAACCGTCGCCGGCGGCTCGTCCGTCGCCTGAGTCTGCGAGTCGGTCGACTAACCCAGATTGAAGCCACGCTGCAGATTGGTTCGTCAGACATCTCCCCGATGCGGCGCATCGGACCGTTTGCACCGTGCAATGCAAGCAAGCCAGCCGTCCATCATGCCAGCTTGCCGGCAGGCTGTACCACTCGTGAGCTTGCCGGCAAGTCAGCAAGTTGGCCAGATTGCAAGCAAGATGTCGAGCATGCACGCCAGGTAGCTCGCGCGCAAACTTGCTGGCGTGACAGCACTCCGGCCGTCATGCCGTCCGACAATCTTGCCAGCCGGCAGGACAGCCGGCAAGAAATAACGCTTGCCAGACCGCATGCAATCGTGCTACCCATCAGGCAATGATTATCGCCGTCGCGAACAGCAAGGGCGGGGTCGGGAAGTCGACGCTCGCCGTACACTTGGCCGCCTGGCTCGACAAGCAGGGCCGCTCGGTCACGCTGGCCGACTGCGACACGCAGCAATCCTCGTCGCAGTGGATTCGCGAGGCGGCGCCGCAGGTGAAGGCGCTGTGCCTGCGCGACCCGGATGACATCATCAACGAACTGCCGCAACTGGCGCAGGAAACCGACTACGTCGTGGCGGACGGACCGGGCAGTCTGGCCGAGACCAGCCGCGCGCTCCTTCTCGTGGCCGACTCCGCGATCGTTCCCTGCAAAGCCTCCATGCTCGAAATCCGGGCGCTGGACGCCGCCACCAAGGTGCTGCGCCAGGCGCAGAAAATCCGCTCCGGCATGCCCAAGGCAAAAATCGTCCTCAGCATGGTCGGCAAGAACTACCGGCTCACCCAGGACATGCGGGAAGCCGCCGTGCTGCTCAAGCTGCCGATCGCGCCGACGTTCCTGACGCTGCGTCAGATTTACGCCGACGCGCCGGGGCAGGCGGCCGTCGTCTGGAACATGGGATCGCGGGCGCGCGAGGCCGCGAACGAGGTCGAAAAACTGTTCCGCGACTTGGCGCCCGAGGCGGTGCGCAAAGCAGACAAACTTGCCGGCCGGCGCGGCCCGGCGGCAGTTTCGTAGAGGAGGGGCATATGGCCGATCGTCGCTCGCTCACCGAAGGACTCAAAGCAACGCCGACCGTGGATATGGCGGTGGCGCGCGAGTTCATCAACGCCGGGAAAGGCGACACGGAAGCGCACCCGCCGCCGCGCCCAGCCGTGGATTCGACCGCGGTGGTCGTCAACCGTGCTCCCATCAGCACGCGCATCCGCGCCGACTACGCCACGGCGTTGAAGCGCGCATCGCTCGAACGGCAACTGCAAGGCGTCGAGCCGAATACGCTGCAGGACATCCTGGAGCAGGCCATCGAGCCGTGGCTGCGCTCGAACGGCTATTTGACCTGAACTTCGATCCGTTCGTCCATCCTGTCCGCCGGGGACGGGGCGGGAAGGGCGAGCGAGGGCGGCGCGACAAGCTGCAGCTCCTGCTGTCGGCTCGCGCCTTTGAGATGGTAGGTGCGCACGAAGGCCAGCCGGTCCCCGTTGAACATGAAGCGAATGTTGACGAAAAACACGCCGTCACTCGGGCTGCGAAAGAGGAATTCCTTCTCGAGCAGTTCCCGCACGCCGCGCTGGTAGGTGCGGTCGCTGATGCCATGGTCCTTCGCCAGGTACTGATTGAGCTTGATTTCATCCGAACCGGGGTTGGCGCGCATTTCGTAGTAGACAAGTTCGAAGACCTGCATGCCCGTCTTCGAGAGGCCGGCCGCCTGCTTGATCCCGTCCAGGAACAGCTTGACGAAGCGGCTGCTGTCGACCTCCTCCTCCCACCAGAAACCCATCCCGCCGAGCCCTTTGATCTCGCCGCTGCTGTTGTCCACGATCACCGAACCCTTGCCGCCCGGCACGTGAAAGCGCTTCGTGCGCGTCGGCACGCCGTTCTTGGGCGGCACGCTGGGGTTGGTGCGGTAGACCGGGAAACCCCGCTTCGTGCTGATCTGGTTTGCGCCGCCGGCTGTTCCCGGGTTTGCCGCCGGGTTCTGTCGATCATCCGTCATTTTCGCCCTCCGTTTTTGTCTGTAGTCAGACAGCACACTGGCAGACGAGCGACAGAAGCGCAAGCGCATTTTGACGGTTCAACGACTGGCCTTGACGGCCGCCCGACAATTCGTGACGGTTCGGATCGAGAGAAATCAATGGGTTGCGCACATGCCTTTTCTTATACTACAATGCCAAGCAACGCGGCCGCCGCCTCGCGCGCCCCGACAGCGCTGGCCGAGGCGGCGGCTGGCACGCTTCATCGAAAGAACGTCGCCCAAGCGGCACGGCCTGTGGATAATATCGTGCGAGTGGAGACAGACAATGCGTGAAAAAACTACAGATGCATCAGTGAGTTGCTCCGACAGCGCCGGCTACGACGGCCTCGACTCGCGGAAACGCTGGAATGGCAATCAGGAAGAGATCAGGTGCTCGCGATCGGTGGCGTCAATAATTGCCCGGAGAAGCGAAGAAGCGACTTCGGGCCAAGCGCACCCAAAAAGGCTCAATCGTCGTTCAGCGTCGATTCCTCACCGCGTAGCCGCGATGTAGGCAGCAACCGGATCTTCCGCCGCCACGCAGCGGCGGCGGACACCCGACCGACCGCGGCCCCGACGAGCCGGCGGCTTCATCACTTTGTGGAGATTCGAAGATCGCGAGCACGATTGCGTTCAAGGGATCGCAGATGTAACTTCGCCTCCGTTCAGTTGTTACAACCGGCTCGCAGCGAGCGGCGCGATCGCACGCCGAGTTCGCCGTTGCGGCGACGCGAACCCGAACGCTATCATCTGCGTCTATCAAATAGTTGGCCAGAGTTCAGGTCCCAGCGAGGGTCGGTCAGATGGCGAGTGGATTCATTGCGGCGACTGCGCTTGTGTTGCGCGCGATTCTCCTGTTTAGCTGCCCAGAGTGCCCGCCCGCACCATCCAACTGTGGGGGAGAATGCCACGAGTGCAATTTCGAAGGGGTCTTTCCTGACTCACCGATCGACGCACATCTGCTGTACGCCTGCTTGGATGGATCCGGGCAGCCCGCAGCCTGTACCCTGCCGCCGCCGCCGGAAGTCGGCCAGCTTGAACTTGAACTCTATGAACCCCACCACGCCTGGGTTGGCGCCTCCGACTCCGACAAATGCCTTTGGTCACAGCCTTGCAAGCAGCCGTTGACCGGTGGCGGTGGCTGTAACAACTGCGAACCGCTCGACGACATGGAGCTTTACCTCACGGACTACGTGCACGTCAACGAATGGATCTTCAGCCAGGAAATCGTCGAGTGTGTGGCGTCTCAACCGCCTCCATGGGTTCCGGCGATCGACTGGGTGTGCATTCAGCCCTGCAAGGTGGGGGAACTCACAATCACGGCGCGAGTCGATGATTGCCCGGCGGGCGACGACAACGTCGCGGAGCCGAGCTACACTTACAACGTCGTCTGTCCAACGATGAGCCCCGCACTCGCGGTGAGCGGCCCCGTCGTATTGGGCACCTTCCGCGAACTCATCACGAGCTACCCGGTCGCTGAGTGCGCCAACCTTGAGTACAAAATTATCGGCCCCACCGGGCCGTGCGAGTCAAGCGAAGAGAACCCACTCGGGCTAGGTGTGAGTTCGTCGACGTGCAGCTCGGGCCTGCCGGGGCACTGCGCCACGATCGACGCGTACTTGAGCCAGATACCAGGGTCGTTCCGTGTATTCGTGCGCGACGTTGCGAATCCGGAGTGCTTTGCGTGCACCGAAGTCATCGACCTGGTATGCCCCGGCCTGCAGAATCTGCAGCTTCCGGCGAGCATCTCCGCCAGCAGTTGTCAGGGGCCGTATCAGGCATCCGTCGATTCCGATGACGTCCCGGTTACCTGGTCGATCGTGGGCGACACGCTCGGTGTGTCGATCTCCAGTTCCGGACCGTTCAACGAGATCGCGACGCTGTCGGGCGGTTCCGAGTCGGGCGTGATCACCGTGCGCGCACAGACGTACTCGCTTTGCTACTTGGAGGGCCCCGTCACCGTAGGCTGTCCAAGCGTTTCATTGACCGCGCCTAGCGACGAAATGTGCCCGGGTAGCGAGATGCAACTTGAGGCGAGCGGGGAGACGTGCGTCACCTGGTCGATCCGCGATCCGGTGCCGGGCGTGCAATTGGTGCCCGATCCATGCGCCCCCTGCTGTATGCCTACGAATCCGCAGTATGCCACCCTCCGCGTCGACGAGAACGCGACGCTCCCGGAGGACGGCATGGTGACCATTGAAGCTCGGCTCTGCGGAGCCGAGGCATGTCCGCCGGCGGTGGTGCGAATCCGCGTTGGCTGCGGCGCCTCGTGCAGCGCCGGGGAATGCGGCGACGGCGCTTCGGCGGCCGGAAGCGGCGCGATCGGCAATGGCAGTATCGACGTGCGCTTCCATCTTGGCAGAGGCACCGACGGTGATTCGGCCGGACATCTCAGCATTTTTGCGGAACGTCCGAACGCGAATCTGGGTTCCCCCCTCGCGTTGGGCTATCTGTTTGATCGCCCCGATTCGTCGGCGATCCGCGAATCGGGCATGCTGCGGCAAGTTCGCGCGCCGGAGGTAGTCGCGGACATCGTTCGTCCGACGCCGCCGGCCGGCAGCTACGAAATTCGGTTCTATTCGCCGGATCAGATGGACGATTCGCCGGGCCCCTCGGCGTTGTGGTCCCCGCTCGCGGGCGAAGCCCCTTTCACCACATGGCTCATCGAGAAACCCACGGACAACTCGGCAACGCTGCGCTTGTCGCGCTACGTAGATGACATTCCCGGCAGCGGCGAATTGACCGCCGTCTACCGCTACGAATATTCGTCGCCTGATCCGACGGAATACACGTGGATCCTGCGCACCGGCGAGAGCACCACGACCGAGTCGCGCGTTGAGACGAAAACCTGGGATATCGTGTCCGCGACATCGCACGTGATGACCTACACGGCTTCGCAGGATGGCGGCACTGTCGTACAGCTCGAAGACACCTACGACGTCACCGGGTTCTTGCGTCGCCGGATCGAGCGACGGGTGCAGACCGGCGAGAGCAGCGAACGCGTCACGACCTATGGCTACACCGCGTCCGGGCAGTTGCAGTATCGCCAGCACCCCGATGGTTCCTGGGAGTGGTTCGGTTACGACACGGCCGGACGACTGGCCAGCGTCTGCACGCCATGGGGCGATGCTCCGCTGACCCCGCCAACGGCGCCAAACCCGGCGCTCTGCCGTCTGGTCGAATACACGTTTGACCCGAACGACAAGGTCGCGACGCTCGTCGAGTCCGCCCTGGGAGTCGAAATCTCGCGGACCGAACACGTGTTCCGGAACGACGCCACGTATTGGTACACCGACGAGAAGCGCTTCACTACTCAGGGCGCGTCCGGCTCATACCTGATGACCACCCAGGCGTATTCGGACTCGTCGCGCGAAACGCTCGCCTATGTGGATTACGGCGACGGGCGGCGCGATGTGTACGAACGTGCAACGGGCAGTTTCAACGAGAGCGCTACCAACCCGACGTTCACGGTCGGCAGCGGAAGTCTCGAGCGCACGTTCGTGCGCCGCGAACTCGCAGCTTCCGGGCCGGTGGTCGGACACTCGACCGCCGACGCCACCATTCGCGACGTGTTCGAGCGAGTTCGGTTGCAGGAAGAGTATGTGTACGGCACATCCGGGTACGTCCGGGTTCGCTGGAGCGCCTTTTTCTACGACGAGCGCGGCCGACTGACGGATACGTATCACTCGGACGGCGGCCACGAAATCACGACCTATTCCTCGTGTTGCGGCGTCGATTCGCGAACCGACGCCCAGGGTATGACGACCACCTATGCGCGTGACCTCTTCGGTCGGCTTACTCAGACCGTCCAGATCGGCATCAGCGGGGCCGGCATCGAAACCCAGCCCGATCGCATCACCACCTACTGGTATGACGCAAGCACCGGCCGGCAGCGCTCGGGCGTCCGGCAGAGCTACGCCGGCGCTCCTACGGGGACATTCCTCGAGACGATCGAAGAGCGCGACTGGGCCGGTCGCACCCGCTACGTGATCGACCAGGCAGGTCTAGCCACGCAATATGCCTACTCGAGCGCCGCCGGGGGCGGCGAAGTCGCGACGGTGACCCATCCCGGTGGAGCAACCGAGATCACCACGCGGGCACGCGACGGACGAGTCACCGAGATCGAGGGCAGCGCCGTCGTACGCCGCACTACCGGGTATGCGATCAATTCCGACGGAACGCAGGCCACGACGATCACCGTCAGTCCGACGCTGCTGGAGGTTGATCGTTGGTCGCGCTCAACCTATGACATGGTCGGACGGATGCTTCGCGAAGAGCGGCCGGCGTTTGATCACGCTGCGCCGATCGAGGTTCGGTATACGTACGACGAGTCGGCCGGCGGCCGTCTCGCGGCGGTTCAGACCTGGCACAACGGCGCCGCGGTCTCTGCCGCGTCGCGATACGCATACGATTCAATGGGCGACGTCATCCGTACCGGTCTGGACATCGACGCCAACGGCACGCTCGACCTTGGTTCGACGGACCGCATCCAGGAAACGCTGGAGTCGCACAGCCAGACGGCCGGCGTGTGGTGGCGCATTACAACCAACAGCGTCTACCGCGACGGCGAATCGACGCCCACGACGATCTCCGCCGAACACGTCCAGTTGTCGGGTCTGCCCGCGGCGACCGTCAGCCTCCAGAAGTCGATCGACAGCTTCGGCAACGAGACGATCGTGAGCACGACGGTCGATGCGGCGCAGCGACTCGTCACTCAGACCACCGACTATCCGCACACGACCGCCACGTCGTCCACCGTCAGCCGCAACGGTCTGACGGTCTCCGCAACCGACATCGCCGGACTGTCGACGACGTATTTTTATGACGGATACGGTCGGCAGACCATCGTGCGCGACTCACGCGGCAAGGACCTCACGACCGTCTACGACGAAGACGGTCGCGTCGATTACACGCTCGATCAGGCGTCGAACGCAATCGACTACACCTACGACTTGAACACCGGCCGCGTGCTATTCGTTACCAACGCCGACGGTCAGGAGACGCGGTATGAATACAACTCTCGCGGACAGGTCACGCGAACCTGGGGCGATACGCCGCAGCCGATCGAAGTCGAATACGACGGTTACGGCCAGCGCGTCGCGCTGCGCACCTATCGTGATCGCGACGCGGCGATCGACTGGACATCGGCCGCCTGGCCGAATCCGCCGGCCGGCGCCGCCGACGCCACAACCTGGGCCTTTGACGCCGCCACTGGCCTGATGACGTCCAAGACGTATGCCGACGCGACGGCGACGCAGTACGACTACACCGCAATCGGTCAGCTCGATGTGCGCACCTGGGCGCGCCTCAACGGCGGTGCCGCTCTCACAGCCGATTACGCACATTCGAGCACGACCGGCGAGATGACCGGCGTCACCTACTCCGACGGCACGCCAGCGCTTTCAATGACCTACAACCGACTCGGGCAGCTTGCCGCCGTCACCGACGCCGCGGGCTCGCGCACGTTCACCTACGCCGCCGACGGCAGCGAAACCACCGAGACGTTCTCGGCGGGCAGCCTCTTCGACGGCAAGGTGATCACGACGACCTTCAGCGACCAGATCGTGGTCGAGGTTCCGCCGGGCCAGCCGCTACCGCGGATGCAGCGTTTGAGCCGGATTCGCGTGGGCACGAGTTCAGCCCCGCAAGCGGACTACAACGCCACCTACGACTACGACCAGGACAACGGCCGCATGACGCGCGTCACGGGGCCCGGCCTGCCGACGTATGGCGCCGTCTACGCCTACCGCAGCGACAGCCCGCTGCTCGACAAGACCGAAATCCGCAACGCCCAGACCGGCGCCGCGTGGGGCGTCATGCAGCGCAGCTACGACTCCGACCGGCCGCTGCTCACCGCTCTCGAGAACAAGTGGGGCACGACCGGCGGCGGCACGACCGTCTCGAAATACGCCTATCGCTACGACGACCTGGGCCGGCGAAGCGACGTTGTCCGCACCGGTTCGGCGTTCGCCGCCACGAACCCCGCGGGCACGGCCGGCAGCGGCACCGCGGATCATCTTGATCTGTGGGGCTACAACGCCCGCAACGAGCTGACCAACAGCGACCGCTACGCCGCGACCGACCCGGCCAATCCGACGAACCCCGTCGCTGCGCTCGATCGGGCGTATGCGTACGACGCGATCGGCAACCGCGTATCCGCGACCGCCGGCGCCGCCGCCGCGAATCACTACTGCGCGAACAACCTCAATCAGTACACCACGATCGACGACGCTTCGAGCACGTGTCCGCCCGGCGGCACGGCCGACGAGTCGCTGCTCTACGACGCCGACGGCAACCTGAGCGAGTCGAACGCGCGGGGCATGATCGCGCCCGGCGCGGGTCGTCGGCAGACGTACATCTGGGACGCCGAGAATCGCCTGGCCGCGGTGCAGCCGGTCGGCGCGCCGGCGAGCGGCGACCGCAAGGTGGAGTTTGCGTATGATTACCGGGGTCGGCGGATCGAGAAGCGCGCGTTCGTGCACGACGGCGTGGCCTGGGGCGCGCCGAGCACGACGCGCTTCGTCTAC
>CAYMBL010000002.1:0-361669 GCA_964388675.1 uncultured Planctomycetales bacterium
CAACGATCGTCGCCTCAAATTCACTCATGGCCTGGCGTCCTTGTGCAGGTTAGCGCTTCGAGCAGATCCGTCTCCACGGGTCTCACGTTTCTCGCTCCGTCGTCCGGCGGTGGATCATCGCGCGCGACGATCGCCCGTCGATCCGCACTTCGAGCGGCTCGCTCAGCCGGACGTGCCGCACGTGCTCGCTCTCGTATTCCGCGGGCAGCGCGCGGAGCCAGTCCCACGCGACGAATCCCTCGCCCAGTTCTTCGTTGAGCGTGAGATAGGCCACGCCGATCGTGGCCAGGTTGTGGAAGAAGTGGCTGCCCTGCGAGGGGTCGACGATCATTTTGCCGTGGGCGGCTTCCACAATGACGCGTGCGGCGGAAATCTGCCCCCAACCAACCGGAATCCCCAGCCAATGATCCGATGAACCCCAGCGCCCCGGGCCGATCAGCACATACTGGCGCTGCTCGCGGCGCAGTACTTCGTTGAGTCGCGCGACCTCGCCCGCGATCGAGCGGGTCTTGGCGGCGTCGAACGCTTCCGGGCGCACGTATACGACATCGCTCAGGTGGTTGTGCACGCCGTTTCCCAGAGCGCTGGGAGCCGTCAGCAGCAACTGCTCGCGCGGCGCCTCGGAGAGCGTCACGCGCTCCTCGGTCGCACCGTGGCCGTAAGGACGCATCTGCAGCACGGCGAAGCGACGCGGCCGCGTGTTGAGGTTGCACGCGAATTCCATTTCGACCGGGCCGCTCATGGCCTCGGCGCCGATGGCGCTGATCAATCGCAGCACGCGCGCCAGCGGAAAGACCTCGTACTTCAGGATCGGCGCGAACGTGATCGCGCGCACGCCGGGGCGGTTGGCGCCGTCATACCAGCATCCGTTCTCGGCCGACCATGTGGACGCCAGCGCGTGAAGCACGCCGTGCTGCTCGGCGTCCCAGATGTCCAGCTTTGCGACGCAGCTCTCGTGTGCGCTGGCCTCTATCGGCTGGTCCTTGGCGCGCAGGTCGAGCGCCAGCAACTCGCGCTGCGATTGGTCGAGGAAGGCTTCGCCGAGCGTCATCTGCGGCAGCACTTCGGGATACGCCGGGCAGAACCGCAGAATGGCGCCGCCCTGAACGACCATCTCGCCCAGACCGCATGCCACCATCGCCACGCCGTCCTCGGGTTTGGCGGGGCTTATGGGGTAGAAGTTGTACGAGCGTACGACGCCGGAAAAATCGGGGTAGAAGTAGTCGCCGTGCTGCGCTCCGACGGTGGGCTGGAGCACAACGGCCATCTTCTGCTCTTCAATGCGATGGCCGGTGGCGTCGAGATAACGACAGGCCGCATCGTGGAACATCGACGCGTAGACGAGCTTGATCGTCGCCAGCAGTTGCTCAAACCTCGCTCCGGCGTCGCTCGTCGCATTGATGAGCATGCGCGTCTGGTAGACGCCCGCGAACGGGTGATATTGCGAGTCCTCGAGCAAGCTCGAGGACCGCACGGCAACCGGACCCTGCACGACATTCGCGAACGCGCGCAGGTCGGCCATCGCCGAGTCCGGAAACGTGCCGGCCAGAAAACGCTCGCGAACGGTCTGGTCGTCGGCCACGTACAGGTCGTCGGTGCGCAGGCCGTTGTGCGCGAGAAAATCGTCGAACAGATCGGTGCCGAGCGAGACGGAGCGCGGAATCGAGATCTGCACGCTCTCTAGCCCAGGCTGCGGCCCCAGCCGGGCCAACTGCTGGTCGAGGAACACCAACCCGCGCGCCTTGCCGCCGATCGAACCGCCGCCGATGCGCACGAATGGCGCTCGGCCGTCGAACGTGGCGGCGTCGAACGTCTCGATGCTTCCGCGGCCGGCTGCCGCCGCGGCGCGGCGCAGGACGTCCAAGAGATCGTCGCGCGCGCTGCCGGAAACGTCGTCGCGCAGCTCCCACGCGCGAAGCTGCGTCGAAAGCGCCAGATCGCCGCGGGCGCGCACCCATGTGGAAAAATGCCGGCGTCGTGCGTGGTAGCGCAAGCTGGCGTCGGGAAGGGCGCTGAGCGCTTGTTCAAACGCGCGCATGTCCGTGACACGGTCGAGCTCGGAGCCGTCGGGCTTTCGAAACACGAAGTCGCCGAAGCCGAAGATCTCGGCAAACGCGATGCGCAGGTCCTGAAGCAGCGTGGGCGAATTCTTCGCCAGATGAGGAATCTGCAAATCGCGGGCGATCTCGCCGACCTGCGCGTTGCTGGAGTAAAGCAGCGTCGGCACCTCGCCGTGCTCGGCGTGCAGCATGCAGAGCAGTTCGATGCCGACGCCGATCTCGGCAGGCGTCGCGCCGGCCGGTCCGAAATCGGCGATTACCCCGACGAGTTGCGCTCCGTGCTGCGTGTACAGCTCCTGGGCGCGGTCGATGGTGTGCGCAACCAGAATTCGCGGTCGTGCGCGCAGCTTCAGCATGCGCTGCAGGCTGTTGAGTCCGTCGCGCAACGTGCGCTGCGTCTGGCGGATCAATTCCCCGTGCAGCAGTGGGAGCGTCATCGAGAGGTGCCGGATGGAGCGATCAACGACCAGGAATGCGCCTTCGCTCAGGCTGGCCTCGGCGGCCCAGGCATCCTCAAGGACGTTCACGATCGTCATGAAGAGCCGGGGGTCGCCTTGCCACACGTACATCGCGGTGATGGGCAACGGCTCGCTCGATTCACCCAGTTTCACCAGCTCGAGTTCGTTCGGCAATATCAGGACCAGCGCAGCCTCCGGACGCACGGCCCTGGCGTCGCGTGCGAACTCCCGGACGTCGCCGCCCCCGACGCGCAGCATGGTGATGATGAGGTCGAACGGACGCTGCTCGAGCGCCCGCAGCGCCTCGGCGCCGGATAGAACGCGCGTGATCTGGGGCGGTTCGCCCAACCCCGCCGCGACAAATTCGGACGAGATCAGTTCGGCGAGCAGACCGCCTTCCTCAATCACGAAGGCGTCGTAGGGACTGGATACCAGCAGAATTTCGCGCACCCGTCGGTGCGCGGCCGGCACGGGCCGGGGATTGCTTTCCGTCGTGGACATCGCGCGGGGCTCCAAAGCTGCGAACCTCACGCGAGACGGCGCAAGGCGGCGGATTCTAGCGCGCCGCCGCGCCGGGGAAAGCGGGAGCCGACGGGGGAGCGGACGGCGCTATTTGTTCTCCTCGATCACCTGCTT
The DNA here is from genome assembly GCA_964388675.1 of uncultured Planctomycetales bacterium. GTDB lineage: Bacteria > Planctomycetota > Phycisphaerae > UBA1845 > Fen-1342 > CAYMBL01. The sequence continues at coordinate 3,155 of CAYMBL010000002.1, forward strand.
CAGGTCATCGCGAAGCGCGGGTATCGGCCGTCGCTCGACCGCCATCGAGCCGTCGGCGTTGCGCCGCACGACCAGGTTGTACTTGCCCCATTCGTCGGTCTTGGTCGGGTAGTCGTCGCGGAACTGAGCGCCGCGGCTTTCCTTGCGCTCGACCGCGGCTCGCGCGATCATCTCGGCCACGGTGAGCAGGGGGTGAAGGTCGAGCGCGGTGTGCCAGCCGTTGTTGTACTGGCGGTTGCCGTCGGCACGCACGCCGGCGGCCCGCTTGCGAAGCTGGGCGATGCCGTCGACGGCCTTCAGCATCTCGCTCTCGGTGCGAACGATGCCCACCAGGTCCTGCATCATGTCCTGCAGCGCGTACTGAATCTGATAGGCGCCTTCGCCGGCGCTGCGGTCGAGCGGGGCCAGCGCCCAGCGCATCGCGTCCTGCAGTTCGGAATCGGCGATCGACGCCGACTGCGCTTGACGCGCGTATTTCGCGGCATGCTCGCCGGCGAGCTTGCCGAAGACGATCAGATCGCTGAGCGAGTTGCCGCCCAGGCGGTTGGCGCCGTGCAGGCCGGCCGCGACTTCGCCGGCGGCGAACAGGCCGGGCACGGTCGACATCTGCGTGTCGCCTTCGACGCGCACGCCGCCCATCACGTAGTGCGTGGTGGGGCCGACTTCCATCGGCTCCTTGGTGAGATCGAGATTCGCGAGCTGCTTGAACTGGTGATACATGCTCGGCAGCTTGCGCTGGATGTATGCCGCGTCGATGGCCTTGCCGGCGGCGTCGGGGCGGCCCTGAATCCACGCGATGTCGAGAAACACGCCGCCGTGCGGGCTGCCGCGGCCCTGCTTCACCTCGCGGTTGATGCAGCGCGCGACGTGATCGCGCGTGAGCAGCTCGGGCGGGCGGTTGGCGTTCTTGTCGCCCAGGACGTAGCGCCAGCCCTCTTCGGTGTCCTTGGCGACCTGGTTTTTGTAGAGGTCGGGAATGTCGTCAAACATGAAGCGCTTGCCTTCTTTGTTGAGCAAGCGCCCGCCCTCGCCGCGCACGCCCTCGGTGACGAGGATTCCGCGCACGCTGGGCGGCCAGACCATGCCGGTGGGGTGGAACTGCACGAACTCCATGTCCATCAGCTCGGCGCCGACGTCATACGCGAGCGTGTGCCCGTCGCCGGTGTATTCCCAACTGTTGCTGGTGATCTTGAAAGCGCGGCCGATGCCGCCCGTGGCGAGCACGATCGCCCTGGCGCGGAACAGCTTGAAGTAACCCAGCTCGCGGTCGTACGCGAGCGCGCCGCTGATCCGCCCGCCGTCGAGGAACAGGCGGATAACGGTGTGCTCCATGAAGAATTCGATGCCCTGGTGGATGCCGTGATCCTGCAGAGTGCGGATCATCTCGAGGCCGGTGCGGTCGCCGACGTGCGCCAGACGCGGGTAGCGATGCCCGCCGAAGTTGCGCTGCAGGATGCGCCCGTCTTTTGTGCGGTCGAACAGCGCGCCCCAGGCCTCAAGTTCCTTGACGCGCTCGGGCGCCTGCTGTGCGTGCAATTCGGCCATGCGCCAGTTGTTCAGATACTGCCCGCCGCGCATGGTGTCGGCGAAGTGGACCTTCCAGTTGTCGCGGTCGTCCACGTTGGCCATGGCGGCGGCCATGCCGCCCTCAGCCATGACGGTGTGGGCCTTGCCGAGCAGCGACTTGCAGATGCAGGCCACCTTCACGCCGGTCGAGGAAGCCTCAATCGCGGCGCGCAGGCCCGCGCCGCCCGCGCCGATCACCACCACGTCGAAATCAAACGTCTGGATGTCGTTCATGAAACCCGTGCGCTCCTGCCGCCGGGCGGCGTCCGCGAAGGCAGACGCGTCGGCGTATGGGAGAGCGTAGCGGGCGGGTGTACGACGTGCCACGGTGCGCGGGGCGCTGACCTGCAAACCGCCGGCGATGCCGGGCGGTCGTCGCGCGCACGCATCAAATCAGCCGTAACAAAAATCGTGAAACGAGCCCGGTACGGACTACGGACACGGCACGCCGAACGCCGCAAGCACGATTCCCAGATCGCTCAGGTCCGTGTCGTTGTCGCGGTCCGCGTCGCCCGAGCAGGTCGGGCTTGCCGAGCTGCAACCGTAGTCGCTCAGCAAGAGTCCCAGATCGCTGAGATCCACGTCGCGATCGTTGTCGAGGTCTCCATCGCACGGTGCGCCCGGGTCGGCGCGGACCACGACCACGTCGGCATTGTCGAGCGCCACGAGGAACGCGACTTGCCCCAGGTTGTTGCAGGCGTGACGCCGTAGCGGATGTACCGTAGCCACATTCCTGCCGAACAAAATGTCGCCGGTGCGAACGATGCGGTCGGCGGTGGGATCGGGCCCGAGAAGCAAACCGGATGGTCCGGCATCGGTGGTCGCGGTAAAGGCGAGCGCGCCGGCCGAGAGAGACGGGCTGCCGTACACATCGAGCAGGGGGCCGAGCGTGTCGGCCGCCGTACTGACCAATAGGCCGTCGCTCGTATATACGCCTTCGCTGATTCCGTCGAGTGCGGAGAAGGCGACGAACCCGTCGTCGGCGAGCGAATACTCCTGCAGCGACGTGAAGAATCCGTCGCACAATCCGGCGATCTTGGTCACCGGCGCGCTGGGCGTCGGTCCGCGAAATAGCCCGACGCAACCTTCCGGAGCGCGCGTGCCCAGAAACGCGATGTCGCCGAGGGCGTTAACGTCCACACCGCCGGATACCCCGAAGACGTGCCCGTCACCGGCCGTATATGCAGGGAATGTGACACCGCCGCCCGTGCCGGAGTAGACGCCGCCGTTCTTGTAGACGTAGACCGCTCCGAATTCAGTGATTGTCGGTTCCACGCCGTAGGACGTGAAGAAGGCCGACTCGATGACGTCGACCGTGGTGCCGTCGGCGCGATAGAAACCCGGCACGCCCGCCACGATCGCGCAGAATGCCACCTGGCCCGCGGCATTGAGATCGGGTACGCCCTGGTGCGCGGCGAATGGCAGCGTGCCGCCGGGGCCATTGTCCGAGACCCGGACGATCGTCCCGGGTGTGGCGCGGTAAACGCCCGAAGTGCCGTCGGACTCGGTGGCGAAGAATGCCACCTCACCGCTCGGACTCAACGACACTCCGTCGCCGTCGATCGTTGTGAAGTCGACGCCGATCTCGCTGGTGTTCGCACGCGCGATCTCGACGAAGTGGTGCTCGCCGGCGTGAGTCGCCGACATGCTCGACACGATGAACAACCACGGCAGGCACCGCATCCGGGCGGGACTACGCATCACTGTCTCCAGGGGAGCGCGAGCTGGGGGAAGGGATACGAACCGGGTTCGCGCCCTATCAATCCGTAGGGAGCCCGTCGGCGAGAGTCAAACCCGCGTGAAGAATTCGACCTCCCGGAAATGGCCGATCCCCGCTTCACCGCGTTGCCGCGGCGGGCGGGGACGTGCTCACCTCTGCCCCTCGGTTGAGGATCGCTGTCGGCTAGATGCAGGCGCCCCACTTCGAGAGGATCAGCCCGAGATCGCTCAGGTTGATCTGCCCGTCGCCGTTGATGTCGCCTTCCGAGTAGCTGCCGGGCCCGCCGAAGTTCGCCAGCACGAGGCCCAGATCGCTGAGGTTTACCTGGCCATCGCCGTTGATGTCCTCGAGGCACTCGCAGACGTCGGGCGTGCCGTTGCCGTTGGCGTCGGGCGCGTTGAACACGCCGACGTCGCACTCGTCCGGAATGCCGTTGGCATCGCAGTCATCCGAAGTTCCGCCGGCGATGTCCGTGACGTCGTCGATCCCGTTGGCGTTGCAGTCGGGGAAGAAAACAGTCTGCACCCGCCGCGAGTAGCGCGACAAGCCGCCGTCAAACGTCTCCGCCCGCACGCGGTACTCATAGGTGTCGCCGACCATCGGCGAGGCATCGAAGTACGTGAGCGGGATGGGCAGCTCGGTCGTCGGCTCGACCGTCGTCAGCGGAGTGAAGAGCAAGTCGGCGGCGCGCTTGCGCTCGATGTGAATCTTCGCGTAGGTGTTGTGCCACGGGAACCGAATCGTGACGCCGTTCGAAGGCAGCGGCTCGCGTGCGTCCGACGTGTCGTCGACGATCGCAACGTCCACCGGAGCGGGCATCACGAGGTCGTCCGGGTTCGTCGGGCAGCGGCCGTGCATCGGCTCGGACGAATCCGTCTCGCCGTCGCCGTCGGTGTCGGTGTTGAACGGATGCGTGCCGAGGTCGAACTCTTCGGCATTGGTCAGCCCGTCGAGGTCGGGGTCGACCGTGTCCACACCGAGGGGGTTGAGGCCGTAGTACCGCTCCCAGGAATCCACCAGCCCGTCGTTGTCGAAGTCCGACACCGTGCAAACCTGGAAGCTCGATTCTTCGTAGCGCGTGAAATCCTCGCCGCTGTTCGAGCGGCCGGTCGCCGCCACCTGAACCTGGTAGCTGCCGCGCAGCCCAAGTCCGAAGATTCCACCCGGGTCGTTCATGACGCCGACTCCGCCGGCGAGTGCGGTCTCGGTGTAGATGAAGGCGTAGACGCCGTCGTTCGCGAGGCCGTCCTGGTGTGCGCCGTCGTCGAACAGGCGGTACTTGCTGCAACCCACGCCGCCGTCGGGGCGTTCGATCGTCGCGTCGACGGTCAGGCCGGGGATCGGGCCGACGTCGTCAAAGACGAGCGCCGTGACAATCACGGGCACGCCCTGTTCGTAGTCGCACACGCGATTGCCGCGTGCCGCGCCGCTCGGAACGCTCGCCAGCGCGAGCATCATCTGCGGCGATTTCAGATCGCGGCCGAGCACACCCGCGATGTAATCCGTGTCGACGCTTGTCGTCAGTTCGGCGCGATACGTTCCCACCAGCGGCGGGTTGTTCAGGAAGAAGACGGCGTTGGTGTCGGACTCCCGAATCTTCGCAGCGCCGTTGCCGACCGTCTGCCCGTTCGGGTCGAAGAGCTTGACGCTGAGGTTGCTCGCGCCGTCGCCGACGTTGAAGTAGAACAACACTTCACCCAGGTCGTCTTCCGTGATCGGAATGAACACCTCGGCGAACTGCGGCAGCGAACCCTCGGTGTCGAAGAATTTTTCAAGCTGACGCGAGTTCTGCAGCGAGTCGATGTACGCCGACGAAAGCTCGTTCGCCATCGACTGCGTCTCGGCGCGGAACTGGCTGGCCGGCGTATCGACGTACGAATATTCGCCGCCGGTGGAGGCCGCGATCGTCTGCATCAGTTCCTGGTCGGCGTCGGGACCGAACGCGATGGCTTCGATCACGGTGCGCGAACCGAGAATCGCGCTCGACGCGCTGCTGCATCCGGCAGCGGTGTTCCAGAAACGGGCCTCGTTCTCCGCGCCGTCGGACAACAGAATGATCTTCCAGATGTCCTCATCCGCGGTGGCGGTCAGGACCAGTTCATCCTGCGCGTCCCACAGGCCGTCGCCGATCGAGGTCATCCCGTCGGGGGTCAGTCCGGCGAGATTGCCGAGCACATCGTCCTTCTGCGCGTCGGTGGCGTCCTTGAGCGCGGCCCAGCGCGTCGCATCGTCGTCACACGCGGTGTTGTTGCCGTTGAAGCTGAATAACGCGACCCGGTCCGAGGGAGAAACCGCCTGCGTGTACAAGCCGGCCGCGATTTTCGCGGCTTCGAGTTTCGTTTGTCCGGTCTCGGGTTCGCCCATACTGCCCGACTGATCGAGCACCAGGACATGGTTGAAGATGATGTCCGAGATCAGGACGGCGTTCGCGTTGGTCGCGATTTCGGCTCCGCCGCACAGCGAAGCGGAGAGGTCGTAGACGCCTTCCGGCAGCGTGCTCGGCGCGGCTGCCACGACCCAGTAATACTGACCGACGTACGCCGAAGACACCACGTCGCTGACGATTCCGTCGACTTTGATTTCGAAATCGTCCGGTCCCAGCCCCAGAATCGAGCGATCACCGGCGCCTTCCGGCTTCAGGTTGGTCGGGCCGTCGACCTCGAGCCGAATCAGGAACGGGCGATAGCTGTCGTTCACATTGACGTACGCCGGATGAAGCAGGTCGGGCCGGTAGATCGAGATGTCGGGCGCGCCCTGGTCGAGCCAGAAATCGACGTTCGCCGACGCTTCGAGCCCGGCGACGACCGCAACCAGCTTGCGGACGCGGCCGAGGGTGGCGCTGTTCGTGAGGATGGCTCGGCCGAAGTCGGCGCCGATGCCCTTGCTCAGCGCGACCACCTGATCGGACTCATTCAGCGCCAGCAGCGCCCAGCCGACGGTTTCGTTCGATTCGCCGCGGAAACCGATGGCGGTGCAGTTTCCGACGTCGACGTTGGCCTCGAAGTAGCGCGCCGAGAAGGGCGCCACCGAAGTGAATCCCGTTGACGGCATCGTCGCGGCGGTCGTCGCGACCGACGCCCAGACGCCCTCGCCTGCCTGATTCTCGTCGACGTAGTCGTACAGATAGGGCTCGGGGATGTTCAGCAGGAAATAGTCCTTCGCGAAGTTCGCGATCGAATGGTCGAGCCACAACTGATCCAGCGACGAGCCGTTGCTATCCACCACGTCGGCAAGCGTTCCGAGTGCGCTGCTGCTGCCTTCGGCGCCGTCGGCGACCAGTGCGTCGAAGAATTCGCGCACGACGTCGGAACCGAATGACGGCTCAGCGCCTCCGCCCAACCGCTCGCCCAGATAGCACCAGAACAAGCAGGCGCGATACGAGCGATCGACGAGGCTGACTTCGGGAGACGCCTGGGCGCCCCCGATCTCGTCCGAGAATCCCGCGAACGTGTAAGTCGAGAAGTCCAGATCATTGAAGAGCTTGTCCTGCATGTAGCGAGCGGTGCCTTCAGTGACCCAGTCGCCCCACTTGGCGTAGCCGTCGCCGACGTTGTTCCAATAGCTCAACTGAATATGATGGAACATTTCGTGCTGCGCGACCATGCGAATGAACTGTTCGTCGCGCGGGTCGCAGGCCATGGCCTGGTTGTTCACCATGTTGGTGCCGAACGTCGCGCAGTCGAGACTGGCGTGCGCGTTCGAAAGGTCGGTGGGGTCGGCAACCATCTTGTAATCGGGCAGACCGGTCTGAAAAGGGTCGGCATAGCCGAGAGAGCGATAGGCCGAGAGCGCGCTGTCGGCGGCGTCGCGCAGGTCCACTGCGGCGCCCTGCAGCCAGCGCGTCACGTCGGAGCAGTCGCCTTCCCGGTAGAACACGCGCAGCCAGATGCCGCCGTTCTCGACGGCGACGGTCTGATGATCGTCGTTGATGGTGCAGTCGTTCGCCTGGGCCGCCGGCAGCCCAAGGCCGGCGCCGGCGACGCCGACCAGCGCCGCGACGGACCGGCGTCCGAGCCGGCAAGACAGGTTCCTGCGCATGATTCAGGCCTCTCGCTAGGTTTTGCGCCGCCACCCCGCGGCTACGTGCCGCTTGGCTCCCGGGGGGCAGCGCATCCACCATTCGTCGTTCCAGTGTTGCGGCTATCAAACCGGCGAGAGTTTTTCGGCCGCCTTGGGGTCCCGCGGCGATTTCGCGTGAATCGACGATCTTGGATAGCATCCGCACGCGGATACGAGGATTCAGCCGCCAATCGCAGGAGTAGCCGGTGCAGATCGCCAATTGGCTCGTCGCCGTGTGCAGTTTCGTCCTGTTTGCCGCTCCGGCACTCGCCCAGGTCGAGCCGCGTGCGTTCGTCGGCGCGCGGATCGTTCCGATCTCGGGTCCGGAAATCGCCGACGGCGTGCTGGTCATTCAGCAGGGCAGAATCGTTGCGGTCGGGGCGGCCGGCGCGGTGACGATCCCCGCGGGCGCGGAACGCGTCGACCTCGCGGGCAAATGGCTGATGCCGGGGCTGGTCTGCACGCACCATCATGTCGGCGGCATCGGCGGCGCCGACAGCAGCGCGCCGATCCAACCCGACGTGCGCGTGTACGACTCGCTCAACATCCACGACAGCGGGTTTCGCCGCGTGGTCGCCGGCGGCCTGACCACGCTGAACATCATGCCCGGCTCCGGGCATCTCTGCAGCGGACAGACAACCTATGTGAAGATGCGCCGCGGGGCGCGCACCGTCGCCGATCTCCAGTATCGCGACGATGCGGGCAATCCGCTCGGCGGCCTGAAGATGGCCAACGGTACGAATTCGCGCGGCGAGCCGCCATTCCCCGGCACGCGCGGCAAAGCGGCCGCACTCGTGCGCGAGCAGTTCATCAAGGCGCGTGAGTATCGTGAAAAGATCGCGCGCGCCGCCGGCGACGCCGAGAAGCTGCCGGCCCGCGACCTGGCGCTCGAAACGCTGGTCGAAGTGCTCGACAAAAAACGCGTCGTGCATCACCACACGCATCGCGCCGACGACATCATCACCGTCCTGCGGCTGGCGAAGGAGTTTGATTTCCGCGTCGTGCTGCACCACATCAGCGAGGGGCACAAAGTCGCGCGCGAGATCGCGGAAGCCGGCGCGCCGTGCTCGATCATTCTGGTCGACTCGCCTGGCGGAAAGCTCGAAGCGGCCGAGCTTGTCTTCGAGACCGGCGGCGTGCTGGAGCGCGCGGGGGCGCTCGTCGCCTATCACACCGACGACTGGATCACCGACTCACGCCACTTCCTGCGCATGGCCGCTCTGGGCGTGCGCGGCGGCATGTCGCGCGAAGGAGCGCTGCGGGCGTTGACGCTGAACGGCGCGAAAATCCTCGATCTGGAGAATCGCGTCGGCTCGCTCGAAGCCGGCAAGGACGCGGATTTCATCGTGCTGTCTGGCGACCCGCTCAGCGCGTACACCAAGGTGCTCGAAACCTATGTCGAGGGAGAGCGCGTCTTTGACCGCACCGACCCAACTGACAAGCTGCACGCGGTCGGCGGCTTCGGCGCGGGCAACGACCAGGACCCGTACCTCTGCTGTTTCCCACACGCGGATTGACGCATGAAGTCACTTTTGAAGAACGACTGGCGCGGCTGGACCATTGCGCTCAGCCTTCTGGGGCTGTCGGCGGGCGCGCTAACCATGCGGGCGCGAGAATGGCGAGCCGCGGACGCCGTCGACGAGCAGTTGGTGCGCCGTTCGATCGAGATGGAAAAGAACTTCCACACGCGGCCGATCGAGCATCGCGACGGGCGTACCTACATCGCGGCCGGCTGGGATCCGAGCCGCGGCGTCGAGACCTGGTTTGACGTGACCGGTTCGCCGATCGACCCCGAGCGTTTCCAGTACGGGATCGGCAAGGATCGAATCCCGTCCATCGACCGCCCGCGCTATGCCGCCGCCGCCGACCCTGCGCTCGCCGAGCGCGGGATCGGGCCCGAGACGGTCGTCATCGGCTACGCCGACGGCGACGACGCCCGCGCGTATCCCATTGCCGCGCTGAACCGGCACGAGCTCGTGAACGACACGATCGGCGGCAAGCCGGTGACGGTCGGCTGGTGACCGCTCGTCAATCTGTCCGTCGTGTACGGACGTGAGTTGGACGGCGAGCCGGTCGAGTTCGGCACCAGCGGCTTCACCTACAACGACACATTCGTGCTCTACGATCGCGCCAGCGGCTCGATTTGGTACCCCATGGGCGACGGTCATCTGACCGCCACTTCGGGGGCGCTGCAGGGGCGGCGGCTGCCGTTCGTGTCGCAGCCCAAGCCGCAGCCGCTGCGCGAGTGGCTCGCCGCGCATCCCCGTTCGCTGGTGCTCCTGCCGCCCGAACCCGGCGACTGGTTCGAGCCCGCTTCGCAGCCCGCGACTTCGCGGCCGACCCCGTAAATCCAGCTACAATGTCGCCGCGCGCCAGGCTGGGCGCGCTTGCGAAACAGGGAGTCTGTATGCGCGGACGATGTTGTGCGGCGATCGGGTTCATGCTGGCGCTATGCGGCTGCACCGGCGAGTTGATCTCTAACCTGACCGAAGAGCGCGCGGGCAACGTCAGCGTGCAGTTCATCAACAACACGGAGTTTCGCGCTTCGTTTTCGTTCGGATCGTACGACGCGCTCGATCGCGACCCGCCGGGAGCTGTGACGCTTCAGCAGTTGCGGGTCGAGGCCGGCGCGAGCACCGCGCCCGGGACGCTCACCTGCCGCCGCGACACCACGATCGGCACCGACGAATTCGTCGAGCGTGTCCTGGCGACCGACGCGGATGAAGTGGATGGCTTCGACGCCGACGCCTTCAGCACGGTGGTCAATTTCTCCGACGCGCCGATCGACTCAGACGCCGCCGCATTGCCGACGATCGGCACGGCCGATGGTCGGCGAGCGCGGCTCGGCGTGGATTACACCTGCGGCGACCTGCTGATCTTCACCTTCAACGCCGATGACGCCGCGCCGGGCGGATTCCGCATCGACCTCGTCGTCGTGCCCGACGTGGAAGACGACCAATGACGCGCCGCGCGGACGCTTGGTCGGTCGGGTCGCGGACGGGTCAGCGCGGATGATTGAGGTCCACAACCAGGTCAAGCCCGCGCGCCCGTGGCTGCTCACAGTGCTCACGGCGCTGTCGCTGATCGGGGCCCTGGGGCTGGCGTGGATGCAGGCGCGCGAGGCCCGGCACCTGGGGGCGCCGCGAGCCGTCGGCACAACCCCGCTGCGAGTTCGAGTCCCGCAGCGCTGGCTCGAGCTCCCCGAGAGTCCGGGGACGTTCGCACTGCCGGGAAAACCGGTCGCTGCAGCGCCGAACACGGTGCGCATCGAACGACAGATTCAGTTTCGCTACCAGAGGCTTGGCGTGTTTACTGCGCCGGAAGCGCTTCTGGCGGAACTTCAGTTGCGCGAACCCGCGACGCCGGCGCGCATCGGTCCCTACAGCGGTTTCCAGGTGCGCCTCGATCGTTCCACGCCGCTGTTCGGTCGTCAGCAGGCGCTCGAATCGCTGCTGCGAGTCGTGATCACGCCGCGCGGCGAGCAACTCGCGGTCGAGTACGGGCCGGTCGAGAGCTTGTCCGCCGCGGATTTCGACCTGATGGAGGAAATGTGCGAGTCGGCGACGCTCGACGGCGCTGCGGCCGCGCCAGCCGACGACCTGCTTCGTGCCGCAGGCGTGCAATTCCCGTTAGCGCGAGACTGGCGCGTTCACCCGCCGGATTTCGCCGAAGTGCCGGGCGTATTCATCGAGTCAATTTCCGACAACGCGCCGGTCTGGGTGGTCAGCGTCCACCGCACCTGGCTCGGTCCGGGGCGAACGCCGCAGGCGCTGCTCGCCGACGTCGCTCGGATTCGCTGGGATCGTCCCGCAGCGCCGGTCGAGCTTGATCTGCCATCGGGCCATCGGCTGGCGGCGATTCAGCGCCCGGACGGCAACGTGAGCGGGCTGTCGGCTGCGTTCCTGGTGACGAGCACCGAGGGCGAGGCCGCACTGCTCCAGGTGTACGCGAACGCCGGCCGCAGTGCCGCAGCAGACCAGGCGGCGCGCGAGATCGCCGGCGCGCTCCGATTCGTCGCCACCGAGCGATCGCCGGATTTCGCGGCCGCCGCCGTCGCTGGACGCGACCTGGTCGAGCAGATCGCCGAGCGCGGCGTCGCGCAATGGTGGGGCGCGGCATCGCACGCCGCTGAGTATCGGGGCTCGTTCGTCGGCGAGCCGGTCACGTTCGTGGTGGCGCGGGAATCGCGCGGCGGGCGCGCGTTTCGCGGTTCCTATGTCGCGCGGATTGGTGCGAACGAAGCCGCCGAAGCGAACGAGTGGTCCGTCGACGCCGCGGGTCGCGACTACAGCCTGCGGCTCACGGAAGTTCGCGCCGTGCGCGGCCGGCCGGTGGAGAGCGTCACGGAGGAACGCCGGCGCGGCGCCGCGACGCTCCTGCTGCGGACGCTGCCGCGGGTGAGTGAGCCGGTGCGCGTCGCGCTCGATCCGCTGTTTGTGCCGCCGCCGGTGGAGATGCTGGTGGAGGCATATGTCGCGGCACAGCAGACGGGCGCCTGGCTGATTCAGGCGTCGCCGATGCGCGGCGATGGCGTGTATTTTCGCTGGCTGCGCCCGCTCCCGCCGGACGAGCGGGGTGCGAAGCGCGTGCTTTCGATCGAGGATTTCCAGCCGCGCGGGGTTATTCTTGCGTTCGACGAGCGCGGAGAGCTACTGTACCAGCGTGATGTCCACGGTTGGCTCGATCGTGATCCCGGGCGGCGCGGCGGTCCCTGACGCCGCGTCGAGTGCCGAATTGGCGCCCCGCCTGGCCCAATTGCCGGTCGTGACGCCGACGGAAACCCCTGCACCGCTCGCCGGGCAGGCGCTCGGGCCGCGCGACATCCGCTACGTCCGCACACTTCGCATCAGCGTCACCGATCGCTGCAACCTGCGCTGCGTATACTGCATGCCGCACGACGGCGTGGCGTGGCTTCCGCGCGACGAGCTCATGAGCTTCGAAGAGATCGTGCGCATCGCCGAGGCCGCGATCGCGCTGGGCATCCGCGATTTCAAGCTCACCGGCGGCGAGCCGCTGCTGCGCGCCGATCTGGCAGACCTCGTGCGAAAGCTGCGTGCGCTTCCCGGGTGCGGCGACTTGTCGCTTACGACGAACGGCATTGTGCTGAGCGAACAGGCCGCCCCGCTGCGCGCCGCTGGGCTCGATCGCCTGACGGTGAGTCTCGACACGCTTCAGGCGGCGCGCTTCCGCGGCATTACGGGCGGCGGGGCGATCGAGTCGGTCTGGCAAGGCATCGCGGCTGCGGAATCGTGCGGATTCCCGCCCGTCAAACTGAACGTAGTTGTCATGCGCAGCGCAAACGTCGACGAGCTGTCCGATTTCGCTGCGCTCACGCTGCGCCAGCCGCGCACCGTGCGGTTCATCGAGTTCATGCCGCTCGCACAGTCGGAGGTTCGCACGCGCGACGACGAGTTCGTGTCATTCGCGGAGATGCGCGGCGCGATCGAGTCGCGTTTCGGCCCGCTGATCGAAGCGGCCGCGGATTCGGGGCACGGTCCGGCGCGTGTCCTTCGCCTGGCCGGCGCGATCGGTCGCATCGGCTTCATTCACGCGATGTCTGCGCCATTCTGTTCGACCTGCAATCGCCTGCGCCTGACGCCCGAGGGCCTGCTGCGAAGTTGCCTGTTCGACGGCGGCGAAGTCGACGTACGATCGCTGTTGCGCGCGGCGGCGCCGGTGTCATCGCTGCGTGATGCATTCGTGCGCTGCCTGCGCTTCAAGCCCGACACGCACGCCGCGTACGGCGATCGGCAGATGAGCCGTATCGGCGGCTGAGCGCGATTCACGCGTGATCGCGCTTACGTCTTTTTCGCAGAATCCGAACCAAATGTTGAAGCGGCGCACGGCATGACCTTAGCGCTGCGCTGCCACTCTGCTCGCAGAGGGTCGTGCGCGGTTGCACGGCGCTTCTTCCGGTTCAAGTCGGCTCGAGGAGGAGAGTTCATGCGCAAGTTTCGATCTGGCGCGGTGTTGACCGCCGTGCTCGGCCTGCCGTGTGCCACGTACGGTCAGTTGATCGGCCCCAGCACGACGGTGGCCCCGCACGTGCTCCCGTCGCTCGGCGGCGTACAGACCAAGTCCATTCTCACCGTCGGCGACAACGTCGGCGGCTACCGCATGGTCGGTATTCCCGACGGCATGGGCGCGCTCGATCAGGGCGACGGCAGCTTCAATCTCTACGTCAACCACGAGCTGGGACCCACGAGCGGCGTGGCCCGCGCCCACGGTGCGACCGGCGCGTTCGTCTCGCGCTGGAACGTCGACGCGGCGACGCTCGGCGTGAACACCGGCGCCGATCACATCACGTCGCAGTACACATGGGACTACGGCACCTCGTCGTGGTCGGCCGGCGCCGCGCAGGTCAATCGATTCTGCTCAGCGGACATCCCCGCGGCCACGGCGTTCTCCTGGAACGGCCTGGGCACCAGCGAGCGCATTCTCATGCACGGCGAGGAGACGCGCCCGCCGTTCAGCGTCGACCACGGTCGCGCGTTCGGCACGGTGCTGACCGGTCCGAACTCCGGCCAGAGCTGGGAATTGCCCTGGCTCGGTCGCATGTCGTGGGAAAACGCGGTCGCCAGTCCGTTCGGACAGGAAAAGACGATCGTCATCGGTCTCGATGACGCCGATGCAAGCACCGTCCCCGACACGAATCCGAGCGAGCTGTACGTCTACGTCGGCACGAAGACCGCCTCGGGCAATGAGTTCGATCGCGCCGGTCTCAACAACGGCACCACCTACGGCGTGAAGGTCAACGTTGCCGGCAACACCGTCACCGAGGAGAGCAACAGCTTCGGCCTCGGCACCAACGTCGGTTCGTACGTCGGCAACAGCAGCTTTGAGCTGGCCAACCTCGGCGACGCCTCGACCAAGAACGGCGTGCAGCTTCAGACCGACACCATCGCCGCGGACGTCATGCGCATGCAGCGCATCGAGGACGGCGCGTTCGACCCCCGCCCCGGCCACGAGAACGACTTCTACTTCGTGACCACCGCCAGCTTCACCGGCAACAGCCGGCTGTGGAAGCTCAGCTTCAGCGACATCGAGAACCCGGAGGCCGGCGGCTCGCTCGAAATCCTGCTCGAGGGCGACGAAGGCCACAAGATGCTCGACAACATCACGATCGACAGCCTCGGTCGCATCCTGATGCAGGAAGACATCGGCAACCAGGCCGATCTCGGCAAGATCTGGCTCTACGACATCGACAGCGCCGGCTACACGCAGGTCGCTCAGTTCAACTCCGATTTCTTCGTCAGCGGAGCGTCGGATTTCATCACGCAGGATGAGGAATCGTCGGGCATCATCGATGCCGAGAGCATCCTCGGACCCGGCTGGTTCCTGCTGAACTCGCAGGCCCACGCGGTGAATAGCGATCTCGAGCTGGTCGAGTTTGGTCAGTTGATGGCCATGTACGTCAACCCCAACATCGTGCCGGAACCCGCGTCGCTGCTGCTGCTGAGCCTCGGCGCGCTGGCGCTCGTGCGTCGTCGCTAGTTTGTAGCACGCTGCGAGTCCTCGCGGATTCAGCGCGTGCATGCGGCATTGCATCGGAGGGGCCGCGCTGCCGGAGCGACTCGGCAGCGCGGCTGCTCGCCTTTTCGGATCACGCACACCTCGCCCGTTCACTCGCGGCGGCGGGAACCGCCGGTGCTCGCGCGAAGCGCTCTTCGCACGCAGTCGAATTGCGACCCGTTTTTTGGCGCTCCGGGTCCGGATCAGAAAAAGGAACGCGACCCCTTATTCACGTTCGGGGCTCGGATCAGAGCGTGCTGGTGGTGCGAGAAGGGATTCTCGCACCAGTCGCGCCGCGCGCGTGAGCAAGCGGTCGTTTTCGCGCCTTGGTTTTATTTCTTGGGTAGCATGGGCCTCCGGCCCGTGCCCACATTCCCGCGCAGCGGGAACCGCCGGCGCTCTCGCGAACCGCCCGCTCGCGCCGGTTTATATCCGGCTCAGGTTGTCCGGATATTCGCGCGCGTGCGCCTCGATCCCGTCCGCATATGCCTGCAGGATCGATGCGAGCCGTTCGGGCGTGTCGGGGTGCTCGATGGACTCCGGCACGTACAGGGGCGGCGTAGCGATAATGCGGAAATAGAAGTTCGGGCGCGATACGACGAAGATCTGCATCACCGTCGCCCGGCAACGCAGCGCGATCTGCAGCGTTCCCGTCAGAAACTCGCGCTTCTCGCCGAAGATGTCTACCGGACAGGTTCGCAGCGTCTGCCCGCGCTGACGGCCGACGTCGAGCGCGCTGCCGACGATGCGGTTTTCCTGGAAGCAGCGATAGATGTCGCGCGGGAAGCTGTCCGCATAAAGCCAGCGGGCGCCGCGAAATTCCGGGAACGTCTCGAGGAAACGGTCCTGCATGAAACGGCGAGAGGCGCTTTCGTTACGGTCGCGGATCGCCGCCCCCTCGTAGCCCAGCAGCGCCAGCAATAGCGTCAGCACGTGCTGCGAGCCGGTGTGGCTGCCCATCAGATAGACGCCGTTGCCGCGTGCCAGCGCGTCGTCGATGTGCTCGCGCCCGAAGAACTTGATGCGCTTCACCAGCTTCTCGCGTGGCAGCCGGTCGAACACGAGATAGAACAGCTTGTCGCAGCGTGTGCGCCTGAAAAAGGTCAGCGTGAAACGCCGCGATTGCTCGGCGTCGACGCCCTCAGGGAAAATGCGCGCCAGCGCCGCCCGGAATCGCGCCCGGCGTTTGAAGTTGATCAGATACTCGAGCGTGCCAAACGCGACCCCGAAGAAGTACAGGCCGCGCAAGCTGAACAGCCGCGCCCAGCCCCACAGGAACCCGCGCGCGATCTCCAGCTTCAGCCGTGTGTACCAGCCGGATGGTCGCTCCGGCTGCCGCGGATCGGACTCGGGATGCGATGTGCGACGACCCGCCGGCCTGCGGGGCCGAGGCGCCGGCTCCGGAGCAGTAGCAACGCTGTTCGGCGCGGGGTTCGCCATCGCCTGCATTGTGCTGCTTCCTCGCAAGCCACGCAATAGACGAACGTTCGGCGATCCGGTTGGCGAAGGGGGTGCGTCTTCGTACAATCATCGCGTCCTGAGCCGTTCAAGAACCGAGGGAATGCACCGATGCTCTGTGATCGTCGCCGTGCCGCCGCCATCCTGCTGGCGGCGAGTGTCGCTGTTTGCCTGAATGTTTCGGCCGGCGAATACAAGCCGGATTTCACCGCCGACGGTTATCTGCGGCACGTGAAATTCCTCTCTCACGACCGCATGGGCGGTCGTCGCCCCGGCACGCCGGGCAGCATCGAAGCCGGCGATTATCTGGCGGAACATTTCAAAAAGCTGGGGATTGAACCCGGCGGTGTCGACGGCACCTACTTCCAGCCGTTCACGGTTCCCGACGGCAAGGCATTCGATCCCGCCGCAGCCGGATTCGAGGTCTCGGTGAGCGCCGGGACGTTCGAAGTCAGCAAGGATTGGATCCCGCTGCCATGGTCCGCTCTGGGCGAGATCGACGGCCCGCTCGCGTTCGCGGGCTACGGCATCGAGGCGCCCGATCACAAGTACAACGACTACGGCGACACTGCGTTCGACCCCTCGGGCAAAGTGCTGCTGGTGCTGCGCTACGAACCGCGGGACGCCGCCGATCCAAAGGCTGCGTTTGGCGGCGAGGATGCGTCGGTCCATTCGCTCTTCTCGCGCAAAGCGCGCATCGCCGCCGCTAAGGGCGCGAAGGCATTGCTGATCGTGAACCCGCCGAATCGCGACCCGGCCGCGGACGAACTGACGCCGTGGGACGCCCGCGAGGCCCGCACCAGCTACGAATTGCCGATGGTCCATGTTTCACGCGCGGCGGCCGAGCGCCTGCTCGCGGCGACCGGCGCACCGAAGCTGGCTGAGTTGCAGACTGAGTTGGATGAAAAGCGGCTCCCGCTCTCGCGGACCCTGGGCGACGCGCGCGTCTCGATCAAGACCGGCTTGGAAAACAAGGTATTGAACGCGCGTAACGTCATCGGCCGGTTGCGCGGAGCGACTGCTCCCGATGAGTACATCGTCGTCGGCGCGCATTTCGATCACGTAGGCACGATCCGCCGCGGCTTCGGCCCCGGAGCGACCCGCGAGCGCGAGCCGGAGATTCACAACGGCGCCGATGACAACGCGTCGGGCACTTCCGGCATGCTGGAGACGGCGCGCGCCGTCGCGGCGGGGCCGCGCCCCGCACGATCAATCCTCTTCATGGGATTCGATGCGGAAGAGATGGGCCTGCTCGGCAGCGCACACTTCGTGAGCGAGCCGACGGTGCCGCTCGAGTCGATCAAGGCCATGGTGAATTTCGACATGATCGGGCGCGTCGGTCAAAAGAAGCTTGCGATCGAGGGCGTGCCGACCGCGGTCGAGTTTCCGGACCTGGTCAAGAAGCACGCCGACCCGACCGGCATTCCCTACGACGCCCCCGACGTTAGCGACAGCGTCTTCGGCGCCAGCGATCACGCGTCGTTCTACCGCAAGGACATCCCGGTCCTATTCCCGTTCACGGGTTTCCACCGCCAGTATCACCAGCCTGAGGACGACTGGGAGCTGATCGACGCCGCGGGCGCCGCGAATCTGCTCGGCATGTGGTACGGCATCACGGTTGAGTTGGCGAACATGTCGAGCGGTCCGACGTTTCAGAAGAAGCCGCCGCCCGCGCCGGAGTCTCAGCCGGCTACGGGCCCGGCAGTGGCAGCCGCCAGCGCTCCGGCCGGGGGAGACACAGCACGCCCGAACATGCCGCGCGTGCGGCTGGGCGTGGTTCCCAGCTACAGCGACAAGGGACCGGGCTTGCTGCTCGACGCGGTTTCCGACGGCGGCGCCGCCAAGCAAGCGGGCATGCGCGACGGTGATCGGATCATCCAGATCGGTGAATTCAAGATCAGCTCCGTCGAGACGTACATGGGCGCGCTGGCCGAGTTCGACCCGGGTCAGGAAGTCGACATCATCTACGAGCGCGACGGCAAGCAAGCCACCGTTCGCGTGAAGCTGGCCGCGCCGCGGCAACGCCGCGAGCGCCAGTAGCGCCGCCCGCGCAGCTTCGGCGCGTCGAGTTATCACGCCGCGCGCCGACCGGCACACGGTTCCGAAGCCTCCTTACGCAACAGCCGACTCACTGCGGCCGATACGCCATTACCGCGTCGCCGCGCCGCGGTCGCCCCGCTGGAGAACGGGCGAGATCGGCATCCGTTGGAGGATTCACGTGCGTACCATCTTTCTTACTGGCGCAGAGGGCTTCACCGGACGACACCTGGCCGCACACTTGACGCGACTCGGCTTCGACGTGGTGGGCGGCGTGCGAAATCGGGCGCGAAAGCTCGCGTTCGAGCGCGAATTCGGCCGTGGCATCGTCTGCGACGTCTCCGACTCGATCAACGTGGCCCGCGCCATTGCGGGCGTCCGGCCCGACGCGGTCGTCCACCTTGCCGGAACGACTCAGGCGTACCCCGCCTCCGACGATCCGCTTGCGGCGTATCAATCCATTGTCACCGGCTGGGCGAATCTGCTCGACGCCGTGCGGCGCACCGTCCCGCGGGCGCGGGTGGTGCTGGTCAGCAGCGGTGAGGTCTACGGCCGCGCGGACCGCGCTCGCGGATCGCTCGATGAGGGCGCGCCGGTCGCGCCGTGCACGACCATCGGTTCGCTGAAGGCGACCGCCGAGTCGGTCGCCCGCACGTTCTTCCAGAATTTCCACCTCGATCTCGTGATCGCGCGGCCGTTCCACTACTTCGGCGCCGGCCAGAGCGAGAACTTCTTCTTCAGCGCGGTCGCCAAACGCGTCGTGGGAGGCGCGGCGGAGATCGAGCTGCCCGACCTCAGTTTCGAGCGCGACCTTCTGCACGTGCAGGACGCCGTCGCGGGCCTCACGGCGCTGCTCAGCGCCGGCCAGCCCAACGAGATCTACAACATCGCCGGCGGGCGCACTCAGACCGTGCGCCAGGTCTGTGAGTGGATCGCCCGCGCCGCGAATCGGCAGGTGAACTTCGTCGAGCTGCCGGCGAACACCAACGATCAGATTCCGTGGCTCTGCGGGAACTCGACGCGCCTGACGGCGGCCAGCGGCTGGCAGCCGACGCAGTCCGTCGAATCGGCCGCGAACGAGCTGGTCCGCTGGTGGGAGTCGCAGAAGTCCCCGGCGCCGGCTACGACGTAGAGCATCAGAATCAAGGGAACACATTGTTGAGCGCTCGCGCGGACTATCGCGCGGGCGCTCTGTTTCATTCTCGCCGCGCGCTACGCCACGGTGCTCGGCGGCGGGTTGGGTGAGTCGACATCGCCCGGTGCGAGAATCCTCTCTCGCACCCGTCTTCTGGAGCGAGATCCTTTCTCGCACCGAGAATCGCCTGCGACAGGGCGCGCATTTGCCCTGGTGCGAGAATCCCGTCCTCTGGAGCGAGATCCTCTCTCGCACCATGACCCAGCGTCTGCATTCCCGATCGCTCGGCCGCGTTGGAGGGACCGGCCTCCGACGCCGCCGCGCCGGTCTGAATTGGGGGGCATGGGCCTCTGGCCCGTGCTCGGTGCTGCTCCTGGTGCGAGAAACTGCTGCTGGTGCGAGAATCTGCTGCTGGTGCGAGATTCCCTTCTCGCACCATGACCCGCGTCGTTCGTCAATACACGCGGAAACCCGCGCTCGACTCGCCCTCGATCAGCAGCTTCTCATACAGGCTCATGCCTTCGGCATCCGTCAGCGGACCGGCGTTCGTGCCATTCAGAAACTGCCAGATCATCCGTTCGGTCGCGTCGGTCAGTTCGTCGATCGGCCGCCGGCGCAGCGCGTCGAAGTCCGCCCGCGTTCCGGCTCTCAGCACGCGCCCGCGATCAAGCATGATCATCCGGTCGGCGATGCGAAACGCCGAGTCCATCTCGTGCGTCACGACCACGCTCGTGACGTGCAGCTTCTGGGATAGCCCGATGATGAGTTCGTCGATCGCCGACGACGTCACCGGGTCCAGCCCCGCGCTCGGTTCGTCGTAGAACAGCAGATCGGGGTCCAGCGCCGTCGCCCGCGCCAGCCCGACCCGCTTGCGCTGCCCGCCGGACAACTGCGAGGGAAATTTGTTGCGGTGCGGCAGCATGTGAACCTGCTGCAGCTTCATCGCCACCACGATGTCGATCACCGCGGGATCGACGTGCGAGTGCTCGCGCAGCGGCAGCGCCACGTTCTCGGCAACCGACAGCGAACTGAAGAGCGCCCCCGATTGAAACAGAATTCCAAGCCGCTTGCGGACTCGATCCGCCTCGAAGCGCGGCGCGCTCACGATGTCCACCGGCGGCAGATTGGGCAGCGAGAAAATGATCTGTCCGGCCACCGGTTGAATCTCGCCGATCATGCAATTCAGCAGCGTGCTCTTGCCGCAGCCCGACCCGCCCATGATCACGAGCGTCTCGCCGCGGTGCAGGTCGAACTGCACGCCGTCGAGCACGGTCGCGCCGTCCCCGACAGCGCCGGGATAACGCACAACCAACCCGCGCACCGAGATGACCGGATTGTCCGACGGGCCGCTCATGCGCCGCAGTGTAGCTTCGCCGGCACGCGCGCTATACTGCCCGCGTGGACGACGCTGCGGCTTTGCTCGCCCCGCACTACCGGCTCCTACAGGCCTATGACGGGCTGGTCAGCGATCCGGTCGCGCTAGAAGGCGCGATCGCCTACGACTCCACACGCTTTCCGAATCTGCCGAACGCCTGTCACGCTGGCGACTTCGTCGCCGTGCCGGACGCCGCCGCTGCGCTGCGCGAACTGGACGCGTTCTACGAATCGCGGGGCGCCCGTTGCAGCCGGGTTCGCGTTGCCGCGGGCGCCGACCGGCGCGCGATGGACGACGCGTTCGCGGCGGCCGGGTACGCGCCGCGTCCGATTCTCGCTTGGCGCGCAACGTCCGCTTCGACCAGTGGCCCTAGCCCGCCTCAATTGCGCGTCGTTTCGGCGCGCGCTCTTCGCCGTGCGTACACGGCGCTCCTGAATGAACGCGCCGGCGGCAACGCGGACTCGCGCCTGATCGAGCACGAGCTCGACCGTCTTGATAACCCGCAGTTTGACGTCTGGGTCGCTGAAATCGATGGCGCGCCCGGCGGCTGCATCGCGCTGCTCCAGGTGGGACCGATCGGCGGGCTGTTCGATCTCTACGTCCGCCCGGACGCTCGGCGGCGCGGCGTCGGCAGTGCCCTCGTCGAGTATGCGCTCGGTGCGGCGCGGCGCTGGACGCTGCGCCAGGTGTTTGCGGGCTGCGGCGAATCGAACGCGCCGGCCTGCGCGCTGGCGACCCGGCTGGGATTTCGGCAAGACGGTATACTCCCCGCTTTCTGTCGACCCGACTGGGTGGAGTGGGGTGCATGACCGTCGCCGGACTAGACGTAGCGCCGATCATCGGGATGGAAGTGCACATCCAGTTGCTGACGCGCACGAAGATGTTCTGCGGCTGCGCGATGGAGTTCGGCGCTTCGCCCAACTCGCGCGTCTGCCCGGTATGTCTGGGTCTGCCCGGCGCGCTGCCCGTGATCAACGGACGCGCCGTCGAGCTCGCGATTCGCACCGGCCTGGCGCTGCACTGTCGGATTGCGGAGACCACCAAGTGGGACCGCAAGAGCTATTACTACCCCGATCTGCCCAAGAACTACCAGATTTCACAATACGACCAGCCGCTCTGCTACGACGGCTATTTCGAGCTGCCGCTGGACCACGAAATCCGCAAGATTCGCGTTCGCCGGGCGCATCTTGAAGAGGACGCCGGCAAGAACGTGCACGACTTCGTCGGTGCGACCGCGGTGGACCTCAATCGCGCCGGCGCGCCGCTGCTCGAGGTCGTGACCGAGCCCGACCTGCGCTCGGCCGACGAAGCCCGCGAGTTCGCGGTGCAGTTGCAGCGGCTCGCCGGCTACCTGGGTGTGTCCGAAGCCAACATGCAGAAGGGCCAGATGCGCTTCGAGCCGAATATCAACCTGCTCATTCGCCGCGACGGCCGCGAATACCGCACGCCTATTGTCGAGGTGAAGAATCTCAACTCGTTCCGCTCGCTGCATGGCGCGATCGCATTTGAGATCGAGCGTCAGGCGCGGGCCTGGCTCGAAGACGGGCGCGTCGCCGGCGCCGGCAACAAGAGCAACCGCGGCTGGGATGACGTGCGCGAGATCACCGTGCCGCAGCGGGAGAAGGAGGAGGCGGACGACTACCGCTACTTCCCCGACCCCGACCTTGTGCCGCTTCGCACCGACTCGCGCGTGATCCACGCCATGGATGAGCACCTGCCCGAGCTGCCCATTCCGCGAACCGAGCGCTTTGTCTGCGAGTACAAGATTTCGCCGAACGATGCGCCCGCGCTGGTCGACGACCGCGCGACGGCCGACCTGCTCGACGATGCGGCCGAACACGGCGCATGCAAGGCGACACTGGGCAAGCACTTTCTCAGTTTCTGGGCGCGCCTGGCCAACGAGCGCCGCACAACGATCGCCGGCCTTGGCGTCTCAGCCGAGACGCTCGCGCAGCTCGCGCGGCTGGTTACCGAGGGCCAAGTCAACGCGACCGCCGCGGCGCAGATCGCCGAGGCGTTTGTGCAGCGCGGCGGGGCCGCGTCGCCGGCGGATTTGGCGCGCGAACTCGGGCTGCTGCAAAGCCGCGACACCGACCAGATCGGCGCCTGGGTCGATCAAGCCTTCGCCGCCAACGATCAGGCCGTCGCCGACGCCCTCGGCAATCCCAAGAAACTCCAGGCGGCGCGCGGCTTCCTGACGGGACAGGTGATGAAAATCTCCGGCGGAAAGGCCGACCCGAAGATCGTCGGCGAATTGATCGAGTCCCGCCTCGCGCAACGCGCCGGCGGCGGATAGGAAGTCGCAGGTATTTCGGCATGCCGATCCACCCGACCGCAATCGTCTCGCGCGAAGCGCAGATTGCCGCAGACGCCGACATTGGCGCCTACGCGGTCATCGAGGCCGGCGTAACGATCGAGAGCGGCGCGCGCGTCTGGCATCACGCGTTCATCGCGCAGGGCACGCACCTGAGCCAGCAGTGCCAGGTTCATCCGTTCGCGGTCATCGGCCATCATCCGCAGGACTTGAAGTGGAACACCGCTCCGAGCTTCACGCACATCGGCGAGGCTACCGTGCTGCGTGAGGGCGTCGCCATTCACCGCGGCACAATGCCCGATTCCACCACAAAGATCGGGGCCCGCTGCTTCTTCATGGCGAATTCGCACGCCGGGCACAACTGCGACGTCGCTGACGACGTGACGCTCGCCAACGGCGTACTGCTCGCCGGACACGTGCAGGTCGGACGCCGCGCGTTCCTTAGCGGCAACAGCGTAGTCCATCAATTCGCGCGCGTTGGAGAGCTGGTGATGATCCAGGGTGGATCGGTCGTCATCCGCGACGTTCCTCCATTCATGATGTTCGCCTGGGGTAGCGTCAGCGGCCTGAACCTCATCGGATTGAAGCGCGCCGGACTGACTCCGGAAGAGCGAGCCGAATTGCGCACGGCCTACCGCTATCTGTTCACCGGCCGCCGGACTTTCCCCAATGCCGTTGCCGATCTGGCGCAGATGGTGCGTACCGACGCCGGTCGCCGCCTGCTCGCCTTTGTTCAGGCCCCGAGCCGCCGCGGCTACGAGCGCCTGCGCCGGCGGGCGCGATTCTCCAGCGACACCGCCATGACCGACGCCGACGAGTAGTCCGCGATAAAATTCGCTTTCGTGGCGGCTTTCATCATCCAACTCGCATGGTGCGCTGCGTTTCTGGCGGCATTCTCCGCCGATCCGCCGCAGATTGAACCTTCCTGGCGCTGTCGCGCCGCCGCTGACCTGCTCTGGCTGGAATTAGACCCCGCGCCCGGTTCGCAGCGCGCGATCGCGCTCGACGCGACAGGCGGCGCTACGGTTCTGAATCTGCGCAGCGGCGCGGCGATCGCTGAGCTTCGCCTCACGACCGGGGCGCGCGTCGCCGGCTGGACCGAAAATCAGGTGCTGCTGTTCGACCGACACTCGGTCGCCGCGATCCGCGTCGATACGGCAGCGTCGCAGCCGACAGCGGCGCTGGATTGGTCGATCGGCGCACCTCCTGCGCCGCAGCCCGATCGCGACGCGGATCCGGAGTTCACAACGCGCCTGATCGCCGCAGCGGTCGCCAGAGGCTTGGTGCTCGCGCTGCGTTCCGACGGCGAATTAGCGGCGTATGACACGCGCGACGGTGCGCTGCGCTGGCGCCTTTCGCTCAATTCGGGTGCTGAGGCGCGGCTCTTTCCGCCCGTCATCGACGCCCATCCCGAAAGCGACTGGTGGTGGGGCGCGGTGTCCTGGCGATCCGGCGGTGTCAGCCGCGCGGCAATCTGGTACAGCCAGGGCGCGAATCCGCCAACGATCGAGACGTTCGAAACGGGAACCGAGACCCCGATCTGGCAGGGTCTGGCGCGAAACGAGCTGGTCACCGCGCAACGCGCTCAGATCGTTACAAAGTCCGTGCGGGGCCGCCCGCTTGAAGCGCCGCTGCCGGACGGCGTCGCGCTGGCGACCGCTCGCATCGGCATGCGCGATCCGCGACCCTGGCAGCGTCGCTCGTCGCCTCCGCCACTCGAGGGTGGACCCGCGCTGTTCGTCGCGAGCGAGAGCGGCGAAGTCGTGGCCATCGACGCAGGCCATGGAACGGTTTTCTGGCGAACGACGCCGCCTGATGAGCCGCGGCTGGGGCCGGTCGAACGGGTAGTGATGGCGGCGGATGACCCGCTGTTGCTGTCCGCGATCGGCTGGCGTCGCTTGCGCTATCGCGACGGCGTCGTGCAGCACGCGACAGTCGCCGATGGGCGGCTCCTGCACGCCGGCGGCGCGTCGGATGAAACGCTCGGCGTGTTCGCGTCGCAGCGCGCGGCCGGCGGGGTCGAACTGCAGGCGGTGGTGCAGTCGTGCGATCCGGCGCGCCCCGCGCAGCACGTGCGACTGTCGGGCGCATTTCGCGCGCCGCGCGTTCTGTCTCTGCGACCGACGACGATTGTGCTGGACGGCGCCGAAGTCTCCGCGTTCGAGCTGCCGCGCTGAAGCCGTCTATTTGTTGCAGTAGTCGACGATGCGCGCGATTTCGCTGCGCAGGTCGCGGCGATGCACGATGCGATCGACGTAGCCGTGCTTGAGCTGGAATTCGGAGCGCTGGAACCCTTCGGGCAGCGTCTGGCGGATCGTGCCGGCGATCACGCGCGGCCCGGCGAATCCGATCACCGCACCGGGCTCGGCGATGGTCACGTCGCCGAGAAACGCGAAACTCGCCGCGACGCCGGCCGTGGTGGGGTCGGTCATCACGACGATGTACAGTCCGCCGGCTTGGTCGAGCCGCGCGATGGCAGCGCTGGTCTTGGCCATCTGCACCAGCGAGACCATGCCTTCCATCATGCGTGCGCCGCCGCTGCACGTGACCATCAACAAGGGCAGCTTGTCGTCGATGGCACGCTCGGCGGCGGCTGCCACTTTCTCCCCCACGACCGCGCCCATGGAACCCATGATGAAGTTGGGGTTCATCACGCCCATGATGAGCGGTCGCCCTTTGACGAAGCCTTTGCCGACAACGATTGCCTCGCCGCCGCCGGCGGATTTCTCGGCCGCCGCGAGTCGCTCGGGATAGGGCAGCCGGTCGCGGAATTCGAGCGGATCGGTCGAGCGCAGGCCGGGCAGAAACTCCTCGAAGGTGTTCGGATCGTTGAGCTGCAGGATGCGCGTGCGGGCGTCGACGCGATAGTGCATGTCGCACTCGGGGCAGACTTGCAGATTCTCTTCGAGAATCCGGCGGTAGATCATGGCGGCGCAGCCGTCGCAGCGGATCCAGAGTCCCTGGGGGATGTCGAGGTTGCGGCGGGGTACGGGTTGTTCGGCCATGTCGCGGCGTTCTCCTGCGGCTGTGCGATTCCGATAGTGTAGCGGGCCGGTCGGCGCTGCGGCGCGGGGCGCGATTCGCAGGCGCTCAGCCGAGCGGCCCGCCCAATAACTTCGGGTTCTGCGGCGCGCGGCGCAGCGCAACAACGGATTGCAGCAGGCCCTTGCGCCTCGGTCCGATGAGCACTCCGGGAATCCGTGCAGCGGTCGACCGCCGACGACAGGCGCGACTTTGCTGCGCGCGGGGGTGGCAGCACAATGGATATCTCCAGTCTCATCGGCGTCTTGATCGGCGTGGGGTGTCTGGGCTTTGTGTTCTACGAAGTCTCGCACGGACACTTCGAGATGTTCTATTCGCAGGAAGGCGTGTTGATGGTCATCGGCGGATCGATCTCGGTCTGCATGATGGCCATGCCGATCGAGAAGATCAAACAGGTGCCGGGATTCGTGAAGCGTTTCATGTTTCACAAGTCGCTTCCGGTCGCGGAAGTGATCAAGCTGATGAGCGAGCTGAGCGAGAAGGCGCGACGCGACGGCATGCTGGCGCTCGAAGCCGAAGTCGGCAAGATCAAGGACGGCTTCCTGAGCTCGGGACTGCGGATGGCGATCGACGGCACTTCGCCCGACATCATCGAGCAGACGCTGCGGCTCGAAGTTCTGGCGATGCAGGAACGGCACAAAGCCGGCAAGAAGTTCTTCGACCTGATCAAGCTCTACGGGCCCGGGTACGGGCTGGTCGGAACGCTGGTCGGGCAGGTCGGCATGTTCGGCAACCTTGAAGGCGGCGACATCGGAAAGATGGGCTCCATGCTTGCGGTGGCCGTCGTGGCGACGATGTACGGCGCCATCGTGGCCAACGCGATCGCCGGTCCGATCGGCGACAAACTCGGACTGCGCTCGGGCGAGGAAATTCTGAACCGCGAGATGATGCTGCAGGGCATCATGTCGATTCAAGCCGGCGACAACCCGCGCGTCACGGTCGAAAAGATGCTGGCGTTCCTGCCGGCGCCGCACCGCACGAAGCTGCGCGCGGCGGCCTAACGCAACAGGGAGCACGCGGCCATGAGCGACAAGCACGACGATCACGACAGCAAGGGCCACAAGCACGGCGGCGGCGGCGGGCACGGCCACGGCGGCGGCGGGCACGACGAGGGGCACGAGGGAGCGCCCGAGTGGCTGATCTCCTTTGCCGACAACACCGCGCTCATGATGGGATTCTTTGCCGTTTTGCTCGCGCTAAACATGAAGCCGCCGTCCGCCGGCGCCGAAGGCGCGCAGGCGTCAGACGGGCAGGCCGCGGCCAGCTCGAGCGAGAACGACATGCTCGACTGGGCGCTGTCGGTGCGCGAGGCGTTCAACAACCCCGTGAACCCCGACTCGACCAATCCGGCCGAAGCGGCCCTGGTGCATCGGCTGCGTGAGAAAATGGGTCGCAGCGACGCGCGCGACCCCGGGCCTTCCGGCAAACGGGATCAGTCGCAGTCGATACGACCCAGTCTTTACTACGGTGCGGCCGGAAAGGCCCACTTCGGCAAGAACTCGGCGGAGCTCGACGCCGAGGCGCGCGCGAGCGTGGACGCGATCGCCGAGCATCTGAAGGGACAGGACAACGTGATCGACGTCCGCGGGCACGTGAGCGCGGCGGAAGCCTACGCCGCCAGCGATCAGGGTTTTGAGCTGTCGTATCGCCGGGCCCGTGCGGTGGCGGACGATCTTGCGTCGCGCGGCGTGGAATGGCGCCGGCTGCGGCTGATCGCGAGCGCGGCGAATCAGCGCGCGGTGACGCCGGAATACGACGAGACGGCGCAGCACAGCAACCAGCGTGTCGAGGTGGTGGCGCTGTCGGACCAGGCGGAGAAGCCGTAGCGGCCTACGGACGGCCGCGAGAACGGGTCGATCCGCGCCAAGTGGCCTGCGCGCGGGAGGCCGCGAGGCAGGGGGGCCTCCGGGTGCTTCCGGGAGGGCTTCCCCGACACCTTATCGTCGGACACCAGGAGGCGACGTCGGGCCGTCGTCGTTCACGGGCAATCCCAAGGCCTCGCAGATGTCCTGATCGACCGCAAAGCAATTGCCGAGCAAGTAATCGCCGGAAGGTTCGAACCGCTTGCGGATCCGCTTGTCGTATTCGTCGATGTACCGCGGTCCATCCACGTAGGAAGTGTCGCAAAAACAGTGCCGTTTGAAACAGAGCTCGCGCGTAAGCGGCCAGTGGGCGATCTTCTCGAAGAAGCCGCGCGTCCACGGTGAGTCATTGACCAGCAGGGGCGGCAGGAGCAAATTATCCTTGCCAAGAGGCGAAATCTGTTTCATCGATTCGGAGAACGCGTTGTAGATGTAGATCAGGTTAATTCCGGTCCACGCCGCCATCCGCGCATCGGTCCGAACGAGCAGTCCGAAGCCGAAGCGAAGGTCCGTGAGCTGGTACGTGAACACGTCGCCGGGTTGTCATTTGCGAGATTTGCGGAGAATGCGCAGGTTCGTCATGGGTCTTCCAATGGTCTCGCGAAGCCCGGGAAACGTACCCGATCTGCGGCGGAGCGTCAGCGGGGTCGTGCTGGTGGCGGGCGACGACGGCGTCGCCGGGCGAGATTTGCTCGATCGGCACGCAGCCGGCGGCGGTTTCGACGATCGTGCCCGCGACGAGGCAGGTGCACGCCTTTCCCCCAGCAGCCCCAGGCCTTGCCGAGGCCGCGCAGGGCCAGTAGGCCGTCGCCAGCCTGCTTGGCGGCGGGGATGGCCGCGCCGGCGATCACGTGCGACGTGCCTCTGAAGCCGAGCCGCGAACCTGGGTCATCGTAGTCGAGTGCACTCAGATCAGTTGAGCTGCGGAGAGAAGGTACTCGAGGCTTGGCAGCACCGGCTCGATCGCACCGGGTTTGAGTACTGCTTTGTGGACGTCAACCAGGTCATGACGAATGCGAAAGACCGTCGGCGAGTGTGCGCGGAGAAAGTAGGGATCGCCGCCGCCAGAAGCGTCGCCGCCGAATGGCAAGTACCCTAGCGCCGCTGCGACGATTCCAGGGTAGGCGCTCGCGCACTCGTCCTGCATTTCGTTCGGTGACAACCAATGGAGGAGAACGCGCGATCGGTCGAGTGTCTGGTGAACCTCGACCAAGAACAGTGTCCCGCATAGCCGATACTGTTGCATTGGCGGGAGCAATCCGAACGATGCATACGCCGGGACGGCATCCAACAGGGCCCGGCACTCTTCGTGGGTTGCGAGGCGGCCGCTCAGTCGGCCACCGATCGAAGTGAGCGCGTGCATCATCACGATTCGCTCCGGAGGGCCCACCAATCAGTCCGATGCGAATTCGCCGGAAAGGAGCGCACTCTCCCCCGCTGCCGTCGCACCGATCGCGACCCATCGTTCGTCGGGCGCACGCCGCTCGTGAAAGAGCCAATTCGCGCGATTACCGAGCTCCATGCGGGCCTCGGCTTCACCAAGAGACTCGACGTGTCGATAGTGTTCGTTCGACTTGGCCCAACAGTCGTAGTAAAGAGTGAGGTAGCCGCGCGCGATGAGGCCGACGACTACTCGCCTCGCTAGGTCAATCTGCTCGTCGATGGATTGCGCCGGGATCACGCCTCTGATGACGCTCGTAACATCGAAAAGTGGTGTGTAGTCCTCGACGGCCGAGTCCATGATTTCTTGTTGCGCGCGGAGCGGAAGCATCGACCTAGTCGCCTTTCAGAGGTATGTGAGGACCCCACTCGCCTCCGTCCGGACCGCTCACCGCGGGGCACGCTCTTCCATTGTGCACCCAGGCGCCTTCTGCGAAGAAGGTGTGGGTGTGTTCGACCTCCAGGTTGTAGACGGTCGTGGGGCGTCGGTCGACGCGGACGCCGTCGATTTCGAGCGGCTCGCCGGCCGGGCCGAGCAGCACGTCGCCCGGCTGCACGAGCCCGGCGAAGGTCCAGCCGCGGCCTTCGATCCAGACTTCGTGGTCGGGCGTGACGCCCAGTTCGCCGCCGCCGGCCAGCGACAGCCGCAGCACCGCCGGCACGATCCGGCGATGGACATCGCTAACGTACCCGATCTGCGGCGGAGCGTCAGCGGGGTCGTGCTGGTGGCGGGCGACGACGGCGTCGCCGGGCGAGACCTGCTCGATCGGCACGCAGCCGGACGCAGTTTCGACGATCGTGCCCGCGACGGGGCAGGTGCACGCCTTTGCCCCCCAGCCCCAGGCTTTGCCGAGGCCGAGGACGGCACGCCACCGGCCCCCAGCCGCGCGCGGCGCAACGATCATGCCATTCGGAATACAGCCTTAACAGGTTTCCGCCGGGTCGGACTCCCACCAACGGGCCCATTCGAACACCCGCGCGGAATTGGAACCGACCGCACAATTCCCACGCTGCAACGAATGACACTCGGGCGGCGCGGCCGCGACGGACCGCGACCGCCGGAGACCGGTATCGCGACCCAAGCCGTGAAGCTTTCGCGGCGTAAGCCGTCGGTGATGGCAAACGCACGCCGGCGGCGGCGATGCGGCCGCTGGGGCTCCTCTTAGAAAGCGAGTGCGAGATGGAGATTCTGGTTCAGCTTCGCGACGTGGAAATCGACGGCCAGCTCGACACCCACGTCCGCGAACGCATGCAGTTCGCGATCGGGCAGCACGAAGAGCAGATTGATCGCATCAAGGTGACGCTGCAGGACGTCAACGGCCCGAAGGGCGGCCGCGACAAACGCTGCCAGGTGCAGGTGCGGCTGCGTCCGCGCGGCGACGTCGTCGTCGAAGAGCTGGGTGAGGATCTGTACGCTGCCGCAAGCCACGCCGCCGATCGCATCAAGGTCGCGGTGGCGCGCGAGTTGGATCGCCGGCGCACCTGATGTGTGCGGCGGAAGGGCGTGTGCGTCGGAGCGGCGACGCGCCTTCTTCGCGGCGTCACTCCAAGTCCACACGAGCGTCGCGCTGCCTGCTGTAGCGGGATCGATCTCAGCCGATGCCGTTGCCGTTTATCACACCGGCGAGACGCCGATACTCCCCATCGAATGGGGGAAAGAGGTGGATCGGTGCGCCGGCGTTCCAAGTGCGGTGCCGTGCGGCATCGCGTCGTCGACTCGCAGGACCTCGCGTTCGCAGCTACACTCGCGTCGAGGAAGGACGTGCATGCCCAGAAACACCCGCCGCCAATCGCACCGCGGCGCAGGAACGTCAGAGACTGACCGGCCGGCGGTCGCCGCGTCGCCGGCGCGTCATGCGCCGACGTGCCCCGCGATCCGCGTGATGATGATGCCGCGCGACACGAACGCCCACGGCACGATTTTCGGCGGCGTGCTGCTCAGCTACATCGACCAGGCGGGCGCAGTCGAGGCGCGCATCCACACCCCGCACAAGTTTGTGACCGTGGCGATGCACGGCGTGGAATTCAAGCAGCCCGTTTACGTCGGCGACGTATTGAGCTTTCACACGTCGCTCGAACGGGTGGGCAGCACGTCGATGACGATTCACGTGCGCGTCGAGGCCGAGCGCTTCACCGATCCGCACACTCATGTTCCGGTGACCGAGGCGACGCTGATTTACGTCGCGGTCAACGACGCCGGCAAGCCGGTGCCGCTGGGGTTGCCTGTCACGGGCTCGACCGGTCGCAGCCGCGGCAAAGGGTAGAGCCGCCCTCGGCGGCGCGCGTCAGGCCGGAGCTAAACCGACGAACCCGAGCACGGGCCGGGAGGCCCATGCGACCCGGTTTAGATTAAGGTCTACGCCAACGGTTCGGGTCTGCTTTCGATTCTCGCTTTTCGTTTTTCGTTTCTCTGCGGTGAGAGGCCGCGCTCAGCGGCCGGTCGAGTGAAAAGCGCCCCCACGGGGATTCGAACCCCGGTTCTCGGCTTGAAAAGCCGGTGTCCTAGGCCTCTAGACGATGGGGGCTCGCAAGAGGACTCGGGATACTAGGTCTCCCCGCGCAGCCCGTCAATCGTGCGGCAGCGTGCGCAGCACCGCCCGCACCGGGCTCGCGTCGAAACCCACCAGCGGCAGCGGCAGTGCGATCAATTCGTAGCGCCCCGGCGGAACCTGACTGAGCACCAGCCCCTCGATGATCGCCATGTCGTGCGCCAGGATGCGGCGGTGCGAGAGCAACTGCTTGTCATGCATCAGGTCGACGCTCGGCGTATCGATGCCGACCAGCCCGACGCCCTGCGCCGCGAGCGTGTCGACCAGCTCGGGCGAGAGGGCGGCGAAATCCTCGTTCCAGCGTTCGGGATCCGGAAAGGTGCCCGTGGCCAGGAGCACGCGCGGGGCGCGGACCGCGCCGGGCAGGTGCTCCGGACCGATCCGCTCGCCGCGGCCGATGGGTACGTGCATCACGTCGCATGGTCCCAGGTAGCGCTCGAGCGGGCGCTGGTCGATTGGCGGCGCGCCGAGTCCGTAGTGATTCGGCGCGTCCGCGTGCGCTCCGAGATGCACCGTCGACCGCAGCGTGGACAGCGTGACCGTCGCACCCTGCGCAATGTCGAGCAGCACCTCGCGCTGCGGCGGCGTGTCCTGCGGCCAGACGGCCAGGCGCGGCGTGATCGGCGGCGTGATGTCGTACAGCATGGTTCAGAGCCTGTGCCGGATCGCCCATAGGTCGGGAAACGCCGGCCGAAAGAGAGACTGCTTCAGGAACTCGACGCCCGACGAGCCGCCGGTACCGGTTTTGTTGCCGATGGTGCGCTCGACCGCTTTCACGTGGCGGTAGCGCCATTCCTGCAAACCTTCGTCGAAGTCGGTCATCAGCTCGAACAGCAGCACCGCGTCGGGTCGCGTCTGATACAACCCGAGCAGCGCTTCCTGCACCGCCGGTTGCGGCTGATTGGATTCGCGCAGGTTGCGCGTTCGCAGCTCCGGCGGAATGACGACGCCAAGGGTCGCCAGAAAATCGTAGAAGTGGTCGACCACGCTGCGTCCGTTCAGCCGGCGTTGCAGCGCGATGAACCCGGGTGAGTCTGCGCCGTAGAGAGCCGCGAAGTTCAGGTCGGCGCGCTTGTAGCCGAGGGCGAATTCGAGCTCGCGGAACTGTGCCGACTGGAATCCGGAGGCCGATTCGAGCCGGTTGCGAAAGCTCGTGAACGACATGGGCGTCATGGTCTCGAGGATGTCGAGCTGGCCGACGAGCGTTTTCATGATGGTGCGGCAGCGCTTCAGCGTGTGCAGGGCGCCGTACAGATCGCCGGCGCTGAAATCCGCCGCCACCTTGTCGAACTCATGCAGAAGCTGCTTGAACCACAGTTCGTAGGCCTGGTGGATGATGATGAAGAGCGTCTCGTCGTGCTCGGGCGGCTCGGAGCGCGGCCGTTGCAAACGCAGCAAGGTGTCGATTTCGAGGTACGAGGCGTAGGTCAGTGCCATGGGGGTATGCTACTTTGTTCACGCGTTATTCACGGCAGCGACGCGCTGGCTGTTTCTCTTGACGCCGTCTGCGACAGCGCTTATCCTCAAGGAATCCGTCTCGCCGCAGCAGTTCCGACGAGGAGATCGCACATGTCGCAGCAGCGCGTGCTCTTGTTGGGCGTTCTGGGCTTGCTGAGTGTCGCATCGGGTTACGGCGCGCCGATGTTCCCCGGCCAGCAGGTTGCCGCCGGCAGATACTGGGACAGCGTTGCGCTGGGCGACCTGGACGGCGACGGCGATCTCGATCTGGCGGCTGCGAACGTCTACAGCGACGAGGTCAGTGTGCTGCTGGGGACGGGCGACGGCTCGTTCGCGGCCCCGGTGAATTACGCGGCCGGTCACGCATCGAGCGTCGCGCTGGCCGATTTGGACGGCGATAGCGACCTCGACGTGGTGGTCGCGAACCGCTACGGCACTATTCCAGGCGTCAGCATTCTGCTGGGCGAAGGCGACGGCTCGTTCGCCGCGCCCGTCATCTACACCGCTGGCGACGAGCCGACGAGCGTCGCGCTGGGGGACCTGGACGGCGACGGCGACCTTGACTTGGCCGTCGCGAACGAGCTAGGCGACAACGTCAGCGTGCTGCTGGGGGCGGGTGACGCCACGTTCGCCGCGCCGGTCGATTACGCCGCCGGCGATGCGCCGCAGAGCGTCGCGCTGGGGGACCTGGACGGCGACGGCGACCTTGACTTGGCCGTCGCGAACGAGCTAGGCGACAACGTCAGCGTGCTGCTGGGGGCGGGTGACGCCACGTTCGCCGCGCCGGTGAACTACGCCGTCGGCGACGAGCCGAGGAGTGTGGCCGCGGGCGATCTGAACGGGGACGGCGACATCGACTTGGCGGTCGCGAACTACGAGGACGACAGCGTCAGCGTGCTGCTGGGGGCAGGCGACGGCTGCTTTGCCGCGCGGGGCGACTATGCCGGCGGTGACGGGCCCGCGAGGCTCACGCTGGGCGACCTCGACGGCGACCGCGACCTTGATGTGGTGGTGGCGAATGCGGTGGGGGAGAGGGTAAGCGTGCTGCGTGGGGCGGGCTTCGGCTGGTTTTTTGGGCCGATCGACTATCCTGCCGGTGACGAGCCGGCGAGCGTCGCGCTGGGCGACCTGGACGACGACGGCGACCTCGACCTGACGTTCGCGGACTACGGCGGCGGAGTCGGTGTGCTTCTCGGGGTTGGCGACACCACCTTCATTGCGCGCGTCGACTACGCGGTCGGCTTCCGGGCGTCGAGCGTCGCGCTGGGCGACCTGGATGGCGATGGCGTTCTCGACTTTGCCGCGACAAATTCGGACGACGATAACGTCAGCGTGCGTCTCGGGGTGGGCGACGGCACATTCGCCGGGCGGTATGATTACCCCGCTGGCGACTCGCCAAAAGGCGTCGCGCTGGGTGATCTGGACGGCGACGGCGACCTCGACTTGGCCATCGCAAATTCCATCTCCGACAACGTCAGTGTGCTTCCAGGGGCCGGCGACGGCACGTTCGCGGGGCCGCTCAACTACGCTGCCGGCGATACTCCGGTGCGCGTCGCGGTGGGCGACCTGGACGGCGACGGCGACCTCGACTTGGCGGTGGCGAACGACGGCCGGAGAGTCACCGTGCTGCTGGGAAACGGCGACGGCACGTTCGCAGCGCCGGTGGACTACGCCGCCGGTAACGGGCCGCGGAGCGTGGAGCTGGGAGACTTGGACGGCGACGGCGACCTCGATATTGCCGTCGCGAACTACTTCTTCGACAACGTGAAGGTGTTGCTCGGCGCCGGCGACGGCACATTCGCGGCGGGGTTCAGTTTTGCTGCCGGCGAAGGGCCTTCGAGCGTCGCGTTGGGTGATTTGGACGGCGACGGCGACCTGGACATGGCGGTCGCGAACTACGAAAGCGACAATGTCAGCGTGCTTCTGGGGGCAGGCGACGGGTCGTTCGCTGCGCCGGTGAACTACCCCGCCGGCGACGGGGCCTCGGTCATCGCGCGGGGCGACCTGGACTACGACGGCGATCTGGACTTGGCGGTCGCGAACGTGAACGCCAACAGCGTCAGCGTGCTGCTGGGGGCGGGCGACGGCACGTTCGCAGGGCCGCTCGACTACGCGTCCGGTCGGACGCCCGAAAGCGTCGCTTTGGGCGACCTGGACGACGACGGCGACCTCGACCTGGCCGTCTTGAGCGGGAGTGGCGTCGGCGTGCTGCTGAACGCGACGAATCCGTGTTCGGGGAGTTCGCCCGGCGATCTCGACGGCGATCGCGACGTCGATATTGCGGACCTCGGGGTGTTGCTGGCCAATTGGGCTTCTGCGGACGCCACGCCCGCGCAGGGCGATCTCGACGGCGACGGCGACGTCGATCTCTCGGATCTCGGAATTCTGCTGCCCAACTTCGGCACGACTTGCCCCTGAGGTTCGCACTCGCGAGGCGTAGCGAGAACCCGAGCCGCGCACGCGGCTTCGCGATCGGCGCCCCGGGCAACCGGTGGTTGCCGCGCGGACTGCGGGTTCTCACGGCCCGGCGACCCGTCTTGACGCCGGGCGGCCCAACCCGCATACTGCCCGGTCCTGGTTGGGCCACCGGCCGGGGAATTCGCCCGTTCGCACGGGGCAAGTCGGCGCTGCGCGTCGACGGTGGGCTCTCCGCACTCGCGGAGGGGAGCTCAAGCCTCCGAGCGGGTCTGCAACCGCGACAACCGTTTGAACAGGTGGCAGGCAGGCGGCGCGCCGGCGAAAGCCGGAATCGCTGCCAGTGTTACCCGGTAGTGTAACGGTAGCACCTCAGGTTTTGGTCCTGATTGTCCAGGTTCGAATCCTGGCCGGGTAGCTTCGTCGATTGCCGCGGGCGCTTGTCGCCGCGCGGCGGCGAGAGGTGCATGAGAGACCTGCGAATATTCTCGGGCCGCAGCAATCCGGAGCTGGCGCAACGGATCGTCTCCTACTTGGGGATACCGCTGGGCCGGGTTGCGCTCGATGATTTTCCCGACGGCGAGATCTCGCTGAAGCTGTTTGAGGACGTGCGCGGCCGCGACACGTTCGTGGTGCAGTCGACCTGCAATCCGGTCAACCGCCACCTGTTCGAGTCGCTGATTTACATCGATTGCCTGAAGCGCGCCAGCGCCAAGCGCATCACGGCGGTGATTCCCTATTTCGGTTATGCGCGCCAGGATCGCAAGGACGAAGGGCGCGTGCCGATCACGGCCAAGCTCGTCGCCAACCTGCTGACCACCGCCGGCGCGAACCGCGTGCTCACGCTCGATCTGCACGCGGCCCAGATTCAGGGCTTCTTCGATATTCCCGTCGACAATCTTTCGGCCGAGCCGGTCATTACCGCGTTCCTCGAGTCGATCGGCGACGGATCGGTCACGCTCGTCAGCCCCGACATCGGCAACGCCAAGCGCGCCCGGGCCTATGCCGAGCGGCTCGGCGGCGAGTTGGCCATCATCGACAAGCGGCGCGTCAGCGGCAGCGAGTCGATGTCCTACAACATCATCGGCGACGTCAAGGGCAAGACCGTGCTGATGGTGGACGACATCATCGCCACCGCCGGCACCGTCGTGCAGGCGGTGCGAATCGTCCGCGAACGCGGCGCGCGGCGCGTCATCGTGACCGCCACCCACGGCGTGCTCTGCGGCCCGGCCATCGAGCGCCTCGCCGCGGCCGAGATCGATCACCTGGCCGTCAGCGACACCATTCCGCTCTCGGCGGAAGCGCGCCGGCGGCTGCCCAACATCACCGTGCTGACCGTCAGCGAACTGCTCGGCGAAGCGATCCGTCGCATTCACCTGCACGAGTCGGTCAGCAGTTTGTTCATGAAGTAGCCCGTAACGCCGCCGAATGCGGCAAGGAGCGCAGTGACGATGGAGATCGCGACAGTCGCCGGCAAGACCCGCGAAATCCGCGGCCGGCACGCCAACGAGCGGCTGCGCCGCAGCGGCATGGTTCCGGCGATCATTTACGGACACGGCGAGGAGCCGCGCGCCATCGCGCTCTCGCGCCACGAGCTGGAATACGCTCTCGAGCGGCTTGCGCACGTGATTCGCGTGACGTCGGACGGCGTCGACGAGAATTTCCTGCTCAAGTCCGTGCAGTACGACCACCTGCAGTCCACGCCGATCCACGTCGACCTGATGCGCGTCTCGAAAGACGAGCGCGTGCGCGTCACGGTGCCGCTCGAATTCCGCGGACCCGCCGCCGGCACGCTTTCAGGCGGCGAAGAGGTGCACGTGCTCAACGAGCTGCACATCGAATGCCCCGTGCTCGCGATCCCCGACCTGATCCGTGTGCGCGTCGAGCACATGAACATCGGCGATGCGATCCACGTGAAGGAGCTCGAGCTGCCGGCCGACGTCGTCGCGACGCACCACCCTGAGGAAGTCGTGGTGCTCGTGCGGCTCAAGAAGGTCGCCGCCGACGCGGCCGCCGCCGGGGAAGCCGGCGCTGCCGAGCCCGAGGTGATCGGTCGCCAGGCCAAGGACAAGGAAGGCGAGGGTGCGGCGAAGTGAAGTTGATCGCGGGCCTCGGCAACCCCGGCCCGCGCTACGAACACACCCGGCACAACGTCGGGTTCGTCGTCGTCGACGAACTCGCGCGGCGCTGGGCGGCGCCCGCCGACTACGACCGCGATTTCGAGGCGGTCTGCGGCCCGGCGCAGGTTGGTGCGGAGCGCGTGCTGCTGCTGAAGCCGCAGACGCTGATGAATCTGAGCGGGCGCAGCGTGAACGCCGCCCTGCGGTTCTACAAGATGGGAGCGTCGGACCTGCTCATTCTGATGGACGATCTTGACCTCGCGGTCGGACAGCTCCGCGTGCGCGCCACCGGCTCGGCCGGCGGGCATCGCGGGCTGGGCGACATCATCCAGCGCCTTGGCTCGCAGGAGATTTCCCGCGTGCGGATCGGCATCGGCAAGGTCCATCGCTCCGAGACCGTTGATTACGTGCTCGGTCGCTTCGCGCCCGACGAACGCGAGCCGATCGCCGACGCCGTGCGGCGCGCCGCCGACGCCGCCGAGTGCTGGGTTCGAGAGGGCGTGACCGCCGCGATGAACCGCTTCAACACGCGTTCGCGGAGCGACGGAGAGCAGAACTGAAAACCGGCGCGACCGCCGCGGCGGCCCGCCAGCGAAGGGAGTGGTAATGAGACGCTACGAAGGCATGTTCCTGTTCGACAACGGCGTGGTGCACGATTGGGCCGGCATGGAGGGCGAGGTGCGCCGTCTGTGCGACCGCATCGGCGCCAACCTGCTCGTCTGCCTGAAATTCGACGAGCGCAAGCTCGCCTACGAAATTCGCGGCCGCAAGCGCGGCACGTTCGTGCTCGCCTACTTCGAGGCGCCGACGAACAAGATCGGCGACATGGAGCGCGACGCGCGACTCAGCGAGCCGCTGCTGCGGGCCCTGGTCGTGCGGGCCGAAAACCTGACCGAGGCCCGCCTGGCCGAGCTCAAGGCGCACCCGGTCGATCAGCCGCTGCAGCCCATGGGATCCGGTCGCGACGACCGCGATCGCGGCGACTACCGTGACCGTGATCGCGGCGATCGCGGAGACCGCGGCGACTACCGTGATCGCGACCGTGAGCCGCGCCGCGAAGGCTTCGGCGGACCCGAGGAGGCCGAGGGCGCTCCGATGGCGGAAGCGGATCGCTAGATTTCGCGCGAGGACGAGCGATGGCCAATTTCAACAAGGTGATTCTGGTCGGCAACCTGACGCGCGACCCCGAACTGCGCTACCTGCCCAGCAACATGGCGGTCTGCGAGTTCGGTCTCGCCGTCAACCACCGCTGGCGCGACCGCGAGGGCAACCAGAAGGAGGAGGTCTGCTTCGTCGACGTCTCCGCCTTCGGCCGCAGCGGCGAAACCATCAACCAGTACATGAGCAAAGGCCGCTCGATTCTCGTCGAGGGCCGGCTCAAGTATGACCAGTGGACCGCCCAGGACGGCACCAAGCGCAGCAAGCTCCACGTCATCGCCGAGAACTTCACGTTCCTCGGCGGCGGCGATCGCGGCCCGCGCGGCGAGTCGCCCGAAGGCGCGCCCCGCGCACGGTCCGGCGCTGCACCCGCAGACCGCGCGCCGCGCGACCGCGGCCCGGCGCCCGACGACCAGCCGCCGCCCGGAGACGACATTCCGTTCTGATGAAAGTGATCTGAGTTCAACCGGGGCACTAAAAGCCCCACGGAGTAAGTGATGGCGACAAAGCTGATGCCGGCGCGAAAGCGCAAATCGAAACGCCGCTCGCAGGACGGCGGCCGCGGCAAGTCCCTGCGGCTGCGGCCGGAGGAAATCGACTACAAGAACGTGCCGCTGCTGCAGCGGCTGACCAGCATGCAGGGCAAGCTGTTCTCGCGCAAGCGCACCGCGCTCGACGCGATGTCGCAGCGGCGCATCGCGCTGGCGCTCAAGCGCGCCCGCTTCATCGCCCTCATGCCCTTCGTGAGTTAGCTCGGCGATGCGGAGTTTCTGGCAGGTTTTCGCCGCGCCCGGGGTGCGGTGTCGGGAGAGATGCTCATGCAAGTTCTGTTGATCAAGGACGTGCGCAAGCTCGGGCACGTCGGCGACGTGGTGAACGTCGCGGTCGGCTACGCGCGCAACTATCTGCTGCCGCAGCGCCTCGCCACCGAGCCCACCGAAGAGAACATCCGCGCGATCGAGAGCCGCAAGGTCGCGGCCGCCGCCGACCGCGCCCGCAGGCTGCGCGAATTCCAGGAGCTGGTGAAGGCGCTGCAGGATTTCAGCGTCACCATCGAGGCCGCTGCGAATCCCGAAGGCACGCTCTACGGCTCCGTCGGCAAGCGCGAAATCGCCGCGGCCATTCAGGCGGCCGGTCATCCGGTGCTCGACGAGCACGTCGCACTTGATGCGCCGATCCGCACGCTGGACAATCGCAGCGTTAAACTCGAATTCGCGGACGACGCCGCCGTGACCATCAAGGTCTGGGTCGTGCGCGAGGGAGCCACGCCCGATGTCGACGCGAACGACAAGCCCGAAGCGGACGCCGGAGACGACAACAGCTAGCCGCGGCGGCGGCGGGTTCGACCGTGCGCTCCCTCACTCGCTCGACGCCGAGCAGGCGCTGCTCGGCGCCATGCTGGCCGACTCCGCCGCGATCAGCGACGCGATCACTGTCCTGCGCGACATCGGCGCCGAGGCGTTCTTCCTCGAGCGCCATCGCGAGTTGTATCAACTCGTGCTCGATCTCTGGAACGACCGGCGCTCGATCGACGGCGTCGTCATCAAGGACGAGCTGAGCCGGCGCGGGCGCTTCGAATCCCTCGGCGGCTACGAGTTTCTCGCGCACCTGCTCAGCCGGGTGCCC
The DNA here is from genome assembly GCA_964388675.1 of uncultured Planctomycetales bacterium. Lineage (GTDB taxonomy): Bacteria > Planctomycetota > Phycisphaerae > UBA1845 > Fen-1342 > CAYMBL01. The sequence goes on from CAYMBL010000002.1 coordinate 44,001, forward strand.
TCGGCCTCGCGCGGTCGCGAGTACGCCGCGATCGTCCGCGACAAGCATCTGCTGCGCCGCCTGATCGCCGCCGCGCATTCCGCGGCCGACTCGGCGTACGAATCCGCCGCTCCGGCCGGCGAAATTCTGCAAGCCGCCGCCAACGACATGATGGCGGTGACGCAGGCCAGTTTCACCGGCGGCGCCGTGGCGCTGCCTGACCTGGTTCGCGAGGTCTTTCGCCAGATCGACGAGCGCGAAGGCCGGCCCATCACGGGCGAGCCGACCGGCTACTACGAGCTCGACGAGCTTACCAGCGGCTTGCAGCCGTCCGAACTCATCATCATCGCGGGCCGCCCCTCGATGGGGAAAACCGCGCTCGGCCTCAACATCGCCGAGCACATGGCCTGCGACGCCGAGCGTCCGGTGCTCTTCTTCTCGCTGGAAATGTCGAGTCAGCAGGTGGCGCAGCGCATTCTCTGCGGCCGGGCGCGCGTCGATTCTCAGGCGGTGCGCCGCGGGCGACAGAGCACGCGTGACTTGGCGCGCATGCAGGCCGCCGCCGACGAGCTCCGCGACCGCCCGCTCTACATCGACGACACCTCGGCGCTGACGATCGTCGAGCTTCGGGCCCGTGCCCGGCTCGCCAAGCACCGCTACGGAATCCGTGCCGTGTTCGTTGACTATCTACAGTTGATGCGAAGTCCCCGCGCCGAGAGCCGTCAGCAGGAGGTCGCCGAAATCTCGCGCGGGTTGAAGGCCCTCGCCAAGGACCTGAACGTGCCCGTGATCGCGATGGCGCAGCTCAACCGCAATCCCGAAGATCGCACCGGCAATCGCCCGCGCATGAGCGACCTGCGCGAATCGGGCGCCATTGAGCAGGACGCCGACGTGATCTCGCTGCTGCATCGCGAGTCCTACTACAAGCTCGGCGAGAGCACCGCGCCCGAGGACGACGCCAAGGCCGAGTTGATCATCGCCAAGCAGCGCAACGGTCCCGTCGACACGATCGAACTGCGCTTCAACCGCCAGTACACGCGCTTCGACAATCCGACCGTCGGGGGTCGCTACGGCGGCTACGAGGGTGGTACGCGCAACGGCGACGTCGAGTTCCCCGCATGAGCCGAACGCCAATCGCTCTCATCGCGTCGCTCGTCTTGCTCGCGCCGCTGGTCGGCTGCGAACAACCCTCCGAGCCGCCGCGCTACCGCTTCGTTTCCGGCGAGATCGCCGAGATTCGCCCCGAGACCGGCGAGTTGTTCCTGCGCCCGCGCGATCGCACCGAAGCGCGCCCGCCGGCGGTGGCCTGCGTGGTGACCGGCGACGCAGAAATCGACATTCAGGGGCGGCTGGCGCACCTGCGCGAGCTGCGCGCGGGTGACGCCGTCGAGGTGCTGGGCTACTTTGAACAGGCGCGCGGCGAACGGTTCGTCGTCTGCCTGGCGCGCGTGGAACGCGCGGGTTCTGCGGGCACGTCGACCAGCGACGTCCCGCTCTCCACGCTGGATTCCTCGGATGCGCCCTGAGCGGCGCGCCGAGCAGGGAGATAGTTCATGGGCAGCACCCTTCACATCGAGTCAATCCTCGCACGCGAAATCCTCGACTCGCGCGGAAACCCGACGCTCGAAGCCGACGTGCGCCTGACCGACGGCAGCTTCGGCTCCGCCGCCGTTCCCAGCGGTGCTTCGACCGGCGAGAACGAAGCGGTTGAGCTGCGCGACGGCGACAAGAGCCGGTACCTGGGCAAGGGCGTCCTGAAAGCCGTCGAGAACGTGAACAAGACGATCGCGCCCGCGCTGCGCGGCAGAGACCCGCGCGATCAGGAAGCGCTCGATCGCGTGATGCTCGAGCTCGACGGCACGCCGAACAAATCCAAGCTCGGCGCCAACGCGATTCTGGCGGTCTCGACTGCCTGTGCGAAAGCCGCGGCCTGCGCCTCCGGCCTGCCGCTGTATCGCTACCTCGGCGGGGCGAAGGCCCACGTCCTGCCGGTGCCCATGATGAACATTCTCAACGGCGGCAAGCACGCCGACAGCAACGTCGATTTTCAGGAGTTCATGGTTCAGCCCTGGGGCGCGCCGAGTTTTCGCGAGGCGCTGCGTTGGGGCGCTGAGATTTTCCATCACCTGAAATCCGTCCTGCACGACAAGGGCTACAACACCGCCGTCGGCGACGAAGGCGGCTTTGCTCCCAGCCTGAAGACCAATGACGAAGCGCTCGAGCTGATCGCGCTCGCCGTCGAGAAGGCCGGCTACAAGCTGGGCGAGCATGTCTGGATCGCGCTCGACCCCGCGACCAGCGAGATGTACGACAAGGCCACCGGCCGATACCGGTTCTTCAAGAGTCAGCCCGATCGACTCGCCACCACCGACGAGATGATCGACATCTGGAAGGGCTGGTGCGCCCGCTTCCCGATCCGCAGCATCGAGGACGGGCTGGCCGAGCACGACTGGGCCGGCTGGAAGAAGCTCACGCAGACGCTGGGGCAGAAGGTGCAGCTCGTCGGCGACGACCTGTTCGTCACCAACGTGCAATACCTTTCGCGCGGCATTCGCGAGGGCTGCGCGAACTCGATTCTCGTCAAGATCAACCAGATCGGTTCGCTCACCGAAACCTTCAACGCCGTCTTTCTCGCGATGCGCAACGCGTTTTCGGCGGTCATCAGCCACCGCAGCGGCGAGACCGAGGACTCTACGATCGCCGACCTGGCCGTCGCCACCAACGCCGGCCAGATCAAGACCGGCAGCGCCTCGCGCAGCGACCGCATCGCGAAATACAACCGCCTGTTGCGCATCGAAGAGGAACTCGGTGCTGACGCCGTTTTCGGCGCGGGCTTCTGGAATCGCGCGTAGACGTCTGCATCGATTGTCTCGTGCGACTCGGGTTGCTGCGAAGAGTGTCCCACTCACGTGACGGCAATTGCTGACCGCGACGCGGCCTCACCCATCGCATCCGCCGGTGAACGCAGCGCCAGCCCCGCGGGCCAGTTCGAAGCGCGGCCCGTCGCCAACGAGAGATCGCGCGGGCGCGGCTCGGCGGCGGTGATCGAGTCGCGTGAGACTGCGCGCAGCAGCCCGCGATCCGCGCCGAGCGCATCCGCCAAAGCAAGCCCTAGATCGAAGCGCGAGACGCGCCGCGGACCGGGCAGGTGCATGACGCCCACGCACGCGCTGCACAGCAGCGCGAGCAACCCCGCCGCGGCGTCTTCGACGAACAGCGGCGTGCGGAATTCGTCATCGAACAGCGGTAGCGCCACGCCGCTGCGCAGCGATCGCGCCTGCTGGGTGAACGTTGTCTCGCGCGCGGCATCGACCGGGCCGCCGTAGAGCAGCGGAATGCGAACCACCAGCATCCGCGGCAGGGGGGTGATCGCACGCTCCGCGTCGAGCTTGCTGCGGCCGTAGACGTTTACGGGTGCGGGAGACGCGTGCTCGTCGTACGGCGCGGCGTCGCCGGCGAAAACCATGTCGGTGGACGTGAATAGCAGTCGCGCGCCGATGGCGGCTGCTTCCTCGGCGAGGGCACACGTGGCATCGACGTTGATTCGAGCCGCGCGAGCAGGGTCGGCGTAACACGCCGCTACGGATGTCATCGCCGCGACATGCAGAACGTGCGTGGGCGCAAAGCGGCGCACGCACTCACGCACGCCGGCGAGGTCTGCCAGATCGATCGATTCGAGCGGAGACGGCGCGCTGCGCGGGCTTCCGAGCGCGCAGACGGTCGCGTGGGGCATGCTCGAGTTGAGCGCGTGGAGGAGGTGTCCGCCGAGCAGGCCGTTGGCGCCGGTGAGGAGTACGCGCTGCATGAAACAAGAGTAAGGCCCGCGGCGCGATTCGCACGCTCCGCGGGCCCCACGATCGATCAATCTGCGGTCGTTGCTACGAGCGTTCGAACATGCCGCCGCCGGCTCCCTCGCCCAGACCGCCGCGCAGCTCCTTGCGCTTCTTGGAGGGCCGATCGCCGGCGGCCGGTTCCTCGGCGGGGCCGGTCCAGTCGGCGCGCTTCTTGGAGAGGCCGATCTTGCGCTCGACGGTGTCGACGCGCAGAATCTTGACGTCGATCTCGTCGCCGATCTTGACCTCGTCCTGCGGGTTCTCGACCTTGTGGTCGGCCAGCTCGGAGACGTGCAGCAGGCCCTCGAGATCAGGCTCCAGTTCGACGAAGACGCCGAAGTTGGTGATCTTGGTGACCTTGCCGCGGACGACCATGCCCGGCTGGTAGCGCTCGGGAACGGCGCGGACCCACGGATCTTCGGTCATTTGCTTGAGGCCGAGCGCGACGCGCATTTTCTCCTGATCGACCTGCAGGACCACGCAGCGAACGCGATCGCCCTTCTTGATCATCTCCGACGGGTGGCTGACCTTCTTGGTCCAGCTCATGTCGGAGACGTGCAGCAGGCCGTCGATGCCTTCCTCGATCTCGACGAACGCGCCGTAGTTCGCGAGATTGCGTACCGTGCCCTCGACGACTGTGCCCGGCGGATACTTCTGGGCGACCGTCATCCAGGGGTTCATCTCGGTCTGCTTCATGCCGAGCGAAATTTCCTGCTTATCCTTGTTGACCTCGAGCACGACCACCTCGACCTGCTGGCCGGGTTGCAGCAGTTCGGACGGGTGGTTGATGCGGCGGGTCCAGCTCATCTCGCTGATGTGCACCAGACCCTCGACGCCGGGCTGCAGCTTCACGAAGGCGCCGTAGTTGACGAGGTTGACGACTTCGCCGCTGAGGCGCGTGCCGACGGGGTAGGTCTCGGCGACCTTCTCCCACGGATTGGCGCTCATCTTCTTGAGGCTGAGCGCGATCTTTTCTTTCTCGCGGTCGATCTTGTCGATCATCACCTCGACCTGCTGATCGACCTTCAGCAACTGGCTGGGATGCTCGATGCGGTCCCACGACATGTCGGTGATGTGGAGCAGGCCGTCGATGCCGCCCAGGTCGATGAACGCGCCGAAGTCGGCGATGTTCTTGACCGTGCCGACGCGCAGATCGCCTTCCTTGAGCTCGCTGAGCAGACGCTCCTTGGCGGCGGCGCGCTCCTCTTCAATCAGTTTGCGGCGGCTGATGACGATGTTGCGGCGCTCGGTGTCGATGCGCAGCACCTTGGCCTCGATCATCTTGTCGAGGAATTCGCCGACGTCGCCGGGGCGACGGATGTCGACCTGGCTCGCGGGCAGGAAGACCGGCACGCCGATGTCGACCAGCAGTCCGCCCTTGATCTTCTTGAGCACCCTGCCCTTGACGGTGTCGCCTTCGCGGCAGGTCTCGACGATGCGCTTCCAGTTCAGAATGCGATCGGCGCGGCGTTTGCTGAGCAGGACGATGCCGGTCTCGGGGTCGATCTCGTCGACCAGCACTTCGACCTCGGCGCCCGGCGTGACGCCGGACGAATCTTCCCATTCCGAGATGTGCACGACGCCTTCGCTCTTCAGGCCGACGTCGAGCACGACTTCCTCGCCGACGACGCGGATGACTTTTGCCTTGAGGATGTTGGCTTCGGAGCCGTCGAGCGGCGGTGCGGAGACGGAAGCATTCTCCAGCATGTCGGCGCCGAGATCATCGCCGAGTTCGCGGCGGAGCGCCGCGTCGAGGTCCATATCGCTGAGTTCGAGGTTACGGATCAGATTCAAATCCATCGTTCAGTTGTCCCCGTGCATCCCGCGCGCTCGCGCAGGTCGCCCACTGTGTCAGCCGCCGGCTCGGCCCCGCAAGTCCCGCTTCGTTGAAACAAAATAGAGTGACGCCGGAGGAGTGAGCCGCCTCGCCTAGCCGTGGACCCACCTCGGCTTCGTTAGGCGAAAGTCCGGCAATGGTATCGCGCCGCTGGCGCGCGAGCAAGTCACGCCGCCCCGTCTCGTTGCATCGCCCGGGGCGCGCGGCTATGCTTCCCGCTTCGGGTCCCGTCGGGGGCACCCACGCCAGCGGCCTCCGTGCGAGGCGGGGCGGACATCTGAAGAACGCCGACGGGTCGCGCAAGCGACCTTTTTTGTTTCGGGTGCGCGTGTCGCGCCCGGCGAGTGAGCGCCATGAATCAGGATCTGCTGCGAATCGTGGACAGCATCTGCCGCGACAAGAACATCGACCGCGAGGGGTTTTTGAACGACCTCGAAGGGGCGATCGCCAGCGCAGTGCGCAAAATCTACGACACCGAGGATTTCGAGGTGAAGCTCGATCAGCTCACCGGGGACATCTCGGCGATCGTGAACGGTCAGCCGATCGGAATGCAGGCGCTGGGGCGCATCGCGGCCCAAACCGCCAAGCAGGTGATCATTCAGCGCACGCGCGAGCGCGAGCGTGTCAGCATCTTCGACGATTTCTCGGAGCGGCGCGGCTCGATCGTGATGGGCACCGTCGTTCGCAATGAGGGCGGCAACCTGCTGGTGAATCTCGGCCGCACCGAGGGATTCCTGCCGCGCAGCGAGCAGATTCCGGGCGAGACGCATCCGGTCGGCGGGCGAATCCGAGTGTTGATCCTCGAGGTGCGCGAGCAGCCGAACCAGGTGAAGATCATTCTGTCGCGCTCGCACCCCGAATTCATCACCCGCCTCTTCGAGCTTGAGGTGCCGGAAGTCGCGGAGAAGATCATCGAAATTCGCGCCATCGCGCGCGAGGCCGGCTATCGCACCAAGGTGGCCGTCTCCAGCATCGACACCAAGGTCGACGCCGTCGGTGCGTGCGTCGGCGTTCGCGGCAGCCGCATCAAGAACATCGTCGACGAGCTGAACAACGAGAAGATCGACATCGTTCGCTTCAACGAGTCGAGCCAGATTCTCATACAGAACGCGCTCAAGCCGGCCGAGGTGCAGGAGGTGGCGCTCTGCCTCGAACTGGGCAAAGCCACGGTCGTTGTGAACGAAGACCAGCTCTCGCTCGCGATCGGCAAGCGCGGGCAGAACGTGCGGCTGGCGGCGCGGCTCACCGGCTGGGACATCGACATCCTCACGCCCGCGGAATACAACCGCAATCTCGAGAATCTCGAACAAACGCTGCGCAAGGTCGAGGGCGTCACCGACGTCCTGCTCGACAAGCTGGTCGCGATCGGCTGCGTCTCCGTCAACGACATCGACGAAATCGGTCCGGACGTGCTGGTCGACAACCTCGAAATCGAACGCGAGCTGGCGGACCGCATCGTCGAAGAAGCCGGCGAAGAGGTCATTCGACAGGAAGAAGCGAAGGAGGCCGCCGCGCGCGAGCCGCAGGCGCCCGCTGAAACCGTCTCCGACGCCGCAGCCGAGGCGGCGCCCTCCGGTTTCACCGCGACCGACGAATCGGCGAACGGAGAAGCAGCGCCCGCGGACGACGCGACCCTGTCCGAGTCGCCGCCTGCTGATGCTGCGATCGAGACGGCGGTCGACGAAACGCCCGCGGCCGCGGACCAGCCGACCGCAGACGAGCCGGTCGGCGACGCGTCCACCGATGAGCAGCCGGGCGGCGCGCCGCAGCCCGCCTAGTCGTGCCCGACGTGCCCATTGTCGATGCGGCTGTGCTGCAAGTCGTTGATCAGTCCCTGCTGGGGCTCGGCGCGATACTGCTTCTTGCCTGGTTGATTCATCGCTTCCGCACGCCCGTCACGCCGCCGCTCGGCGCGGAAATGCGCAGCGGCCGCCTGCCCGACGCGCTGACGCTGTTCTGGACGCTCGGGGCGTACGTGCTCGCGATCATGCTCGGCGGCCTGGTCGTCCCGCTCGACCCCGAAGCCGCGCGGCAGACCGGTTCGACCGACTGGCGCACGGCGTTTCGACTTGAGTCGGGCGTCCGATTCGCGGTCGCGGTCGGCGTCCTTGTTTACCTTGCTACGATGAGCCGCACGCCGGCCGAGCCCGCACCTGCCGCTCCGCGTCGATCGACTCCGCGGCTCATCGCCGTCGCGGTCGCTGCGACGCTGATGATCACGCCGGTTTGTTATCTGCTGCTGCAGGCGGGTCGGCTGGTCTGGTCGGCGCTCCATCCGCAACAGGACGCACCGATCCACGACGTGCTGGAATTGCTGCAGAACTCGCCGAGCCTCGCTCTGCGCATCGAGCTGTTCGTCGTCGCGGTCGTGGTCGCGCCGCTCGCGGAGGAGGTGTTCTTTCGCGGGCTGCTGCTGCCGGCGCTGCTGCGCCATGTGCCCAATGCCTGGTGGCCGATCCTGATCAGCGCGGTCGGATTCGGCTTCATTCACGCACAGCCGCAGGACGTGGCGCCGTTGATCGCGCTGGGTGTGGCGTTTGGCTACGTGCGGGTGCGCTACGATTCGCTGTCGGCGTGCATCCTCATGCATGCGCTGTTCAACGCGCGCACGATGGTCTTCGCGCTGCTGAATCCCAAGACGATCACTCTTTGAGTCGCAGCCGAGCGCGTCGCTACAGCGCCGCCGGCAGCACGCGCCCGCTGCACTCGCCGAAGCCGACGCGATAGCCGTCGCCCTCGCAGTAGCCGCGCAGCGTCACACGATCCCCATCCTGCAGAAATCGGCGCTGCTCGCCGTTGGGCAGTGCGATCGGCCGTTCGCCGCGCCAGGTCAGCTCGATCAGGCTGCCGCAGGAGTCGGGCGTGGGGCCGCTGATGGTTCCGCTGGCGAGCAGATCGCCGGGGCGAAGGTTGCAGCCGTTCACGGTGTGGTGCGCAAGCTGCTGAGCCAGGCTCCAGTACAGGTGTCGGAAGTTCGAGCGGCTGATGACGTGCGGCGTGCTCATCGTCGCTCCCTGCAGCGCCGCCTCCAGCCGAATGTCGAACGTCGCGTCGGGCCGCGGCGGTCGCAGGTAGTCAAGCGGCGCGGGGTCCTGTGCCGGGCCGGCGCAGCGGAACGGCTCGATCGCATCCAGCGGCACGACCCACGGCGAGATCGTCGTCCCGAAGTTCTTGGCGAGAAACGGACCGAGCGGCACATACTCCCACTTCTGAATGTCGCGCGCTGACCAGTCGTTCACGAGCACCAGGCCGAACACATGCGATTCGGCTTCAGCCACCGGAATCGGCCGGCCCAGCGCGTTGCCCGGCCCGACGAACATGCCCATCTCGAGTTCAAAATCCACCAGCCGGCTGGGGCCGAAGCCGGGGCGCTCGGCGTCGTCGGCGCGCGTTTGGCCGCACGGCCGATGCAAGTCTGCCCCGCTGACGACAATCGAACTCGCGCGACCGTGATAGGCCACTGGCAGCCACAGCCAGTTGGGCTGCAGCGCGTTGTCCTTCCCGCGCAGCATGATCCCGACGTTCGTAGCATGCTCGCGCGAGGAGTAGAAATCCGTGTAGTCGCCGATCTCGGCGGGCAGATGCAGCTCCACGTCGCCGATCGGCAGCAGACATTCGTCGCGCAGCGCGCGATCGTCGCGCAGTTCGGGTGAATCCGCGCGCAGCAACTCGTATATCCGCGCCCGCGCGTCGCGCCAGCAGTCGCGTCCGAGCGACATGAACTTGTTCAGGCTGCGCTTGCAGAAAACATGCGTGTCGCCCAGTCGCGTGCGTGCGAACGCGCCGCGGTGCTCCAGCACCTTCAGATCGAGCACGTAGTCGCCGATGCGCACGCCGACGTTCGGGTGCTCGGCTCCCGGTCGGCGGAACACGCCCAGGGGTAGGTTCTGAATCGGGAACTCTGAATCCGGCGCGACCTCGATGAACGAGCGAGCAGCCGGGCTGATGATGACGGCGTCCATGAATCGCACTCCTACCAAACCGCAAACTGTAGCACCGCCGCTGTATGGCGTGGGCCCGGCCATAAGCGCCTGCGTCGGCGCAAAAGAACAGCGCCGCGGGTCGGCGGCGCTGTTTCACGCGATCAGATTCGAGCGAGACGGCGTTAGCCGCCTTGCTTCATACTCTCAATCAGGATGTCCGCGATCTCCGGGCGCGTGAACTCGACCGGCGGACGCTGGCTCTTGCTCAGCATCTCGCGCACGGCCGTGCCCGATAGCGACACGCGATCCTCAGGCTTGCTGTTGGTGGTCTTGTCGGTCGCCATGCTGCCCGACTTCTTGCACCAGAAGCTGTTCTCGAACTTCAGCGGCGTGATGCCGATCTCGCCCAGCTCGAATTCATCGAACTGCTTCTGCGCGTCGTAGGTCCCGTAGTAGTTGCCGACGCCGGCGTGATCGCGACCCACGATGAAGTGCGTGCAGCCGTAATTCTTGCGGATGACCGCGTGGAAGATCGCTTCCTTCGGCCCCGCGTAGCGCATCGCGGCGGGCCACACCGCCAGCATCGAGTTTTTCGGGTTGTAATAGTTGCTGAGCAGCGCCTCGTAGCACTTCATACGCACATCCGCGGGAATGTCGCCCTTCTGCGTCTGGCCGACCAGCGGATGAACGAACAGGCCGTCGACGATCTCGAGCGCGCACTTGGTGATGAACTCGTGTGCGCGGTGGATCGGGTTGCGGGTCTGAAACGCGACGACGGTCTTCCAGCCGCGCTCGGCGAAGGCCTGGCGGGTCTGGGTCGGGGTCAGGCGATACTGCATCCAGTCGGCCTCGTGGCGCGCCGAGAGCACATGCAGCGGGCCGCTCAGGCACACGTCGCCCTGGTCCATCGTGACTTTCACGCCGGGGTGCAGCGCGTCAGTCGTCTTGTAGACCTTTTCGCATTCCTTGGTCTTGTCGTGGTGATACTTCTCTTCGAGCACCATCACCGCCAGCAGGCGATCCTTCTCATCCGTCAGAGCGATGGGCCGGCCGAGCTCGAGCCGATCCGCCTGCTCCTTGCTCACGCTGCACGTGACGGGAACGCTCCAGGGCAAACCGTTCGCCAGACGGGTCTTGTCGCACACGCCGTGGAAATCGGCATCGCCCATGAAGCCGCGCAGCGGGCTCATGGCGCCGACGGCCAGGAGTTCGAGGTCGCACTGCTCGCGTTCACCCAACGCTATGCGTGGAGCGGACTTAGCCTCGTTCTCCCATTTCGTGCGCTGCGCCGCGTCGGTGACGATCAGATTAATCAGATGTCCGCCGTGCGGCGGAATGAGCCCGGTAGCGTGCATGTTCTCCAGTTCCTCTGTAGTCCCATCCGCAATCGCCCGTCGGCGACGAATCGCCCAGTGTAGTGAAGTTCGCGCTGGAATGGAAATCCGACGCCGGTCGAACGATGTCGCGTACTCTCCGCGTCGTCGGGGCGGTAGGGCGTCAGCCTGTAAGTAATTCCGCCGCAGAGAGTTCGAGCACGGCGACGCTGTGCCGCAAGCCGTGATTCTCGAGCACTTCCGGGTGCAGCTCGCCGAGCAGGCCGATCCGCCGTGAGCCGAGGAAGATTGCCGCCGCGCGGCCCGGCAGCAGGGCCGGATGCGCGTCGCTCTGCACGGTCAGCGGCGTGCCCAGTTCGTGCGCCAGCGCGTCGAGCACGGCGCGCACGTCGGCGAAACCGACATGCGGGCCGATCAGCGCGGCCGCCGCGAAGCGCTCTTCGCGGGCGCCGGTTTCGACGTCCGGGTCGACGAACGAGCAATCCCCGACCTCGAAGATCAATTGCGGCAAATCGTATTGTTTGTTGATCGCGAGCGTTTCGAGCAGCCCCGGCAGCAGCGAAGCGCGGCACATCGTCTGTTCGCTGCTGATCGGGTTGTCGATGAGCACGGCCCGCGCGCGGAGCGCGTCAGCGAATGCATCGCCGGCCGGCAGCCGCCAGCGATCGAAGCACGCCGGCGCGCTCGTCAGCGGCAGCGTCATGACCTGGTGATAGCCCAGACCGGTTAGCACGCGCCGCACCACCACCGAATATTCCTCGATCGCCCGCGGCGCACCGACGGAGAACGTCGGAACCAGCGATTGGCGAATGCGGTCGTAGCCGTACGCGACGGCGGCGTCCTCGATCAGGTCGATCGGGTGCATCACGTCGTTTCGCCAGGCCGCCACGCGAACCGCCAGCGTCTCCCCGTCGCCGGGTTCGACGCTGTGTCCCATGCGTTCGAGCAGGTCACGCAACGCGCCGCGCTCCAGCGACACTCCCAGCGTGTCGCAAGCAAGCGGCAGGCCGAGCGCCATCCGTGCCGGAGTCAGGTCAGGCGTCTGGCGGCGCGACCCTTCGGCAACGACGGTCACGCTCTCCAGAATCGCGCCGGCGATCACATCGAGCGACGAGGTCACCAGGATGTTCAGCGCGCGGTCCACCGTGCGCTGCGAAAGTCCGGTCACGTCCACGAACAGGTTGCGACTGGCCCCGGTCACGCGCGTCTCGTGGCTGTTGATGATCGGCGGCATCGAAAGCACCGTGCCCGCCGCATCCTGAAGCAGCGGATACGCGGTCATGCCGCGCAGCAGGTGGGCGTAGGCCCGGCCGGTCGCGTGCCGATCGAGAATCTCCGCCGGCGTGAGCTGCACGTCGGGCATCCCGAGCGGCGTGAAGCGCAGCGCGCCGGGCGCGACCGCGCGATACTGAAATTGATCGCCGTGCAGCGCGTCCAGGTCGTAGACGCCGATGCTGGCGAGCTTCCGATCACGGCCGAGCGCCCAGTGCAGGTCTTCCTGCAGGTTCATCAGGAATTTCACGCGCTCGTCGTCGAGCGTGACGTTGCGCAGCACGGCGCACGCGATGAATGGTCGGCGACTCTCGTCGCGCGCCAGTGCCGGATCGACGTGGACCGTAAGCGCCGCCGGCGCCGCCGCGTACTGCGCGAGTCCGGTCTGCGCGCTCAGAAATCCGCGGATGTAGCGCGCCATGCCGCCGACGTCGAAGATGTCGGGCCGCACCGCAAGCATGTCGAGTCGCGCGACCGTGTTGCGGCCGGCGACCTCGAGCCGCGCCGGGTCGGCGCGAAAGTCGGTTCCGCAATTGCCGCAGGCGGTTGGCGCGCCTTGGGCTTCCGTGCGGTCGTGCGCGCAGCCGCACGTGCGGCATCGGTGCTGGATCGTGGTCGTGATTTCGTCGAGTTCGACGCCGACGTCGTGCAGCACCTGCGGCAGGCGCGTCTCGTCGAGCACGGCGACCCCGCCGCGGTTGACCTGGCGCAGCAGCGCGGCGACGGGCATGTTGATGACCGGCATGCAGACCCCTTCGCGGACCGGACCGCGTCGCGGAAAGCGTACAGAAATCGCGCTCGATGGGAAGAGCGAAGCGGCAATCGGCGTGGAACGGCTCGGGCGCGCGTGGTCAAAACAACCGCTGTTCGCTCGGAATCTCGTGCTCCAGCAGGCGTCGCTTCCGCCACAGCCCGCCGCCATAGCCCGTGAGCGTGCCGTCGGCGCCGATCACGCGGTGGCAGGGGATGACGATCGCAATGTTGTTCGCCCCGTTCGCCTGCGCGACGGCGCGAACGGCGCTCGGCTTTCCGATGCGTTCGGCCACCCAGGCGTACGAGCGCGTGCGCCCCCAGGGAATCCGCCGCAGCGCGCTCCACACGCTCTGCTGAAACTCAGTGCCGACCTGCGCCAGCGGAATATCGAATTCGCGGCGCTTGCCCTGCCAGTATTCCTCAAGTTGCATCGCGATCGCATCGAGGTTCGTATGCGCGGCCGGGACGATCGGGCGTTGCAGACGCCGCTGCATGCGGTCAAGCTGCGAACCCAACGCGCCGCGGCTGACAAACTCCAGCACGCGCAGCCCGGCGTCGTCGGCAAGCGCCAGCATCGGCCCCAGCGGAGTCTCCAGCCAGCGCGCCGCAAGCGGCGCCGCGGCGGCTTGTGCGGCTTCCTGCGGCGGCGCACGAAAGAGCTTCACGCACGCCGCGCGAAACCCGCTCTCGGATTCGTAGCCGCGGCGGATGGCGGTCGGCAGGACGCCGGCGCCGCCGCGCACGTCGCCCAGCGCCGCCCCAAGCCGGCGCAGCCGATGGAACTCCTGAAACGTGAGGTGATACCGGCGCCGAAAGGCGCGATCGACCGTTACGCCGTCGAGCGCCGCGGTGCGCAGTTCCTCACGCGTCAGCCGGCGATCAAGGTGTTCGTCCGACAGGGCAAGCGCCTGACGCACGACGTCGGAATCGAGCGCCGACGCCGACGACAGGCATTTCCGGCACGCGCGATAGCCCGATCGCAGCGCCTCACGCGGATCGGAGAAGAACTCGACGTTCGCGGCCCGCGGCGTGCGAGAGCAACATCCCGGTCGACAGAACACACCCGTCGTCCGCACGCCGAACCAGAATACGCCTTCGAACGTGGCGTCGCGGCGGGCGATCGCGCGCCACATCACCGGCTCCGTCGGCAGACGGTGTTGCAGGCGACGCGCGGCGGAATCCGTTGATACGCTGGCTGAGGCAGAGCGATTCACGAGCGGCTCCTCCGGCTTCATGACCGCAATATGCAGCAATACCCGCCCGTCCACCGCCGCGCGTTGGACGGGCAATTCGATATTTTTCGGCCGCCGCTCGCCGGTCCGGCTCAGGTATGCGGCACAACGCGCCCGCGCTGGTCGTAGCAGTGAATCTGCACCTGATCCAGCCCGAATGACGCATCCGGCCGCACGGCGATCGCCCGCCGGTGCTCCATTTCGAGCGCGTGCAGCGCGCCGCGCTTGCGATTCTGCAGCAGCAAGCCCACCTCGCTCGATACCGTCAGCTCGATGTTGCGAATGTGCTCGCGCGTGATCGCCAGTTGAATCATGCGCATCACGTCGAGCACGACGCTCTCGGCGCTCTTCACCAGCCCGCGCCCGCCGCAGTGCCGGCAATCCTGGTACGCGCTGCGCATCAGGCTGGCGCGCTGCCGTTGCCGCGTCATCTCGATGATGCCGAACTGGCTCATGCGCAGCAGCTTGGCACGCTCCTTGTGCTGCTTGAGGTTGTGAATCAGGCGCCGCTCGATCTCGCGGCGATGCGATTCCATCCGCATGTCGATGAAGTCGCAAATGATCACGCCGCCCAGGTCGCGCAGCCGCAATTGCCGCGGAATCTCGTCCGCCGCCTCGATGTTGATCTTGAACGCGGTCTCCTCGGCGTCCTGCTCGGCGCGGAAGCGCCCGCTGTTCACGTCGATCGCGACCAGCGCCTCGGTCTGATCCACCACCAGCGAGCCGCCGCTGCGCAGCGGCACGTGCCGCGAATGCAGGCGCTCCAGTTCGGCCTCGATGCCGTACTGGTGGAAGATGGGCGTCGGCCCCTGGTAAAGCTGCACAATGTCGCCGGCGCGCGGGCTGAAGATCGACAGGAACTCCTTGGCGCGCTCGGCCACCTCGGCGTCGTCGACGATGATGCGTTCGACGTCCTTGGTGAAAGCGTCGCGAATCGTCCGGATGACAAGGTCCGACTCGCGATAAAGCTCCGCCGGCGCCCGGTCGCGCTCCATGCGCTTCTCGACCGCCCGCCACAGCCGCGACAGATAATTCAGGTCGCTCTGCAGTTCGCGGCGCGTGCGGCCTTCCGCTGCCGTGCGCGCGATAAAGCCCATCTTCTCAGGCAGCTCCAGATCTTTCAGTGAATCCTTGATGCGGCGGCGCAGATCCTCGTCCTCGATCTTGCGCGATACGCCGAGCTGGCGCATGCCGGGCATCAGCACCATGAACCGCCCCGGCACCGCGAGATACGTCGTGAGCGTCGGGCCCTTCGTGCCGATCCCTTCCTTCGTGATCTGCACCAATACTTCCTGCCCGCGACGCAGGCACCGCTGAATGGGCGGCCGATGGCGGCGCGGCAGCTTGCGACCGACGTTTTCCGTGTTGCCCTCGCCGTGCGGGAAATACTCGGGATGAAGATCCGAGATGTGCAGAAAGCCGTTCTTGCCCAGCCCGAAATCGACGAACGCGGCCTGAATCCCCGGCTCGACGTTGGTCACGACGCCCTTGTAGATGTTGCCGACGTGATTCTCGGCCGACGCGCGCTCGAGATAAATCTCCTCGAGTTTCCCACCTTCGAGGATCGCGATGCGGCATTCCTCGCGCGGCGCGATGTTGATGATCATCTCTTTGTGTGAGCCGGTGGCCTTGGGAGCGCCTTCGATCTCGACCGCCGATTGATCGGCGTCGGCATCCGGCCCGATCTCGATCAGCTCGTCGCCGCCGTCGTCCGCGGCGCGGGTGTCCGCGTCGGGGCTCCAGTCGTTGCGCCGCCCGCGCCAGCGCCGCCCGCGGCGTCCACGCCCGCGCGGTTCATCGCGCGCGCCGTCCGGCGCCTCGGCGTCGGTCGCAGGTTCGGCGCCGGCGTCGCCTTCGTCCGGCGAATACGCCTCGCGCGCCTCGTCGGCGAACTCGTAATTCGATTCAACCTCCTCGGCCTCCTCGCTGTCGCCATCAAACGGCAACGACGCCGCACCCTCCGCGGGACCGGCAGCGCCCGGAGCGGGCGGCGTGCGGAAACGGTCCCCCGGGCCGCCGTCGAGGCCCTGCATGCGACGCTTGCGACGCAACCGGCGCTTCTGGCTGCGCGAGAGACCGGGCGGGAAACCGTTGCCCTGTTCTTCTCCTTCGATGGGCGCCGGTCGACGCTCGATCTCGGGACGCGGCTCCACCGCGTCCGGGGCGGCATCCGTCCCCTCGCCGTCGCGACGACGACCGCCGCGCCGGCGCCGGCGACGCGGTCCGCGCGGCTCGTCCGCACCCTCTTCACTGAAGGCCGGTCGCGCGTCTTCGCGCCAATCATCAACGCGCCCTTCGCGCGGCTCCGGCGCAGGCGCTGCCGGAGGCGGCGTTCGCTCTGCTCGCGCGGCCGCCCGCTCGGCCGGCGGCGGCGCTGTGGGCGGCGCCGGCTTTACGGGCGCTGGCAGTTTCTTGAACGGATTGGGCGTCTCCACCTTCGCGAAGCGGATGATGACCATGCCGTCCGCCTTCTCGACCGTCGGACCGCTGCTCGCGACCTCGGCCGTCTTCGCGACCGGCGGCGGCGGCGCTGCTGCGACGGGCGTCTCGGCGACCATCTCGACCGCCGGCGCTTCGACCTTGTCCGCTGCCGACGCTCGCTTGCGTCGCGTCGTCGTGCCGCGGGCTGCGCCGCCGCGCGTCTTCGTTGCGGGCGGCGTCGTGCTCTCCGCGGGTGCGGTTTCCGCCGGCCGGATTTCGCTTGCCGCGTCGCTCGCCGCGGCGCGCTTGCTACGCGTGCGGGTGGACGTGCTTCGTGTGCTCTTCTTCGTTGCCAATGCAACACCCTTTCTTTGTCAGCGAGGCGCACACGGGCCCGTCCAGCGGCCGGTCCCAGCGGACCCGCACGCGACAGACCTCCAGCGCGCCGTCATCTTCGATTCCCAGACACTCCAGCACTTCGGCGGGTCGCGCCGAGCGCTGATCGTCGTACTTCACGGTCATCCGCAGGCCGTCGTCCTCCACCGACAGCTCCTGCAGAAACGGGCGAACGTCGACACGCTGCGCCGCACGCTGCGGCCCGCGGGCGCGATCCACCCAGATGTTCGGTGCGTTCATCAATTCACGGCAGCGCGCGGCGAGCGGTGCATCCACACCGTCGAGCCGCACGAAGAAATCCGCCTCCAGCGGCTTGGGCGATCCTGGCCCCGCCGGACAGTGCAATTCGCGCAGCGGCGCGAGCGGCGGCAAAGCCGCCGACAAGTCGCGCGCCAGAATGTCGTCCGCGATCGGCTCGCTAAGCCAGAAGATCGCCAGTTCGCTCGTCGACGACTGCCCCACCGGGCGCGGCAGCGGCAGCGAAATGCGCGGCTGCGGATTGAAGCCGCGCGAATAGTGCAGCGGCCACTGCGCGCGCGTCGCGGCCCGCATCAGCATGCGCATCTCGTCGCGATGCGACAGGAACCGCAGGTCGCCGCGCACGTCGAACAGCACGGCGGCGCGGAGGCCGCCCGCCGTCGCCTGTGTCGCATTCGCAGTCTCGTGGTTCACAGGTCAATGCTCGGGTCGATGGCCCACAATTCGTCACGCAGGTAGTTGATCACCTCGCGATCGGCCTGAAAGCGCAGTGCCTTCCGCGCGATGGCCTGGCAGCGCCGCAGCGACGTCAGGCGGACGATTTTCTTGACGGCCGGAATGTCCTTGGCCGCCATCGACATCGTGCGCAGACCCAGGCCGATCAGCAGCTCGGTGTACAGCGGCACGCCGGCCATCTCGCCGCAGATGTTGACCGGCACGTCGCTGCGCCGCGCGGCGCGCACGACTTCGTGCACGAGCCGCAGCACGGCCGGGTTGTGCGGGGCGTAGAGATACGCGACGCGCTCGTTGGCGCGGTCGACCGCCAGCGTGTACTGCGTGAGGTCGTTGGTGCCGATGCTGAAGAACGCCACTTCGCGCGCGAAGGACTGCGCCATCAGCGCGGCCGCCGGCGTCTCGACCATGATCCCGATCGGCGCATCGCGCCGGTAGGCGATGCCTTCCTCGTCGAGGTCCTCCATGACGTCCTGCAGCGTGGCGCGCGCCTGGCGCATTTCCATCAGCGTCGTGATCATGGGGAACATGATCCGCAGGTCGCCCTCGGCGCTGGCCCGCAGGATCGCCCGCAGGTGCGTCTTGAACATGTCGAGGTGCTGCAGGCAGTAGCGCAGCGAGCGCAGCCCGAGCACCGGATTCTGATCGTGGGCGGTCATGCCGAGCTGCGGGTTGATCTTGTCCGCGCCCAGGTCCATCGTGCGAATGACGATCGGCCGGCCCTTCGCGTGCCGCACGGCGCCGCGAAACACCTCGAACTGCTGCTCTTCGCTGGGCAGCCGGTCGCCGGTCAGGAACAGAAACTCGGTGCGGTACAGGCCGATGCCTTCGGCGCCGTAGTCGAACGCCGTCCGCGCGTCCTCGGCCAGCTCGATGTTTGCCAGCAGCGTGATGCGCGTACCGTCCGAGGTCTCCGCCGGCAGATCACGCAGCGCTTCGAGCTGCTCTTCCGACGCGCGATACTCGCGTTCGCGGATGCGGAACGTGGCGATCGTCTCGTCATCGGGGTTCGTGACGACGATGCCGTGCGTGCCGTCGACGACGATCGTTTCGCCGCCCGAGATGTCGCTGGTCACGTCGTTCAGCGCGACTACCGCCGGAATGCCGAGCTGCCGCGCCAGAATCGCGAAGTGCGAGGTGGCGCCGCCGACGTTCACCGCGAAGCCCAGCACGTGCTCGCGATCGAGCGAGACCGCCTGCGACGGCGTGATGTCGTGTGCGACGATCACCACCGGCTCGGTCAGCTTGCGAATGTCCTCGCGCGCCCGGCCCAGGATGTGCCGCAGCACGCGCTTCTCGATGTCATAAAGATCGCGCACGCGCTCCTTGAGATACGCGTCGTTGAGCTGGTGGAACTCGCGCTGCCGGCGGTTCATTTCCTGCGCGAAGGCGCGGGCCGCGGTCGCGCGAGTATTCTCGATTTGCTCGGTGACGACGCGCTTCAGCGCCGGGTCGGCAATGATCGCTTCATGAAATGCGAATATCTCGGCCATCTTCGCGCCGAGTTTGCGCGCCGTGGCCAGTCGCAGCTCCGCGACTTCCTGCCGCGCCGCCTCGAGCGCCCGGTCCAGGGCTCGCAATTGCGCCGGAACCTGCGCAGCGTCGATGGGGCGCTGCGGGATACGGAATTCCTCCGTATCCAGAACGAGCGCCGGGCCGATCGCCACTCCGGGCGAGGCGTTGATGCCTTTCTTGGTGATCATCGCTTCCGCGGGTTTTCACCCGCGCCCGCGGCGCAGTTCATCCGCGCCACGCTGCTGCTCAATCGGCGCCCGCCGTGCCCCGGCTCGCGCCACATTCGCCGCGATCCCGCCACCCGGCGGTCCGCTACGGTTCGTCAAAACCCGATTCGATCAGCGCGACCAGCGAATCAACCGCCTCGCGCTCGTCCACGCCGTCGCCGGCCACTCGCACGCGCGTCCCCGCCGTGGCCACCAGCATCAGCAGTTCCATTGGGCTTCGCGCGTCCGCCTGCCGATCTTCGACGCTCAGAAACAGCCGGCACGCAAATCGCTGCGCGGTTTCCACGAGCTGCATGATCGGGCGGAAATGCAGCCCTTCGCGATTGCGGATTTCGACGTCCTGCTGATACGCCACGCGCCTGGAGCTCTCCCTGCCGGGCACGACCGCGAGCAGCCGTGCCTTTGACCTAGCGTACGGTCAGCCGTTCGTCGGCTTCCCGCAGCAGATCCAGAATCGCGGCCGCATCCTTCGATTGCCGGAAGAAGCGGCGAAACGTGTCCTGCTGCAGATGACGAAACACCATGTCCATCGCGTGTAAGTGTTCCTCCGGCCGTTCCGCGGGACTCAGAATCAGGAATACACAAAACACCGGCTCGCGATCCAGCGACGCAAAATCCACGCCGGATTCGCTGCGGCCCACCGCGGCAACCACCCGCGGCAACCCCTCGATCTTCGCATGCGGAGCCGCGGCGCCCTTGCCGAAGCCCGTCGTGCCGCGCGAACGCTCGCGCGCGAGAATCGATCGCGTGACGTTCTCCACCGCATCCGCACCGATCTGACCGGCAGCAGCCAGCGCGTCGACCAGCTCGCGAACGACGCCGTTGCGCTCCTGGGATTGCAGGGAGCAGACGATGGCGCCCGGATGCACGATCTCCAGCAGTTTCATCGCCGATTCCGCGGAATTGCAGTCACTAGTCCGCGTCCGATGTGCGGGGCGGGTGCTTGCGATTCCGCAGGCGCTCCTTGAATCGACGAATGCGCTCTTCCACCTTGTCGAGCACGACGTCCACGGCGGCGAACAGATCGTCGCGATGCTCGCTCGCCACAAACGGCGCGGTGCCGTCGGTGTGAACGATGACTTCCGCAACGTGTTCGCTGTCGTGATGATCGAGCACGAAGTCAACCGCGCTCACGCGGTCGTAGTAGCGGGAAAGCCGCTCGGATTTCTGCTCGCAATACTCGCGTATCGCGTCACTTACGCTCATGTGCCGACCGGAGACGGTCACACGCATCGTCATCTCCAAGAGGCCGACGATCCGCGTGCAGGTGCGGGCTGGACCGGCGGACAAACAAACCGCCGACAACTCTACGAACCCGTGACCGGCCCGTCAAGGGAAGCAAATCGATCCGAGCGGCGATGCCCGATGCGTGCGTCAGGCGGCCGGCACTTCGATAACTCTCGGGGCAATCAAGACCTGCGCAGGCCCGTCGCTGCGCTGCTTCGCCGCGCGCTGCAGCAGCGTCTCAAATGCGCGCCGCCCGAGCTCTTCGCCCGCGGGATCGATCACCGAATGCGCATAGCCCGCGTTCCCAAGCCCGTGGAGGCCGCCGAAGGCGATTAGGCGCACGTCGGCCCCGATGCTGCGACCGTCTTCCGCGCTCCACGCCGCCGCACGCGCGCTCGCAACCGAGCTGCTGCCGACGACGACGTGAGCCGCGCGAATCTTGACCCGCGCGCCGCCCGGGTCGCCTTCGAGCCGGAAGTATGCGTCGCCGACGTCGCGCCCGTTCTCCGCAAGCACTTCCGCGAAACCCTGCCACCGCTCGGGGCTCGCGCCGTCGGCGTCGAGAAATGCGCACGCGCCTTCATGGCGCAGCGCCAGCCGCGCCGCGACGCGCCCGGCTTCGCGTTCGTCCGGCGCGAAGTGATCACACGCGACGCCGGGGATGGGCGTGGTCGTCGCCAGCGGATGCTCGGCCGCCAGCGCCGATGCATGCGCCGCGAGATGGTCGGCGCGCTGCACGCAGAGTATCGCGCAGTCGATGCGATCCAGCCCGACCTGCGCGAAACGCTCCGCCGCCTGATCGGTTCGCGCGCCAAGCTCGACGACGCCCACCGTGTAGTGATGATCAGCAGCGGCGTGCAGTACGCCGCGCAGCACGTCGATCGCGAGCTGTGAACCCAGGTCGTCAACAAACACACACGCGTTGAGCGTGCGCCCGGTCGCCAGTGTGCGCGCGGCGTGACTCGGGACGTAGTGCAATTCGCGGCAGGCTTCGACGACGCGCTGCTTCGTCCTGCTGCTGATGTCCGGCCGATCATTCAGTGCGCGGGAGACCGTCCCCCGCGACAACCCAGTGTGGCGCGAAATGTCCTCAATCGTGACTTTCTTCACGCGGCTGCCTCCTTGCGCTCCGCCGTGTTCCGCGTACGCCCCCGGGCCAACCGTCGAAGAACTACGTGCTGCGTTTGCCGAGGTGATTCTATCTATCCCCCGGGAGGGGTATCAATTCAAATGTGCAGAACGCGCAACATATGCGCGGAGATTCTTGCCACACTCGTAGAGAGAATCAAGCCTTCGAAGAAAAGGGAGCGGTTTCGGTCGCAATTCCGAGCGCGCTGCGAACCTGTTCGAGCAGTTCTTCGACCTTGAACGGCTTGAACAGCACGTGCGACAGGCCTTCCTTGCCCGCGCGCACGATCGAATGCGCCGGATCGTAGCCAAATCCCGTGATCAGAATCACCGGATAGTCCTTGCGGCGCGCCCGTGCCGCGGCAAAGACCTCGTATCCGGTGCGGCTCGGCATCTTGATGTCGGAGAGAATCAGGTCGAACGTCTCGTTCGAAATGCGCGCGATCGCATCATTGCCATCGCGGGCCATCGTCGCTTGCGCACCGCGACGATTGAGCACGTCGCAGATGGTCTCGCGAATGATGTCTTCGTCATCCGCCACCAGGATGCGCTTGCCGAGCAGCGTCGGGTCAACCGTGGCGGGGGGCGCCAATCCCTGAATCGCGCCGGGCGCGGTTACGGAGTGAATCGCCTCGCGCACCCGATCGACGTCCGCGAGGATCGCCTTGAGTCGCGTGTGCAGCGCGACGTTGTTGATGTTTTCTTCCATCAGCGCGCGCACGTCGGCCACGATGTCATTCAGCGGCGCGGCCATCTCCGCGTCAACGTTCGCGGCCAGTTCGCCGTGGGCGGCGTGTCGCTCGACGACGAGCAATTGCAGCACGTGCAGCGCCGTGGCGACATAGCGTGCGAAAATCTCCGCGAACTGCCGGTCCTCGTCGCTGAACGCCGCCACGGAGCGCGATTCCACGTCCAGCGTGCCGATCACCTGCTGATAGAGCCGCAGCGGCACCGTCAGCGACGAACGTGCGCCGTCAATGCCCGGCAGGAATCGCGGGTCCTGCGACACGTCGCGACAAATGTAGCTCTGACCGGTGGCCGCGACCCAGCCCGTTATTCCGTTTTCCTCGAGCGAGGCGAGAATCGTCAGCGATTTGGCTTCTTCGGAAAACCCGCTGGCGAGCACGGTGTCGAGACGATTCGATTTGCGGTCAAGCACGCGGATCGCGAAGTGGTCAAAGTGCAGCAGATCGTGACAGTACTTAACGATGCGCTCTTCGAGCATCTGAAGCCGCTCGAGCACATCGAGCTTACACAGCGCCTCGGCATCCAGCTCAACCAGCGCCCGACCCGCTTCGTCGATCGCGTTCACGCGCTCCTGCAAGCGGCGGCGGTCGGAGGCATCAATGATCAGCGCCACAACCTGCGTGAATTCGCCAGTCTCGCTTCGCAGCGGCGACGCCGTGATGTCAAAGAACAGCCCGCGGCCGGCCGCCACGTGATCGCGACAGATCATGTGCCGGTCTGGCGCGTCGACGTCGGGGAAACTGCTCGAGAAAAAGCTGTGACAGCACGCGCGGACCGCTTCCAGCGCGTCGGGCGAATACGAACGCATGCGGTTGTTCGCCCAGACGAGGCGGCCGTCGCGGTCCACCACGCACACGCCCTGTCCCAGCCGGTCGAAGACGGCCTGCGTCTTCGATTGTCCGAGGGCCAGCGCAATCGACAGCAGATCGCCCGGGGATGCCAGGATGGCGTCGAACTCGCCGCTCCGCAGCAAATCAACCGCGCCCGCGACGTCGGCGGCGGAAGTCATGTCAAAGCGATCGGCGAGGAGATCGGCCAGGTCGTCCAAAACGACGTCGCCAAGCCGCAGCACGCGGCGCAAGCGATCGGATGTCGGCGAAGGCGTCATCTGCAAACAACGGTAGCAGGCGGCGTGCCGCGCTTCAACCGGCGGCAGCGAAATCCGCCAATCAGGTCATCGGCATGAATCACGTTCGCGGTCACCGGACCGCGCCCGCAACGTCCGTCGCGCCGCGTCGAGCCGATCGCGTTCGGCGTCGGAGAGCGAACCAAGGCCGCTGCGGCTGATCTTTGCAAGGATTTCGTCAATCTCAGGGACATCGAGCGTCGGGGATTCGCGACCGGTGCGCGCTTTTGGTGCTGTGCGCGCGCGACGCCGCGTCGGGAGGCCGGGAGACAGCGCAATGAGCGACAGCGGAGCGCAGGCTCCGCCTGCCGCGAGCGCGGCAAGCCAAGCGAACGCTCCGGCTCCGGCGGCGAATAACGCCAATCCAACCAATACTCCCGCAGTGATCAACAGCACCCGCCTCAGACCCATGAGCGTGCCGAAGACCGAGACGCTCTCAGAATCCGCCACGTGCCACGCACAGACGCCCATCGCCGCAAGCGCCCCGAACGGAGCGACGAGCGGATATTCCGCGAGTGGCGGAGCGAGCCGGCCCACGCTGAAGAACGCGAGCCCGGCGAGCGCGGAACCGGCGAGCGCGAGCACGGCCGTGCGAAGGGGGCCGACGCGGCGTTCGACGAGGCCGCCGAGCGCCGCGATCGAGACGATCATCAACAGTGCCTGGAATGCTCCGTTTGCGGCGAAGGCGTGCAGCAGAATCGCGCTGGCGTGGCCGGCGCCGCCGCGGAGCACGACCCAGTTGCTGCTTTGCGCGCCCGCGACGGACAATGTGATCATGCCGGCGAGAAACAGGACGAGAGTTGCGCCGGTCGCCGGCGGCGGCAGCCAACGGCTATCGAGCCGCGCGAGAATTCCTCGTGCGTCGGGTCGAGAGCAGTCGCGATGTTCCCAACTCATGCCCGCGAGTCCGATGGCCTGCAATGACTCTAGGGGCTGCGCGTGCGGAAGGCCAAGGGCGCGGGGGTTTCGCGCGCGACCGGTGGGGTGAGGTGCGAGAAGGGATTCTCGCACCAGAACTTTGAGGTGCGAGAAAGGATTCTCGCACCAGAACATGAATGCGGCGATGGGGGACCGGCCGCCGGCCGGTCTGGGGGGACGGGCGAGTGACGCCCATCCCACCCAAACAGCACAGGGTACCCTCCGGGCACGCCTTCGTCCGATCACGGCTTGCGGGCGTTCCTCATTCGCGTCAACTCGGCGGACTGTTGCTCGGGCGTGGCCTTCGCCCAGAACTCCTTCGGCTTCGGCGAGAGCTTGCTCAGCCGCGCGGCGACGCGATACGCCAGCAGGGTCCGATCGCTGGGCTGCTGTTCGATGTGCTCCTGGACCGCGTCGAGCGCGGAGGATTTCAGCTTGCTCAGTGCGCGCTCGGCCGGGTCGAAGCTGTCCGCGAGGTCGAGCAGCGCGCCGACCGCTTCCGTTGATCCGCTTGACGCGAGGATGTCGCAAGCCTGCGTGCGCGGGCCGGCCGCGAGCGAGGTTCGCGACACCAGCTCGATGAGGACGTCGTCCGCGTCGACCGGCATTTCCTTCAACTCGCGCAGCGCCTTTGATATCTTGTCCGGCGGGGCGTTCGGATCGGCCAACACGGGGCGAATGCGCTTGTCGTATCGACTCTCAGCCTGCTGCTGCACCGCCGATTCCATTGCCTGGAGGAGCACCGCCGTGTCGTTGGTTTGCGCGTCCTGCACGCGAGCCAGTACTTCGCCATCAGGGGTTGTAACGGCGACGGCCAGCCCGGTGACTCCAAGCTGCGTGCGCAACCGTTTGTTCTGGCGATCCTTCGCGTCGGCCTGGACGGAGACGAAATAGCGATTCGCGAGCCGCGCAACATCCGGGCTGTTGAGCGCGCTTCGGGCAGTGTCGCGGACGGTGTCGCTCGAGCTGCGCTTCTGACCGCGGTCGCACGTTTCGCACGTGAACCAGAAAAGCAGCAATCGACCTTCCGCTTTCGCCTTCCTGACCGCGCTCGCCTCGTCGGTCAGCAACTGGATCTGGGCCTGCGCGGGGGATGAGTGCGAGAGGAGCACAAGCGCTACAACAATGACCCACACCGGAACGAAGAGCGAAGTGCGAACTTGGCGTTGCATGCTGCACCTCAAATTGATTCACACGATGCTACTGTGGTTGGATCGTTGAAACAACTCATTATTGAGCAGCTCCCGGAAACGCTGCGCACGGTCTGGCGGCCGGTCGTTGTCTCACGCAACGCGGCGAATCGCCGGCGCGAGCAGGCACCGCGCGACGCGCGCAGCTACCCTTATTCATCGAGCGTGCGCCGAGACTGGCGCAGGCTGAACCGAAGGGAGCCGTCAGTGGCAGCAGGCGATTTGCAGACGTTCGTTCGCGAGCTCGAGAAGCGCGGTTGGTTGAAGCGCGTCGCGGCGCCGGTCGATCCGGTGCTGGAGATCACGGAGATCTACGACCGCGTGGTGAAGGCCGGCGGACCGGCACTGCTGTTCGAGAACGTGCGCGGCGCGACAATGCCGGTGCTGATCAACGCGTTCGGCACGCGCGAGCGCATCTGCCTGGCGCTCGGGGCCGAGTCGCTCGAGGACATCGCAGCGCGCGTGAAGATGCTGGTGAAGCCGGAGATTCCCACCACCCTGATGGACAAACTGCGCAAGCTGCCGCAGCTCATGCAGCTCGCGAGCCTGCCGCCCAAGATCGTGCGCAGCGGACTGTGTCAGGAAGTGGTGCGCACGAAAGACGCCGACTTGACATGGATTCCGGCGCTCAAGTGCTGGCCTGGCGACGGCGACCTTTCGCGCAACGTGTACGGGCACGTGCGCGACCTGCTCGAGCTGGCGAACGACTCGAGCGACGCGGAATTCGATCGTCGCGCCGAGCAGGTGCGCCGGGCGCTGGCCGCGACGCAGGAGGGCAGCGAGCACGCGCGCGAGCTGTTTGCGCCGCGCGGCGCGGGCGATAAGCGCGACGGAAATCCAGCCGGCGCGCGGCCGTTCTCGCCGCGCGACGTGCTGCCGCCGCCGAACGAAGGGCGCTATCTGACGCTGACGAACGTGTTCACGAAGAACCCTGAAACCGGCGAACGCAACATCGGTATGTATCGGGTGCAGGTGCTGGGGCCGAAACTGGCGGCGATGCACTGGCACATGCACCACGACGGCGCGCGGCACTATCGCAAGTACCGCGAGCGCGGCGAACGCATGCCGGTGGCGATCAGCTTCGGCGGCGGGAGTTTCATGCCCTACGCGGCGACGTGTCCGCTGCCGCCGGGCATCGACGAATGCCTGTTCGCGGGGTTTCTGAATGGCGGCGGGATTGAGCTGGTTCCCTGCGCAAGCCAACCGGGGATCGAGGTTCCGGCGACGGCGGAGATCGTGGTGGAAGGCTACATCGATCCGGGCGAAGCGCCGGTGCTGGAAGGGCCGTTCGGCGATCACACCGGTTTTTATTCGCTTGCGGACTTGTATCCGCGGCTGCACATCACCGCGATCACGCACCGCCGCAACCCGATTTACCCGACGACGGTGGTGGGCAAGCCGATTCAGGAGGATTTCTGGCTCGGCAAGGCGACAGAACGCATCTTCCTGCCGCTGCTCCAGACGTTGATACCCGACATCATTGACTACAACCTGCCGACGTTCGGCTGTTTCCACAACTGCGCGTTCGTGAAGATTCGCAAGGAGTATCCGTATCAGGCGCGGCGTGTCATCAGTGCGATCTGGGGCGCCGGGCAGATGGCGTTCACCAAGATGATCGTGGTGGTGGACGAGTCGGTCGACGTGCAGGATGAACAGGCCGTGCTGTTTCACATGCTGGCGAACTGCGACCCGGCGCGCGATTGTGTGATCACGCAGGGTCCGCTCGACATTCTGGATCACGCGGCGCCGGTGTGCGGCGCGGGCAGCAAGATCGGTTGGGACGCGACGCGAAAGTGGCCGGGCGAGGGCGCGGTGCGCGCGTGGCCGGAAGAGCTCGCGATGAGCGAGGACATCAAGGCGCGCGTTACGGCGCGCTGGCGGGAGTTCGGGCTGTAGCCGCGTTCGCTACGGAGGTTCTGCGCCGTGTTGTTTCAAGTCTGCGTTGCAGAAGAGGCCGGAATGAAGCCGCGACGCAAGATCGCTCGTTACTCCTTCGAACAGCGCCCGCTTGAACACCGGGTGCGACTCGCGGCCGTACTGGCATTCGCGGCCTTGGCGGTGGTTGTTGCGCTGTCGGACGCTGTCATCGGCGAAGAGATGATTCCGCAACCGGTGGCACTGGCCAGTATGGTTATCGCTGGCATTTGTTTCGTCGTCTGCGAAGACCGACTCGTGCGCGGCGGGTTGGTGAGGCGCCCGCGCCAGCGCTGGCGCGTGCTGGCCGCGGTGATGTTCGCGATCGCCCTCTGGAGTGCTGGCGGGATGGCGATTCTGCTGTTCGCGATCTACTTGTACATCCGATCGTATTCGGTGTTTGCCGGGGCGATGCCGCTGCCCGCCCTCACGATCGCGATCGCCGCAGTTCTCGCGGTGGTGCTGATTGGCAGCGCGTGCGTGGCCTGGATCGCAGAGAAACGCGCACGGCAACTCCGACGGCGCTGCGCGAGTTGCGGCTACAGCCTGCGCCGAAACCCGAGCGGCGTGTGCCCCGAATGCGGACGGGCGGCGCGCGTCAGCCGGTCGTCCGTCGGCGAATCGTGAGCTGACGCTCGCGTCGAACGCCGCCGCCGCCCGCCGCAGGCTCAGACCGTGGCGCGCCGGGCGCTCCGTGCCGCAATCAATAACCCAAGCTCAAAGAGCAGCACCATCGGCACCGACAGCAGGATGTGGCTGATCAGATCGGGCGGCGCGATCGCGCCCGCGACGACCACGATCACGAGGATCACGATCTTGCGGTACGCACGAAGCGTGGCCAGCGGAACGATGCCGGAAGCCGCCAGGAAATACACCACCAGCGGCATCTGAAACGCCGCGCCGAACGCGATCGTCAGCATCAGCACGAAAGACAGGTATTCCTGCAGCCGAAAGTGCATGGTGACGAGCGACTGGTGTCCGTCGCGCGTCACTGGAAACGAAAAGGTCTCGGTTGAACCGCGGACTTTGACGCGGTGCTCGCGTTCGTTGAACCAGACATCGCCGGGCGCGGCGTCCGGCGGGTCGGTAATGTGCACGGGCAACTGCGCCGGCGACAAGCCGGCAGGGGCGCTGGCGGCCGGCGGCGCGCTGTCGCCCAGCAGCAGGCGCTGCAGCGCCGTTGGGTCGAGGCTGGGAGCGGGCAACCAGCCCGCGAAACCGACGAAGAACTTCAGGCTGAGCGGCAGCACGAGCGTGTACATGAACGCCACGCCAACGATGAAAAGCCCGACGCTGGCCGGTACGAGCCGATACGCCCAGCGTTTCTCATTCGCGTAGAGGCCGGACGCGACAAATCGCCAAAGCTGAAAAATCACATACGGCCCCGCGATGGTGATCGCGGCGATGGCGACGGTTTTCACGTAGATCAGCAGCGGCTCGGCGGGGCTGGTCGCGAGGAAGCTCACGGCCTGGTCGTATTCGCGCAGCACGACGAGCGCCGGCTGGGCGATCCATTGCAGGATGTACCCGGCGGGCCAGATGCACAGCACGGCCGCAATCAGAAAGCCGACCAGCGCCCGCACCACGCAGCCGCGCAGCTCATCGAGATGCTCGCCGAGCGTCATGCGCGCGGCGTCGGGCGTGGACGGGCCGTCAGGCGTTCGGCTCATACGGGCGGGATGGTACCGTGTGCGGACGGCACGGCGCGCGATTCAATTCGAGGGACCCGGGAAGCGATCGCGGTAGATCAGACGCTCCCACCAGCGGGCGCGATGCACGCGCGCGTCGCTGGGAACGGAACGCAGCTTGCCGCGGCGTGTGCGCACGACGAGCGTGCCGTCGTCGCGCGTTTCGTGCACCACCCAGAATTTGTCGATCGCGTAGCGGTAATGCTCGCCATGTCGCGCCGGCGCCAGCTCCTTGGCGCGCGGACTGGGATGCGTGCTGAACTTCTCGATTCGGCAGATGACAAGGTCACCGGGCTGGTAGGGGCGTTCGAACATGAGACGTCGTCTCGCAACACCTCCGGCGAACAGGATAGCACGAACAAGGCCGCGCGACGAACGAATTCGCCCGCGCGGCCTCGCGATTTCCGGCGGCTAGTGGCGCGGCTTGGGCTGCGCTTTCAGCACATCCTGCAGCATCTTGTTGTTCATCTTCGACTGAAACTGCGACCAGGTCTGCTCGATCAGCGACTGCGTCGAACCGATCTCGCCGACCTCAGTCACAGGCAACAGCGTGGCGCCGCCGCTGTTCGGATCGGTCGTAGCCTCGGCGCACTCGCCGACGATCGCACCGGGAGCGGTCCAGTCGATGAACGGAACCGCTTCGTCGGTGACCGGCGCGGCGGGGGTTGCGATCGGCGTCGGGGCCGGCGTCGGGGCCGGCGTCGGCGTGGGGTCTGGAGCCGCGACGGGCTCGTCGGCGCGCACCGCCGGGATCATCGGAAACTCGCTCGGCGTCGCGGCGACCGGAGTCGCGGCGGGCGTTGGTGTCGGTGGAGTCGAGATCAGCGTCGCCGCCGTCCGCTCCGGCGGCGTCTGCGGAACAGCGGCGACCGGCGCTGCGGGTGGCGGCGTCGTCATCGCAACATCGGTGACGACCGGCGCCTCGATCGTCGTCGCGTCGGGCCGCGCGGTCAGAATCGCCGGCTTCGTCGGGGTCTGCGCGACCGGCGGCGTGGTGCCGTCCTGCTCGGCGGCGAGCCGCGCAACCAGGCGAAGTTGCCGGCGAGCGTCCTCAAAATTCGGCCGGGCCGTGAGCGCAGTTTCGAGGTAGCGCGCGGCCTCGCGATAGCGCGTGGCCTCGGTGAGGATCACGCCCATGTTGTATCCGGCATCCGCGTCGTCGCCGCCCTTGCGCAGCGTTTCGTAGGCCTCGTCATACCGGCCGAGCTTGGCGAGCACGAGCGCGTAGTTCGTGCGAGCGCGGGCGAAGTCGGGTTTCAGCTCGAGCGCGCGGCGAATGCGGGTCTCGGCCTCGTCGCACTTGTTCTCGAGGAAAAGGCTGAAGCCAAGGTTGTTCAGCAGGAATGCCTCGTTCGGAGAGATTTCGAGCGCTTTCTCGAATTGCTGCGTCGCTTCGGCGTGCGCACCGAGCTTGTTGAGCGTGATGCCCAGGCGGTTGTGTGCCGACGCGAAATTGGGCTGCAGCTCGATGGCCCGGCGATACTGCTCGGCGGCCTTGTCGAAGTGGCCCTGTCGCTCGAGCAGATGCGCATGTGCGAAGTAAGTGCTGGCGTTGAGCTCCGGGTCCTTCTCCGGCAGCGTCATCGTGGGCAGCGCGCCCGGGGCGGACTTCTGAACGGCGTTGTTCTGCTGGCAGCCGGCGACTGTCAGTGCCAGACCACAGAGAGCCAGGTTCCACGTGAACCGTCGCATTCTCAAACTCCTTTTCACGCCGCGCGGCTCGGTGTCCGTTCGCGGTCGCGTGCAGCCGGTTACTTCGGTTCGTCCTTGGAGCCGCCGCTGGCGCCGGCCTTCGAGCCGCCGCTGGTGCTGGTGTTCGTCTTGGCGTCAGGGTCGAATGTGCCCTTCTTGGACTTGATCAGGATTGCCTCGCTCGCCGCCATGCCTTCGCCGCCCGCGTGATCGCGGACGATCGACGTGCGTCCGGCGTCGACTCCGGCGTGAGCGAGGAAATCACGAATGGCGCTGAGACGCGCGGCAATCAGCGCCTCGTCGCCCTCGTTGGTGCTGAAGCGGACCGTGCCGCCGTACGCGTCGACGAGTTGTGCCATGCGTGAGAGGCGGTCGTGGCCGCTGCCGTTGAGCATGGGGCGGCCCGGCAGAAAATGCGTGTCGGTGACGCACATGTCGGCCAGCAGCGCGTTGTCGGCCATGTAGACCAGCGTGCCCTGCGACGGGTGCGGGTCGCCGAAGCCGTGAGGCGGTGCGTTCAATCGTTCGTGGGGTTGGTTGCAACCCGCCATGGCAAAAGGCAAGGTCAGGAGCAGGGTACGAAGGCGCAATTTCATGTTCGGCCTCCAAGGCGGCTCTCATGCCGTCGGCGCGCGTGTTTGCGGCTGTCTCCCGTAAAATCGGCTGCCGATCGGGGCGTCTGAAGCATCGCGCGCGGAACGCGCGGAGGCCGTCCCGCGAATTCCGCCGCGTCGCAAGGAAGGATCCGCAAGCCGTGCGCGTTCTCGCCGCCGTCACGCTGACGCTGCTGCTGCTGGGAACGGTCGCATACAGCGCCGGATCAGCGTGGTATCTGCGGAGCGACGCATACCGCCGCGGCTGCGAAGCGGTGCTAAGCTCGCGGCTGGACCTGCCGGCGGACATCGGGCGCGTGGTTCCGCGATCGCGCCGCGCTCGCAGCTTCGAAGACGTGAGCATCTGGCTGCCGCAACGACGCGATCGCGCCGTGCACTGCGAGCGTGCCACGCTGATACTCGCACCGACGCCCGAAGAGCCGGACGGATATGAGCTCGAGCTGCAAGGCGGCATGGCAGAGATTTCCACGCGAACCTGGCTGCGCGACGACTACCGCGGGGTGGTGGACGCGGGCCTGCGCGGCGGCCTCGCGCCAGGCGGACCGCGGCGGCTCGTGTTCACCGACATGCAGATCGATTTCGCGCGCGACCCGTTCCGCGCCGCGCTGCACGAGGCCAGCGGCAGCCTGGTGTTCATCGGCGCCGAGCGCGGCAGCGCGACTCTGCTTTGCCGCGAGTTCAACGGCTATTTCCCGAGCGATCCCGTCCTCCTGACCGCGCAATTCTCGCAGGCCGAGACCGGCATTCGCGTCGATTCGCTGTCGCTGCAGATTCCCGCGATGCCCATGCTGGCGCTGGGTCCGAGCCGACTGATGGGGCCGGCGGTCAGCGGCGGCTGGTTCGACGGTCGGCTCGATTACTCGGAAACGGACGCCGGTCGGTTGGCGGTCGTGCGCGGCGTGCTGCGCGATGCGGATCTGCACGAGCTTTCGTCCGGCGCCGCGCCTTTCATCGTGCGCGGGCAGTGCCCGGAACTCGAGCTGATCGAGTTCAGATTGCTGAACAACCAGCCGCAGTCGCTGCGCTTTCGCGGCGCGCTGGCCGATCTGCACCTCGGCGACTTCCTGGCATGGATCGGCGGTGAGCGCGTCGATGGCCAGTTCGATTTCTCCGTCGGGCGGGCGCTCGTCGATTCGGACGGCGTCGAGGAGATCGCGGCTGCCGGCAGCGGCTCCGGAGTCGATCTCGAGGGACTCTCCGCTCTGTTCGGGCAGGGCCTGATCGGCGGCGTGCTTGAGATCGAAATCAGCGATCTGCTGGTGCGGGAAAACCGTCTGATCGCGCTCGACGCCGTGATTCGAGTGCGCGGCGACGACGAGCACCCGGCGTACGTCGAAAGCCGCCTGCTGAACACGCTCGCGCAGCGATTTCTGAAATTCACGCTGCCGGGTTTTCTGCCGGCGCGGGTGCCGTACCGCGAGCTTGGCGTCAGAGTCGAAGTGCGCGACGAGGTGCTGCGATTGCTGGGAACCCACGGGCCGGACGGCAACACGATCCTGACAGTGTCGCTCTTCGGAGCCGACGTGGGGTTGATTCGCGCGCCGCTGCCGGAGATCGACCTGCGGCCGCAGTTCGATGCCTGGCGCGACAGCGCGATCGAGCGCTGGCGCGAGCTTCAGACACGGCGCGGCTCGGATTCGCCGGACTGAGTTTCGGCGCGCCGTGCGGGGTGCTTGCCCTCGTCCTTGATCTGGCGGTAGAGCTTGAAGAGCTCGCGAAACGCACGCAGGATGACGGAGAGCTTGGCGCCGGTCTGCTGCCCGGCGGTGCGCGGGTAGTGGTTGACGCCCGTCTGCCCGATCGACAGTTTCAGGTTTCGCGCCTTCGCCAGCATTTCGGTGTCGATCAGAGCCCCGGTGCTGTTCATCTCGATGCGATCAATGAACGATTTCGGGTAGAACTTGAACGCGCAGTCGATGTCGCGCAGTCCGATGCCGAACAGGAAATTCACCAGCCGCGACCAGCAGAACGCGTTCGCCTTGCGCAGGAACGGGTCCTGGCGCTCGATGCGAAAACATGAGACCACGTCATACTTCTCGATCAGCGGCAGGACCTTCGGAATCTCGTTGAAATCGAACTGCCCGTCGCCGTCGGTGTAGAAGATCCAGTTCTTGGTGGCTTCGCGAAAGCCGCGCGCCAGCGCCCCGCCGTAGCCGCGATTCGGATTGTTGTGGACCGCGCGCACCTCGGGGATTTCGGCGGCCAGCCGATCGGCGATCGCCGCCGTGCCGTCCTTGCTGCCGTCGTTGACGATGATCACTTCGAGGTCGTCGGCGACCTTGCGACCGACTTCGACGGCGGCCCGGGTGACGCGCTCGACGTTCGCTTCCTCGTTGTAGCACGGAAAGAAGATCGTCAGCGAAAGCGGTTTGGTCGGCGGCTTCACAATGCTCATGGATTCACCTTCGGCCGTGCTCGTCGCGGCGCGCGTCGAACGCCTCTGCATCGCCATCGGAGAACCGCCACCGCCGCTTTCGCGATGGATCGCGCGTTTCCCCCGAATCAGGCAGATTAGCGGCGCAAGGGATGCCGAGCAAGCGTAGCCCTTGCGCGTGCGGTTATCTAACCATCTGCGCACACGGCGCTTACACAGGCGTCACGCGGGTGCGCGCCGCGCGGTACATTGCGCGCGTGAATGAGCGCCCGAGCGACTTTCCGTCTCCTGCCCTGAGCGCATGGCTTGCCGCCGAGCGCGTTCTGGGCGTCCCGGGCTATCCGATTGCGCTCGAGCGAGGGCAGGCCGCGCCGCCCGCCGACTCACAGCCGCCTCGACCGAGAGCGTCAGCGCCGGCGCCACCATCGGTTCCGCCGCGCGCCGCTGCGGCGCCGGAAGCAGCCGGCGAGTTCCCGCCGCTGTGTGATCGTGACCTGCGCGAGCCTGATGCCGCAACGCAGTTGGCGGTTCTGGACGAGCGGCACGTTCGGGGTTGTGTTCGCTGCGAGTTGCACAACGGCCGTACGCAGACGGTTTTTGGCGTCGGTCGCACGCGGCCGGAGCTGGTTTTCGTGGGCGAAGGGCCGGGCGCGGATGAAGACGCCCAGGGGCAGCCATTCGTGGGCCGCGCGGGGCAGTTGCTGACGCGAATGATCGCTGCGATGACGCTGACGCGCGAGCAGGTGTACATCTGCAACGTGGTGAAGTGTCGTCCGCCGGCCAACCGCACGCCGACCGAAGACGAGATGCTGGCGTGCTCGCCGTACCTTTGGCGGCAGTTGGCGATCCTGAGGCCGCGCGTAATCGTGGCGCTGGGTCGGCCGGCGGCGCAGACACTGCTGGCGACATCGACGCCGATCTCGAGGCTGCGCGGCGAGTTTCACGACTTTCCGCCGCCGGCGCTCAGTCACCTCGGGCTGCCGCCGGCGAAGCTCATGCCCACGTTTCACCCGGCGTATCTTCTTCGCGAGCCGGACGAAAAAACCAAGGTCTGGGAAGACCTGAAGCAAGTCATGCGATGGCTCGGAATCGCGATCCCGGCGGCGAAATAGCGCGCGACGGAGGCTGTGCCCGTGACCGCCGACTTCGACGCCAAGCGGCTGCTGCTCTACGCGTTTCTGGCGACGCTCGCCGCATTGGCCGCCATCGGCATTTTCGTGCTGCTGCTCGGGCAGTTCGGGGCGCTCGAATTCCGCGTGCTCAGCACGACCACGGTGATTGGAGTGGCTTCGATCATCGCGCTGGCGGCACTCGCCGCGATCGACGGCG
This sequence comes from uncultured Planctomycetales bacterium, assembly GCA_964388675.1. Lineage (GTDB taxonomy): Bacteria > Planctomycetota > Phycisphaerae > UBA1845 > Fen-1342 > CAYMBL01. The sequence goes on from CAYMBL010000002.1 coordinate 79,381, forward strand.
CCCGCAACCGGCGTCTTGCGCAGATCGCGATCACTGCGATCACTCTCGCGCTGCTGCTGTCGCTGGCGCTGATCTGGGAACTCGCGCCGCCCTGGCCATACACCGAATACGTCCAACGGTCGGCCGCGGCCGCGTGGGTGATCGGCGTGGCGCTACCGCATGCGGCGCTCCTGCGGCGCGCGCGGCTTCACCGCGACCACGAGTGGGTGCGCATCGCGACGCTCTGTTCGAACGCGGCGCTCGCGCTGCTGTTGCTCTCGGTGATCGCACTCGACCTTACCGACGACCTGGTCGGGCGGCTCATCGGCGTCGGGTCGCTGCTCGTCGTCTGCGGAACGGTTGCGGTTCCGGCGCTGCACTACGTTTCGCGAATCAGTGCGCCGAAACCCGTGACGACGGAATTGCGGCTGCAGATCGTGTGTCCGAGGTGCGGCATCGCGCAACAGGTGAGCGTGGGATCGTCCCGCTGCGCCTGCGGACTGCGATTTCGCATCGAGATTGAAGAGGAAAACTGCCCGGCGTGCGGCTATTCGCTGTACCGCTGCACGGCCGCCGCTTGTCCTGAATGCGGCGCGCCGATCGCCGGCGCCAACCCGCGTCCCGCCGAACGCGTATCAGCGCCGTCGGCTTGATCGCGCGCGCCCGCTCTTCGCGGGCTTGAAAATCAGATCGTAATCGTCGCTGCCCACGCAGCGCGCGCTCACGAGCGTGCCCGGCTCCGCGTCGACGTCCGGCAGGATGCAGGACGCGTCTACTTCGGGCGCCTGGCCTGCGTGTCGCCCTACGGCCCCGCGCTCGTCTGCGCCATCGATCAGTATCTCGCGCGTGCGGCCGACCCACTTGCGCGCCGCGGCGAATGCGACCTCCTGCTGCGTGAGCATGAACTCCTCGTAGCGGGCGCGCTTCACGTCGTCGTCGACCTGGCTCTTCATCCGCCCCGAGGGCGTCTCCGCCTCGAGCGAGTAGGGGAACGCGCCCGCCGCGTCGAATCCGAAGCTGCGCACGAACTCCAGCAGTTCGCGAAATTCGGCGTCGGTCTCGCCGGGAAAGCCCACGATGAACGTCGTGCGGATCGTCACGTCCGGGATGCGGGCGCGCAGTTTTTCGAGCAGCGCCTCGGTCTGGCCGCGCGTCACGCGCCGATGCATCGCTTTCAGGACGCGGTCGTTGATGTGCTGCAGCGGAATGTCGATGTACTTCACGACGCGCCGGGACTCGGCGATCGCGTCGATGATCTCGTCGCTCAGAATCGACGGATAGACATACATCAGCCGAATCCAGTCAGCGCCCTCCCACGCGCCGTCGAGCGTGCGCAGCAGCCTGGCGAGTCCCGTCTCGTAGTCGATGTCATGACCGTAGCTGGTGGTGTCCTGACCGATCAACAGCAGCTCGCGCGCGCCGTCCGCGATGAGCTCACGGCCCTCCGCGATTAACTCGTCGGGCGTCTTGCAGTGCATCGGTCCGCGAATGCTTGGGATGGTGCAGAACGTGCACTTTTGGTCGCAGCCTTCGCTGATGCGCACGTATGCGTAGTGCGGCGGCGTCAGTCGCAACCGGCCGAGGTCGTTCCAGCGGCGCGCGTCGCCGAGCGCGGTCGGGTGGTAAGCGCCCATGTAGCGATTCAGCTCTGCGTCGCGGTCGAGCCGCCACACGGCGCGCACGACGTCATCGCGGTTGTTCACGCCCACGAGAGCGTCAACCTCGGGCACCCATTCCTTGATCCGAACGCCGTCGCGCTGCACGAGACAGCCGGCGACGACGATGCGGCTCAGCTCGCCGCGGCGCTTGCGTTCGGCGAGGCCGCGCAGAACTTCGAGCGCTTCCGTGCGCGAGTTTTCGAGGAACCCGCAGGTGTTAACCACGACAGTGTCGGCGAATTCCTCGTCGCCGCTGAGCACCACACCGCTCGTGGCCAGATCACCGAGCATGCGTTCGGAGTCGACCAGGTTCTTCGCACATCCAAGCGAGACAAACGAAACCACCGGCGCCGCACCGCCTGCAAGCGGAACGCGAGAAGACTCACTCGACGAGCCGGCGCCCAGAATCGGCAGACCAATCGCGGCGCCGCGCCGGCCGGCGGTGTCGGGTCGTGGTTGCGGTTCGACCGGGCTCACTCGCGGTTTGCTCCCATGGTTGGACGGAGTGTAGCAGCAACGCCAAGCCCGCCCAACGATTTCGTTATCAGACCAACGGCATGACGTTGATTCACTGCGCGCAAGTCCGTCTGCACAAATCGTGGAGCTGCGCATGTTTGCTCTTCAGAACGAGTTACGCACATTCCCAGAAAATCGCGCGAGACGCTTTGACTTGGGCCATGTGCGGGGAACGATCGGTAGTAGCGCGGATACGCGGACTTCGCGGCCGCGCCAGTTTCATTGCCCGCTTTTTTTCGGGGAGAAGCAACATGCGCGCCTTCCTCATCGCCACATGCTCGCTCTTCGTGTCGGCTGCTCCTTCGCTCGCGGGAGTGATCCTTGCGGACGGCGACATGGACAGCCTCGCGATCGGAACACGGCCCGACCGGCGCGCGCCGAACGGCGCGTGGGGCTTCCCGTCGAACTACATCAGCGGACTGGCTGCGGAGCCACGCCGCCGACATTTCACGACCGTCGACACCTCGACGTTTGACCCCAGCCGTACGGGCAACTCGCTTCAGCTTCGCGTCGGCGACCCCGTCAACAACATGCACCTGCCGAACGTGTTCTCGCAGGTAATCAACGAGAATCCCGGCGACATCGTGCGCGTCACCTTCGACCTGTGGGTCGTCGATATGCCGCTCGGGGGCGGCACGATCTACGTCGGCGGGGACCATGGCGGCGGCGGCTTCTCTAACGCGACGGATCGCGGTCCGCAGCTCACCTGGCTGGCAGACGGCTCGATCGTGCAGACCGATGGCGCCGCCGTGCAGAACACGATTTTCAGCGGCTTCGTGCGCGACGATTGGCAGACGGTGCAGATCGACATCGATCTGAGCGCCGACACGTTTGACATCGCACTCTCGAACGGCGTCGGTCAGCCGTTGACCTCAATCGGCGCCGGGCTCGGCTTCCGGTCAAACTCGCTGTCGTTCCTCGACCGATTCACTTTCGTCAACTTCACGACGACCCCGATTTCGTGGTCGTTCCTCGACAACGTTTCGGTCAGTGTGATCCCCGAACCGACCACGCTGGCGCTGATCCTCGTGGGTGCTGCGGCGCTCACGGCGCGCCGCCGAAGCTGACAGAGGACTGCGAACAACCGATTGGCAGCACATGGAGACCGGCCGCTGGCCGGTCTCTTCGCGCGCAGTGCAAGCGTAGCCAAACGAAACTCGCGAACTCGGCGTTTATGTAGCGGTCGGCGCTACGCGAAGCGCTCGTCGAGCAGCTTGCGGCCGGTGTAGCCTTCGGTGGTCTCGTGCCAGTGCGTGATCGCGGGCTCGTCGAGCATCCAGCAGAGGCATACCGTTCGTCCGTCAATCTCGGCCGGAAAATCGACCAGTCCGAGCGACCAGTCCTTCAGCTCGCAGCCGACTTCACGCAGCTCTTGGCCCAGCAGTCCCAGGCGCTGCACATGGGTTTCGATCGACTCGCTGACGAACGTCAGTCTCTCGGTGGCGGCGCTCGCGAGGACGAGCTCTTCGCGTTCGCGGCGCAGCGCCATCAGCTCGCCGTGATTGCGCACGATGTCGCGCACCACGCGGCGAACAAAGACGAGCGCGGCGTTTGCGTCGGCGACCGTGAAACGCCGATCATTTCGCGCAGGCTGCAGCTTTCGCCGCGTCGCGGAACGTTCACTGCTCATCGCGGGCCCCTCGTACCCCGCGCGCAACGCGGGTTGGTGATCAGGTTAGCCAAACGTCGCGGCCGCAGTCAATCGCGCCGCAAATCGAACGCGAAGTTCTCGATATCGGACGACTGCGGATCCCACACGAGAACTTCGTACTATGTACGCGATCCGGTGAGGCGAAGATCGCCGCATGAGGACGCGTTGTGGTTGGAGCGCCGATGAACCGAGTTCGAAGCGCCGCACTTTCGGCGTTCGCGTTGGCTGCAAGCGTTTGCATCGCGCAACACGCGTCTGCACCGCAGCCGGCCGCGATGACGCAACCCGCACCGCACGCCGCGCTGCCGCGCACGCGTGATCTCGGCAAGGGCGTGTGGATCGGCGGGCAGCCCGAAGGCGACGCCGGCTTCGCGGAACTGCGTCGCATGGGCGTGCGAACGGTGATTTCGGTCGACGGCGCGCCGCCCGACGTCGAAACCGCGCGGCGATTCGGCCTGCGTTACGTGCACCTGCCGATCCGCTATTCCGCTATCGAGCCGCGACGCCAGGCGGAGCTGGCTCGCGCCATCTCGACGCTGCCAGCGCCGGTGTACGTTCATTGCCATCTCGGCAAGCACCGCGGTCCGGCCGCTGCCGCCACGGCGTTGGCATCGCTCGGACGCATCTCGGCTGCGGAAGCGGAGGCAATTCTCGTCGCGGCCGGCACGTCGCCGAAATACGCCGGGCTCTACGCGACGGTGCGCAGCGCCCGGCGACTGAGCGACGCGGAGCTTGGCGCGATCGATGCCGCGTTTCCGGAAATCGAGCAATTGAGCGGTATGCGTGCGGGGATGAGCCGGCTCGATCAGCTCACCACCGACCTCGAGCACTTGCGTTCCTCGGGGTGGAAGTCGGATGCCGAGCATGCCGACCTCGTGCCTGATCGCGCCTTGCGAACCACGATCGAGTTGCTGTCCGAACTGCGCCGGCATGCGACCGAGCAGCCGCCTGAGTTTCTCGCGGAATTGTCGGGATCGGCTGACGACCTGCGGGCGGTGGGGGCAGCCCTCGAACCGACGCTCAACCTCGCCACGGCAAATCGCGCGTTCGACCGCTTCCACGCGCGCTGCACGAGCTGCCACGATCGATTTCGAGAATGAGCGGTCGGCGTTGCCGCAGGCACGCCAGGACCCTACAATTCGCTCGACTTGGGGAATGGTGTAACGGTAGCACGACTGGCTCTGGACCAGTTAGTCTAGGTTCGAATCCTGGTTCCCCAGATACGGATCCTTCGACACTCCCTCTCGAACTGAACACGGCGGCGACCGGAGTTTCCCCCGATCGCCGCACCCTCGCACACCTTGCTACGCGTGTCTTCAGGCTCGCGGCGTCCCGCGGCCGGTGCGTCGTGTCGCCGTCAGCCCCAGCAACCCGCTGAACAACGCGAACGGCACGCCGAACCCGCAAAGCCCCTCCTGCGACAGAATGTCTTCCGACATCTCCGGCTGCTCCGTGTCGCCCTCCGGCCCAGCGGCCGCGCCGCCGTCGTGCGCGGTGTCCGTATCGTCGAATTCGTCGCTTTCAGACGGAGAATCCACATCGCTGGCCGCATCGGGATCGTCAGCCGTCTCGCCGTCGGTGTCGGCGGTCTCGTCGCCGACCGGAGCGCCCTCGTCGGGCGCGCCCGGTTCGTCAGCCGCCTCCGGATCGCTCGGGCCGTCGGCGGCGTCGTCCACCTCGTCGCCGTCCGTCGCGTCGTCGGTTGGCTCCGAAGGCGCGTTCGGGTCGAAGCTCTCACCCGCGACCGTAATCGCAAAGAGAGTGCCGGGGTCATTGGTCCACAGGAACAGCCGGGTGCTGAGCCGGTAATACTCAAACGTCGGCGCGAAATCGACGCGAAACGCGGTGCTCCCGTTGGGTGACAGTTTGTTGCCCGCTTCGAGCGGCGGCTGGATCAGAACGAACTGCTCCGAAAATCCGCCGCCCATGTCGATCGGCGGGTAGTTCGTGAACACCAGGTCCTCGCTGCCGATGTTGCGGACGACGACGATGAGCGGCACGGTCGCGCCGATTTCGGTCAACGGGAAGTCGTGCTCGTGATTGTTCTCGATGATCACGCTGTCGATTCGCACTTCGATTTGCGGCTGCGCGAGCGCTGCCGGCATGCCGCATCCGATCGCGCCCGCCGCTGCCAGTGCCCAGTTCATCCGTTTCATGGTCTTTTCTCCGGTTCGTACGTTGTCGGCCCGCCCCCCGTTGGGCTGCGGCTCAACAGGACCCACGAACGAGGGACCTGGGCGGACCGCGAAATTTTTCCACGCTTGGCGGACGGGCGCGGCGGCGGCACACTAGCGGCGTGTCCGGCAACTCCGAGTCCGAATCGCTCGAACTGGCGCTGCGAAACGCCTTCGCGCAAGAAAACGATGCCGAGGTCGCTCGGCTCGCCGCGGGTTATCGCGCCGCGTTGGTGCGTTTTGCGCGGTCCATGATTCATGAAGACCATCGCGCGGAGGACCTGGCGCAGGAAGCGCTCGCGGCGCTGTCGTCGCAGCCGCCCGAAGGCAGCGTGCGCGCGTGGCTGTTCCGGCTGGTGCGGAATCGGGCGATCGATCACCTTCGGCGACGAGCGGCGAGTCCGACCGCCGGTCCCGGCTTGCGCACGGGATTCGATGCGCCGACGGCGACCGCCGGTCCTGCGACGCGCGCCGCGCGGCGCGAACGCGAGCAAATCGTCCAAGAGGCGCTCGCCGGTCTGCCGGATGAATACCGAACCGCGCTCTGGCTGAAACACGTGGACGGCCTGTCGCGCGAAGAGATCGCGACCCTACTGGAAGTGAGCGAAGCGACGGTGAAAGGGCGCTTGGCGCGCGGCGCCGAGATTCTGCGCGAGGAGTTGCAGCGACATCCGGAATGGCGCGATGAACTGTAACGTGCCGACGCAGCGCCTCTCGGAATGGGTGCACGGCGACGACGCACGCCCCGAGGCTGACCCGGAGCTGGCATCGCACGTGGCAACGTGCGCCGTGTGTTCGAGGATCGTGGCCGAACTGCGGGATATCGGCGCGGCTCTGCGCTCACTTGGACGGAAACCCGCCGGCGCGGGGCCCGGCCTGTCGGTGCAGTTCGGCGAGTTTCGAATCGTGCGTGAGATCGGGCGCGGCGGCATGGGAGTCGTCTACGAAGCCGAGCAAACGCTGCCGGCGCGTCGCGTGGCGCTGAAGGTCGTGCGTGACAGTCACGTCGATGACCCGCAACGGCGAGCGCTGTTTGATCGCGAGGTCCGCATGCTGGCGCGCCTCGCACACCCCGGAATCGCATCGATCTACGCCGCCGGCTCGACTCCCGCCGGAGAACGCTTCTTCGCCATGGAATTGATCGAGGGCGTTTCGCTCGACCGCTACGCGACGGGCGACAGCCGCGGGCCCGCCGTCGGGCTGCGGCGGCGCGTCGAGCTGATGCACGAACTGGCGCGGGCCGTCGCCTACGCTCAGCAGCGCGGGATCGTTCACCGCGATCTGAAACCGTCGAACGTGCTCGTGGCCGGCGACGGCAAGCCCAAGCTCCTGGATTTCGGGCTCGCGCGCCTGTTCGCAGACGAGGCCGTCGACGGACGTACGCTGCCGGGCCAGGTCCTCGGCACGCCGCAATACATGAGTCCGGAGCAGGCGCGCGGCGACACCGACGCCATCGACCCCCGAACCGATGTGTATGCGCTGGGCGTGATTCTCTACGAGCTTCTCGCCGGACGGCCACCCTGCGACGTTCGCGGCATGCCGCTGGCGGCAGCGCTTCGCGCGATCGAGGGCTCGACGCCGCCGCGGCTGCGCAGCGTGAACCCCGCCGTGCCGCGTGATCTCGAGTGGATCGCCGGCCGCGCGCTCGAGCGCGACCCCGATCGTCGCTTCCAGAGCGCCGAGGAGTTCGCCGACGACCTGGCGCGGTTTCTCGCGCGCGAGCCGATTCGAGCACGACCGGCCGGGCGGGTCTATCGCCTGTCGCTGCTGCTGCGCCGCAACCCCGTGAGCAGCGCACTGCTCGGCGTGCTGCTCGTGGGCAGCGCGGCGGCGGCCCTGGTGATCGGATTTCAGGCCCTGCGCATCGCGGACGAGCGCGATCGCGTGCGGGCCGAAGCCCGGAAGTTCGCCCAGATCAACGCCGTCCTCGAGAATCTGTGGCAGTCGGTGGACCCGTGGCGGCGCGGAGACCCCGATGCCCGCGTACGCGACGTGTTGGCGGCGGCCGGCGCGCGCGTCGAGCGTGAACTGGGGGACGCTCCGCTGCTGCAGGCCGCGGTGCGGAATTCGCTCGGCAACACCTATCGCGCGTTCGGTCGCCGTGAGGACTTCGAACGATCGGAGACCCACCTGCGCTATGCACTGGACGCGCGCAGCCGCCTGCTGCCGGCGGCCCACCCGGACCGTGCGCAGTCGCTGAACGATCTCGCCGAGACGCAATACTGGGCGGGGCGAATCGCGGAAAGCGAGCCGCTGCTGCGCGAGGCCATCGCAATCTGGCGCCGCCAGTCGCCGCCGCTCGAGATTCCGCTCGCGAACAGCCTGAACAACCTGGGCCAGGTTCTGAAGCAACTCGAACGCTTCGCCGAGGCTCGCGCCTGCTACGAAGAAGCACTATCACTGCGCGAGCGTGCGTTCGAGCGTGTGTCGACGACAAGCGGCCGCATGCACCATGAGATCGCCGACGCCGCCGACGATCTCGCGGAATCCTGTAACAACGCCGCGGCGCTTTTGCGAGCGGAGGCTGCACGCGCGACTGATGCCGCAACCCGACAGAAGGCGCTGGCTGCGGCGCGCCCGCTCTACGAACGCGCGCTGGCATTGCGGACGGAGTGGCTGGGCGCCGAGCATCCAGCCGTGGCCACGATGCACAACAATCTGGGCAAGTTGCTGGCGGACCTCGGCGAGCACGCGGCGGCTCAGGTGCAGCTCGAGAATGCGCTCACTCGTTTGCGGGCAGGCCTCGGTCCCGAGCACCAACTCGTGGCGCGCACGCTTCACAATCTCTCGCAGTTGCACGCCGATCGCGGGGATTGGGCGCTGGCGGAAGAGATCGGTTCGCAAGCACTCGCAATGCGATCGCGCCTGCTGGGCGTGGATCACGCAGAGACGCGCGATTCGGAGATAGCGCTTCAGCGCTACCGCGCGCGACAGCCCTGATCACAACGCTCAATGCGCCGTGTCGCCCGCCAGCAGGGCGGCGGCGTGGCGGATCGCCGGGCTTAGCCAGGTCAGACACTCGCGCACCGCCGCCGGCGAACCCGGCAGCCACACGACCAGCGCGCGGCCGCAGACGCCCGCACCGCCGCGCGAGAGCACCGACGTGGGTTGGTGCTCGAAGGCTCGGCTGCGCATGATCTCGCCGAAGCCGGGCAGCGTGCGATCGAGCAGGGGGGTGATGGCCTCGGGCGTTACGTCGCGCGCGGCGATGCCCGTACCGCCGGTCGTCAGCACGATGTCACAGGTCTTCGCACACGATGCGACCGCCGCTCGGATCGCTTCGACTTCATCCGGCACGATTTGCTGATGCGCCAGTTCGCCGCGCATGTCGGGGAGCCGCTGCACGATTTCCGGGCCGCTGCGATCAACGACCTCGCCGCGGCTGCAGCGATCCGAAATGGTGATCACCGCGATGCGATACATGCGCGCCATCGTAGCCGTGGTTCGGCGCCGCCGGTCAGCGAAAAAGACCGAGTCCGTCGCCGTGGGTAAGGCAGAGAGGTTGACGACGGACTCGGGAGGGTAGTCTGAGCTTCCAGCGCGGCATGGCCGCGAATTCGTGAACGTCTCATCCGAGCGAACGCCGCCGCGCCGCGACGTTGACTGCTCGACCTGCTAGTGCGTCGCCGCGACCGACCGAGTCGCAGCGTTGTGCTCGCCGGGAACGGCGCGCACGAAATTCTCGTACAGACCCATAATAGTGCGGGTGATCGGACCTACGCCACCCTTGCCGACGATTCGGTTGTCGATTTTCGAAACGCCGATGACCTGAGCGCCGGTGCCGGTCAGGAAGATCTCGTCGGCAGCGTAGAGATCGAAGCGCTCGAGATCCTTCTCGACGACCTCATAGCCGTGATCGCGCGCCAGGCGAATCACGGTCGCCCGCGTGATGCCTTCCAGAATTCCCGAGGCCGTAGTCGGCGTCTGGATCTGCTCGCCGCGGACGATGAACACGTTGTCGCCCGTGGCCTCGGCGACGCGCCCCGTGTGATTGAGCATGATGGCTTCTGGCACGTTCGCGTCGTGGGCCTCGATCTTGGCCAGGATGTTGTTCAGGTAGTTCAGGCTCTTGATACGCGCGGGCATCGCGTTGGGGTGGTTGCGCGTGTACGAGCTGATGATGATCGGCATCCCGTTCTGATACATCTCGGCCGGGTACATCCCGATCATGCCGGCGATGATGAAGACCTGGGGCTTCCACGTACGCCGTGGCGAGATTCCCAGCACGCCGACGCCGCGCGTCGCGACGAGGCGGAGATACGCGTCCTTGCTCGGGTTCAGCAGGCCGTTGGCGTCGAGCGCTTCGTCGAGAGCCTGCTCGATCCGCTCAAAGGTGAACGGAAGCTGCAGCGAGATCGCCTTCGCGCAGTCGAAGAACCGCCGCAGATGCGCCTTGCCCTCGAACACGCGACCGTTGTAGCTGCGAATGCCCTCGAAGATACCGTCGCCGTAGAGCAGCCCGTGATCGAACACGCTGATGCGGGCCTCGGCGACGGGCACGACTCGGCCGTCGAGCCATATCTTCTGATTCGGATCGGGGTCGTAGTTCTCGCCGGAGTACCAGGGAGATCCGCTCATGGTTGACCCTCCGAGATGCACGCCGCGGGCGCGCTCCGAACCAGACGAATGCACGGCGGTACGCCCGCCGGGTTTCAGAATACGACTTAGCTGGCGCGGATTCAACGGGGCGCGAGGTTTCTCCGACCGGCGGCGCGCGCGGCGGCGGCGGGTCGGCCGGCGCGGATATACTTGCCGCTGAACTGGGTTCTTCCGGCGGGCGACGGAGCCCGTCCGAACCAGGCAGGCGGGATCGTCGCCGATTCCGCCCAGGTGCGAATTTCATGCAGTTGCCCATCGCCGGCACGCCGTCGGACGCCGGCCGTCCGATCGCCCCCGAGCTTCACCTTCTCGGACGAACGCCCGAGCAGCTTGTTTCGCAGCTCGAGGCGATGGGTGAGAAGAAGTTCCGAGCACAGCAGATTCTCGAGTGGATTTACCGCCGCGGGGTCGACCGCTTCGAGGCAATGTCGAACCTGTCCAAAGCGCTGCGCGATCGGCTGGCCCAGGATTGCGCGGTACTGACCAGCCGCGTCGCGAACGAATCGAGATCGACGGATGGCACGCGGAAGCTGCTGCTCGAATTCGGCGACGGCGCCGCGGTCGAGACGGTCTGGATTCCCGCCGAAGGTCGACACACCGTGTGCGTGTCTTCGCAGGTGGGTTGCCCGGTCGGTTGCCGCTTTTGCGCGAGCGGAATCGACGGCGTGCAGCGAAACCTGACCGCCGGCGAGATTGTCGAGCAGGCCTGGCGCGTCGCAAGGCTCGTCGAATCCGCCGACTCGCCGGGCAACCCGGACGGCACGGCGGCGGCGCGGCTCTCGAACGTCGTAATGATGGGAATGGGCGAGCCGCTTGCAAACTACCGCGCGGTCGTCGAAGCGCTGCGCATTCTGAATGCGCCGTGGGGCATGGGACTCGGCGCGCGCAAGATCACCGTGAGCACGGTTGGCTTGCCGCGCCAGATGAAAATGCTGGCCGCGGAAGGGCTGCAACTGAACCTCGCGTTGTCGCTTCACGCGACCGACGACGGGCTGCGACGCGAGCTGATTCCGTGGGGCAAGGGCGTGCCGATCGCGCAGCTCATGGATGCGTGCCTGCACTATTTTCGCGAAACCGGCCGCGAAGTGACGTTCGAATACGTGCTGTTGCGCGGCGTAAACGATCACCCGCGGCAGGCCGAGGAGCTGGCGCGCCTGGCGCGGCAGGTGCGCGCCAACGTGAACCTGCTGCGCTACAACCCGGTTCCCGGGCTGCCGTACGAGCGGCCGTCCTCGGAAGCCGCGTTTGAGTTTCAAGGCGTCGTCCGCGCGCGCGGCGTGAACGTGCATATCCGCACCTCGCGCGGGAAGGACGTCGCGGCGGCCTGCGGGCAGTTGCGTCGCAGCGCAACGCAGCCGCCGCCCGCATCAGCCACCTGATCCCGAGCAGAGAGGCGGGCTACCGTCGTGCGTCCTTGCGTCTTGCTGGCGGATTCGCTCGATGCCGCGGCCGAAGCCCGGCTGCACGCAAAGGCCGAGGTGCTGTTCGCCGCCGGCGACGATCGCGCGCTGCTGGAGCTGATCGCACAGGCGGACGCGCTGATCGCGCGCACGCACACGCCGGTGACGCGCCGTCTGCTCGAGGCGGGGACGCGACTGCGCGTGATCGGCGTCGCAGGCGTAGGTGTCGATCGTGTCGATCTGACCGCGGCGGCGGAATGCGGCGTGACTGTGCTGCACACGCCGGGCGCTGCGTCAGACGCGGTCGCGGAATTCACGGTTCATCTGATGCTCGAGCTGCTGCGCCCGGTGCGCGCGCTCAGCGCCGCCTACGCAGCCGGCCGATTTCACGAAGCGCGGCGCGAGCCGCACGGGGCCGAACTGCGCGACTGCACGATTGGAATCGTCGGCATGGGCCGCATCGGCTCACGCGTCGGACGCATTCTCGCCGGCGTCGGCGCGCGGGTCGTGTACAACGACATCACGCCGGTCGGCCCGTTCGACTACCCGGCCACGCCGCTGGCGAAGCGCGAGCTTTGGGCGGCCAGCGATTTTGTGACGCTGCACGTGCCGCTGACATCCGAAACACGCGGACTCGTCGGCGATCAGGTCCTACCCCAATTCAAGGCGGGCGCGCGGCTGATCAACACGGCGCGCGGCGCCGCCGTCGACACCGCGGCGCTGGTCGAGGCGCTTCAAAACGGCTCGCTGGCGGGCGCGGCGCTCGATGTGACCGATCCGGAGCCGTTGCCGGCCGACCACCCGCTCTTTGCGTTGCCGCAGTGTGTGCTCACGCCGCATGTCGCCGCGCGAACGCACGGGGGGCTGGCGCGGATGTACGCGGTCGTGGATGACGTGCTGGCGTACCTGGGCTGCGGGTAGGGGGCTTACGCCGCGTCGGCGCCGCTCATGCGATCGTGCTTGATCACCCCGTCGGAGAACACGAGGTTGCGCTGCGCGAACGCGGCGATGTCGGCCTCGTGCGTCACCAGCAGAATGCTCACGCGCTCCTCGCGGTTCAGCGTCGAGAACAGGTTCATGATTTCATGGCTGGTCTTGCTGTCGAGATTGCCCGTGGGTTCATCCGCCAGCACCAGCGGCGGGCGCGTGACTAGCGCCCGCGCGATGGCGACGCGCTGCTGCTGGCCGCCGGAAAGCTGGTTCGGGTGATGCCGCAGGCGATCGCCCAGGCCCACGCGCTCCAGCATCTCGGCGGCGCGGCGGCGACGCAGCCCGCGTGGAACCCCCTGGTACATCAGCGGCAGCGCAACGTTGTCGACGATGCTCGTGCGGGCGAGCAGATTGAACGCCTGAAACACGAAGCCGATCTGACGGTTCCGCAGCGCCGCGAGTTGCCGCCGCGTCAGGCGCTCCACCGGCGCGCCCTCGAAGCGATACGAGCCGCGATCAAGCGTGTCGAGGCAGCCGACCATGTGCATGAATGTCGACTTGCCCGAGCCGCTCGCGCCCGTGACGGCGACAAACTGCCCGTGCGGAATGGTCACGTTCACGCCGCGCACGGCGTGCACCTCGACCTCTCCCGTGCGGTAGGTCTTCCAGGCTTCGCGAATTTCGATCAGCGGAACCGACATCAATACCTTCCCGGCCTGGCCGTGCGCGCTACGTCAAAGCTCCAGCCGCACAATCGGGCGCTCTGGCTTGCGCCGCGCGACTTCGCTAAATCCTGCGCGATCGAACATGCGCTTGGTGCCGTGCCAGAGCCACTCGTCTTTCGCGTCGCCCTTCTTGTCAAAGGGATAGGCCTCGAGCAGCCGTGCACCGCCTTTTCGCGCGTACTCGACGGCAGCTTCGAGCAGCGCGCCGGCCACGCCCTGATGGCGGTGCTCCGCCGGCACGACGAAGCACAGCACCGACCACACGGGCTCTTCGTCGACCGGCTTCATGACCGGCGAGTTCTGCAGCTTGATGTAATCGGTTCGCGGCCCGAGCGCAATCCAGCCCACAGGTTTGCGACCGAGGTAGCCCAGGAGCCCCGGCGGGGGCCCGTCGCGCGTCAACTTTCGAAAACGCTCTTTTCGAACTTCGGAGAGCTTCCGGCCGGCGGGCACTTCGACCTTCCCGCGCTCGCGGTAGTACATGCACCAGCAGCCGCGCGCAATCGAGCAACCTCGCGCCTGAAACACGGCTTCGAAATCCGGCCAGCGCGCCGCCGTCAGCGGTCGCACCACGAGCTTCGGCAGCTCTGGCCTCGCGGCGGCAGGTCGCGCCCTCAAGCTCACATACCTCGCGGCATGCGCTGCGCCATCGCCGGGCGACCGGTCGAGCCCGATCCGCCGGAGGCGAATTCGAGCTCGGTGACGATGAGATCGCCGGGTTTCAGTTCGCCACTCTTCACTTCCGTGAATGCTCCGTCGCTCAGTCCCAGTTCGACGGGCGTCTCGACGAGTTCGGTTCCGACCAGCCTGAACACACGCCGCGCCGGTCCGCGTCCGCGTGCGGGCGGTCCCCAGAACCCGCCGCCGCCGGCCGGAGCGGCCTGAGGATTCGGGTCAAACCGCAGCGCCTGATTGGGCACGCGCAGCACGTCCACGGCCTTGGCGGTCTCGAATTGCACGGTGGCGGTCATGCCGGGCCGCAGAGACAGGTCCTCGTTCTCGACGTCGATCAGCGTGGTGTAGGTCACCACGTTGTCTACGACGTTTTCCTTGAATCGAACCTGCGCCACGACGCCGCGGTATTTGCGGCCGGGGTAGGCGTCGACGCGGAACTCGACGGACATGCCTTCCTTGATGACGCCGATGTCCGTCTCGCTCACCGCCGCGTTCACGCGCATCTTGCTCAGATCGTTCGCAATCGTGAACAGTGTCGGCGACGAAAGTGACGCCGCCACGGTCTGCCCGGCGTCAATGTCGCGCGAAATGACGACGCCATCGATCGGGCTGCGGATGATCGTCTTCGAAAGCTCGACCTCGGCCTGACGGCGGTCGGCCTCGGCCGCTTCGACCTGCGCTTCCGACGCATGCAGAGCGGCACGCAGGGCGGTCTCATTCTGGATCGCGGACTGCAATTCGAAGTCGGACGCCGCCGCGCGCTGAAACGCGTTGCGAATGCGCTCCTGGTCAAGCGTGGCCTCCGCGAGCTTGGCCTGCGCTTCCTCGACGCGCGCTCGTGCGACCGCGACCGATGCCGCGCGCTGCTGCAGCGCCGCTTGAAAGCGGTCGCGATCCAGTTCCGCGAGCACCATGTTCTCAGTCACGCGGTCGTTGAAATCCGCGTACCACTTGGTCACCGTACCGCTGACCTGAGACCCGACGACCACTTTCAGAAGCGGCTCGATCGCCCCGGTGGCGGAAACGGTGGCGATCAGATCGCCCCGCCCGACCTCGACCGATTTGTATTTCGGGGGTTCCTTCGGGCCGAGCCACTCGCGGTAGCCGTAAAAGCCGCCGGCCCCAATGAGGGAAATCAGCCCCAACGTCAGGATTGTCCGCATGCGAGCAAACCTCAAGCGGCGGAAATGCCGCTTCTTACGGCTGTGGACGATGGCGACGTCCGGTTCCTCGAAATTATAACGGGAATTCACGCGCTGGAGTCGGAGAGCCATGTCCGGGAGCGGTTGCGCCCTCATGAACACGCGGTTCGAAGCCGGTCAAGTCCGCACCCGGCTGGAACCGATCCGGCTTGACAGTCCTCGGGAATCGTCTAAGCATCTTGCCGGATTCGAGGTGAGTCCGGCGGGGTGGGCGGCGGGGCGGCGCTTGGGCGGTGGCCGCACCGAGGAGCGCAAGAGCGAGAACTATGGCGCGCAAGTCGGCAAATGGAAAGAGCTTGGTGATCGTCGAGTCGCCTGCCAAGGCCAAGACCATCAACAAGTACCTTGGCGACGAATACGTCGTTCGCGCCTCGATGGGGCATGTGCGCGATCTGCCGGCCCACGATTTCGGCATCGACCTAACGAACGAATTCCAGCCGACTTACGAGATCGTCCGTGGTCGGACGAAGGTCATCAGCGAGCTTAGGAAGCTCGCCGAGGGCGCGGATCGCGTCTACCTCGCGACTGACCGCGACCGCGAAGGCGAAGCGATCGCCTGGCACCTCGTCGAGTCGCTGAAGCTCTCCCCGGAGAGAACCAGCCGCGTCATCTTCAACGAGATCACCAAGACCGCGATTCGCGCGGCTTTCGACCACCCGCAGGCTCTGAATCTCGACCGCGTGTATGCCCAGCAGGCGCGCCGCATCCTGGATCGCATCGTCGGTTACGAACTCAGCCCGCTTCTCTGGCGAAAGATCGCGAAGGGGCTCTCCGCCGGCCGCGTGCAGTCGGTCGCTGTCCGGCTGATCGTCGAACGCGAGCGCGAAATCCGCGCGTTCCATCCCGAGGAACACTGGGAACTTGCCGGCGCCGCGGCGCCGAGCCCGCTCGCGCCGGGGATCGCGGAAGCGTGGAGCGCGTTCCGGTCGAGCGGCGAGCGGACGCAGCGCGAAGGGCAGGACTGGCTCAGCGCGCGTCACGCGTTCCGGGTTGAGCTGACGCGATTCGGAGAGCAGCCCTTCGACGCCCGCGATGCGGAGACCGCGGCACGCGTAGCGGAAGCGCTGGGATTTCGCATCGAGAAGATCGACCGTCAGCCGTCGGCGGAGTATGCGCATCTCGGGCTTGAACGCGCCACGCTGGTGGGCCGTTTCGATGCCGCCGCTGCGCCGGCGCTGACCGTCGCCGACCTCACGACGAAACGCACGCAGTCGCGGCCCTCGGCGCCGTTCACGACCGCCGCGCTGCAGCAGGCGGCCAGCACGGCCCTGCGATTCTCGGCGTCGCGAACAATGCGGGTCGCGCAAGGCTTGTACGAAGGCGTCGACCTCGCAGGCGAGGGTGCGGTCGGTCTCATCACGTACATGCGTACGGATTCGACCAACCTGTCCGCCGAGGCGGTGCAGGCAGCGCGGCAGTACATCCGCGGCGCGTTCGGCGACCGCTATCTGCCGGCATCACCCAATGCTTACTCACGCCGCCAGGAACGAGCACAGGAAGCGCACGAAGCGATTCGCCCGACCGACCCCCATCGCACGCCGCAGAGCGTGCGCGACGCGCTCACGGACGAGCAGTACAAGCTCTACGACCTGATCTGGCGCCGATTCGTGGCCTGTCAGATGCCGCCTGCGGAGTGGGACTCGACCTCGGTCAAGCTCACCGCACCGACCGCTCACGGCGTCGCGGAATTCTCGGCCAGCGGCCGCAAGCTGATCTTCGACGGGTTCATGAAGGTGGCAGGGGTGTCGAGCGAGGATCAACTCCTGCCTTCGCTCGCGGTCGGGGGCGCGGTCAACCTGTTCGGCCTCGAGCCGCGTCAGCAGTTCACGTCGCCGCCGCCGCGCTACACCGAAGCCTCGCTGGTCAAGACGCTCGAGTCGGAAGGCATCGGGCGGCCCAGCACGTACGCGGCGATCATCGACACGGTACAGGAGCGCGGCTACGTCGAGCAGGAGGATCGCAAGTTCTTCCCGACGGCGCTGGGCGAACTGGTCACCGAGAAGCTGGTCGCACACTTTCCCGACATCGTCAACGTGAAGTTCACCTCGTTCATGGAGGATGAGCTCGACAAGATCGAGGACGCGCATCTCGACTGGGTGCGCGTGCTGCACGAGTTTTACGATCCGTTCCGGTCGCTGCTCGAACGGGCCGGCGACGAGATGGAGCCGGCGCGCAGCCAACCGAGCACGCAGATGTGCCCGACGTGCGGCTCGGCGATGGTGTTTCGCTGGAGCAAGCGCGGGCGATTCCTATCGTGCTCGAGTTACCCGACCTGCAAGGCCACGCTGAACGTCGACCGCAATGGTCGCCCGTTGGCGATCGACGCCGCCGCGCACGCCTGCGAGCAGTGCGGCAAGCCGATGGCGCTGCGGCAGTCGCGCACCGGCTATTTCCTCGGCTGCACGGGTTACCCCGAGTGCCGCAGCACGGTCGCCTGCGATTCCGAAGGCCAGCCGCTCAAGGTGGTCGAGGCGGAAGCGCTGGCGCAGCCGTGCCCGGCCTGCGGCGAAGGCACGTTGCGCGTGAAGTGGAAGGCGCGGCGCGCGTTTCTCGCGTGCGATCGCTATCCCTCGTGCAAGCACGCGTCTTCGGTGCCGGCCGAGATCAAGGTCAAGCGCCCACCCGCGCCGCCGCCGGAAGACGCCGGCGTGCCGTGCGAGAAGTGCGGTCGCGCGATGGTGATTCGCGAGGGGAGTCGCGGCAAATTCGTCTCGTGCTCGGGCTTCCCGAAGTGCCGCAACGCCAAACCGCTCGAGAAACTCGATCAGTTGAAAGCGGCTGCTGCGGCGCGCGCCGCGGATGGCGGGGCCGTCGAAGCCCCGGCCGCCGGCAAGCGCACCGCGGCGCCCCGCAACGAGCCCGGCACACCGCCGCCCGGATTCGCGATGACGCGCACCGGCAAACCGGTCGTCGAGCGCCTGCCCGAGGGCGATCTGAATTGCCCGGAGTGCGGCGGCGTCATGGAAATGCGTCGCGGGCGCTTCGGTCCGTTCTTTTCCTGCGGCAATTTCCCGCGCTGCAAGTTCGTCGCGAATCTGCGCGGCGAGGCGAAAAAGGCGGCCGAGGAGTTAATGCCCGGTCCGGCCCGACCCAAGCCGGTGCCGACCGACATCGCGTGCGAGGAATGCGGCAGCCCCATGCTGCTGCGGCAGGGGCCGCGCGACCGATTCCTCGGCTGCTCGGCGTACCCCAAGTGCAAGGCGACACGCCCCGTGCCCGCGGATTTCCAGGCGCCGGTGCCCAGCGGCGCGCCCTGAGCCGTTCGGCTCAGACCCGGCGAAGCCGCCGATGCGCGCGGTAGGGGATGATGTCCATGATCTCTCCGGCGCGATGCCGAGCCTGCAGCTCGCGCCAATAGCGCGGCGTGAGCAGGTCGCCGTGGGCCTCGAGAAACGCCTCGCGCGCCGGACCCCGCAAGCCCAGAAACTTCAGAAACTCCTCCGGGAAAACGTCGCGCGGATCGACGAAGAACCACGGCTCGCCGCCGACCTCCTCGTCATAGTCGCGCGGAGTCGGCAGGTCGCGAAACTGGCACTCCGCGAGCGGGCAGATCTCGTCGTAGTCATAGAAGATGACGCGCCCGTGCCGCGTCACGCCGAAGTTCTTCAGCAGCATGTCGCCGGGAAAGATGTTCGTGAGCGCCATGTCCTTGACCGCCTGACCGTAGTCCAGGATCGCCTCGCGCGCCGCGTCCGGCGTGGCGCGCTGCAGGAATAGATTCAGCGGAATCATGCGCCGCTGCGTGTAGACATGGCGCAGCGTGATCACCTCGCCCCGGCATTGAACGGTCTCCGCCGCCGATTGCAGCAGTTCGTCGAGCAGGGCCGGCGCGAAGCGGTCGCGCGGAAACGCCAGCTGCTCGAACTCCTGCACGTCGGCCAGCCGGCCGGCGCGATCGTGCTGCATCACCAGCCGGTATTTCTCCATGACCTGCGAGCGGCTGCTGTTCTTGGGAAAATCGAAGCGATCGCGAATCACCTTGAACACCACGTCGTACGACGGCAGCGTGAACACGATCATCACCATGCCGCGATCGCCGTGCGCCACTTCGAATGGTTCGCGGCTGCGCCCGAAATGATCGAGCAGATCGCGGAACAGTTCCGACTTGCCGTGCTTGGTGTGTCCGATGGCGATGTAAAGCTCGGCGGTCGGTTTTCGGGGCATGATGGATTTCAGAAAATCGACCACGCCGCGCGGCTCGGGCGCGTCGACGTGGAAGTACCAGTGCGTGAAGCTGAAGATGATGCTCAGCTCGTCTGCCGTGTGCAGAACGGCGTCGATCACGATTCCTTCCGCGGGGTGGCGCAGCGCCAGCGCCAGCGGGATGGCCTGCCCCGCACACCAGACGCGACCGATCAGGTAGGCGCCCTTGTTGCGATAGAACACGCGCGGCAGCAGATCGATCGACTCCGCTCGTTCGGCAAGCCCCAGCCGCCAATCGGAGGCGAGTGCGTCGGCAGCCCGCGCCGCGTCGCGCGGCAGGTCGGCGAAGCGCGCGTCAAAGCCGCAATCCGCAATCAGCCGCTCGATGCACTCCGCCAGCCCGCCGCTCGCGTCGTAGCGCACGACCGCCGAAGCCGCCGGCGTCGGGCCGTCTTCGAGCAGGAACTCGATGCGCGGGTCGACGCCCACTGTCGCGAAAATCTTGCGGGTCAGCGAGTTGAAATAGGTGCGCGCGATCTCCGCGTCGCCCCGGCCGGCGATTCGCGCCGCGAAGGCGCTCCGCATTTCCTGCCAGATCGCGGGTTCTTCGACCTGCGCGCCGAGCAACTCGCGAACGGCGAGCGCCACCGCCGCAATGGAGCGCGTGTACAGACTCAGCCGCTCGCGCGCATCGTCCTGCACCGCGTGCCAGTCGCGCCGCTCGAAGCGCTGCCTGGCGCGCAGCGTGATTTCGGCAAACGCCCGCCGATACGCCGCATACGCGTCGAAAACCTGGGCGGTCGCGCGCTCCGATAGATCGGCCGCATGTCCCAGACCGCACATGACGGTCCGCCTGTGCGCTAGAGGGCCGCGATCACCGCGTCAGCAAACTCGCTGCAGCGGACTTCGCGGGCGCCCTCCGTCAGTCGCGCAAAGTCATAGGTGACGGTCTTGGCGCCGATGGCGCGATCCATGCCGCCGATGATGCGATCAGCCGCCTCACCCCAGCCCAGATAGCGCAGCATCATCTCGCCCGAAAGAATCACAGAGCCGGGGTTCACGCGATCCTGGTTCGCATACTTGGGCGCCGTGCCGTGCGTCGCCTCGAAGACGGCGTGGCCGGTTGCGTAGTTGATGTTCCCGCCCGGCGCGATGCCGATGCCGCCGACTTGCGCCGCCAGCGCGTCGGACAGATAGTCGCCGTTCAGGTTCGGCGTCGCGATCACGTCAAATTCGTCCGGCCGCGTCAGCACCTGTTGCAGCGTAATGTCCGCAATCGCGTCCTTGATCAGCACCCGCCCGCCGTCGAGCGCCGCCTTCTGCTCGGCATTGGCGGCCGGCTCGCCGCTCGCGGCTTTCGTGCGCTCCCACTGCGTCCAGGTGTAGACCTTGTCGCCGAATTCGCGCTCGGCCAGCGCGTAGCCCCAGTTGCGGAATCCGCCCGACGTGAACTTCATGATGTTGCCCTTGTGCACGAGCGTGACGCTCTTGCGGCGGTTGGCCAGGGCGTATTCAATCGCGGAGCGCACCAGCCGTTCGGTTCCCTCGCGCGAGATCGGCTTGATGCCGATCGCCACCGAGTCGGGAAACCGAATCTTTTTGTACATCTGCGGGAAATTCTCGCTCAGGAAGCGCAGCACCTTGCGCACGTCTTCCGTCCCGGCCTCAAACTCGATCCCCGCGTACACGTCCTCCGTGTTCTCGCGGAAGATCACCATCTCCACCTTCTCCGGGTGCTTCACCGGCGACGGCACGCCCTGGAACCAGCGCACCGGCCGCAGGCAGACGTACAGATCGAGCATCTGGCGCAGCGCGACGTTGAGCGAGCGAATTCCGCCGCCGACCGGCGTCGTCAGCGGCCCCTTGATGCCGACCAGGTATTCCCGAAACGCGGCCACCGTTTCGTCCGGCAGCCACGTGCCGAACAGGTTGTACGATTTCTCGCCCGCGTACACCTCCATCCAGCGAATGCGGCGCTTGCCGCCATACGCCTTCTGCACCGCGGCGTCGAACACGCGCACCGAAGCGCGCCAGATGTCCGGACCCGTTCCGTCGCCCTCGATGAACGGAACGATCGGCTGATCCGGCACGTGCAGCTTGCCTGCTGAAATCGAAATTCGTTGTCCGTCGGCCGGAATCGCGGGAGCGGCGCTTGCCACCTTCAGTCTCCTTCACTTGGGTCAACCGCGCGGGCGCCGTCGCGCCCCCGCAATCCGCCAGAATACCGCAAGCGAGCCGCCGCGGCGCGAGGCCCGGCGCTACGCGGAGCCCACGGGGTCGGCTACAATTTTTGCGGCGGCGCAACAACCGCCCGGAGTCATCGCGCATGGCCTTGGACGATCCGCACGCACTGCACCGCAGCCTGCTCACCCGCATCCACGCGATCCGGGATTCTCTTTGACTTGCCCGCAAAATCAGCTCGCCTCGAGCAACTGAACGAGCGAATGGCGGCTCCCGGCTTCTGGGACGTCCAGGAATCCGCCCAGCAGGTGGTGGCGGAACTGAAAGTGCTGCGCGCCCAGGTCGAGTCAGCGCAGGACCTACTCCGCCGCGGCGAGGACGCCCAGGTTCTGCTCGAGCTGGCGGAAGAGACGGGCGACGCGGACGCGCAGAGCGAGGCCGAGCGGGAACTGCTGACGCTGCGCGAGCGCACTGAACGCGTCGAACTGCAGACGCTTCTCTCAGGCCCGAACGACGCACGGCCCTGCTACTTCGGGATTCAGGCCGGGGCAGGGGGCGTCGATGCGTCCGACTTCGCCGCCATGCTGATGCGCATGTACCTCATGTATTTCGAGCGCAACGGCTACAAGGCGCTGGAAGTGGACCGCAACGACGGCGAGGAAGCCGGCATTCAGTCGGTCACGCTGCGGGTAGACGGCCCGTTCGCCTACGGCACGCTCTCGTGCGAGGCCGGCGTGCATCGACTGGTTCGCATCAGCCCCTACAACGCTCAGGGGAAACGGCAGACCAGCTTCGTGGGCGTCGACGTCCTCCCCGAATTCGAGGAGTCCAACATCGAGTTGCCGGAGCGCGACATCGAAATCATCACCTTCCGACGCGCCTCCGGCGCCGGCGGCCAGAACGTGAACAAAGTGGCGTCCGCGGTGCGCGTGCGCCATCTGCCGACCAACCTCGTCGTCGAGTGCGTAAACGAGCGCAGCCAACAGCAGAACAAGCGCATGGCGCTGTCCATCCTGCTGTCAAAGCTCGAGCAGATGGAGCAGGCCAAGCGCGACGCCGAGCTCGCCAAGCTCTACGGCGAGAAGGGCGACATTGCCTGGGGCAATCAGATTCGCAGCTACGTGCTTCACGGTTCGACGATCCACGTGAAGGACCATCGCACGAATCTTGCGATCGGCGATACGCAGCGCGTGCTCGACGGCGACATCCAGCCCTTCATCGACGCCCGTCTGCGTCAGCGGCTGCGCGGCGAAAAGGCCGCGGCCGTCAGCGCGGGCGACGACTAGAGACGCTTTTTCGTCGCAGCCGTTTCTTTGTGCAACCCACGAACAGGTTAGCATTTTTTTTCGTATACTGGCGCGGAAGATGGAACCCGCGCTCCGGCGCGCGTGTCCAACAGATCGGATCAGTGGTTTTCGACAAGGTCGCGTAGTGAAGGTCAGTCCGACCACCATCTCCAGCACGCTCGTCAGTCACGACGACACGGTCGTCGGGCTTGTGCTCTGCTTGCGCTGCGGTCGCTCGCTGCGCGGGCGCACCGTCCACGAACGCTGCGAGAACTGCCTGCACCCCGTCAGCGACTCGGTTTATGGCGACTATCTCATCCACTCCGATCGGCCCATCGTCCGCCGGCTCGCCGACGCAGCACGCTTCTTGTTCATCGCGGCGGCGTTCCTGGCAGGCATGACCGCCATCGGGTTGATCGCTTCGCTCTTTGCCGCGCGCGACATGGCACGCGCTTTCACCCTGGCGTACGACATCATTCAATATGGCGCCGTGATCTTGCCGATCGTCGCCGGCATCGGCATCACCGTGCTGACCACGCGCGGCTCGGCGGCGTATTACTACGCACACTTCTCCAATCGCTCGGGGCGACGTATCGCCGTCGTCGCGGTCGCGTTCGCGCTGGCTTCGATGGCCGGCGCGTACTTCGCACCTGCGGTGACCGGCTCGATTTACTTCGCAATCTGGGTGTTTCTCGCGCCGGCATTGTTCCTGTTCGGGCTCGAATCCCTCATGCACCGCGTGCCGAACGCCAAGCTGGCGCTGCACTCTCGGTTCCTGTTGATCGCGCTCGGCGTGCTCGGCGCGTTCGCGCTCGCTATCGCCATCCTGCGCCCGTACGCGGTCGACGACGCGGAAGCCGCCAACATCCTGCTTGGAATGCGCATCATCGCCGTCCTCGGCAGCGTCGCCTTCGCCGCCGCCGGGCTGCGACTGCTGCGCATCGTGCATCGCACGCTCTTGCAGATTGGCGGCGTCGGCGGGTACTAACATCGTCAAACGGCAGGGGAGTCCAGCCGGATTCACGCCCGCGGGCGGAGGCGTCGCATGCAGTTGGCTTGGTTTCGCCGAGTGAGGCCGACGCCCGACGCGGCGCAAGCGCCCGAACCGCCGCTCGCACCGGACGACGAATTTGCCGCGCAGGTACGGCGCGTGCTCGCCGAATTCCAACCGTATCTGAACGCCGACGGCGGGGCGGCCGAGCTGGTGCGAATCGGCGAGAACGGTGACGTACACATTCGTCTGCGCGGCGCCTGCGCCGGATGCCCGCAGAGCTCAGTCACGTTCGACCTGACGCTCGAACAGCGACTGCGCGAGGTCGCGCCGAAATTTCGCCGCCTGATACGCATCGAGTGCTGAGCGCGTCGCATCGCCAACTCGGGGCGAGTATCGTCCGCACGCGTGAATAGCGCTCCACCAAACACCGAAATCGCCAAGCCAACCTTCGCCCAGGCGCTTCGATTCTGGCTCAAGCTGGGTTTCATCAGCTTCGGCGGTCCGACCGGCCAGATCGCGATCATGCACACCGAGCTTGTCGAACGCCGCCGCTGGGTGAGCGAATCGCAGTTTCTGCACGCTCTGAACTTCTGCATGTTGCTGCCGGGCCCCGAGGCGCAGCAGCTCGCGACCTACATCGGCTGGCTGCTGCACCGCACGTGGGGCGGCATCGCCGCGGGCGCGCTGTTCGTGCTGCCGTCGGCGTTCATTCTCTGGCTGCTCAGCTACGTCTACATGACGCTGGGCACGCAACCGATGGTGGCGTCCGTGCTGTGGGCGCTGAAAGCCGCGGTCATCGGAATCGTCGCCGACGCCGTCGTGCGCATCGGTCGCAAGGCGCTGCGCAACCGCGCGATGTGGCTGCTTGCGGCGGCGGCGTTCTGTGCGATTTTCATTCTCCACGCGCCATTTCCGCTGATCATCGCGACCGCCGCTCTCACCGGCTGGCTCGGATCACGATTCGTGCCCGCGCTGTTCACGGCCGCGCCCGGCCACGGCGCCGTCGACGTCGATGCGCCCGCATCCGTTCCGCAAACACACTGGCTCGCTCATTCCGCGCGCGTGCTGCTGATCTGTGGCGCGCTCTGGTGGACACCGGTATTCGCCGCGGCGGCGCTGCTCGGCTGGACGCACGTGCTGACACAGCAGGGGGTGTTCTTCAGTCAGGCGGCGCTGGTGACGTTCGGCGGGGCCTACGCGGTTCTGCCGTTCGTCGCGCAGCAGGCCGTGCAGCACTACGCGTGGCTCAGCGCCGACCAGATGCTGGCCGGCCTGGGTCTGGCGGAGACAACGCCCGGCCCGCTCATCATGGTGTTGCAGTTCGTCGGATTCGTCGGCGCCTGGCAGCATCCCGCGCCATTCCAGCCGCTGGTCGCAGCCACGCTCGGCGCGGCGATGACGACCTGGTGCACATTTCTGCCGTGCTTCCTGTGGATCTTCCTGGGCGCGCCGTACATCGAGCAATTGCGCCGCCGGCCGCAGCTCGGCGCGGCACTGTCCGCCATCACGGCGGCCGTGGTCGGTGTGGTGCTGAATCTCGCGGTCTGGTTCGCGCTACACGTCCTGTGGCACGCCGACGCGGGTGTCGACTACCTGGCGAGCGCAATCGCCGTCGCGGCCTTCGTCGCACTCTGGCGGCTCAAGGCATCCATTCTGCTGGTCGTCGCCGCTGCGGCGGCAATCGGAGTCGTTCGGCAACTCGGTGCGATCTAGCCACGCTTCGGCCAAGTGTGGCCTGTTTTCGCGGTACGCCGCGTAAACGCGCTCGTTCCTGTCGCGTCGCTTGCCGCTGGGACATTGATTCCCGCCGCGCGGGAATGTACGGGAACGAGCGAGGACGCCCATCCCACCCGGACAAGACTGGGCGCCAAGTTGCAACTTGGACGAGTGCGAGCGATGAGTCCCGTGAAGATCGCTGCCGCCGCCGAAAGCGGTGCCGTCGCCGCGGACTCGTAACGCAACATAATCTATGTTATCGGAAGTAGGGGAATTAAGCAGATCGCCCGAGCGTGGATGCGGCCGCCTCGCCCGCAGGCGACGCCCGCTAGCCCCCGCCGCGATCACCCGCCGGCTTCACGCCCGGGAGCTTGTCCAGCGGAATGTTGTTCTGCAGCAGCTTCAACTGCTTGGCCGAAAGATCCAGCCCATACAGATTCATCCGCTGGGCGGCGGCGTCGATCACGATCAGCCCTTCGGTCGAGTTGCTCAACTGCTGCGTCAGCAAAATGTAGTCGCCGCCGCGATCGCTTGTGCCGATCGCGTGCGCGGGTGTCGCCGAGTTCGACAGTACGACGTAGCACATGAGCAGCACCGCGGCCGTCACACTGAGCACGCCGATTAGAAACGTGTCGCGATCAAGCGGTCGGAAATTCGCCGGCGTAGCCGCGTCGATTCGTTCGATTTGCACGGTTCGCCTCCTAGTCGCGGTTGCTGCGGAAGTCACGCTGCAGATCGCGCGAGTCGGCGTACGCCAGCCGGCGCGGTCCGCGGTCGTAGTGGAACGCGTGCAGAACCCAGGTGCGCATGTCGAGCAGATACAGGGCGTCAAACTGATCCTGCACTTCGCCCGTCACGGCCAGGTAGTTGCCGGCGAGCCCGGTGCCTTGTGCGAACGCCGGCTCCGGACGAAAGGCGCTCGTGAGCACCCCCGCCGCCAGCGCAACGTTCAGCACGATGAGCCCCGCGAGTGCGATTCGCTTGGTCATGATCCATTCCCTCGATCGCGCCGGCTAGTCCAGGTGCGAGCGGCGCGGGTTCTTGAAGCTTAACGCGATGCACAGCGCCGCCAAACCGAATGCGAACACCCAGGGGACCCAGACGCGGCTGTTTTCAAACCCCTGCACGTCGAACGGCGGGAGCTGCTCTTTTTTGTCCTGTGCGAGGGCGGACGCCTGCAACAGCAGGGTCGCGCCGCAGACGGTCGCACGCAGCAACGGCAGGCGCCAACGCATGAAGCTCTCCTAGTTTCGATCAAACTGTAGCCCCCTGCCGCGCGACCGGCAAGCCGAATCGAGGCGCGCTGGACAGTCGGACCGCTCGCGACTACGTTCCTCGCCAATCGCGGGCACGTCGCCCCGCAACACGCGCAACAGCAAGGAGGCCGTTTGATGCGTAGATTCCTGTCCGCCTGGCTCCTGGCACTGCCATTTGCATTCGGCGTTGCCACGTTCAGCACCGGCTGCGGTCTGGACGGCGAACTGATCGAGGATCTGCTCGGCGAGGACGACGATCTGGGTGATCTGTTCGACGATGACGGAGACGCCGACGAAGACCTCGACGGAATCTTCGACGACATCTTCGACGACGACGACGACTAGCCCGCGCTGCGGAGTAACGGAGAGAGTGGGATTCGAACCCACGTACGCTTGCGCGTAACCGGTTTTCAAGACCGGCGCCTTCAGCCGCTCGGCCATCTCTCCGACCAGAGCGGCAGTAAAGATGAAAACGGCCGGCGCGACAAGGGCGAATTCCTGTGGCGCGGCGGTTCGCTTAGTTCTCGCTTGAAGGAGTGCGCGTGTTTGCGGTTCGCAAGCGTTCGCTGCCTATCGTCGGGCCCGGTTCGCGCGCGGCCCTGATCGTCGCGGTCCTCGGGCTCTGCGGGTGTGCCGCCCGCAACGAGCCGATCGATCCGCAGCCGGCGCCGGAATCACAGCCCGCGCCGACGCTGGTCGATCTTCCCGCCGGTGCGGATCCGTCGGTTGTGCTCGCTTCGCTGCTGCCGGCGCGGATCGAAATTCAGCGCTACCTGACGCAGGCGAGAGCCTTCGAGGAGAGCCCGGACGTGAACGGCGTCGAGTGCCTGCTGGCGGCGATCGATGCCGCCGGCGACACGCAGAAACTCGTCGGCGAAATCTACCTCGAGCTGTACACGCGACGCCCCGCCAGCGGCGATGTGCTCGGTGACCGGGTTGGGTTCTGGAGCGTCGAGCTGCCGGCGGGACAGACCCCCTACTGGGATCGTTTCGCCCGTTACTACCGGTTCGAGCTTCGCACCGCGGGTCTCGTTCCGCCGGGGCGCTACGTGCTGCAAGCGACGTATCTTGCCCCCAACGGCTCAAAGCTCTTTGACCAATACGAGTTTGAGAGCCTGGCGCCGATTGTCAGCCCGGCGCGCGTTCCCGATCGCTCCTGACGCACACGATCCAATAAACTCCCGCGCATGCGGATCGCGCTCGCGCAAATCAACCCGATCGTCGGCGACGTCGCGGGCAATGCGCGGCGTGTCCGCGAAGCGGCGCACTCGGCCGCGGCGGCGGGCGCTCAGCTCGTGGCGTTCCCCGAGCAAACCCTGCTTGGCTATCCCGCAAAAGACCTGCTTTTCCGCCGCGAACTCATGCAACAGAATGTCGAGGCATTGCACACGCTCGCAGCCGAAGCGCGCGACATCGCCCTTCTGGTCGGCTACGCGGAGCCCAACACGACATCTCGCGGGCGCCCTGTTTTCAACAGCGCCGCCCTGCTGCATTCGGGCGGCGTCCGGGGCGTGTGGCGCAAGCGGCTGCTACCCACGTACGACGTCTTCGACGAAGCCCGCTACTTCGAGCCGGCGGCCGAGCCGCAGCAAGTGATCGAGCTCGGTGGTTTGCGCATCGGCGTGACAATCTGCGAGGATCTGCTGTCGGAAACCCTGTTCGGCCGACCGCTCTACGACGTCGATCCGGCTCGGGAATGCGCGCAAGCGGGCGCCGACCTGATCCTCAACCTGTCGGCTTCGCCATTCTCGCTCGGAAAGCACGCATGGCGGGTCGAACGGCTGTCGCAGGCGGCGCGAACGGTCGCCCGGCCGGTGCTTTTCGTGAACCAGGTGGGCGGCAATGACGAACTGCTGTTCGACGGTGGAAGCTGCGCGATCAGCGCAGAGGGCGCTTGCCTCGCCCAGGCGAACGCGTTCTGCGAAGACCTGCTGCTGATTGATACGGACGCGCCGGCGGCGGCACGGCGCGAGTCCGTGCCCTCGGGGATGGCGGAGTTGCACGCGGCGCTGGTCATGGGCGTGCGCGATTACGCCGCCAAGTGCGGATTCCGACAGGCGCTGCTGGGTTTGTCCGGTGGCGTGGATTCGGCCGTCGTCGCGCGCCTGGCGGTAGCGGCGCTCGGCCCCGCGTGCGTGACCGGCGTCGCGCTTCCCAGCCGATTCAGCAGCCCGGCTTCGCTGCGCGACGCGCGCGAACTGGCGCAGACGCTCGGCATCGGCTTTCGCGAGATTCCCATCGAGCCGGCCCATGGCGCATTTGAGCGGATGCTCGCGCCGCACTTCGAGGGCCGCGCCGCGGATGTGACCGAGGAGAACCTGCAGGCGCGAGCGCGCGGCGTGCTCCTGATGGCGCTGTCCAACAAGTTCGGCAGCCTGTTGCTGACCACCGGCAACAAGAGCGAGCTGGCTGTCGGCTACTGCACGCTGTATGGCGACATGTGCGGCGGGCTGGCGGTGATCAGCGACGTGCCCAAGACGATGGTGTACGAACTCGCGCGGTTCATCAACGCGACGTCGACGACTCCGCCGATTCCCGAGAACACGTTAAGCCGGGCGCCATCCGCGGAACTGCGACCCGACCAGACCGACCAGGACACGCTGCCCCCCTACCCGGTTCTGGACGCGATTCTGGAGCGCTTCGAGGAGCGTTTCGAAACCGCCGAGCAGATCATCGCCGCCGGGTTCGAGCGGGCGGTCGTGGAGCGCGTCGTGCGACTGATCCGCGGCAGCGAATACAAGCGCTGGCAGGCGGCGCCGGGCCTGAAGGTGACGTCGCGGGCGTACGGATTCGGCCGCCGCATGCCGATTGCGATGCGTTGAAACCGCCGCAAGCGTCGCGCCGAATCGGCATTGGCCTGGATTGGGAATTCCTGGTTGTCCTTCGATGTGTCCCCGGCCCCTGACTCGCGGAGATATATGAATCGCGCATGGGAGCGGCGGATCGAACAGGAGGCGACGACAGCGCTAGCCGGAGCGCTGGCCGGCCGCAGCTTTCAGCGTCGCGGGGCTCGATTGTGCCGTCTGGTAGACTCAGTCTGGCAGTCTGTGCTCGTCGCCTCGCGGCCGCCGGATGTCGCGATTCATCTAGAGGTCGCGTCGCTCCGCGCGCGCGTCGTCATGCAGGATTATCGGGCGCGACTTGGTATCCCGATCGTCGACGACCGTATTCCCCCGGTAGACCATGATCTTCACCGGCTCGTCGAGCCGACGCGCTTTCAAAGCGGCTTTCCGATGTGGCCGTGGGAGGGCGACCATGTGGCCGTGATCGCGGACATGCGGTCGCGCGTGCTCGAAGCGATTGACGCGTTCCTCGAGCCGCTCAGCACCGAGCGGAAGTTGCTTGAGCGCATGAGAGCCGATTATCCAAACGACCCCAGACGGTATGCAGAGCTGCTGGCGCTGAGCGGAGACAAGGAAGGAGTTCTTGCCGCATGCGCAGCTATTCGCCGCTCAAGTCTGGCTTTCGATCTAGCGATACCCGCGGGGTTATCACGCCGGCAGATTGAAAAGATCGAGCGTGTCGTGAGTGCAACTCGCGACTGGCGTGACCCGGTGTCCTGTCTCCACCGTACGCTCGAGTGCGCTGATCCCGGCTACAAGATGGACCCGAGCGTACTGACGGACGAGTTTTACGCGACGCATGAGAATGAACCGCAACAGCGCGCCACCGCCGTAAGAAACGGCCTGTCGCCGCGCGAGATGCGGGAGCTGATTCGCGAGACGCTTGCGTACGACGACGATCCGCAGATCACGATGATCTTCAATGGCGTGGTCTATGGCCGGCGTGCGCTGGAGGCTTTGTTGCGCGATGCCCCGCCCGCTGGTTGGCATTCACGCACGGAAAGCGCTGACCCATGAGTGCGAGCATTCTTGTTCATTGGCCCGGTGCTTCATCCGAGCAGGAGCAGGATCATCCGGGGTTTTTCAATGATGACCGCGGTTGGGCGACGTGGGTGGTCAACGTGCTGCAGATCGACGGCGGCCCCGCGCTCGTAAACGGCCTTGGGTTAGCGGCATTGCTTGCGCACACAACGGAAGGCGCCGAGGCGATCTGGACGACGCCGGACGAACTCGAGCGGGCGGCCGGGAAGCTCGCGGAGTTGGTGAGGTCGTCGGACGCGCAGGTGGAGCGCCTGGTAGAGCTATACGAAGCCATGGAGGATGAGGCGACGGAGTTGCTCCAGGACCTTGAAGACGTCGCGGCAATCGCCCGCTACGCACGTGGTCACGCTGCGTCGAAGTTGACTCTGGGTTACTACTGGTGACGACCGGCGTCGCGCCGGTGCTCCCCCAGTCATTCTGGCGGACGCCGATGGCTCCCCCATTCATTCCGGCGGGACGGCGATGCGCCCCATTGATGCCGGAGCGACGCCGATGCGCGCGGCTACTCTTCGTGCATCTTGCGGCTGTCGATGATCGCGCGAACCAGTTCCGTCGGGACGGACTCGGGCGACGCTTCTCCCGACTGCGCGCGGAGCGCCTTCGCGAGCGCAATCGTGTGGCGGTAGGAGTTCAGGTAGTCGACGCATTCGGGGCAGGCGTCGAGGTGCTCCGTGAACGCCGAATGCACCGGCGCCTCAAGCTCCCCTTCCAGATAGTCGGCGAGAAAATCAGCCACTTCTCGGCACGTCATCGACAACTCCGACACGCAAAGGCCCACGACATCACGCAACTCCATCTGCCGTGCGACGCCCGGCCACCATTGGGATGCGGGCGAAAACGAGACGTTACGACAAACGGGCTCCGAACCCGCAATCGATTTCCGAAAATCGGCGAGCGGCTCGGCTCCTTTCAGCGGCTCGAAACAGGCTCGGACTCGCCGGCCGGACTGGCGCGACGCTGCGGCATGTAACGACCGAGCAGAGCCTCGTACCGTGCGAACACCGCCGGCGCGATGTTTTCGGGCCGGGTCCAGATAGCCAGCGCCAGCGCGGAATGAATCGGCGACGCAGGCAGCGGGCGCTGCGCGGCCGCGGCGATGGCGGCGCGAATGAGGGCTACGGCGTTGGCGGTCGCATGGTGCAGGTGGTCGATGATCTCGGCGAGCAGTTGCTGCGGCGTGAGACCGGGTTCGTGAGGCCGCCAGCAGTCGTAATCGGTCGGCAGCGCCACCAGCGCGTAGCAGATTTCCGCTTCGCGGGCGAGCTTGGCCTCGGGCATGCAGGTCATGCCGATCAGGTCGCCGCCCCAGGCGCGATGCATGAGCGACTCGGCGCGCGTGCTGAAAGCCGGACCTTCCATGCAGACGTACGTGCCGCGCGAATGAACGGTCGTCTCGACCTGCGGCGCGACGCTCAGCAGCAGCCGCCGCAGATCGGGGCAGAACGGGTCGGCGAACTCGACATGAACGGCCAGCGCTTCGTCGAAGAACGTGGGCGTGCGGCGAAACGTCTTGTCGATGACCTGATCGGCGATGACGAGATCGCGCGGGCGGATTTCCTCGCGCAGCGAGCCGACGGCGCCGCTGGCGATGATGTGCGTGACGCCGAGGCTCTTGAGCGCGTAGATGTTGGCGCGGTATGGCACCTGCGAGGGGTTGAAGGTGTGGCCGGGGCCGTGGCGCGCAAGCAGCGCGACTTCGAGGCCGTTCCAATTCGCGACGCGAATGGGGCCGCTCGGCCGGCCGAAGGGCGTTTCGAGGACGTGCTCGACCCCGGCCGTGTCGCCGAACAGCGCGTGTCCCAGGCCCGTTCCGCCGATGACCGCGATCATGCGCGTGCTCCCGTCGCCGCGGCCGGCTTCGGCCGTGACGGGAGTATTTTGTCGGCGTTTCGAAAATGCGAAAGGGCCGCGCTAGAGCAGGGACGTCCCGTAGTAGGTGATGACATCGGTGAGGTCGGTCAGGTCGATGCAGCCGCTGGCGTCGAGGTCGGCCGCGGGCTGATACGCCGCGTCGCCGCCGCATGCGCCGAAAGCGGCCAGCACAAGTCCGAGATCGGAGAGATTGACGCGGCCGTCGCCGGTGGCGTCGGCGGCGAGCAGCGCTGCGGACACTTCCAGCGTCTGGTTGGCGGCGACCTGCTGGAGGAGGGTCTCCTCGCCGGTGGGCCACTCGATGACGACCTGGTCCACGATCGCAGCCTCCGCGAGACCGAAATGCGCGACGAGTTCGCTCTGGCTCAGGTAATTGCAGCCGCCGTCGATGTAGCGGAGTTGTGACGATTCGCCGACGACGACGCGCACGCGTGAGCCGAAGCCGTCGGGCGCGATATTGGAGCGACCAGCGTTTGCGAGCTTGACGCGAAGCCAGTTGGCGTTTTCACGCGGCGTGTCGTTGCGGTAGAGGCGCATCGGCTCGTTGTTGTAGAGGAAGAGCAGGTCGTGATCGCCGTCGTTGTCGTAGTCGAAGTCAATCAGCCCGCGGCCCTGACCGGCGTAGGAAAGACCGGCTGCAGGCGCATCGTCGATGAACGTTTCGTCGGGTTGGTTCGAGAGGAGCCGCGGCGGGCGCGTCCAATACGGACCGGAGTATCCGCCGGTGATCGCCAGATCGAGTCGACCGTCGTGGTTGAAGTCGCTGGAGACCGCCCCCCAGCCCCAGCCGGCGTCGGAAGTTCCAAGGGTGCGGCCGACCTCGTCGAATTGGTGGTCGGCGCTTTGCGAGTAGTGCATGTTTCCGAGCAGCCAGGGAAACTGTTCGTCGAAGATCGACGTGACGACCCAATCGAGATCGCCGTCGTTGTCGTAATCGCCGATCGTGTTGCCCATCCCGTTCCCGTCTTTTCCAGTGCCGGAGGCCTGGGTCTCATTGCGGAACGTGCCGTCGGTGTTGTTCACGAGATACTTGCTCGTGTTGAAATCGGCGACCCAGAGCAGCTCCGGATAGCGATCACCGTCCATATCGACGAAGCGCGGCGAAAACCCGCGCACTCCCGACAGCGACGTGAGAATCGCATCAGGCGTGACGTCGACGAACGTCCCGCCATCGTTTCGAAACAGACGATTGCTGCCTGAATTCTCGCGCCACCCCGCGACGGCGAGATCGAGATCACCGTCCAGGTCGTAGTCGCCGAAAGCCGCCCCAAAGCCGTCGGGCACGCCCGGCGAAGTCTGCGACACTCCGGCGACCAGCGCGGACTCGACGAACGACTGCCCGGCGAGATTGCGGTAGAGCCGGTGAACACCGGGTTCTTCGCCCTCGACCGGACCGAAACTAGTCACGTAGATGTCGAGCCAACCGTCGCCGTCGTAGTCGCCCACCGCCGCGCCCATGCCCAGGTGCGGTTCAGTCAGCCCCCATTCGGCGGCGCGGTCCGTAAACGTTCCGTCACCGTTGTTGATGAACAACCGGTCTGGGGCGGCCGCGCCGGAGAGCACGAACAGATCGGCCCAACCATCGCGGTTGAAGTCCCCGGTGGCACCGCCGGCCGCCATGAATCGGACGGCGCTGAACTGAGAAAGGTCGTAGAGGCCAAAGAGCCCGCACTCGGCGGTGACCTCAGTGAAGACGGGCGGAGCCGCGGCGAGCGGCGGCACAAGAAACAGAGCGAGCGCAACGCGGGACGATGAACGGTGCATGATTTTCCCCTCTCTCGTTGCCAGCGCGGTGAATTGACGCATTCGCGCGGCTTGAACGATTTTGCAACCAACGGATTCTAACCGAGCGCTGCGAGACGCTGTAATCGATTTCGTCGAAACCCCGCTCGCGAGCCGTGGTTTGCGGCCTGCGGCGGCTGTCGGTACAACACCCTGTCCCGCGCACTGCCTGCGTCGGAGCTGCGCCCCCGCGGCGCGAGAGGAATTCGCCGAATGGGACTGGACGTGCTGGGCGCACTGGGGAACACCTGCGTCGTCGGCCTGCAATGGGGCGACGAGGGCAAGGGCAAGATCGTCGATGTGCTGGTGGAGGAGTTCGACGTCGTCGTGCGCTACAGCGGCGGCGCGAACGCGGGTCACACGATCGTCGTTGACGGCCAGCGCTTCGCTCTGCATCAGATTCCCAGCGGCATTCTGCGACCTGATGTAATCAACATGATTACCTGCGGGGCGGTGCTCGATCCGGCCGTGGCGCTGGGCGAAATCGAAGCCCTGCGCGAACGCGGCGTGCGAATCGCCGAAAACCTGCGCATCAGCGACCGCGCATCGCTTGTGCTCCCCTACCACCGGTTGCAGGATCAGCTTGCCGAAAAGGCCGCACTGCCCGGCGGCCGCCTGGGCACGACCGCGCGCGGAATCGGGCCGTGCTACGCGGATAAGGTGTCGCGCCGCTGGGGTGTGCGCGTGTGCGAGCTGTACGCGCCGGATCGGCTGCGGGCGCGGCTGGCGGACATCATCTCGCACAAGAACGCCTATCTCGCGGCGCTCTACGACGTCCGAGATTCGCTCAACGCCGAGCAGATCACCGAGGAGTACCTCGCGTTCGCCGAGCGACTGCGGCCGTTCGTGGCGGACACGACGCATGAGTTGAACGCGCTGATCCGTAAGGGCGCCCGGGTGCTGTACGAAGGCGCGCAGGGCAGCCTGCTCGACATCGACCACGGCACCTACCCGTTCGTCACGAGCGCCAGCGCCGGGGTCGGCGGCGTCGTAAGCGGGGCCGGCGTGCCGCCGCTCACGCTGCGCTCGGTCGTGGGTGTGCTCAAGGCATATTCGACGCGCGTCGGCGCCGGTCCATTTCCGACCGAGCTTTCGGACGCCACCGGCGACGCGATTCGAGAGCTGGGCCACGAGTACGGCACGACGACGGGCCGACCACGCCGCACGGGCTGGTTTGACGCGGTCGCAGCGGGCTATACGTCGACGATCAGCGGTCCGACGCATCTGGCGGTGATGCATCTCGACACGCTCAGCGGATTTCCTGACCTGAAGATGTGCGTGGCATATCGTCATCAGGGTCGAATTCTGAACGGCATGCCGGCGGATACGTACGTACTTCAGAACGTCGAGCCGGTTTACGAGTCGTTCGAGGGCTGGCAGGAGCCGCTCGGCTCGTGCACGAATTTTGACGAGTTGCCGTCCGCGGCGCAGACCTACGTGCGCGCGATCGCGGGACGGCTGGGAGCGCCTGTGCGAATCATCGGAGTCGGGCCGGGACGCGAGCAGACGATCTTCACGCGAGACTAGCGCATGGCATCGCAGACCACGCTCGATCCGCTGGCGGTGGCCGGAGTGCCGCGCGCGGCGCTGCCGCGGCACGTCGCGATCATCATGGACGGCAACGGGCGCTGGGCGCGACAGCGGGGGTTGCCGCGCATCGAGGGTCATCGCAGCGCGTCGCCCGCGGTCCGCGAGACGGTTACACAGTGCGCCCGGCTGGGCATCGAGTGCCTCACGCTCTACAGCTTCAGCCTCGAAAACTGGAAGCGGCCGCGCTCCGAGGTGGACGGCCTGATGGCGCTCTACGCGCAGTATCTGGCGGATGAGCGCGGCGAGATCATGACGAACAACATCCGGCTGCGGCAGATCGGCCGGCGCGACGGATTGCCCGATGCCGTGCTGCGCGAACTGGACTGCACCGAGCGCTTGTCGCGCGAAAACACGGGGATGGTGCTCTGCCTGGCGCTGAACTACGGCGCGCGGGCCGAATTGACCGATGCGCTGCGACGTATCGCCTTGCGCGTACAGCGCGGCGAGCTGTCGCCGGAGCAGATCGACGAATCGCTGATCGCGGCGTCGCTGGACACCGCGGGGCTGCCGGACCCGGACCTGGTGATTCGCACGGCGGGTGAACTGCGCATCAGCAATTTTCTGCTCTGGCAGATCAGCTACGCGGAGTTGTATGTGACGCCCGTGTTGTGGCCGGATTTCCGAGCCGAGCACCTGCACGACGCGCTGCAGGCGTTTGCGCACCGGCAGCGGCGTTTCGGCGATGTCGACTCACCCACCCCGCCGCCGAGCCCGGTGGCGTAGCGCGCGGCGGCGCCGCGCGAGCGCGACGACCGGCCAGGGCCGGTGTCGCGGCGTAGTTCAACCCCTCGGTCACCCTCGAGGCTCGGATCAAAATGTCGACGTCCGCCCTACCGACTGGCGGCTGGTGCTCCACCGCTGACACAGCGGCGGCACTTGGATTTACGCATGTCGATCAAGCACGGGCTGGAGGCCCATAAATCTATGAAGCGAGCCTCCTGTCGGGTACTCGTACCCGGCAGGTGTTCCAACTACAGGAGGCTCGGTGATGTTGTACGCGAAGCTGCCGAACGTGGCGCGGATCGCGGTGGCCCATCCCGGTCAGTTGCGGCTGATTTTCCGCAGCCAGCGCAAGAACGATCGCGTTGACGCCGCCAAGCTGGCGAAGCTGCTTTATCTGGATCAGGTGCCGCAGGTGCACGTGGTGCGAGGCGGTGGCATTCGCCGGCGTCGCGTTGCGCGGAACTCGGGGCGTCGCGAAAGCGAACACCGGTCCCAGGGCGTTGCGAAACGCAAATCGGCGAAGGCATTTTCCGTCGACCCGCTCCCTCAGCCAAGGTGAAGGGACCGGGCCGGCGGAGAATGTCAGCTGCAGCGGCTTGTGGCAAGTGATTGCGGGACGAATGAACCAGACCCCGCGGTGGTGGCATGGGCAGCCGGCGACCAACGCCGCGCCAGCCCGAACCCATGAATGGGGCTGATTCGAAATCATTACCTGGTGCGCCCTACGCGACGACACCGAATAGATGCTTGGAAATCCCGCAATCACCTCCCGCAACCACTTGACACAGGCTCGCGCATAGGTGCCACCCAAGTCCAACCAGAGCCGCGTTAGCCCGCTTGAGTCTGCGCCACCAAACCTACGGCTGGTCAGGCTGCGAGGCCGGCGCGGCGCCGGTGATGTAGCCCATCGCTTCCAGCTCGCGCAGCACCTTGGGATCAAGCTCCACGGCGGCGCCGGCCTGGCCCTGCTCGAACGCCGCGCCGCGCGAGCGCAGCAGATCGATCAGCGCGAGCGCCCCGGATCGCAACGAGTCGCGAGTCGCGGCGTGCTGCGCGGCGACGTTGGTCAATTCATGCGGGTCAGTGGCGCGCTCAAACAGAAGATCAACCTTGGTGGCGTCGTCCCACAGGTAGCTCCAATCCGGCGCGACGAGCGCGAACTCGGGGCCGGAATCCGCGCCGCAGTCGCGGCCGGAGCGCTGTCCGAGCAGCGGCCGCGGTCGATAGCCCTCCGGCAGCACGTCGACGCCGGTCGATTGCTTCATGAATTCGGGCTGAAACGGTGCGCGAATGCGCGTGAGCACCGTGGGAAACACGTCCAGCAACGACACCAGCCCTCCGAAGCGCTTCGGCAGCCCCTCGTGCAGCGGACGCGGAAACCGCATCAGCAGCGGTACGTGCAACTGCTCGTTCCAGACGCGTCCGTGTGCCGGCCAGTCGTGTTGGTTCAGGCCTTCGCCGTGATCCGACGCGATGACGATCACCGACTTGTCGTACAAGCCGAGGTCGCGAAGTTCCGTCAGCACACGCTGCAGCTCGTCGTTCACATAGCGAATCTCGCCGTCGTAGCGATTGATCGTCTCCGCGGTGCGCGTGTACGGCCGGCAGGCGCTCTGCGCGACCTCGGCCGGCATGCGCCGCTCGCTCATCCACGCCTGCTGGCGCTCGTCGGTCTGGTACATCGTGCTGTACGGCGGCCCGCTCATGTACGGCATGTTGTGCGGGTCGTAGTAATGCACGAACAGAAAGAAGCGCTGCGACGCGTTGGCGCGCAGCCAGGGCAGCACCTTCTCGTTCACCTCGCCAGCGCGAATGCGGTGCGGCAGCGGCTCCTCATAGACGTCAAAACCGACGCCGAAACCGACTACGCGCTTCAGCGGCGTCGCGGAGACAAAACCGGCGGTGCGGTATCCGTTGCGCTGGAATAGCTCGGCGACGGACGTAATGTTCGGATTCCAGCCAAAGGCCTTTCCGCCGTGGCGGACGTTGGCGAGCGTGCCGTGCTCGAGCGGGTAAAGCCCGGTGAACATCGAGACGTGCGACGGCAGCGTCGTGGCCATGGGGGCATACGCACGCTCGAACAGCAGCGCCTCTTCGGCGAAGGCGTCGATGTTGGGCGAGGTGTCGCGGTCGTAGCCGTAGCAGCCCATGTGATCGGCGCGCAGCGTGTCGACCACGATCAGCACGACGTTCGGTAGCTCCTCCGGCCGCGCGGCGACGAACGCCGGCTTCGCCGAGGAACGCGGCGCTGCGACACTGTCGTCGGTGCGCTGACCCGCGGGGCGCTGATCGCAACTCACAAGCGAGGCGAGAAGCAGGATCGTTGGCGCCAAGGTGCGCCGGGGGAGTCGTGCGATTGCGGAGTTCATTTCAACACTGTAACCGCTGCGGGCGGGGGTGAAATCGGGCAGATGCGCCCGTTAGCGCGACTGCCGCGTGTGCACAAACGCCTGACCGCTGCGGTAGAGCTGGACGCGCTCGCGGATGCGAGCCGCGAGCTCCGTTTCGCCCAGTTCCTCGGCGCGCTCGGCCGCTTGTATCGCGTGCTGCGCCGCCGCCTCGAACTCCCCGGTCGCAGCGAGCGCCGCCGCATGCGTGTCGAGGACGAGCGGGTGCCGCGGCAGGTCGCGCAGGAGCGCGCCGGAAATCGTGAGCGCTCGGGACGGGTCGCGAAGGGAATCGTGCGGGCATGTCGCCAGAAACCAGGCAAGTGAGTTCTGAATATCGGGCTGCTCGGGCGTAAGTGCGGCGCCCTGGCCCGCGACCTGCAGTGCCGCGGGGTACGCGCCCACCTCGTACAAGCTGTCCGCCCAGTCGCGCCAAACCTGCCAGTCGGCGCCAGGCTGCCTGGACGCCGCGCCGAACTCGCGAAACGCATCGTCCCAGCGCCCGAAAGCGAACAGCAACGCGGCAAACTCGCGGCGCAGCGCCGCGTCATCGGGTCGCAGTTCCACCGCGCGCGCGTAGCTCACGAGCGCGGCGGGCGCTTGCCCGGCCAGTTCCTGCGCACGTGCCAGATTCTCCCAGGCGGCTGGGAGAGCCGGATCGATCTCGACCGCCCGTTGCAGCGAGGCCAGCGCGGGTTCCAGCCGTCCTAGCGCCGCCAGGGCCGCGCCGGCCGCGGAGTGTCCGCGCGCGTCGTGCGGGCGGATGGCGATCGCGGTGAACGCGCGCTGCAGCGACTCGTCGAGCCGGTCTCGCGAGAACAGCAGCAGGCTCCAATTCAGATTCGCGTCGAACGCGGCGGGTTCGTGCTGCGCCGCCTGCGCGTAATAGCGCTCGGCCTCCTCCGTCTCGCCGCGCTGCTGTGCGCGCAGAGCGAGGTTGAAGCTGGCAATCCACGCGTTCGGGTTCTTGCTCAGCGTGTCGAGCCACACCGATTCGTAGCTCTCAAACGTGCGCGCGTGGCGGTGCGAGAGCGCTGCCAGCGCCAGCAGCACGCCGGCCGCGAGCGCCGGCGACCAAGACGCTCGGCTGGCGACCGTACAAAGCAGCGCGTGCCCGGCCGCCACCAGCAGCACGATGAACCCGAGCGAACCCAGGTAGCAGAAGTGATCGGCAACCCACGAGTAGCGGTGTGGATAGACGTTGAGCAGCCCGAGCGCGGGCGCCAGCGTCAACCCGCTGAAGAACAGGCACGCGAAGGCCAGGCGCCCTCCGCGCCGCCACAGGAGCGCCCCCGCCATGATCACCAGCGCGAGCGCGGCGATCGCGGCGTACGACCGCCAGTCGTGCATTGCGGGCTGCCAGCGCGAGTAGATGAACATGACGGGGTCGGGCCAGGCGATCTTGCCGAAGTAGAACCAGAACGCGCGCGGAACGATGAACGCGGCGCGCTCGTGCAGCGGTAGCTGCCAATCGCCGCCCGCGGCTGCAACGTGATGCACCTCGAGGTATGCCGTGAACAGTCCGAACGCCGCCCCCAGCACGAAGAATGGCGCCGCGCGCAGCCAGGCGCGCGCGCGCAGGCGATTCTGCCACCAGCAGATCAACAGGTACGCCGCGGGCAGCGAGGCCGTCACGGTCTTGCTCAGCAGCGCCGCGACGAATGCGAGCAGTGCTGCGACGTAGAAACCTAAGGCGGCGCGCTCGCCGCGATCACTGCGCAGCAACGCGAGCAGCCCGACGAGATAGAACAGACCCGAGAGCAGATTCTTGCGCTCGGTGATCCAGGCGACGGTCTCAACGTGCATCGGATGCACGGCAAACACGGCCGCAACGAACCAGGGCGCCGGAATCGATAGGCGCTGCCCCAGTCGCCAGACGAGCAGCGCGTTGGCAAGATGCAGGAGCACATTCACAACGTGGTAGCCAGCCGGATGCAGGCCCCACAATCGGTGCTCGATCCAGAAGGATGTGAATACCAGCGGGTAATATTGCGGCGTTCGGCAGCGCCAATACCCGCCTTCGTCGTCGTAAACGATCTGCCAGATGGGCAACAAGCCGTCGGCGGATTTTACCCAACGGTTGCTCGTGACGTAGTCGTCGTCATCCCAGATAAACCCCGCCCAGAGCACGGGCAGATACGCCGCGATAACGAGCACCGCGAGCGCCATCGCCGGCAGCGCTGCGGCGCGCAGAACCTGGGCCGGCCGTTCGGACGGCATGCCTCGTCAGCCGCCGCTCGGCGCGGAAGCCGGCCGAGAAGCGGGATTGCGCGCCGCCGGTGGCCATGATTCGGCCTTCGGTTTCGCCGCGCGGCCGCGGTTGTCGAATTCCTCGCCGCGCATATTGTCGTAGAAAACGAAATCTGCCATCTGCTTGTCGTTCGGCGCCGCGGAGACGTAGGCGTTCCAGATCAGCGCTCCGAGCATTCCGCCGGCGTCGTTCAAGCGCTCTGCGACAAATTCGCGGCCCGGCGCTTGCAGCAAGCGCCCGTCTTTCTCCAGTTCATAGAGCGGGATCATGCGCGAATGCGAGCGTTCAATGTATGACAGAATGTCGTCCCACGGCTCGCGCGCGTTGAGCGCCGGGAGCGGCGCAGGCGCGCGGAGTCCGTCGAAATTCAAACCGTGATGCGCCAGCACGCCGCCGTCGATGTAGGCGTGGAAGCGGTTGTTTTCCGTGAACCCGGCGGGATTGTCGCCCACCCAGCCGTTGTAGTGTCGCGTAGTATGCAACGGCTGCGCGGCGTCGCCCACGAAATGGCTCAGCATTCCCATGTGAACCTGGGCCGTCTGCCGCGCCGCGAGAAGCTGGAACTCGCGCTGCGGGTCCGCCAGTTTCTCGAGCACACGCACGTCATTCAGCGTCGCCTGCAGTTTCACATATTGCTCGAGAATCGCATGCGGCAGAAAACCCGGAAATTCGTGGGCACGCTCGGGGTCGTCGGCCGCGTCGTACGGCGACACGCGCTGCGGATCGGCGTACTTGGCGACCGCGGCCGCACGCAGGTACTCGTTTCGCAAAGGCGGGAGCGTGCGCAGAGTCAACCCAAACTCCGCCAGCGTCTCGATGTTCAGAAAATGGTCCGGCTTGTGCTCATGGCCAAGCGCCGGCGAACGCCAGCCGCGCCAGCGATCCGCCT
Organism: uncultured Planctomycetales bacterium; assembly: GCA_964388675.1. GTDB lineage: Bacteria > Planctomycetota > Phycisphaerae > UBA1845 > Fen-1342 > CAYMBL01. The sequence goes on from CAYMBL010000002.1 coordinate 121,844, forward strand.
GATTCGAAAGGAATGCGACCGTGTCGGCGGATTCGCGCAGCCACGACGGCGCTTCGGGCGGCAGTCGGTCGAACGCCAGATACGTGACCGTGCGGTGGCCATGCGAATTCCAGGCCGGCGCCGGCATCGCGAGAGCCGCCACCATCCACGCGCAAACTACGCGGCGCATCGATGCTCCTTTCCCTCGTTTCAGGTTCGCTCCAACCGGCGCAGCGGCGACGCGTCGGACTCCGCCAGCCGCGCTGAAAATCCTTCATCCGACAGCCGAGCGGTCAGCGACTCGAGCGCCGGCCGTTCGCTGGCGTAATGGCCGAGCGCGATCGCCGTTACGCCGCGCCGCAGCAGATCAAGCGCGTCGTGGTGCTTGAATTCTCCGGTGAGCACGAGCGAATCGGAATCGCGGAATGCCTGCACCCCGAACGAGCCGGCGGCGGCGGTCACGCTGGTGAAGTCGCGATCCAGCGTGCCGACGACCTGCGCGGTCGACAGCTCGACGCGCGCGCGAAGCCGCCGCACGAGTTCTCGGCCCGGCTGCGGTCGCGCCAGGCGGCCGACGCGTCCCATCCCCGCCGCGCCTCGGCCGTCGACGCTTTGAAGCGGGAGGATGTCGTAGGCCGGCTCTTCGTAAGTATGCACGTCGTGAAGGCGACGCACCACGTCGCCGAGCCGTTCCGTCGGCACAAGCATCTCGAGCCGCTGCTCGTCGACGCGTTCGAGCGACCCCGCCCGGCCGACTGCCGGCCGCGTATCGTCGTCGCCTCGGAACGTGCCGTGCCCCGACACTTCGAAACTGCATTCGGAATAGTGACCGATCCGTCCCGCGCCCGCCTGTGACAACGCGATCCGCAGCGGTTCGACCAGCTCGCGCGGCGCGAACACCACCAGCTTGCAATGCCGTCCCGTACGCAGCAGAGGCGTGAGCGGAGTGCGGATCTGCGGCGAGAACGCATCCAGAAGCGCGTCGTTCGTGCCGCCTGGCGCCGCGTCGAGCGCCGTGTGCACGGCCACGAGCGAGACTCCGGCCGCCAGCAGCTCAAACAGCCGGCGGGTCGGCCCCGGGGCGTCGGGCGTAATGCGGGCAATGGGCTTGAAAATCGGCGGGTGATAGAGCACCGCGGTGCGCGCGCGGCGTGCCAGGATTTCGACGGCGACGGCATCGGTGAGATCGAGCGCGGTGATGATGGGGCCCGCTGCGCGCGTCGGCTCGCCCGCGAGCAGCCCGACGTTGTCCCACTCCGCAGCGCCGGAGAACGGCGCGATGCGATCCAGAACCGCGAGCAGGTCGGACACCCGACGCGGCGAGGGGGCGCTCCGCCCGCGGCGCCGCGCGGTTGCGGCCGGGCGCTTACTCAAGCTGCAACTCCTCGCGAATCAGCGAGCTGAACGCCTGATAGAGCCGAATCGTGATCTCGCCCGGCTTCTCGTTGCCGATTGGCTCCCGCCCCACGCGCACCACCGGCAAAATCTCGAGCATGCTGTTGGTGACGAATGCTTCGTCGCACTGACGCAGGTCCTCGGCCACGAGCGGCTCTTCGCTCGCCGGCACGCCGACGCGCGCGGCCGCTTCGAGCACCGCGCCGCGCGTGATCCCCGGCAGAACCGGTGTGTTCAGCGGCGGCGTGCAGAGCTCGCCGTCGACGACCAGAAACAAATTGCTGATCGAGCCTTCGGCCAGGCGGCCGTCTGCGGTGCGCCAGATCGTCTCGGTTGCGCCGACTTGATGAGCGACACGCAGCGCCGCCAGCCGCGCGAAATAGCTGGTCGTCTTGTGGCCGAAGGTCGGGTCGTTCCCCTGCACGTACGGCGACAGCGTGACCGTTGCGCCCTTTTGATACAGCTCGCGCGCATAGTCGAAGTGCGGCGACGCGCTGGCCACGATCGTCAAGCCGACGTCTCGCTCAGCCGTGCCGGACGGCACGCGTCCTGTCGTCACCGTCAGCCGCACGCGCAGCTCGTCCACGTCCGACGCGGCCACGACCTGCGACACGTTGTCTTCCAACTCGTCCGCTTCGGGGATGACCGTCCAGCCGAGTGCGGCGGCGGACGCACGCAGGCGCGCGATGTGGCGGTCGAGTCGAAACGGCCGGCCGGCATAGGCGCGCAGCGTGTCGAACAGCCCGACGCCCTGGAGAAATCCGGAGTCGAATGCGCTGACCGTCGCCTGCCCGGCCGGCATCAGCTCACCGTTTACGCTCACCCATTCGCGCATTGCGCGTCCTCTAGCCGTGCTGCGCCGGTCACCAGCCCGAGGCCCTCAAGCAGCCCTCGCGCCTTGGCGAGCGTTTCGTCATATTCATCGGGCGGCGTCGACTCCGCGACGATGCCCCCGCCCACGTGCAGTGTCGCACACGCGCCCGCGACCTGCAAAGTGCGGATCGCGACATTCCACGTGGCGTCGCCATCGAGCCCCAGCCAGCCGATGGCGCCGCAATAGGCCCCGCGCTCCACCGGCTCGAGTTCATCGATGATCTGCAGCGCTCGGATCTTGGGCGCCCCGGTTACCGAACCTGCGGGAAAACAGGCCGCCAGTGCATCCATGGCATCGCGATCCTCGCGCAGGCGTCCGGCAACGTCGGCCACGGTGTGAAACACACGCGGGTGCTCCTCCAGCCGCCGCGCATCCACGACCCGAATCGATCCCGGCACGCAGACCCGCCCGAGATCGTTACGGTGAAGATCGACGATCATCGCGAGTTCCGCCGCATCCTTGGCCGATGCGAGCAACTCCGCCCGCGCGGCGGCGTCACGCTGGCACACGCCTAGTCGCGGACGTGTGCCCTTGATCGGGCTCGTGATTGCCTGCCGCCCCCGAACCTCGAGCATGCGCTCGGGGGAAACCGACAATACGCCGCAGCGCTCCTCGCCCTGCCATGACTGCAACGCGCCGTACGCGGCCGGATTCGCGCGACGCAGCCCCGCGTATGTCCGCGCGGGTGACGCAGCGACGCGCAATCGAGCGCGATGCGCCAGGTTCACCTGATAGACGTCGCCCGCGGCGATGTAGTGCTGAACTCGCGCGACGGCGGACTGAAATTCCGCTGGGGCCTGCTCGAAACGAAATTGCGATGCAGGCTCCGTCGGGCTGCTTGGCGGCGCGAGGCAGGCCGCGGACCAGATCGCGTCCCAGCGCGCCGTGTCGAGTGTCTCGAGGCCGAGCCGCTCGCGTAGACCGGGCGCGTCAAGCCGCCACGCGAGGCCGGTCTGGTGATCGAGGCAGGCGACCCGGTCGTAGAGCGCCAGGCGAGCCAGCGGCAGACCGAGAGCGCCGCGGCGCGGGCGTGCCGGTAGCCGCTCGAGCATGCGCGCCGCCTCGAATGCGACGAATCCGATCCAACCCGGACCCGCGCCGCGCGGAACGTGCGGCACGCGCTGCCAGAGCCCGAGGCGAACCGCCGTTTGCCGCCAGAGGTCCCAGATGCCGGGCGACTCCGCGATGACGCGACCGTCGGCCGTCAAGCGAGCCGGTTGCCCCGCGAGTTGTTCCAACACCGCCGCCGGCTCGAACCCGATGAAGCTCACGGTCCGAGCGTCGGCTGATGATGCGGGGGCTGCGGAATCGAGCCAGGCGATCTCGCCGCATTCCGCCTCGATCGCCGCGGCGCATTCGGCGATGCGCTCAGGCCATTGCAGTCTCGTTGCGACCATCGAGTTCGGCATCGGCGGATCGCGTCCTCATGCGCTCGAATTCACGCCGCTGGCGCGTGCGAGCCGGAGTGTATAGTCACGCCATGGGCACAAACATGCGAGGCGCGGGTCCGCTTCAGGCATCAAGCGTTTCGCGGTCCGCCGCAGCGGGAATGCGACGCGCGGACGTTGGCGCCGTTGTTGCGTGGCTGCTTGTCACGCTTTCAGGCTGCGACCGACCGAGCGCCGCCCCGACGACGCGCGATGTCGCTCCGCCTGCCGCCGGCTGGAATGTCGTGCTGATCTCCGTCGACACGCTGCGGGCGGATCACGTCGGTTGTTACGGCAATCCGAAGGCCCGCACGCCGAACATGGACCGCCTTGCCGCCGCCGGCGCTCGATTCTCGCAGGCGAGCACCGTCGCGCCGATCACGTTGCCTTCCCATGCAAGCCTGCTCACCGGCAACGATCCGTTTTTGCACGGGGCGCGCGACAACGGCATCTTTCGATTCGATGAAGCCAACGATTCGCTCGCGGAGCGGCTCAGTGCCAGCGGTTATCGCACGAGCGGCCATGTCGCTGCCGCGGTGCTCGGCTCGGGCACCGGCATCGAACAGGGATTCGCGCAGTTCAGCGAGCCGGCGCGCCAACAGACCCAAGGCGATGCGCCACCCGAGCGCGGCGCCGAAGCAGTGATCAGCCAGGCGGCTGCCTGGCTGGATCAGAACGCCGCGGGACCGTTCTTTCTCTTCGTGCACCTGTTCGACCCCCACCTGCCGTACATCGCTCCTCAGGGCTTCGCGACGCAGTTTCCCGACAATCCTTACCTCGCGGAGATCGCGTACGCGGACTCGCAGATCGGCGTGCTGCTTGACCGCCTCGACGCGCTGAAGATCGCGCACCGCACGATCGTCGTGCTCACCGCCGACCACGGCGAAGGCCTGGGTCAGCACGACGAGAAGACCCACGCCTTTCTCATCTACGACAGCACGCTGCACATTCCGCTGATCATCCGCGCTCCCGGCCTCGTGAATCCCGGCACGACGATCGACGCGCAGGTGAGACTGACCGATGTGGCGCCGACGCTGTTGCAGTGGCTCGGCGTCGACGCCGCAGGAGTGCGCAGCGGTGCGCCGCTCCAGCCGCTGCTGGCCGGCCAGGCTGCCGAGGCGCGCTTTGCGTATTCTGAAGCGGTCTCCGGCGTGTTTAACTTCCAGTTTGCGCCGCTGCGCTCCTGGCGCGGCGAAGGCTGGAAATACATCCACGGTCCGCGCCCGGAACTGTTCCACCTCGCTCAGGATCCGAGTGAGACGCGCAATCTGGCGGAGTCGGAGCCGCAGCGCGTGGAGCAAATGCGCGGCGCGCTGGTTGCCTACGTCGAACGTGAGTATCCGCATCGCACGGCGGCTGGGGGGCCGCAGCCGCTCGACGCCGCGGCGCAACGCAACCTGAGCGCGCTGGGATACATCTCCGCCGGCGCTGCTCCGCTCGACGACATCGACGAGATTCAGTGGCTGCGCGAGCCGCGCGGACCGCATCCGGCCGATCACACCGAGCTGACGCGCGAGGTGGGCGAAGCGCCCGCCCTGCTCTACTTCGGACAGCACGCGCGGGTGGAAGAGCTGATGCGACAGTTAGTGGCGCGGCCGGGTTTTCCGGCGGGCGGCGTGTCTGTTGTAAGCAAAACACTGGCTACGGCTCTCGCGGCACAGGGAAAATTCGAGGAAGCAATCCCACAGTTCGAGAGTGCACTGCGCCAGAATCCGCGTGACGCGCAGGCTCAGCTTCAGCTCGGCGTGTCGCTGGTCAAAGTGGACCGCGCGGCGGACGCGATGCCGGCGCTGCAGGCCGCGCTCGAAAGTATGAGCTACGGAATACAAGCCCTCGAGTTCATTGCTTATGCAGAAGCCGCGGCTGGCAATCTCGATCGGGCGCTGGCGGCTTTCGCCGAGCTTGTGCAGACGAATCCGGCGGCCGGCGCCGCGGCGACGCGGCTTGCCGAGCGCTGGGGCTTTCTACCGCCGACCGCGCCCGACGAACCGCTCCGGCTGGCGGCTGCGGCGTTGGAGCGCGGCGTCCCGCGTGCCACGTCGGCGCTGCTATCAGCAACAGCTACGTCGGCGCCTAGCGACCCGTTCCGCATGTTTCTCGCCGCGGACGCACTCGCGCGGCTGCGTGATCCGCGTGCCGCCGCGGTTTTCCTCGCGCTGCTTCAGGCGCAGCCGCAGCGCGGCGATCTGCCCGCGATAGCGGCCCGCGCGCTGCTCGGTTCGCGGCTTCATGCTGAGGCGCTCACGCTGCTGCGATCCGCCCCCGAGCCCGCGCGCGACGCTGCGGCAACCAAAGCCGCGCTGGCGTGGATCCTCGCCACGTCTCCCGACGCCTCGACGCGCAATGGCGTCGAGGCGCTGCAACTGGCGCAGGCAGCGATCGCAGCCGCCGGGCGAACCGACGCCTACGTGCTCGACGCGCTGGCTGCGGCGCTGGCGGAAACTGGCGACTTCACGCAGGCTGCCGCCGTCGCGCGGGAGGCGGCGGGTGCGGCGCGCAGCGCCGGCGATCGCGCACTGGCACCGTCGATCAGAGATCGTCGTCGTCTCTACGAATCGGGACGGCCCTACCGAATGCCGTAGGCCGATCGCACGCGCCAAATTCGGGCAGAAATCATTCCGCCGCGGATGGCGGCGCAATCGTTCGCAGGGGCTGGTATGCGACGAGCAGCCGCCAGAACCCGACAAACGCGGCCGCGAGCAGCAGCGTGCCGAGCGCTGCGACGCTTGTCGGCGTGAACGCGATCAGCAGCCCGATCAACAAGAGCGTCACAGCGCCGACCGCGGCACTGACGGTCGCATCCTGTGCGCGGGCGCGGCGCACCGCCTCGGCGTAGGGCGTGCGCGAAAATGAAACCATCGTGTACAGCGGCGTATACCAGCCCGACAGCAGTCCGTGCAGCCGTCGTTCGAGCCGCTTGTGCATGCGAAAATGGCGCGAACCGGTGTGATCGCGCATCTCGACGAAGTTGTTGAGCGCCAGGTCCGCCAGCGCGTTCACGTTCTCACGCCGGGCGGATTCGTAGGCGTCGAACACGCGGCCCCAGTCGTCGCGATGAGCGCGAATCGCGTCGCGCAGCGCGACCACGTCCTCAAACGCGGCGTTCATCCCCTGCCCATAGAAGGGCACCACGGCGTGCGCCGCATCGCCCAGCAGCGCCACGCGATCGCGGTAGCGCCACGGGCGTGAGCGCACCGTCACCATGCTCCCGGTCGGGTTGTTCTCGAAATCCTGGGTGAGCGTCGGCATGAGCGGCAGCGCGTCGCCGAACTGCGCCTCGAACAGACGCCGGGCGTCGGCGCCGCTGCGCACGGTGTCGAAGCTGAGCGGTCCGACGAACGGGAAAAACAGCGTGCAGGTGAACGAACCGTCGGGGTTCGGCAGCGCGATCATCATGTAGCTGCGGCGCGGCCAGATGTGCAGCGCGTCGCGCCGCATCGCGTGCTGTCCGCGCGCGTCGGGCGGAATTGTCAGTTCCTTGTAGCCGTGCCCCAGATACTGCTGTGAGTAGTCGAATCGCTCGGTGCGTTGCAGCGCCCGGCGCACGACAGAATATGCGCCGTCGACGCCGATCATCACCCGCGACTCGACCCGCTCCGCCTGCCGCTCGTCGCCGGCGCCAACGAACTCGGCGGCAGGCCGATCAATGTCGACGTCGACACAGCGCCGATCGAAATGCACGCGGACATTCGGCAGGGCGCGCGCGGCTTCGAGAGTGATCGTGTTCAACCCTCCGCGCGACACCGAATGGATGCAGCGACCGGGGTCTTTGTCGTAGGGCTGAAACGCCTGCGTACCGTCGGGCAGGTGGAGCACGCGGCCGCGCATGGGAACGGCGATCTCGAGCACGGGCTGCTCGAGCCCGATTTCCGCGAGCGCGTGCAGGCCGCGCACCGAAATCGCGAGATTGATGGAGCGACCGCCGGCGGTGAAGTTTCCGGCAAGCGGATCGGGCCTTCGTTCGTAAAGATCGACCTCGAGCCCTTCGCGACCCAGGTACGCCGCGAGCAAAGCGCCACCCAGCCCCCCACCGACCAGCGTGACGCCTTGTCCTGACATGGGCGGCCTTTTATGCGGCAGCGCGCTCGGCGTCGCGCTATTGGCTCTTGAGCGACGTCAGGATCGACTGAATGGTCGCTTTGGCGTCGCCGAACAGCATCACCGTGTTCGGAAGATAGAACAACTCGTTCTCGATGCCCGCGTAGCCCGCCGCCATGCCGCGCTTGCAGACCATGACAGTCTTGGCCTTGTCGGCGTCGAAGATGGGCATGCCGAAGATCGGGCTGGCCTTGTCGTGCCGCGCCGCGGGATTCACGACGTCATTGGCGCCGATCACGAGCGCGACATCGCACTGCTCGAATTCCGGGTTGATCTCGAGATCGGCCAACAGTTCGTAAGGCACGTTCGCCTCGGCCAACAGGACGTTCATGTGCCCGGGCATGCGGCCGGCGACGGGATGCACCGCGAAGCGCACCTGCACCTCGCGCTTGCCGAGCAGCGACGTGATCTCCGCGACCGCGTGCTGCGCTTGCGCCACCGCCATGCCGTAACCGGGAATGATGATGACGCTGCGCGCCGCGTCGAGCACCATCGCCGCTTCTTCAGGGTCCATGCGTCGCACGCTGCCCGCAGCCTTGGCCGGTCCGCCCGCGGCGGCCGCCGCCGCGCCTCCGCCGGCCGCCAGCCCGAAGCCGCCGGCGAGCACGTTCAGAAGCGAGCGGTTCATGGCCCGGCACATGATGACCGTGAGAATGAAGCCGGAAGCGCCGACCAGCGAGCCGCCGATGATGAGCGCGTTGTTGTCGAGCACGAATCCGGTGGCCGCGGCGCCGATGCCCGAGCCCGAGTTCAGCAGCGCGATCACGACCGGCATGTCGGCGCCGCCGATCGGCAGCACCAGCAGCAAACCCGCGACTGCCGCCAGCAGGAACAGCAGCACCGCCGCCCAGGCCGCGTTGCCGAACGCGAGAATCGCAAACAGCAGCAGCACCATGAGCAGCGCGTTGCCCGCGGCCAGCAGATTGTGCTGCGGCAGGAAGACACAGCCGCTGAGCGCCAACCCGCGCCACTTGATCTCCTCGAGCTTGGCGAACGCCAGCAGGCTGCCGGTGAGCGTGATCATGCCGATCAGAATGCTCAGCCCCACGCTGACGCGAAAATCGGCCTCCAGCGGCCCGGACACGTGAAGCTGGTGAAGGTACTTTCCGAGGCCCACGAGCGCCGCCGCCAATCCGCCAAAGCCGTTGAGCAGCGCGACCATCTGCGGCATGCCGCGCATGTTTACGCGCAGCGCGAACGTGGCTCCAACCGCCGAGCCGATTCCCAGCGCGATCGCGATCAGGAGCAGCTTGCCGGCGGTGACGCGCGGATCGCACAGCGTCGCCACGACCGCGATCGCCATGCCGACGCTGGCTAGCAGGTTGCCGCGGCGCGCCGAGCGCGGCGAGCCGAGTTTCTTGAGGCCGAAGATGAAGAGCGCGGCCGCGCCGAGGTACGCCAGGTTGATCAGGAACATGCGACCGGCGTAGCCGCCGACCGGCGCCGAGGCCGGCTGCGACGCGCTGGCCAGCAGCCACTGCGACATCTCGAACATGGTCTATCTCTTCCCGCCGAACATGGCGAGCATGCGATCCGTCACCAGAAATCCGCCGACGACGTTGATCGACGCCGCCACCACCGCCAGGAACCCGAGCGACAGGGTCAGCCAGTCGTCGGCGCTGCCGAGCACGATCAGCGCTCCGACGATTTTTACGCCGTCGATCGCGTTGGAGCCGGACATCAGCGGGGTGTGCAGCGTCACCGGCACCTTGGTGATGACCTCGAAGCCGACGAACATCGCCAGCACGAAGACCACCACGTTGCTCGTGAACTGTTCGAGCACCCCGATCTCGGAAAGCACTAGCATGGCGTCACCATCACTCCCGCGCGGGCACCTGCGCTCAGGACATCCCCAGCATCTGTCGGGTGGGTCCGTGCACGATCTGCCCTTCGTGCGTCAGCAGGCTGCCCGCCTGAATTTCGTCTGTGCGATCCAGGCGAAACTGTCCGTCCTTCCAGAACTCGAGGAAAAAGGTCGTGAGGTTGCGCGACCAGAGTGTGCTGGCGTCGCGCGGCATCGAAGATGGCAGATTCAGCGGAGCACAGATTTTCACGCCGCGATGCTCCACGGTCTGCCCGGGCTGCGTGAGCGTGCAGTTTCCGCCGCCCTCCGCCGCCAAGTCGACGATCACGGATCCCGGCCGCATGGCCTCGACAACCTCATTCGGAATCAGCTTCGGGGCGCGAACGCCGCCGATCAGGGCCGTGGTGATGACGACGTCGCTGGCGGCGCAGTGCTTGGCGATCAAGGCCGCCTGCAGCTTCTGGAACTCGGCGGACATCTCTTTCGCGTAGCCGCCGGCGGCGTCGCCGCGCTCGCTCGATTCCACGGTCACGAACTTGGCCCCGACGCTGGCGACCTCCTCACGCACCGAGGCCCGCACATCGGTCGCCTCGACGGTCGCCCCGAGGCGCCGGGCCGTCGCAATTGCCTGCAAACCCGCTACGCCCGCACCGATCACGAAGACCTTGGCTGCGAAGACCGTGCCGGCCGCGGTCATGAAGAGCGGGAAGTATTTGCACAGCTCATTGGCGGCGATCAGCACCGCCTTGTAGCCCGCGATATTCGCCATGGAGCTCAGCGTGTCCATCGACTGCGCGCGAGTCGAGCGCGGGATCGACTCGAGCGAAAACGCGCTCACCTTTCGCGCCGCGAGCTTACGAATCAGCTCGACGCTTCGCGCCGGCACCAGCGAGCAGAGCAGGTACCCGCCCTCGCGCAGCAGATCCGCTTCGTGGCGATCGGCTGATTCATCTTCCTGCGGCGGCTGCACCTTGAACACGAAGTCGGCGCGACCCAGCATCGTCACCGCATCGTCTTCGAGCTGCGCGCCCGCGGCGGCGTAGTCGTCGTCGCTGAAGAACGACCCAGTCCCCGCCCCGCGCTGAACGCTGACGGCGACTCCGGCCTTGATCAGTTTCTTGCAAGATTCGGGAGAGAGCGCGACCCGCCGCTCGTCCTCGCGCACTTCTCGCGGGATCGCAATACGCATCCCAACATCCCCGCGACGCGGAGAAACAACTCGAGTGTGACGGAGAAGCCTCCGCCGCCGATCACGACGCCGCGCCGCGCCGCAACCGGAATAGATCCTATCGGCAACCGGCCCCGGCTACTCGGGCTCCGATTCCGGTTCTTCTTCGCCCGGAGGCAAGCCCGACGGCGGGGCCTTTGGCGGCGGCGCGGTGTAGGCATCCAGCCCGCGCAGGAGTCGCTCCACGTCCGCCCGGCGCAGCACGAATATCCGGCCTTTCTCAACCCACGCCGCTCGCAGCGGCAGGTCGCCCGACTGCTCCTGCTGCAAGTGCAGCGTGATCGTCTCGGCTTGGCCGTCGCGTTCCATCTGCAGCACGACCCGCGCCGGCGGATCGGAAAGCCGCGCCCGAGCCAGGTCGCCGTCGGTCCATGTGACGTAGCGCTCGGCACGCATCTTCGCGAGCTGATCGACGAATTCGGTCATCGATTTGTCGTTCAATTTGACGGTCGAGTCAGCGACGTAGGCCCAGGTCGTTCCACGTCGCTCGAATTCGAGCGTCCCACCCGGCGCTTCCACGCGAATGCCCATCAGCGTCGACGGCTCGAAATCGAACACCTGCCGCCGCAGCACCTCCGAGGTCAGCACCTGGAACACGCTCTCGTCGAGCTCGTACACGTGCGGATCATCATCGATGCTCGCGTACGGCACGCGATCGGCGCGACCGACGCGCACTACGTGTCGAATGGTCGTCGGCTCCGCGGCCTCTTGCGAGGTTGCGCTGGCCGGCGCCTTCAGCAGCTCAAACTCAATCACCGCTTCGGGGTTCGCCAGCCCGTAGCGCTCGAAATCGCCTTTGGCAACGACGCGCTTCGCCCGCAGCGCCGCCAGGTTGTTCGCGATCTCGCGCGTTCCTGCGGGGTCGGGCTCGGCCCCGACGGGCGCCGCCACAGTCCAGGCGCGATCGGTGCGCTGCAGCTCGACCGCCAGTTCGCCGCGCGTGAGCTGCACACGGGAAACCTGTTCGGGCGTACCGCGGACCATTTCGCGCGAACGCAGCGCCAGCGGCGTCACCAGCAAGCGTTCGGCCTGCTCGACCGTAATGACCAGCACCCCACTCTGACCGGCGCGCTGCACATACGCGTTGCGCCCGCTCGGCGTGTTGGCGCCGATGCGCAGTTCGATCGGCTCGACGGCGGTCGCCGTTGTGGCCGAGATCGTGCCGCGCGGAGCGTCGAGTCCGTACTTCGCGAGCGGTTCCGGCGCGTCGACGTAATCGATCGCCTTCGCATCGCAGAAAGCGTCGACCAGCGCCCGAGCCGCCTCGGCATCGATCTCCGCAGGGTCGCCTTCCGCCTGCCAGCCGCCGCTGTCCGCACGCGTGATCGCGAACGCGACGTCGCCGGCGCTCACCGCGACCCGCTTGATCTCATCCGCCTTCGCACGCGCAATTCGCGGGTCGCGCTGTTCGGCGAGTTTCGGAATCAGTTTCTCGACATCCGTCGCGCGAACGGTGGCCACCCACGGCTCATTCGGCAGTTTCACAAAGCGCTTCGTCTCCGTCAGGTCGGAGAACCCCCCCACCAGCAAACCGAACTTCGACTGCGGCGCCGGCGCGGGCTGAGATTCGGCGGGCTGCGTACCGGTCGGGGTCGGCGCTGCGTCCTCAGCCGTCACTTCGATCGACAGAAACGGTGCGTCCAGGCCGTAGCGCGCGAGCGACTCCGGCGATGCATCGACGAACTCGTCGACGCGCACGCCGTTCAGGCTCGTCGCAATGGCCTTGATCTTCTGTGCGTCGCCATAGGCCTTCACCGGCGCCTGGATCGTCCACTCCTCGTTGGCGCCGCGCGCGTATTCGTAGGCCACGCCGCCGTGCTCGACGCGGATCGCGACCGGCGTCTTGCCGACCATTCGCGCGACCGATTTGGCGCGATAGTCGTCGGCGGTTTTCTTCAGATCGGCGGTGAAATCGCGGTCCGTCAGATAGACCTGCGTTCCGACGCGCAGGTACGTCGAATTGCTCAACTGCGCCTTCTTACCGATGTCGAGCGTGTATTCCTTGCCGTCTTTGGACTTCAGCGAGAACCGCGCCACCGGCGGCTCGAGTCCGGCCGAAGCCGCGGTCAGCCCGCCTTCGCCGAGTTTCGCGGTGCGTCCGGCGGTGAGTCCCAGCGCGATCTGCACCAGGCTGTCGACCTGATAGGTCTCGGTCGCCGCTGCCAGGGGCGCGGTCATGCGCCACTCGCCCGGCTTCACGCCCGCCGACCCCGGCGCGCGTTCGAAGGCAATCGCGCGGTCTCCGTGCAGCACGGAGAAGCTCACGACGTCGTCCGCTTCCGGCCGCGGGTCGAGCACGTATTTGATGCTCGACTTGTCCTCGCGCGCTTCGCTGCCGGTCTTTGCGGCCGGCTTGTCTCCGGCCAGAAACCACAGCGCTCCAAGACCGAGCACCAGGACAAGCAGAATTCCGGTTGTCTTGAAACTCATCGGTCGCGCTACCTCATTTATTGCCGGCCGCGCGGAAGCCCGCCGGCCGTACGCGTCGCGTCTCGCACCCTGCTCCCGACGCGCATCCCGCCGGCGGACGCGGCCGCCGATCTAGTTCCGTCGCACAAACCACACCACCGCCCCCAGCAGCAGCGCCGCCGTCGGCCAGATGCCCACCAGCAGCACCTTCGTGAAATCGTTCCAGAAGCCCTCGCGCAGGCGGTCCAGCCGCGGGACGCCCGATCGCCCCGGACCGATCGCGATTCTTTGCGAATCGCCGCTCAGCCAGTGCAGCGCGTTGATGAACAACTCGGTGTTGCCCGGGAAGATCTGCGCCAACTGCAGCGACCCGCCGATCATCACAAGTTGCCCCATGTTGGCGACTTCGTCGGCCATGAACTGTTCACTGCCGAACACGACCAGTTGGCGCTGCTGCGCGTCCGAAGCCGCCAGCGCCACCGGGTACGGCGAGGGCAAATCGTCCTCGTAGCGGCGCGTGCCGCCGTCAGCGCCCGACAAATCCTGCTGCACGCGCATCAGGTTCGAGAAAGCCCAGACATCTTCGCTCGATTGCACGGAAACCAGCGGCGAAACGCTGACACCCGTCGGCAACGCGTCGGACACCATCAGCGGCGCGGCGGCCGAGAAGCCGTACGGCAGCGACGCCAGCGGCTCCGAGATCGGATGCGATTCCGCGCGAAGCGAAGTGCTGGGCAGCAGCGTCGGATTTCGGTTGACCGGAATCCACACTTCGGTGCGCTGCGGATGGCGCGCGAACTCCACCGTGAGGAAGCTGCTGCGAACCTCGACGCCCCAGTTGCTCTTCAGGTATTCGCCGTACGCATAGTCCTCACCCGGACCGAACGGCATCGCCGGCGGTCGCCAGCCCGCCAGGAACATCGCACGCCCCGAAGCGTTCACCGCGTCAATCACCGCCTGCTTCTGTTGCGGCGACATCGGCGGCGTGCGCGGCGGCTGCATCGGATTGGCCTGCTCAGGCGGCGCGGGCGGCGTCACCACGTAGATGGTGCGAACCGCATTCTCCACTGTCGGCGGAGTCGCCTGCGTCGAGACGTCCCACTCCGCGGTCTCAAAATTCTCCGCCTTCATCTGCGCGTTCAGTTGCTGCATCGGGGCTTCCGGCAGCTCGCGCGAAAACTGATTCAACTGCGAGAAATCCGGCACCAGCATCGGGCCGCCGCCGAAGCGCACGAACACGACCGCGGTTTTTTCCTTTTGCGTCAGTTGCAGCAGCGACGACGAAATCGCCTGCTCGCCGGTGAACTCCGCCGGATCGCCGTCCGGCGCGGGCGGCGCGTCGCGCCGCATGCGCACCGTCCAGATTTCCGCGTGCGGAATCACCTTGGCTTCGTTCGGCGTCTCGACCACCACCGACTGCCCGCTCTTCAGCGTCTCGTAAACCTCGTCGAACTCGACTTCCTTCAGGTTCTGCGCCTTCGCGAGCGATTCGTCGATGGTGCTTAATGCGCTCGCGTAGCGTTCCTTGACGCTCGCAAACATCGCTTTCGCCGACTCGGGCAGCTCGGCGTTTCGCGCCACCTGCTGCGTCATCCACTCCTGCGCGGTCTGCAGCGCGCCGCGCACATTCGTCAACATCTTGCGAATCGACTCGACCGCGCGGCCGAATCGCGGCAGGCCTTCGGTCTGCAGAGCCGCCACGTCTTCCTGCGTGACGCGCGCATCCTCGAGCGCGTCACGGATTGATCGCACCACGATCACCAGCTCGCGCGAGGTGTTCATTCGCTGATCGGCCCGCGCCAGCTCCTCGATTTGCTTGACCTCCGATTGCAGCAGTTCGACCAGCGATTGGTTCAGCGCGGGAAAATCCGCCACCATCGCCGCGTGTTCCTTGGATTCGTCGCGGTAGCGCGGCTTTTCGCGCAAGCGGGCCAGCAGCGCATCCACCTCGGCCGGCTGGTCCTGCGGGTCGATCATGCGCGCCGCGACCTTGCCGCCGCCGGCGACCTCGTAGAGATCGAGCAGATCCTGCACGCGATTGCGGTGTTTCTCCGCATGCGGGCGCACTTCCTTGAGCGCGACCGTGTATAGACCCGTGAGCGTGATCTGCTCGCCGACGCCCTTCAGCAGTTGCTTGGTGCGCGGGCTGAGGCTGTTCACGCCCTGCGAGCTTAGGTCGACCTGTCCGCCGAAGCGGTCGGCCGCCCAGATCGCCAGCGCGAGCACAAACAGCGCCAGAACGCCCGCCAGCGCCACATTCAAGCCGTACACCACGCGCCGCTGGCCGCTCGCCAGAGTGCCGTCTACCGCCATCGTCGCGACTCCACGACTTTCATCGCCAGGAAGACAAACAGCAGACTCACGCCCAGAAAGAATACGACGCTCTCCGTCGTTACCAGACCGCGATTAAACTGATCCAGGTGCCGCTGCACGTTGACATGCTGGAACGCGGTGCGCATCCAGCCCTCGGTGGTGCGCGCGATGAAGCTCGCGAACCACACGAAAAGCATCAGCGGGATCGTTCCCACCATCCACGCCACAATCTGATTCCGCGTCAGGCTGCTGGCGAAGATGCCGAACCCGACGAACGCCAGCCCTGCCAGCAGCAGCCCCAGGTAAGACGACAGCGACGCGCCGATGTCGGGGTTGCCGTAGATCATCATCAGCACGAGATAGATGAGCGTGCCTGTCAGCATCAGCGCGTAGAACACAGCCGCCGCCAGGTACTTGCCCAGCACCAGCTCCGAATCGGCGATCGGCGCCGTCATCAGCGTTTCGATCGTGCCGGCGCGATATTCCTCGCTCAAGGCGCGCATCGTGATCGCCGGAATGATGATCGTGAGCACATACGGCGTGAAATCGAAGATGCTGCGCAGCGTCGCGGGTTTGCCCGGCCCGATGGTGTCCGTCACCAGCACAATCACGCCCGTCAGCAACAGAAACCCGCAGATCACGATGTAGCCGATCGGCGAATAGAACAGCGCTCCCAGTTCGCGCTGCATGATCGCCACGGTGTTTCGCATAGCCTGTGTTCTCCTGCCGCCGCCTGCGGCCAGCGCCGTTAGTCGCGCGTGCCGGCCACAATCTTGACAAAGAAATCTTCGAGACTGGCGATTTCGCGCCGCAATTCGCGCACCGTCCAGCCGCGCGCCGCCGCCAGCCGGAACAGCTCCTCGCGCAGATCGCCCCGCGCCGCCACCGTCAGGCGCACCCAACCCTCGCGCGTGTCGGAGCGCACTTCAGACACGCCCGAAAGTCCGCGCACCGCCGTCAGAATTTCCGCTTCGGGTCCCTTTATTTCCGCGATCAGCTTCGATTCGCCGCTGAGCCGTTGGCGCAGTTCGTCGGGCGTGCCCGACGCCACCACGCGCCCCTTGTGAATCAGCACAATCCGCTTACAGGTCGCTTCGACCTCCGGCAGAATGTGGCTGGATAGCATGACGGTGTGATCCTGCGCCAGTTCGCGAATCAGCGAGCGCGTCTCGCGAATTTGCGTCGGGTCAAGGCCGACCGTCGGCTCGTCGAGGATCAGGACTTTCGGATTGTGCAGCAGCGCATCCGCCAGCCCCACACGCTGCCGATAGCCCTTCGACAACTGTCCGATCGGCTTCTGGATCACGTCGGCGATCCAGCAGCGCTGGGCCACGCGGCCGATCGCGCTCTCGCGCGCCGCGCGATCCAGGCCGCGAATCTTTCCGCGAAATCGCAGATATTCGCGCACACGCATCTCGTGATAGAGCGGCACCGACTCGGGCAGGTAGCCGATGTGCCGACGGACCTCCATCGACTCGTTGAACACGTCGTGCCCGGCGATCGCCGCCCGGCCGGAGGTGGCCGGGTGATAGCAGGTCAGGATGCGAATGGTCGTGGTTTTCCCGGCGCCGTTGGGGCCGAGGAAGCCTACGATTTCGCCTTCGTTAACCTTGAAGGACACGCCGTTTACGGCACATGAGCTGCCGTAGTACTTGGAGAGATTTTCGACCTCGATCATCGCGTCGTTCCCGCCGCATTCGAGTGTGTCACGCCGTCAGCCACCCCGCGCCCGCCGCCGGCGCGTTTCGCCGTCAGCCGCTCCACCCCGGTCTCCGTCGCGCCCAATGCGAGCCGGGTGGGCGAATGATTGTGCGTACCGCCGCGTGCGTGTCAAGATGCAGGCGGGCATGGCTTGGCCGGCGCGGCTCGGCGGCCGGCGACGTTCGGGGGCGCGGAGCGAGGCATCGGCCTGGCGCGAGGCTACGATTTGCTACGTTCGGCACGAACATGGGTTGCGCAACGCCGCGGCTCGAAATACGCGTCCGCCGCGGCTGCTGTCGTCGACGGCCCCGGGCGGCATCGATCGGCGCGCCGGGGTGCATACGGGTATCGAGGACGACCGGAATGAGGGGCACCGGCTGGGGCAGACCGCGAACGACGTTCTGGGCATGGCCGACAATGGTTTACTGCGTGTTCGGGATCGGCGGTTTGCTCGCATGCTTTCTGAGCGTCATCCTGCAGGTGCCGTGGCTCACAATGGCCGCGCCGTTCGGAACACTCGTCAGCGCGGCCGCATTCCATATCGACAGGCGTCGTTACCGACCCAGGTTCCTGGAGGCCGGCATGGACCTTTGCCACTCCTGCGGATACTGCCGACGAGGGCTGCCGGAAAGTTCCCCCTGTCCTGAGTGCGGAGTTGCGTACGATCGCGAGAAGGTGTGGTCGTTGTTGGTCTACTATGGCATCTGGCCAACAGAGGCCGACGCGACGTCGCAATGAGCGCCCCAGTGCAAGATAGCAAACGCGGGTATCCCGATTATTGAAAATGCCCAATCGTTGCTCATGGCGAGCACGATGGTTCCCAGGACATGCAATGCGAATTCGTGGATGGCAGATTGTTGTAGAGTGCTTCGTTGTGCTTGTTAGTTTCAATCAGGTGTCGATGTTGGCGGCGATTGCCAAATTTCAGCCGGGTAGCGGCAGCAGTGCACGATATGGAGCCTTGATGGGCTTCCTGGCGCTCTCCATCTTGGTACTGTGTGGCCCGTGGTTAGTCGGGGTTGCGCGCAACTGGCGACGTGTATCGCGAATTCAGCGCTGGAGTGGAGCGCTCGTCGGGATAACGTCGATTGTCACAGTTGGTGAGTGGATGCGTGTCTATGCTCAACTAATAGGGAACTACAAGATTCCATGATGTGCGCGGCGGGGATTTCGGAACCGAGTGCCCAGGACTGAGGCCTAGTGCCGTGGCGGAGCGCATGCGCGAGTATCCGTATCCCGTTCCAATCTTGATTCCCGGCGATCTTGTTCCTTCGCTGCTGGCAGAAATCGTGCCGCGCTTTGTGGATACATACGTGGTCGTTAGCAAGGAAGATAGTCTCACTTACGAGTGCCTTAGGCAGGGGTCGAGGGTGCAGGTGGACGCGACGTTCTACAGGGGCAACGGCTGCTCCGTCATTGTGTGGGTCGAAGCAAACGACCAAGCCATCGAGCATGGGATAGCGCTCGAAAAGGCGTTGGTCGGCGGGGGCGGGCGGTTGATCGAGGGCGACGAATTCTTCCCGGGACTCATTGCGCCCCCGCTCACGCTCCGCGCATACTTGGTGACCGCCGTGATGATCGCGATTCTCGTCCTGCTCGTGTCATCGCTGTTGCCGTAGACGAATCCGCCACCCAAGGCGCTCGCGTGCGCATGACGCTTGCCGGCCGCTGGAAGCTGGGGACGAATTCCGAGCCCAATCTCGCCACGTATCCGCGCATCGCCGTGTCTCGGATTGCCTCCGCTCGGTGCTCCAAGGTATCCTTCTTTCTGGCGCGCGAAGCCAGCAGACGGGCGATCAACATGCAGCCGGGCTTGCGAGAACCTCGTTCGCGACTCACTCCCGTGGCCACGTGGATCTGGTTCATTGCGCTCACCGGATTCTTCATTGCACTACCGCTGCTCACGCTGCTGCTTCGGCCTGCGTACGCCCACGTCGCGGCGATGGTCGGTGCAGTCGTGTGGGCACTCCCGAGCTATATTCTGGTCAACGCGGTGCGCTGTCCATACTGCCGAGAGCGGTGCTACTACTATCGTACAGCAACCACACTTTCGCCTCTGTTTCGATTCGGTCCCCGGCGCTGCGCGCACTGCGCTCGCGACGTAATTCGCCGCCCGACCGGCACCACGCGCGTCCGGGCACGTCGGATGCTCGCGGTCGGTCGATGCGCAGTGACATTGTTGATCGCCGGAATGGTAGTGGTCGGGACGGGCACGTTTCTCGATTCGTTGCCAGTTATCAGTGTCGGCGTCCTATCTGGCGTCGCCGGACTTGCTGGCGCGAGCTACCTCGTCTCATGGGCGCTATGTCCACGGTGCGACGACTATTTCTGGACCAATTACGAGGTGATCGCCGATGCACGATTGACTCTCAGCGGCGCATTGCCTCGCTTTCGTCACGGCTTGGTCCACTGCACGCACTGCGGTGTCAGCCTGACTGAGGCCGCGCGCAGACCGGAAAATGAACCGACATGAACTGGGAGCCGCGCGCCGGCGCGACCCGCGCGGACGTCGGAGCGTCACCTGCGCACCGTGCGCCCGACCCGCGGCGGCGGGACGACCGTGACCGACTACACGCCGCTGGAGGCGGAGGAGTTCGCGTATGATTCTCCGCGGGCGCGGTGGCTGAGCCGCGCGGTGCAGGCCGACAGCTTCGAGCGGCTGAGCGGGCCGGCGAGCTGGACGGACTCGGTCGGCGATTCGCCGTACCTGGATTTTGACGTGACGCCGAACGCGAGCGGGCCGACGACGATCACCAACGTGACGCGCTACGCGGGCACCGGCGCGTACGAGACCGTGTCGAGCGGGGCCAAGACCTACCTGCACGGCGACCTGATCGAATCGACCATCGCCACCACCAACGGCAGCGGCGCGCTGAACACGGGCGCGGGGCTGTCGGCGACGGCGTACTCGGCGTTCGGCGAGAACGTGACGGCGGGCGGCGTCGGCGTCCCGCCGGCGAACCTGACGACGCGCTACGCCTACGCCGGCGGACATGGGTATGAGAGCGGGCTGTTGACGCACGCGGGCGTCAACCCGCTGCTGGCGCCGATCACGCTCCAGCACCTGGGCTACCGCTGGTACCAGCCGGACATCGGACGCTTCGTGCAACGCGACCCGATCGGCCTCGCCGGCGGGATTAATCTGTATGTGTATTGCAACAATGAATCGCTGGCGTGCGTGGACCCGCAGGGACTTGGACCGTTCAAGTGGATTTACACGGGTAAGTGGAATGCCACCGATGAAGAGTATGACACCGCGCTGACGGGAGCCGCAGAGTACCTTTGCGGCGGCAAACAATCCAATGCCACGCGCGCGACGCAAGCGGCTGCCGGTACGGCTGTGGGCGTTGGAGTCACGCGAGTTGGCGGCGGTCGAGGCGTTGGATACGTGACGGCTGCCTATGGCGCCTGGCGCCTGAGCGGCGGTTCCACGGGCTTCGCCACAATCGACGACGCACTTGACTGTTTTGCGGCTGGAGCCACGGCAGGTGCCGCATTCACGCCGGCACGGCCCACACCAAGCGGGCCGGTCGAAGGCTACATTCCTGGGATGGGGCGCGTCGACGGGCCGCCGCCGGTGCCGCGAGATTTTCGCCCAGACGGTTGGTGGTAATTCGCATTCTCCGGGAGCGTGGCCGATGAAGCGAAAGCACAAATTTGAAATAGTATCCCTGTTCATGGGTGAACGATTGCTTGTCATGATGACTCTGACTCTCCTGATCGTCGCGTGGAATCGTGGGGCACGAATCGGTGCGGAATTCTCGTTGCTAATCTGCTTGCTCCCCGGATTGGTGGGCCTATGCGCCGCGTGCGTGCTTCGCGGGAGTTACTTTGTCGCGAAGCCATCCCTGACCGTTGAGTCACTCGTCATCCGCCTGCCGATCACCGCACGACTCTGCAACGGCATGATCGGCCTCGCGCTATTGGTTGGTCTTGTGGCGCGACACCCTGATTGGCTGGGGGTAATCGCGCCGCTCGGGATCGGCCTAGTACTTGTCGCAACGTCGCTCGAATTTCGACGGTCCGGGGTCGAGAGAGTTCGAGTGGACGCCGAGGAGATGCGACTTGAGTTGCACGCGGGTGACCGGCAGCAGAGCTTGGACCTCGCGTCGTCGACCATCAGCTGGAAGGGACTCGGCACGGTGGTCGTCTGCAACAAGAACGAGTCAACTAGGCTGCGTTTTGCAGAGCTGACGGCGCCTTTCGCGGTCGCGCGCGCGCTCACGCTGGCCAAGCTGGGCTCGGAAGCGCCCGCGCGCGTTTGAGGTACAACGGGGAGCGGCTCACCGAGCGTATCCGCGCATCGCCGCGCGCGAGTTCGCGTATGATGCTCCGCGGCAGAAGTATCTTGACCGGGACGTCGACGTGAACACGTTCGAGCCGATCGCCGGGCCGCAGCGCTGGACCGACTATCTCGGGTCGCCGGCCTACGGCGATTTCACCGCCACGCCGGGCGGCACGACCACGATCGCCGAGACCACGCGCTACCTCGTCGCCGGCGGACCCGCCGCGCAGCAGACCGTTTCGAGCGGGGCGACCAAGTACCTGCACGGCGACCTGATCGAATCGACCGGGCTGACGACCGACTCGGGCGGCGGGTCGAGCGGAGTGCTCAGCGTCGCATATTCGGCGTTCGGCGAGTTGATCGCGCCGCAAGCCGGCGGCAGCCCGGCCAACCTCGGCACGCGCTATCTCTACGCCGGGCAGTTCGGCTACGAGAGCGGACTCGTCGCGGCCCCCGCCACCACGTCGACCGGCGGCTCCGCCGCGGCGGCGTACTCGGGAGCGAACGCCCTGTTTCCGGCGCTGACGCTGCAGCACCTCGGCGCCCGCTGGTACCAGCCGGACATCGGACGGTTCGTGCAAAGAGACCCGATCGGATCGGCGGGCGGAGTGAATTGCTATGCGTACTGCGACAGCCATCCGCAATCATGCGTGGACCCTTTTGGCCTCGAGTGGGAGACGAACGGTCCCACGTGGGCCCGCTGGTTTCTCAATGGCACCGGGGGACGCCGAAGTTTCCTGGACAACCGACCAGCAATAGATACCGCGAGCCGAAAACTCGCTGGATTCGGCACTGGGCTGATAATTACGTGCGTTGCCCCGCTGGCCGTTGCCAACTACATCGGGCTGAGCGCCGCCGGCTACGGCGCGGTGCGATATGCCGGAGCGAGCACGGGGAATCCGGTACTCGACGAGATCTTAGACGGAGTGGCGGTCGGCGCCGGGCTTGGGACCGGAACGCGTGCGGTTTCTCCGGCCCCTTGGGACAAGCCGAAGTCCCCCGGAGGGGAGATCGTCGGCGGAGGGCGGCCGAGAATCAAGCCCTTTCCACCACATTGGAGTCGGCGGTGAATTCCAAGTTACCCGTCGTGACACAGTACGATCGTGCGTGTTTGTGGGACGCACAGTGGTTGAGGGATTCTCGCCAGACACTGACATACTTCACCCCGGTGGTGTTCCTCACCGGCTGGATGTCCGTAGCCGTGAGCCCGTGGCTTGGCGTGCTGCTCGCTTCAATTTATTTATCCGGGTTGCTATGCGCCACATTCTTCCGAGTCCGCGGCCAGGGTACGGTAACGCGAATATACCGCTATGGTCTGCCTCACGCAGCGCGCTTGGCAGCCACTACGCTTGTTTTCTTGGTCCTGATTCCGCTCGCGACAGTCCTGCCGCGCACCGCCTCGTCCGATGCACTAGGGATCGCCGCAGGTTGCGCGGTGGTTTTGACGCTGATGCAGCATTTTTTCTGCAGACGGCGAATCGTACTCAGTGATCGCTCATTAATCTTCCAGGAAATTGCCGGCAGGTTAGTCACTCAATCAAACGAATTGCAATTGGATGATATCTCGCGCATGATTGTGGACGAGACTGGAACCGAACTGGAGTTCACTACTACTAGCAGCGGCGTTATCACAGTTGTGATTGGCGAACTCTTAACGCCAGCCGCGCTTGTGCGGGACCTAAGAACCCAGTTGCGCGTTCGCGGGCGCGGTGGCTGAGCCGCGCTGCCGCCGACTCCGCCAATCCGTTGGCAGCGTGCGGGGTGTTGCTAGCCGCCGTTGCCATTTTCGGCGCAGCGACTGCGACATTGGACGCACTGCTCTTTGCCGGTGCCCTGCATCGACATCCCTACGGGCTTGCGATTACTGCGTTCGCGGCGACGAGCTGCGTTCTTTCGTGGCGCGAACGGCGACGGCGACGCTCGCTCACGCGTTTGTTGCAGATGGAGGGTCGCTGCGTTCGTTGCGGTCATGAGCGATCGCCGGCCGACGCTTCCGCGTGCTGTTCGGAATGCGGGGCGGACAGCGGCATCAGAACTCCGGCCGAGACTGCGCACGGAGAGCAGCGTGAGCATGTCTGAACCAACGTGACGGTCTGGCTGCGCGGCGCCCTCATCGAGCGCCCCCGCCATCGAGATCGGCGGCGCGCTGAGATCGAGCACGGTAAACTGACCAACCTGAGCAGAGTTGCGAGTGAGGACATGCGAATGCGTCAAGAGGCAAGTTCGGCTTCGTCACGGCACACGCACAATCTCGCGCGCGTATTGCGTGGCGCTGAGGGGATTGCGCGCGCTCGGGGCAGTTCCGAACTGGAGCCGACGCATCTATTCGAGTCCCTGATTCAACGAAAGACATCTGTCGCAGCAACGGTTCTTGTAGACCTATTGGATTCCCAGCTTGCGACGCTGAGAGCGCACTATCCGCCGCCGCCCGGATTCTGGCGAAGCCTCGCTCTAACCGGCGCGGCGATTCTGACCATCATTCTCCTGATGTGCTTCGCATGGCGAGGTTGAGCACGGAATGAACGCCTGTCTCGCAGATGCTGCGTGCCGGAGCGGAATCGGAGTAACGCATGGAGTGCTTGCTACTCGCGGCTGCCGGCTGCCTTGTCGCGGCAGCCTTCGGCGTCGGATCGCGTCTCGGATTCTATTGGAATTTCACGCACGTGCATGCGCGGGAGCGAATGTCACTCGACGCGTGGTGCTCGCGCTATGCGCCACCGCTACTGCCGCACGTGGCCGCATTCGCCGCCCTGACGAGCGGCATCGAGGAACTGTTCGGGCTGCCGTTTACCGCATTGCGCCCGGAAGACTGTCTGGCACAGGGCCGATCGACAGACTTGACGCGCAAATGGTGGGCCAGTGAGAGCTACGAGACGCTGGAAAACCACCTCGACATTTGGTCGGAGCGCCACGGCGTGAGCCTCACCTGGTCACACCCGTTCGAAATTGCCGCCCTGATACGCGACGCCGCGGCGGCGTTGTCGGCGAAATCCGAAAACTCGGGTACGCTTGAGCAGGATTGATCGCTCGCGCTGGCGGTTCGGCCATGCTGAAAACGTCGCGATGTTGGTGACGCTGCTGGTTGCGGGGCGCGCGGCGCTATTTCCGCCGAGCCGGCAGGCGGACGACGGGCGGCAGCGGGGTACAGGGAATTCCAAGTGACCGTGCGTCGACCACCGAGACACTGGGGCGGAAGCCAGGGCCTGACGCCCGTGCAACTCACTTCCCTGGGATTGGCCGCCGCACTTATTAAGTAACAGGACATTTGCAGCTCGTCTAGAATAACGCATGCTACGACTCACCGAAGAGCAACTGGACTGGCTGGCGGCGCGGATACCCGACTATGAAACGAGTCCCAAGGGCGGGCGGCCGCCGCTGGCGAAGCGGCGTGCGCTCGCCGGGATTTTTTGGATGCTGGACAACGGCGCGAAGTGGAAGGATTTGCCGCGCGAGTTCGGCTCCAAGAGCGCGGTTCACCGCTGGTTTCAGATTTGGACCGAGGCCGGCGTCTTCGAGCAGATCATGCGTGACGCCGGCCGTCTGGTCGAAGATCGCGGCGGCTACCGCCTGTACGAATGGAAGATGAGAGGTCGCCTGGCGTAACTCAATATGCATCGATTCTGGCCCGCAGCGCTGTTCCCCGAGCTACGTCTGGCGGATATCGCGCTGCACCCGTTCGTCAAACGCGTCGCCAGTGATCGATTGGCACGCACGCGCGCGTACCAGTGGACGAACTCGGTGATTTTCGTGGTTTGCATTCTCGCGCTGAATTACTACGTGCACACGTTCATCGGCAGTCGGGTTACGCTTGCCCTGATGTTGCCGGTGATTGCAGTTCTCGCGGTGATGTGGTACCTGATTCAGCTCGCGATTCTGCGGACCATACAGCACCGCGTTCTCCGCCGCGTGCTCCGCGAACAAGGTATTCCCGTCTGCATCGAATGCGGATATTCGCTGCGTGACGCTCCCCTGCCGCGCTGCCCGGAATGCGGGTGGGTGGTCGACTAACGGCTGCGGGCGGTTGCGCGGGGCGTCGACGCGCGTGCGTTCTGCCGTGGCAACGGGCGGATGCGCGGCGTTCGTGCTCCGAATCGCACGACGAGAGCTTTCGGCCGATCCTCGACGCGCCCAACCCTTACCCGCCCGTCGAGCCGCAGCCGAAGCGCACCGTCCGAGCTGCGAGATGCTGCGGCGCGGATTCCCCGAGCAACGCTGCTCGCAAGACGCTTGTTGGCGATCGGGATCATCTCGATCCAAACGTGATAACGGCCGTTCGAGGCAGGCGTCGGGTCAGGGCCGTCTCGATACCAGTCACACAGACCCTTGATTCCACGACCCAGCCGCGGTCGCAGACGTGGGCTCCGTTGCCGCGTCCGCACGGGAATTCGATATAAGATGCGAGTCTGCCAGATGCTTCGGTCGAACCTAAACGCGACGCAGTCCGCGTGCATGCGCAGTATACTTCGAAATAGCACCAACCAGAAGAGTTCCACGCGATATCGTATTCCGATTGCCCGTAGTTCAGCGTTGTTCGGGTGGTGAGGTACCCTTGCGGGGCCGAGGGACCGAGAGTACCGAACTACCGCCGGATGCGATAGATTGACCGTGTGGGAACTCGCCAAAGCTCTCGATTGTGCCATCGCCGAGGCCTCGCTGATCGAGTGGACTCCATGAAACTGCGGCTACCGCTTCGTCTCCTATCTCCGAGCCTTCTGCCCCTATCGCACGAACATCCAAACGAAGCGGAACACGAGGGCGATTGCGCCTGCGAAAAACAGACAGGCGGCAACATAAATGAATATCCAGTACGCCTTGCGGCCGGCCGTGCGTTTTGACCACGGCGGCTCCATCAGCACCGGCCAGAACGCTTCGCTGTGGCAATGCGGGCAGCGTTGTGCGACACAACCCACTTGTGTGCTGCACCCGGCGCAGATCTTGAACTCGTCGCTTGCGACTGGTTGTGTGGGCATCGATCACCTCGTTGCGACTTCTTGCCGCCGCCGATCGGCGTCAACGTACCCACGCCACCTCACGTCGCCGCGGACTGCCGCCGAATCGTCATGTCAAAATTCCGCACCAGCCCGGCATACAGGCTGTACGTCACGCCCGCGTAGGCGCCGACCGCAATCAGGCTCGCCAACGCGCGCACCCAGCGCGCCGCCGCAAAATCGCTCGGCGTCGGCGGCGTGGTCGCCATCGTGCCGCGAAACACCGTGTCGTGGTGAATGATCGCCTGCAGGGCCGGGTATGGCGTAAACGGCAGCACCGCCGCGGAAACCACGCCCGCCGCCCCGCTGCGCAGGGCCTGGCCGCAGCCCCAGGCGACGCCCGCGGCGCCGAGCACGATCGCCGTGCTGATCATGACCGCCTGCACCGTCTTGCGTGAGACAAGCGAGAATTGCAGCCCCACCATCGCCGCCACCGCGACGAACGCGGTCATCAGGGCGGGCGCCAGCAGCACCGTCTCGAGCGTCGTCACGTCCTGCCCGCCGCGAAACAGATCAGCGATCGCGAACATCAGCAGCGTCGCCGTCGGCACGAACAGCAGCGGCAGCACGAAGCTCACAAGTCCGCGCAGCATGCCCCAGATGATGTATTTGCTGGTGAGCGGCGTGACCAGCAGCAGCTCGATGGTCTGAGCCTCGCGCTCGCGGGTCAGCGTGGTGGCGGCGGTGTTGGTGACGATCAGCAGCGCAATGGTGAACTCGATCCAGACGAGCGCCGTCAGCCAGTCGCGCACGACCGCCGGCTGTGCGGGGCTGAGCCCCCACCAGCTTCGTTGCTGCCCGATGAGCAGGATGACCGCGACCGCCAATCCGCCGACGACGTATACCCAGCGCATCGCCGAGCGGCCGCCGGCGGCGCCGCGCGTCGCGGCCTCGCGCCAGGCGATCGGGTTGTTCCAGACGCTGCGCGGCTTCTTGCGCTTGTCCGTGGCGCCGTCGGTGCGCAGCAGCGCGGCGCGCATGCGGCCGGCGAGCGTGATCTCGCCTTCTTTCTGTGTGCCACGCACGAAGAACAGGCTGACGACGATCATGAACGCCGAAACCACCGTCGTAAGCACCACGTAGGCGTATTGTGGGTTGCCCAGCGCCCAACTCCACGGCCAGCCGTAGTGGTGAAGCGCGCCCGGCGGCGGCGGCGGCGTTTGCCCGGTGACGCTCAGCAACGCAAGGAACGGGTGCAGCGGGGCCACCCAGCTCAGTCGAAAGCGGCTGCCCACGCCCGGTTCGGCTTCGGGCAGGTCGGCGAGGCCCGCCAGACCGTACGCACCGACCGCCAGCAGGTACGTCGCAACGCCGACGAAGAACGAGAAAATCGTCTTGCGCGTGCCGACCTTGGCGACGCTGATCGCAATCGCCAGCGAGCCCGTGATCAACGCGGTGCACGCCGCCAGCAGCAGCGAATCGCGCACCTCGGCCCACGTCACGCCGCCGTAGATCATCGTGATCGACAGAATCGGCAGGCCGCTCAGCAGCAGCACCCACACGAAGTAGAGCCGGCTGAAGAGCATGCCCAGCACGATCTGCGCGCTCGAGAGCGGCGTCGTGAGCAGGATGTGAAACGTGTTGGCGTCCTTCTCCTGCGTGATGGCGCCGGCGGCGAAGATCGGCGCAATGAAGCTCATGAGAAAGAGCTGCGCCATGCTGACCACGAGGAACGCGTGCGTCGACTGTTTCGCGAGCTCGGCGAGAGACGGCCGGTCGGCCGTCAGCAACGAGGTGTTCGTGATCAGCAGGATCACGAACAGCGCACACAGATAGATGGCGCGTGCCCACAAATGCCGGCTGCGTTTGCCGGCGGTTGAAACGACTCGCAGCAGGATGGGGTTCGCCGGCAGCAGCCGCCAGAGCCACAGTCCCAGGTCGTGCACAACCGTCATTCGGTCGACTCCTGCCCCGCGCGCGACATTGAAAGATAACCGCTGATCCGCTCTCATCCTACGAGAAGCCGCGTCGCCGCACCCACAGACGAGCGTGCGATTTCGCTAACCAATTCTTAACAAAACGCCCCTAGGGTGAAGGGAGTTTTGGCGCGGCACGGGCGAGTCGGGGTCGGCGAAATCCGCCGACACGCCGCCGATAAAAGGAGAACCTGTGACATTGCGTGTTTTCGCAGCGTTCGCGGCCCTGGCAGTCGCGATCGTCGGCTGCGCCGGCGCCGGCGACGACCGGAAGCTCACCGGCCAGGTGCGCATCGCCGGCTCCAGCACGGTCTTCCCGATCATGAGCGCCGCCGCCGAGATGTTTCAGGAGACGGCGCCGCGCGTGAAGCTCACGATCGCCGCCCCCACCGGGACGGGTGACGGCTTCAAGAAGCTGCTCGAGTCGGATCCGGCGCTGCGGACCGACATCTGCAACGCCTCGCGCCCCATCACCCCGACCGAGCAGAAGCGCGCCGTCGAGATCGGAGTCCGCTACATCGAGCTGCCGATCGCCTATGACGGCACCGCCGTCGTGGTGCATCCCGAGAACAAATTCTGCGACATGCTGACCCTTGATGAATTGAAGCGCATCTGGGAGCCGGACAGCAAGATCACCAACTGGAAAGACGTGCGCGCGGGTTTCCCTGACGTGAAACTCACACTCTACGGCCCCGGCGCCAACAGCGGCACCTTCGATCACTTCACCGAAGTGATCGTCGGCAAGGCTCGCGCTTCGCGAACCGACTATGTCGCCAGCGAGAGCGACAACATGCTCGTGCAAGGCGTTTCCGGCGACGCCGGCGCGCTCGGATATTTCGGCTTCGCGTATTTCGAGTCCAACAAAGCCAGGCTGCGCGCGGTGCCGATCGCGGGTCACGACGGCGCTGCGGTCGCTCCGTCGGCGCAGTCGATTCACGATCTTCAGTATGTGCTGGCGCGGCCGCTCTTCGCCTATGTCAACGCCGAATCCGCGAAGCGCCCGGAGACGCAGGCTTTCGTGAAGTTCCTGCTCACGAACGCCGCCCGGATCGTAGGCCACAAGCGTGTGAACTACGTGCCGCTCGACCCCGACCTGTATCAGCTCGTTCGCGCCCGTTGGGAAGGCGGCGTCGAGGGCACGCTGTATCCCGACGAGGCCTCGCACGCAGTCCCGCTGCACAAGATGCTGCGCGGCGAAGGCCAAAAACCCTGACGATCGAACGTAGCTCTCGATGAAGCAGCACGTGCGAAAAGCGTGGGAAGGCGTCATTCACGCGATCCTGCTCGCGTGCGCGCTGCTGTCGGTGCTGACGACGTTCGGCATTCTGCTGGTGCTGGTTAGCGAATCGCTGCCGTTCTTCCGCCAGGTCTCGCTGTGGAACTTTCTCGGGCCCGGCGAATGGGCACCCGAGATCAAGGGCGCCTTCAGCATCTGGCCGCTGCTGACGGGCACGCTGCTCATCGCGGGCGGCGCGCTGCTGCTGGCGGTTCCGGTCGGCATGGCGACGGCGATTTTCCTGAGCGAATACGCCGCCGGCTGGATGCGCCAGATCCTCAAGCCGCTGCTCGAGGTGCTCGCGGGAATACCCAGTGTGGTGTACGGCTATTTCGCCGTCACCGTGCTTACGCCCGCCGTCATCAAGCCGCTCTTCCCGGACGCGGGCGTGTTCAATGCCGCCAGCGCCGCGATCGTGGTCGCGATCATGATCATTCCGACGATCGCATCGCTTTGCGATGATGCGTTTCGCGCCGTGCCGCGCAGCCTGCGCGAGGGTGCGTATGCGCTCGCCGCGACGAAACTCGAAGTTTCCACGCGCGTGGTTCTGCCCAGCGCGATTTCGGGCGTCGTGGCTGCGGTTCTGCTCGGTCTGGGGCGCGCCATCGGCGAGACGATGGCGGTTGCGATGGCCGCAGGCATGACGCCCAAGCTCACGCTCAATCCGCTCGAAAGCGTGCAGACGCTCACCGCCGCCATCGTGAAGATCGCTACCGGCGACACCCCCGTCGGCACCATCGAATACCGCACAATCTTCGTGCTGGGGCTGGCGCTGTTCCTGATCACGCTGGGCGTGAATCTGGCGGCGAATCGCATCGTCGGCCGCATTCGCGAGGCGTACGAATGAGCGCTCCTGTTGAATTCCGGCAACGGTTGGCGCTGCGGCGCGTCTGCGGCACGATTTTCGCCGCGGTCTGCGGCGTGCTGAGCCTGCTGGGGCTGGCGCTGCTGAGCGTGCTGCTGATCGAATTGTTCCGGCGCGCCGGCGGCGTGCTGTCGCTGGAGTTTCTGCTGCGCGTGCCGTCGCGCATCGAGCCCGGCAATTCCGGCGTGCGCCCCGCCCTGCTCGGCACCGCCTGGATGGTCGCGATCACCGCGATCGTCGCGATTCCGGTCGGCGTCGGGGCCGCGGTCTATCTGCAGGAATACGCGCGTCGTGGCTGGTTCTCGCGGGTAATAGCGCTCAACATCGCCAATCTCGCGGGCGTGCCGTCAATCGTTTACGGGATCCTCGGGCTGGTGGTATTCGTGCGCGCCGGCGGCGCCGGGCGCAGTCTGCTGGCAGCCGGTCTCACGCTGGCACTGCTGGTGCTGCCGGTGATCATCATCGCGGCGCGCGAAGCGCTGCTCGCGGTGCCGCAAACGCTGCGCGACGCCGCGTATGCGTTGGGAGCCACGCGCTGGCAGACGATCTGGCATCATGTGCTGCCCGCGGCGATGCCCGGCATTCTGACCGGCGTGATTCTGGCGCTGTCGCGCGCCGTCGGCGAAGCAGCGCCCATCCTGCTGATCGGAGCGCTGGCGTTCAACGTCTCGGCGCCGGGCGAGCTCTACGAAGGCGGCAGCGTGCTGGGCTGGCTGCAATCGGCGCTGCTTGGCGACTTTTCCGCTCTGCCGATTCAGATATACATCTGGACCGACGAGGCCGATCCCGAGTTTCACCGGCTGGCGGCCGGCTGTATCCTCGTGCTGCTGGCTGTGTTACTCACCATGAACTCGATCGCCGTGGCGCTGCGTGCCTGGCATCAACGGGGCGGAGCGTGATTCGCATGGACGCCAAATCGAGCAGCGAGCCGGCCCAGCCCCGCGCGGCGGCCGAGCCCGTGCTGCGGGTCGAGTCGCTCGACATCCGCTACGGCGATTTTGCGGCGATTCGCGGCGTTTCGCTCGAGATCGCGCCGCACCAGGTCTCGGCGATCATCGGTCCTTCCGGCTGCGGCAAAAGCACGCTGTTGCGCGCCATGAACCGCATGAACGACTTCGTGCAGGGCATGAGCGTCAGCGGCGCGATCCGCTATCGCGATCTGGATATCTACGGCCCGAAGTGCGACCCGGTCGTGCTCCGCCGCCAGATCGGCATGGTCTTTCAGAAGCCCAATCCGTTCCCCAAGTCGATCTACCGCAACGTGGCGTGGGGCGCGCGCATCAACGGCTACACCGGCGACCTGGATGAACTGGTCGAGCGTTCGCTGCGCTCGGCGGCGCTGTGGGACGAAGTGCGCGACAAACTGCACGCCAGCGCGCTCTCGCTCTCGGGCGGACAGCAGCAGCGGCTGTGCATCGCGCGGGCGGTGGCGATTCAGCCCGACGTGCTGCTGATGGACGAGCCGTGCTCGGCGCTCGACCCGATCGCGACCGGCCGCATCGAGGATTTGATCGTCGAGCTCAAGTCGCGGTACACGGTCGTGCTGGTGACGCACAACATGCAGCAGGCGTCGCGCGTCTCGGACATGACGGCGTTCATGCTGATGGGCGAGTTGGTGGAGTTTGACAGCACAAATCAGATTTTCACCAATCCGCGCGACCAGCGCACGCGAGACTACATCACAGG
This sequence comes from uncultured Planctomycetales bacterium, assembly GCA_964388675.1. Taxonomy (GTDB): domain Bacteria; phylum Planctomycetota; class Phycisphaerae; order UBA1845; family Fen-1342; genus CAYMBL01. The sequence goes on from CAYMBL010000002.1 coordinate 154,088, forward strand.
GCGGTTTGGGTAGGCGGAAGAGCGGGGTGGAAAGACAGCGGCGCGCCGAAATCCGGCGCGCCGCACTCTCGATTCGCCTTCGGAGACATGCGAGCGGTTAGCCGCCGCGGCCGTCGTACTCGCAGCCGTTGTCCGTCGGGCAGCCGGTTGCCAACTGGCACTCGGTGTCATTGCATTCCGGTGGAGTGATGCTCGCGTTGAAGCCCGCAAGCTGATCGTCCGCCCATCCCCAAACATCTTCTACCTCGCTGAACGGGTTGTGCCAGCGTGTCGGGCCGAGCGTGATGTAGCGCGCGTCCGCGACGGGCTCGTAGCTGCCGCTATCCCAGCCGATGCCCTCGCGCGCCAGGTCAAGCAGCACACAGCATTCGTCGCCGGGCGTAGTGCAGGACACGTCGCCCCAGCCGAAATGCGGGTCGCTCGCACGAGCCGCCGGCGCGAGATAGTGCATTCCGGGAGCGAGGAGCGCGCTCGGCGGCCCGGTCGGCGCGCTTCTGTTTGGCGTCATTCAGCGCTTTGCGCGAGCTGGTGGGTGGAAAGCGCGACCGAAGGCTCGATTCGTAGATTCACGGGCCGACCCAGCGTCCGCCCACGCACACCTCGCGAACTGCCGCGCCGCTCGCTCCCAGCAGCAGACTTCCGAGCAGCGTGTCCGTCGTCGCGCCGGCAAGCGGCGGGTGATCCAGATCGATCGCGATCAGGTCCGCGTTGCGGCCGGGCTCGATCGCGCCGCCGTTCAGCCCCAGCGCCGCAGCGCCGCCGCGCGTGCCGATGCGCAGCAGCCGCTCGGCGACGCGCCCCTGCTGATCGACGCAGATCCCGCGCCGTTCGGCCTGCAAGCGCTGCACGAACTCCAACCAGCGCAGCTCTTCGCAGGCATCGATGCGGATGTTCGAATCGCTGCCGATGCAGAGCGAATTCGGCGCCGCCAGCATAGCGGGCGCGTCGCTCAGCCCGTCGCCCAGATTGCCTTCGGTGATCGGACACACGCACACATGTCCGCCGGCCGCGATGTAGCGCTGCAGGCGCTCGCCGCGGGCGTGCGTGCCGTGAATGATCGTCAGTTGCGGGCCGACGTGCAGATTCTCGACGACCCACTCGAGCGGCGTGCAGCCGAGGGTGCGCCGGCAGTCGTCGATCTCGCGGCGCTGTTCCTCGACGTGCACGTGACAGACGTAGCCGCGGCGCCGCGCTTCGCGCTCCAGCTCGCGCAGGTCCTCGGGCGGCACGGCGCGCAGGCTGTGCGGGGCGATGCCGAGCGACTGCGTGCCGCTCGCGAGCCTGGCCTCCAGCCGATCCACCTGGCGCCAGAAGTCGGAGACGCTCGGCGTCGCGAAGCGGCGCTGCCCACTGGCCAGCGGCGCGGCGAAACCGCCGGTCTTGTAATAGCTCTGTAGAAGCACGATGCGGATTCCCACCGCTTTCGCGGCGGCGAGCACCACGTCGTCAAACTCGAAGTCGCGGCGCTCGGCGTCGCGATGGTGCAGATAGTGAAACTCGCCGACGGTCGTGATGCCCGCGGCGAGCATCTCCTGAAACGCGCGCCGGCACACTTCGTGCAGCTCGTCGTGCGTCAAGCGCTGCACCAGCGCGTACATCGATTCGCGCCAGGTCCAGAAATCGTTCACGCCGGCGGGAAACACCTCGCCTTGAGCGCGCAGCGCGCGCTGGAAGGCGTGGCTGTGGGCGTTGACGAACCCGGGCAGCAGCGCGCGACGCTCCAGCCGGCGCGTGGGGGCGCGCCCCAGCCGCCCCACCGCCTCGATGCGACCGGCGGCGTCGATCGCCACCTGCATCCCCGCGGCAAAATGGTCGTTGGTGTAGGTGTACTCGGCCTCGATCACCTGGGACGTCATGCCGCTACTCCGCGTGCCTGCAGAACCGCTGCGCGAGGCGATCAAGCCAGCCGCCGGCCGCGTGCCATTGCGAGATTTCGAGTGATTCGTTCGGTCGGTGTGCGTCGGTCATGCAGCCGGGACCGAACAGCACACACTCGCAACCGGCCCGCGCCAATGTGCCGGCGTCGCTCGCGAAATTTTCGCCGAGGGTTTCCGATTGCGCGAGCCATTCGCACAGTTGCCGATAGAGCGGCGCGGTTTCAGGACACAGCAGCGGCGGGCTTTCGTTCTCGATTTCCCAATCGACTGCGGCCCCGGGCGGCAGCACCAGGTCTGCGAGCTGTGCATCGACTGCGGCGCGGAGCACGTCGCTGCTCTGCCCGGGCAGCAGCCGCACGCCGACGCCGATCTCGCAGGAATCGGGCACGACGTTCAGCGCTCCGCCGCCGGCGATGCGGCCGATGTTGAGCACGGGAAACGGACACTCGCTGAAATGCTCGGCGTGCGCGAAGCGGCCGGCGCGCCATTCGCGACCAATGTTCGCCAGTGCGCCGGCGAGCGCCGCCGCATGCTCGATCGCATTGACGCCATGTTGCGGAAAGCCGCTGTGAGCCGCGCGACCGCTGACGCGAAACCGGGCGCGCAGATGTCCCTTGTGCATGCGAATTGCGCGCAGTGCCGTTGGCTCGCCGACCAGCGTGTTTCGCGGAAGGTCGACTCCTTCGTTGGGAAGCGCCGCGATCAGCCGCTGCGCCCCGCGCGAACCGGTCTCCTCCTCGCAGGTCAGCACGAGCATCAGCGGGGCCGCGCACTCGGAGTCAGGAATGCGCGCGAGGCGGTCGACAGCCAGCGACACGAATCCCTTCATGTCAGCCGCGCCGCGCGCGTGAAAGCGCCCGTCGCGTTCGACCAGCTCAAACGGATCGCTCTGCCACTCGGGTTCGGCGGCGGGGACGACGTCGAGATGCCCGGAAAGCAGCAGGCCGCGCCGATCGCCGGGTTTCAGTGTTCCGCGGTAGCCGATCAGCGTGACCTGACCGTCGTCGCGGGAGAGGCGCATCACGCCCGCGCCGCACGCGTGCAGATAGTCCGCGAGATAATCCGCCAGCGGCTGCGTCGGCTGCCCGACGCTCGTGTCGAACATGACGATGTTCGCGAACAACTCGCGCGGATCCATCGGCGTCACGGCGCGGCCTCCGTGCGGCGGGCGATCGCGGCGGCTCGTCGCGTCTCGTAAACCTCTTCGCATTCCGGCGGGCGCAGATAGAGCGGCGATGCGTCGGCCGGATCACAGAATGCGCCACGCCGTGCCCGCTCGCGCGCTGCGCTCAGCACGCGCGCGGCGCCGGGCCGCCACAACTCCGAATCGAGGCAGACTGCGCCGGCCTGCGTGAATCGCGCGGCATGCAGCTCCAGCGCATCGCCGGTTACGCAGCATGCGGGCGGCAGCGCGGCGAGGAACTCGATCAGCGGATATTCGCGCGCCGCGAGCAGCTCCTGCATGCCGCTGTCGTCACTGAACGCGTAAATCGCGGCAAACACGCGATCCGGCCGTGCGGGGCGCACCGCCGCGATCGCGGTACGCGGCGGCAGTGCAGCGCATTCCTGCGCATGCAGTGCCAACAGCTCGAGCGTCGGCACCGCGACGATCCGCGCATGGTTGCTGAATGCGAGCATTCGCGCCATAGTGGCGGCGACGCGCAGCCCGGTGAAACTTCCGGGGCCCTGCGAAAACGCGCAGAGGCTCACATCCCGCATTGCTACGCCGAGCGACGCCAGCAGATCGGCGCAAGCAGCCGGCGCCTCCGCCGAATGGCGTCCGATCGTCGCCAGCGTCCGCTCGTGAATCGGGCCGTCGGCGAGCGCGGCGGCGACGCTGCCGACCTTGCCGGAGAATTCGAGCGCCAATGTGACATTCTGCGCCATTCGGTTGCGATGATACGGCGGGCGGGTCATTCGCGAGCGTAGGCCTGCGCAGCCGCCGCCAGCCTCGCGCGATAGAGCTCGTCCTGCGCTGCGAGCGCGGCGCGGCTTGCTTCATGCTGTCGGCGTGCGGCATCGGCTGCGGCGGCGGCGATCGTGGCGGCTTCTGTCGCCTTCGCGAGTTCGTCGGTGAAACGGCTCACGAGCGCCGGCGCCTCCTGCTGTTGTGTGCGCAGCGTCTCTGCGGCCGTGCGTGCGGCGCCGACCGCCGCGAGCGCCTGCTGTTCGGCGGTGCGCGAGGAATCGCGCGCGGCTGCGTGCGCATCCGCATCCTGCCGCAGCAACGCGAGCGCCTCGTCTGTTTTTGCGAGCGCCTGCGCCACCAGCGAATCGGGCGTTGCGCCGCTCGAATTGCCGCGCAGGCGTTCAACCAGGGCGCCAAGCTCCACCACGCGCTGCGCGGCGGCGTCGGCGGCCTGGCTGCGCTGCGCGGATTGTGACGCAGCCGCTTCGAGCGCCGCCTGTGCAGCAGCAAGCGTCTGCTCGTGGCCGGCGAGTTGTGCGGGCGTGGTGCGCTGCGCGGCGCGTGCCTGCTCGAGGTGCGCGGTCAGGTCGGCGCAGGCCTGAGCCGCGGACTGGGAATGGGCGGTGGCCACGGCGGCGAGGCGAGCGGACTCGGCGACCGCCTGGCGCAGCTTGTCGCACTCGACGCGCAGCATTGCGGCTTCCCATTTGGCGCGGCGGGCATCGGCCACGGCGAGCTCGGCGACCGCCGCGGATTCGGCGGCCTGAGCCGTCTGAAGAGCGGCAAGCGCGGGGGCAGCGGCCTGCGCCAGCCGATCCTGCTCGGCGAACGCGGTCTCGCGGCTCGCGGCGGCGGCGGTGGCGTCAGCGCCCGTTGCGAGCAACAGCGCCCATGCATGTACCGCCGAGAAGTGCTGGGCACGGGCGGCGTCCAACGGCGCCGTCGCGGCGACTTGAGCCTGCTGCGCGGCCGCAAGCGACTGGCCGGCGGCGTCGCGCGCGGCCTGTTTCTCAGCGCGGGCGTGCTCGGCGGCGCTCAACTGCCCGGCAAGCGAAGGCGCGACTGTGGGCAACAACGCGAGCTCGCGACCCTCATCGAGGCTGAGCACGCGGACCGGACCTGCAAGCACCGCGACGAAAGCGCGCGTGCCGGCGGGGTCGGCGGCGGCGGAGAGCGCGAGGTCGGGAAACGGCCCGAACGTGCGTACGAGATTGGCGGAGCCGTCCCACAGTTTCGCCGTGCGATCGCGACCGGCGGTCAGCAGCCGACCGTCGCGCAGGAAGCGCGCGCACAGCACTCCGCCGTCATGGGCCTGCCAGGCCTTGGCGAGCGCGCCGCCGTCGCTGGACCAGAGCCGAACCTGGCCGTCCTCGCAGGCAGTGGCCAGCAGGTTGCCGTCGGCGCGCCAATCGAGCGCGTGAACGGCGGCGGGGTGACCTTCGAGCGCGGCGAACGGCGCACCGTTCTCGGATTCCCACAGAAACGTTCCGCCGTTGCGGTCGGCGCTGGCGAGCAGAATCTGGTCGGGGCTGAAGGCCAGATCGGTGATCCACTCGGTGTGCTTGTCGATTCGTCGCAGGAGTGCGCCGTCGAGGCTGTGCCACTTCACTTTTCGCGCGGGGCCACCGAGTGCAACCGAGGCATGGAGGCGATCGACGTCGGCGGCGCGCACGGCATCGACTTCGTCGCCAAGGGCGGCGAGCTGAATTCCGGTGGCGGCGTCGTAGATCACCGCGCTGCCGCGCAGACCGGAGACGCCGGCGCCGGCTACGAGCCAGGCGCCATCGCGCGTGAAGCGCAAGCTGAACGGCCAGGACTCGCCGGGCAGCGGCAACACGCCGACGAGGTCGAGTGAGCGCGTGTGGTAAACGAGAATCTGGCGCTGGCCGCCGATGGCGACGAGCGGCGACGCGGGATGGACCGCGAGCGCAAGCGGCGCCGTGTCGGCGGCGTCGGATTGGACAGGAGCAAGCGGCAACCCGACGCCGAAGAGATCGGCGCGGGTTACCGCGGCGTCGGCGGCGGGCTGGAGAGCCGGATTGACGGGGCGAGTCGGGGCGGGTGCGCCGCCGGGCGCTTCGAGACAGCCGCCGGCAATCCAGGCCTCGATCACGGCGATGGCGTCGTCGGGAATGCGGCCGGCGCGGGGCGGCATTTTCGGTTCGCGCGTGTGGCGAATCACACCGAGCAACGGGCTGCCGGCGGGGTCGCCAGGCAGCGCGACCGCCCCGCCGCCGCCACCGATCATGGCGTCGCGGTATTCGGCAAGGTTAAGGCCGCCGCGGAGGTCGTCGGCGTTGTGACAGGAGAGGCAATGCGCGGCGAAGATGGGTTTGATCTGGTCGCGAAAATTGGGCGGCTCGGCGAGTGCGCCGCTGGTCAGCACGATCAGGGTGAGCATGGTGAAGGCGACGGACGGCATGGCACTCCCTCAATGCGTGAACAGGAACTCCTGGCTGTTGAGCGTGGCCCAGAACAGGTCTTCGAGCGCGGCGGGCGGATCGCCAGCCAGGAGCGGTCGAAGTTGGTCGATCTCGGCGGGTTGCGGCGGTCGACCCAGGCAGTCGTGGTAGATGCGCTCGGCGATCTGCTCGGGGTTCAGGCCCGCTGCGAGCCACTGCGCGATGCGCCCGCCTTCGCGAATCTTGCGGGCGAGGGTGTCGCCGTTGATGAGGTGCAGGGCCTGGGAGAGATTCGGCTCCATGACGACTTCGCAGGTGCAGACGGTGGCGCGGCCGGCGCGGCCGAACGTGGTCAGAAAGTAGTTGCTGGTGTTGCCGTCGGCGATCTGCACGGCGCGTGCACCGATCGGCAACCCGGGGAATTTCTCGGGGGCGCCGGTGACCTGACTGATGCAGTCGAGCAGCGTCTCAGCGCGGATGCGCCGCACGGCGGCGCGGGCGAATGCGTCGGGTCCGCCGCAGGAAGGATCATCGGACCGAGTGCTGCGCTGGTAGGCGTGCGAGTTGCAGATGTCGCGCGCGAGGGCGCGGAGATCGAACTTCGCGGCGACGAGCCGCTCGGCAAGCGCGTCGAGCAGCGCGGGGTTGGACGGTGGGTTGCTGACGCGGGCGTCGTCGGCCGGCTCGACAATGCCGCGACCGAAAAAGTGCGCCCAGACGAAATTCGCGACGTTGCGCGAGAACGCGCGATTGGACGGCGCGGTCAGCCACTCCGCGAGGGCGGCGCGGCGGTCGCGGCTGTCGAGCGCGGGCGTAGACCCGTCGAACACGCGCGGCGGCATGGCGGCGCCGCGCAGCGGATGAGTGACTTCGCCGCCGCCGCGAAAGAGGATCGTCTCGCGTGCGTCTTCGCCGGGCTTGCGGCCGATCTGGGCGAAGAAGGCGGCGAATCCGTAGTAGTCGTCCATGGTCCAGCGGTCGAAGGGGTGGTTGTGGCATTGTGCGCATTGGATGCGCACGCCGAGAAAGGCCTGGGCGACGTTTTCGGCGAGCTTGAGGGCGTCGGGCTCGGCCTGGAAGAAGTTCGTAGCGGGGTTTGAGAAGCTGCCGCCCTCGGCGGTCAGCAGCTCGCGCACGATCTGGTCGAACGGCACGCCGGCAGTCAGTCGCTGCTGAAGCCAGCCGTGGTAGAGCAGCATGGCTTTGTAGCTGACCTGTTGCGTGGAGCGAACTTGAAGCCGCTCGGCCCACTTCATGACCCAGAGCTCGATGAATTCCTTGCGGGCGAGCAACTCCTCGACAAGGCTCGCACGACGCTCGGCCTCGGGAGCGGCGAAGTAGCGCTCGCGCTGCTCGGCGGTCGGCAGCAGACCGATCAGATCGATGCACGCCCGGCGCAGGAACTCTTCGTCGGTGCACAGCGGCGCCGGCCGCAAACGCAGCTTGAAGAGACGCTGGTTGATCGGCTCGTCGACATAGGTGGCAGCCGGCGCCGGCCCCGCGTCGATCGGTGGACCGGGCGGCACGACGATGACCTCGGCCGCGACGCTGTAGGCGTCGAAGCGCGCGAGGATGGTTGCGACGCCGGGCGCGATCGCGCTGACGCGGCCTGCGTCGTCAACGCGCGCCGCGGCATCGTTGCCGGTGATGTAGACCGCGAGCGGCGTGACATCGCTGTCCGAGCCGTCGCTGAAGCGGGCCCTTACGCCGACGCGATGCACTTCGCCGGGCTGAAGCACCATCGCGACGGGATAGAGCTCGATGCCGGCAGCGCGGGGAAGCTCGGCGGGGTCGGGTGCGGCACCGGCGCGCAGCCATTCGAGGATCACGCGGTGGGCGGAGCTGTCGGCGGCGAAGCGCGTGCCGCCGGTGTGCGGCACGGCGCCGGTGGCCTTGGTGAGAAGGAGACTCGCGGCGGGCAGCGCGAGATTGACCCGGCGACCGGGAAGCTCACGCGTGACACGGGTGTAGTCGCCGGCCGGATCGTAGCCGAACAAAGAGAGGTGGAAGCCGTCCTGACCGCGCGCGGAGCCGTGGCAGCTTCCGTTGTTGCAGCCGGCCTTGGTGAGCTGCGGCAGGACGTGATTGGCGAACGTCAGCGGTTGAGTCTGCGCGAAGTTTCGGACGCGGATCGGAATGGTCGCCGAGCCGGCGGGGTGCGTGATCGTGAGCGTGGTGTCGCCGTCGGCCAGTGGAGCCACGGTCGCGCCGGAGACGTTGGCGATGGGCGCAGCGAGTGCGAATTGCGCCTGCGCGGTGACGTCGCGCGTGATGCCCGCGGCATCGATGGTCTGAACGATCAGATCGTGGCGATCAGACAGTCCGTCGAGCTGAATCTCCGCGGGGTGAACATGAAGAGTCACCTGGGAGAAGGCGTCTGCCACCGGGATCAGCAGCGCGAGAAACGACGCGAGGCGCACGCGACCGCTCATGGCGAACCCCCTGCCGGCGCGCTGGCGGGCGATTTTGCGCGCTGGCGCAACTGCTCGAGCCGACTGAGCGCGCGCGGAGGCGGCGCGGCGGCGTCCGGCGGCGGAGCGGGCGGAGGAGGCGGTGCAGCGGCGACCTCAGGCGGCGGTGCGTCGATGCGCAGCACGCCGTCGGCGGCAAGGCGGTGCACGGTGGTGTTGCCGTCTGCGTAGGCAATCGAGATGTCGGCGACAATTCCGGGGTGCTGTCCGACGGGCGCATCGGCAGCGAGCGTGACCGGAATCGCAAGCTCGCCGCCGTCGACGGGCACAGTCAGCGGCGCGGCGACAGCGCCCGGCGGCAGGCCGAGCAACGAGACCGTCGCGGTGGCGGATTCCAAGGCGCGCACGCGCTCGAACTTGCATGCAAACTGGGCCGGCTGGCCCTGCGTCGCGGCGGCCATGCCGAGTGCGCCACGGAAGTAGCGATCGGCGACGACGAGTTCGATTGGCGCTGACGAGACCCACACTTCGCCATCGCCGACCGGAGCATGTGCGAGGACGACGACGGGGAACGAACGCAACGGGGCATCGCCCGCAGCGTTGATCGGGTATTGCGCCTCGGCGGCTTCGGCGGGCACGTCGACCGTCGGAACCGTCGCGATTCCCGGGGGATTCCAGAGCATGTGAAGCTGAACGGGCGCGGTGAAACCGGCGTCACGAACGACGCGCACGCGCAACACGGCTCGGCCCTCGCGAAGCAGCGCGGTCGGCAGCGGATCGAGCTCGACGCGGAACGGAGCGGCATCGGACACCGCGACGGCGAGTCGATCGACGGCCGCCTCGTAGTAGACGGTCTCGTTCGGCGCATCGATCACGAGCGGAGCCGTCTGGCGGAATTCGGCGAGCCGCTCGCCGCCGCCGTGGGTCAGACGAGCGATGGGAGCGACGAGCGCCGCGGCGGGCGCGGCATCGGCCGCGGCTTCTAACACGAGCGGCACGAGCGCGTCCCCGGCGGCGGCGGCGGCGGGCAGCGCGCGAAGCCCGGCGGGCAGCCCGGGGAGGTCGAGCGATACGGGGCCGTCGATGTTTTTCCGATCCGCGCGGAACAGCGCGGCGAAGCGGTTGCCGCGCGGCACGTTGAGAGCCTGGAGAAACTGCGGCCGACGGTTGTCGTTGCGCTCCAGGCGCAAAGCAAGAGACGGCTGCGGCGGCTCGACTTCGACGCGGTAGACGAAGGTCGAACCGCCTCGCGCGCGGTGATCGCGCACGCGCAGGCGGTATTCGCCGTCTGCCGGAAAGGTGAATCGAAACTCGGCATCGAGGCTGCCGACGTCGTCCGCGGCGGCGAGCGCGCGATCGTCGGGACCAAGCAGCTCGAGCACCGGATCGAGGGGTGATCGCAGCGCCCGCGCGATCACGCGGCAATCGAGCGTCTGGCCGGCGGCGGCGGTGAACGAGATCAGCTCCGAGGCGCCGGCGGTCGCGATGCGCCCGTGGAAGGCGAACGGCGGTGTCCGCGCGGCGGGGGCGGTCGACAAATCGGGCAGCGCGGAGGCGCGTACCCAGACAGGCGAAGGTGCTGCGCCGGCGTCGGCTGTGATCCAGATCGGCGCACGTTCGGCGGGCTCGGCGACCAGAACGGTAGACGTCGCCGCCTCGCCTGACTGATTGATCCACTCGATCTGCGCGGCGCTGCCGGGAATGACGCCGGGAGGCGAGACCGCGACCGGGCGCGGAAAATCGCCGACGTGAATGCGGTAGTGTGCGGCCGGACCGCCGCCGAAGGACGCCTCGCGAATCTGCACGTAGTAGCGGCCGTCGGCGGGGAGAACCACCGAGCAAAGGGAATCCTGTCGCAGGAGGTCGGAGTCGTCGTTGACGGCAAGCTCGAAGCGAGCCGCATCAAGAATTGCGAGATGTGGATCGAACATCGAGCGGCCGAGACGGATGCCCTCGACCTCGGCGGAGACGCGTTGCCCTGCTTTGCCATCGAACGCGAACGTGTCGACGTCTTCGGCCTGGACGACGCCGGTGCAGGTCGAGTTGAGCGCGATCGGCGTGGCGGCGGCGAGCTCGCCGTTGGGTTCGACTTCGGGAACGGTGGCGAGCGGCCCGACCCAGAAGGTGCGCAGCTCGCTGAGACCGCCGGGTCCTCGGACGCGCAGCGGGTGCTCGCCGAGCGGGCAGTCGGGAGCGAGCGTGAGGCTGACGCGAGTCAGGCCGTCGGCGACGCTGATGGGGCCGGCGGAAATGCCGGGGCGGTAGAGCACAACTTCCTGCAGGTCGGCGAGCCGCGCGCCGGCGAGCGCCACGTCGAGGGCTGTGCCGCGCTGCGCTCCGGGCGGCTGCACGTCGGCAAGCTCGGGCGGCGGCGCGGCGGTCGCCAGTGCGGCGGCGATGGTGAGTACACAGATCGAGCAGGCGCGACGCATCGGTTACGCGGGTTTGGCCAGCAAGGGGAGCAGGACCGAACCGCCGTTGACGATTTCGATCGGTCGGCCACCCGGGGCCATGAGTTCCTTGTCGGAGACGATTCCGAGCTGGTTGTAGACGGTGGCCGCGAGGTTTTCGACGGTGAGCGGGTCGCTGGCGGGCGCGGTGGCGGTGGCGTCGCTCGCGCCGTAGACGAGTCCGCGCTGAAAGCCGCCGCCGGCGAGCACGACGCTGAAGACGCGCGGCCAGTGATCGCGGCCGGCGTCGCGATTGAGTTTGGGAGTGCGGCCAAACTCGGTCGTGACCATGACCAGCGTGCGGTCGAGCAGGCCTCGGCTTTCAAGATCGCGAATCAGAGCGGCGAAGCCTTGGTCGAACTCGCGCAAGGGACCGCGAATGCCGTCGGCGATGCGGGCGTGATGGTCCCACGAACCGTAGGTCATCGAAACGAAGCGCACGCCGGATTCGACCAGGCGTCGACAGAGGAGCATGCGCTGTCCGGCAGCGTGGCGGCCGTAACGGTCGCGCAGCTCGGGCGGCTCGGCTGCGAGATCGAAGGCGGCGCGTGCTTGCTGCGAGCTGAGCATCGCGAACGCGCGGCGGTAGAAATCGTCCATCGCGTCGAGGTCGTCGCTGCGCTCGACGGCGCGGAAATGCTGCTCGACCGCGGCGAGCATCTGGCGGCGGCGTTCGAATCGCTGATGATCGACGTCGCCCGGAAGCGAGAGATCGCGCACCGCGAAACCGGCGTCGGCCGGATCAGACGCGACGCTGAACGGACCGAAGCGGGTGCTGAGATAGCCCGAGCCCGCGAATTCGTTGGGTTGGCTCGGTACGCACACGTAGGGCGGCAGGTCGCCGCGCGGGCCGAGTTCGTGCGACACGACCGACCCGAGCGAGGGGAATTGGAGCGCGGGGCTGGGACGGTAACCGGTGAACATGTTGTGCGTGCCGCGCTCGTGGGCGGCTTCGCCGTGGGTCATGGCGCGGCAGATCGTGAGGCGGTCGGCGATCTGCGCGGTTTCGACGAGCGATTCGCTGAAAGCCACGCCTGGAATTGACGTGGGGATGACGCCGAGCGCGCCGCGGTATTCGATCGGGGCGAGCGGTTTGGGGTCGAACGATTCCTGCGCCGCCAGACCGCCGGGCAGGAAGATGTGGATGATTGAGTCTGCTACCGGGACTTTCGCGGGATACTGCTTCTGGTCGGCGAGTGCGCGGCGCAAGAAGTAGCCCGGCAGGGTGAGGCCGAGGCCGCCGATGAGACCGACGTAGAGGAACTCACGGCGCGAACGCAGCGCGTGATCCGGCCCGTTGCATGCGGACGAGTGCAAACCATACCTCCTTCGGCCCGTCGGAAGTGCGCCAGCCGAAAAGCGTGGCCGACGAGCGGCAGTATATCAAAGCGCAACGCGGCTCGAACGCGTACGGCGGCCAAGTTTTCGTTGCAATCGCATCAGACTCGGGCTACCCTTCGTCCGCTGCGCAGGCAGTGCCGCACGTCCTGAATCAGGCGGCCGCTGCGGGTAGGATGCCCGAAGATGACCGCCGAATCGCCGGTATTGAGCGCCAGCGTTCTGCTCCTGAACCGCCTGTATATGGCGGTGCGGGTGATCACGGCGCAGCGCGCGCTCTCGATGGTCTATCGGGAACTGGCGGAGATTGTCGCCGTCGAGGACGGACAGTTTCTGTCGTACGACTTCGGTGACTGGATCGAGGTCAGCGCTGCGAAAGCGCGCTTCGAGCCGGAGCAGCACGACTGGATCAGCACGGTTCGGTTTCAGATCGCGGTGCCCAAGGTCGTGCGACTGCTCGGATACGACCGGCTGCCGCGATCGGATGTCAAGCTGAATCGTCGGAACCTGTTTGCGCGCGACCACAACACGTGCCAGTATTGCGGCAAGCGCTATCCCATGAGCGAGCTGAGCGTTGATCACGTGGTGCCGCGCTCGCAGGGTGGCACGACCTGCTGGGAGAACGTGGTCTGCGCGTGCGTGCGCTGCAATGTCCGCAAAGGCGGCCGAACGCCCGAGCAGGCGCGCATGGGGTTGATGCATCGGCCGAAGCGTCCGCGGCGCAGCCCGGTGCTGACGATCAAGCTGAGCGACTCGAAGTATGCGAGCTGGAAGCAGTTCCTCGACTTCGCGTACTGGAACGTCGAGCTGCGGTAAATCAGCCGGGGCACGACGCGCGCATCACCTCTCCCAAGCCACTCGCCCGTAGACTGCCGGTTCAGATTGGCGCGTGCACATAAGCGTTAAGCACCGGCGAGACGCCGCTGCTCCCCGGCTTGAATACGAGCCGCGGATTTCAGACGCCGATGCTCTGCTCCCGCGGTTGGGATACGACGCGCTCGATTCCAGTCGCCGCGCTAGAACGGCGTCAGATCGCGGTATTGGTAATCGGGATCCTCGGGATCGTTGTACCACGCACCGGAGGCGGTCTTCCAGCCGGCGCCCTTGGTGTCGCTTACGACGTCGGCGTAGTTGTTGCCGGCGTGACCGTCGAGGAAGAGGAAGCTGTGCTTGCCCCACTGTTTGTGCCAGCCCACGCGCAGGAAGCGATTCATGAGCGAGGAATCGAAGGGATCCTCCATCAGGATGATAAACCGCGAGCCGTTGCCGTTGTTGCGCTGGCGGGCGAGGAACTTGTTGCCGCGCTCGTGATAGCGAAGCCGCTTCGTGTCGCCCGTGTACGACGCGTAGCCGGGGACGGCACTGCGCGCGGCCCAGGCCCAGACGAAGTGGTAATTCAGGTCGTAGCTTGAACCGTTGAGATGGTGGATCGACAGGTACTGCTTGCCGTCGGATTGAGTTTCATTGTTGAAGAAGCCGCCCGTATCGGATGGGCAGGCAAAGAGACTGAACTGTTTGCGCGCCTCCCAGAATCCGGGCTTGTCGGCGTCTTCCTTCTTCTCTTTCGCGTCGCTGAGACCCTGATAGAGGTAGGGGTTGAAGGCTCGGCCGCGGAAACTGTCGCGAAGGTAGTCGTAGTCGAACGTGTAAGACGTCTGATCGCCGACGGAGGGCGAGCCGGGGTGGCCGCCGTAGTAGAACGCGCTGACGACGAAGCCCGAGCCGGTCGTGCCCGAGGGCCAGTTTCGCTTTTCGAACGGGAACCAATCGTCGTGCTCGGTCAGGTACATCGCCATCGTGCTGCCGATGCCCTTCAGGTTCGCGATGCACTTGAGCGTGCGCGATTGCTCGCGCGCGGCGTGCAGAGACGGCAGCAGGATCGATATCAATAGGCCGATGATGGCGACGACGACGAGCAGTTCGATGAGCGTGAACGCGGATGAGATACGTCTGCGCACAATGACACCCCGCTGGCCGCGAGCGCGGCGAAAAGGTGAAAAGCCCTTCCTGCTGTTAAGGATGCCTCGCGCGCAGGGGGAAGTCAAGGCGAAGTGGGGCCGAAGACCGGCCGGAGGCCGGTCCCCCAGCGCTGACCGTTTGAGGTGCGAGAACGGATTCTCGCACCAGGAATACCCCCATCAGACCGGCCGGAGGCCGGTCCCCCAGCGCCGCCTTTTTTGACCGCGAGCGCCACTATCGAAGATGGTGCGAAAAGGGATTCTCGCACCAGGAATACCCCCATCAGACCGGTCGGAGGCCGGTCCCCCCGCGCCGCCTTTTTTGACCGCGAGCGCCACCATCGAAGATGCGAGAAGGGATTCTCGCACCAGGAACTGTCCCCGTAAATTCAGACCGGCCGGAGGCCGGTCCCCCAGCGACGCAAGGCTGTCAAACGCTCTCTCGGTCTTGACGAGCCTTTTGCGCATGGTATCCTGTCCCGTCTCGGCACTTTTTGTCCGAGCAGTGGTGGACCCAGAAAGTCAGGACGGCGAACGGCCATGGCGAGCGAGCGGATTCGGATTCGGATGGAAGCGTACGACCATCGAGCGCTCGATTCGTCGGCCGCCGAGATCGTCGAGCAGGCCAAGCGCACCAGCGCCCGGGTCTGCGGGCCGATTCCGCTGCCGACGCGGATCGAGCGTTATACGGTCCTGCGGTCGCCGCACGTGGACAAGAAGTCTCGCGAGCAGTTCGAGATGCGCACGCATAAGCGTGTGATTGATATTTTCGAGCCGACGGCGCGTACGGTCGAGGCGCTGAATCGACTGGTGGTTCCGGCGGGCGTATTCGTGAAGATCAAGGCCTAGGTTCGAGAAAACCGGGCCTTTTTCGTTTTTTGGGGGCCGAAGGTCGGCCCTTGTGGGAAGGAGTGCCGTCGCATGATTCCGGCGATCCTGGGCAAGAAGGTCGGCATGACGCAGATCTTCGACCCGTCGGGGGCGCGCGTGCCGGTGACCATCGTGCAGGCCGGTCCGTGCGTGATCCTGCAGGTGAAGCGGTCGGACGGCGGCGACGGCTACGACGCGGTGCAATTGGGGTTCGAGGATGTGAAGCCGCATCGCTCGACCTGTGCCGAAATCGGGCACTCCCGCAAGTCCGGCTCTCCTCCGAAGCGGTTCATTCGCGAGATTCGTCTGGCGGGACCGACGGAGCGGCAGGTCGGCGAAGTGATCAAAGCGGACGTGCTGGCGGACGTGAAGTTCGTGGATGTGGTCGGCACGACGAAGGGCAAGGGGTTCCAGGGAGCGATGGCCCGCTACGGCTTCGGCGGTCAGCCGGCCTCGCACGGCACGGAGCGCAAGCACCGTTCGCCGGGCAGCATTTCGGGACACGCCCAGAACCGCGGCACCAGCGGCGCGGTGAAGAAAGGCAAGCGCATGGCCGGTCACAAGGGTCATGTGCGGGCGACGGTCCGGTGCCAGGCGCTGGTCGGGATTGACGCCGAGGCGAACTTGCTCCTGATTCGCGGGGCGATTCCGGGTCCGCGGAACGGGTATGTGCTGGTACGTAAGTCGAAGACGGCTTAGGCGAAGTTGAAGGTGGCGGCAGATGCTAAGCATCGCGGTATATAACGAGGCCGGTCAGCAGGTCGGCAGCGAACAGATCGACGAAGCCGAGCTCGGCGGGTTGGTCAACGCGCGGCTGCTGAAGCAGGCGCTCGTGCGCTATCACGCGAACCAGCGACAGGGCGACGCGTGTCAGAAGACCCGCGCCGAAGTCGAAGGCTCGACCCGCAAGCTCTACAAACAGAAAGGCACCGGGCGCGCCCGCCGCGGCAACGTGCGGACGCCGGTGCTGCGCGGCGGCGGTCGGACGTTTCCGAACAAGCCGACGGATCATCGCAAGGAAATGCCGCGGAAGATGCGGCGGCTGGCGCGGAATCAGGCGGTTCTGGCCAAGATTCAGGCGCAGGACGCGTGCATCATCGACGGCGTGCAGTTCGGCGAGCCCAAGACGAAGCGACTGGCGGCGCTGCTGCGGGTCGTGAACGCGGGCGACGGCTGCGTGCTTGCGACGCGCGGCGTGGACATGAACCTGTATCGCAGCGGCCGTAACCTGCAGAAGACGCGGGTGATGGACGTTGCCGAACTCAACGCCTGGGACATCCTTACGCGGCGGCGGCTGGTCTTCACGCGCGAGGCGTTCAGCGCGTTCCGGGCGATCGCGGCCGGCCGGACGGAGAGCTAAGCCGATGGACATCTATCACGTGCTCATCCGGCCGCTGGTGACCGAGAAATCGACGCACCAGGCGCAGACGACCGCGAAGGACCGCGGCGGCATCTACCACTTTCAGGTGCATGCCGACGCGCGAAAGCCGGAAATTCGCGATGCGGTGGAGAAGGTTTACGGCGTGAAGGTGATGAGCGTGCGCACGACGGTGCACAAGGGCAAGCATCGGCGCTTCCGCCAGCACCTGAGCAAGCTGCACCCGACGAAGAAGGCGATCGTGACGCTGGACCCCAACAGCCACATTGATCTGTTCTAAGGCGGGAGCGGAAGGAGCCGGACATGGGCGTGCGAATCTACAAGAAGACTTCGGCCGGCCGACGCTTTGCGAGCGTCAACGACTATCACGAGATCACGCACCGGCACGAGAACCGACCGGAAAAGTCGCTCACCAAGCGAATCACCAAGACCGGCGGGCGCAACCACAGCGGCAAGATCACGAGTTGGTGGCGCGGCGGCGGCAACAAGAAGCTCTATCGCATCATCGACTTCAAGCGGAATAAGGACGACGTGCGCGGGCAGGTGCTGGAGGTGCAGTATGACCCCAACCGCTCGTGTCACATCGCCCTGGTTCAGTACGCCGACGGCGAGAAGCGCTACATGCTGGCGCCGCTTGGGCTGAAGGCCGGCGACGCCGTCGACAGCGGTGCGCGGGTCGAGCCCAACGTGGGCAATTGCATGCCGCTTTCGGCGATTCCGGTCGGCATGAGCGTGCACAACATCGAGATGCACCCGGGTCAGGGCGGCAAGCTGGTCCGCTCGGCCGGCGGCGTGGCGCGGCTGATGGCGCGTGAAGGCGACTGGGCGACGATCGAGTTGCCATCGGGCGAAATGCGGCAGGTGCGCGTGGAATGCCGCGCGACGATCGGCCAGCTCGGCAATCTGGATCACAACAACGTTCGCCTGGGCAAGGCCGGCAAGAGCCGCTACCTGGGTCGACGGCCGCACGTGCGCGGCAAGGCGATGAACCCGGTGGCCCACCCAATGGGCGGCGGCGAGGGTCGCAGCAACGGCGGCCGGCACCCCTGCTCGGCGTGGGGACAACTGGCCAAGGGCGGTCGCACGCGCAGCCCGCGGCGAAACTCGAACAAGCGAATTCTGCGGCGTCGGCGATCGGTGCGCTACGGCATCGTTTCGAATCCGGGCCGTTAGACGAGGGTAGGCGATGTCGCGCAGCCTGAAGAAAGGTCCGTACGTCGACGAGGTGCTCTACGAGCGCGTGATGCGTGCGCGCGGGAGCTCGGGGCACACGGTGCTGCGAACGTGGAATCGGGCGTGCACCATCGTGCCGGAGTTCATCGGGCATCACTTCGAGGTGCACAACGGGCGAATTTTCGTGAAGGTGTTCGTGACCGAGGACATGGTCGGGCACAAGCTCGGCGAGTTTGCGCCGACCCGTACCTTCAAGGGTCACACGGCGCGCGAAGTGAAGAAGTAGGCGGAGCGGAGCATGGGCTGGCAAGCATTGCATCGATTTGCACGCATCTCCGAGCGGAAAGCTCGGCTGGTGACGGACATGATCCGCGGCATGCACTGCGACCAGGCGGTCGAGGTGCTGCGGTTTACCCCGAAACGCGCGTCGTTTCTGGTGAACCGCGTGCTGCAATCGGCGATGGCGAACGCCAACGAGCAGGAGGCGGTGATGAACCGGCTGTTCGTGGCGGAGGCGCGGGTGGATCGCGGGCCGATCATCAAGCGATTTCAGCCCAAGGACCGCGGGCGTGCGCACCCGATTCAGAAGCGGACGTGCCACATCGTGATTTCGGTCGACGAGAGGAGCTGACGCGTGGGTCAGAAGTGCAATCCGATCGGATTTCGCGTCGGGATCACCGAGGGGTGGCGCTCGCGCTGGTATGCCCCCAAGTCCGCGTTCGGCACGTTCCTCGTGGAAGATGAGCGAATTCGCCGCTTCATCGACGACAATCTGAACAAGAAGCCCCCCTACGCCGCGATCTCGAAGGTCGAGATCGAGCGCACGCGCGACGAGGTGAAGGTCGTGCTGCACACGGCGCGGCCGGGCGTGGTGATCGGCGCGAAGGGCGCCGAGGTGGACAAGCTCAAGGAGCGGCTCGAGGACCTGATTGAGCGGCGCATCAACGTGTCGATCGTCGAGGTGAAGAACCCGGACATCGACGCGCGGCTGATCGCCACCAACCTGGCCGAGCAGCTCAAGAAGCGCGCCAGCTTTCGCCGCATCATGAAGCAGAAATGCGAGACGGCGATGTCGGCGGGCGCCAAGGGCGTGAAGATCATCTGCTCGGGCCGGCTCGGCGGAGCGGAGATGGCGCGAGTGGAGAAGCAGATGCTCGGCTCGATTCCGCTGCAGACGCTGCAGGCGGAGATCGACTACGCCGGCGCGGTGGCGGTGACGACGGTCGGCACGATCGGCGTGCGCGTCTGGGTGTGCAAGGGCAACTACGGCGACGCCCCGGCGGAAGGCGATGGTCAGCGCTTCCGGCGGCGGGCGCGGCGCTAGGCAAGGCGCAGCAGGAGTTCAGCGATGTCGACGATGTTGCCGAAGCGCGTGAAGTGGCGCAAGTGCCAGAAGGGTCGCATTCGCGGCAATGCCACGCGCGGCAATACAGTTTCGTACGGCGAGTTCGGGCTGCAGTCGCTGGAATCGGCGCGGATCAGCGCTCGCAATCTGGAGGCGGGCCGCGTTGCGGCTACGCACTACCTGCAGCGCGAGGGTCGCATCTATCTGCGAGTATTCCCGCACAAGCCGGTGAGCAAGAAGCCGCTGGAAGTGCGAATGGGCACCGGCAAGGGCGAGACGGATCACTGGGCGGCGGTGGTGAAGCCGGGCACGGTGGTGTTCGAAATCGGCGGCGTCAACGAGGACATGGCGAAGGCCGCCCTGCTGCGCGTGGCTCACAAGCTGCCGGTGAAGACGCGCTTCGTTACGCGGCGCGCGGCGCTGTAGGGGCGAATCATGGCGATGAAGATCGAACAGACGCGTGCGATGAAGACTGACGAGCTGCACAACGAGCTCGAGCGCCTGCGCAAACACCTGTTCGACCTGCGAGCGCAGGCGGTAACTGAGAAGCTGGAAGACCCGACGCTGATCGGCAAGACGCGCAAGGACATCGCGCGGCTGCTGACGGTGCTCAACGAACGCGGCGAAAAGAACATCGAGCAGCGCCAGGCGCACCTGACGGCGCGTTCGGCACGCAAGTAAGGGCCGGAGACGGACTGGATGACGCAAGACACGAGCAGTTCGAACACGCGTGCGACGCGCGAGCGCGCGACCCGAATCGGGGTCGTGACCTCCGATGTGCGCAACAAGACGATCAAGGTGGAGTTTGACTACCAGATCCGCCATGCCAAGTACGGCAAGTTCATGCGGCGGACGTCCGTGCTGCACGCCCACGACGAGAAGAACGAGGCGCGGCGCGGCGACACGGTGGAGCTGATGCAATGCCGGCCGCTCAGCCGCACGAAGTCGTGGCGGCTGCTCCGCATCATCGAGCGCGCTCCCGTGGAAGGAGCGAGCGCGTGATTCAGCAATACACCTACCTGGACGTGACCGACAACACCGGCGCCAAGCAGGCGATGTGCATTCAGGTTCTGAAGGGCAGCACGTCGGGCAAGGGCAAGAAGCGGCTGCGGCGCGCGGGCGTGGGCGACATCATCGTCTGCTCGGTGAAGAGCGCCCTGCCCTCGGCGGACATCAAGAAGGGCGACAAGGTCAAGTGCGTGGTGGTGCGCACCAAGTATCCGACGCGCCGCCCCGACGGAACCTATGTGCGGTTTGACAGCAACGCGGCGGTGATCATCGACGCCGAGCACAATCCCAAGGGCACGCGCGTTTTCGGCGCCGTGGCCCGCGAGCTGCGCGAGAAGAACTTCACGAAGATCATCTCGCTGGCTGAGGAGGTTTGGTAGCCGTGGCCGCACGAGTGAAGAAAGACGACATCGTGGTGGTGATCGCGGGTGATCACAAGGGCGCCCGCGGCAAGGTGCTGCGCGTGCTGACCGATGACAAGCGCGTCCTGATCGAAGGCGTGAACATGGTGTTCCGTCACGTGCGTCGCAGCCGCAAGAATCCGCAGGGCGGCCGCGTGCAGCGCGAGGCGCCGATTCACGTTTCAAACGTGATGCCGGTGGATCCCAAGACCGGGAAAGGCACGCGCGTGCGATTCCGCGTCGAGGGCGGCGCCAAGCAGCGCGTGGCCCTGAGCGGCACCGTGCTGAGCGATGTGCGGAAGTCCCCGGTGAGCAAGAGCGGAGCCAAGTAATGTCCCGGCTGTTCGAGAAATACAACCGCGAAGTGCTCGGTCAGCTAAAGACCGAGATGGGTCGCGAGAACCCGATGGCGCTGCCGCGGCTCTCGAAGATCGTGATCTCGGTGGGCATGGGCAAGGCCGTGGCGGAGTCGCAGGCCAAGGCGCTGGATCACAAGCGTTTCCAGGAAGCGATCGACGCCGTGACCACGATCTCCGGCCAGAAGCCGGTGATCTGCAAGTCGCGCAAGAGCGTGTCGAACTTCAAGCTGCGCGAAGGGTTCGACGTCGGCCTGAAGGTGACGCTGCGCGGCCGGCGCATGTACGAGTTTCTTGATCGGCTGATTTCGCTGGCCATCCCACGCGTTCGCGACTTCCGCGGGCTGAATCCCAACGGCTTTGACGGCCGCGGGAACTACGGCATGGGTCTGACCGAGTACGGCGTTTTCCCGGAGATCAACCCGGACAAGGTCACGTTCCAGCAGGGTCTGAATATCACGATGTGTACGCGGAACGCGCAGAACGACGCGGAAGCGCGGCGGCTGCTGTCGCTCCTGGGAATGCCGTTCCGGAACTAGCACCGGCAGAGAGGTTTGCGCATGGCGCGACTGGCGCTGAAGATCAAGGCGAAGCAGAAGCCCAAGTATTCGACCCGGGCCTACACGCGCTGCGAGCTGTGCGGGCGGCCGCGGGCGGTGTATCGCAAATTCAAGATTTGCCGCGTGTGTTTCCGGAATCTGGCGGGCGAAGGTCGCATCCCGGGCGTGCGCAAGGCGAGCTGGTAAGGGGCGGCGAGACGATGGCGATCAACGATCCGATTTCCGACATGCTGACACGCATCCGCAACGCGGTGCGCGTCGGGCGGCCGCAGGTGAACGTGAAACGCAATCACGTGTGCGCCGGCATCGCCCAGGTGCTGAAGGACGAGGGCTACATCAACGACTTCATCTCGATCGACGACGCCAGCCAGGGCGAGCTGCGGCTCGACCTGAAGTACGGCGATCGCGGCGAGAAACTGATCCAGGGCGTGCGGCGGGTCAGCAGCCCGGGCTGCCGGCGCTACGCGAGCGCCAAGGAACTGCCGCGGGTGATGGACGGGCTTGGAATTTCGATCGTGTCGACGAACCGCGGCGTGATCAGCGACCGGCAGGCGCGGGCCATCAACGTCGGCGGCGAACTGCTTTGCGAGGTGTGGTAGTCATGTCGCGACTGGGCAAGAAACCGGTCCCTGTGCCGTCGAACGCGAAGGTGCAGATCGCCGATCGCGCGGTGACGATCAGCGGCCCCAAGGGCAGCCTGACCTGGACCGCCCCCCCGCCGATTCGCGTGGCGGTCGACGGCGGGCACTTGGTGGTGAGCCGCGCCGACGATGCGGCGCAGTCGAAGGCGTTTCACGGCCTGACGCGGGCGCTGCTCGCGAACATGGTGAAAGGCGTCGTCGACGGCTACAGCCGCACGCTCGAAATCTACGGTACGGGCTACGGCTGCAAACTCGACGGTAAGAAGCTGCACGTGAACGTGGGGTTCATGGGGCGCGGCGTGGGCAAGCCCGCGCAGTTCGTGATCGACATTCCGCAGGGACTGGACGTGAAGGTCGAAGTGCCGCAGTCGCGCGGCAACAACGAGCCGGCGCGCTTCACGGTCAGCGGGATCGACAAGCAGCAGGTGGGCCAGTGGGCGGCGGAGGTGCGGAAAATCCGCAAACCTGAGCCGTACCTGGGCAAGGGAATTCGCTACGCGGGTGAGCAGGTTCGACGCAAGGCGGGCAAGGTCTTCGCCGGCGGCGGTTGATTTGCGCGAGGGCGTGTGGCATGAGAGCGCAGCAAATAAAAGTGGCTCGGCAGACGCGGCGCGTGATCCGCGTTCGCAAGAAGGTTTCGGGGTCGGCGGAGCGGCCGCGCTTGGCGGTCTCACGCTCGATTCAGAACATCTATGCTCAGATCATCGACGATGTGGCCGGCAAGACACTGGTCGCCGTGTCCAGCCAGAGCCGCGACGTGCGCGCCGCGGTCCCCTATGGCGGGAACGTGAAGGCGGCGAAGGTGGTCGGCAAGCTGCTGGGCGAGAAGGCCCGGGCGCTGGGCATCGAGCTGGTCAGTTTTGATCGACGCGGGCGAAAGTACCACGGGCGCGTGCGGGCGCTGGCCGACGCGGCGCGCGAGGCGGGGTTGAAGTTCTAGGCATGCGAGGCGTCGGGGCGCAACACCCCGGGACGATGTGACGATGGCGCGAGAACGACGTAGACGCGACGACGGCGACGAACGGAACCTCGACGACGTAATGGTGAAGCTGTACCGCTGCGCCACCGTCGTAAAGGGCGGCCGGCGCTTCTCGTTCGGCGCGCTGGTGGTGGTGGGCGATCGCCAGGGCCAGGTGGGCTTCGGCTACGGCAAAGCCAACGAAGTGCCGCAGGCGGTCGAGAAAGGCGTGAAAGCCGCCAAGCGAAACCTGTCGGCGATTCCGCTGCGCGGCACGACGATTCCGCACCGCGTGATCGGGCGATTCGGCGCCAGCCGCATCGTGATGATCCCGGCCGCGGGCGGTACCGGCGTCATCGCCGGCGCTCCGGCGCGGGCCGTGCTCGAGCTGGCCGGCATCAAGGACGTGCTCACCAAGTGCTACGGTTCGACCAGCCCCAAGAATCTGGTCAAGGCCACGCTCGACGGGCTCAAGCAACTGCGCACCAAGGCGACGGTCGAACGGCTGCGCGGAGTGAAGATCGACCTGCCGTGGGATCGCGCGACGGTGGACGTGGACGCTCCGGCGCCCGCGGCGGCCGCCTTCACGATGGAGTAAGACCGACATGATGATCAACGAGATCACGGCGACGGCCGGCGCCAACAAACGGCGCAAGCGCGTGGGACGCGGCGAGAGCAGCGGCCTGGGCAAGACCTGCGGCCGCGGCACCAAGGGCATGCAGTCGCGCGCCGGCAACGCGGCGCCGCCCCTGTCCGAAGGCGGAGCGACTCCCCTCTACCGCCGAATGCCGAAGCGCGGCTTCTCGAATTACGAATTTCGCGACGAATACCAGCCGGTGAATCTCGACGACCTCGAGCTGCTGTTCGAGTCGGGCGAGACGATCGATCTGGACGCGCTGCGCAAGCACCGTCTGATCGACGGCGCCAAGCCGCTCGTGAAGCTGCTCGCACGCGGCGAGATCAAGAAGAAACTGGTCGTCACGGCGCACGCGGCGAGCGCCGCGGCTCGCGCCGCGATCGAAAAGGCCGGCGGAGAGCTGCGGCTGCTGCCGCTCCGCGATGTGCGGGCGCTGGCCAAGTCCAAGCGCAACAGCGCCAAGAACCGCAAGCGCGAGGCGCGTCCGACACGGCTCGAAAAGAAGCGCGCCGCGGCGAACGGGTAACCCCGCATGTTCAAGGCTTTTGCAAACGTCTTTCGAATTCCCGACCTGCGCAAGAAGGTCCTCTTCACGCTGATGATGCTCTGCATCTATCGGATCGGCTTCTATGTGCCGATTCCGGGCGTGAATCAGGAAGCCATGTCGGGCAGCATGGGACAAGGCGGCGGCGGCAGCTCCCCGGCGGAGCAGGCCGCAGAGCTGTTTGCGATGTTCACGGGCGGCGACCTGGGGCAGAGCACGCTGCTGGGACTGGGCATCATGCCCTACATCAGCGCGTCGATCATCCTCCAGATCCTCGTGACGGTCGTGCCCGCGTTGGAAAAACTCGCGAAGGAAGGCGAGGCCGGCCGGCGAAAGATCCAGGAATACACCCGCTATTTCACGGTGCTGCTGGCGCTGATTCAATCGGTGTTCTGGGTGCGCTACCTGACGGCCAGCGGCTTCGTCTACCCCGATTTCTCGTTCAGTTTCTGGCTAATGGCGATCACCGGCCTGATGAGCGGCACGCTGTTGTTGATGTGGATCGGCGAACAGATCGACGAGTACGGCGTCGGAAACGGCGTCAGCCTCATCATTATGGCGGGCATTGTGGCCCGGCTGCCCAACGCGTTCATTGACGTCTGGCAGGGCCTGAATCTTTCCGGCACGGCCGCCGGCGGATCGATGGGGCCCGAAACCGTCGTGTTCCTGGTTCTGTCGTTCGTGTCGGTCGTGGCGGGCGCGATTCTGATCACGCAGGCCCAGCGCCGCATCCCGATCACGCAGGCCAAACAGACGCGCGGTCGGCGCGTCGTGGGCGGCGCGCGGCACTACCTGCCGCTGAAGCTCAACCACGGCGGCGTGATGCCGATCATCTTTGCCAGTTCGTTCCTGCTGCTGCCGAGCTGGCTGTTCGGCACGATGGCATCGAGCGGCATCTGGCCGCAGCGCTTCTGGTCGTTCCTCTTCGACTCGTTCCACGCGGGCCGCTTCGTCTACGAGATCATCTACGTGGGCATGATCTACCTGTTTGCGTATTTCTGGGTCTCGATCCAGTTCAAGCCAAAGGAATTGGCGAACAACCTACGCGACATGGGCAGCTTCATTCCGGGACTGCGGCCGGGCAAGCGCACCGCCGACTATCTTGAGGCCGTGATGGAGCGCATCACGTTCGTGGGCGCCGGGTTCCTGTCCGTCATCGCGGTGATTCCGGCGGTGGTGGCGGTTTATCTTGAGATCCCCTTCCAGGTTTCGTCCTTCCTGGGCGGCACGGGTCTGCTGATCGTGGTGAGCGTGGTGCTCGACATCGTGCAGCGGCTCGAAGCCAACCTGGTGATGCGAAATTACGACGGATTCCTTGGCCCGGAAGGCGGCGGCCGCGTGAAAGGCCGCTAGGCGCGCGATCTGCGCGCTTCGGGTTTGTTGCGGCCTGAAATCGGGCCGTTATACTGTGCGGTTCGCCCCTGACGGGAGCGGTGCTGCGCGCCGCCCGGCGGCGGTTGTGAGGTTGATGGCAGACGTGATTGTGGGACCGGCCCAAGTCGTGTTGAAAACGTCGCGCGAGATCGAGGCCATGCGCGCCGCGGGTCGGGTCGTGCACCAGGTGCTCGAAGCGATTGCGGCCGCGGTGCAGCCGGGCGTGACGACGCTGGCGCTCGACCGGATCGCGGAAGAGACGATTGCCGCGGCCGGCGCCACGGCGCTGTTTCGCGGGGTGCGCAATCCGCAGGCGCGCTTTCCGTTCCCTGCCAGCATCTGCGCATCCGTGAACGACGCGGTGGTGCACGGCATTCCGGACGAGCGGCCGCTGAAGGCCGGCGATGTCGTGAGCGTCGATTGCGGCGTGCGACTCAACGGCTACTGCGGCGACGCGGCGCGGACGTTCGCGGTTGGTGCGGTCCGGCCGGCGGCGCGGCGTCTGCTCGACGTGACGCGCGAAACGCTTGAGCTGGCGCTGCGCGAGATTCGGCCCGGCTCCCGCTGGAGCAAAGTGGCGCGCGCGATGCAGAAATACGTGGAGCAGCGCGGTTTCGGCGTGGTGCGCGAATTCGTGGGCCACGGCATCGGCCGGGAGATGCACGAAGAGCCCAAGGTCGCGAACTATGTCGACGGCGCCCGGGGCGACGATTTTGAGCTGCGGCCGGGCCTGACGCTGGCGATCGAGCCCATGGTGACGGCGGGCCGGCCGGAAGTGGAATTCTGCGACCGCGACCAATGGACCGTGGTGACGCGCGACGGTTCGCTGGCGGCGCATTTTGAGCACACGATCGCGGTCACGTCCGAGGGCGTGGACGTGCTGACGGACGGTTCGACAGGCGGGGTGAAATCATGAAGGTGCGCAGCAGCGTGAAACGGATCTGCGAGAACTGCAAGGTAATCAAGCGGCGCGGTACGGTGCGCGTGATCTGCACGAACCCGCGTCACAAGCAGCGCCAAGGGTAGGAAGGCCATATGCCACGTATCGCCGGCGTTGACATTCCGAGCCAGAAACGCATCGACGTTTCGCTCCAGTACATCTACGGGATCGGCGCGCACCGCGCGCACGAGATCCTGGCCAAGGCCCAGATCGAGCCGAGCGTGCGCGCGAACAAGCTGACGGAGGACGAGGTCAGCCGCATCGCGGGCATCATCGAGCGCGACTACCCCGTGGAGGGCCAGTTGCGCCGTCAGGTGCAGCAGAGCATCGCGCGGCTGCGCGACATTCGCTGTTACCGCGGCATGCGGCACATCAAGAGCCTGCCCGCGCGCGGGCAGCGCACGCGGACGAACGCACGCACCCGCAAGGGTCCGCGCAAGACGGTCGCGGGTAAGAAGAGCGTCAAGGAAATGCGCTAGGAGTTGCGAGTGGCGAAGGCAGCCGGGAAAAAACGCGCAAAGCGCAACGTCGCGAAGGGCCTGGCCTTTATCAAGGCCACCTTCAACAACACCATCATCACCATCACCGACGGCAACGGCGACACGCTGTGCTGGTCATCGGCGGGTGCGGTTCCGGGAGCCGGCGGCGAGAAGAAGTTCAGCGGTGCTCGCAAGGGCACGCCCTTCGCCGCGCAGCGTGCGGCGCAGTACTGCGCCAACGAGGCCAAGAAGTACGGGCTGCTGGAAGTGGATGTGCGGGTGAAGGGGCCGGGGCCGGGTCGCGAATCGGCGATCACGGCGTTGCAGGCCGCCGGGTTGCGCGTGCAGTCAATCGAGGACGTGACGCCGATTCCTCACAACGGGTGTCGTCCTCGCAAGAAGCGGAGGGTTTAGGCCGTGGGACGCTACATCGGTCCGGTCTGCCGGCTTTGCCGTCGCGAAGGCATCAAGCTGATGCTGAAGGGCACGCGGTGCGAAACCGCCAAGTGCCCCATGGAGAAGGAATACAAGAGCAACCCGCCCGGCATGCATATGTGGCGCGGCGGCAAGTCGTCCGACTACGCCGTCCGGCTGCGTGAAAAGCAGAAGGTGAAGCGCTACTACGGGCTGATGGAGCGGCAGTTCCAGCGTTACTTCGCGATGGCGGAGCGCGGCAGCGAGAACACCGGCGTCACCCTGCTGCGGCTGCTGGAGCGTCGGCTCGACAATGTGGTCTACAAGAGCGGGCTGTGCCTCTCGCGTCGCACGGCGCGGCAGGCGATCACGCACGGGCACATCCTGGTCAACGGGCGCAAGGTCGACCGCCCGGGCTATTTGGTGCGCCCCGGCGACCGCGTCAGCGTGCACGAGCGCGAGAAGTCTCAGAAATTCGCGCGCGAGCAGATCGGCTCGGAAGGCGGCCGCCCGGTGCAGGGTTGGCTGCAGACCGACCCGGCGAAGCTCACGTCGCTCGTCATGACGCTGCCGACGCGCGACGACGTGCAGATTCCGGTCGAGGAACAACTGATCGTCGAGTTCTGCTCGCGGTAGGTGAAACGGCGCGGTTTCGGGCGAACGAGGCGACTAAGCGAGAGGTGCTATGCGGATTCGATGGCGCGGCCTTGAACTTCCCACGCGGGTGATTCGCGACGAGGCGATGAGCACCGACCGCTACGGCCGGTTCATCGTGGAACCGTTCGAGCGCGGCTTCGGCACGACGATCGGCAACAGCCTGCGACGAGTGCTGCTTTCCAGCCTCGAAGGCTGCGCGGTGACGCACGCGCGCATCGCCGGCGCCGACCATGAGTTCACGTCGCTGCGCGGCGTGCTTGAGGACGTGACCGACATCGTGCTGAACATCAAGTCGATCGTGGTGACGACCGACAGCGACGCGCCCAAGCGCATGCGCATCGAGCGGCGCGAGGCCGGCCCGGTCTGCGCCGGCGACCTGCAGTGCGACCCGGGCGTGATGGTCGTGAACCCCGACCTGGTGCTCGCCACCCTGACCGACAACGTGCGATTCTCGCTGGAGCTCTCGGTGACGCGCGGCCGCGGCTTTGTGCCCGCGATCGAGCACATCGACGAGGAGCAGGAGCTGGGCGTCATCGCGGTCGACTCGCTCTTCAGCCCGGTGACCCGCGTGCGCTATCGCACCGAGGACACACGCGTCGGCCAGAAGACCAACTACGACCGGCTGATTCTCGAAGTGTGGACCAACGGCACCGTGCGGCCGGAGGATGCGCTGGTCGAGGCCGGCAAGATCCTGCGCAAGCATCTCAACCCGTTCGTGCAGTACGCCGAGCTGGGTTCGGCGATGGCGCACGACAGCGGGTTTGACCCGATCGTGATTCCGGCGGTCGACGAAGACCTGCGGCGCAAGCTGGACACTTCGATCGCGAGTCTCGATCTTTCGGTGCGGGCCAGCAACTGCCTGGAAGCCGCGAAGATTGTGACCGTCGGCGAGCTGGTGCGCCAGACCGAGGACGGGCTGATGGCGATTCGCAGCTTCGGGCGGACTTCGCTTTCCGAAGTGAAACAGAAGCTCGCGTCGATGGGGCTGACGCTGGGCATGGTGGTCTCGGGCGTCTAGGGCCCGATTGCGGTCTCGTTGTAGAGGGAAGGATCGGGCATGCGACACGCTGTGGCCGGCCGAAAACTGAATCGCTCCTCGGCGCATCGTCTGGCGCTGCGCCGAAACCTGGTGCAGAGCCTGATCGAGCATGGCGAAATTCGCACGACGATCACCAAGGCGCGCGAGGTACGCTCGTTCGCCGAGAAGATCGTCGGGCTCGCAATCGACGGCGGGCTGTCCGCGCGGCAGCGGGCGATCGCGCTGCTGGGCGACCGCGCCATCATTCCCGCCGAGCATCGCGCCGAGTATGACGCGATGTCCGACGCAAAGCGGGCCAAGGTCATGCGTTCGCGCAGCGGCCGCCGGCATCGCACCGGCGCCCCCAAGCCCGGGCTGAAGTTCACCGCGGATTCCGTGATTCACCGACTTTTCACCGAGATCGGCCCGCGCATGAAGCAGCGCAACGATTCGCGCGGCTGCAGCGGCGGCTACACGCGTTTGATCAAGCTGGCCGAGCGCCGGCTCGGCGACGCGACGCAAATCGCCGTCCTGCGCTGGGTTTCTCCCGATGACCCCGTGCGCCCGCAGCTCAAGGAACGGACCGAGCGCAAGCGCAAGTCGGCGATGCGCTACGCGGCCTACGCCGGCAAGACGCTGCCGCGGCGCGGCGCGCGGCGCAAGGCGGAAGCTGCCGAGGCTCCGGCTCCGGAAGCGTCCAGCTAAGTTTCTCGCCGTTCATCCACGAATCGAACCGGCAACTCCAGCGCCGCCGCGAGCCGCGTTAGGTAATCCGTGCGCGGAATCTCGATCGCGCCCAGGCTCTCGAGGTGCGGCGTAGACCACTGCGTGTCCAGCAACGAGAAGCCGCGCTCGCGCAGCCGTTCGACGAGTCGCACCAGCGCGACTTTTGATGCGTCGGTCGCGCGATGGAACATCGATTCGCCGAAGAACGCGCCACCGATCGCGACCCCGTAAAGGCCGCCGGCGAGCTGCCCCCCTGCCCAGCACTCGACGCTGTGCGCCCGGCCGAGTTCGTGCAATCGCTCGTAGAGCCGCAGAATCTCCGAGCTGATCCAGGTCTCGCCGTGCTCGACGGCGCACGCGGCGATGACCTCGCGAAATGCGGTGTTGAAGCGCACCTCGAACACGCCGCGCCGCAGCGTCTGGCGCAGACTGCGGCTGATGCGAAGGTTGTCGAGCTCGAAGATGCAGCGCGGATCGGGGCTGAACCATTGGATGCGGCCGCGCGGGTCGCCCATCGGGAAGTACCCTTGGCAATACGCGTCGAGCACCAGCTCGGTCGTGATGCGCCGGCTCATGGCAGGCCGTGCTCCGACCTCTGCGCCGCGGGCAGCGCGTCGGACGCGCCGAGATGGTGATTCTGCGAGCGCGCTGCGATCCAGTGTGCGCGCAGGCGCTCGGTCGCCGCGGCGGGCGGCAACACGCCGGCGTCATCCGCCGCGAACAATTCGAGTCGGCGCAGCGTTCGCAGCGCGTCCCTGGCATCGAAGTCGACACGCACGTTGAGTCGCCGCGCGAGGAACTCGGAAGCGCGCTGCGCGAGGGAGTCGCCGGCCGGCGCGGCCGGCGCTCGGCGGGCCAGCAGCGCGTAGGCGAGGAACGCCTCCTTGAACTCTTCGTCGGCGGTCATGCGCGCCAGGCTGTGGATGACGCTCGCGTTGTTGCAGAGGTTCTGGTAGTAGAGGTGCCGCGTGCGTTGAAAGTCTCGCTGCACGCGGGCCCGCCGATACCCCAGAATCGTGCGCACGAGCAGCGTTCCGGCGCCGACGACCAGAATCCAAAGCAACTTGCTGAGCACGGCGACGCTGAACAGCAACTTGGCGACGGTTGAGCCGAGGACGCCCGCCCCGCTGCCGAACATGCGCAAGCGATCAAACCAGTTCATTTCCACTTCGGCGTGCGGCAGCAGCGCCTCGACGTCGTCCTCCGGAATGTCCTTGAACATCTTGAGCAGAACGTGCGGGTCATTGCGCAGCCGAGCCACAACGACCAGTCGGCGAAAGACGCTCATCTCGCGCGCGACCACGACCGGCCTCAGCCCCCAGCGCCAGGCGCGACGCGTCACTCGTCCGTGGCCGCGCACCCAGATCGTGAGCGACTCGATGCGATCCGGGCTCAGCCGCACGTGAAAGCCGTGCGTCGCCGCGGCGCGCACGACCGCGTCGAGCTGCACGTCGTCGAAGCGCTCGAAGTTCGCCTTGTCGAGCAGATGGGACACGCGGCGCTCGATCTCGTCGTAGAGCTCGGGACAGCGGTACGCGCGCGGATCGATCGGCAGCACGGTGTCGCAATCGGGGTTCACCAACTGATAGCGGTGCAGCAATTCGCGAATGAATGCGTCCGTCTCCTGCTCGATCACGCCCGACAGCGCCTCGGCGAGCTGCCGGAGTACGCCGGCATCCGCAGACGGGCGGCCCGCATCGTCGAGCACGGCCGCGAGCAGGTCGGTCGTGCGCACCGCGATGAAGCGATCGTCGATGCGGTGAACGGAAACGTCGCGCGTCGGGTCGCTGCCGAGCGAACTCCGGACCGCGGCGGTCACGTGCGGCCTCCCGCGCGCCCGCCTAGTGGCGCGCGGCGCGACACTCGGGGAACTCCCCCACCACCTCGCGCAGCGCCGCGAGGCAGCGGTCGATGTCGGCGGCGGAGTGCCCGGCGCTGATCTGGCAGCGCAGGCGCGCCTCGCCGCGCGGAACGACCGGGAAGCCGAAACCGCTGACGAACACTCCGCGTTGCAGCAGTGCCTTCTGCATGGCGATGGCGGTTGCGGTCTCGCCGACGATCACCGGAACAATCGGCGTAATGCCCTGAATGGTGTGCAGCCCGAGTTCCGCCACGCCGGCGCGGAAACGGGCGGAGTTTTCGCGCAGGCGCTGCAGCAGCGCCGTGCCCTCGCGCATCAGCACGTCGATCGCCGCCATGCTGCCATAACAGACGGCCGGCGGCAGAGCGTTGGAGAAAAGCTGGGTTCGCGCTTTCTGCACCAGATAGTCGCACACCACGGCCGAGCCGGCCACGTACCCGCCGCAGGCGCCGCCCAGCGCTTTGCCCAGAGTGCTGGTCTGCACGGTGCCCTCGCCCATCACGCCGAAATGCTCGGCGGTGCCGCGGCCGGTCGCGCCGAGAACGCCGGTCGCGTGCGACTCGTCGACGACGAGCAGCGCATCGTGTCGATCCGCAAGTTCTTTCAGGCGCGGCAGGTCGGCGATGTCGCCCTCCATGCTGAACACACCGTCGGTGATGATCAGCCGATTGCGAGCCGCGCGCGCCTCGGGCGATTCGAGCATTCGCTGCAGCTCGGCCAGGTCGGCGTGCTTGTAGATGAAGCGCTGGGCCTTGCTGAGGCGGATGGCGTCGATGATCGACGCGTGATTGAGCGCGTCGGAGAAGATCGCGTCATTGGGCGTCGGGCACAGCGTGGGCATCACGCCGACATTGGCGTCCCAGCAACTGATGAACGTCGTGGCCGCCGGACAGCCGAGAAACTGCGTGATCTTCTGCTCGAGCTCGCGGTGGCAGGTCATCGTGCCGCAGATGAAGCGCACGCTGGCCGTGCCCAGGCCGAACTGGTCGAGCGCCCGCCGGGCAGCCGCGACCACGTCGGGGTGGTTGGCCAGTGCGAGGTAGTTGTTGGACGAAAGGTTGACGACCTCGCGACCGTCCATCCGCGTCCGCGGTGCCTGCGGAGCCTGAATCTCGTTGGCTTGCTTGTAGGTGCGGGTTTCGTGGAGTTCCTTCAGCTCGGCGGTCAGCGTCTTTTCCAGCGTCGTCATGCGCGTCCTCGTTCTCTGAGTTGCGGCTCATTGTAGGCGCGGCGGCGTGGCTACGCCCGCGCTCTACAATAGCGCCCGTCGCAGTCCGGCGCGGTGAACGCCGGCCGACGATGCCTCGGAAGTACGCAATGGACCGACTCTGCTCAAACGCGCGCTGCCGCTCGCCGCTGGGCGACGCCGACTCGTGCTGCCCTCGTTGCGGTGAATCGGCGGGCGAACCGCCGGCGCCCGTTGATCGCATCGCGCTGGAGCGAAACCCCCGACGACTGCGAGTCGTTTACCTGCTGATCTGGGTGCCGATGCTGATCTGGATTCTGTTCGTGTTCAGTTGCCTGAAGACGGGCTGGACCGGTCGCGGATACTGACGCGGCACACGCGCTCGCTCACCGCGAGCCGTCGACTGTGATTGACGATTCCTCGTTCGCCCGCGCGACCACGACGTCGCCGCGCGCCGCGCACTTGCCGCCGGCCTGGCGCTCGCTGAGCAGGTTTACGATTGCGTTTCCGCCGCGCTCGGCCGCCAGGGCCTTCAGCACCAAGACGGCGCGGGTGGGGTTCGGGTGACCGTCGCTGAAGACCGCTTCGACCTGTCGCAGAATGGTGAAGCCCGCGATCGTCGGCGACGAGCTAGTGGCGAGGATGCGCGCCGCCTGGCGCTGCAGTTCTTCATCCTGAAGCGCTGCGTATCCGGCCCGGCGACGTCGCTCCTCGGCGCTAGCGCGCCACGCGCGCGACTCGGCGCGGCGGCGCAGCCAGGCCGCGAGGATGGCGACGATGATCAGCGCCCCGCCGCCGATGAGAATGGCTCGTATGACGGGGTCATTCATGCCCGACACCTCCGCGCCGCGCGGCCGCGGCGCGCGATCATCCTAGCGACGGCCACCGGCGCCCGGGCGGCGATCTGTTCAAGCACCCGGATTTCGCGGAAAATCCCGGCATGGCGTGGAAAATCGGTCTGACGCTCGTCCTGTTGTTCAGCACTCTGGCGGCGTTCGTATGGCCGTCGCAATCCGCACCCGAGGCGCCGGCAGCGCAACCGTCGGGTCAGCCGCCCGCGGCGCTGCCGTCGCGCGACCCGCTGTCGCTCGTGCCGGCCGAGGCCCTACTGGCGTGGAAGGCGCTGCCGCCGCCCGACTCCCCCCCGCCGTCGTCGCAGCCATCGGTGCTGGGCGGATTCCTGAAGATGGTGGAGCGTGTCAGCGGCAGCCCGCTCAAGCCGATGACGCGCGTGCTGCTCGGCGTGGCTGAGACCTTCGGGACTGTGCTCCAATATCCGTTCGCACTGGCGCTGATCGACGCGGGCGCTTCACCGACGCAGGACGGCAAGGGCCGCAAGCTCGACAACCTGCAGGTGGCGCTGGTCGTGAACATGAGCGGGCGCTTCGAGCCGATGCGCGCCGCCATCCAGTCGATGCTGAATGCGCACACCGACGCCGGCCAGGCGACGCTGCTCTCGCACCGCGCCGGCGATTGGACCTATCAGGAACTGACCGAGAAGCGGCTCGAAGAATGGAGCCCCGTAGCGTGGGGTTCGATCGGCGAGCACTTTGTGATCACCGTAGGCGAGGGCGTCTGGCCGCGCGTGGCGCAGACGGCCTCCGGCGCCAGTCCGTCGCTTGTGGCCGACGATTGGATTCGCGAAGCTCGAACCAAGCACGACCCGGAGCCGCTCATCGAAATTCTCGTCGCGGCGGAGGCGATCCGGGCGCGCCTCGATCCGCTCGTCGGCGAACGCGCCAGCGGCTTCTTTACGGCGTGGGACGCGCGCGAGCTGCGGCGGGCGTACTGGGCGCTTGGCTTTGAGGGGCCGTCGCTCTTCTGCGTGGCGGACTTCCTGACGGGAGACGGGCCGCGACGCCGTGTGTACGCCCACCCACGGTTCGCGACGGCCGAGCACAATGCGCTGATCCCGGAGGGCGCGCGATCCGCCATCTACCGCCTGCCGGTGGCGAGTTTGCTGCCGCAGTTGTTTGCGAGCTGGTACGCGACGTGCGATCCGGATGATCGCGCGGCAGCGGAAAAGCTCTACGCGGAAATCCAGTCTCGCTACAAATTTGATGCGAAGCGCGACCTGCTCGACCAGCTCGGCAGCACGCTCGTGCTTCACAACTATCCGCAGCATCCGCTGCGGCTGCCGCTCGCGTTCACCACGCTGATCGAGATTCGCGGGGATGCGAAACTGGTGCGCTCGACCGTCGACACCGTCTGCCAGGGCTGGAAGGAAGGGATTGACGCGGCCGCGGCATCAAACGCCGAACTGCGGTCGGCGGTGCTGGAGCGCGACGACGACGGCGTCTGGTCGTTTCAGTTCGCCGTAGTTTCGGGCTTGGCCTGGAAGGTGACTGACAAGTATCTCGTGGTCAGTTGGTCGCCGACTGCCGTGCGCGACTATCTCGACAAGCTGGCCGAGAACGGCGTGAGGCCCTGAGCGGCCCGCGTCGGGAGAACCGGATGCATCCGCCCTCGACGACCGACGCACTGCCGGCGACGCATGACGCGCGGCGCAGCGGCTCCGCCCGCCTGCCCGACCTCATGCCACGCCGCATCGAGGACATCCTGCTCGTTTCGAGCGAATACGACTCGTTCATCCTCGAAGAGGACGGGCTGCTCACCGAACTGGTCTTCTCGGAATACAGCGACCTCAGCCTGACGCGTGCGCCGCGGATTACGCGCGTGGCGACGGGCGAGGAGGCGCTCACGGCGCTGCGCAGCCGCCAGTACGACCTGGTCATCACGATGCTGCGGCTGGGCGACATGGACGTCGTCCGCTTCAGTCGCGCGGCGCGCGGTGTAGCGCCCAATGTGCCGGTAGTGCTGCTGATTGCCAACGAAATCGAGCTGGACCGCCTGCACGAGCGCTCGCAGCTCGAGGTCGACGGCATCTACGTCTGGCACGGCGACGCCAAGCTGTTTCTCGCGATGATCAAGGTGCTCGAAGACGCCTGGAACGTCGACCACGACACGCAGACCGGCGGCGTCGGCGTGATCATCGTCGTCGAAGACTCGGTGCGCTTCCGATCGTCGCTGCTGCCGCTGCTCTATACGGAGCTCGTGTCGCAGACGCGCTCGGTGATGCTCGAAGGCATGAACCGCATGCAGAAGCAGTTGCGGCTTCGCGCCCGGCCGAAGATTTTGGTGGCCGAGTCCTATGAGAGCGCGGTGGAACTGATCGACAAATACCGCGACTACCTGTTTGGAGTGATCTCCGACGTGCGATTTGCGCGCGACAAGCAAGACAACCAACCCGATCCCGATGCCGGAATCGAAGTCGCGCGATACGTGCTGTCGAAGTCGCCGGACATGCCGGTTCTGCTGCAAAGCTCAAACGCCGGCAACCGACAGCGGGCCGAGGCGGCGCGCGCGTTCTTTCTGCACAAGCGCTCGCCGACATTCCTCGACGACATCCGCAAGTTCATTCTCCAGCACTTCGGCTTCGGCGATTTCATCTTCCGCAATCCGGGTCGCGAGGAAGTGGATCGCGCGGCTGACCTCTATGAGATGGTGAACGCGCTGGCGCGCGTGCCGATTGAGTCGCTGCAGTATCACGCGCAGCGCAATCACTTCTCCAACTGGCTGCGGGCGCGGCAGGAGTTCGCGCTGGCGCGCCGCGTGCGGCCGCTGCGCGTGGAGGACTTTCCGGGGCCGGAAGACCTGCGCAAATACCTCATCCAGGAGTTCGCCGCCGCGCTGCGCGCCAACCGCCGCGGCGTTGTGGAGGATTTCACGCGCGACCGCTTCGACCCCAGCGCCAGCTTCGCACGCATCGGCGGCGGCATGCTGGGCGGCAAGGCCCGCGGTCTGGCGTTTCTCGACGCCCTGCTGGCGCGCCACGACCTCGACCCGGATTTCGAAGACGTGCGAATCTACGTGCCGCGTTCGGTCGTAATCGGCAGCGACCTGTTCGACCGCTTCCTCGACTACAACCAGTTGCGCTCCGCCGCGCTATACAGCGAGAGCGCTGCGTGGCTGCGGCAGCAGTTCCTGGCCGCACGCTTTCCGGACGATGTCATCGACGATCTGCGCGTGGTCGTGCAGCGGGCGCGCAGCCCGCTGGCGGTGCGGTCGTCGAGCATGCTCGAGGATTCGCTGCATCACCCGTTCGCCGGGATTTACGACACCTACATGATCCCCAATCAGCACGCCGACGCCGAAGCGCGGCTGCGCGATCTGTTGGACGCAATCAAGCTGGTCTACGCCAGCACGTTCTATCCGGAAGCGCGGCAGTATCTGGAGACCACGCCGCACCGCGTTGAAGAGCAGCGAATGGCCGTGGTGCTGCAGCAGATCGTCGGCGAACGCCACGACCGCTATTTCTACCCGGTGATCTCGGGCGTGGTCCGCTCCTACAACTTCTATCCGTTCGGCGGCATGCGGCCGGAGGAAGGCGTTGCGATGGTGGCGCTGGGATTGGGCAAGACCGTCGTCGAGGGCGGCGAAACGCTGCGCTTCTGCCCGACGCGGCCGCACATCCTGCCGCAGATGTCGTCGGCGACGCAGTTCCTGCGGCAATCTCAGCGCGGCTTCTACGCCATCGACCTGCAGGCGATGACCGACTGGCGCGAGAGCGGATCGGACGCCGGATTCGCGCGGCTCGATCTCGACGTCGCCGAGCGGCACGGCACACTGGCGCCGGTCGGCTCGGTCTGGTCGCAGGAGAACCAGACGTTCTACGACGGCATCTACCGCCCGGGGCCGCGCGTCGTGACGTTTGCTCACATCCTCAAGAGCGGGCTGTTTCCGCTGGCCGACATTCTCAAGCGTGTGCTCGACCTCGGTCGGCTGGGAATGAACGGCCCGGTCGAGATCGAGTTCGCCGCGAATGTCGCGTCGGATCAGCGCGAGTTCGCGATCCTTCAAATGCGGCCCTACGGGGCCGACAACGACGACGAGCATGTCGAAATCGACTCGCTCGCCGTCGGCGATCTGCTCTGCCAGACCGGCCAGGCGCTCGGGCACGGCGTCATCGGCGGCGTGACGGACATCGTCTACGTGAAACCCGGCGCGTTCGACCCGGCCGCGACGCGCGGCATCTCGCTCGAGGTTGCCGCATTGAACGAAGCGCTGCGTCACGAGGGCCGCGAGTATCTGCTGATCGGCCCCGGCCGCTGGGGTTCGAGCAACCACTGGCTCGGCATTCCCGTGTCATTCAGCCAAATTTCGTCGGCGCGAGTCATCGTCGAGACTGCGCTTGATCACTTCGTCGTCGACCCATCGCAGGGCAGCCACTTCTTCCACAACCTCGTGGCGAGCGGCATCGCTTATCTGACGGTCCATCCGTCGGGCGGCGGCGCGTTCATCGACTGGGAGTGGCTCAGCCGGCAGCCCGCGGCCGCGGAGACCTTCCATGTGCGGCACGTGCGGCTCGCGCATTCCCTCGAAGCGCGTATCGACGGCCGTCAATCGCGGGCGGCCGTACTCAAATACTCACGCCGCATGGAGCCCGCACCGCGCCGCACGGCCCCGCGGCGCGATCCCGACGAATAGACCGCGATCGAGCGATCAGGGTGCCGCGGAGACGGTCGCCGGGCCGCTGCGCCGGTTCGGCTCGTGGAAATACAGGAACCGCCACAACGCGTCCGCGCCGTGGCAATGCGTGCAGACGTTGGGCTGCTCGAAGGGCCGCAGTTGAATGCGCAGCGCCGCGGCTTTCTCCGCGGGCGTACCCGGCGGCAGCTCGCGGCCGTGCGGATTGTGGCACGTGCGACACTCGATCGCCCCCGAGGCGGAGACGCGTCCGCTCGCGTCGTAGAGCGGCAACGGCGCGCGACGCCCGGACGCGGCGACCGGGTCGAACATCGGCACATCCGGATGCGAAGCGACGGCGGGTGCGGCAGCCGGTCCGCCGGCGCGGTGGCAATCGACGCAGTAGCGATCACCAACGTGTCCGGCCGTGCCGCTGACCCGATGTGCGTCGCCCGCTACGGACGCCGCCCACAACAGGGCGCCCGAGCCGTGCGGTTGGTGGCACGGACCGCAGGCGGTCGCGTCAAGCTGATTGGCGGCAAGCCGCGTGGGGCTGTGGGCGGAGGCAGTGATCGCGGCCATGTCGCTGTGGCACGAGGTGCAGACGTCGGTCGCGCCGGCCGCTGGCGCGCGCGGCAGACCCGCCGCCTCAAGCCCGTTGCCGTGCGGATCGTGGCACGTGACGCAACCGATCATCGAACCGCTGCCGTCCGCCGCCGCGATCAGCGGAAGCTCCGGCGAGATCGACGCGCCCTGCCGCGGGTGGCTGACGGCGAGCGCACCGCCGCCGCTCCATGCCGCATCGCTGTGACACGGCAGGCAGGCCGCGTCGGCGTCCGCCTGGTTCGCCAAGGGCGCAGTGCGCAGCAGCCCGCGCGGCTGCTCGGCATGCGGCTGATGGCATGCCAGGCAGCGATCCCCCGCAAAACTCGGGCTGCCGCAGAATTCGCTGCCGGCCAGGTGCGCATCGTGACCACTGCCGACCAGCGACATCTTCTCGGAGTGGCAGCGGCTGCACACGTCTTCGGGCCGCGCGGTCAGGAACTTGCCGAAGCGCGTTTCGTGCGGGTTGTGGCAGTCGGTGCAGTGGTTGCTCGGGTGATTGAACGCGCCGAGGCTCTTCTCGCCCGCGCATTGCCCCTCGCTGTGACAACTGGCGCAGTGCCCCGGCGCATCGAGCTCCGTCGGGCGCAGCTCGCGCGCGTAGCGATGAAACAGGTGGCAGGCGCTGCACGGGCCGCCGTCGATAACGCGCATGCCCAGCCGGTTGCGCTCTTCGGGCAGAGTGGCGCGCAGATCGTGCGCGCTGCCGAGCACGTCGCTGCGCTCGGAGTGACAATGCAGGCAGAAACGCCCGTCGGTGAGATCGTCGGCAAGCAGAAACCGCTCGCCCTTGCCGTGATGCAGCTTGTGGCAGGAAAGACAGATGAGGCGGTCGCCGTCGCCGAGCCGCGTTCCGAGCTGCTCGATCGCCGCGGCCTGCTCATCGTTGACGGGCGGTGAGAGCGGATGCTCGCTGGGAGCGCCTTCGCGAAACATGCCCGGTCGCATCTGATCGTGGCAAGCCAGGCACAGTTGGCTCGATTTGGTGCCTTCGACCAGCAGGTGATCGAAGCGCGCGCCGTGCGCCGTGTGGCAGACCTGGCACGTGAGTTCGCGCGGATTTGGGCCGACCCTCGCCCCGGCGTCGATCAATCTCTGCGGCACCGGCCACGGCATGCCGCCGGTCGGATGCGTGCCGAACATCGGGCCGCGCGTCTTGTCGACGTGACAGCTCACGCACAATTCGCCCGCCGCGTTGCGACCACGCAGCAGCACGATTTTGCTGATGTCCGTCTCGGCGGCGCCCGGACCGTGGGCCGTATGGCACGTGCGACAAGCCACCGTGCCGTCGACCAGCGGCAGCGTCGCCGGCACGACCATGTCCGCCGGCGGCGTCACGCCGGTGCGATGCCCGTGCTCGGCCCACACAGCGTAGCGCGAGTCCGCGACCGAACCGTCGTGACACGACAGGCACATTGCGGAGCGGGCCGCGATCGGGTCGTCCGCGCGGCTGTCGGGACGCCCCAGCAGCGTCGAATCCCGCCCGTCAACAAATGGCGGAATCCACTCCAGGTGGCAAATCGTGCAGGAGCGCGCCTGCTGACCGCCTCGGGCCGCAGTGCGCGCGGGCCTCGGCGGCGGTCCGGCGCGAGTCGTCGGCGAAACCTCGATCTTTCGCACGCGATGAGCCTGCGACTCGACCACGTATAGCGCGCCGGCGGCATCGAACGCCAATCCGAGCGGACCCTCGAACCGCAGCGGCGCCCCCGCCGCATCTCGCAGTACGTCGATCACGGCTCCTTCGCGCCCGAACACCTGCACCACGCCCAGCACGCTGTCGGCGATCCAGACGCGACCATCGGCGTCCACCGCGACGCCGCCGGGGCGATAGAGCTGGCCGATTTCGACGCCATATGTGCCGATCGCGCGCACGGCGCGTCCGTCAGCGGTGAGCAACTGGGCGCGCGAATTCATCACGTCGCTGACGACCAGGTCTCCGCCGGCGGCCGGCGCGATCAGGAACGGATACTGGAATTGTCCCAGCGTCTCGCCGACGCGCCCGACTTCACGCCACGCATCGCCGCCGATGGCGCCGCGCCATAGTCTGTGGTTGTCGTTGTCGATGAGCCAGAGCGCGCCATTCGCGAGCGGCAATGCGTCGGTCACGTCGACGGGCCGGCCCTCGACCACGGGGGCGGCGACGACGACTATCAACTCGAGATCGAGCGAATAAAGCAGCACGCGCCGGTTGCCTGTGTCGGCCACGCAGACACGACCCTGCCCGTCGACGCGCACGCCGACCGGAGTGTTCAATCGCGTCCCGTCGGCGTCGGCGATCTCGCCGAGCGGCGCGCCCTCCGCGTCGAATACCGCGACGCGATGGTTCACGCCGTCTGCGACAAATACGCGGCCGTCGGCTGCAACCGCGACTGTTGTGGGCAGGCGCAGCGGCATGTCGCCGGGCCCGATCGCCGCGACATCGCGACCGACGAAACCTGTATCCGCCCAGGCCGATGCGCCGATGCTAAGAGCGAGCGCCAGCAGTCGAGCGACTCCGCACGTGCTACGCGGCGTGTGAATTCGCACTGAAAATGTACGCAAAGCGCTCATGTTGTGATCACGACATCCGCTCGTACCATAGGCACGACGATCGATTGTGTCACGCGCAGGAGCAGCCCGTGCCAGACCCGTCCTCGAACCAACCGACAACCGAAGCCGCCACGTCTCAGACCAATCCCGAGCACAAACCACGCCGCCGAACGTGGCGCACTTTCTTCGTGTCGCTCGGCGTCGCCATGCTGGCGCTGCTGGTGGTTGCAGGCGCGGGCCTGACGGGCGCTGAGTACTGGACGAGCCGGCCCGTGTTCTGCGGCTCGTGCCACATCATGGACCCCTACTACGAGTCCTACACCCACGACATTCACGGCCGCAAGATCGGCGCACTGTGCGTGGACTGTCACTACGCGCCGGGCGAGCGTTTCACGATCAAGGCCAAGTTCAAGGGTTTGTCGCAGGTCACGAGCTACTTCTCCGGCCGTTACGGGGCCGGTCGACCGCGGGCCCACGTTGACGACGACAGTTGCATGACCTCGGCGTGCCACGGCGACAACGACTTCCGCGGCAAGCGGCTGGCGATCGGCGAGCCGCGCACCGAAATTCGCTACGCCGGCGAAGAGAAGATCGAGGTGCAGCGCGTGCCGACGGTGCACTTCTTCCACGCCAAGCATCTCGATGCGGAGCAGAAAGTCGCCGAGGCGCAGCAAAAGCTCGCGAGTGCACGGGCGCGGTTGGCCGCGCTGCTTTCGCCGGAGGCTTTCACGCGAATTGAAAAGGCTGCGCGCTCGATCGAGATGACCGCGGCCAGGGACGCCGGCCTGACGCGGCTGTGCGACGAACTGTCGCTTGACGATCCCGGCAGCGCGCTGGTGCACGAATTCGCGGGGCTGGTGCACCGCGATCTGCGGCTGGCGCAGCTCAGCGGCCTGAACTGCTCGTCTTGCCACAATTTCGATCCATCGCTCGCCAATCACATCGCGGTCGATCGCAACGCCTGCTACACGTGCCATTTCACCGGCGAATCGTTCAACCAAGGCACGGCCGAATGCCTGCTGTGCCACGAAGCGCCCTCGCGCGCCGTGCTGATTCACGAGCGCGCATCCGGCAGTACGGTGCAGCCGACGCTGATGGATCACAACGACATCATCCAGCGCGGCGTGGATTGCGCCAGTTGCCATTGGGACGTCGTCCGCGGCGACACGCGCGTGACGATTCGCGAGTGCACGCACTGCCACGATCAGGACAAGTTCCTCGCAGATTTCGCGACGCGCGATTCGGAAACGGTGCGGGCCTATCACGCGGTGCACGTCGAGGGGCAGCGCGCCCGCTGCGTGGACTGTCATCGCACGATGGAGCACGGCCTGCTCGATCCCGAGCGTCTGGCCGGCAGCGGCGATCTGCTCGAGCCCGTTCGCAGCAACTGCCAGCACTGCCACCCCGGCCACCACAGCGAGCAGGTCTCGCTGCTGACGGGCACCGGCGGACGCGGCCTGCCCCACGACACGCCCAGCGCCATGCTCGGTTCACGCTTGAATTGCCGCGCATGCCACACCGAGTCGGGAACCGATCTCAAGGGCGATGACTTGATCAAGGCGACGCAGCAGGGGTGCGTGGCCTGTCACGGCGACGACTACAGCAAGCTGTTCGACCAGTGGAGCAGCGAGATCGGAACGTACGTGCGCGAATCGCAGGCGCGGCTGGATCGGGTCCGTAACGCTGCCGCCGCGGCCGCCGAAGCGGGCAAGGCGCTGGCGGAAGTCGATCAGCGCAAGCTCGACGACGCCGCTGCGAACGTGCGGCTGGTCGCGGTTGGGGCGGGGATGCACAACCGTCACTACGCACTGCAACTGCTCGATGCAGCCAACCGCACGCTCGAACAACTGGAGGCGGCGCTGGGCAAGTGATTGTCTACGGCTGCCGCGGCGCCTCGGCCGGAAGGACGTTTGGCATGTGGAACGGCTGCCCGTCGGCGATGTGCTGGATCATCTGGAAAATCGCGGAGTGGAGCAGCCGCTCAACCCGCGCCGGCGGATAGCCGAGCGCTGCAAATTCCATGCGCGAGCCGCTCGCCACATGACATGCGCTGCAATCCAGCGGTTCCGCGCGGCGTCGCGGATGCACTGCCGACAGCATCGCTTCGCGCTGCTCCTGCGCGGCGGCGGCGCCCCTCGCCAGAAAATCCCGAACCGCGGCTTCGGCGCCCGGATGCGCCAGGATCGGCCGGCCGTCGGCCCCCAGCAACGCGAGTTTCGCGCCGTACGAGCCGCGGAAAGCGCGCGCGACTGTGGCACGCCCCTCGTCGACGAGTTGTGCAAACGCCGGACTTGCCGGTCGGACCGCAGCCAGGTGATCCGCGAGCGCCTCGAGCCCGTCGCTGCCGGCCGCGTGGGTGTGCGCGGCGCGCAGCAAACCAACAATAGCGGCCTGATCGTCGCTCGAAAATTCGCGCACCGGCTGCGACGCCGCGGCGTCCAGCCACCCCGCGGCGCGCAGCAGCGCCGGCGGCTCGCTGCGGACGCCGGTTTGAATGTCGTACCAGCCGAGCGCGGGCTGCTCGCTTTCGGTCTCGAGGTGGCAGACTCCGCAGTGCATCGCGGAAGCGTGCATGTTCAGGAACGCCCGAACCTCCTTGCGCTCGGCGTGCGGCAGCGGACCGTGGCAGCCGCTGCGCACGCAATCGTTCCGCGCGTCGGGCTGCACCCAGCCGTGAAAGCGGTGATAGCGCGACAGCGGCGAGCGCGCGTTCTCGACAACCTGCAGCCCGGTCCAACCATCGGCGCCGTCGGTGAGAGCCTGCGCGTCCAGCCGCAGCGGCAAGCCGGATATCTGCGGCGGAACGTCGCTGGGCCGCAGCAGGCCGTCGACGAGGTAGCTGATGGCGCGCCAGCTCAACCCGCAGATCACGAAGATTATCGCGAGCGCATAGGCGCGGCGAAACAGGTCGACGCCGACGCTGCTAAATCGCCGCCAGAACGCGCCGCCCGTCGCGCCGTGTTTGCGTGGCTCACTCACAGAGCGGCTCCTGCGGCACCAGGTCCAGCTC
The DNA here is from genome assembly GCA_964388675.1 of uncultured Planctomycetales bacterium. GTDB lineage: Bacteria > Planctomycetota > Phycisphaerae > UBA1845 > Fen-1342 > CAYMBL01. The sequence continues at coordinate 198,567 of CAYMBL010000002.1, forward strand.
GCGCGCGGTCTCGAGCAGGAACTCGCCATTCTCCTCGGCGAGTTTGGTCAGCGGCGTGTGCCCGGTGAGGGTTGCGAGCGAGAGCGGGAACACTGCCGGATTGAGCAGCACGTTGTAGATGTGCAGGATGCCCACGTGAATCACCGCCAAGAACGCTTCGTAGGTGTGCGCGATGAGCGCGATGTTGAACATGCGCCCGCCGAACCAGTGCGAGAACCACTCCTCTTTCCAAAGCATCAAGCCGGTGATTCCGAGCAGAGTCGTGCCCCAGAGCACGCCGAAATACTCAAATTTTTCCGTCAGACTGAAGCGCCCGAACATGGGGCGCGTCCGTCGCAGGCCGACCAGGTAGGCGAGCAGTTGCAGGGCTCGTCCCGCCTCAGCCGGCGAGACCACGAGCGGCAGTTGCAGGAACGCGGTCCACAATCCGACGGGCTTTCCGTCAGGTCTGCGACGTCGCGCCTTCTCGAACACACCGGCCATGATGTGCGCCAGGTGCGCCGCAAAGCCAATCAGCAGCGCGATTCCGGACCAATGATGAATCAGGCGCGCCGTGGCCAGCCCGCCGAACCAGCCGACCATCGACTCGGCCCAGGCCTGCTCGGCGAATTTCATGGGGAAGCCGGTGAGGCACAGGAGCGTGAACAGCAATGTGAGCACCCAGTGCTGCACGCGGCTGATTAGATCGAAGCGGCGCAGTCGCGCGCGGCCCTGAGGATGCTCGACTACGCGACGCGCGAGTTCGACCAATTCGCGTGAAGCGTGAGAGTGTCGGCCCAGCACGAGTTGCACCAGCTCAAGCAGCACAATGATGCACGACGGGCCGAACGAGAGCACGGTGAGTGCGAGAAAGGCGCAGGCCAGCCAGAATTCGGGGCTGCCGCCGACGCGCGGAATGTCGAGGTGCACCGAAGCCGCGCTGAATCCGGGATCCGTGCCCGGGTGGCACGCGATCGTGCGGCAGGAATCCGCCACGCGCGTCGGGTGGACCGCGCTCAGCGGCTCGTGCGACCCGAGCATGCGATGCGCGTTGTCGCCGATCGCCACGTGACAATCGACGCAGGAGGCCGTGTCGAATTGTCCCAGCAGCGCCGCCTTGCCGTGAAAGCTGCGCACGAAACTCGCGACGCTGTTCGAGAGTTCGTGCTGCGCCATCACCTTCGCGTCGCTATGACACACGGCGCACACCTGCGCCTGCTCGAGAGGCGGACGAGCCGGCTCGAGCCGGGACGCGACGTGCTTCAGAAAATACTGCGTGTCGACAGGCAACTGGCTGACGTGACAGACGTCGCAGCGATCGAACCGCCGCACGTTCGCCTCCGTGCTGAGCACGGCGCGCTCCGGCGTGCGAAAAACCGGCTCGTCGTGGCAGAACAGACACTGCGACTGGCCGGGCAACAGCAACGGCCCGCCCTCGAATTCGACGGCTGCCAGCGTTTCGGGCGTATGGGCGCTGCCCGCCAGCATGGGAGGAATGTTCGCGTGACTGAAGCGACGCTCGACGTCGCTGCTGCCCCCGAGATGGCAGGTACGTGTGCAGTCCACCGGCTTGAACGCGCCGTGCGGCACCACGCGCGCCGCTTCGGCTTCGTGGCAGTCGGTGCAGCGCAATCCGGCGTGCGGCCCGCGCTGGTGATCGATGTACTCCGGATCGATCTGGAACCAGTGCACGCGGCCGGACTCGGCGTCCAGCCGGCTCAAGCCCGAGAACTGATGGCAGTAGAGGCAGTTCTCCGCATCCTGGCCGTAGCACGCGGACACAGCGAGCAGCAGAAACACCGCGATGCGCTGAGCATGATCGCGCTGTGAGCGGGTGTGAAACACGGTGGTCACTTCTTTCGAGCAGTAATTCATCGACCTCAATGACAATAACCGTCGCAGGGCGGCGCGAACAGGTGCGGCAGCGGTTTCAATTCGCACTCCGTTTGTCCTCATTCGAAAGCGCGCGCTCGCACGCGCTATTCGCGCCGACATCGCGGCCAATTGCCCGCACTTTCGCGCGACTCTTCGCGACCGCGTCGCCGCGCTACACCGCATTGCGGACGAACGCATCATGAAGAAATGGGATCGCTTTTGTGCGCTTTGCGGATATCGAAAAAATCTCCGCGCCGCGCGTGCGAGATGGCTCGACAAGCGACCGGCGCGCGATATAGTCGACTCGGACAAGTCATGGCGCATGTCAGGCAAAACTCGGCATTCGTAATGCGTGGTGTCACTCGCACTTCGCCTGAAGGGCGCCAATCACGGATGATGGGAGGTATTCCAATGTCGCTCCGCAGGTTTGTCAGCGCAGCCGCAACGTATGCGCTGGCGGCGCTGGTCCCGTTCGTGCTGACCGCCGGGTGTCCAAATCTCATACCCGACGGCAACGGCAACGCGAACGACAACGCCAACGTCAATGACAATGGCAGCACGAACGACAACGCGAACGAGAACGAGAACGAGAACGACAACTCCGACGCGAAGGGAGACTCCGGCATCACCGGCCGCTTTGCCGGCTCGACGCGCTGCCTGCTGTGCCATGCGAACCAGCACGACGACTGGTCGGGCACGCTGCACTCGACGGCGCTCGAGACGCTCGAGGAAATCGGACAGGGTACGAACGCGGAGTGCCTGAGCTGCCATACCGTCGGTTTCGGCGAGGACGGCGGCTTCGTCAATCGCGCGACCACCAACTCGCTCGCCGGCGTCGGCTGCGAATCGTGCCACGGTCCGGCGGCTGACCACGCGAACAACGTGAACGACGCGTCGCTGCGTCCGCCGGTCGATCTTTCGGCCAGCATCTGCTCGGAGTGCCATCAGGGCAGCTTCCATCCGAACGGCGAAGACTGGGCAATGTCGGCGCACGCCGAGGTTCGCGAGGATCTTGTCGAGCGCTTCACGGCCGGCACCTCGCTGAACAGTTGCGGCTCGTGCCACTCGGGCGACTTCTTCTATCGCGCGTCGATCCTGGGCGAAGAGGACATTCCGGATGACCTGCTTGCGGGGCTGACCGCCGAAGAGATGACGCCGATCACGTGCGCCATCTGCCACGACCCGCACCAGCAGACCGGCAACGCCGTCACGCCGGAAGACGGACGCGACTATCAGCTCCGCTTCCCCGAGGTGGCGTATCCGACGCCGACCAACACCATCGAAGCCACGACCGATCCCTCGCGCTTCAATCTGTGCGGCCAGTGTCACCACGCGCGTGAGCGCGTCTGGACGGACACCAGCCGCGAGCCGCACCCCAGCGATCAGGTCAACGTGTTTTTCGGCGAAATGCCGCTGCCCGACAGCGACCCGACGCCGATCGTGCCGACCCGCGCGTCGGTGCACCTAAACACCGGCGATCAGTGCGCCACGTGCCACGTCGTTCGCGCTGCGGCGATCCCGGGCGAGCTGCCCGCGGTTTCCGGCCACACGTTCGCGGTGAACTACGACGGCTGCGTCGAGTGCCACGGCAGTGCCGAGGTGGCCCAGGCGCTGGCGACGGCGCTCGAGCTTGAGCTTGAGTTCCGCGCTGAGCGCGTGCTCGAAGCCCTCGATGCTTGGACCGATGACCCGGCCCGCGGCAACGGCACCTTCTGGGAGTACACCAGCGAAGGCGGCCCGGATTCGGATGGACAAGCCACGATTCCGGATGAGATCAAGAAGGCCCGATACCTCTACTACTACGTGATCCAGGGCGGCGGCAATGGCGTCCACAACCCGGATTACGTTCGCGAGGCGCTGATGCTCGCGGAAGAATACGCGGACAGCGCCGGCGCGCTGCTGCCGTAGTTCGTCTGTAGAGCCACGCACGAAGCCGAGCGGGCGGCGACTCAATCCGGGTCGCCGCCCGTTCTCGTTTTCTCTCGCTGCGTCGCAGCCGCTAGGGCAATTCGATGTGCATGAACCGCGCGACTCGCTCGCGCGACGACGCATTCGAAACGCGCCGAGCGACTACTTCAGCGCGCTCAGGTCGGCCCCATGATTGATGTGGAACGCCTGACCTTCGACCACGAGCACCGGAACGCTGCGCGCCCCGGCACGCTCCGCTTCGTTAAGGCGGTCCTTCTGCTGACCCAGGTGCACGATCTCCACCTGGTAGCGACTTGAGTCGAGCGCCGCCACGAACGTTCTCTCAGCGTTCACGCAAACGGGACAGCCGGCATGATAAAAAGTGGCTTTCTGTTTCGTCACGAGGATGCTCCTTTGTCGTTGGTCCCGCGCTTCCCGGCGGCGGGCCTGCCGTTTACAAACACGTCCCACAGCCGCGGCCGTTCCTCGGACGCAGCCGGTTCCATCTCCGCGCAATCGATTCGAATCTCGCCGTCGCCGAACGGGGCGTCCACATAGCGGCAGTGATGCGGTCGATCGACGTCTTCGTAGACGTATGGCGCGAAAAATCTGCATTCCACGCACATGCGCTGCACCGGAATGACTTGTCGCTCCTGCAGTGCGCGGATCATTCGGATCAGCGAGCGAAGCAGGACCGCCTGCTCAGGGCCGTCGATCTCGTCGATGGCCTCGATCAGAGCTTCGGGCCAATTCGCTGTGTCGCGTGCCTCGGAACGCCCCCGCCTCTTGAGAAAGAGCAGGACGCCGCGCGCGTCGCTCTCCGCGCGACGTTTCTCCACCAGCCCCTTCTCGACGAGCACGCGAACGGCGTCGCTGGCCGTCGCGGGAGTGACGGCCAGCAAGTCGGCAATCTCGCCCACTCGCGGCGGCTCGCGGCGCGCGTGGAGAATTCCGAGAATCTGGGCCTGAGTGGGCGTGAGGTTCCGTGCGGCTGCATCCCGCCAGGCGCCGTAGCGCATCGCGATCCCGATCCGGGCGAGTCCCTGGGCAATGCGCTGCGCGACTGAGTCGCCGGTCACGGGCTGGCTCCATTAGTTAGGACTCCTAAATAGTAACGCCGCGAACGTACAAGTCAAGCCGGCCCGGCCGCAGCCGCTACGGCAATTCGATGTGCATGAAGCGCGCGATCTCGCTCGCGCGATCCACGGTGAATGAAAGGTTCGGAAGTCCCACGTCGTTGTGGCACCGCAGGCAGACGTAGTCGACCGTCAACGCCGCGCGGCCGTCCGTCTCAACACGAACCTCGTCTCCCACATCGCTCAGGAACCGACTCACATCGCCCCCGGTGAGGTCGATCCGAAAGATGTGCGACCGCGTGTCGCCGACAAGCCCCGGCGGCGGGACCACCGCTGCATCCGCCTGGCTGGATACCCTCGCAGCAAACGGCATGTGGCAGCTTTCGCAGCTCAACTCCTCGCGATAGTCGCCTCGGACGAAGACCGCGCCCCCGTGCTTGGCCATCGTGGTGTCGGTGTGGCACGCGGTGCAGTCGTTGCGAATCGCCGCCGAGCGCTCATAGGTGCTCGAACGGTGCGACGCGTGACAGAAGCCGCACGAGAAATCAGCATGTCCGCCGCTCGCGCGCAGCTCCGCCCACTGCTGATCGTGGCGAATGAAGCCGTCTTCCGCGAGGATTTTCGCGGAATCGTTCAGGCTGTCGCTGTGACACACGCGGCACGTCCGCTCACCGGTCAGGTCGACGAAGATCGCGTAGCGGTCGATTCGAACGTCACCGTCGCGCGTGCTGAAGTGCCGCCCGCCGGGACCGTGACACGCTTCGCACTGCACGCCCGCCTCGCTCCACGTTCCCAGGATGCCCGCGCGCCCATCCTGAAACGCCGGCTCCGACGCCGACTGCGCCAACGCGCCTGTCGTGTGGCAGCGGAAACACTCGAAGGCGAAAGGCGTCGGCTCGACCGCGTTTGGAAGATACGGCGCGAAACCTGCCGCGACGCCGCTCGGCGGAAATTCGAGTTGCCAGTTGGAATCGACGCCATCAACGCCGTTGGTCGCTACGAAACCGTCCGAACGGACGAAGAACGCCCCCTTGCGATAGCCGCCGATGACGTACGCGATGTCAGTCCAGGCGAGGCCTTCGGGCGGATCGGGAACACCGGCCCGCTCCCCCAGCGGCGAAAAAGTCGGCGCGCGCCCCTGCGCCGCGTTCAGCGCCGCCGCGTGTCCGTGCGCCGCGTGCTCGGCGGCGATTTCCGCGTGGCAGAGCGCACAGCTTGCGGAGCCGGCGTACGTCGCCCCGCCGTTCGACGGATCGTTGGTGTTGGCGAATCCAATCGGCGACGGCTCCTCGTCCGCGGGGCAGCCCCCGACCAGCGCCGCCGCCGCGACCGCCGCGACGCCGAGCACGGCTCCCACCGATCGAATCCAGCGGAATTTTCTCATTTTTCGTGACACTCCAGGCAAAGCTGCGCCGGCTCAAGCCGCGTTGCGACGCGTGCGGTGCCGCTGTCCGCGCTGCGCGACTCCTGCGCCGATCCTGGCGCGAACAGCCCGGCCGGGTGCGGATTGTGGCAGGACTGGCAGGTGATCGCGCCGGCGTCGAGCGGAATCAGTCCGGTCGCGCCGACGTGCGGTCCGCCGCGCCGCTGCGTCTCGCGCGCCACCAGCCGCGCCGCCATCTCGCCGCTCACCTGTTTCGCCAGATGGCCCGTGGGCGCAGGGTCGGCGTGAGGTTCGTGGCAACTCAGACAGACGGTCGAACCCGCGCAGTGCAGCGCCGCGTCCCCGCTGCGTCGACCATCGGCCGCGATCTTTGGCGTATCGCGATGACAGAATCCGCAGGACACGCTCTCCGAAACTGCGCCGGACGCCGTAGGTCGGTGCGGATTGAAGCGCGCCACCTCGCCCGTGTGACACGCGCGACACGACGCAGCGGGGTCGAGCGCGTCGAATCCGCGAACGAAGGCGCGATTGTCGGTGGTGCTCGCCGGTTGATCGCACGCCGCGCGAATGTCGTGGCACGTGATGCAAGCGATCCTGTCGTTCACGAGCGGCCACGTTTCAGGCGGACGCTTCGTGCGCGGTCCCTCGGCCGGCCATCCGACCGGATGAGCCTCGGCTGCGGCGCGCACGCCGTCGTGACAAGAAGTGCACCGTGCGTCGAGTTCCGCTCTGGCGATCGGCTGGACGCGCCCCCCGTTGTCCGTTTGATGGCACGCGTCGCAGCGCCGCGCGTCCCAATGCGGGCTGCCCGCGAGCCGCACTGGCTGCGTCGGCGTACGCGGCAGCTCGCCGCGCCACGCGTAGACACGAATCCCGGGTTCCAGCATTTGTTCCGCGACGAGCAGAAAATATTTCGCGCCGAAGCCGACCGGCGCCGCGCGCTCGGCGTCGGGCGCGTCGCGCACGATCGCAATTCCGCCCGGCAGAACGAGCGGAGACCCACCGTCTTCCGCGCCGCCTACTCCACCGATGAAACGGCCGCGCGCATCAAACGCATGCACCCGCTGCGTCGCGGCGTCGACCACGAAGACGGTCCCGTCCGGGCCAATCGCGATGCCGCGCGGTCGTCCGAATCGCCCTTCGGTGGCGCCGGGGCCGCCGATGTCGCGCAGCCATCGTCCATCGCGCGCGAAAAGCTGCACGCGGCAATTCAGCATGTCGACGACCGCCGCGCCCTCAGCCGTGGCCGCAATTCCGAGCGGGATGCCGAATTCGCCGGGCCCGTCGCCGCTCTTGCCGAGCGCGCGTTTCCAGGCGCCGGACGCGTCAAACACTTCGATGCGGTGCTGCGCGACGTTCGACACCCATAGTTCGTCGCCCACGAACGCCGCCCCGCCGGGGCGAAATGGCCCGTCGATCGCGGCCGCGGCGGCGCTCGCCCCTCTCGAGCCGAAACTCCGCACGGCGCCGGCGGCGTCGGCAACTAGAACCCGCCCATCATCCGCAACCGACAGCGCCGACGGCACGCGCGGCGCGGGCTCGATCGGCACGAATTGCAGTTCGCTGTCCGCACGTCGCCAGCGGAGCACCGCCTGCAACCCGCTGTCGCAAATCAACACATCCGGGCCGGCTGCGGCCACATCCACTGGGCGAATCAGCCCCAGCCTGGGCGGCGGCTCTGTTCCGAAGAGAAACTCCGAGGCGCGCACCTGCGCCGCGGTCGGCGCGGGTCGCAGCCGCAGATTTCCAAGACCGACGCCGACACGCGCGACAGAGCCGTCCGCCCGAATCGGCAGATGATCGACCGGCGCCGCGCGGTCGATGCAGCTCCAAAGGCCTGGCGCAACAACCGCCGCCGCGCACAGCCACACGAGCGCTGCGCGCTGTCCGCCCCACCGCGCTACAACCGATGGCAGGCCAGACACAATCGGCTCCGTTCGTTCGAGATCACCAGCATGCCGGCGTGACGATTCGTGTTGTGCGGATCGTGGCACGTGGTGCACTGCATGCGACCGTACTTCAGCAGGATGCGCCCGTCGGCCGACACGGCTTCCGGCGAGTGATACTTCGGATCTGAAAGGGGATACTCCGTTCCGACCGGGTGGTTCGTCAGCCGGTTTCGTCCGACCGGGCCTGCCGCCGCCGTTCGGTCCGTCCACATCGCGCCGTGCGCTCCCGCGTAGACGTCGGACGCGACCACGCCGTCATGGCAGCTCAGGCACAGCAGGGACGCGGAGTCGAGATCGGCGCCGGGCATCTGATACGGCTGAAGCGGCCTGCCCGCCGGCGGTCGCGCGACGCGCAGTGGCGCCTGCGCCGCGGTGATGTGCGGCGTGTGGCACGGCAGGCACAAATCGAGCGAGCCGGTGCGTCCGCGGGTGAAATCGTGCGGCGTGCCGGCAATCCCCGACGCCGCCGTCGGCTGCGTGACGTGCTCCGTCGACTCGTCGCCGCTGCGCGCCGTCGCCGCAACGAGCCCGCCGCCCGCGAGCATCACCAACGCCCATGCCGCCCACTTCACGTCGCGACTCCTTCGCGGTGGCACCACACCCGTACGTTACGCGCCGCAACTGCGTTGCTCAACCGCGCGGAGCAACGCGTAGTCGTACCGTTTCGGTGCGATTGCGCGGTGGACGGCGCGCGCGTGAATTCGTAGCATCGCAGGCAGTCATCCGGCGCGGAGTCGCAACGATCGTCATGAAATTTTCGCCCTTCGGTGGTCGACGGGCGCTGCTGCTTGCCGCGCTGCTCCTGGCGCTGGCGCGGCCGCGAGGCACGGCGCGCGCCGACGAACCGTCCTCGCAACCGACGTCGCAACCCGCCGCCGCATGGCCGTGGCCCTGGCCCGAACCAGCGCGCGAACCCGTGCGCATCATCACGTTCGATGAGCTGCGGTTTGGTCTCGGATTTGAGGGCGATTGGCGTCGCCGACTGACCCGCACGCGCCTCGACGGCCTTTTCTCGCGCGTCGAGCGGCAACGCGACTCCTACCGCTCACTGCAGGAGTACGCCGAGGTCGAAGCCGCCGGCAACATCCTCAGCGAGCGGTTGCTGCGCTACCAGTTTCGCTTCGACTATGGCCTGTCGCAGGACGCCTACACCGAGCAGGGTCCGCGGCTCGATCTCTCCGACGACTCGCAGGGCGACCTCGTACGCTACGACGCGCGGGTGACGCTCTTTCCGGCCGGTCGCATCACGGCCAATCTCGAGGCGCGCCGCCTCGATGAGCGCGTGCCGCGTTTGTTCCTGCCCAGCCTCGACCGCATGCGCGAGGAATACACGGCGGAAGTGCTGCTGAATGACCGCGTGCTCCCGATGCGGCTCACGTTCGAGGATTACGACGAGGACCTGACAAGCTCTGTGCGCCGCGACCTGGACGACGAGAAGCGGCGCGAGCGGCGCGTCGAATACGAGGCGGTTTGGCATCAGACCGAATACAACCAACTGCGCCTGAACTACGGTTACACCGATCGCAGCGAGCGCTACTCCGGCTCCGAGAACGAATTCGAGAACACGCGCAACGATCTGGAGATCGAGCAGGTGGTGCAGTTCGGTCCGGACCGCCGCAGCCGGCTGGAAGCCGCGCTGCGCTACCAGGATGAGGGCCGCGACCTGGAGCGCGATCTTTTCGAAGGCAACGCGCGCCTGCGCTTGCAGCACAGCGACGAGTTCGCGACAACCTATCGAGCGCTCTACAACGATCAGACGTACGCCGGATTCAGCACGCAGCAGACTCGCGCCGAGCTGGGTGCGGAATGGCAGCCCGGCGAGTGGCTGTTCGGCGCTGCGAACCTGTATGCCGCGCGCCAGAGCGCCGAGCGCTCGCGCGAAACCGACGAATGGGGCGCCTACGGCCACGCGGCGCTCACGATCCCCAATGAGCTGGGCCGGCTGCGGGCCGACGCGTCGCTCGCGTACGCGCAGATCGACGCCGACGCCGACACTCCGACGAGCGTGGTGATCGGCGAATCGGCCACGCTGAACGACCCGCTGCCCGCGTATCTGGCGCGCAGCGACGTGCTGCGCACCAGCATCGTCGTCACCGACGCCAACCGCGCACGCACCTACACACCCGGCCGCGACTACCTCGTCATTCAGGCGGGGCGTTACACGGCATTGCGCCGCATGCTGACAGGCCGCATCGCCGACGGGCAGACGGTGCTCGTGAACTACCTTTACCGCGTCGACCGCTCCTACGGACTGCACCGTGTGCGCGCCGACCTACGCGTGCAGCAGGAATTCAAAGGCGGCCTCGTCCCCTACTACGCCGTGACCCTGCAGGAGGAAGACGTAGAAGACCAGCGTTTTCTCGGTTACCAACCGCGCGACATCCAGCGTCAGCGGCTGGGCGTGAACTACCGCCAGCCGCGCTGGAGCGCCGGTGCGGAGCTCGAGGACAACGACGACACGATCGACCCCTACCGCGCGGCGCACGTTCGCGCGGATGCGCAAGTGCTCGACAAAACCCCGCACGCCCTGAATCTGCGCGGCGATCTCTCGTATTTCGATTACGAAGGCACGCGCGACCTGAATTCGCGCCACGTCTGGCTCGGCGATCTCGGCGCCGACTACCAATACACCATCAGCGCCAGCCTGCTCGCGAGCGTCCTGGCCGTCTATCGCTACGAAGACGAATCCGACTTCGGCATCACGCACGGCGTCGACGTCGGCGCGGGGCTGAACTGGCAGATCGGCGAGTTCACCGCCAGCATCGAGTTCGAGTACAACCTGCTCGAGCAACCGCGCTCGTCCGACGGCGACATCGGCGTTTTTGTCAGGGTCAAGCGCGGCTTCCCCGTGATCCGCCCCGGAGAGCGCTGACCATGCGCGCCCCATTCGCCGCCGCCGCGCTCATACTGCTCGCTACCGGCTGCGCCACACCCGAGCAGCGCAGCGCGAGCGGGTTCCCCGTTGCGTCGGCGTCGCTGGTTTGGCCGGCTCCCCCCGATCCGCCGCGAATTCGTTACCTGGGCGAGCTGCGCGGCGAGTCGAGCATTCGCGCGCGGCCGAAGCTTGGAGACACGCTGCGAGCCGTGCTGGCCGGACCGCCCGCCCGCAGCGATTTCGCAACGCCGATGGCGGTCGCGGTCGACGCGGGCCGCGTCTACGTGGCCGACCCCGGACACGCTGCCGGCGCCGCGGTGCATGTGCTCGACCTGGATGCGCAGACGTACGCACGATGGACCACCGTCGGCGGAGCGCCCTTGCAGTGGCCGATCGACGTCGCCGCCGTGAATGGGCGTGTCGCGATCGCCGACGCGCGCCGCGCTGTTGTATTCGTCGGAGCCGCTTCGGGGTCGGCGTTTGCCACGCTGGGTGCGGGAGTGCTGCGGCGCCCCAGCGCCGTGGCGATCGATCGCGACGGCCGCGTCTGGGTGCTCGACGCCGCGCTGCACACGCTCTTCTGCTTCAACGGTGACGGCTCCGTCGCATCCCGCGTGGGCGGTCGCGGCGGCGACCCAGGACTCTTCAGTTTTCCCGCTGGTTTGGCGCTGCGCGACGCAGCCGCCGCGTCTCAGCCGGCCGGCGAACCTCGCGTCGCCGTGGCGGATTCGATGAACTTCCGCGTGCAGTTGCTCGATGCCGCGCGCGCGGCCCGCGCCTTCGGCCGCAAAGGTGATGCCGCCGGCGATTTCTCGCTGCCGCGCGACGTGGCGTTCGATCGCGCGGGGCATGTCTACGTGCTCGACAACCAGTTCGAGAATGTGCAGATCTTCGACGCGCAGGCGCGCCTGCTGCTGGCGTTCGGCGAGGAAGGCGACGGCCCCGGCCGCTTCTCGCTGCCCTCGGGAATCACAATCGACCCGCAGGACCGAATCTGGGTCGCCGACACCTACAACCGCAGAGTGCAGGTCTTTCAGTACATCGGAGCGACACCATGACGCGACGCGCGCTTCTGTTCTCGGCGCTGCTCTGCGCCGCGCTGCAGGCCGACGACCGAATTCTCAACAGCAAGCACGACCTATCGGCGCTGGGGCCGGGACCGATCCGCGCCACCGGCGAGAACCAAGTGTGCATATTTTGCCACACTCCGCACAACGCCAGCCCCGCCGCTCCGCTCTGGAACCGCAGCAACCCCCAGACGCATTACCGCGTCTATCGCAGCAGCACCACCGACGCCCGCATCGGGCAACCCACCGGCCCCAGCAAGCAATGCCTCAGTTGCCACGACGGCAGCATCGCGCTCGGACTCGTGCTCAGCCGCGACACCCCGATCCCCATGAACGAAACGAACATGCCGTCGGGACCGGCCAATCTCACCAACGACCTGTCGGACGACCATCCGATCGGGTTTCGCTTCGACCGCACGCTCGCCAATCGCGATCGTCAGCTCCGCGACCCGGGTCTGGTCGATTCGCGAATCGTGCTCGGCGAGCGCGGCGAGCTGGAGTGCACCGCCTGTCACGATCCGCACAACAACGAACTGGGCGACTTCCTGCGCATCCCCACGCGCGAGGGCGCGCTCTGCATCACGTGCCACCAGCTCGACGGTTGGCGCGGCAGCGCACACGCCGTGAGCGGCAAGGCCGTGCCGCGCGCGATGCTCGACGACACTGAGCCGCTGCAATTCGAATCGCTGGCCGACAACGCGTGCGCCGCGTGCCATGTGTCGCACGGAGCCGAGCAGCGAAACCAGTTGCTCCGCGCGCGTTCATATGACCTGTGCATCGGTTGCCACGACGGCATCACGGCGGTCGACGTGCACAACGTCTCCGGCCGGCGCAGCGGACACCAGCCCGCGCGGTTTCGCCCGGTGCACGACCCCGACGAAGACCCGCGGACCATGCCCGCGCACGTCGAGTGCGTCGATTGCCACAACCCGCACGCCGTGCGACCCGACCCGTTCGCCAACACCGGCGCGCTGGGAGCGAATGCGATCGCGTCACTCTCTCCGGCCCTTGCCGAAACGCCGGGAATTTCGCTCGGCGGCTCGCCGGTGGAGCGCGCGTCCGCCGACTACGAAGTGTGCTTCCGCTGCCACGCGGACAACCCGGTGCCGATCGCAAATCGCATCCGTCGTGATCGCGAGGAACTGGGGAACATCCGCCGCCAATTTCTGCCCTCGACGGCGTCTGCGCACCCGGTGACCTTCGTCTCGCAGAACGTCGCGGAGACGCCGAGCCTGCTGCCGGCGGCGCGAACGGATCGCGTGCTCACGTGCCAGGACTGTCACAACAATCCGGACGCGCGTGAACTCGGCGGTTCCGGACCCAATGGTCCGCACGGTTCGCGATTCGATTTTTTGCTGGCGGCGCGATATGAGACCGCCGACTTCACTGCCGAATCGCCGCAGTCGTATGCGCTCTGCTACCAGTGCCACGACCGCAATTCGATTCTGGGGGATGAAAGCTTCTCGCTCCATCGCGTGCACGTGGTCGACGGCCGATCGCCCTGCAGCGCGTGCCATACCGCGCATGGCGTCGGCGGCAGCGCGCGCGAACACAGCCACCTGATCAACTTCGACATCTCGATCGTGAGCGGCGAGCGGCAATTCATCGATACGGGCCGCTTCGAAGGCAATTGCACGCTGACCTGCCATGGCGTGCGCCACGTGAACTTCACGTACGGCGCCGCGGCGCCCTGAATCTGGCGCAAGAATCCATTCTGAATCTGGTGCGAGAATCCTTTCTCGCACCCCTGGCCCCGTCGCCGATGGTGCCGCGTGCCCCGCCAGCCCCGGCTACCCGCCCGACGCCTTCGCGCGATAGCCGCGCTCGATGAGCCAGGCGACGACCCGGTCCCGATGATCGCCCTGCAACTCGATGTGAACGCCGTCAACCGCGCCGCCGCACGCGAACGCCTTGCGCAGTTCACGCAACAACCCCGGCAGGTCCGTCGCGTGCGCATCAAGCCCGCGAATGACCGTCACCGTCTTGCCGCCGGAACGCCGCTCGCGCTGCACGCGCGGCGACTGAGCCGAAGCGGGTGTCACGCGGCCCTCGCGATCTCGTGGACAGCTACACTCCGCCAGCGCGCGTTCACACACCTCGCACGTGACGGGGCGCTCGAACCGCGTGCCGGCGAAGAATCCACTCATCGCTCGATCATAGCCCCGCGCGCTCCGGGGCGGAGGTGCATATGCAGACCACAAAAGTGTCCGGCGGGTCACAACACGCCTCGATCGTCGCCCCCAGCGGCGCCAACAACGCCCGACAGAGGGGCAACCCCAGTCCGCAGTGTGCGTCCTCCCCCGCTGCCGTGCTCCGTCCCCGCCAGAATCGCTCAAACACCCGCGGCAGCTCATCCGGTCCCAGCTTGCAACCGCTGTTGGACACGCGCAGCAGCCAGCGCGAATCCGCCGCGTCGATCTCGACGTCGCCGCCCGCGTCCGCGTACGTGACCGCATTCTCAAAGAGGTTTGCGAGCACGGCGCGCAGAATGGCGACATCGATCCGAACCACACGCTCGGCGTCCGTGAGCAACTCGACGCGCAGTCTGCGCGCGGCGGCGCGCGACGCGAAGGGATTCCAGCTTTCCGCAACAATCTCCGCCAGTTTCGCAACCGCGCGGCGCAACTCGATCTGCCCGGCGTCCGCCCGCGCCAGTTGCAGCAGCGTTTCGACTAGCCGCTGAAGCTGGCGGCTGATCGCCAGGCTGTCCGACAGCGCTGCGCGATAGGCATCGGCCTCGCGCGGACGCGACAGCGCCAACTCCAGCCGCGCCCGCAAACCCGCCAGCGGCGTGCGCAACTCGTGCGCCGCGTCGCCGGTGAAGCGGCGCTCGCGCTCAAGCGCCGCCGAAAGCCGAGCCAGAAGCTCATTCAGCCGTGCCGCGATCGGTCTCAGCTCGTCGGGCAGGCCGTCGGGATCGGCCCGCAGCGTCAGGTCGCCGGCGCCCGTCTGCGCGAGATTGTGCGATAGGCGCTCAAGCGGTCTCAGTCCGATGCGCACCATCGCCGCCAGCACGATGCACACCAGCGCGATCGTGGCGACGCCGACAACGACCAACACTGCGCGAATCGCCGCCACCGTGTCGTCGAGAGTGCGCGTCTGGCGCGCCAGCGCGAGCGTCGCTGTGGTGCGCGGGCCGCTGCCGCCGTCCTCGAGGTCCTGCGTCGGCGAAAACCGCAGCAGCGCTACGCGAGCCCGCCGTCGGCCGGGAAGCTCGCCATCGCGAATTGCCGGCGTGGCGCCCGCGAGTTTCTCCCACGTCAGATCGGCGGACTCGAGCGAGGGCGAACGCGCCACGCTGCGCCCGTCCGCGTCCCACAGTTGGTACGCCTCCGCATCGGGTCCCGGCTGGTATTCCGGCGGCGGCAGCTCCGTTAGTTCGAAATCCAAGCCGGCGCCGGTCTGCTCCACCAGCGTCGCGAACGAATTGATCTTGGTTGCGAGCGACGCGTCGAAATCCGCCAGCAGCCGCCGGCGAATCAACCCGTCGAGCAGCAGGCCCGCGACCAGCACGACCGCGAGCGTGCCACCGGCGGTGCTCCAGATCAGGTTGGTACGAATCGAGCCCGCCATTCGCCGCTATTCCAGCACATATCCCAGACCGCGTCGCGTATGGATCAGCCGCGATCCGCCGCCTTGCTCCAGTTTCTTCCGCAGGTAGCCGACATACACGTCGATCACATTGCTTCCGATTTCGGCGGCAAAATCGTACACGTGCTCCTGAATTTCGCTGCGGGAGACGACGTGGCCCGCGCGGTGCGCGAGATATTCCAGCAGCGCATACTCGCGCGCGGTCAGTTCGAGGTTCCGATCGCCGCGCGTCACGCTGCGGCTCAGCGTGTTGATCTCGAGATCGGCGACACGCAGCACCGGCTGCGCCGCCCGGTATTCCCGGCGAACCAGCGCTCGCACGCGCGCGAGCAGCTCTTCGAGCGCGAACGGCTTCACAAGGTAGTCATCGGCGCCCAGATCGAGCCCGCGCACGCGATCGTTGACGGCGTCGCGTGCCGTCAGCAGCAGCACCGGCGTCGAAACGCCTGCATCGCGCAGCGCACGCAGCACCGACAGCCCGTCGCGCTGCGGAAGCCCGATGTCGAGCACCAGCGCGTCGTAGCCGCCGCCCTGCGCGTGCCAGAGTCCTTCCGCGCCGTCGGCGGCGCAGTCTGTCGCGTAGCCCGCTTCGGAGAACGCCTGCGAGATTGACTCCCGCAACGGCGCGTAATCCTCGACGATCAACACTCGCATGACGGCAGCTTATCGCACGAAGTCTGCATCGAACCCGCTACGGAAGCACCTCGACCAATTCGGTGCGCGCGCCGTCCACGACATGCTCCTCGAGCACCAACCCGACGCCGACTGCATAGAACTTGTGCTCGACCGCGTCGGGGTCCAGCGCGGTCGCATCGCGTGTCTGCAGAGCGGTGAAGCGTTCGCCACCGGCGAGCAGCACGCTGGCGCTGCGATCAAGAACGCTCGCTTCATCCTCCGCTTCGCCCGGGTAGAACTCCTGGTAGTACGCGTCGCCCACGACCGGATCGGCGAGCATCTGGATGCCGGGTTGCGCCACGACGCCCACACCCGCGATGTCGAGGCCGGCTTCCCACGATCCCTCGTGTGTGATGTCGATCAGCACACCGGCGGCGTCGTAGTTGTAATTGTCCACCTCCTCACCCATGTACCAGACGTTGCCCTCGTCATCCTGTGCGAGCCAATCGAACGTGTCTTCGATCACCACGCCGTCGAGCGTCACGGTGTCGCGCACCACGCGACAGAGCACCCCCGCCACCTCGCGCGTCTCGTCGAGAACTTCGACGGTCGTTTCCTCCAGTCCGTCGCTCGACTCCGACTCGTAGACACGCACGCTGCCGGGCGCGAGCGGGAGGTAGGGATTGTCGATCTGCACCGGATTCGAAAACCGCGCGGCGGAAAAATCCGGCAGCACCGCAGCCGAACCGTCATCCACCGCCTGCTGAGGGCAGCCGCCGAGCAGGCCCATCATCGCGCTTGCACCCACAAACGCGCTAGTCTTACTCATCGTCGTTGTCCTCGCCGTCATCGTCGTCGTCGTTTTGTGCCACGCAGCCGTCCGCCAGGAACATTTTCTCGTGGTGCTTGCCGGCGGCGGTGTACTCGATTTCGTAGATGGTGATCGTGAGCTTTGAAACGGTGAACTTGGTGTCGCCGGCAGCGGCCTTCGCCGCGGCACGCACGGCGGCCGGCGCAGCGTCCGCCGCGAGTTCTTCCTCGATCTCGATGATCTCGCCCGCTGCGGTCACGCTCATCTCCACCTCACCGCCTGACGTGCGCCACTCGGCCTCGTAGTGTTTGTGCCCCGAAATCGTTTCCTCCTCAAGCTCCTCGAATTTCGCGCCCGCCGCCGCTTTCTTGAGCGCCGCGAGCGCCGGCGCCGGCACGTCCGTTTCGGCGATGCGGCGTTCCGTTGACTGCACCGGCTGAAGCGCCGCCGCCGCCACGGCCGGTCGCGCCACAACACCGGGACCGAGTGACAGAACCGCTCCGAAGCTGAACAACGCTGACAGGAACAACCGGGATCGACACATGGTTTGGCTCCTTCCGTGCAGTGCGGTCGAACGAGAAGTCTGCCTCGGCAATCGAGGCGTCACGGAAATTCAGGCTATCACTCGTGTATGAGACGGCGGTGAGAATCTCAGAACGACAATCAGTGCGAGGGCGCCTTCGGCCGCGACATATCCGTATCTGGCAGCCGTTGCGGTAGGCAGCCGCGGCCGAATCCCTGACCCTTGCCGAAATCAACCGCCGATTCGGCCGTGCTGTCGATGACTTCTTGAAGGCGCAAAAAACGGGTTGATTTTCGCCTGTCGCTCGGTTAGATCACTTGGCTTCGGTAGCCAATGCAGGTCCGTTGGGGGGGCGTCAGGCGTGCATGCTGATGGGCCCGTCTGAGAACCAGGAGAAACCATGCTTCGTCGAGCGCTGCTGTTGGTCGCAGTCGTTTCGGTCGCTCTGTCGATGGCCGCCGTCGGCCGGGCCGATCCGCTCAACCCGCTGGATTTCCCGTCGCTGGGTGTCGTGACACTGCCCGCGGGCAGCTACACGATTGACACTGGCGCGACCCCGCCGACGATCAGCGGGCCCGTGAATCTCGTCGGCACCAGCTACGGCAGCGGTTCCAGCGGCATCGCCGTGTTTTCTTTCGATGAACTCACGATTCCCGCGGGACTCACCATCACCGTCACCGGCAGTCGCATGCTCGCTATTCTCTCGGCCGGCGACCTGAACGTTGCCAGCCCGATCAGCGTCGATGGCGGCCCGGGCGGCGAACCAGTGTCTGCGCCCGGACTCGGTGGCATTCCCGTTGCCGGCGGTGGAGCGGGCGGCGCCGGCGGCGCGAAGGTGAACGACCTCTCCACTAGTAGCTTCGGCGGTTGGGGGAACGGTCGCGGGGGCGGCGGCGGTGCCGCCGGGCAATTAGAAGGCTCGGCCACGCCCGGGGTCGGCGGCGTGAGCTACGGAAATCTGCTGCGCCGACTGGAGGGGGGAAGTGGCGGCGGTGGCGGGAATTCTTTTATTTCTTGGTGCGCCGGCGCGGGCGCGGGCGGCGGAGCACTCGAGCTCGGAGCACTCGGCACCATGAATCTGTCCGCCAACCTCTCCGCCCGCGGAGGCGTCGGTCCTGGAGACACCATTTTCACCGCTGCGAGCGGCGGTGGGAGCGGGGGCGGAATTCTCCTCCACGCGGCAACTCTCGTGCTGCCACCGAGCATCTCAGCCACGGGCGGGGATGGCGGGAGTGCAATCGGCTTCTGCGGGTGCGTGCGAGGCGGCGGCGGCGGCGGATTCGGCGGCGCTGGACAGACCGGCGACGACGGCTCGGCCGGCGGGGGCGGGGGCGGGGGCGGAATCGTGACGCTGCAGTCGGCAAGTGCTGTCAGCACATCTGGAATTGACGTTCTGGGCGGAGCCGGAGGTGGCGTGGGCGCGGGGGCCGATGGCATCGTCCGCGCCGTCCAGGTCTCGGCGGTGGCGACTGATCTCGAATTCGGAGCGGTGCCGGTCGGAAGCTCGAAGACTCTCGGACTGCTGCTCCAGAGCACGGGCGACGAGGACACTTGCATCAACGGTGCGTTCCCGGCCACCGCGAGCAGTTCCTTCGCCCGCGTCGGCGACGGCGTGTTCTCAAGCCTCCGACCGGGACGGTACGCAACCGTCCCCTACACGTTCGCTCCGACGGCTGCGGGCGCATTCAGCGAGACGGTCACGATCATCAGCAATGCCGGGCCCATTCAAGCCACGCTGAGCGGGACGGGCGTCTATGATTGCCCGGGCGACATCGATGGCGACGGGGTTGTCGATCTCAGCGACCTGGGGATCGTGCTCGTCGCCTGGGGTGCCGTGTGCCCGTGAACGGACCGAGTCGCCGACGGGGGAATGCGCTTCGGCGTGATCGCCGTTGACAGGGCGCGCCCCTCGCCGCCGTGCATTGATTTCAGATGAGGCCCTGGGATCGCAGGAAGTCTGCTCGCCAATCCCAATCGGGATCGGCTCGCAGCCGAGCGACGAACGCATCGCCGCGGAGCACAGTACTAAATTCGTTGTCAATCACAAACTCAGGATCATCGGCGATAATTTCCAGAATCTTTTTGATGAGGTTCAGTCCCATGGAATGTTCCAACACCAACTGAATGCGATCTGGCTCGTTAGGATCACGATCATTCTCGAAGTAGACGCGCGACCCGCACCCTTCGACAACAAAGCGGTTCTTAATGCCCGTTTCCTCGACCGGCCAGAATCGCCGCAGTGTGTCGGCGACGGTACACGCGGAGAGCTTGGCTCTGTTCGCGGAGGTGATGATCACACCGTCCATGTTGCCTCTCTCGATGATTACGGTCGTATGACTTCCAGCAGCTTCAGCCAGCCGAACCAGACATAGCGCACGTGGGCCGTGGGCGTCATCTGCCACGCGCCCGCACCGCCGCCGCCCGCCGGGTCCCAGTCGTAGACCCGCCGCTCGATCCGCCGGCCGCGGTAATCATAGCCATACTCGATCTTCCGCAGACCCGCCGCAGGCGTGTGCGGCGTCACGCGAATCAGGCGATTCTCGGCGTCCCACGCCAGGTCGCAGTCGGTGGCGCCCGACCCGCCCATGCCGCCCGGCAGCACACCCCGCGTCAGATTGCCGTCGAGATCATGCGCCGGCGTCTCGCTCGGCGTCGGACAATTCACCTCGCCGTCGAGCGCCACGCCCCCAGCTTCGTAGTGCGGTACGCAAGCGCTATTCCTCGAAGGTCCGCAATCGGGAAAGGAATGATTCAAAGTTTGGCGCGACGGGGTAGTCCTGCGGGCTCGCCTCGTAATCTGCGAACACTGATTGCAGATCGCAGTATGAGATCGCGCCATAGTCCTTTGCCCGCAATGACAAACAGTACACGCTCCCTCCTGAATCGCGAGCGATCGGGAGCACCCTTGGCTCGAGCCGCTCACTGAGGGTGCTCAGATTCCAGTCAAGGCGCTCAGATTCGATCGCGCGATCGATGCCAAAGAGCACTTTGACGTCTGACGGGGATTCAGGAAGCCCCGGGATGTCGATTGTGTCAGGAGTTGGTCTTCCGCCATTCGATCGCGTGAGAAATGTACGGTAGTCTCGGGGCAGTGGCGAATTGAGCATCGTCTCCAGCTCAGAGATTTGCTTCTCGGTGAGTTGCGGTCCGAGTTTCCTAAGTTCCATAAATCTCTCCGTCCAGAGCGCTTCTCATGAATTTTGCAAACCGTCAGGTGGTGTCCGAATACCAGAGACTCTCCGTATCAGATCACTGCAGCTCATTGCAAATAGTAAATCAACCGCCGCCGAGCGAGAACCCGCCCGTATGCCCAGTCACTTTTCGAGTCCTAGCGCCTTTCGCAATTTCAGGCGCTCCTCGGGCGGCCGGCTCTCCACGTAGTCGGCCGGCGTCTTGCCCTCCTTGTCGCGCACCGTCGCATCGACTCCGAGTTTCACAAGCAACTCGACGCACTCCGCGCTCGGGAACAGCGCCGCCCAGTGCAGCGCATTGCGGCCAAGGTTGTCCACCCTGTGAAGGTCCGCCCCATACGCGTGCAGCACGCGAATGGCCTTGATTTGCGCGAACCGCGCCGCGGCCAGCAACGGCGTCGCGGCGTCTTTCGGCGTGGGGTCGTAGTGCTCAATGTTCGCTCCCGCCTCGAGCAGCAGAATCATTCGCTCAATGTTGCCGACGCTGGCTGCGAGAACCAGAATCGTCCAGCCTTCGTTCGTCGCTTCGAGGCTGAACCGCGGCTGCGCCAGCAGCAGCGCACGCAAGGTCGCGTTGCCGCCGGAGACGTGGCACTGCAGCACGGCAAACGAGCGCTCTTCCTCGGTGATGTCGGGCGTCAGCTCCAGCAGTCTCTCGAGAATGCTCGCGTCCGTGGCCCGTGCCGCCAGCACGAACGCCGGATAGCGCCCCGCGCGCACGTCTGCGCCCTTGGAGAGCAGGAAATCGACCACCGGCGCGCACCCGCGCGACGCTGCCCGCGCCAGCGGCGTGTAGCCCGCACCATCCGGTAGGTCGAGCTGCTCGGCACCGTACGATCGCAGCACGTATGCGCACTTGTCGACGCGATCGCTGCGGATGGCCTGATGCAGAGGAGTTGTTCCGTATTGCTTTCCGTCTTCAAACGAAACTCCCAGTCTTCGGATCGTTTCGACCGTGTCCACGCCAGCGAGATCGCCCTCCAGCGCCGTACTGAGCAGATTGATTTCGTTGGGACCAAGTGCGACGGACGCTCCGGCACCCAGTAGGATTCCGAACGACGTCATGTCGTTGCTGCTGACGGCCTCGTGCAGCGCCCTCCGAACATCTTCGTCGGCGGACTGCAGCACGCGTCCACGGACCGCCTCCAGGAGCGCCCGGTGATCCCGTTCATTCACCAGATGCCAAAGTGTTCGCGGCGGATCGGACCGCACGGCCGTAGCCAGCAGCGCCGCGATTGACGTCAGCATCGCACAGAGCATGATCGACCCCCACTTTCGGTCGGTGAAATTCACCGAGAGGGATATACGCGCCGTACCGAATGATCTCAGATGCGACCACGGGATCGGAGGTAGTCCGCACGCCAATCCCAATCGGGATCGGCGCGCAGTCGCGCAACAAACTCATCGCCGGGCAGCGCCGTCTCGAATGTGTTGTCGATCACGAGCTCGGGATCATCGCCAATGACTTCGAGAATCTTCTTGATGAGATTCAGCCCCATAGAGTGAGTGAACACCAGCTGTAATTGTCCCGGTCGCTCGAAATCATCCCGCGTAGTCTCGAAGTACACGCGAGAATCGCATCCCTTGATGATGAAACGATTTGCGACGCCCGTTTCCTTGACTGGCCAAAATCGCTGCAAGGCGTCGGCGACGGCGCGCGCGTCTAGCTTGGCTTCGTTCGCGGATTCGATAACCACGCAGTCCATGTTGCCTCTCTCGGTGATTACGGCCGTATGACTTCCAGAAACAGGTCCTTGTCCGGCGTCACCAGCAAACCCTCTCGCTCCAGGTGTCGAAAAACTCCGCGAGATCTCTTCATCTTGCGCTGACGACGCCTCGCCCAAATCCGAACGGTCGCACGCGCTCCATCCGACACTGCGTCGGAGCAATGCCGGCTCAATTCGCTCACGGCAGGTACGGCCTCAGAAACGGGGACATTTTGTAAACCACGTACAGAACCAGAGCCGTCAGCGCAATGCTCACCACGAGCCAGATGATAAATTGCTCCGCCCGGTAGGTCGACGCTCCTCGCAAGTGCTGCACGCCCCCCGCCCGCGCAACTGCTTCAAAGTAACGCCACCGCGCAACTCGATTCGCGACCAGAGACGCGACAGGAGCGGCCACCCGAACCGGGTCCACGCGGCGATGACCGCGCTCGCGCTGATGAACCACAAGGTCGCGCGCAGCCGCTTCTGCGTCATTCACTCCCCGACGACCCGCCGCTCCGCCCGCCCTACGGCTGCTTCGGCATTCCCGGCGCAAGGTCCTCGAGGCTGCCGGTCCGTCGGTAGCAGACGTACGAATACACCAGCGACCACACCGTGCTGACGGCCAGACACGACATGAGCACGATGAACGCCGTCATCTCGCTCACGAACTGCGCCGCGACCAGCGTGATCAGGCCGGCGGCGACGAACAAGCGCCCGCCCACCCGGTGCGTCTTGTCCCACACCAGCTCGTTCGCCAGCGTCCAGGGCGTTCGTATCCCGACGTAGAAATTGCGGCGAATCTTGCCGAAGGTGTTGCCCAGCACCACCATCAGCAATCCGAACACCGTGGCCAGCGAGCTGCCGATCGGCAGCGGATAGCCGGCGCTTTTCAGCAGAATGATCGCGTGTAGCGCCGCGAATGCGGCAATCAACGCCGCCGCAATGAGCGAGTAGGAGCGATAGAACTGCTGGAAATTCTCGCGCAGCGGGCCCAACCGCGGCAGCCAGATCAGCAGCCCGATCATCGGCAGCGTCAACGCCGGCATCAGCACCACGTTCACCCACCGCGGACCGAATCCGTCAGCCTGCCCGTGAATGTTCCAGTGAATCGCGGCCGGATCAGGCAATTGCGGGTACATCCACACGCCGAACGCGGTCGCCGCAGCCCAGACCGCCAGCATCACAAATACCGCACTTCGCGTGATCATTCCCGATCCTCCCGCCGGTCGGCGGCCCCGTTCTTGCGGCGTTTTCCGCCGCGACCGGCTCCAAAGTGCTCGAACAGCATGCCGACGACGTCGTCGAGCACGCTGGTGTTGAGGGCGTAAAGAACGAACTGTCCCTGCCGGCGATCACTTACGAGATCGGCCTCCCGCAGCACGCGCAAATGAAACGACAGCGCGCTGGGCGCGACGCTCAGCCGCTCGGCGATTTCGCCGGCGTTCCGCGGCCGCTCACGCAGTTCGCGCAGGATCGCCAGCCGCGTCGGATCGCTGAGTGCCCGGAATTTCTTGTCGAGGCCTAGCATTTCAACATTTCAACTCTCATTGAATTATGAACGCGCCGCGCGGCGAAGTCAAGCGCGTTCGTCGTCCCCCCCCCGTTCGCGCCGGCAGTGCCGCGCCCCCGCAGCCGACTCGGCCTTGCCCGTATAGTGACGCTCGCCGCCAAACAGCCGCCGGGGCCAGTAGCCCAATGGCAGAGGCAGGGGACTTAAAATCCCTTCAGTGCGGGTTCGACTCCCGCCTGGCCCATCGCGATCCCTGGGCGATCCGGCGGGCAATCCAAACAGGAGACGCCATGCGCATCGCACTCGCGCTGATTCTGATGTTCGCCGCGTACGGACTCGCACAGGACCGCCAGGCCGCGCCAAGCCCCGCCAGCGCCCCCGCCGCCGCGCGCCCGCTCGATCGCGCCGCGCTCGAAAAGCGCTTCGCCGAATCGTTGGCCGACGTCGTGCTCGACGGCACGTTCCGCATGAGCGGCGCGCCAGACGATCGCGGCCGCACGACGCTGGGCCCCGCAGCCGCCGAGCGTTACAGCGTTCGCTCCGCGGTGAGGGCCGAAGACGATTTCTGGGTGATCACGGCGCGCGTGCAGTACGGCGAGCACGACGTGGAACTTCCGATTCGACTGCGCGTCGTCTGGGCCGAGGACGCGCCCATCATCACGCTCGACGAGCTGTTCCTGCCAGGCCTGGGAACCTATTCGGCCCGCGTGATGATCTTCCGCGACTACTACGCCGGGACCTGGTTCGGCGGCGGCTGCGGCGGCGTGCTCAGCGGCCAGATCGTGCCGGCCGCGAGCGCCGCGAGCCAACCCGCGAACCCGTAACGGCGGCGGAAGCTACGGCGACAGGCTCGCATCAGGCAGCGGCGACAGGACGCGCAGCACCGGAAAATCCCGCCCCGCGCTCAGCGAACCATCAAAGAAATTCCAGGTCGCCAGCCCGTCTTCGCTCTGCGGCTCTAACAGGTAGGCCGTCAGATTCCCCAGCCGGTGATTGCAGTCCACCACGAACGTCTCCGGCGGCAGCTCGCGCTGCTCGCGGCGCGGCGAAGCGTCGACCTGCGTCGGTCGGCGCTGCTGAAACGTCTGCTCGGCGACCTGCACGCGATCGATGCGATACACCTCGACCTCGGCCGAAACGGCCGCATTCAATCGTCGAACCGTCAGGCCGTGCTGCCGCAGATTCGCGAGCACGTCGGCATTCGTGTCCGGCGGCAGCGCGTAGCCCCACGGACGCGTAACGCTCAAGGTCGGCTCGAAGTGCGTCCACAGCTCGACCGAGTAATCGCGCGGCCGGCCCGTCGAGATCACGCGCCCGTCGCGCTGTTCTTCCACGACGCCCGCCGCGATCACGCGCTGAGGTGCGGCGATGGCGCGTGTTCGAAGCGCCACCGGCCGGCCGACGCCGTCGCTCGCGCGCTCGTCGACTGCTTTTAGCGTCGCCGCAATCTGCGCTCGATGCCGTGCCGCGTAAACCAGAATCTCTCGCACGAACGCCCGCGTCGCCAGCACACGATCGCGGTACGGCGCGTAGGAATAGCCCTCGGACAGCACGCTGATGCGGCCGCGAAGGCCGACGTACGTCGTCCCGTAGCGCGCCTGAGCCGGATATGTCTCCCACCGCGTGTGATCGCGGTCGAAATCCCCGTAGACAAACGTGTCATACCCCTGCCCGCGCAGCGTCTGCTGCACGTCCGGCAGCATGCGATCGCGCACGAATTCGATCAACGTCGCGTCGCCGGCGGGCGCTTTGGGCCCCTCCCAGGTCAGCACGTAGCGGTGAATCGATCCGTTCGTCGTGTGCGTGTCGATAAAGATCGCGGGGTCCCAGCGATTCAGGAACTCCACCAAACCGCGCGTCTCGCTGGCCGCCAGCTTGATGAAGTCTCGATTCAGGTCCAGGCCGGCGGCGTTGGCACGCTGCCCCATCCCCTCCTCGGGACCAACCTGACCGGGGCGATTGTCCTTGCTCACGCGCTCGTTGCCGTCGGCGTTGTAGATCGGCGCGAACACCACGATCAGATCGCGCAGCAGCGGCTCGTCGGGCGCACGGATGATCTCGCGCGCCAGCATCGGCAGCGCTTCCTTGCCATCCACCTCGCCCGCATGAATGTTGCCGATCGCCAGCACGATCAGTTTGCCGGTCGCACGCGCCGCCTCGGGCGAAGTCACCGGCGGATCAGCAAGTATCAGCGCCGGCAACAGCCGCCCTTCGCCGCTCACGCCCAGCTCGGTAAGCCGCGCCCGCGGCGAGGCCTCGTCGATGCGTTTCAGCAAATCGACGACCTCTGAATACCGTGCCGTGGCCCGAAATTCGCTCGCCTCCGCGACGGTGCGCAGCGCGTCATCGGCCATGGCGAAACCGAGCAAGCAGCCAATCGTCGCGCAAATCACGATCTCTCTCCCGCCGCGGCGAGCGAGTTGCCTGTGCGAGGGAACGCTACGCCTCGGGGGTAGGCTCCGGGCCCGGCGACTCCGGTGCCACCTCCGCACCCGCTCCGCCACCGTTCTCGTCCTTCTCCGCGATGACCTTTGCCACGGCGACGACGCGGTCGTTTTCTTCGACGCGGATCAGCTTTACCCCCTGCGTAGCCCGGCCGATTTCGCGCAACTGGTCGAGCGTCATCCGCAGCAGCGTGCCGGTGCTGGTGATCAGCATCAGCTCGTCCGTCTCGGTTACGGCGCGCAGCGCGACAACCGGCCCGTTCTTCTCGGTAACGCGCACGTTGATCACGCCCTTGCCGCCGCGCCGCGTCAGCCGGTATTCGTTGATGTCGGTGCGCTTGCCGAAGCCGCGTTCGCAGACGGTGAGCAGGCTCATGCCCGGCGTGATCGCGGCCATGTCGACCACTCGATCCTCGTCGCGCAGCTCGATGCCGCGCACGCCGCGCGCCGAGCGCCCCATCGGCCGCACGTCGTCCTCGTTGAAACGGCAGGCCATGCCCTCGCGCGTTCCGATCACGATTTCTTGGGTGCCGTTCGTGAGCGCCACGCCGATCAGCGTGTCATCCACGTCGAGGGTGACCGCCTGAATTCCGCTCGGACGCGGGTTGCTGAAGGCGCTGAGCGGCGTCTTCTTCACCACGCCGCGCTGCGTGCAGAAGAACACATAGTTCTCCTCGCCGAACTGCTTGACCGGCAAGATCGCCACATGGCTCTCGGTGTCCTGCATGGTCAGCACGTTGGCCAGGGCCCGGCCGCGGCTGGTGCGCGACGCGCTCGGCAGATCGAACACGCGCTGCCAGTACACGCGACCGCGGTTCGTGAAGAACAGCAGGTAGTCGTGCGTGCTGCAGACGTGCAGATGCTCGATGAAGTCGTGCTCTTTCGAGTCCGTGCCGCGAATGCCCTTCCCGCCGCGACCCTGCGCTCGATAGGTGTCAGCCGGCACGCGCTTGACATACCCTTCGTGCGAGATGGTGACGACCACGTCCTCGCGCTGGATCAGCTCCTCGAGATTCAGGTCGCCGATCGCGCCTTCGATCCGCGTGCGGCGCGGCTCGGCGAAGCGATCCTTCAGCTCGCGCATGTCCTCGGCGATGATGTCGAGTACCCGTCGTTCGTCCGAGAGGATCAGCTCGAAATCGGTGATCTCGTCGCTCAGCCGCGCGTACTCGGCCGCGAGCTGCTCGATCTCCAGACCGGTCAGACGGCGAAGCTGCATCGACAGAATCGCGTCCGCTTGCGTGCGCGTCAGATGCTGCGCACCGGCTGACGCACGCTCCGCGAACACTTCCGGCAGCAGCTTCCGCACGGTCGCCTGTTCGCTCAGGCGCAGCGGTTTCTCCATCAGGCGCTGCCGCGCGGTGTCGACGTCCGGCGAGCCGCGAATGATCGCGATGATCTCGTCGATGTCCGCCACCGCCAGGATGAGCCCTTCGAGCACGTGCGCGCGTTGCCGCGCCTTCCGCAGCAGAAAGGAAGTGCGCCGCCGCACGACTTCCACACGATGCTCGATGAACTGCTCGATGAGCTGCAGCATCGTCAGTGTGCGCGGCACGCGCCGCACCAGCACGATGTTGATCGCATGCAGGTTGCTCTGCAGCGGCGTGAACTGCCAGAGCTGGTTGATGATGACGTCGGGGTTCGCGTCCTTCTTGAGCGGCAGCACTACGCGCACCAGGTTGCCGCGGCCCGACTCGTCGCGCATGTCGTCGATGCCCTTGATCGTGCCGCTCTCGACCGCTTCGGCGATCTTGTCCTTGATCGTCGGCAGCAGCACGCCATAGGGAATCTCGTCGATGACGATCTGCTCGCGCCCCGTCTTGGACTGCTCGACCCGCAGCACACCGCGCACCGTGATGCTGCCGCGCCCGCTGGCGTAGACGTCGCGAATGCCCTCGCGCCCGTGAATCACCGCGCCGGTCGGAAAATCCGGCCCCGGCATGATCCGCAGCAGGTCGTCGACCGTCATATCCGGGTTGTCGATGCGCGCCATGACGGCGTCGCACACTTCGCCCAGATTGTGCGGCAGCAGGCGCGTCGCCATGCCCACCGCGATGCCTTCCGACCCGTTCACCAGCAGGTTCGGGAACTTGCTCGGCAGGACGACCGGTTCCTTGCGCGTGCCGTCGAAGTTGTCCTCGAAATCCACCGTCTCCATTTCGAGGTCGGCCAGCATGTCGGAGCCCGGCCGCGCGAGCCGCGCCTCGGTGTAGCGCATCGCCGCCGGCGGGTCGCCGTCGATGCTGCCGAAATTGCCCTGCGGGTCGATCAGCGTGTGCCGCATCGCCCAGTCCTGCCCCAGCCGGACCAGCGTGGGATAGATCACGCCTTCGCCGTGCGGGTGGTAGTTGCCGCTGGTGTCGCCGCAGATCTTGGCGCACTTGCGGTGCTTGGAGGCCGGACCGAGGTTCAGCTCGTGCATGGCCACCAGAATCCGGCGCTGGCTGGGCTTGAGCCCGTCGCGCGCATCGGGCAGCGCGCGGGCCATGATCACGCTCATGGCGTAGGTGAGATACGACTCCTCCATTTCGCGCGTGATCGGCGTGATGATGTCGCCGGATGGCTGGCCGGCCGGTGTACTGGGACGATCGCTCATACTGCGTGCATTCCTTTGCTGCGGGCGCGCAAAGATCACGCCGCCCGAGCCTGAATAGTAGGCGAGGTTGCGCCTCCCTGCATCAGCCGCCGAGCGCGCTGCAACGGGCTACACTGCCCCCATGAGCACGCTTCCGGCGATCGGCTTCATCGGGCTGGGCATCATGGGTCGCCCCATGTGCGGGCATCTCCTGGCGGCGGGCTATCCGCTGCGCGTACACACGCGCACAGCCGCCACGGCGCGCGCGCTGTGCGACCAGGGCGCAATCTGGCGCGACTCCCCCGCCGCACTCGCCGCGGATTGCGATTTCGTGCTCCTGAACGTGCCGGACACCAACGACGTGCGCGCCGTCCTGTTCGGCGCGAGCGGGGCGGCGACGTCGCTGCGCCCGGGAGCAGTCGTGGTCGATCACTCAACAATCAGCCCCGAGGCCACGCGGCGCTTCGCGCGCCGTCTCGCTCGCCAGCGCGTTCACCTGCTCGACGCGCCCGTCACCGGCGGCGAACGCGGAGCGCGCGACGCCACGCTCACGATCCTCGTCGGCGGCGCGCGGAAGGCGTTCGAACGCGCGCGCCCGGTCCTGGAGCACCTCGGGCGCAGAATCGTGCATGTCGGCGGCAGCGGCGCCGGCCAGGAGACCAAGGCCTGTAACCAGATCCTGGTGGCGGTGAACATGATGGGAGTGTGTGAAGCGCTCTCATTCGCTCAGCGCTGCGGGCTCGACCTCGCTCAGGTGATCGAGACGCTCGCCGATGGCGCGGGCGGATCGTGGGCATGGTCGCAACTGGGCGCCAAAGTCGCGCAGGACGACCTCCTCCCCGCGTTCATGATCCAGTTGATGCAGAAAGACCTACGAATCGTGCAGGAGACCGCCGCGGATCGCACCACGCCGCTGCCCGCGGTCGCTTTGGCTCAGCAAATGTTTCGCAGCGTCGAGGATCTGCCCGGCGGAGCGCGGCTCGGAACCCAGGCGCTCGCACTCGCCTACCCCGCCCTGCGCGCCCGCAGCCGCCACGCCCCGACAAGCTGATTTCGCGCCGTACGCGCAACTCGCGCGGCGGGTTCTGCGCCACGTCTCATAAGAACCCGATTCCGCGCGTTCCGAACGGCGCGCCCTGAATCAACACGCGCTCCGCGTCGATAGGAACCTCGTCTCAGCCCACGCAAGGAGTACGCCGTGCCGGAAGAACAGAAGGAAGCCGCCGCCACCGAGCCCGCAAAGGCCAAGGGTGGCGGAATGATGAAGCTGCTGATCGTCGTCGGCGCGGTGGCGATCGTGGAGGCCGGCGTCCTCTGGACCGTCTTCTCCATGTTCGCGCCCGCCCCGCTCCCCGCTCAAGCCGCTGAAGGCGGAGACGCACACGCCGCTGACGACGGACACGGCGGCGGCGGCGGCGGCGATCACGGCGAGGGCGGCCATCACATCGATGGCGCAGACCCCACAAAAACCGCGGGCAGCATCGAATTGCCCGTGCTCACGAAGTTCCGCGCCCCGAACGACAAGAGCGGCCGCCTCTTCATTTACGACTTCGATATCAAGGTCAAGGCGCGCGGCAGCGACGAAGAGGCGCTGACGGCGCTCATCGAGGGCCGCGCCGGCGAACTCGCCGATCGCATCGCGCGCATCGTGCGCGCCGCCGACCCCTCCATTCTCGGAGAGGCCGACCTCAAAACGCTTCGAATCCAGATCCACCGCGCAATCGCCGAAGTCTGCGGCGAGGAAGAGCTGTTCACGGAAGTGCTCATCCCGCGCTGGGTTCCGCTCCGTTCCGATTAGCGCCGCGGCGCCCGCGGAGGCGGGCGACAACCTCACAAGGATGTGAACATGGCCGAAGAGAACCCGAAACCCGCGGACCTCGACGAACCGACCCCCGCAGCCGCAGCCGCGGAAACGCAGGTCGATGGCGCCGTCGACTCTCCTACGCCATCTGCAAGCGGTTCGCCCGTCGCGCCCGCAATGACAGACGTCGAAGCGCAGATGGCGGCCATGCTGAATGCCGATTCCGCCGCGCCGCCAGCCGGTGAATCATCCGCCGCGCCCGCGATAAGCGACGTCGAAGCCCAGATGGCCGCGATGCTGGAAGCCGACACCGCCGCCTCCGACGCGGCGCCCTCCGCTCCTGCCGCGAGCGGCGCACCGCCGCGCGTGCCAGATCCGCCGACGCGCCCCTTCGTCGCCCCCGACCTCGCAGCGCGCGCCGACGCTGCCGCGACAAGCTCGATCGATCTGCTCGACGACGTCGAACTGAATGTCGCGGTCGAACTCGGCCGCACCGAGATGTACATCGAGGACGTGTTGCGGCTCGGTGTGGGTTCGGTGGTCGAGCTCGATCGACTCGCCGGCGACCCCGTCGACATC
The DNA here is from genome assembly GCA_964388675.1 of uncultured Planctomycetales bacterium. GTDB lineage: Bacteria > Planctomycetota > Phycisphaerae > UBA1845 > Fen-1342 > CAYMBL01. Next base: position 230,029 of record CAYMBL010000002.1, read on the forward strand.
TACGTCAACGACCGGCTCGTCGCGCGCGGCGAGGTGCTCGTGCTCAACGACAACTTCTGCGTCCGCGTCAACGACATCGTCTGCCCGGCGCCGGAAGCGGAACCCGCGCGATGAACCGCGCCGCACTAGCCGTGCTGCTGCTCGCGTCCGCCGTCGCCGCGGCCCAGGATTCGGCGTCGGTCGACGAATCCACGCCGCTGGTCAGCCCGACCACAGCGATCGAGGCGCGCGGTCCGTGGGACGACCAGCCCATCGCGCGTGCCGGCTTCGAGCGCCGCGCCGCCCAGCCAGCGCCTCAGCCCGTCTCACCCGCGTCCGGCAGTTGGCTGCGCAGCGCCGGCTCGCTCGCCGCTGTCCTGGCCCTAATCGCCTTGCTGGCGTGGGGCTACCGCGCCGTGGTCGGCGGCTCCCCGGGGCTTGCAACTCGCGCGCGTCGCAGCGGTCTGATCGAAATCGTCGGTCGCACGTCGCTCTCGCCGCGCCAGTCGCTCTGGCTGGTGCGCGTCGGACCACGCGTGGTGCTGGTCGGCGCAACGCCCGATCGCATGACGCCGCTCGACGTGCTGAGCGACCCCGACGCCGTCGCGCGGTTGCTCGGCGAGGCGGCCCAGGCGCGACCGACCAGCCAGTCGCAGGAATTCGAACGCGTGTTGCAGGTGGCCGACGCCCACTACGAAGCGCCCGAGCCGCCCGACGCCGAAGTCGCTGCGCCCGCGCTGGCGCGGGCCCGCAGCCAGGTATACGGAGCGCTGCGACGCATTCGCGCCGCGGCCCGCGGCGGCTAGTCCCCGAACGACCGCAAGACGAAGCGACCGATCACGGAGGATCGAGTGCAGCGCCTATCACGAGCCTGGTTCGCGATCACCCGGCTCGCGCTGCTGGCGTGCACCCTGGCGCTTGTCGCGCCGGCCTCGGCGCAATCCGCCGTTGACACACCTGCGGCCGCTAGCTCCGCCGACTCCGATCCGATCTACGTCCCGAATCTTACGAACCTGCTGCCCGCGGCGCGCGACAAGCAGTCGCTCAGCGCCACGCTGCAGATCGTCGTATTGCTCACGCTGCTCACCATCGCCCCCAGCATCCTGCTCATGATGACCTGCTTCACGCGGATCGTCGTGGTGCTGGTGCTGCTGCGGCAGGCGCTCGGCACACAGACCGTGCCGCCTTCGCAGGTGCTGATCGGCCTGTCGCTCTTCCTCACGATGCTCGTGATGGGACCCACCTGGGACCGCATCCACGCCGACGCGATCCAGCCCTACTTCGACGGCCGCATGGAGCAGCTCACGGCGATCGAACGCGCCGGCGGTCACCTGCGCGAGTTCATGTTCGATCAGATCGAATCCGCCGGTAACCAGGAAGACGTATACATGCTCTACGAGTATGCCAAGCGCACCAAGGTGCCCGACGACGTCTCACTGCAGCGCAGCGACGTGCCGCTGTCGGCACTGGTTCCCGCGTATCTGCTCAGCGAGCTGAAGGTCGCGTTCGTCATCGGCTTCCGCATTTATCTGCCTTTTCTGGTGATCGACATGGTGATCGCCACGATCCTCGTCTCGATGGGCATGATGATGCTGCCGCCGGTGCTGATCTCATTCCCCTTCAAGCTGCTGTTGTTCGTGCTGGCCGACGGCTGGCACCTGATCACCGGCGCGCTGATGGCCAGCGTGCAGTAACTCGACGGTCGAAGGAGCGGAAAGCATGCTCGATTTGGCGCAGGCACTCGACCTGGGGCGCAACGCGCTGTTGATCTCGCTGGTGGTGTCCGGGCCGGTGCTCGGCGCCGGGCTCGTCGTCGGCGTCATCATCAGCCTGTTGCAGACCATCACCCAGATTCAGGACCAGACCTTCGCGATCGTCCCCAAGATCGTCGCGATGCTGGGCGCCGCGCTGCTGGTCGTACCGTGGATCGCCTCGCGCCTGATCGAGTACACGCGCGAGTTGTTCAGCAGTCTCTGAGAATCGTTTCACAAAGGTGCACCGATGCTCCCCGAGCTGTTTCAGGCATTCGCGAATCTGCCGCTGGTGGCGCTCGTCGCCGGCCGGCTCGCGGGCATGGTCCTGATGCAGCCCGTGCTCGGGGCGCTCATCGTGCCCATGCAAATTCGCGTGCTGCTCATCGTCGGGCTCACCCTCGTCGTCACCCCGCTCGCGCACCCACCCACGAACTGGCCCGCCACGCTCGGCGGACTGGCGCTGGGCCTGGGCTCGGAGCTGCTGATCGGAGCGCTGATCGGCCTGATCATGCGCGCCAGTTTCATCGGGCTTGAGGTGGGCGGCATGCTGATCGCACAGGAATCCGGCCTGGCCTTCGGTCAGATCGCCGACCCCACCAGCGGCCAGGAACAGACCGTGCTCAGCGCACTCTACGTGCAGCTCGCGGCCGTGGTGTTCCTGATCCTCGACGGACACCGCGCGGTGCTCACCGCGATCCTCGATACCTTCGCCACCCTGCCGCTGCTCGAGGGCGGCGCTGTTCTCGCCGGCGGTCATGTGCCGCTCGTCGATGCGCTGGGCTTGGCGTTCGAGATCGGCGTGCGCGTCGCGGCCCCGGCGGTGCTCGCGATGTTCCTCGTCAACCTCGCGCTCGGCTTCGTCGGCCGCACCGTACCGCAGCTCAACATCACCACTGTCGGCTTCGCGGTGAAGGGCATGCTCGGATTCCTCGTGATGGCCAGCGCGCTGCCCGCGGCCATGGAGAACTTCGCCGAAGGCATTGCGACCTGTCTCGACTGGGTGCGGGAGCTGCTGGCCCGCGCGAGCCACGGAGCCTGATCATGGCGTGGGACGACGACGACAAAACCGAGCAGCCGACCTCACGCCGCCTGCAGGACGCGCGCTCCGAAGGACAGATCGCGCGCAGCGCCGACCTGCTCGCCGCCAGCATGATCCTCGCCGGGTTACTGCTGCTTCAGCAGTTCGGCCCCAGCCTGATGGAAGGCCTGCTCGAAATCACGCGCTCGCTGGGCGCGCCGCCTTCGCCGCGTGCCGACGACCTGACGCCCTGGCTCTTCACCATCACCCTGCGCGCCGGCGTTCTCGCGGCGCCGTTCATCGTCCTGCTGCTGGTCGCCGGCGTGGTCGCAGGTCTGCTTCAGACGCGCGGCGCCTTCACGCCGAAGAAGCTGGCGCCGAATCTCGAGCAACTCAATCCCGCGAAGGCCCTCCAGCGGCTGTTCTCTACTGAGTCGCTGCAGCGCGCGGGAATGGGGCTGCTCAAGGTGGCGCTCGTCGGCGCCATCGCGTACGCCAGCATCATCGCGCAAATGCCGCTCGTGCTCGGCGCCGCCACCGTTCCTGCCATCGGGATCCTCCATCTCTCCGCGGAACTGGTTTACCAGATCGCGCTGCGCATGGCGCTGCTGCTGCTCGTGCTGGGCTTGATCGATTACTTCTACCAGCGCTGGCAGTGGTGGAACAAGCTCAAGATGTCCAAGCAGGAAGTGAAGGACGAGATGAAGCGCATGGAGGGCGACCCCCTGCTCCGCCAGCGCCGCCGTCAGATGCAGTTGAAGGTCGCGCTGCAGCGCATCGGACTCGACGTCCCCAAGGCCGACGTCATCGTCACCAATCCCACCGAATACGCCGTCGCGCTGCGCTACGACGAATCGCGCATGGCGGCGCCGCGCGTCGTCGCCAAGGGCGTCGATCTGGTCGCGGCGCGAATCCGGCAGATCGCGCGCGAGCACGGTGTGCCCGTGGTCCAGCGCCCGGCGCTCGCACGCGGGCTCTACGCCGCGGTCGAAGTCGGGCACGAGATTCCCGGCAAGTTCTATCGCGCCGTCGCCGAAGTGCTGGCGTACGTTTACCAGATTTCCAATCGCGCGGCGGGGTGAGCCAATGAGCGGCCTCCAAGCGACTCCAGAGCGTGAACGGGGAGCATCGGCGTCCCGCCGGTCTCTTCGTGTGCCACTGCTCTGCGAGCAGTGTCTTGCCGGGCACCAGAGCGCTGGTGCTCGAAACTGGTGCGAGAGTCCCTTCTCGCACCACTCTCAACGGTTGTTCGTCTGCGCTGGGGGACCGGCCTCCGGCCGGTCTCCGATCCGCCCTTTCGGCCCCTGCGGGGCCGAGGGTGGTAGCCACGGGTGGAGCGGCGGTGCGGCGAAGCCGCACGACGCGCAACCCGTGGAAACGATCTCGATTGCGTGTTCTTCTCGCCCCGAAGGGGCGAAGGCAACGCAATTGACTAGAGCATCACTCCAGCGCATCGAGTCGGAGCCTTCGTGAACGAGATGAACCCCATACTGGCCGCGATCGCACGCCACCGCGGGCTGCTATTCCCGATCGCCGCGGCCGGGCTGGTATTCGTCATCCTCGTCCCGTTGCCGACCGCGGTGATGGACCTGCTCCTCATCACAAACATCCTGCTGTCGGCGGTGGTGCTGCTGACGGTCATGTACCTGCGCGGCCCGCTCGAATTCTCCAGCTTCCCGTCGCTGCTGCTCGCGCTCACTCTGCTGCGCCTCGTCACCAACACCGCCACCACGCGCCTGATTCTCGCCAACGGCGATCAGGGCACGCTCGCCGCCGGCCACGTCGTGCAGGCCTTCGGCATTTTCGTCGCCGGAAACTCGCTCGCGATCGGCGTCATCATCTTCCTGATCATCATGGTGATTCAGTTCGTCGTGATCACCAAGGGCGCCACGCGCATCGCGGAAGTCGCGGCCCGCTTCACACTAGACGGCATGCCCGGCAAGCAGATGGCGATCGACGCCGACCTGAACGCCGGCATAATCGACGAAGGCGAAGCGCGGCGCCGCCGCAAGGAAATCACTTCCGAGGCCGACTTCTACGGCGCCATGGACGGCGCCAGCAAATTCGTGCGCGGCGACGCCATCGCAGGCATCGTCATCACCTTCGTCAACGTGCTCGGCGGGCTCTACGTCGGCATGGTCGAGCACAGCATGGGCCTGCTGCAGGCGCTCGAGGTCTACACCAAGCTGACCATCGGCGACGGCCTGGCCAGCCAGATTCCCGCGTTCCTGCTGTCAGTCGGCGCGGGCATGCTCGTCACCCGCAGCACCGGGCAGACCAACATGGGCGAAGAGGTGCTCGCCCAGCTCGTCGCCAAGCCGATCGCGCTCGCCTCCGCATCCGTGTTCCTGCTCGCACTGACGCTCACTCCGCTGCCGACCATCCCGCTCGTGTTGCTGGCCGCCGGCTGCGGCACGGTCGCGTACTTCGTCAATCAGAGCCAGACCGCAATCGCAACCAAGAAGGTGACCGAACAGCGCACCGCCGAGCGCACCAAGCCCGAACGCATCGAGTCGCAGCTCCCGGTCGACGCCCTCGAGTTGCAGATCGGCCTCGGGCTGGTGCGCATGGTCGATCGCGCGCGCGGCGGCGACCTGCTCGAGCGCATCAGTTCGCTGCGCAAGCAGATGGCCTCCGACATGGGAATGATCGTTCCGCCCGTGCGAATCCGCGACAACACCACCATCGAGCCGCAGACCTACGTTGTGCTGCTGCGCGGACAGGAAGTGGCGCGCGGCGACCTGTACGTGGACCAACTGATGGCCATCGACGCCGGAGTCGGCTCGCAGCCGCCGAGCGGCATGCCCACGCGCGAACCCGCTTTCGGCCTGCCCGCCTGGTGGATCGCCCCGCACGAACGCGAACGCGCCGAACGCAACCACTACACGATCATCGATCCGCCCGGCGTGCTCACCACGCACCTCACCGAGGTCATCAAGCGTCACGCGGCCGAGCTGCTCACGCGCGGCGAGTGCCAGAAGCTCATCGATCACCTGAAGCAGAGCAACGCCCCCCTCATCGAGGAGGTGATCCCCGGTTTGCTCAAACTCGGCGAAGTGCAGAAAGTGCTTCAAAATCTGCTGCGCGAGCGCGTGCCGATCCGCGACCTCGAAGCCATCCTCGAATCGCTCGGCGACTGGGCCTCAAAAACCAAGGACGCCGAGATCCTCACCGAGTATGCCCGCAACGCGCTGGGGCGCACGCTCTGCGCTCAATACAAGGATAGCGCAGGCGTGCTGCACTGCGTCACGCTCGATCCCGCCACCGAGGACTACCTTCAGGGCAACATCCAGCGCAACGAGCACGGCTCGCTGCTCGCGGTGCCGCCCGAGCGACAGGCCCAGCTCGCCACCACCGCGCGCCAGCAGGTCGAACGCGCGGCGGCGGCCGCCGGCGGCGCGGTCGTCGCTATCCTGTGCGCCCCGCAGGTTCGCGCGTGGGTGCGCCGCATTGTCGAACCGGCGCTGCCCGCGACGCCCGTGCTGGCCCTCAACGAAATCGCGCGGGGTGTCGATGTACATGCGCACGGAGTGATCCAGCTTGACGCACGTTAAGACGTTCCGCGCTGCCTCGATGCCCGAGGCGCTGGCGCTCGTGAAACAGGCTCTCGGCCCCGACGCCGTGATCCTCGGCACGCGTGCGCTGAATGCGCCCGGCATCGGCGGCCTGATGGGACGTGCGTTGGTCGAAATCGACGCCGCGCCCGAGTCCGCCGCGCCGCGCGCCGTTCGGCAGCCTGCGCTGAACCGCGCCGCCGCGCTCGGCTCGCCGGCTGCCGCTGCCGCAGCGATTCAATCCCGCAGGCCGGCGCAATTCGCGCCGCCAACCGCTGCGCCGCCCGACGCCTCGCCCGCTGCTCAGGCTGCGCTGCAAACGTTGGTTGCGGCTGAGTTCGCCGAGCAGCTCGCCCGTGAACTGATCGCGGACGCTCAGCGGCAACTCACGCCGCGCGAAGCCGCTTCGCCCGAGGCTTGGCTGCAAGCGATTCGCAGCCGCGTCGCCTCGCTGCTGCCGCCGGCGCAGCCGATTCAACTCGCAAACGGCCAGGCGCGCCGCGTGGCGCTCGTTGGCCCTGCCGGGGCAGGCAAGACCACCACCATCGCCAAGCTCGCCGCTCATTTCGCGCTGCGCGAACGCCGCCGCGTCGCGATCCTCTCCATCGACATGCATCGCGTCGCCACGCACGACCAGGTGCGCCGCTACGGCGACCTCATCCGCGTGCCGGTGTACGTCGCTCAGACGCTGCGCGGCGTGCGGGACTCACTGAATGCCGCTCAGACGCACGATCTGCTGCTCATCGATACGCCGGGCTGCGGCCGCGCCGAGCACGGCCGGCTCGCACGTCTGGCGGCGATGCTGCGTAGCGCGCGACCGGACGAGACGCACGTGGTCATGCCCGCCACGTTGACGCCCGCCACGCAGCGCCACGTGGCGGACACGTTTCGCCGCGTCGGCGCAACCCGCTTGCTGCTCACCCATCTGGATGAGTTGGTCGGGCTGGGTGTCTTGCTGGAAGCGCTACAAACGTGCGATATGCAACTGTCCTACGTGTCCAACGGCCAGTCGGTGCCCGCCGACCTGACTTCCGAATGCGCTCGCGAAATCACGCAGCGGCTCGCGCCCGAGCGCCGTCCGCCCGCGAACGCCGACCGCCGGACTCCGCGAAACCGCTGAAAAATCGCCGATTCTGCGCCACGCGCTCGTCGACTCGCGCGCATAGAATCCGCCAATCTCGGGCACTGCCCGTCGGCGAGCCGCTCGGCTGATCTGATGCAAAGCGTGAGTTCCACGCAACGCTCTTCGCGATTCCTCTTTGTCAGCGGTGACGGCCGCCGCGCGGATATTGTCGTCCCCGCATCGCTGGCTCCCGCCGGCGCATTTCGCGAAGCGGTTGCGCGTCTTTCCCGCCGGCAAGTCCTCGAGCTGGCCGATTGCCATGTTCGCTTCGCGCCGAACGTCGCGAGCGCGCGGCAGGCGCTGCGCGAAGGCGCCAGCGACGCGCTGGTTTTGATCGCCGCCGGCAGCGCCGACGGCCTTGTGGCGGCCTATGCGGCGCTCAAGCAGCTTTCCGACGCCTCCCGCGAGATTATCACCGGCGTCGTTTGGGTCGACGGCGCTTCGGATGCGGCAGTTGATGACCTGACGGCGCGCCTGGCGGCGGCGTGCACGCGTTTCCTGCATCTCACGCCGCGCGAACTTTGCGCGTCCGCCCGCCGCGAATTTGCCCCAGTCGGCGATACAACCTCGGCGGCTTCTCTCCGTCTTCGAGCCGCGCTCGGCCTGGCGCCGCCTCCGCCGACCGGCGTCTGGTCGCGCATCGCTGACGTGCTGCTCTGATTCGCAGTCTGCGCGAATCGACAAGCCGACCCTACCGATAGAACAAGCGTTCCATGGTAGGCAAGATCGCGGCTCAACTCGGATTTCTGACGTTCGGCGTCTGCGTGCTCGCAGGCATCGCCGCCGGGAATGCGCCCGAGACGATCCTGATCCGGGCGCTCAGCGCCGTCGCCGGCGTCCTGTTCGTCGGAACGCTCGTCGGCTCGGCCTGCCGTGCGGTCGTGCGCGACCACCTGCTGCGCCGGAAAATCCAGATCGACACCGAGCACCACGCCGCCGTCCGGGCCGCCACGGCGCAGGCCGCAGGGGAAAGTGAGTAGCTCATGACACGCAGTTCATTCCGGGGACGAAACCGCCGCACGACCCGGCCCACCGGCGTGCGCCCCTTCAGCGACCCTGACGAGCTTCAGTCGGCCTGGGTCACCTACAAATCCAACGGCGATGAGACGCTCCGCAATCGCCTCGTCGAGCACTATCTCGGCCTCGTGCGCTTCGCGGCCGAGCGGCTGGCCGCCAAGCTGCCTGACGAAGTCGACGTCGACGACCTGATGAGCGCCGGCATCTTCGGTCTGGTCGACGCGCTCGACGCCTTCGACCTGACGCGCGGCGTCAAGTTCGAGACCTACTGCGCCCCGCGCATCCGCGGCGCGATTCTCGACGAACTGCGCAGCATGGACTGGGTGCCCCGGCTGGTCCGCCACCGCGCGGCCCGCCTTGAAGAGACTCGGCGTGCGCTTGAAGTCGAGTTGGGTCGCGTCCCGACCGAAGACGAGATCGCCCGACGCCTCGGGCTCAGCCGCTCACAGTTCGACAAACTGATTCGCGATGCGCAGGCGGTCTCGCTGGTTTCGCTGTCGCAGAAGCTGGGCGAAGACGATGCGAATCGCGACCTGTCGGAGCTGGACGTGCTGCCCGACGAGCGCGGCGCCGACCCGCTCATGGAGGCCCAGAAGGCCGATCTGAAGGAGCTGATTCGCAGCGGCCTCTCGCGCGCCGAGCGCCTGATTCTGGTGCTCTACTATTTCGAGCAGATGACCATGAAGGAAATCGGCGCCACGCTTGATCTGTCGGAGTCGCGCGTCAGCCAGATGCACTCCGCCATCATTGATCGCTTGCGCGCGCAGATCGAACCGACCGCCGAACCCGCGCGCACGGACGTGCGCGCCTGAGAATCGACCATGGCCTCGATACCGCCAACCTGGCTAAGCTCAATCGTGCAGACGCACGGCGCCGCGCAGCGCAACGGGGTCGACCGCACCCGCGCCGCGGAAGAGACCGCTGCCAAACCCGACTTCCAGCGGGATCTGAGCGAAGTGATCAGCAGCGACGAGCGCGACGCGCAGGCCTTCGCCGACGGCCAGGGCACCGGCGGCTACAACCGGCAGGCCGACGGCGAGCCGCAGGACGGCCCTGCGGCCGAACCGCCGGCGGATGGCTCCGCTCCGCGTCTCGACATTCAAGCCTGACCCGATTCACGCCGTCAGGCGTACTCGTCGACGAGTGTGCCGACGATCGCCGTCGCGACGCCTGTCGCGGCCGACGCCACGCGCGGGTCATCCGTCAGTTCGACGATGCGCGCGAAGTCCTCCGCCGATTGCCGCACGAGTTGCACCAGCGGCGATCGAAACGGGTCGTCGCGCGTCTCGCGCTCGGTGGCCTCGTCATCCTGTCTGCGGCGCAGGTCGCGGGCTGTTGTCGGCTCGACGGGCCGACGACCGATCGGACCTGTCGACAGCACGGGAAGCGGCAAGGCCCCCGGCGCTGTCGGCGCACGCGGCTGGTTGGCCGAATCCATGGCATCCCTCCGCCCTCGCGGGCGATGGGAAGCTGGAACGTCCCCTCATCGCCGAGCGTGCAATTCGCGGCGTTTGAAGTCAAACCGGGAGCGCGCTAGAATGCGACTTGGGCCAGCCGGGTCCCGGAATCCGGCGGTTCCCGCAACGGGAGAGGTGGCCGAGCGGCTGAAGGCGGCGGTTTGCTAAACCGTTGTAGGGGTTTTAAGCCCCTACCGGGGGTTCGAATCCCCCCCTCTCCGATCCAGTTCTATCTGCAGCGATTGCGGCAGCCTTTGCTTCTGAGCCTGCCGACGCAAGCGGCCTGACCGAGTCGTCCTTCCGCGCGCGCCGAGTTTCAGCCTCAGCTCACTCATCACGCATGGGGCCGCATTCTGCCCGCGCGAAAATCATGGTGGGCATGGGCCCACCCTACGAGAGCCTCGTCATCGACGGGCGTCGAATCTCGATAACTCGGCACGGCCGCACGACCGATCGTCACGCCCGTGCTGTGCACTTTCCGCTATCGTAGAATCCGAGCAGGCCAACAACAGGAGCGGGCGTGTCGGACTCAACCGTTGCCATCCTTCGCACAACCCCCGCCACCGTGCTGCGGGATTATCACGAACTGCTCAACCTCGCCGGCTATCAGGACGTCGTCGCCAAGGACGTCGACACCGCGCTCAAGGTCAACATCAGTTGGCACTTCTTCTTCCCCGCCAGCAGCACCACACCCTGGCAGCTCGAGGGCGTCATCCGCGCCATGAAGCAGGACGGGTACGACCCCGGCCTCATCCACGCCTGCCACAATCGCACCGTCGTCATCGACGCCCGTTTCGGCGAGCGCGAGAACAAGCAGGTGCAGGTGACCGACGCGCACGGCCTGCGGAACGTGCACCTCTACGAGCCGGGCACCGAGTGGATTCCCGTCGGCGAAGCGGTCGGCGACCTCACGCGAAAGTTCACCTGCCTCAACGAGGTGTATCCCAAGGGCTTCATGATCCCCCGCCGCTTCATCGGCGAGAACATCATCCACCTGCCGACGGTGAAGACGCACATTTTCACGACCACCACCGGCGCGATGAAGAACGCGTTCGGCGGCCTGCTCAACGAGCACCGCCATTGGACGCACCCGGTCATTCACGAGACGCTGGTCGATTTGCTGATGATCCAGCAAAGGATTCATCGCGGCGTGTTCGCCGTGATGGACGGCACGTTCGCCGGCGACGGCCCGGGGCCGCGCTGCATGATCCCGCATGTGAAGAACGTGATCCTGGCCAGCCGCGATCAGGTCGCGATCGACGCGGTCGCGGCCAAGCTGATGGGCCTCGATCCGATGGGGATCAAGTTCATCAAGATGGCGCACGACCTGGGGCTGGGCTGCGGCGACCCGCGGAAGATCACGATCGTCGGCGATCGCGCCGCCGCCGACCAGAACTGGAACTTCGCAGGCCCGTTCAAGAAGATGACGTTCGCCAGCCGGATGCAGCATCAGATCTACTGGGGCGGATTGAAGAAGCCGGTGGAGTGGTCGCTCAAGACGTGGCTGGCGCCGTGGGCCTACATCGCGAGCGTGATCTACCACGACAGCTTCTGGTACCCCGTGCTCGCCAAAAACGCGGTGCAGGATTGCCTGCGCAGCGAATGGGGCCGGCTGTTCGAGAACTGGGAGCAGGTCCAGGCTCAGGCGACGGAGCTCGGCTATCCGGTGGTCGGCGACCGCCCGCACCAGCTCACGCACAGCGGCTGGAAGGCGTTTCGCAAGTCGCTGAACATCCTGCGGACGTGCGTTACGCAGAATCCCGACGTCGGCAAGGCCAAGCGACGAATCGGGGCGACGTAGGTTCGCGGTTCAGCCGGCGATTACGGCTCCACACAGCCAGATTGAAGGTCCAATAACCAATAATCGGACACTGCCGACCCCTCTATGATCCTGCCAGGTGCGCGCGACGGCTCGTCCATCGCACGGCCGACGCTCGATAAGTTCTGACGTACTCAGACATAAGAATGGTGGACGGTCGGGGCCATTGACCCGATCCGAGATAATCTCGCGACGCCCGGAGATGTCACCCCGGAGCGCTGGTGCAAACAATGAAGCACGCGACCGCTCGAAATCCCCGCCGACGCGCAACCATACTGCTGATGGTGGTCAGCCTGCTGGCGCTGCTTTTCATCATCGTGACCGGTTTCCTCAGCCTGGCGCGCACCGAGCGCAACACGTTGCAGGACGTTCGCGCCGGCGACACCACCGACGCCATCCTCGACAACGCGCGCGACACGATGCTTGATCTCGCCGCGGCACAGCTTAGCGCCTCCGGCGACTTCGTCGACCCCGACAACATTCCGAACAACGGCGACGAGGAACTGCGCGGCACCGGCGTGCTGGCCGGCGGACAGCCGACGTCCTATGCCGCCGAGGACATCCCCGGCTACCGGCACTCGAATCACATCGCGAGCCTTGAGCCGCACTTGCAGCCCTACGGCGCAGTGAATCCGTACGACTGGCAGCGCGTCGACGACATCCTCTGGCCCAGCATCAGCCGGCTGGACGGCGGCGATGCCACGCGCCCGAATCCCGAGCCGCTGTACCGGCTGATGCCCGAAAGCGACACCGACACGAATTCCGACTTCGGCGTATTCACCAGCGACAACGACGTAGTGCGCTACGCGCGGCGGCCGGTGAACGACGCCGACGCTGACGGCGTGCCTGATGCGTCGATCGTCGCAAGTGGGTCGCTCACCGACGCCGCCAACGCGGCGCTCGGCTCATCGGCTGCGCTGCTGGGTTCGAGCTTTTCGCTGAGCAGCCTGCCCGATCCCGACACCGGCGACTCGGCGCTCGCGGCGCAGGCGTCCGCCTGGCGCCAGTGGGACGAGGAAGCGCGTGTTGAAGTCGCAGTGCGCACGGTGTCTCACGGCGGCATGGTGGCGCTCAGCTCGCCGAGCCGGCGCGACGTGACCACCGGACAGACCGTTCCGGCATTCAACCGCCAATTCATGCTCGACATGTTCGAGGGGCTGCGAAATCCCTCCGACACGCGCACTCTCGCCGAAGCCGCCGACAGCTACCGCACGTTCGTGAGCGGCGGCAGCCAGAACTCCGACGAATTGTTCGATGACCTAACGGCGTCCAGCCCCGACATCGAGGCCTATCTGCGTCGCGGCGGCGGCCTGCTGACTCCGCCGCTGGCGCAGGACCTCGGCGGCACGACCAACGAGCCGTTCCGGACGGTGCCGCCGGTGTTGAGCTTCCTGACCGGCCAGACGCCGGGCTACGAGGACAGCGCTCCGCGTCTGACCTTCGTTCCCTACTTCCCGAACCTCGGCCAGGCGCCGAGCGCAACCTCCTACACGCGATCGACGCGTTACCGCGCGGCGAACAACTGGGTCGACACGTGGCGCCCCTTCAACCTCGGCGACTCGCGCGCCGGCCTGAGCGGGCAGAATGGCAAGAATGAGTTCGCCGCGTGGTGGCGCGCGGCGGTGCTCGACCCGGCGGCGTTCAACTCGCAGGGCTTGTCCGACGTAGGCGCGTTCGGCGCTTACACCGCGAAGCATCTGCTTACCTCGATCAGCAACAGCGACGACCTGGCGCGAAAGCAGGTCGCCGGCGATCCACTGCTGCCCTCGCTCAACGCGCTACCGGTCGACGGCACGATCAGCAACGATTCAACGCGGCGCGGCATGACGTATCAGGGCGAGTTGAAGTTCTATCTCGGCGATTGCGCCAAGGCGTTTGAGCTGGTCGGCACGGGCCAGTACTCGTACGACCCCGCGGTCGGCTCGGTCCTCATCGAGCGCATGGCACGCCTGTACTACGACATGCTCGCCGGCCACGACGACTGGGCGGACGGGCGCGAGCGCGTGCTCGGGATTGCGTCCGATATCGGTGAAGGCGGCCCCGTCGGCGGGAGTGACGACGATCTCGAAATCGTCACGCGCCGCCAGCAGGCCATCATGCTCGCCGTCAACACGCTGGCCTTCGCGGCACCGCGCGACACCGCCGGAGTCGTGGGTTGGATCGAGCCGGTCTACTACCGCGACTTCAATTCGCCGCTCGAGCTCAACTGCACCCTTGGCTGCACCTACCTCGAGTACACGGGCTACGCACCGCAGCCGTTCATCACCGAGGCCGTCGTGGCACGCAACGAGGGCAACAGCGAGAAGGCGATTGCGGTCGAGCTTTACAACCCGGGCGACCCCTACTTCGGCCCGCGTGGCGACACGTTCGCGCTGCCGCTCGAGCAGTACGCGATCGCGACCGGCCAGGGCAACCCGAATGTGACGATCGGCGACTGGACGCGCCTCAGCGCCCTCACCAATCTGAGCACCAGCCGCATCGACGGCCGCAGCTTCTTCGAGTTTCAGGTCAAGACCGCCGGCGCGACATTCTTTACGAACCTGCCGGAGGCGACGCTCACGACCGTGCCGAACACCGGTCGCGTCACGCTCTGGCGCGCGGCGAAGGCGCGCGCGGGCATCGTGGAGCGCTGGTTCTGCATCGACGAGATGACCGTCTACAAGGAAGGCGATTCCCTGCCCGACCCTGACACCGGCGAGACGAATTGGGCGGTGCGGGCGCGCGATCTGACGCCCGAGGACTACTTCGGCTCGGTCCCCGACGCCGGCGGCGTGCCGCTTCCCGCGCGCTGGAATGTCGCGATTGACACGCGCGGCCTCGACGACGCCTTTGAAGAGAATTTGGACGACACCCCTCCCACCGACGGGGCGGGAAATGCAGCGGCGGTCGCCGGCTCAGTTACCGTGCCCACGCTGCCCACGATCCCGCTGATCACGATGAATGCGGCGCCGGCCAACGATCTGCCGATGTTCGGCAGCGCGTACGATCTTCGCCCGCGCTCATTCCCGACGCCGGGCTTCCTGCTGTTCGTGCCGCGCTATGCGCACGTGCAGCGCGTGCAGAATGCGGTAGGCATACCGCAGGTCGGGTCGCCGCAGCCGATGTCGGTGATTCTCGCCGACCTGTTCGAGAACAAGTACGGCAACGATACGAGTGACGTCCCCGCCGACTTCGGCCACATGCCGATCTTCGACAACCGGCAGGCGGTTACGCCCGACTCTTATCTCGAGCGCGTCGGCAAGCTGCCTTGGGGGCTGCTGGTATTCGATTACTTCACGACCGTGAATCCGGAGGCGCCGGGGGTGGATCCGCTGCGCGTGCCGGGGCGTATCAATGTCAACACCGCGCCCTGGCACGTGCTGGCGATCCTGCCGATGCTCGGCCCTGAGCTGACGTCCGGCGAACTGCCGATCCGTACGACCGCCGTCGGTTCGCTGCCGACCGCCGCCGATCCTTCGCCGGCGTTCTGGAATCCCGAGAACGGCATGCTGGTGGGCGTAGGCACGGACCTGGTGAACGGCCGCCTGCGATCACGTTTGCTGGCGCGCGATCAGGATTTCGTGAATCAGCTCGGTCTCCCCTACGGCTTTGACACGACGCGCGGCCTCTACCGTCTCGGCCCGTGGCTGGCACAGTCAGCCGCCGCCTATCGCGACGGCTTGCAGGTGCTGCCTGCTGCGATTGCGAACCCGGCCTGGGGCGCGTACATCGATTCGTTCCTTCGGAATTCCGACGACGAACCGGTCATCGACGGTCAGCCGACCGGCACCAAGCTCACGCGCTACCGCCCTGACCTCTACGGCGACAAGGCCGGCGCGACCGACGTCGTGCATGGCGTGCGCGGCGAGGCGATTCCCAATCGCGACACCGACGGCAACCCGGCCGCGTTCGAGGTCGCCGATCGACCGACGCACAACGGCTTCGTCAGCATCGGTGAGTTCCTGAACGTCAAGGGCCTCGACAGCTCGCGTCCCGACTCGCTCGAACTGCTCGCCGGCCCGAATCAGACGGTTCTCGGCCAGGGCGACTTCGTGAAGGCGGTCAGCATCATGGCGCTGCTCGACTCGCAGTATCTGACGACGCGCTCGAACACGTTCACGACGTACGCAACCGTCATGGATCGACGCGACCCGTCGCGCAGCGTGCGCAGCCAGGTCACCTTCGACCGCAGCAACACGCTGCCGCAGCTCGTCTACGGACCCGCCAACATCGCGGGGCTGTCGGCGGACCGGCAGCCGCTCGTGCCGCTGGCCTCCGATACCGACGTCGCGACCCCCGGTCTCGAGACCCCGGTTCGGCATCAGCCGCGCGGCTCGCGGCCCGAGATTCTCGTGGAGCGCCGCGGGGCTTATTTCTCATCGCGGAACTGACGGCGGCAGCCGACGATCCCGGTTTGGGCTTCGCCCGGCCCGGCGGGTTCTCTGCCGCGGGTCCGTCGGTCGTGTGATCTTGCAGTTCTGCAACCGGCAAACAGGCCCCGCGGGCTGCTTCCCCCGTCGGGGGACGCGCCACCGGCTTCCCGAGGCTCGACCGCATCCCGCCCGCCCGCTCATCGTATAATGTCCCGGAGTCGCGGCTTGCGCCCGCGAACCTTACGCCGGAGGCTTTATGGTCCGCTCGATTCTTCCGCTCGTCCTGCTCATGATCGGCTCATTGACGCCGCGCGCCGCGGTCGCGCAGGAGCCGCCCGAGCGTGAGTCCACCGGCGTATCCGCCCTGCTCGATAACGTCGACCTCCTGATCGACAACTACGCGCGCTTCGTCTCGCGCAAGTACAACCTCACCGAGGAGCAGGACCTCTACACGAAAGAACTGATCCGCGAACGCGCCCACGGCTTCCTCGACAAGCACAACGACAAGCTGCGCGGCATGCTCGAACAGCTCTTCGAGGTGCGCAGCGGCGGCGACGCCTCGCCTGAGGAGCTGAAGCGCTGGGGCGAGGAGATTCGCCCGCTCTTCGACGAAGCCAAGACGATGATCGAGGCCAGCAACGGCGAGTTCCGCGAGATCCTGTCGGACGAGCAGCGCAAGACGCACGACGCCGACCTGAAATTGATGAACGAGACCTTCTCTACAACCGACGCGCAGATCAGCAAGATGGTCTCGGGCCAGATGACCGCCGAGGAACTGCGTCAGGGCACGCGCCCGGCCGGGCGCTCGTCGCGCCCGCCGACGCCGCGACCGCAGACCGCTCCGCCGCCGCCGGGCGGTGCGCCGGGTGAGGCCAAGGGCGCCCCGAGCGGCCAGCAGACCGCCGATCCCGCCGACCCGCAGAGCCAGGCCGAGGTCGTCGCTCCTGCCGGCGAGACCGTTCCGCCGGTCGTCAGCGGCGTGCCGGTAACGCCGGCGCCGTCGCGCGGCGAACGGGTCGACCGTCGCGCCCCGCGCTCGCGCGCAGTTGGCAAGGACTTCGAAGGCGAGTGGGACAAGTACGTAAAGGACTTTATCGCGAAGTACTCGCTCGACGAGTCGCAGCAGCAGCAGGCCGCGACCATTCTCGCGGACTGCAAGACGCAGGCGACGCGCTACGCCGACGCCAAGAAGTCGGAAATCGCGACGATTGACGGGCAGCTCGAGGAGACCAAGAAGTCGACGGACAAGGACAAGAGCAAGAAGCTCGCCGACCTGAACGCACAGCGCACCAAACTGATGGAGCCGGTGGGCAAGATTTTCGAGGAGCAGTTGAAGCCGCGACTCGAGAAGATCCCCACGCGTGCACAGCGCAAGGCCGCGGCACAGACCAGCGGTCGCGCGGGCGCCGTGGTGAAACCGGCGCAGCCGCCGGCCAAGCCGACCCCGCCGGCGGAGAGTCAGCCCGCGGAGCAGCCCGCAAACGAAGAGCAGAAGGACGACGAAGGCGACGACGAATAGCCGCGCCGCCTACGGCCAGAGCGCATTGACCTGCTCCTCGATTCGGTCGGGCAGCGCCGCCAGCATCTCGCAATCGGCCTCGCCGTCGGTGATGCCCAGCGCACGCACGCATGGCAACTCGAAGAACTCGTACGGCTCGTACGGGGCGTAGCGCAGCAATGCGCAGACCACGTCGCTGAATTGCACCAGTTGCCGCCGCGCGTCGAGCGGGTCGTCGTCCTGCGACGGCCGGTGATGATCGGCGATGATCTCCGGCAGCGGCGCCGGCAGGTCCCAGCGATCCGCCAGCCGCAGGCCGATGTGTTCGTGCCAGTCGACCGAGAGTCGATCAAACAGTTCGCGCGCGATACGCCGTCCGTGTGCGCCTGCATATTCCTGCAGCACCCAGAAGATCGCGAGCGCGCCCACGTCGTGCAGCAAGCCGAGCAGATATGCTTCGTCCTCGGGCAACCGGCAGCGTCGCGCCAGCGTGGCGCAGACCGTCGCCGACGCGACCGACCGATTCCACAGCCCCTGCCCGAGGGTCGCCTCGGGGCCGATGCCGTGCGTCGCAATGCGGCGTACCGACTGGCTCAGAATCACGTTCCCCGCCGCGCGCAGTCCGACGCGTGCCAGCGCCTGCTCGAGCGTGCGAACCTCGGAGATGCCGCGATAGAGCGCCGAGTTGGCCGTGCGCAGAAGCTGCGTCGTGATCGCGGTGTCCGCGCGCACGACGTCCGCGAGCTCCGCCAGGTCCACGCCCGGTTCGCGAACCAGCCGCATCGCGCGCTGCACGACCGACGACAAGCGCGGCAATTCGAGGTCGGGCTCGCGCACGATCGATACCAGGTGCTCGTACAGGTCGCGGTCGACCAGCCCGCCCGCCCCGACGACCCGCGGCGCCCAGAGCACGCGCGGACCCTTCGGCTGCCACCAGGCCATCGGATAACGCGACGACGGCGAGCGCGGCGGCTCGTCGCGATCCGGCGGCGGGTCGTCGACCAGGTGCAGCGCGGGCTCAGGCCGCGAGCCGCTGCCGAACCACTGCCTGATGACCTCGAGCAAGCGCATGCGCGACACGCTCCCACAACGGGTGTTGCGGCTTCCGGCCGGTCCGCGGGCGCCGACGGGGCGCAACCGGCGCGCCCCCGGTCGGTCCGGCGCCGCTTCCGTTGGGAATTCTGCGATTCGTCGCTCCGCCAGCCGCGCCGGTGAACGTGCGTCCCGTAAACGCAGCCGATAGCCGCCCAAACCGGGCCGGGCTACACTTTCACCTTGTTCGGCGCGGCGAAACCCAAGTGGGAAAGGAACCCAGCGTGAAAAACTACGTCACCGAATTCATCGGCACGTTCTTCCTCGTATTCACCATCGGCCTCAGCGTCGGCGGCGGAACCACCCTGCCCCCGCTGGCGATCGGTGCGGCGCTCATGGTCATGGTCTACATGGGCGGACACATCTCCGGCGCCCACTACAACCCGGCGGTCACGGTCGCCGTATTTTTTCGCGGCAAGCTGCCCGCGGCGCAGGTCCTCCCCTACTGGATCGCGCAGGTCGGCGGCTCGTTCGCCGCGGCGGCGCTGCTGACGACCGTGTTCGGCAAGCCACTGCTGGTCGCGCCGTCGTCGGGTGCGACGTCCATGCAATCGTTGCTGATCGAGGTGCTGTTCACGTTCGCGCTGGCGCTGGTCGTGCTCAACGTCGCCACATCGGCGAAGACCGCCAACAACTCCTACTACGGCCTGGCCATCGGCTTCACCGTGATGGCGGCCGCGTTCGCGGGCGGCGGAATCTCCGGCGGCGCGTTCAATCCGGCGGTCGGACTCGGCCCGGCGCTGATGGACTTGACCCAGGGCGGCTCCAGCATTTCCGCGGCCTGGCTGTACGTCGTCGGCCCACTCCTCGGCGGCGTGCTCGCGGCGATCGTGTTCAAGATGCAGGACGAGGAGTAGTAATCGACGCGGGCGATTCCGTCCGGCAATCTGGGGTCGTAGCGCGATTCACGCCAGCGCCCTCGATAATTGCAGGCGGCCTCCCGGCATTCTCCTCCCGCCTCACAACCGCGGGTCGACCGGCTCGCTCTCCAGCGCCAGCACGCCAAAGACGCACTCGTGCGTACGCCGCAGCGGCTCGGCGCGGACAAAGCGCTCCAGCGCCTCGACGCCCAGCGCAAACTCGCTGAGAGCCAGCGCTCGCTTGCGATTGAGCGCCCGGCTGCGCAGCCGCTCGATGTGCTCTGGCAGCGTGTACTCCGGGCCGTAGATGATGCGCAGGTATTCGCGCCCGCGGCATTTGATCGCCGGCTGCACGATGCCGCGCCGGCCGCGCGCAATGAAATCGTACGGCTTCACGACCATGCCCTCGCCGCCGCGAGCGGTCAGCTCCGTCCACCATTCAATGCCCGCGCGCTGACTCGCCTCGTCGGTCAGGTCGACGATTCGGTACGGCGTCGCCAGCAGCACCTGCGGGTCCGCGGCGCACGCCTTCGCCAGGGTGTCCATGTGCCAGACATGGTCGCGGTCGACGTGCGTGCTGCGCTCGGTCGCGAGAATGTGGAACGGCGCCAGCTTCAGGTCGGCGACCGATTCGACGCCCCAGCAATAGTGCTGATAGGCCCGCACATACCCGTCCGTCAGCGCCGCCCGCTGCTGAACTCGATCGAGCAGCGCTGTCACGTCCCGCCCGTTCCCCGCGGCCTGCTGGAGCGCCGCCGCCGCCTCGGACAGCGCGCTTCGCGCCGCGGCGCCGACCGCGGCATACTGCTCCTGCAACAACGCCTTCGCCTTCGCGGACCAGGGCATCAGCTCGCAGTCGAGACAGACCCAGTCGGTGTTCAGCTCGTCCCAAAACCCTGATTCCGTGAGCGCCGCCGCGACGCGGCCCAACAGTTCGGCTTCCAAATCCCGGTCATCAAAAAACCGCCGCCCCGTGCGTGTGTATACGATTCCCGAGCCCTCATCCACCACGCCGAACCGGCGACGCGCGACGCCTTCGTCGCGGCATAGCACGACGACCGCCCGTGAACCCATGTGCTTCTCTTCGCAGATCACGCGCGGCTGGCCCTGGTTCCGGTAGTAGTCCAGCGCCTCGCGCGGGTGCTCGAGCAGCTCCGCCTCACGCGACGTCTCGCAGGGCGACATCGTCGGCGGCAGGTAGATTAGCCACTTCGGGTTGGCGGCGAAGCGGCTCATGACCTCCAGCGCCGCGGCGCTCTGCTGCTCGCTGACGATCACGTTGTGCTGCAAGCGCGTGGAGAGAATGCGCTTGCCGAGCAGGTCCGCGACGTCGAGCATGTCGTCGTGTGCGTGCTGCGCGCTGAGCTCGACCGAGCCGGCCGCCGCGCTGGTCGCAGTCAGTGGCCGGGCGGGCTCCGCGTAGACGCGCTGCGCCGCAACCGACGCCAGCTCTCGTTCCGGGTAGCGCAGCGCGGTCAATCGACCGCCGAACACGCAGCCGGTATCGATGTTGATCGTGCGGTTGAGCCACTCGGGCTCGGGAACGGGCGTGTGCCCATAGACCACCATCGCCCTGCCGCGATACTCCGCAGCCCAGTTGTAGCGCACCGGCAAGCCGAACTCGTCCGTCTCGCCGGTCGTCTCGCCGAAGAGCGCGAACTCGCGCACCATGCCCGACCCGCGGCCCTGCATCTCGGCCTTCATGCCGGCGTGCGCCACCACGAGCTTGCCGTCATCGAGCACATAATGGCTTACCAGCGCATCGAGGAAATCGGCGACCTGCTGACGAAACTCGGCGGGCTCGGGCTCGAGCTGCGCCAAGCTCTCGGCGAGACCGTGCGTGATCTGCACACCCTTCCCGCGCAGCTTACGCATCAGCTTGATGTCGTGGTTGCCGGGCACGCACAGCGCGACCCCGTCGGCCACCATGCCCATGACGAGCCGCAAGACCTGCGCGATCTTGGGCCCGCGATCGACCAGATCACCGACGAAGACGGCTTTTCGCCCCGCGGGCGGGGTCACGCGATAGCCGAACCCGCCCTCGCGCTGTGTTTCGTCGACGCGATATCCCAGGACGCCGAGCAACTCGACGAGTTCGTCAGAGCAGCCGTGCACGTCGCCGATGATGTCGAACGGGCCGTGCTCGTGCTTTCTGTTGTTCCAGAGCGGCGTTCGCTCGATGACGGCCGCATCCACTTCCTCGGGCGTCTTGAACACGTATTCGTGGCGGAAACCCTCTTTTCGAAGAAAGTGCAACCCGCGCCGCATCGCGCCCTGCTGATTGCGAATCACCTCGCTGCGCATGCTGTTGCGATCCTGGCGCAGCGCGTTTCGATCCTGGCAGATGCGGGCGCCAACGTCGAACACGATGGCCACCGGCAAACAGTGGTATTCGCGCGCAAGCTGCACCAGCGGCTTGCGGTCCTCGGGCTTGACGCTTGTCGCGTCGACGACCGTCAGCTTCCCCGCCGCAAGCCGCTTGCCCGCGACGTAGTGCAGCACGTCGAACGCGTCGCCGGTCGCCGTCAGGTCGTTTTCGTCGTCGCTGATCAGCGCTCGGCAATGGTCGCTGCTGAGCACTTCGGTGGGTCTGAAGTGCTTGCGCGCGAATGTCGATTTGCCGGCGCCGGACGGGCCGATGAGAACGACGAGCGCAAGTTCGGGGATCGTGATCGTCATCGGCGAATGACCACCGAATGCCGACTCATAAACGGTCCGTCGTGGTACGAGAACTCGGACGTGGGTCGCAATTCGCGCGTATCTCCAGGAAACCGCAGCCCGGTCAGAGCTCCATTTTGCACGTGAACGTGCAGTCGAATCGTCAAAGGCTCAGCCGCGGAAACGCCGACACGTTCCAAATCCTTATTGATCGAGGCCCACGCTTGAGCGTCCCAGAGTCCAAATTGACAGCCTGACTCTGTGCAGCAATACCGCTCGCCGGCTCGGAACGTCACGTGCAGATCGAAGTCGAGACCCGATTCACCGGGCTTCACCGAGACATCGTAGTAGTCGGTACGTCCGTTGGCGTAACCGCTGCGCGCGAACCGGCTGCGAAAGACCGACTCAAGCAGCGCGGCGAGGTCGCACATATCCGAGAGCCTTCAATTGGCTGAATCCACGCACATCCAGGGTCGCGACGCCGAACGCCCTGACCGCGGCCCACGCAGTCTATCGCGGCCCCCGATGGCACGGGGCATCTAGCGCCGTTGTATGGCATTGCTCGCAAATACCGCGCGTTGTATAGTCCCCGCGGCCCCGGCGAGATCAGAAGCGGCCGTTTATCCTCGCGAGCGGCAGCCGATGCGAGCCTGCCTTGCCCGCGACCATCTGAGTGGCCGTCCTTCCCATCGGCCTCGCTTCGGGGCCGCCTTTTTGGAGGTAGCCGTGGCTGGCGAGCAGATCATCCCCGAGACTCACCGCGGGCTGCTGTTCACGGACGGCCGGCTCATTCGCGTTTTGACCGCCGGCCGCTACAAGAAAACCATCAACTCGCTTTGGCGCCGGTTGTTGAGTCTGCCGCGCACGGACATCGTGATGGTCGACATTCGGCAGCGCGAACTCACGATCAAAGGCCAGGAGATCCTGACCGCCGACAAGGTCGCAATTCGCGTCAGCATTCTCGTGCAGTTCCAGGTGCGCGACCCGCGCTCCGCCATCCTGCAGGTTGAGTCGTTTGAAGAGCGCATCTACAGCGACGTGCAACTTGCGGCGCGCCGCGCGCTCGCCGCGATGACCTTCGAAGAAATTCTGACGAACCGCAACCGGCTGAGCGAGGAAATCCTCCAGGATGTGCAGGAGTCCGCGACATCGTACGGCGTGGAGATTCGCCGCGCCGACGTGAAGGACTTGATCTTCCCGGGCAACCTGCAGGACGTGATGAACCGCGTCTTGCAGGCCGAGCGCCTGAGCCAGGCGGAGCTGGTGGAGGCGCGCACCAAGGCCAGGAAAGCGCAAATCGAAGCGGAGGCGCAGGTCGCCATCCACGCCGAGCGCGCTCGAGGCGACGCCGAGGCCACCCGCCTGAAAGCCGAGGCCGCGGCGCAAGCGAAACGCATCGCCACGGAAGCCGACGTGCAGGCCGTCCGCCAACAGGAGCAAATTGCTCACGTGTACGCCGGCAACCCGGCTCTGCTGCGCCTGGAGGAGCTGCGGGCGCTGCGCGAGCTGGCGACCGTGGCGACCGCGCGGCTCTATGTCGGGTTCGGCAAGTCCACAATGCCCGGCCAAGCGGATTCAGATTAGGGACTCGCGCTGACGTCGCCGCCCAGACGCGCCGGCGCACGAGCGACTCGGCGCGCTCGTCGTCATGCCGTCGCAATTGCCAGTGGTCACGCGCGTTCTCCACAGCCTGAGCGGACCTACGCCTTGATTCCGCTGCGAGCCGAGAGCGCCGTCATCGCGCCGCCTCCGGCCGGTCGAAGCGTCCGAGGCGCAGCTCAACCAGCAATCTGCTGAGCGCTTCGCTCAGCGACGTCGTCTCCGGCAGCGGGCTGTTCGCACAATCGACTTCCAGCCGCAGTCGCAACTGTGCATACGCGGCTTGATGGAAATCCCAGTCGATGTCGGGCGCGGGTTCTTTCTCGGAGCCGGCACGCTTGCGTGCGATCAACTCGTCGAGGCCGGGAATCGGGTAGATCGCGCTCAGTTCCGGCAGATTCGCGTTCAACTCGCCGGTTCGCATCAGGTGGATGCCGGTCAGCGCGACGCGATAGACGTAAAGCAACGGCTTGAGTCGCCGATTCGCAAACGCCAGCTTCCATTGATTTTCGACGAACCCCAGGTAATGGCGTGCGAAAGCGCGGTTGAACACACCGGCCGTGGCTTCACGCAGTTCCTCATGCGCGCGGGACGTGTGGATGACGATCGGCGAGAGCAATTGCTCGTAGGCGTACCCGTTGTTCTTCATCAGCATCCGAAAGAACTTGCCCGCGTCGTGCGTGACAAGGTCGATCTCCCGCCCGGATTCGACGCGCTCGCTCACGATGGTCTCGCGCGGCGTTTCCAAGCCGAGCAGTTCCTCGGCCGGCAACAGGTGCACGCCGCGCAGGTCGTAGTCGGAATCGGCCGACGGAAATCCATACAGGTGCGCGCCGCTGACTGTCACGAACAGCAGCGGATACGGCTGCTCGCTGACGATCCGCCGGCAGAGTTCCACGTCAACCCGCGTCGCGTCAATCAAGCCGAAACACCCCCATCTGCGTCGGCGCACCGACCGCCGCGTCCTCCGGCCCGATTGCCAGAAACCGCACGCGATATCCGAAGCGTGCCGCCACGCCGCCGGCCCAGGCCTGAAACTCGGCGCGTGTCCACTCGAATCGATGATCGCGATGGCGGAACGCTCCAGCCGGCAGCGTTTCCCACTTTACGTTGTACTCGCGGTTCGGCGTTGTGATGATCACGTTTCGCGGCCGCGCGAACTCGAACAGGACGCGCTCAAACGCCGCCAGCCGCGGCGGGTCCAGGTGCTCGATCACCTCCACGCACGCCGCAGCGTCAAACGGCGTCGCCCCGTCGATGCGCAACCGCGCGTCGCGGTACATCAGCGAACCGTGCATGAGCTCGATCCGCCGGCGCTGCATCGGTGGCAGTCGATCAAGCCGCAAACGCTCCGCCGCGATTTTCAGCGAGCGCAGCGAGACGTCGACGCCGACGATGCGCTCGAACTGCGTCCGACCGGAGACCGCTGTTCCACGATCCTCGAGCAGCAGGCGCAGCAGCTTGCCCTCGCCGCAGCCCACGTCGATCACCGTCGCGGCCTCGCACGCGCGCAGCGCGGCAAGAACCGTCGCCAGTCGCTGCGTGTTCAGCGTCGGGCCGCGCTCCGGTTTCTCGTCCGTCTCGATCACCTCGTCAGCCTGCGCCAGCCCGGCCGCGAACAATCCCTCAGCCGCCCCTGTTGGGGCCGCCGCGTCCGAATGCGCCGCGTCTGCCGCTGCCGCGTCGTGCGGCTCAACTCGCACCTGCGCTTCCAGCGCTTCTTCCTCGCGTTCGCGCTGCACCTGCTCCGCGTCCGGGTCGGGCTGATCGTCCGCGAGCCGCGCCAGCGCCTCGCGAGCCAGGCTCGGTTGATGCTTCAGGTACCGCCGCGTGATCGCGCCGCGCTCGGCGTGCCCCGCCAGCCAGCCCTCGCCGCGACGAAGCAGTTTCTCGACCTCCTCCTCGCCGACCCAGTAGTGCTTCTCGTTGTCCAGCACCGGAATCAGCACGTACAAATGCGTCAGCAGATCGCACAGCCGGCTGCTGCCGCTCAGCGTCACCGTGAAATAGCTGCTCTCGCCCCAGTCCGCGAATTTCGCATCGAGCGCGTGATGCTCAACCTCGACCTGCCAACCCAGCGGCTCGAACAGCCGGCGCAGGAATTCCTCGCCGCCGCGACACGGCAACACCGCAACGCGCGCCTCCAGCGGCAGAACTTCATCCACCAACGCGGGGCGGTCGTTGCAGCGTCCGCCGAGCGCCGAACCGTAGACCTGCGCGATCGCCACGCTCATGAAGCTGCTGGCGACATAAGGCCGGTCGTTCACATACTGCCGCAGTGCAAAGCCCCCGCCGGCCGGACCGCCGCGCCGACGCACCAGCCCGATCGGGTCGACGTCGAGCAGCAGCGCAGCGGTGCAGCGCTGCTGGCCAGCCTCGGGATAGAACACGTGCGCACGCCCGAATGCCAATTCAAACGTCTGCGTCCGTTCCGGATGCTTGTGCAGCAGCCAGCCGAGGTCGGTGGCGGGCGCGCGGTTTGTCGTCAACGTGAGCAGCACGGTCGGCTTCCTGAGTTGAACTCTACCATTACGGCGGCGCGGGCCGCACCACCCGCACAAACTCCGCCAGCCCGGCGTGATCCAACCATTCGCGCAGCCGCCGCTCATCGGACCGCAGCCCGCCCGGCCGCACCACGATCTCGATTTCGCGCCGACCCGCGCGGCGTTCGATCTCCAGCCGCTCGGCCGCGTCGCGCAAATTGCACCAGCGATCGTCCGCGCGCAGATCGCCGCGCGCGTCGAGTTCCCAGGTCGTCGGCCGCACGCGCGCACGAGACAGCACGAGCCTCACTGACGAACCCACCGCCGGCACCCGCGCCGTGTTCACGCCGACCCACAGCTCCGCGGCACGCTCGCTGCGCCGACCGAGCAGCGCCAGCAGGCTGTTCGGATCGTCCACCAGCGCGACCACCCCGCCGGTGCGATCCGCGACCAGCTCCCCCGCCGCCTCGCGCGACCCCGCGAACAGCCAGGGCCGCGCACACGGCTCGCGCTGATACTCCAGCTCGATCAGCCACTCCCACACGCGGACGCGCTGCACGCGGTCGTCGCGCAGGTACTCCACGTGCACGTCGAGCAGTTCACCCGAGGGCGGATCGAACTCGTCGCGCTCGACGTTCCACGCGGGCGGAGCGCCCGGCGTCGCGCCAAGCTCCACCAGCGCCCGCTTCACCTCGGCCGCGCTCGGCTGCAACCGCACGACGCTCTCATGCTCTTTGCCCGCCTGACACGCGAGGTACTCCAGCGGCCCGACCGTCAGGCAAACCCACCCATCGATCAGTACTTCGCCGCGCGCGGTGTCCAGCGCCAGCCCCGGCGCCAGAACCTGCGCTCCCGCGCGCTGTGGCAGCGCTGGCGCAGAGGTGGGCCCCGTCGCCGCCGCGTGCCCCTGCGGAAACAGCGTCTGAGCCGACGCAGCCGGAGTGAGCCACACACTCAACGCCGCCAGCCACGCAGGCAGCAGCGACCGGATCGCACGCATGAACTCTCCCGCTAACGCGAACCGGCCGCGAAACGTCGTCGACTCGCCGCGCGCAGCCCGTAACGCAGGCGGCCAGCGGCTTGATCGCCACTGGCCGCTCGCGAGCGCTTCAATTCGCGACGCAGCGCGCCGCGATCCGCCGACAGCTCTATTCAGACGACGAGAACGTCGGGAACGCCTCGTCCTCGGCTTCCTTCTGAATGTGAATCTTCGTCTTGAGCAGAATCAGCAGCGTCTGCAGGTCCTTGACGCTGGTCGTATTGGTGAACGCGCGCTTCAGGACCGGAATCTTGCTGAGCACCGGCACGCCCGCGTCGTAGTCCACCTCACCGAGCTGCTTCAATCCGCCGAGCAGCACCGTTCCGCCGTCGGGCACCGAAACTGTCGTGCGAATTGTGCGGATCTCCTGATCCGTGAGCTGAATGAACAGGCTGGGCGAACTGCCTGAGCGACCCTGAGTCTCGAAGCGCTCAAAGCTCGGCTCCTCGGCAAGATCTGTGCGCACCGTGATCGTCACATAGCGCCGATCAGCGCTGATCGTGCCCTCGACGTCCAGCACTACGCCACTGGCCGCGTTCTGCACCTGCGGCGTAGCGGCGACCGCCCCTTCGGCGACCTGGGCCGTAAGGCCACCGACATACTGACGCGTGCGACTGACCGCCACGTAAGCTCGCTGCCCGTTGAACATCATGAGCTTCGGCGACTGCGCGATGCTTGAGCGCCGATTCGCCTGCGTCGCCCGGATCAGGAAATCAACTTGCAGGTTGTCCAGGAACGTCCCTGCGATGCTCATTGCCGGACCAAAACCGGCAGCCTGCGAAATCGACCCCGGGATGCCCGTATTGATCTGCCCTGGATCGACCAGCCCCAGCGAGCCTTGCTGGAAACCCACCGGCGTTAGCTCGTCCCAGCCGGGAAGAACGCCGCCGGGTTGCGGCACAAACGCCGCGCGACCGAAGTTCTGCGCGGCTCCGATCTGGGGAAACGGGTTGCCAAGTGCGGGCGAGGCAGGCGAAAACCCGGCCCTGGAAAACTGGCGCGGAATGAGGATCGGGGCGCCGGTAAACGGATCGATAAGCGGAGCTCCGTTGTTAAACCCGCGATCGAAGCCGGCCTCGCCCTGGTTGAATACGAAGTCGAGATCAACGCCCATCTCTTCAAGGAAATTCGACGTCACGATCAGGAAGCGCGATTCAACCCCGATCATCAGCGCCCGCGTATCGCGAAGCTGTCCGAGCAGATCTTTCACCTGCCGATGCGAATCCGAAGTGTTGTAGACGATGAGTTGGCCGTTTAGCTCGCGAATCGCACCCTGTCCGCCGCCGGTTTCGCGCCATGAATCCGGCTCGACCGTCGTGCGGATGATGTCGATCAACTGGGTAACGCGCGGGTTCTCTTCGCCAGGCCCGGTGCCCTGCTCTTCCTCTTCGTCTTCCTGCCCGCCCCCCCCGCCGCCGAAGATGTTCTGCCCGCCGCCGCCGCCACCGCCCTGGCTCGCCTGCTGGATGTCGATGCGCGGGGCCTCGGTGAAGCGCGGGATGTTCACGATCAGATCGCGAATGTCGTAAACAAGGATGAACCGGTCGCGATCAAGCTTCTCCTTCGTCGCGATTCGCAGCAGGCCGTCGCCAACCTGGAACGCGAGAACCGTCTCACCGCCGACCTGGCTCAGAATTTCGTTCAACGCCGTCTTCAGCGTCACGTCGCGCAGCTTGATCGTGACCGGCTTGTCGCGCTCGATGGAGTTGGTCTCGAGGTCCTGCCAGTCGACCGAGATATTTAGTTTGTTCAGGTCCGTCAGGAACGTGATCACCTGGTCGAGCGGCTGCTCTTCGAAATTGACTTCCGGCTGCTTGTCTTCCAGTTTTCGATTGAGCTCAAGGTCCTCGGTCGGCAGACCGCCCGATTCCGAGCGCCGCGTCGGCCGGCCGATGATCTCCAGCCAGTTCCGCGGATACAGAATGTCGCTCGTCCACGGAATCTTCGTCTCTTCCGTCTGCGTGAAAATGCCCTGCGTCTCGCGCTCGGCCACCGTCTGAATCGCCAGGTTTTCGGCCCGAGCTGCAAAATCCTCGTACGCTTCCTGCAGGTACTTGCCTTCTGCATTCGCCGGATCGATCGCCAGCAACTGGTTCATCGTCTCCGCTGCTTCGCGGTGGCGCTGCTCTTTGTGCAGTTGCCGCGCCGTCTCCAGCAGTTGCGAGACCTTCTCGATCCGCTGCTGTTCCTGCGCCTCACGACTGCGCGTGATCGCGTCGAGAACCTCGGCTCGCTGCCGGTTCGCGGCGTCCGCATCCGCCAGCGCGATCTCGTCTTCGACGCGCTGCTGGCATGCCTGCGCGACCGCGAGTGCCGCGTCGTACTGCGCCGGCTGTGCGTAGGCGCGCGCCGCTTCGACGATCTGAATCGCCTGCGCCGCCGCCGCACGCGCATCCGCGTGATCGCCCTGCGCCAGCGACTCGCCGGCGCGCTCGACCGCCTGGTTCATCTTCGACACGGCACGCTGCCACAGCAGCGTGTCGCGCTCGCGAAGTTCGTCCACCACCGTTCGCGGCGTCACACCCGGCGCCTGCGACGACACCGGCGGCGAGGTCGACTGGCTGAGCTGCGCCATCGGAGCGCCGCCCGCCGCCGTCGGCGCCTGCTGCATCGCGGGCGCCATCGTCGGCGCCGCTGTCGAGCCGCCATGAGTTCCGTTCGTCGACGAAACCGGAGTCATCACCGACAGCGATTCTCCGGGCTTGCCGATCGTCTGAGCCGCGTCCCCGCGCTCCTTCGCAATCAGGCGCAGATTGCGACCGGCTTTGTCCTGCATGTCGCGCGGCGCGTGCGGATTCTCCGCCACCGCCTGGTAAAGGCGTTCCGCATCCGGCCAGCGCTTCGCCGCGTAGGCCGTGTCCGCCGCAGCCAGGTCCTCGCCGGCGCGGCGATTCAGCCGCAGGGCTTCGGGCAGTTCAGAAAGCAGGTCGTCGAAATCGAGCGCTTCATCCGCGGAGAGCTTCGCGCGGTCAATCCCGCTCAGCTTCGTCTGCGCGGCGGCGTACTGCCGATCCGCGTACAGCTTCTTCGCCTCTTTCAAGGCCGCGTCGTCCGCCAGCGCTGCGATTGCAAATCCGCATGTCAGCCACGCAGCAACGACGAATCGTCTGGTCGTCATGGAAGCTCCTCGCCTTACTCTCGTCGCGGCCGCTCCAGGCACTGGCGCGCCAGACAGCACCGGGCCGCGCACGATTCCAAATTCCGCGCGAAGTCTAGCCGCGCTGTTTAGGCCACGCAAACCGTTTTCACCCCTTTGACAGACGAATATCCGCCGCCAGCGCGCGCATCCACCGATCAGACGAACTTCCGTCATTCTGTCGGGCCGACGCGCACGCGAAGCCCCGGCTCAACGCGCACCGCGGCCGCCGTCCCGCCCCGTTCCAATACCGGCGGCGGGAACTCGCAACTGCCCGCGCGGCGCGCGATCAGCACATACTCGTGCAGTCGGGCCGAGCCGACGCCCGGCGCTACTTCGATCGCACGCGCGGATCGAGTCGCCGATTTCACCGCGCCGAGCGGACGCAGCTCGTCGAATTCCTCCAGCGCCACCTCAAAATTGGCCGGCGCGTCCTGCCACCACGCGATCTCGCCGATATCGGGCAGCCCCTCGATCCGCTCGACCACCAGCAGCAGCTCCCCCGCCGCCAGTGTGTCGCCTTCCGCGAGCACCTCGCGCCGCCACCGATCCGTCGTCGGATCGGTCGGGTCGGCGCTGCTCCGAATCTCGGCGCCGCGCTGGGGGACCGGCCTCCGGCCGGTCTCTTCATCCGCGCCGGGGACACTTGCTTCGGCGCCGCTGCGCTGGGGAATCGGCCGCCCGCTGGTCTCGACAGTTTGGCCGCGCTGGGGAATCGGCCGCCCGCTGGTCTCGACAGTTGGGCTGCGCTGGGGGACCGGCCTCCGGCCGGTCTCTTCAGTCGCGATGCCCCGCGGATCATCCTTCGTGGCAATGCCTGTCGGGGCTGGTGCGAGAATCCCTTCTCGCACCACCTCCGGCGGTTGATCTTCGGCGCTGGGGGGCCTGCCTTCGTCGGGACTCGCCCGCCTTTCGTCAACCCACCGAAAGAGCTCACGCCGCACGACGACCCCCTCGGCTAGCGCCGCGCGCGGCGACTCCACGCGAAACGGGCGGCGCAGGGTTGCCCGAATGTCACCTTCAAGCTGAATCGAGAGCGCCGCTTCCGCCGCAACTGTCACTTCGTATTCGATCGGAATCGTCAACGTCTCTCGCGGCGCAACACGCCAATCGCCTTCCGTCGCTCCCAGCAGCGCAGCCCCCTCGCTCGCCGCCGTCCAGCGGCCGGACTGCGCGGAATCCGTACGGTTTTCGAGTCGAACCGCGGCGCGCAGTCGATCGCCCGGACGCGCGACCGCCGGCAGCGGCGACAGCTCGACAAACACGAGCGGGCGATGTCGTATCCGCTTGCGCGAAGTCACGACCGTGCCGTCCGGACGGTCCGCCACCACGTGCAGGTCGTAGACGCCGTCCGCCGGCAATGACAGGTCGATCTCCGCCATGCCGTCGCGCGGCTCGACGAGTTGCGCCGTCACAGTCTCGTCGGCGAACAGTGCCACGGCCGCCCGCTCATCCAGAGGCGGCGGCGCCGGCAACGCGCCCACTCGCTGCGCTCCTGCGATGCGCAGGACCGATTCACTCGGCGAAGCCTCCGGCGACGATCCACCAAGCCAATCAAGCGCGGCTTCGGCCTCCACGCGCGCGACTCGCACGAACCACCGCGAGGCGGACTCACCCGCGAGCCGCAGCCGCGCCCGCGGCCGAGTGCCAGGCTCAACCGTGATGTCCCATGCATCAGCCGGCTCCACCTCCGGCGTCACGATCGCAACCAGCACCGGCTGCGCATCGAACAGCGTGAAGAGCAGGACGTGCTGACCGATCCCGATTGGCCCCGGGAGCGGATGCTCGAAGACACCGTCGAACGCCGGCAACCATCCGCCGTTCGCCGTCTCATCGTCGGCGACGACCGCGAGCAGCGGCGTAGTCGATCGCCCACTGCCAGATAGGACCCAGCCGGCGTCGCGCCGGCGAAGTTTCAGTTCGCGCAGATCAGGCGCCTCCAACGCTGAGCCACCGGCATCGGCGCCGGCAACAGGCGCCGGCGCGACCTGCACCGTCTGCGACCCCCGGACCACACCACCGTTCTCGAGCGGCAATTCAATTTCGAATTCGTACTCGCCCGGCATCGGTGCACAGAACGGGTTCGTGTGCCACGCGCCGGCAGACGGGCGCAGCGCAAGCTGCGCCACGCGCAATCCCTGCCGCGTGACGCTAACCGAGCCCGGCCCGCTCGCGCGCAGCGCCGGATCGAACCAGCCCGCGGAAATCTCGATTGGCGATCCCCAGATCTGCGTTGACGCCGCGCGAACCCACGCGACCGCAGGATCGCCGCCCGCCAGCAGCCGCGCGCTGGTCTCGCAACGGCGACCGTCGACGTCCACGACCAGGGCACGCCCCAGGACCGCCAGCGGCCGCTCACGATGCAGGAAATCCGCCAGCGCCACACGCAGGTCGTAGCGCCCGCTCGGGTCAATCGCGCCCGTACGGCTCGAAAACACCGGTCCACGCACTACGCCGCCCGGATCAGCGATTGCGCGAAAATCGAATCGCACTGGTAGGCCGACGACGGAGCGGCCGTCTGGATCGCGCACAAGCGCCGACACCGGAAAACTCGGCTCGGCCGCATCGACCAGGGCGGGCATCGCAATCTCGAACGCCAGCGGCGCGACGTCGGGCGGCAATCGCAGGGGAAAATCACCGCCGCGCAGCGTCGAAATCACTCGGCCGTCGCGGCGCAGCGTCAGTCGCAGCGCGGTCGCGCCGCCGATCGACTCGGGCGCGATCGCCGACGCAATCCAGTTGCCGTGTGGTGTCGCGGCCTCGCGCTTCAACGTGCGCCCCGTGCCGTCGCTCCACTCGACTTCCCACTGACCGTCGGCGTCTGAGGAGCGCAGAAGCCGCGCCAGTGCGTGCACGGCGCGCCCGCTCTCCGTTTCGTCGACGACCGCGAGCAAAGCGGCTTCGTCCTCGCGTGCGCCGGGCTCGACGGGCAGCTCGCCGCTGAGCAATGCGAGATCGTCGCCGTCTTGCAGCAGCGCCAGCCAGCGCTTGTCCCGCAGCAGCCGCGCCTCGCCGCGATAGGCCACCGAGCCCAGGCCGTTCGCCAGCTCGGTCCGCTGCGGCACGAACGCGCCGCGCACCCAGAATTCAAGCGACGTGTTGCCGGCGGGCGTATTCTCGCGCACCGCCGCGAACAGCGCCTGCCGCGGCCCCAGCAGCGCCGCGGCCTCGAGGCGCGTCGCGAGCAGAAGCTGCCGCACGTCAACCGTCTCGCCGCGTGGGCCCGCGCCGCGCGCCCACAGCACGTACGCCCCGGACGGAAGCTCGATATTCGCGGCGTCAGTCCCGTGGCTCCATTCGAGCGGGTTCTGCGCATCGAGGGTCACATCCGCCACGTGCATCGCCGGCCCGTCGATCGGCAGCGCGGCCGGCGCGAGCTGACCGCGCCTCTGCGTAACAAAGGACGCCAAATCGACGGCGCGCACCTCGAACCGCAAGGTCTTGCAGTTGCGGGCGCGGAACGTGGGAGAGAACCGCTCGCCGGGCGCAATCCGCGCCGGAGCGATCAACTCGAGTCGCGTCGCGTGGTAGCCCTTGGCGCGTTGTGCAGCGACATCCGACGCGTCGCCGACCCGCGCCGCCGCAACTTGATCCAGCAAGCGCAGCGCATCCGCCGCGCGTCCGGAGTTTTCGTAGAAGTCCGCGAGTTCCAGCCCGGCGGCGACAGTGGCGGGCGTGGACGGCGTGCGCGCGACGATGCGCTCCAGCGACTCCGTAGCGCGCGCAGTCTCGCCGGCCTCGAGCAGAACCCGCGCCTGCGCAACTTCGAGACGCACCAGCTCATCCACGGGAGCGGCCAGCGATTGCAGCCGCGCGGCGATTTCACTGAGTTTCTCGATGCGAATGGCGCGGGCTGCGGCCGGATCCGCCGGCCGACGCGGCAGCAGCTCCGCGGGTGTCAGTTCCCATTCGCCGTGCCGAACCCAGGCGTCTGCGAGAACGCGCAGGGCCGCGATCGCGCGCGCGGGCCGCGCTTCCCGCTCAAACCCGCTAGCCGCCGCCGACAGGTTGCGGAGCGAATCCGCCGTTTCGCCCAGCTCAAGCTGACAGACGCCAAGCGCAAGCAAACACTCGCTGCGTCGCGCGAGCGCCGGCGTGCGCGCGATCAGGTCCTGCAGCCGGGCGCGGCCAAATATGCGGTCGGCACGCGAGCCCTGGCGCATCGTGGCCAGGCTGTGCAAGGCTTCGGCGTCGCGGCGAACCGGTTCGCTCCGCGCCGCATCGAGCACACGCGCGCAGCGCTGCTGCGTCTCGACCCAGTCGTCCGCGAAATACGCCTCGAACGCGGGACCCAGCTCAGGCGACCACTCCGAGGGCTGCGCGGCAGCCGAGAACGCCAACAGATAGCCAAGAACGAACGTAACCCGGCACAGGCGCGACATGCGAACTCCGGACGGCCTCACCGCGACCGCACAAACTGCTCTCGCTCCAACCCCACCTGCGGCAACAGTGTGCCGATATCGCTCAGGAAGCGCTGCGCGTCCTTGTAGTATCCTGCGGTGGGAGTCAAGCCGGGGCGCAGGCCGCACCAGAAGGCGTTGAACTGCGCCATCAGCCCTTCACGCACGTATTTGGCCAGCATGCTGGCCAGCGCGACCGGCAGGTGACGCTGCTCCGACTCCGTGGCAAACTCGATCTCCCACACGTCCCGCGGGCCGCGCAGCCGGTAGCGGCTGACGTCCTCGCTCACGAGCAGTTCCTCGAGCTGCCGATCCGGAAACGCCTCGCGCAGCCGGCCGCCGTACCCCGCGCGACCGCCAAGGCGATCGACGCAGATGCGCAAGGATTGTCCGGCGGTGCGTCGCGACAGGCGATCGATGAGCTTTAGAACGTGTTCGAGAAGCACAGCGCCTTTGTTGTGGGTGCGCTCGACGCGCGCGTTGTAGCGGTCTTCGGTGACGATCTCCGCCAGCAGACCGACGCACGCAGCGCCGGCTGCGGCGCAGGATTGCGTCAATTTCTCGCCGAGTACGTCGGTCGAGCGCGTCTGCGCGTCCAGCGGCAACGGCACGTCAAGCCGCTGGTACCAGGGCATCTGCGCGGCGGGCGGGCCGGCGGACGTCAGGTGCGCCAGTAGTGCATCGAGGCGGTCGGTCGGCGCCGCCACGGCGCCGGCGAACGCCAGCACGGTGCGCTCCAGCGAATGCAGCCCCAGCTTGCGGTCGAATGCGGCTTTCGAATCGTCGATCACAAGCCGCCAATCGCGGCGTGAACCCGCGCGGCAGACGCAGGAGCGCAGATCGCGCCACAGGTCGATCGAATCCGACGGCTGTTCGATCCGCCAGAGCGTGGCCGACACGACCAGCGGCCCGAGCGTCGGCCCGTAGCCTGCCTCGTCGATTCCGGCCAGCCAGATCACGCGTCAGACTCCCAGTGCGTAGTAGACCGCGGTGAATACGCCGTCGGTGGCGATCAACGCGACGATGCTCTTGACCACGGTAGTCGTGGTGGCGCGGCCGACGCCCTCCGAGCCGCCTTTGACGTTGAGGCCTTCGTAGCAGGCGAGGCCGGAGACGACGACTCCGAACACGAACGCCTTGGAAAGGCCGGTGAGATAGTCGGAGTTCGTGATCGCGAGCCGTGTCAGATCGAGGTAGCCGGCGGAGGTCTGATTCAGCACGTGCACGCAGGTCAGCATCCCGCCGAGAATGCCCACCACGTCGGCGATGACGGTCAGTCCGAGCATCATGATCGCGGCGGCGATGATGCGCGGCGCGACCAGGAAACGGATGGGATCGAGCGCCATGGCGCGCAGGGCCTTGATCTCCTCGCCCTCGACCATCGCACCGAGCTCGGCGGCGATCGAGGCCCCGGCCAGGCCGGTCAGCAGGATGGCGGTGAACAGCGGCCCCATCTCGCGCACGATCGCGATGGCGACGATGGTCGCGATCTGGTCGGTCTGGCCGTACAGCGCCAGCGTCGGCGCCATGTTGAGCGCCAGAATGAAGCCGATGAACAGGTGCACCAGGATCACGATCGGAATGCTGCGCACGCCGAACCGATGGCATTGAGCGAGCACGGTGGACAGGTGCACGCGCGTGCCGCTGCGCAGCAGGCTGAGCCGCACGCCGTTGAGCACGGCGAGCAGCAGCCGCGTTACGCCGCCGATGTATGCGAGCAGGTCGACGATTGAGAAGAGCGAGCCGCGCGTGAGCGCGCCGACGCGTTCGAAGGCGGCGCGCGTCGCCGAAGCCGGGTGGTTGCCGGCGCTCATGCGTCGCGTGCCTGATCCGGCGAGTCGACGATCCTGAAGAACGACGAGAGTCGGGTGATCTCGAACAGATTCCGCACGCGCGGCTGCAATCCGACCAGCACCGTCGTCGAGCCGTTGCGGTCGGCGCGGCGCTTGATCTCGACGATCGTACCGACGCCGGAGGAGTCGATGTAACTCACCTCGCGCAGGTCGAGGATCAGCCGTGGACGCGCGAGTTCGAGCGTGTCCTGCAGTTTTCGGCGCAGCAGGGGCGAGGTGTGCATGTCGATTTCGCCGCACACGCGCACGAGCACGCCTGCGGGATCGCGAGTGGCTTCGATCAGCAGTCCCTGGGGACCGGTACTCATGGGCTCACCGGGGTTGGTCGCCGCATCGCCAACGGGGAGAGGATACCGCCGGAGCGAGCCGCGGGTCAGTCGTCGAACTCGGCGCCGTCGCCTTCGGATGCGTCGGCGGCATCCGCCTCGGCCGGCGCTCCGTAGGGCGCGTCGGGACGACAGAGCAGCCAGAGCTGCATCTTGCCGTAGCGGCGTTCGAGCAACACGCGCAACCCGGGAATCCCGGCCGGCGCGAACGGGGTGAAGACGCCGTGGCGGAAGACGAGCAGCCCGTCGGCGGCCAGCCGCGGCGCGGTGCGCTCCAGCAACGACGCGACGCGAGACTCGGCCTCGACTTCGCGATAAGGCGGGTCGACGAAGATCAATCCATAGCCGTCCGCGGACGGCGGCAGGCGGAGCGTCCAGGCGTTTTCGGGCACGATGCGCGCCGCCGGTCCGAGCTTTAGCGCGGCGACATTCTGGCGCAGGGTGCGCAGGGCGGTGCGATCGCGCTCGACGAACAGGCACGAGCGCGCCCCGCGTGAAAGCGCTTCAAGACCCAATGCTCCGCTGCCCGCGAACAGATCGAGCACGTCGAACGCCGGCAGCTCGCCGAGCGTTCCAAACCGTGAGCCGAGCATGCTGAAGAGCGCTTCCTTGACGCGATCGGTGATCGGACGCGTGGTGTGACCGGCGGGAGCGATAAGGCTGGCCCCGCGAAAGCGACCGGCGATGACGCGCACGTCACGCAACTCCCGAGGCCGCGAACGGCGGGCGAATACTCAGCCCCGACGGGGGTCGAGCCGATACGGCCACTGTCATGATATACGACCTGCGCACGATACTGGACGGTTGGGAATACGAACCCGGCAAGATCTCGGTGCGCAAAATTATTGGACGCGACGGCCGCGAGAAGATTCAGACGCGCGTCGACCTGGGATTGCTCCAGCTCGAGACGACCGGGCGGCCCGATGGCGCGCGGCCGCACGGCTGCGACTCGCTGCTGGACTACTTCGAACGCCGCGTCCGCGAGTTTGAGCGTCGCAACGGGGACGACGACGGCTTTGCACTCACGCCCGAGGAGTGCCGCGAGCTCCGCCACGAGACGCACCTGCTCTACCAGCGCTACCTGGCGCTGTTCGTGCTCGAGGAATTCGACGGCGTGGAGCGCGACACGACGCGCGCTCTGCGCGCGATTCGCTTCGCTGCGCAGTACGGCGAAGCTTCCTCGGATCGACAGGCGATGGAAGCGCAGCGCGGCTACGTGATGATGATGCTCACGCGAGCGCGGGCGTACCTGGCGCTCAAGAGCCGCGATTTCACGAAGGCGCTGCAGCGCGTGCGCGACGGCGTGGACGAATTCACGCACTTCGACGACGACGAATGCGACAGCCCCGGGCCGGACCACGAGGCGGAGCTGCGGGTGCTGCGCGACCTGGAGCGCGAGATTCTGGGTCAGATGCCGGAGGACGCCCCCGCCAAACTCGAGCGCGAGCTGGCCGCCGCCCTCGAACGCGAGGACTACGAGCAGGCAGCGCGGCTGCGCGACCGGCTGGCCCATCGCCCCAGTTCCGCCGCACGCCGCAATTGACCCGCGACGGGCGCGACTCTACCTTCCGTGGGAATTCGGGCATTCGCGGCGAGCGGCCGTGATTCCCGTGCGGCTCAAGGAAGGCGCACCCATGCAGACGCCCCCACGACTCCGATTCGCGATCGCGCTGCTGGGCGCGGTTTTGGCGGTCGGATGCGGCAATGACAATTCGGTTCCCCGACGATTCAACGAGCCGCTGGGCGACGGCCGATACGGGCTTCCGGTGTCTGGCAGCAGCGCGGACCTGGGTTTGCTGGCCGACCCCGCGAGCTACAAACCGGTTAACGTGCCTGAACCCGAAGGCGGAGCTGCGAGCTTCGAGGCCGAAGAGGTGCTCGCGGCGATTCGGCTGCCGGCGACTGCGCTGGCGAACATGCAGGCCGACACGTTGCTGAACGCGTTCGTGCCGGAACAGGTCGCTGCGTTGAAGGCCGATTCGTCGGCGCTGCAAGGCGTGTTCGACGCGCTCTCCACCGCCGACAAGATCGTGTTTGCGAAGTTGGACCCGAAGGTCGCCGAATCGCAGCGCAAGCAGATGCAGTCGCTGCCGAAACTGCTCGACGCGGTGACCGCGTCGATGAACGTGAAGATTCTCGCGCCCGACGCGGCGTCGGCCGAGATCGATGCAGCCAAACTGAGCGAGAACCTGCGGCCGATCGTCGCCGAACTGCTGGCGACGATCCCGCCGGAAACGCTGGCGGGGATGTCGGCCGGGGCGGGCGCGGAAGGCGCCGCGACGCCGATTACGCCGGACCTGATGGTGCAGCAACTGCAATCGCAGATTCCGCCGGGGACGGCGATTCCGATGAAGAAAGCCGAGGGAACGTGGCGCATCGATCTGATGCACACGATCACGGACGAAGAAGTCGAGCTGCTGAATGAGGGGCTGGGGCTCGTTCGCGACTTCGTGAATTCGATCGCGGGCAAGGTCGACGCGTCGCCCGGCCCGATCGACGAAGCGGCGCTGCAACAAATCGCGACCGCCGCGGCGGTGGAGATGACGCCGGCGGCGATGGGGTTCTCTGGGAAAGTGTTTGCACTGGCTCAGGCGTCAGGCGGCGTCGAATCGGAGACGATTGTGGAGCCTGATCCGGCAGCCGCCAGCGCTCCCGCCGAGGAGCCTGCGCCGGAAGCGGCTCCGCCGGGCGGCAATCGAGTTCCGCGCCGACCCTAGCCGATCGTTTGGCGCCGACGCGCAGCGCGTCGCCTCACAGGGGCCACGGGAGTGTCATGTCGAATCGCGGCGCGCGGCAGCGCGTAATCGACCTGCAGGCCGGCGATCGCGTCGACGACGAGGTCTATCTCGTCGCGCAAAAGGACCTGCGGACCACCAACAGCGGCGGGCTTTACATTCACGCTGTGCTGGCGGACTCCAGCGGGCAGATGCTGGCGCGGCTGTGGAGCGCGACGCAGGAGCTCTACGACTCGATTCCCGCGGGCGGATTGGTCTATGTTCGCGGTCGCGCCGAGAGCTACAAAGGCAAGCTGCAATTCATCATCGACGGCGTGCGCGCGGTCGAACCCGGCAAGATCGACCCCAGCGAGTTTCTGCCGCACACGCCGCACGACGTCGGACAGATGTGGCAGCGGCTGCGCGAGATTCTGGCGACGATCGAGCACGCCGACGTAAAGGCGCTGATCGACGAGTTTCTGAACGACGAGGATTTTGCGAATCGCTTTCGGCGTGCGCCGGCAGCGCGTACGAATCACCACGCCTACGTCGGCGGTCTGCTCGAGCACACGCTGGGATTGCTGGAGCTGGCGCTCGTGGTGCTGCCGCGCTATCCCGACGTCAGCCGCGACCTGGTGCTGGCGGGTCTGCTGCTGCACGATTGCGGCAAGACCGTCGAGCTCGGTTTCCGCACGTCGTTCGAATACACCACATCGGGGCAACTGCTCGGACACCTCGTGCAGGCCGCGATCTGGACGCACGAGAAAGCGCGACGGCTGCAGGAGCGCACGCAGCGGCCGATTCCGGCGGAGATTCTGACCGCGCTGGAGCACATCATCATTTCGCACCACGGGCGCTATGAATACGGCAGCCCGAAGCTGCCGGCGACGCCCGAGGCCATTCTGGTGCACTACCTCGACAACCTCGACGCCAAGCTGAACATGGCGTTTCAGGCAATCAACAGCGACCCGGACGAGTCGGCGGAGTGGACGGCGTGGGTCACGCCGCTCGAAACGCGCATCTACAAGGTCGACGTGCTCAAGCGTCGCCCCACCTGAAACATCGGAGCCGCGACGTGGCGCTCGCGTGCCTGCGCGCCGGAGTGCTGATCGGCGGGCAGAGCCGGCGCATGGGCGCGCCCAAGCACCTGCTGCGCGTCGAAGGCGTTTCGCTGCTGGCGCGGACGACGGGCGTACTGCGCTCGCAGATCGAGCGTGTGAGCGTGATCGGCGCGGGCGAATTGCCGGATGACGCCGCCTGGCTGGAGCGAATTCAAGATGAGCCGGGCGCGGTTGGGCCGCTGGCCGGGATCGCGGCGGCGCTGCGAAGCGACCCGAATGCGGCCTGGCTGATCGCGGCGACTGATTTACCGCGATTCGCGTCTGAAGCGCTGCTGTGGCTGCTCTCGATGCGCAGCGCAGACCACGTGGCGGTGATTCCGCTGAGCGAGCGCGGGCTGGAGCCGTTGCTGGCGATCTACGAGCCGCAATCGCGGGCCGAGGTGGAGCAGATGCTAAGCAGCGGCGAGATTGCGCCGCGGTTGCTGTCGCGATATGCGAGCGTGCATTCGCCGGTGATTCCGGCGGCGCTGGCCGCGGCATGGGAGAATGCCAACGAGCCGGAGGACTTGCGGCGGCTGGGCGTTGCGGGCGACGCCGCGCGCTAGAACTCCTCGGAGAGCGTCTCGCGGACGACTTCCTCGATCGTGGTCACGCCGTCGTAGAGCGCCAGCAAGCCGGACTCGCGCAGCGTGCGCATGCCGCGCTTGCGCGCTTCGGCACGAAGCACAGAGCTGGAGGCGTGTGCCACGATGAGGTCGCGCACCTCGTCGTCGAGAATCATGACCTCGAAGATTCCCAGGCGGCCCTTGTAGCCGGTGTTGTTGCAGTAATCGCAGCCGCGGCCGTAATAAAACGTGCGGCCGACGACGTCCTGCGGCCGGAGGCTGAGCTCCATGAGCTGCTGCTCGGTAGGCTCGTATTCCTCCTTGCAGTTGGTGCAGATTTTGCGGATCAGGCGCTGCGCGACGATTCCCTCCAGCGTGGCCGTGATCAGGAAGGGCTCGAGCCCGAGGTCCATGAGACGCGCGATCGAAGACGGCGCGTCGTTGGTGTGCAGCGTGCTGAACACGAGGTGTCCGGTCAGCGAAGCCTGCACGGCGATCTGCGCGGTTTCGAGGTCGCGAATCTCGCCGACGAGGATGATGTCGGGGTCCTGACGCAGAAACGAGCGCAAGCAGCGCGCAAACGTGAGGCCGATGTCGGGCTTGATCTGGCACTGCACCAGCCCGTCGATGTCGTACTCGACCGGGTCTTCGCTGGTGAGAATCTTCACTTCCGGCGTGTTCTGCTCGCGTAGCGCCGAGTAAAGCGTGGTGGTTTTGCCGGAACCGGTCGGGCCGGT
Source organism: uncultured Planctomycetales bacterium (assembly GCA_964388675.1). Lineage (GTDB taxonomy): Bacteria > Planctomycetota > Phycisphaerae > UBA1845 > Fen-1342 > CAYMBL01. The sequence continues at coordinate 272,163 of CAYMBL010000002.1, forward strand.
CACGATCAGGATGCCGTGCGGCTTGTCGATGAGCTGACGAAAGATGCTCAGCTCTTCCTCGCGGAAGCCGAGCATGCCCAGATCGAGGTTGACCTGCGCACGGTCGAGCACGCGCAGCACGCAGCTCTCGCCGAACATCGTCGGTAGAACGGAGACGCGCAGGTCGACGGGGCGCTTGTTCACCTGCAGCTCGATGCGACCGTCCTGCGGCAGGCGGCGCTCGGCGATGTCGAGATTCGCCATGACCTTGATGCGGCTGGCGACCGCCACCGCCACGTGCTTGGGCGGCGGCACCATGTCGAACAGCACGCCGTCGATGCGGTAGCGCATCTTGAACTCGTCCTCGAACGGCTCGAAGTGCACGTCGGACGCTTTGTCCTTGATGGCCTGCAGCAGGACGAGGTTGATCAGCTTCTTGACCGGATTGCTCTCAGCCATCTCCTTCAGCTCGTCGAGGTCGATGCTCTCGCCGCGGTTCTGAAACTTCGCGAGCGCGGCATCGTCGCCGAGCTCGGAGATGAGGTCGTTGATCGTCTCGGCCTGCTCTTCCGGATAGAAACGGTTCAGGGCTTCGGTTAGCTCCTCCGCGGCGCAGATGCGGGGGACGACGTGGAAACCCATCAGCGTCTTCAGGTCGTCGGTGGCCTGGAAGTTGTCGGGCGTGTCGAGGGCGATGCCGAGCGTGTTGGTTTCTCGGTCGTACTCAGTAGGAACGATGCGATACGCGTGCGCCATTTGCGAGGGGATCATGTCGACGACGCCCTGCTGGATGTCGATATTGCCGAGCGAGATCGACTCCATCCCGGCCTGGGCGGCGAGGGCGCGGTTCACGTCCTGGCTGGAGACGTAACCCAGTTCGATCAGAATCTGGCCGATCGGGCCGCGTTTCTTGCTCTGGACGTCGAGCGCCTCGGACACCTGCACACGGGTGACCTTGCCCATTTTGATCAGGATTCGGCCAAGCGGACGGCCGCGGAGTTCCGCGACCGGGGGCATATCGGACACCGGCATGCACGCTCTCCTCTGGGCTAGCGAATTGTGGATGATACAGTCGAATCCAGCCCCATAACAGGCGCGCGTTGTCATCGCCGGACGCCGCCAACTGGATGATGCACGGCATGTTATCGCCCACGCCGGGATTGCCTCATTTTCAGGCAACCCGGGTCTTTGTTTCTTCGATGATTGATCAGAAGCGCGCACGAACTTGAACGAGGAAAGCGTGTGATCGTTAATTCGGGCGGCGAGTTCCGCGACATCCTGCGAATCTCGGACGCGGAGTACCGCGCGATTGAGACCGAACTCTCGGCGCAGATCGAGAGCCATGCCGCGGCGTCGCGCCGCGGCGGACGACGCTACGCGTACTTCGTGTCACGCGGGCTGGAGATTACGTTCGAACAGCCGGGTCAACCGGCGCGGTTTGTGGTGCGACCTCACGACCTGAGCGAGGAGGGTCTGGGGGTGCTCCACGGCGCGTTCGTGTATACAGGCGTAGCCTGTACGACCCGACTGGTCGCGCGCGATGGCGAAGCCGTGTTGGCTAAGGGGCGCGTGCGGCATTGTCGGTGCGTTCGCGGCCGTGTGCATTATGTCGGGATTCGTTTCGACCGCGCGATTGCGCTGGATCTGTTCGTGAACGCCCCGGTCAGCGGCGGCGCCCAGCCGGCGCGCGAATCGCTGCTCAGCCTGACCAGCGAGCTTGAGCGCGCGCTGCGCAATGGCGGCGATACATCCGCGCTACGGCTGAAGCTGGATCAGATTCGGGCCGGGCTCGATGATCACGTCGGTGACGCGTGAGCGCCTCAGCGCTCGACGCTTGTCGCTTCGCGGATGCGGCGCAGCTCGTCGGTCGTGCTGAAGCCCGCGACTAATTGCACCAATTCCACGCGGCCGCCGCGCGACTCGACGTGATCCTGTCCGACGACGCGCTTGCCGGCCCAGTCCGCGCCTTTCACGAGCACGTTGGGGGACACCTGCTGGATCAGGCGTCCGGGGTCGGGTTCGTCGAAGATCACTACGTAGTCGACGCTTTCAAGCGCGCTCAGCATGCGCGCGCGGTCGGCCTGTCGACGGAGCGGCCGGTCGTCGCCCTTGCCGAGCGACCGCACCGAATCGTCGCTGTTGAGTCCGACCACCAGCACGCTGCCGAACTGACGGGCGCGCTCGAGCAGGTCGACGTGGCCGGGGTGGAGCAGATCGAAACAGCCGTTGGTGAAGACGATCGTCTCCCCGCGGCTGCGGCGGCGCTCGATCTCCGGCAGCAATTCCGCGACCGTGCGAATCTTCCCGCGTCCCAGCGCGTGCTCGCTCCGCAATTCCTCGAGCACCTCGGCGCTCGTGATCGGTACGCAACCGAACTTGCCGATCTCGAGTCCGCCGGCGATGTTCGCCAGCGGCACGGCCTCCTCGAGCGGAGCGCCGGCCGCCATCGCCACCGCCAGCATGGCGAGGACCGCGTCGCCCGCGCCGGTGTTGTCGTAGACGGCGCGCGGACGCGTAGAAAAGTGCGTGGCCGCACCGCCCGCACGGACAAGCCGCGCACCGTCGCGACCGAGCGTGACCACGATCGCTTCGATCTCGTAGCGCTCGATCAGCTCGGCGGCGGCCGCATCCAGCTCGGAATCGGAGACGCGCCGCCCTACCGCCAGCTCGAATTCGGCGCGGTTCGGCGTAAGCAGCGTTGCGCCGCGGTAGCGCTCCCAGGCGTTGCTGCGTGCCGGATCAACCAGCACCGGTCGACGCAACCGCCGCGCCGCGGCAATCAGCGGGCGACAGACGTCCACCTCAAGCAGACCCTTGTCGTAGTCCTCGAGACACACAACGTCGGCGTCGACCATTCGCTCGACCGCCGCGCCGAGCAGCCGCTCGCGGTCCGACGGCGTGAGCGGTCGCACCAGCTCGCGATCGACGCGCAGAATCTGCTGGCGATGGCGGTGCTCGGCGAGACCGACGATGCGGGTTTTGGTGATGGTCGGCCGATCGTCGACGCGCAGCAGCCCGTCGACGTCGGACCCGCCGTCCGTCAGCAGCTTCAATACCCGATCGCCGAACGCGTCGCGCCCCAGCGCGCCGAAGCAATCGACGCGCGCGCCTAGCGCCACGACGTTCAGCGCGACCGATCCGGCGCCGCCGACGCGCTCTTCATCTTCAACCGCGAGCAGCACCGGCACCGGCGCCTCGGGGCTGATGCGCTCGGCGTCGCCGATCACATAACGATCCAGCATGAAGTCGCCGACGAGCAGCACGCGCCTTCCGGCGAACTGCTCGACGCGTGTTGCAAGCGTGCTCGACATCGCGGCTAGAACTTCCAGCCCTCGCGATACTCCTTGGTGAGCATGGCGTTGGCATCGGGCACGTTGGTGAAGGCGAACTTCCGGCCGTCCCACTCGAGGCGGCGGTTCATGCGCAGCGCCACGTTGCCCAGCAGCACGGTTTCGGTCAGCGGGCCGGAGTACTCAAACCGCGACTTGGGGAAGTCGCGCGGCTGATCGCCGACGCACGCCATGAGCCACTCTTCAAGATGGCCGGGCGAACTCGGCAGGTTTTGAGGCAGCTTGCCGACTTCCTTGCGCTTCGTCTCGGGGATGAGCACCGCGCTCTCGCCGTAGTCGCCCTGCACGAGCATGGCGGCCTTGGTGCCCAGGAAGAGGTTGCCCGTACCGCGGATGCGCCGGCCCATCTCCATGATCGGCGGGATGTTCGGCATGAGTCCGCCGTCGTACCAGTAGCTGGCGAACCCGGGGCGCAGCCCACGGCGAGGGAAGGTCCACTTGATGACGCTCGAGTGCGGGAAAGCGTCGTTGTTGTTTTCGCTCGCGGTGACCGGTTCCACACTGCTCGGGTAACCCGGTTCGAGCGCCCAGAAAATGCCGTCCATCGTGTGGCAGCCCATGTCGCCGAGCGCGCCGCAGCCGAAATCCCACCAGCCGCGCCAGTTGAACGTGTGGTAGGCCTTGTCCTTGTACGGGCGCACCGGCGCCGGGCCGAGCCAGACGTCCCAGTTCACGTTCGGCGGTACCGCGTCCTCGCCTTCGGGCCGCGGGACGCCCTGCGGCCAGATCGGGCGATCGGTCCAGGTGTGCACTTCCTTGATGTCTCCAAGGATGCCTGCGCGAATGACCGACACCACGCGGCGCCAGCCTTCGCCGGCGTGACCCTGATTGCCCATCTGCGTCACGACGTTGTATTTGGCCGCGGCCTCGGTGAGCTGCCGCGCTTCCCACGGCGTGTGCGTCAGCGGCTTCTGCGTGTAGACGTGCTTGCCCATCTGCATGGCGAGGATCGTCGCCGGGTAGTGATGATGGTCCGGAGTCGCCACGAACACACCGTCGAGGTTCTGCGCTTCCTTTTCCAGCATCACGCGATAGTCCTGATAGGGCTTGGCGTCAGGATACAGCTCACGCGCCTTGCCCCACTTCGACTCATCGACGTCACAGAAACACGGACACGCGACCTTCAGTTTCGCGCAATCGCGCACGTGCGTGAAACCCATTCCTCCCGCGCCGATGAACGCCACGCGCAGATCGGAGTAGCTGTCGCGCGGCTTGGGCGGCGGCGGCAACTCCTGCGGCCCCTTGCGCAGATCGAACAGCCGGAAACCCTGCTTTTCGCCGGAGGCGCAGCCGCTCGCGCCGAGGGTCAGCCAGGCGGCGGAGGCGGCAGCCGCACCCTGAAGGAAATTGCGACGGTTGAGGCGATCGGACCTGGACACGTGCTGGTGCCTCCTGCGTGGGCGAATCGTTGTGACTGCCGCCGACTCCGAAGGCGGGTCGGCGGTCTCCCGGCGAATTCTGCGGCGCATGTCGCGGTCTGGCAATCGGTCGGGCGCTGAATTGTGCGCTAGAGCCGGCGGCGCCGCTGTTTCTCGGCCGCCTCGACGGTGTTTCGCAGCAGCATCGCGACCGTGACCGGCCCCACCCCGCCGGGAACCGGAGTGATCGCACCCGCGAGCGGCTCTACCGCCGCAAAGTCGACGTCGCCCACGGTGACGCGGCGCTCCGCGCCATCCGGGCCTTTCTCACGTATCGAATTGATACCGACGTCGATGATCACAGCGCCGGGTTTCACGTATTCCGCACCTACCAGCCGCGGTCGACCAACCGCGACCACCAGGATGTCGGCGCGGCGCGCGTGCGACGCCACGTCGCGCGTGGCGATGTGGCAGGCGGTGACCGTCGCCATCTGCGAGGTGAGGAACGCCGCGATCGGCCGGCCAACGATGCGACTCTGACCGATGACGACGGCGTCCGCCCCGCGAACCGCGGCGCCGCTGCGGGCGATCAGCTCGAGCGCGGCCAGCGCCGTGCACGGCGCCAGGATGGGCTCGTCGTAGAAAAGCCAGCCGATGTTGGCCGGGTTCACTCCCTCAACGTCTTTGTAGGGATCGATGCGATATTGCGCCACCGCGGCGTCGATGCCGATGGGCAACGGCAATTGCAGCATGATGCCGTGGTAGGCCGGATCGGCGTTCAGGCCGTCGATGCGCGCCAGCAGCTCCGGCTGACTGATCGTGTCGGGCAATTCGATCAGCTCGTGGTGGATACCCGCCTGGAGGCAACGCTTTCGCTGCGAATCCGCGTAGATGCGAGCCGCACGGTCGTCGCCGACCAGAATCGCCGCCAGCCGGATCGGCCCGTGACGGAGCGTGAACTCGGCGATCCGCGCGCCGATCTGGTTCCGCAGGTCCTCGGCGACCGCGTTGCCATCCAGGATGCGCGCCTGCATAAAAGCTCCCGGGTCGCAGCCCCGCCCCGACCGTCCGCTCCAATGTACACTGTCGCACGCTGCCGAGGCATCGCCGGCGTGGAGGTTCGCGATGGCGGGTTGCGTCCTGATCGTCGATGATGAGCCGCTCAAACGAATATCGCTGCAGATCGAGCTGACCGAGCACGGATACGAGGTGTACGAAGCCGCCGACGCCGCCGCGGCACGGCGCATCCTCGATTCGCGCGCGGTTGACGTGATGGTCTCGGACGTGCGCATGCCCGGCATGAGCGGTCTCGATCTGCTGACGGAGGTCAAGCAGCAGCGCCCGGACGTCGACGTGATCCTGATGACCGCATACGCCACGGTCGAAAGCGCGGTGCTGGCGATCAAGCGCGGCGCACACGACTACATCACGAAGCCGTTCACCACTACCGATCTGGTTGAGAAGCTCGGCCGGCTCTTCGCGGCGCGGCCGGTGCGCGCCGCGACCTCGAAGGACCCGGTGTCGCTCGGGCCGGTCGTGGCGCGCAGCGCGTCGCTGCGCCGGCTGCTGGCGCAACTGCGCGACGCGGCCGCCGATGCACGGCCGGTGCTGCTGGTCGGCGAGCCGGGCGTGGGCAAGCGCGTGCTGGCCGAGGCGCTGCACACGAGCGGACCCGCGGCGGCCGCCCCGCTCGACCTGATCGACTGTCGCGGCCCCGGCGAATCCGAACTTGCGTCGGTGCTGTTTCCGCCGCCCGCCGACGCGCGCCGCCGTGACGCCGCGGCCGATTCCGCAGCCGGCACGCTGATCGTGGCACACGTCGAAGCGTTGCCGCGCGCGCTGCAGGCGCGCCTGGCGCGCGAACTCGAACACTCCGGCGGCGGGAGCGCCCCGCGGCGGCGCATCGTCGCCACGGCCTGCGAGGACCCGCGCACGGCGGTCGACGCCGGCCGATTTGAGCCTGATCTCTACTACCGCCTAGGTGTGCTGCGATTCGACGTGCCGCCGCTGCGGCAGCGGCCCGACGACATACCCATTCTGGCGGCGCATTTTCTGGAGCGCCACGCGGCGATGGCGGGCGGCGCAACGCCGCGGCTCTCGTCCACGGCGCTCGATGAGCTGACCCGCCACGACTGGCCCGGAAACGCCCGTGAGCTCGAGCACGTGCTCGAACGCGCGACCGTGATGTGCCGCGGCGACGAGGTGCGCCCCGAGCACGTGCTGCCGCTGGGCACGCGGGCTTCGGACGTCGACGCCGGCGCTGACCCGCGCAGCTACGGCGATTTCGGCGCCATGGACCTGGTGGAGACCGTCGCGCAGATCGAGCGCCGACTCATCATCATGGCGCTCAAGCAGTGCAATCAGAACCAGGCGCGCGCGGCGCAAAAACTCGGCATCCCGCGCACGACCCTGCGCGACAAGATGGCGAAATACGAGATTCCCGCGGGATGAACCGAACCGGACGGCGCGCCGAACCGGCCGCGCCAGGACATGGGAGCGTCTGCATGATTTGTGCGAAGCGTTGCTGCGCGGCGTCGCTGCTGCTGCTGGCCGTCGGAGCTGGTTGCCGCAGCACGGTCGTCGACCCGATTTACTCCACGCGGCTCGACAACGGGCTGATGGTCGAGCTGAATCGCACGCTCGACCGCAGCGGCATGCGCGGCTCGGACACCAGCTACTCGCGGCTGTCGGTCGTGGCGCGCGACGTGACCGGCGCGGCCGTCTTCTCGCAGGACCTGGCGCGACGGGCCTACCGCACCGAAGGCGAGCTGGCGAGCTTTCGCTTCGGCACGCTCGAAGCCCGCAGCGATTCGCCGGGTCGCATGTGGCTTGTGGATCGCCGCGAGAATCGCGTCGTGCTGAGCGTCGACACCGACGCGCGAACGGCCAGCGGCCCCGACGAGTTGCCGCCGTCTTGGGCGACTACCACCGGCGGGCGCGTGCTGTCGATCGGTCGGCCGACCGAGGCAATCTGGACGTCGCCGTAGAGCCCTAACGATTCCGTGCCCGCGACGATCTTCGGTCTCGCGCGAACACCACGGGCGCGTCGACTACGAACGACGATGGCGCGGCAGCAACAAAGCACCGGCGCCGACTGCGGTAAGCAGCAGCGAACCCGGCTCCGGCACGCTCCACTGCAGCGCCTCCACCCGGCCGCTCACAGTGTTCAGGCCGTAACCCGAGACGTACAGCAAGTCTCCGTCGCTCCATATACCGGTCGCGTAGGTTTCGCTGAATTCGGCGGGTGCGAACGCGCCGAGATCGACCCACGAGTCCGCGTTGCCGGACCAAACGCTCGCGCGCGCGATCCCGTCGACCACCGCGTGTCCAACCTGCAGTTCTTTGAGGATCGCGGCCGCGACGCCTGATTCGGCTCCGACCGGGGTCAGGTCGACCCACGACGCCGCGGAGCCCTGCCACAGGCCGGCTCGCGACGCACCGTTAACGGTCGCGCTGCCGACTTGCCGATCGTTGAACGCGCCGAGCGCCTGCGAATCCGTTGCGCCCGCCGGGTGCAAATTAATCCACGAGGCGGCTGAACCTTGCCAAAGGCTCGCATGGCGTGCGCCGCCAATCTCAGCGAAACCCACCTGCGCATCGGCCGTCACAGCCGTCGCGGTCGATGTGGTGGCGCCGGCGGGATGAAGATCGGTCCAGGCGGCGGCGCTGCCGCTCCAACGAACGGCGTGCGCGGCGCCCTGCAACACCGCGAAGCCGACCTGAAAGCCATCGCCTACCGCGAGCGCCTCAGAGGACAGCGCTTCGAGCGGATGAAGATCGACGAAAGACGCCGCATCGCCCGACCACAGGGCTGCGCGTTTCCGGTACGTCGACTGGAAGGGAAAGCCGGAATACCCGACCTGCCACTCGCTGCTGGCCCCCAGCGCCGCCGATGCGATCGCTCCGGGCGGTTCCAGGCTGACCCAGGAGGCGGCCGAACCGCTCCAATAGCCGGCATGCTCGACGGTATCGAGCCCCTCGATAAACACCGCCCCGACCGCGCGGTCCCCGGTGCCGCCATAGGCTCGCGAACCAGCCCAGTCGCCCGACGGATGCAGGTTTACCGCCGTCCATTGCGCGGAGCTGCACGGCGCAAGCACGCCGGCGACCAGCCCGACAGCCATTGCGCCGGAACGGCGCCGCCGCAACTCCCATCGAGAAATGGCACGATTCACCATCATCGGCTCCGCGCCTTGCCGTGCGACGAAGAGGAACGCACGAGTGCGAGTCAGAACTTGCGGAATCGATGATACCTACACAGCGATGCGGCCGTATCCCCAATTTCCCAAGTGATTGCGGCCAACCCCGCCCCGGCCGGTCGGGTCGAGCGCCGGTCCAGGAAAGCGGCCCTCGGCGGACAGCCCTAAACAGCTCGTCGCGTCAACTCACTTCCAGTTGCAGCAGGAACGCTTCGAGTTCCTGACGCTTCGCCTCTTCCTTGGCGCGAAGTTCGGCGAGCTGCGCCCGCTGCGTTTCGATCTGCGTCTCGAGCGCGTCGAACTTGTCCATCTGGCGGCGATGGGCGTCGGTGCCGCCCTGCAGTGTCTTGATGTTCTCGCGCACGCGCGCCTGCTCCGCCACCGTCTCGTTCAGGCGCCGTTCCGTGGCTTCGCGCTCGCGCGTGGCGCGCTCCATTTCGGTGCGCAGGGCGACGACCTGCTCGAACGCCTGCCGCACGGCGGGCGTGATCACCTTCAGCGTCTGGTAGAAGCGAATCTGCTCGAAGTTCAGCTCCGCGATCGCGACGGACTGATGCGAAATCGTCTCCAGCACGACCCGCTGCGACACGGTCTTCGACCCGGGCGCTTCGACCTTGAAACGCGACAGGTCGCTCGTGCGCTCGTAGGGCTTCTCAGGCGCGACCAGCTTCCAGTCGTCGCTGTACGCCTGCTCGATCAGCACGGTGCGCGGCTTGTCGAGCTTGTTCTTCACCAGGTATTCGCGCTCGTCAACGTACTTGTGCGTGTGAATCAGTACGCCGCGCGCGATTCGCAGTTGCGTGATCTCGTCCGGGCGCGACTTGGCCTCGATCTTCACTTCGACGCCCAAATCGAGTGCGTAGCCGATGAGCCGTTTCTCCTCGGGCTTCATGTCGGGCAGCTTCGCGTCGCCGGCGTAGACGCCGCCCTCGAACACCGTGATCGGCCCCTGCATCAGGTGCAGCCCGGTCGCGTTCACAAGCTCGAGCCCGTTCAGCGGATGCTTGGGGTGCGTACCCGGGTTGTAGATGCTGACTTTCTCGCCTTTCACGACCTGATTCACGATCGGCAGCATCGCTGAATGCTGGCGCGGCAGCGAGACCGGCGTGCGGATGGTGTACTGGAACAGCTCGCCGGCCTCCGCCGCCTGCGCGACCGACGAGACGCCGCTCTCGCCAAGCGCCATTTGCGCATCATCCTCGTTACGCTCTTCCGCAGCGAAGCGGCCCGCGGCGCGTTCCAGTACGTGGTGATACGGCCCAGCGGCCGGCGGCGCTCCCGGCCCCGCCATCGCCTTGGTTACTGCGAGGCCCGCCGCCCGATCCATCTGGTTCGCATCCTTGTCCTCGATCCCGCCCTCGTACTGCGGCGGACGCAGCGAGGCGTAAAGCTCGAGCTCTTCGTGCGGGCGCGGTACGTAGATCGGCGTGTAGAGGTCCATGGTGAACGAGATCGGACGCCCCGAGACCAGCGAAAGCTGCACGTCGCGCCAGTCTTCCTCCGTCGCGTTCTCCACCGTCGCCCAGCCTTGCAGGAACGGCTGTCCCTCCGGGTCGAGCGCCAGCCGGTAGCTGGTTTTCCAGATCGGCGATTCGAGCAGATACGCCACGCGAACGCGCCGCTTGCCGGTGCCTTCGAAGCGCAGCGTGACGCTCTTCTTGTCGGCGTCGTGAGCCGAGGCCAGCGTAGCCAGCGCTTTTCGCAGCTCGGCGTCGACCTTGGCGTTCGAGAGCCGCACGCCCTGCAGATCGTGCAAACGCAACTGCACCATCCCCACGTCGGTCAGCACGTTCAGCAAATCCACTTCGACGACCTGCTGGTCCACCACCAGTTTCTGTCGCTCGACGCCCATGATCACGCCGCTGACCGCCCGCCCGCCGGTGAGTTCCACGGGCTCGCCGCGGAGTTGATCCAGCAACTGTCCGAGGCCGGGTTTGCCGGTGATGTCGACGCCGAAGCTGCGCAGCGTCTTCTCGATCGGGTCTTGCGAGGCGTAGCTGACCACGCCGATCGTGCCGCCGTCGAAATCCTGCACGATCATCGACTTCAGGATGTCGTTGATCTGGGCCGTGCGGAAGCGCAGCTCGGCCGACGCCGCGCCGTCGACGCCGGCCTCACACTCGTAGTACGCCACCCCGCTCGAGAACATCGCCAACCGCGAGACGGGCAGGTCCACCTTCTGCGGCTCAGATCGCGCCGGCGCCGCCAGCGCCGCCCCTAGACACACCGCGCCGAGCACGGCACGAGCGCGCAGGCTGCGCGCAAAGCAATTGCGACGGCTACGATGAAAGCTCATCGGCGGCTCCTTCGAGTGGTCGTGCCTCAGGCATGTTCCGTATCTTCGACTCCGTGCCCGAACGCGGGTTCCCGATCACGGTGCGATTGCTCGGATTTCGATGGTGCATGCTACTTGAAACCGAAGCCGTGCCCGCGCGGGCCCGGCGCCTGTGATCATCCGATCGCTTCCCTTTCGCGTGATACCCGCGGGCCGCGCAGGCGCTGCAAACGTCATCGCTGATCCGGTGTCCTGCGCTTTGCCGGGCTGGACACGCACCCCCGGCGCGAATACCGTACAGGCCCATCGGAGGCCGGTTCGCCGATTCTGCGCGGAGTTCGGTCGGCCGCCCCGCAAAAAAAGCGAAGCGCTGCGGCTATGCAGGCCGCCGCGCGAGATCCGCAACCCGGAGCATCGTTTGGTTTTGGCGCTGATCGAGTTCTTCGTGCGGAACTGGGCGATGGTCGTGATGATCGCGACCGTCATCACCCTGATCGGCGTGCCGGCGTATGTCATCATCCGCTACGTCCCCGTCGCGCTGAACATTCTCCGCAGCACCCCGCCGCCGCTGGCGCGCTACCCGCTCGATTTCACCCGCCTGCACGGCGAATCCGTGCAGTTCAGCGCCTCAGACGGCTTCCGCCTGACCGGCATGTGGATTCCCAACGAGGCCGGTTCGCAGCGCCGTGGCGTGATCATCTTCTCGCACGAGTACGGGGCCGACCTGTATTCGTGCGCTCGCTACTGCCGGCCGCTCGTCGAAGCGGGCTACGAAGTATTCACGTTCGACTACCGCGGGCACGGCCAGTCGAGCGCCGAGGACGGCTACGTCCCGCGGCAATGGGTCACCGATCGCGAGGTCGCCGATCTGCGCGGCGCCGTCGCGTTCGTCGAGCAGCGGCTGCTCGCGCTGGGCCGCGAGCCGCGCGCCGGACTGTTCGGAATTTCGCGCGGCGCCTGCTCGGCGCTGCTGGTCGCTGCGGAATGCCAGACCGTCCGCGGCGTGGTGGCGGACGGCGCGTTCAGCACCGATCGCGTCATCGAGTGGTGCATGCGGCGCTGGGCGTACATCTTCGCCAAGGTGCGCGTGCTGTACGAGAATCACCACCCGCATTTCTGGCGGCTGCTGCGCTCGGTGATGATCTGCTTCGCGGAGCGTGAGTTCGGCTGTCGCTTCCCGTCGGTGATCAAGTCGGTGCGCAGCATGCGCCCCATGCCCACGCTCTTCATTCACGGCGAGAAGGACTCGTATCTGCCGGTCGACGAGAGCCGCGCCCTTTACTCCGTCGCGCCGCAGCCCAAGGCGCTCTGGGTCGCGCCCGGCGCCAAGCACAACCAGGCTGTCGCGCTGCACCCCGAGATCTACGCCGCGCTCACCGTCGAGTTTTACGACCGCTACCTCGCCAAGTGCGAAGAGCCGACGCGGATCGCGCCGGCGCCCGCGGTTGCCGCGCCTGTCGCCGTCGCGTAACGTCCCGCTCGACCATCGCCCGCGCGCCGGGTGGCGCCCGGCGGTGCGTATCGCGCACCCTTGCGCCTCCGAGTGGGAGCGTCTGCGTTGCCAAGCCTGCTCGAACGCCTCGCCGGGACCGCCGCTCGCTGGCACGCCCTGCACCTGCACCGCCGCTTTCTGCACAGCTTGAAAGACTTGCAACGCTCGCAGGATGGCGCGCTGCAACTGGCGCTGTCCGCGATCGCGGGGAGCGAGTTCGCAGCCGCACACGGTCTGCGAACGGGCATGACGCAGGCCGAGTTTCGCCGCGCCTTGCCGCTTCAGACGTACGAAAACCTGCGCCCTTGGATTGATCGCGTGGCGGACAGTCAGACGACGGCGCTGTTTGCAGCGGGCACGCGCGTCCACATGTTCGCGACCAGCAGCGGCACCACCGCCAGGCGCAAGCTGATTCCCGTCACCGAGCCGTTCGTGCGCGAGTACCGCCGCGGCTGGAACACATTCGGCGTGAAAATGCTGAGCGATCACGCGCAGTGTTTTCTGCGGCCGATCCTGCAATCCACCGGCCGCATGGACGAATCGCACAGCGCGGCGGGCATTCCCTGCGGCGCGATCACGGGTCTGCTGGCGCGCACGCAGAAAGGCATCGTGCGTCGCTTTTACGTCGGGCGCCCTGAGATCGCCAACGTTCGCGAGCCGCGCGGACGCTATTACCTCCTGGCGCGTTTCGGCATCGAGCGCGACGTCAGCTTCGCAATCACCGCCAATCCGGGCACGCTGGTGCGCATCGCGCAAACAGCCGACGAGGAAAGCGAATCGCTCATTCGCGACGTGCGCGACGGCCGGATTTCGGCGGCCGTGGTGGGAGACGACGCCATCTGTGCCACGCTGGCGCAGGGGCTGCGCCCCAATCCGACGCGGGCGGCGGAGCTCGAACGCCTGCGCGGGAAACACGCGCGGCTGCGCCCGGCGGACTACTGGAAGCTGGGGTTTGTCGCGTGCTGGACCGGCGGCAGCATGTCGCATCACCTGCAGCGCCTGCGTGACTGGTGGGGAAATCTGCCAATCCGCGACATCGGCCTGCTGGCGAGCGAGGGGCGCGTGACGATTCCGCTGACGGACGAATCGCCCGCCGGCCCGCTCGATGTGCAAAGCAGCTTCTTCGAGTTCATTCCGGTCGAAGCCGCTGAAGAACCGCAGCCTGAAACGGTCTGCGCCGGGCAGTTGGAGACCGGTCGCGAATACGTCGTCGTGCTGACCAACACGGCGGGTCTGATTCGCTACCGCCTGGACGACGTGGTGCGCTGCACCGGCTGGGAGCAGCAGTGCCCGGTGGTGGAGTTTCTCTATCGCGCCGGCCGCGTGTCGTCGCTCGCGGGTGAGAAACTGACCGAGAACCAGGTGGTGGCGGCCATTCGCGACGCCGTGCGCGCCCTTGGCGCGGCGGAGTTCGATTTCGTGCTCGCGCCGTGTCTGGGAGACCCGCCCTGCTACCGACTGAACGCGGCGCTTCCGGACGATTCGCGGCTGCTGGCGGCCATTGACGCGGCATTGGGCGCCCAGAACGAAGAGTACGCGGGGCGGCGGGCGTCAGGGCGGCTCGGTGCGTTGCAGCTCCGCACCCTGGCCGGGACGGCGATCCGCGAGATGGATCAGCGTCTGATCGCATCGCGCGGCGGGACGGCTGAGCAATATAAGCGGCCGTGCCTGTTGCTGTTACCGTCGCAGGACGAGGAATGGCTGCCCGCGGAATCGATCCAGCTCGCGCGCTGACATCATCCCACTTTCGTGACAGGATTGGCGAAGCGCATCGGGTTGAATTATCGATTTGCTCGCCGAGCTGATAAAATAGGTAAAATTTAGTGGCCGAAAACTGGACAATCTGATAATCCGAGTTATATTCCCTTCGTCGCACCTCCTCCGAGGGTGGCGCGTCGGTGGGCGTCTCAGCCCCCAATCCTCGGAGATCACAATTTGGGTCTGCTTAGGGAGAAGCGGTCTATGTCGACCAAGCGAGCTGGCAAGGATGACATCTCGTCGGTGTGGAAGGCGTTTCACAAGTCGGGCGCGGTAGAGCTGCGCAACCGGCTCGTGGAACATTACCTGCCGCTGGTAAACAAGTTGGCGGAGATCCTGGCGCGCCGGCTTTGGCCGCGCGTTTCCGCCGACGAGCTTGCGTCGGCCGGCTTTGAGGGCCTGATCGCCGCCGTCTCGGGGTTCGACCCGGCTCGGGGTGTGAAATTTGAGACCTATTGCCGGCAGCGCATCGTCGGCGCCATCCGCGACTGGCAGCGCGAGATCGATCCGCTCGGTCGCTCGGGCCGAAATTTTGAGCGGCAGATGAACGCCCTCGAAGAGCGGCACCTGGCGCAGACCGGCCAGCCCGCAGGCGTCAAGGACACCGCGCAGCGCATGGGCCTGACCGTCAGCAAGTTCATGGGAATGCGGCGATCGGTGATGGCGTCGCACTGCGTGCCGCTCGATCTGCCGGCGGAACGGAACGACGAAGCCCGATCGGGCTCGTTCATGCCGGCCGACCCGCAGCCCGGCCCGGTGCACCACACCGAACGCGAACTGATTCGCGAGCACATCACACGCGGCCTGAAAGAGCAGGACCGCCTGATCATCACGCTGTATTACTATGAGCGGCTGACGATGGCGGAGATCGGCTCAGTGCTGGGCGTCAGCGAGTCGCGCGTCTGCCAGCGGCACGCGGAGATTCTCGACCACCTGCGCGTGAAGCTGGCGGACGAAGTGTGCGACCTGGTGGCGTAACTGCGGAGAGGGGTCGAGGGCGCAAGGGGCCGAGGGGTTGAGGGGCCAAGGGGCGCTCGAAACGCCCCCTGACACTTCGACCTGCCCGGACCTCGGTGCGTGACCGCGACACCGGCGCGAACCCCGGCTGGGGACCCTCCCCCGTGTCCGCCGGTCGGATGCGACGAAATTCCGTCCGATTGTTAACTACTGATTGACCTGACGGTTGTTCGCCGATAATCTAAGAGATGTGTAGAGGGGCTACCGTCGGCGACCCCCCATCGCTCGTTCGGCCAGCCCCCCTTGGGAGCGATCATGGGTTCTTCATTTCGATCAAAGTCGGAGTCTGTCATGAAAGCACGCCGTCGGGGCTTCACGCTCATCGAGCTGCTGGTGGTCGTAGCGATCATCGGCCTGCTCATCTCGATTCTGCTGCCATCGCTATCGCGAGCGCAGGAGCAGGCACGCGTCGCGAAGTGTTCTGCGAACATGCGCACCATCGTGCAGGCTGCCAACGCGTACTTCAGCGAGCAGAAGGCGCCGGACATGGTGTTCGCGATTCCGATCGGCTACATCGTCGGCAGCGAGACCACCGCGCGCGGGATCAGTTGGTACACCGAGTTCATCTGGGGCGGCGGCATCCCGGACAAGCGGAATTCAGACTGGGATTTGAGCGTGCCTGGAAATCCGATTACCGGAAACGGGGCGGACGTTTACAACTACACGCCAAAAGAGCGCCCGATGAACGAATATGTTACTCCGGGCGTAAGCTGGGACTCGCCGGATCGCAAGAAGAGCGGCTCCGGCAGCGGCGCGAACCCCACCCGATACGAAAAAGCCTTGGACCTGCCGGATGTTTACAAGTGCCCCTCCGATCGCACGAAGCACGTGCCGGACGCATCGGTTCCGAACCCGACCATCGAAACGGAGCAGCCGTATCGCACCTGGGAGTACTGGGGCACGAGCTACGCCGCGAACTGGTACTGGCCGTATTACTACGAGGATGCCCCGCCGGGCACCCAGTCTCCGTACAACGGCGACTTCCTGACCATTCTCGGCGGCAATTCGACCAACCGAATTCGCAGCCTCGGCAGTTTCATGCTGCGCGGCAAAGCCGAGCGCGGCTCGGCTGAGTTCGTGCTGTTCTACGAAAACATGTTTAACTACGCTCAGGCCGGCGCGCGGCCGCGCGGCTTCAGCAACCCGGCGGCGAAACAGCACGAGGGTTGGCACCGGCAGTTCAGCACGTTCACCGCGGCCTTCATGGACGGTCACGCCGAATATCGAATCTACGATACGCGGTATCCGGACGGCCCCGGCTGGACAACGTGGCCGAACCGGCCGTGGGTGGGCGGCTGGGCGACTTATAACGAGAATTAAGCTGTCGTTGATTGGCTGATATTTCGCCGCGGCCCGGCGGGGATTCCCGCCGGGCCGCGGTTCTTTGCGCTGCTTTACGCAACGCGGCAGCGCGGCTACATTCACGAATTCGGGCGAAATTGGGAGCAGCACTTGATGTCACGATTGATTGCAGTCGGTTGTCTCGCGGTCCTGCTCGCTGTGGCAGGCTGCGATTCTCGACCTTCGGCCGCGGCTTGGAACAAGGCGGACGTAGCCGGTACCTGGAAGGAGCTTCCTGAGAAACCAAACGTACGGGCGGCCGCCCCCCGTGTCGCGGCGACACACTTGCGGCGGCTGACGCTCGACGCCGGCGGCACGTTCACGCTCGTGCTCGTCGCCATCGACGGCGGGGCTGCGGACGAATCAAAGTTCGCGAAAGGGACCTGGAAGGTGAACGGCGAGTACATCGACTTCGCGGTCACCGAGAACACGCTGGACGAAGCGGACAAGGGGCGGACCCCCGTGTCTTCGCCAGGAAAGACGAAACAGACGTTGCCCGACGGCGCTACCGGTGAAGCCATGACAGTCGAGGATTCCGGAGGCGGCGTCGCGCTGTTTCAGCGAAGCTGAGGCGCGCCTCCTACACCTGCCCCAGCACTCGCCGCGCGAGATCGGTCGGCATCGGCTCGTAGCGCGCGAACTCCATCGAATACGAAGCGCGACCCTGCGACAGCGACCGGCACGACGTCGAATAGCCGAACATCGTCGCCAGCGGGGCCTCGGCATGAATCACCTGGTTGCGGCCGCGCATCGCGGTCTCGGTAATTACCGCGCGGCGTGACATCAGATCGCCGTTGATCGCGCCGAAGTATTCGTCCGGCGTGACCACCTCGACCTTCATGATCGGCTCGAGCAACTGCGGCCCCGCCGCCTCGACCGCCTTCTGCACCGCGAGCGACGCGGCGATCTCGAACGCAACTTCGTTGGAATCCTCGGCGTGCTCCTCGGCGTCGAGCACAGTGATGCGCACATTGATGAGCGGATAGCCGCCGAGCGCGCCGGTCTGCGCGGCGCCGCGGGCCCCGCTCTCGATCGCGGGCAGGAACTGCGGCCGCACGCGCTGCTCGGGGATGCGCTGCGAGTAGCCCAGATGCTCGAGCCCGGGCAGCGGCGGCTGAGGCTCGACGCGCACCTTGACCGCGGCGAACTGCGATTTGCCGCCAAGCTGGCGGTTGACACGGCCTTCGGCCTCGCCGGCGTGGGCGATCGTCTCGCGGTAGGCCACGCGCGGCTTGCCGACGCGCACCGGCACGCCCAGCTCGCGCTTCAGAAAGTTGCAGCGCGTCTCGAGGTGCAGCTCGCCCATGCCGCTGATGAGCGTCTGGCCGGTCTCGGCGTCGGCCCGGAACTGAAACGTCGGGTCGCTGCGCGAGAGCATCGTAAGCGCGGCGAGCAGCTTGTCCTTGTCGGCGGAGGATTCGGGCTCAACCGCCATGCTGATGACGGTCTCGGGGAACTCGATGCGCTCGAGCAGCACCGCGTCATGAGTTTCGCAGATCGTGTCGCCGGTGAGCGTGTCCTTCAGCCCGACGGCGGCCACGATGTCGCCGCAATAGGCGGCGTCGACCTGGTCGCGGCGCTTGGCGAACATGCGAAAAAGCCGCGGTAGGTTTTCCTTGCGATTGCGCGTGACGTTGAGCACGCGCGAGCCGGCCTTGAGCACGCCGGAGTAGACGCGGATGAAATGCAGGTCGCTGTGCGAATCGGCCACGACCTTGAAGACGAGCGCGGCCAGCGGCTCGTCGGGCGAGCATTTGCGGCGCACGAGCTTCTCGGGCTTCGCGGGGTCGTGGGCCTCGACGGGCGGCACGTCGATGGGCGCCGGCAGGAAGTCGCAGATCGAGTCCATCAGACGGCGCACGCCCATGTAGCGCAGCGACGAGCCGCAGAGCACCGGCTGGCAGCGCAGCTCGAGCGTGCCTTTGCGCAGCGCGGCGCGCAGCCGGGCTTCGTCGATGGGGCGGCCTTCGAGATAAAGAGCCATCACGTCGTCATCGAGCTCGGCGACTTTCTCTTCGAGAGCGTGGCGCGCGGCCTGGACCGCGGGCAGCACGTCCGCCGGGATGTCGATGATCTGCGAGGGCGAGCGATCGGACTTTCCGGAGAACAGAACGCCCTGCATGCTCAGCAGATCAACCACGCCGCGGAACGAATTTTCGGCGCCGAGCGGGAGCTGAATGGGGATCGGGTTGCCGTGCAGGCGGTCGACGATCGAACTGACGGCGTGTTCGAAATCGGCGCCGGTCTTGTCCATCTTGTTGATGAAGCAGATGCGCGGCACGTGGTATTTGTCGGCCTGGCGCCAGACGGTCTCGGACTGGGCTTCGACGCCTTCTTTCGCGTCGTAGACGACGATCGCGCCATCGAGCACGCGCAGGCTGCGCTCGACCTCGGCGGTGAAATCGACGTGGCCGGGCGTGTCGATCAGGTTGACGCGGCAGTCGCGCCACTGAAACGAGACGGCGGCGCTGTAGATGGTGATGCCGCGCTGCTGCTCTTCGGTGTCGAAGTCGGTGGTGGTGTTGCCGTCGTCGACGTCGCCCATGCGGTGGATCGTGCCGGAGTAGAAGAGCAGCCGCTCGGTGGTGGTGGTCTTACCGGCATCGATGTGGGCGGCGATGCCGATGTTGCGGATCTTCGATAAGTCGTCCATACGGGGGCTAGCTCGCGGTCCGGCCGGTTTATCTCCGCGTTGTGCGGGTGGCGGAGTATACCGGGCGGCGCGGCCTGCCGCGCATGGCCCGCCGCGACGGCGCGGGTTACGATTCGCGGGATGAAGCCGATGCTGATCCTGCCGCCCGCGCCCGAGCGCTGGGAGTCACTGAATGCGCTGCTGGGCGCGGACCCGAGCGACTGGATGGAGGATCTGCAGCGCCGGCTGGCGGACGGCGTGTCCGGGGCGCGTGACGCGCTTGCGATCATTCCCGACGGCGGAAATACTCTCGCACACGCCTGCATCCGGCGCAGCGGCGAATTCGGCGTCCTGGGGCACATTCTCACGCACGAGAACCACCGGCGGCGCGGCTTGGCGCGTTCGCTCGTGCAAACGCTGTTGAGCTGGTTCGACATGACCGGCGGGCGCTGGGCGTATGCGTATTGCCCGACCCCCCTGCTGCCGCTGCTGGAGCCGTTCGGCTTCTATGTGCTGCATCGACCGCGGAGCGTGCGCGAAGACGTCGCGTTGGTGCGGCCCTACAAGACCTCGGCGGGGCGCAGCCCCTACGAAACGCTGCAAGGCGAATGGGAGCGGCGCGCGCTGACCGCGGCGGACTGGCCGGCGCTGGTCTGCATGCTGCAACATCTGCCGGGCCCCGACCCGCGCGTGCCGCTGGTCGATTCGGCGCTCGGCGCAGCGCAGTTCGCGCTCGACCTGGTGCGACAGGAGCAGCGCGGCGCGTGCCGGCTGCTGGGTGAATTCCGCGGCGGACGCCTGTTGGCGGCGGCGAGCATTTCGCTTGAACCGCCGGCGCCGCGCACCTACGCGATGGTGATGCCGCCGCAACTGGCGACGGCGGAGCTGCGTGAGGATGTGGCGCGCGAGGCGGCGCGCCGGGGATACACGACCGTGGATTTCCCGCTGGAGCGGCTGGCCACGGGCGCCCCGCGCGCGGCGGGCGGCTAGGGGGCTCGATCGATGCAAGGCACATACGACAGCGTATTGGACACGATCGGCCGCACGCCGCTGATTCGCTTCGGCCGCGTGGCGAACGGGCTGCCGTGTCCGGTGTACGGCAAGGTCGAGTTCTTCAACCCGGGGCAGAGCATCAAGGATCGCATTGCGCGCGCGATGATCGAGAAGGCGGAGCGCGAAGGCCAGATCAAGCCGGGTCTGACCACGATCATCGAAGCGACGAGCGGCAACACGGGCGTCGGGCTGGCGCTGGTCTCGGCGGTGAAGGGCTATCGCTGCATTTTCGTGATGCCGGACAAGATGAGCCGCG
Organism: uncultured Planctomycetales bacterium; assembly: GCA_964388675.1. GTDB lineage: Bacteria > Planctomycetota > Phycisphaerae > UBA1845 > Fen-1342 > CAYMBL01. The sequence continues at coordinate 292,873 of CAYMBL010000002.1, forward strand.
AGAAGATCGACCTGCTGCGCGCGTATGGCGCGGAAGTTGTGATCGTGCCGACGAACGTGCCGCCGGATTCGCCGGAAAGCTACGCGGGCGTGGCCAAGCGGCTGCGCAATGAGATTCCGAGCGCGTGGCAGCCCGATCAGTTCACGAATCTCTCTAACCCCGAGATTCATCACCTGACGACCGGCCCGGAGATCTGGGAGCAGACCGGCGGGCGCGTCACCTGCTTCGTCAGCGGCGTGGGCACGGGCGGCACGATCTCGGGCGTGGGCAAGTATCTGAAAGAGCGCAACCCGCGGGTGAAGATCATCGGAGCCGATCCGGACGGCTCGATTCTGTCGGGCGGGCAGCCCAAGGGTTGGAAAGTCGAGGGCATCGGCGAAGACTACGTGCCCAAGACCTTTAACAGCCAGGTGGTGGATGAGTGGGTGCGCGTGAGTGATCGCGAGTCGTTCCAGGCGGCGCGGCGCGTCGCGCGCAATGAAGGGCTGCTCATCGGCGGATCGTGCGGCACGTGCGTGGCGGCCGGACTCAAATACGCCGAGCGCCTGACTGCCAGCGACCTGATGGTGATCATCCTGCCCGACACCGGGCGCAACTATCTGAGCAAATGCTACAGCGACGACTGGATGCGCGAAAACGGCTACCTCGACGACGAGCGGAAACCCGCAACGGCGTCGGCGGTGCTCGAGTTTCTGGGGGCGCGCGAGTTGCTCGCGCTGCATCCGGATCAAACCGTGCACGAGGCCATCAGCCTGCTGCGTGACCGCAGCGTTTCGCAGGTGCCGATCCTCGACGGCGGGCGCTCCGTCGGCTCGATTCAGGAGGTCACGCTGGCGCGAATGCTGCACGAAGGGCAGGACCCGCGCAAGATCGCGCTGCGCGAGGTGATGGCGCGGCCGCTGCCGGAAGCGGACGTGAACATTTCGCTGGATGAGATTTATCGGCTGCTGCTGGCGGGGAACACGGGCGTGCTGGTGCGGCGCGAGGGGCGCATCGCGGGCATCATCACGCGCATCGACCTGGTCAATTTCTGGGGGTCGCCGAGCACGACCTGAACGCGATCGTCGATCACGGCGCCCGGGTAGAATCGTTGCCGCGCGAGAGTGGCGGAATTGGCAGACGCACCAGATTTAGGTTCTGGCGGGAAACCGTGGGGGTTCGAGTCCCCCCTCTCGCAGTCTTCCGATCGAAAATCGGGCTGACGCCCTACTGCGGCGCGTCGGGCCGAGGCAGGCGCCCGTCGACGTCCGGCAGCGGCGGTCCGGCTCGGCTCGGTTTCGCGAGGTAGTAGTACGCCGTGCTGCTGTAGTCGTTGGCGAGCTTGTTCGCGTGGCCGTGCTCAATCGTCGCGAGAATTGCCGTGCGGAACCGAATCGGGTCGAGCACGTAGTAGCGGTAGATCGACTGCTTGCCGCGCCATTTCCAATCGTCGCTGCCGCGATAGAGCAGGATGCCGTGGTACGGTCCGACGAATTCGCTGTGCGGGCCGAAGGCGGTGTTGCACCAGTCTTCGGTGCCGGTGCCGTGCAGTGTGGGAGCGCCGAGCGATGAGAAGCGCGGCCACCCGCCGGCCGGATCGGCTTCGACTTTCACCGCGTCATCGATGAAGAGCATGTCGTCGCCTTCGCCGTACCAATCGTTCTTCTGGCGTTCGAAGACGTCGATGTCGAGATGGGCGCCGCAGAACACGCCGTCGCCCTGCGCTTCGAGTATGCGGTAATTCTCGGCGCCGCTGCGATTCAGCCCGCGCGGATCGCCACCGTGCCAGGTCTTTGCGGCCCAGGCGTTCCAGTCGCGGCGGCGCAGTTCCTCGTACTCCTCGCCCCAGCCTTGCGTCGGATTCTCCCGCCGCCACTGCACGTGAAAGTAGCCCTGCCCATCGAGCGCGGCCGCGTCGGCATATTCCTCGTAATCGACATAGAAATAGAACGGGAAGCCCGCGCCGGATGGATTGACGATCTCGATGCGCGCGGCGCTGCGGAAGGGCATCGGCCACCACGAATTGAAGCCGCGGCCGTCCTGGGGACTCATGCTGAGTACGGCGGTGTGAAAGTCCTTGCGCAGAGCGTGCCCCAGGCCGAAGAAGTCGCCGATCGGACATTCGACGCTCGGCTCGGCGTGGTCGTCCCAGTACATGCGCAGCAGCACGCGGCGTAGGAAATCCTCCTGCGGAAAGAGCATGGTGCACCAGACGTGGCGGATGCAGCCAGGCCCGCGCAGGTCCGCGAGCACGCGCGTTTCGCCGGGCGCGACGTCGATCCAGTCGCGATTGCCGCCGGTGCGGTCGTGGCTGCTTGCGCGACGCGAGCGATAGGTACGGAGTAGCGGGAGCGCGGAGAGGTTCATGTTCGCGGCGAATCCTGCGTGCGATGGACGCCGCCGACGAGGTCGCCGACGCTCGCCAGCCCCCGGCGATCGAGATATTCGGAAATGCCTTGCGCGATCTTGGCGGGCAATGCAGGATCGATGAACAGCGCGGTCCCGACTGCGACGGCGGTAGCTCCGGCGAGAAGGAACTCGATCGCGTCGCGCGCGCTATGCACGCCGCCCATGCCGATGATGGGCACGCCGGCGGCACGTGTGACCGCGGAGTAGGCGCGGTAGACGTGCGCAAGCGCCAGCGGCTTGATCGCGGGGCCGCTCAGGCCGCCGGTGGTATTGGCGAGCACCGGACGCCAGGAATCGACGTCGATCGCCATGCCGACATAGGTATTGATGAGGCTGAGCGCCTCGGCGCCGGCGTCGATCGCGGCCCGCGCGAATGGCGCGCAGTCGGTAACGTTCGGCGACAGCTTCACGATGAGCGTACGGCGCCGCACCACGGCGCGCACGGCCGAGACCACTTCGCCGAGCAGCCGCGGATCGGTGCCGAACATCAGTCCGTCGGCCACATTCGGACAGGAGACATTCAGCTCAAGCCCGGCGATGCAGTCGAATTCGTCGAGCGCCGCCGCGACCGCGACGTAGTCCTCGATGCGATAGCCGGCCACGTTTACGAAGACGGGCGTTGGCATCTGGCGGATGAACGGAATCTTCTCGGCGAGGAAGCGCTCCAGCCCCGCGTTCGCGAGACCGATCGCGTTCAGCATGCCGCCGCGCACTTCCACGACGCGTTGCGGCTCGTTGCCGAGGCGTTCGAGGCGCGTAACGCTTTTGGTGGTGAATCCACCGAGTTGGCGATAGTCGAGCAGGCCGGAGTACTCGGGGCCGTAGCCGCAGGTGCCCGACGCGGTGAGGACCGGCGTCGCGAGCGTGACGCCCGCCAGCCGGGTTACGAGGCGCGGATCGCCGGGCGCAGCCGAATCAGCCATGCGAAGAGGATCGGGCGCGTCGCGGGGCCTGTCAAACCAGCGATTCTCGGACGCGCCGCCCTACTCACGAACCGCTGCGGCTCGACCGATATCAGCGCAGGCCGGTGTATACCGGAGATGGGACGCGGACATGCGAATCGAGCGCCTCTACCAGTGGATTGCGCAGACTCCCGACGTCGCGGCCGACGCGATTCTCGGCGCGGGGCTGACCAACGCCGAGCCCGAATGGGCCACGCGAATGATCCAGACCTTGCTCGGCCGCAACTCCACCGCGGCCTGGTGCGAGCTGGTCAGGCATTTCTCCAGGCTCGCTCCCGAGCAGGCAGCGCAGGTGTGCGCGCAGCCGGACTGGACTCAGATGGCGATCGCCGCCGTTCTGCGCGACGAAGACGCCGAGCACCGCCTCAACGCGATTCAGGCGCTGGCGCGGTTGGACTCGGCGCGGGTGGCGTATCTGCTGCCGCCGCTGCTGCGCGACGGAGCGCCGGCCGTGCGCGCGCAAGCCGCATCGGCGCTGCGTGCGCTCGCGGAGCGTTTCGTGGAGCCGCCGGCAGCGTCGGACAATCCTGAGGAATACCGCAAGAGTCGGGGACAGGTCGCCAGCGCACTGCGCGAGGCGCTGCGAACCTTCGACCTGCACCACCGGGTCGAGCTGCTCGAATCCGCCACGTGGTTCTCCGTCGACCTCGGCGAGTCGCTCTGGAGCCAGATTCAGAATCATCGCAGCCGCGTCGGCACCGTCATCGGCGAGCACCTGGCGATCTGGAATCACCCGCGGATGGCGGCGTTCCTGCTCGAAAGCCTGAAGCACCCGGCGTGGCGCGGCACGGCCGCCCAGCTCCTGAAAAGCTGGCGAACCCCCGGCGCTGTCGCGGCGATTCTGAGCCAATCCGAGCTGCTGGAAGACGAGGAGCTGCGCGGGCAATTGGGAGCCCTGCGCAGCCCGGTCTGGTTCAACGACGCCGACGACGATCTGTCCAACCTGCCGCCCGAGCTGAAGGTGGGCGCTGTGCGCTGGACGCTGACGCACTGCTATGGCGACGAGGAACGGCTCGCCCTCTACGGACGCTGGCTCAGCAGCCGCGAGCCGAGGCTGCGCGGAGCCGCGATCGCCGGCGCGGCGACGCTGACGCGCGGCGATGTTTCAGGGCTGCTGCGCACGGCACTCGAGGTGCGCGAGCCATACAACTTCCTGGCGCGCTGGGCGCTGCTGGCGCGTGACTCGGCTGCGCCGCAGATGCTGCGGCAGGCGGCGGCCACGGCTGCGGAATCGGCGCTGACCGCTCCCGAGTTCGAGGCGCTGTGGGTGTTCGCTGAGTCGCTGCCGATCGGGCCACGTGAACCGCTGGCGGCGCTGCTGCGCGACTTTTCGCCGCAGTGCGACGGCCTGGCGACCCGAGCAGGCTCCGCGCCGACGCTGCGGGCGCGGACGTGGTGCATGCAGTATCTGAACTCGCCGGAGTTGCTGACACGGCACGCGCGGGCGGTGCTGCCGATGCTGCGCGACCCGGCGGAGCAGGTGCGGGCATCGGCGCAGTACGTGTTCGGCGAGCTGATCGGCGCGGAGTCCGGCGCGGCGCCGAAGGCCCCGCTGCTGTCGACGAGCGATCCGCTGCGAAAGAACCTCTACCAGACGATCAACCGCATGTCGGCGGCCGGCGGCGCCCCGCAGTCGGCGGAGCTGCGCGAACTGCACGAACTGCTCACGGCCCTACACACCCCGGTCGGGCGGCGCGCCCTGGCCGGTGCGGGGAGATGAACATGACGCTGGTCGCGCTGCTCGCGCAGGACGCCAATTCGCAGTTGTTCAGCGCCGCGCGCGAGCAACTGCAGAACGGTTCGCAATGGGGCGATACGGCGTTCTTCGTAACGCTAGCCGTTGGGGGTCTGCTGGTGGTTGCGGTGCTCGCGCGCCGCGCGGTTGCCATGATGCGCCGTTTGAGCCGGCCGCCGGCGGTCGACTACCTGACGCGGGCGGTCGACCTGCTGAGCCTGAGCGAAGAGTGGCGCCGCGAATTGCAGGTCGTGGCCGAGCGCGCGGGGCTGCAGCACCATGTGGCAATCCTGCTTTCGCCGCAGAATATGGCGATCGCGCTCGAGCAAGCACGGGCCGATGCGGCCATGCGCCGTCGATTCAGCGGCCTGTGTGAGCAGTTGTTCGGTGTACCGCTGCCGGCAGTTGCGACCCGCGCGTCGTAGCACAATGCAGCGCCGACAGGCGCGCGGCCCATCTCGCAGACTCGAAGACGATCTTTCGAAGGCTGGAAAACCAGATTAGGGCGCGAGCGGCAGCGCCAGCGCTGCGACCGTCGCCGCGACCTGGTCGTGGCGGACCACGACGAAGGTGCCCGCCAAGCGTTCAAGCTCGACGCGAGGCAGATCGGACGCCATCACGAAGTTGCCGCCGGCTTCGTGCCAGGACACAACCGAGATGCCGTCGACGCTGGCGACTTCGTACGTACGCTCAATCGTGATGCCGGAGCGGGCTTCGGTCGCGCCGATCACGGCGAAGCGACGGTCGAGCGAGAACACCGAGAGGCACTGCTTCCGCGCGTCGGCGGAGCGATAGGAGGCGTGTACGGCGCCAAGGTCGGGACCGCCGACGCACTCGCAGGCCCCGCGAAACGCGTAGCCTTCGCCATGCAGATCGGGAATCGCCAGCGGATAGTCGCGCTGTGCGACCAGCGCGACCTTCGCGTCCGCAGGGAGCGAGCGATCAGCCACTAGCGTGTTATGCCCCATACGGCCGCACATCGAGAACGCCTTGGCGAAGCGCTCGGCGCCGATCGCCAGTGGCGCGGCGGAGCCGTTTGGAGTGAATGCGAAATAGAGCGCAACGACCGCAGCAGCCCCGGAAAGCGCCGCGAACAGCGGGATCGCGCGACGAATCCACGTGCGCTGAGGACGCTGACGGCGATGCAGAGCGGCGCGCAGCCGACGCGCTGCGCCCGCGGGCAGCTCGACGGCAGAGACGGCGCGCGACACGGCGTTGTCGAGGCTGCGCCAGCGCTCCAGCTCATCACGAAGCTCGATCGACTGCGCGAGCGCACGCTCGAGGCGAGCGGCGCGCGGGGCGTCGAGTTCGCCGTCGGCGTAGATGGGCAGCAGAGTTCGCGCTTCGGACAGTTTCATAGCGAAGCTTTGCTCCGACTGAGCCCGTGATCCTTGGCGTACGCGTGCAGCGCCCGAACGAGCTGCTGGCGCGCGCGGTGCAGACGGCTCATCACAGTTCCTATCGGCACGTCTAGAATGTCCGCAATCTCCTGATAGCTGAGTTCGTGGGTCGCCCACAGCACCAGCACCGCTCGAAACTCCGCCGGCAGCGCATCAATCGCCTGCCGCACCTCAACGTCGAGGTTCTCATACTCCAGCCGCGGCGGCGACGCGACCAGCAATTCCGGCCGACTGTCGCCCGGGGCCACGAGGGCGTCCAGCGCGTCGACTTCCGCCAAGCGAGGAGCGCGCTTGGCGCGAGCCTCGCGGTTCAGGAACGTGTTGTGCAGGATCTTCAACAACCAGGGCCGTATCCCGAATTCACGCTCTTCAAACTGCTCAAACGCCCGGAACGCTCGCAGGTACGTTTCCTGTACGAGGTCCTCGGCGTCGTGGTTGTTTCGGGCCAGACGACGGGCAACCCAGTAGACCCGATCCAGGCACGGAAGGGCCATTTCGTCAAAGCGAGCCGCCAGCCCCGGTGGGCTGTGACCGTTCGAAGAGTTCCCTTCAGTAACCATAAACCGATGACCCGCCCGCCAATTCCGTGTAAATAGGACTTTTACGCTCCGATTCGCATCGGGACGGCTTGGAGTGTATGCCGGTGCCTGCCCCGACTCAATTGTCGAATACTGCATCGCCCGCGAATTCGCGGTCGATTTCACGCTTATCAGACGTTTAACACGCTTTCCTCTCACGCCCGACTCCCGGTACCTTCTCGGACGATCGTCGCGCGGCCTGCGACGGTCACGGTCGGCGGTGGAGTAATCGCCGCTCGCTAGTCGAACCCGGCCGGGATTCCCCAATGCCCCAGGAACTTCTCGTCGAGCGGAGCGGTGCGGTCGGCGTGCTGCGGCTGAATCGGCCCGACAAATTGAACGCGCTAAACCTCGCCACGATGGTGCAGCTCGTCGAGGCGCTCGAAACCTTTGACGCAGACCCGGCGATCCGCTGCACACTGCTCACGGGCGACGAGCGCGCGTTCGCGGCGGGCGCCGACATCACCGAGATGGCGGAAGCCGGCGTCGTTGACATGTACTACCGCAATCAGTTCGCGCGCTGGGAGCGAATCAAGCGCGTGCAAAAGCCGATCGTGGCTGCGGTCAGCGGCTATGTGCTCGGCGGCGGTTGCGAACTGATGATGCACTGCGACATCATCATCGCCGGCGAGACGGCGCGCTTCGGCCAGCCCGAAATCAACATCGGCGTGATCCCCGGCGCAGGCGGCACGCAGCGCCTGACACGCAGCGTCGGCAAGGCGCGCGCCATGGATATCGTGCTGACCGGCCGCATGATCTCCGCGGCGGAGGCCCTGCAGATCGGCCTGATCAGCCGGGTGGTTCCGGCCGAGCACTACTTCCGCGAGGCGCTGGCGGTCTGCAACGAGCTGTGCACCAAGAGCCCGCTGGCGCTGCGGCTCGCGAAGGAAGCCGTGCTGAAAGCTCATGAGACCGGCCTGAGCGAGGGACTGGAATACGAGCGCAAGCTCTTCTACCTGCTGTTCGCGACGCAGGATCAGAAAGAAGGCATGCGAGCGTTCATGGAAAAGCGACCCGCGGTGTACGCAGGAAAGTGAGAGCCGGCGCGCGGCGCCGGGGAGACGCAGAATCGATGAGCAGTTTCAACACGTTGCTGGTCGCGGTCGAGGCCGGTGTGCAGACCATCACGCTGAACCGCCCGGATTCGCTGAACGCCTACAACGACCAGATGAGCGTCGAGCTGAGCACCGCGCTCAAGACCGCCGCCAAGAGCGACGCCGTGCGCTGCGTGCTGCTGACGGGCGCCGGCCGCGCGTTCTGCTCTGGGCAGGACCTGGCGGAGATCAAGGACCGCTACGCGCCGGAGAACGAAGGCCGCGAGACCGATTTTGCCGCACACTTGCGGCAGAAATTCAACCCGATCGTGACACGCCTGCGCACTCTCGAAAAGCCGGTCGTGGCCGCAGTGAACGGCATCGCGGCCGGCGCTGGGGCGAGCTTTGCATTCGCGTGCGATCTGCGTGTCTGCGCGCGCAGCTCCGCGTTCGCGATGGCCTTCACCGGCATCGGGCTGGTGCCTGACTCCGCGGCCTGCTTCACGCTGCTGCAACATGTCGGCTATGCACGCGCGGCCGAGATGCTGCTGCTCGGCGAGAAAATTTCCGCGGCGCAGGCGTACGAATTCGGACTGGTGAATCGAGTGGTCGAGGATGCCGAGCTTGCCGACCGGGCGCGCGAGCTGGCTCAGAAGCTCGCGGCGATGCCGACGCGCGCGATCGGCCTGACGAAGCGCCTGCTGAACGCCGCCTGGACCGCCACGCTGGACGACCAGTTGGAGCACGAAGCGTTTCTGCAGTTCACTGCCGGGAACACGGCGGATCATCGCGAAGGCGTTCGCGCGTTTCTCGAGAAACGCAAGCCGAATTTCACCGGCCGCTGAGCCGGGTCTACTTCGCGCCGAGCTCGACCCACTGATAGTCGGCGGCCTGCCCGCCGGCTTCGACCCGCCCCCACGCCGAGACCTGCGGCGCCAGGCCGGGACCGCGCGGCTCGCTTAGCTCCGCCGCCAGCCGAAACTGCATGCCCGCAGCGAGGCGCGCGGCTCCGAGCGAGCGCGCAGACAGCGACAGCACGCACGCCCTGCCGCCGGGCGCGTCGACGGTCTGAACCTGCGACGTTGCCGAATCCGTCGGCGGCACGCGCCAAGCGATGCGCGGCGCGCCGGCCAGGTCGGACACCGTCGCCTCGAGGCGCTCGGCGCCCAGCGGCGCGAGTTCGATGCGCCAGACCGCGCCGGGCGCGAGATCCGCCGGCAGCGGCAACGCCAACGTGAGTCGATCCGCTGAGAACGCGGCGCGCAGCGCGGTGCGGGCTGGTCCCCGATCGCCGCGCAGGACGCGCAGCTCGCCCACCTGCTCGCGCGGCGGACCGCTCTCGGCGGCCGGGACGCCGATCAGCGGCGTGAGTCGCAGCGGCACGTCGAGCGCCTGGCCCTCGATCGAGACGCGGAGCGTCAGCGTCACCGGCTCGCGCAGCCCCGCGCCGCTCGGCGTAAGCGTCAGCTCCGGGGCGATCGTCTGCCCGGCCTCGCCCTGCAGCTTGCGGGTGCTGACGTTTGCCGTGAGCGGCGCGCCTTTCGGAATTAGCACCTGCAGGAAGGAATTCCGCAGCGCGACTGGCGCGTCGATCTCGAGAGGCACGGCGGTGGCGGCGCGGCCCACGGGCAGCAGGCGCGGCAATCGCAGCCACGGGCGATCGAGACCGAGCCGCGGCTCGCCTTCTGCGCGCTCGAAGCGGAGTTCGAGAAACAGAGGCCGCTCCTCCGCCGGCGTGAGCCATCCACCCGCACCCTCAAAGAGCGGCGCGGGCCGGCGCGCGAAATCGGTCGCCAGTACGGTCGCGTCCACACTGGTGAATGGCGAAATGAACGCTGGCAGCGCGCGATCGTTCTTCGGGAACAACACGCCAACCTGACGCTCGCCGCCCATGAACAGCGCCGTGTTGAATTCCGGCGGTGCATCCGCGAGCGGTCCGTGATAGAGCAGCCCGCTCAACATGCCGACCGCGGTCGCGAAGCCGAGGGCCTGCGCCTTGGGGCTGAAATCACGGCGCAGCAGCCCGCGATGGCGCTCGGGATAGCGCGGGTCGCTCGTGGCGTCGCGCAGGTCCTCAAGGATCAAGCCGGCGACGCGAAATTCCGCGGCGCTCACATACTGGCGCAGCATGTCGACTGCGTCGCGCACCTCGCCGGCTTCGAGTTGCGCCGGCAGACGGTGCGACCAGAACACGCCTGAGTTCGCGGCGTCGCCGACGACCAATCGATCGCGTACCTGCGCCGTCGCGCTTGCGCCGGATGCCTCGGTCGCGAGCGCCGCGTACGGCCCCGCATCGGCGCGGGCCGCAATCGCGGCCGCCCCCGGCGGCGCCACGACTCGCGCCCCGCCGTGCGCCGCCACGATGCGCGACTGCAATGCTTCCAAGGCCGCGGCATCGGGCGCGGCGCCGCCGAGCGGCATCATCGGTTGATACAGAGCCACGCGCGCGCCGAGACGCTTCGCCGCGGCTTCGAGCAGGTGGCCCTGCGCCACGAGCGTAGCGCCCTCCGCGACAGCCCACGCCGGCGGTTCGCTCAGCGCCAGCAGCACGGCCATATCACGCTTGTTGGCGGCTTCGACCACGCGCTCGACTTGTGCGAAGTCGGGCGCTCCGCGCTGCGGCTCGATCAGTTGCCAGGGCAGATCAAGAGCGAGCAGTTGCACGCCCAGCTCCCGCGCAACATCGATCTCCAGAATCTGGTCGGCACGCGGCTCGCGCAGCAACTGCGAGCGGACCGCGAAGAAACGCGCCCGGCCGCGCGGCAGGCCGCGATTGCTCACCAGCGCGGCGACGGTGGTCTCGAACACGGCGGGACCGCGCCAGGCGGCGGCCCGAGCGCGCGCCACGAGCCGATACAGCCCGGGCTCGGGCACGCGATAACTGAAATCCACGCGCTGCCGGGCGCGATAATCCGCTCCACTCGGCGGAAGCGTGAGGTTTGAGCGGCTCGCATGCACCTCGCTGCCGTCGGCACGCAGCCACGAAACCTGCACATCCAGATCGAGCCGGCGGCTGCGCGAGAGGTTCTCGAGCACGAGGCCGGCGCGCACGTCAGTCTCGGGCTCATACAGGTGCGTCGGTCGATCCAGCTCGAATTCGCCGCGAATGCCGCGCGTGGGCGGCACACGGTGTTCGACTTCGATGTCATCGAGGAACACCTGTTTGCGCCCGACGCCGTCCGGCGCTACGCGCACACCGACCACCTCGATCGGCCACACGAGCGCCGGCGCGGTTGCCGGCTCGCCGCCCGTCGCTTGCTGCGCGGCGCCGGCCGGCCGCAACGACTCGGCCTTGAGATCCGCGACAAGCCGCACCCAGCGATTGGGGGCGTCGATGACGGCGGAAGTGGTTTCGAAAACGCGATTCTCCGAGTCGCGCACGCGGAATGCGACGCGTGCCGAACCCTCGTTCACCCAGGCATAGGCCGCGACACGTTCGGCCGACTCGAAGGTCGTCGTCAGACGGAACAGCAGTTCACAAACGACCGATGAATTGGGAGCCGTGGCGCCAATCGCGACGCCGAGCGAGTTTTGTGCGCGCGCGGGTATCGATTCCCAGCGCACGGCGCAGTCGCGGGCGGCGACATTCGTAACGTCACCAAGACGCACCGCCAGCGCATCGTTCTCAAAATCAGCAACGACCGTGACGATCGGCTCTTCGCCGTCCGCGGCGGCGCGCGCCGCCCCAAGGCCCGCAATCAGGAGCGCGAGGATCAGGATTTGCACAGGCTCGCCAATCGCTGCGCGTAGGTGTGCGAGGTGCGTACGAGTTCCATGGCGCGCGAGGCGCGCTTTCGCGCGGCTTCGGGCTGCGCGCGGAGCGACTGAAGCAGCGCGGGCAACCCGCGCGGGCTTTCGACGAAGAAAACATGCTGCTCGGCGTGAAAATAGCCGTTGCCCGCGGGTTGATGCGCCGGGCGCGGCCCGCAGAGCACGATCGGCCAACCGCGGGCCGCCGCCGCCGGCAGCAGCGCCGGCCAGGCGCCCGGCCAGACGAAGAACACTGCCACGGGGCGTCCGAGGACGGCGTCGAGCGAGCCGGTGCATGTAACCCCCACCGACCGGACAGACAACTCGGTTCGTCGCGCCCAGCCACTTCCGATCGCAATTGGCGCGGCGACCACCTGTCCGACGGCCCGCGTGATTCTTTCCAGCCAGATGCACGGAATCAACACGCGCTCGATCAACCGCTGAAATTGGGCCGCCAGCGCTTCATCCGCCAGGGTATGACCGATGCGACGCTGGCCCATCGCGAGCGCGTCCGGCGCGCTCATGCTGCGGCCGGAATCCGCGGCCTCGGTGACTGCAAGCCGCGCCGTCTCCCACAACTGCCGATGCGTGGGCTGCTCGATGCGGCAAGCACTCTCGCTCGCATCAGGCAGGTCGCCCAGGATCAGAACCTCGTCCGAAAGCGGCTCGTCGAGCGCGGAATCACTCGCCACTTCCGCCGCCGCCCACGGGAAGAGTTTTACGTTTTGCACGCCGGCCGCCTGCAGTTCGTCGCGGATGCGCGGCGTGGCGGCAAGATGCTCGACGTCGTCGCTCGATGGCTCGCCCGGCGCCGGCTCGGCGATGTGCCAGCGATGCACCCGAAGACCGGGCAGGCGAAATTCGGCGGCATCCTGCCCGACGCTGATCAGATGCGTCGCTTTCAGGGCCGTGATTTGCTCAAGGTGCGGCAACACTCCGGCGCTTGGCGGTCCGTCGAGCCGGCAGAGCGCCGTGCGCTGCGCTCCGGAGCGAATGGTCTCGGCCGCGTGCAGCGCTGTCGCCAGTTCGCGCGCCGCGGCCCCCCGAGACAACGCCGCGAATGCCCAGTGCGATTCAGCGCCACGGGGCCGCTCGCGCAACGCCGCGATGCGCCGGTTTCGCGACGCCTGCGCCCGCTCCGCCGCGGCCGCACAGAGCGATTGCAGCCCATCGATCCGCGCGAGCGGTACGCCCGGGATCGACAGCACCAAACCCGGCGGGCGCAGTCCCGGTTGCGCTTCGAGCCGCGCCGCCAGAACGAGTTCGGCGCCGTCGGGCGGAAGCAGAATGCACCGGCCTGAGTGAAGCGCGTCGCTCACGTCGTGCAGTCGGAGAAACGCCGCGGCGTCGAGCCACGACTCGCAAAAAGTGAATATGGCCTGGTGAAATCCAAGCCGCTCAAGCAGCCACAGCAACTCGCCGCCGGGCGCGAGCACGGGCAGCGCGGGGTTGTCGTCCGCCGGCGAAGAAGGAGCTGACAAGCCCGCGGCCCGGCTGCGCGGCGCGGCTGTACCGCCCCACCACTCGACGGCCGACTCGGTGGCGATCCGCCAACTCGGCGTGCCGTCGAGCGCGCGGACGCAGCTCCATTCGCATGGCAGTTCCGCGGGCAACAGGCGTGCGAATTCCGGGGCTGCGGTTTGCAGCGCCGCCAGGTTGCGGATCCAAGTCTCGGTCGGCGGTTCGTGGTGCGGCGCAGCGTCGAGCGCCTCGAGGGAGATCGCGCCGGAGTTCACCGCGCGCTCGCTACCTGGATCGCCATCCAGACCAGCACGCCGAACCAGGCCGCGTAGATCGCCGCCACAACGATGACCGGTCCGCGCGACAGGTCGCTACGAGCACCGAATGGCGCTCCGCTCTCACTCGCTGCGGGCTTGGACTTCATGGCGTACCTCCGTGTGCGCCGCCGTCGATCCGCCGGTCGCGGCATCCAGCGCCGCGGCGGCGGGCGGCGTCCCGGCCAGGCGTCGAATCTCGGGCAGAACGTACTCGATCGACAGCGATTTCAGCGTACTGGCGACAGGAATCGCCAACAACATTCCAAGCGCCCCCGCCAGCTCGAATCCCACCATCAGCGCCACAATCGTAGTCATGCCGTGCAGCCCCGACGCCTTCGCCTGAATGAGCGGGGCGAGGACGAATGACTCGATCGCCTGCACAACCATGTAGACGCCGAACGCCAACACCACCGGTTGCACCCAACCCTGCTCCGACGCGATCGCATGCGTATAGGAGAGGATCAGCGCCGGCGGCAACGCCAGCGCGCCCGCGAACGGGATCATGTTCAGCACGGCGGACAACAATCCGAGCGGAAAGCTGTAGGGAACACCGGCCAGCCACCAGCCGACGGCGCTCAGCACACCGATCGCCGCACAGACCACGACCCGCCCGCGGAAAAAATCCGCCATCGCGCGGTCCGCGGTCTGCACCACGCGCACGACGGTGGGCCGGTACGCCGCCGGCAGGTGATCGCGCACGGCCGCCACCATCGCATTGAAATTCAGCAACAGATAGAACAGATAGAAGGGCATCAACACCGTCGCGCTGAGCCAATAGGTGAGATTCGAGAACCAGGCGCTGGCATACGCCAGCAGGACCGCGCCGGCGGTTCGCCCGTGCTCAACCAGAATCTCGCGCCAGTTCTGCTGCGCCCACGCCGGACCGCCCAAGTCGACGACGATGCGGTTGATCTGCTCGGCGTAGCGCGGCAGATTCGAAGCGAGGTCGATCGCCTGCACTGTCGCCGTGACCACACCGGCGGCTAGCAGTATCAGCAGCGCCGCCAGACCGAGCGATACCGAGCGCAAGCGGCTTACACCGTGCGCTTCCAGCCTTGTCACCAGCGGATTGCAGATGTACGCCACGGCCGCCGCCGCCGCCAGCGGCGTGAGCACTGCCGAGAGCGACAGCGTGAACCAACCGATCGCCCACGCCCCGGCCAGCACCGCCGCAAAACGCACCCAGCGCCGACCCTGCGGCGATAGGCGCGGGACATAGGCATCGATCGTCGGGTCGCGCTTCGCCGCGTCGGGTTTTCCGTCCGTGGAGGGCATCACGGTGCGTCAGGAGCCGAGTCGGAAGGTGGACCGCCGGGATTGCGGCGTCCGCGCCGCCGGCGTAGCGGGCGCGGCGGTGCGTCGGCGTTGTCTTGTGCCGGCTCGCGAGGCGAAGGTGCGCTGCGCTGCGGCGGGCGATCGTCGTCACCGTCTGCGTCGCCTGCGTCCGCGTCGTATGATTCTGAGCGCCGCGTCGGCGGTCGCACCGCAAGCAGCTCTTCACACGGGATCGTGAACTCTTTCCCGTCGTCGGTTCGCACCAGCACCAACTGCGTGAGAATCTGCCGATCGATCACCACGCCGCTGCCGAACGCCGTATCGACCGAAGCTCCGTGCGGCGGCAGCTTGCGCACCAGTTCCTCATAGCCCTCGTGCTCGTAGCGCAGGCAGCAGCGCAGCCGGCCGCAGCGCCCGGAGACCTTCGACGGGTCGAGCGTCGATTTCTGCAGCTTGGCCATCTTCATGCTGACCGGCCGCATCTTCTTCAGGAAATTCTTGCAGCAGCATTCGCGCCCGCAAATTTCGTAATCTGCGACGAGCCGCGCTTCCTCGCGTTCTTTCACCTGGCGCATCTCGATCCGCGCCCGGTGGTGCGCCGCAAGCAGGCGCACCAGCTCGCGAAAATCGACGCGATCCGGCGACTTGAAGTAGAACACCAACCGTTCGCCGCCGAGCGTGCGTTCGCTGGTGACCAGGCTCATGTCGAGTTGCAGTTGCGCCGCCAGCAGCGCGCAGTGGTCGATGTCCTCGTCGCGTCGCGCGTCGAGTTGCTCCTGCTCGGCCAGATCGCGCTCGGTGGCCTCGCGCAGGATGCGCCCGGACTGAAGTTCGTAGAACTCGGGACCGCTGTTCTGCACGTAGCGCAGCACCTGCTCACGGCTGACGGATTTCGAGCAGCCGCCGCAGGAGAGGCTCACCTGCTGACCGATCTCGACGCCGCGATCGGTCTGGATGACGACCTTTGCCCCGCACTTGAACACGGTTCCCGGGCGGTAGCTGAATTCCCCGATGCGACT
The DNA here is from genome assembly GCA_964388675.1 of uncultured Planctomycetales bacterium. Taxonomy (GTDB): domain Bacteria; phylum Planctomycetota; class Phycisphaerae; order UBA1845; family Fen-1342; genus CAYMBL01. Next base: position 308,792 of record CAYMBL010000002.1, read on the forward strand.
CATGGCTCCGAAGCGCACGGCCATGCTGGGGTAGATTTTCTCGAGTCCGGCGCCGCAACTCGTGCCGCAGCCGCCGCCTTCCGAGCTATCCGCCGACTTGTAGACTGGCAGGTTCATATCGCTCCCGCTGGCGTCACGTGCGACGACCGGCGGGCATTTTGCCGCTACTCAGGTATCTCCACAAGCTGATGGAGCGTGCGATTGCCGCGCACCTCGGTCACACCGGCGTGGGCGGTCGTGCCGGCAAGAGCCGAACGCGTGCCGGGAAACTCGAAGCGCAGCAGACCGGTCTCGCCCGGAGGCACCTGCAGGAACACGCCCTCGAGGCGCGGCTGACCCGCCGGCGTGCAGAACGCGCGGAAGCTGACCGGAGCCTGCGAGCGATTCTGCAACACCTGCTCAATCCGCAGGTCGTCGCCGTCCCAGAATGCGCGCGCCGTCACCACCACGTCACGCAACCCAATCTCGAACGGCTCAGAGAAATCCAGTTGCGCCGGCTCGGGCGAATGCAGCGCGATCTGCACATCCACGTTGCGAACCGCCGCCGGATGGCGCGGCGGAACACGCACCTCGAGCTCCTGTCGGAACTCCTCGTGCGGATCGAGCGCGAAGGCGACCCGCTGCGGCTCGACGTACCAATCCTCGGGCGGGGTCACGATCACCTCGCCGGATACGCGATGCGGAAACGGGTTTCGGAAGCGCAGTTTCGGACGCGCGCCGGGCGAATCGGGGTCGACGTGCGTCGGAGAAATCGAGTAGCTGGCCTGCAGCAACGCGAGCTGCGGCGTCGACGAGACCACGAACAGCGGCTGCGTGCCGACGGCCAGCCGGGCGCGCCCGTCGCTGACAGTGACCGGCGTCTCCCGCCCCAGCAGGTCGAACGCACGCGGCTCGGAGCCAAGGTAGAGCTCGATCGGCTCGTCAGCCGCTTGCGGCTGATTGCGCCAGACCGCGACGACATTGCCCCCGCCGCCTTCGAAGAACACCGCGGACACGCCGGGACGCGGGCTCATCGCGGCGACCGCGCGCCGCCCGCCCAGAAAATGCAGCGCGGTGCGAAGCGGCAGGTACGCGGGCGTCGGCGACCAGCGCGGCGCCCCTGACGCCGACGTTTGCTCGAACGGCGCGGGCAGCACCAGGCGGTGCGGGGCCGCCGTTTTGGCGATGACCAGCCGTTGTCCCACGTCAGCCAGCCAGCTCGCGCTGAACCCGCCGCGCGTGTTGAGATCGATGAAGAGCCAGCGGGCGACCCCGTCTTCGGGCAGTGCGTCGAGCAGCGCCGGCGCCAGATCGCGCGTCGGGAGCATCGCGGGCGCCCAGACCGTCTCGCTCAGCGGCGTGGCCGATGGTTCGTCGGTCAACGCCCGCGGGACGATCATCTGCGGCGCGCTCGCGAAGCGGCGCAGCTCTGAGCGCATCGCATCGATCGCCGACTCGGTCCAGCGGGCGCCGGTGGCCAGCTCGATGCGTTCGTCGCCAAGCTGCCAGCTCGACAGCGCTCCGCCGACGTACGCCAGCACCGGATTCAGGCGGTCGCGCCCGGCATCTTCCGACGCGAGCAGGTCCTGAATGGTCTGCGACACGCGTGGGTCGTTGTCGACGAAGGCGCGAAACACCCCCACCGGCTCGATGCGGTTGGCGCGCAGCTCGCGCAGAACCTCAGTTAGCTTGCGGAAACTTGTGACGCGCTCGTCGCCGACGATCGCCCCCACCAGCGGAATCCCGATCCGAGCCGCGCCGCAGCCCAGCGTAGCGATCAATTCCACCAGCCCCGATTCATCGCCGCCCGGCCACAGGCCGACGTCGACGCCCAAATCGCTCTGCGGCGCGGCGCTGCCCGGAAGCTCGGGCAAAACGACGAACGGCAGCCGCCGCTCCAGGATCGCGTCGACTCCGGTTCGCAGTTGGAACCGCGCCTCGTAATACCCCGCCGGCAGCGCCTCGAGCGGCGCTCGTAGCGAGAGCACTTCGTGCTCGATTCCCGGCGCCGTGCGGTCCGGCGGCGGAGCCTGGGGCAGCGACAGGCTGCGCACGACCGCGCCCGTCACGTCCAGCAGCTCCAATCGCGGCTGCAACGTCACCAGACTCGCACGATTCAACTCGACGGTGACGGCGCCCGCCTCGCCGGCCGAGTACAGACCCGACGGGCTCGACAGTTGCAGCCGCGCGCGCGGCAACCGCAGAATCGTGATGTCGTCGAACCACGCGCCGGCGTTCACGTCCGAATCCAGAATCGGGTCCGCGGCGCGCGGATCCAGCGGTCGCCAGACGTGCGTCTGCAAAATCCACAACTGAAGCCGCAACGCATACGCCTGCGGATGACTGTCCGTCAGCGCGATTTCGACGCGCTGCCAGGTTTCCGGCGTGCGGCCGCCGGCGGCGACGGTGTTGCTGACGCGCTCGGTGCCCGCGATCGGCTCGCCGAAGCGATCAAACAACTGCACCGCCAGCAGCGCGCGGGCAGCGCGCAGCCGATCGGGCAGAACGTGGGCCACGATGAGGTAATCCGAGCCCGGCAGAATGCGCACGTCGATGTCGCGGTATTCGTATCCGAGGTTGCCGGTGCGAATCTGCAGCCGGAACGAAGGCGGTGCGTCGTGTCCGACACGGTCATCGATCGCGCCCTCGCAATACTCCGGCAGACCGACGCCTTCGAGCTTCACCCAATGCCGCGGTGTACGCTCGAAATTGCCGCGTTCGCGTTCGTTGAAGTCGAAACGGTGGGACGTGCTCTCGATCTGCGCCGCGGCGTGAGCGATTCCGAAGAAGAGCAGCGCGAGGTGCACCCCAGGCCTTGCGCATTGGCGGACGAAGTGTCGGCGCACTGACTCCATTCGAAGCGCATCGGCGTGTTTGGCGCGCGGAATAAGCGACCCGCCGAGCGGCTGCGGAGAATCACGCAGCCAGCGGCTGAATGTTCACGCGCTGTGTCCGCGGCGTCGCACACGCCAAGTTCGCGAGTCTCGGCGCCGCCGTGAGTTACGTTCACGATGGTCTTTTTGATGCAATGGCACAAAAATTGCTTGCCGTCCGATAGCACGATGCCTGAGGGTGTTCTCCCTCAGTGAGGTAAAAAGGAGAAGGTCATGAACGCAGGAAGGATTCGAGCGACGATTTTCACGTTCGCACTGGCAGCCACCGCCTGGGCGTATGCCCAGCTTCCGCCCAACCCCGTTCGAGAACTCGTCGTGCCCGATGACATGCTCGGCGCCGGCGCAGTTCATGTGAACCGCACGGGAACCACGGTCGGATACTGCTACGACGATCTGCACACGGTTGCGACGTTGTGGTCGCCGCGCAAAGGCACGCTGATGATTCCGACGCTCGGCGGCGAGCAGAACTGCGCCAACGCCCTGAACGACGCGGGCCTGGTCGTGGGCGACTCGGAAACCGAGAAGATCGACCGCAACGGGCTGCGCGTTCGACAGGCGTTCGCTCTGCTTGATGGCGCGCTGTTCAACCTGTCGCCGGCCGAGAGCTTCTATCCCAGTGCCGCGCTCGACGTGGGCAACGACGGCACGATCGTCGGCTGGGCCGTGGTCGATGACATCGGCTCGCGGCACGCGTATCGCTGGCCGATGCCCGGCCAGGAAAGCGCGCCGGTCGACCTGGGAACGCTCGGCGGTCGCAACAGCATTGGCCGCGCGATCAACAATCAAGGCGTGATCGTCGGCGAGTCGGACATCGAGGTCTTCACCGGCGAGCCGATCACGCAGGCGTTCGTGGCGGAGCTCGGACTGCCGATGCGCGTTCTGCCCGGCCTGCGCGACGGGTATTTCGGCGCCGCGATGTCGATCAACGATCGCGGCATGATCGTCGGCTACTCGACCAACGAGCTCGATCTCGAGCGCGCGGTCGTGTGGCTCGAGGATCGCGTGATCGACCTGGGCACCTTCGGCGGACCGGCCAGCCGCGCCTGCGGCGTGAACAACAAGGGTTACGTTGTCGGCTGGGCGACCACCCCGCTGCCGGAACCGGTGCTGCCGGGCGAGTGCTATGGGTTCATCTATCGCGCGTTTGTCTGGAAGGACGGCGTGATGACCGACCTGAATCACTACCTGCCGCTCGACGGCGGCTGGGTGCTCGAGCAGGCGCTCGACATCAATGAGCGCAACCAGGTGGTCGGCATCGGCACCTTCGAAGACCGCGTGTGCGCGTTCGTTCTGCAACTGCCGGAATAACCTCTTCCCCCCCAACGATCCGGCGGTCGGCGGCGCACTTTCGAGTGCGCCGCCGTTTGTCTTTTTTCGGGCTTCGGCAAATTTCGCGCCCGCGGCGGAATGCGTTTCGAAGACTTCCTCCGAATCGGCCTCATCGACTTGGAGGGGGTTATGGGGCAGCGTCTCGTACTCGTTCTGGCTTTGGCGACATTGTCCGGCTGCGCCCCAAACGGCGCGCACACCGCTCTGACCCGCGCCGCGCGCAGCGAGCGACTCGTCGCCGTCGCTCCGAGCGTCGACCAGCGTCTGATGGCCGCGGCCGCCGCCGCCCGACCCGCGATTGTCGAAATCCGCGCACGCAGCCGCGCCGACGCGACTGAAGGCGGCGTGAGCCGCACGGCGAGCGAGACCGGCGGCGCAGGCGTGGTGATTCGCGCCGACGGGCTGGTGCTGACCAACGAACACGTCGTGCGCGACGCGGAGGACGTCTGGGTCGGCTTGGCCGACGGCACCCGCGTGCACGCCCGTCGCGTGCTTTGTGCCAGACATCTCGACCTGGCTCTGCTGCTCATCGATCGCCGCGACCTGGCGGCGCTACGGCTGGTTCGCGGACGCGTTCGCGAAGGCGACCCGGTGGTGGCATTGAGTCCGCGCGTCGGTTCGGCTCTGTCGCAGCAGACGCGCGTCGGTCGCATCACCCGCGCCGATGTCTCGTTGCAGGATCAGATCGATCCGGCCCGGCATCGGCACTACGACGGCCTGCTCGAGAGCGATACGCCGCTCGTGCCGGGATTCTCCGGCGGTCCGTTGCTCGATGTCGAGGGCAATCTGCTGGGAGTGAATGTAGCGGTCGCCGGACAGCCCGACAGCCCGAACGTGCGCGGATACACCATCCCCTGCGACCGGCGCACGCTCGCTGAGATCGCGGCGCTGGTGGACACGCTGCCGCCGAATCACGAATAGGCGCGTCGCTCAGCGCGTGACGGCGAAGGTCGCGGCGAATTCCGAAGCCGCCGCGCGCACGCAGGCGCGCCAGTCGTCGCTATAGCGGTCGCGCCAGGCCGACGCCTGAAACGCCTGAACCACCGAGCGCGACGCATTCACCACCGCGCCCATCCCGTCAGGCAGGAAACACGCACGGCAGGCATCGAGGCTGCCGCCCTGCGCACCGTAGCCCGGCACGAGCAGCGGCGTGTGCGGCAGCGCCGCGCGCAGCGCCTGCGTGCTCAGCAGGTCCTTGGGCGCCACGACCGCGCCGACGCACGACAGTCCGCACGCCCCGCGCAAGGCCGGCGGCGCCCCCCAACCCGACACCAGCCGCGCCATGTGCTCGTAGAACCGCAGCGGAGACCCGAAATCGTGAACGGCGTCCGCTCCGGGGTCCGACGGCCTTACCAGCACGTACACCCCGCGGCCGTCGCGCGCTGCCGCCTCGACAAACGGCGCCACCGCACCCTGCCCGAGATACCCCGCCAGCGTGACCGCATCGGGAACCGGCTGCGAGTCGCATCCCGCCGCGGCGGGCGCGAAATGTCCCTGCGCATACAGTTGTGCCGTCGAGCCGATATCGCCGCGCTTGATGTCGCCGATCACGAGCAGGCCGCGCTGCTGAGCGGTGCCGATCAGCCGGAAATAGGCGGCGTAGCCGGCGTCGCGGTAGGCCTCGAAAAACCCGATGTTGATCTTCACCGCGGGCACCAGCGGCGCCACCACGTCGATCACCGCGCGGCAGAAGTGCTCGAGCGCGTCGGCCGCCGCGCCGCAGCCCGCGCTCTGCGGCGCAAATTCGCCGGGCAAGTTCGCGAGCGTGGGATCGAGCCCGACGACAGCCGCGGTGCCGCGGTTGCGAATCGCCGCGTGCAGGCGGTCGCAGTAGTGCACAACCGACATCAGGCGCTCTTGCCGTGACAGGACTTGTACTTCTTGCCCGATCCGCAGGGGCACGGATCGTTGCGGCCGACGCGCGGCGCGTCGCGGCGAATCGGCGCGATCGGCTCGGCAGCTGCCTCGTCCGGCCGCTTCTCCTGACCTTGCCGCTCGGCCGCGGCGCTGGCGAACCCGGCCCCGGTCGCGTCGGCCTTGCTGGTCATCAGGCGCGGCGCCGGCGCGCGCTCCGTCGCGGCGCCGCCCTCCGTGCCCAGCGGCGTCGAGACCTGCACCTTGAAGATCAGGTCGCTGACACGCTCGCGGATGTTGCTCATCAGCTCGCGGAACAGGCGCGTGCCTTCGCGCTTGAACTCGATCTTGGGGTCGCGCTCGGCATAGCCGCGCAGGCCGATGCCGCTGCGCAGCAGGTCCATCGCGTACATGTGGTCCTTCCACACGTTGTCGATGGTCGTCAACAGCACCATGCGTTCGAGCTGCGTCAGCTCGAAGCGGAACATCTCGAACGCGCACTTGGCCAGGTGTCCGCGCGCGTCGCCGTTCGCGCCGTCGAGCGGCATGCGCGACATGACCGCGCCGAAGCGATCCCGCGCCCAGGCGCTCAGGTCGTCGCCCGAGTGCTTCTGCATCGCGGCGTCGATCTCCGCCTCGATCCGGCCGTGGCGCAGGAACTCCTCGTTCAGCGTGCTGAGCTCCTGAAAAATCTGCTGCGGCGTCTTGCCGAGGAACACCTCGTAGGTCCAGTCGAGCCGGAACTTCAGGTTGCACCAGCGCGCGACCTGTTCGTAGAAGGAGTTCACATTCGAGCCGGCGCGCTGCAGCGCGTAATCAATCACCGCCGCAACCGGATACTCGACTTCGCGGCGGCGATAGACGGCGCGCATACGCTCGCGCACCACGCGCACCGCGTCCTCGCGGGCCGGGAGGTTCAGTTCCTCGGCGGGAATCGAAACGCCGAACTTGTCGAGCGCCCACGCGATCAGCCGGTCGCGCCCGAACGTCCGCGAGGTGAAGGCTTCGAGCGGCGACAAGTCCGTCTTCTCGACCTTTTGCTGGGCCGCGGTGATCACGTCGTCGAGCAGCTCGTCGGGGTCGACCTCGCGAATCTGACGCTGCGTCAGATTCAGCCCGTATTGCGCAATCCAGTTTGAGAAGCCGCGCATGTCCCAGTCGTCGGGGTCGATGTCGCGGTCGATGTATTCGCCGAAAGTGCGCTGCACCGAGCTGCGCACTTCGCTGCCGGCCAGGTCGCGCACCTGGTCGGCAAGCACGGCAAATTCCTTCGAGTCCAGCTTGGTGTGATCGACGCTGACGCCCAGATGTTGCCCCGCCCATTCCGACGCGCACAGCGCCGGGAACTCCGCGTCGAGATAGCGGTCCACCGCATCGGATACGGTCTGATCGAGCAGGTCCCAGATGAACTCGCTCAGGTCGCGGCCTTCGACGATCCGCTGGCGCATCGAGTAGAACTCGCGCCGCTGCTGATCGGGCACTTCGTCGTATTCGAGGAGATTCTTGCGGATGCCGAAGTTGCGCTCTTCGACTTTCTTCTGCGCATTCTCGATGCCGCGCGTGAGCGATTTGTGCTCGATCGGCACGCCCTCCTCCAGGACGTAGCGATCCAGCACGCGCAGCACCCACTCGGCCATGAACAACCGCAGCAGGTCGTCTTCGAAACTGAGGAAGAAGCGCGAGCTGCCGGGGTCGCCCTGCCGACCGCAGCGTCCGCGAAGCTGGTTGTCGATGCGCCGGCTCTCGTGGCGCTCGGTGCCGACGACGTGCAGACCGCCGTGATCGGCGACGCCGCCGCCCAGCACGATGTCGGTGCCGCGCCCCGCCATGTTGGTGGCGATCGTCACGTTTCCGACCAGGCCCTTGCGCTTTCCGCGCAGCAGGTCGTGCCGCTGGCCGGCCTTGGCCACGATCTCGGCCTCGCGCGCGTGGTTCTTGGCGTTGAGCACTTCGTGGTCGATGCCGTGTGCGCGCGTCAGCGCCTGGCTGAGCTTCTCCGATGCCTCGACCGACACCGTGCCCACCAGCAGCGGCCGCGGGCCGGCCTTGTCGCCCAGCAGCTTCAGGTAGGTGCGCTCGAGCCCCGACGCGTCGCCGCGTCCCTCGTTGAACTGCTTGAGCGCCGCGTCGACGTCGCTCAGGTATTCGTCGACCGGCATTTCCGCCGAGCCGCGTTTCTTCATTTCCTGCAGCGGGCGGCGCACGTCACGCAGCATGTCATAGAGCGACCACGGATCGCTGGGATAGCCGTTCTGGCTATACGCGCGAATCTCCTCGACGATCGCGTCAAACTTGTTCGTGCCGGTCTTGTAGAGCTTGTCGTTGTAGTCGATGCGGCGGATCGCCTTGTTGGTCGGCACGGCGATCACTTCGAGATGGTAGATTTTGTTGAACTCGTCGGCCTCGGTCATGGCGGTGCCCGTCATGCCCGAGAGATTCTTGTACATCTTGAACAGATTCTGCAGCGTGATCGACGCGAGGGTCTGCGTCTCCTTCTTGATCTCGACGGTTTCCTTGGCCTCAACGGCCTGGTGAAGCCCGTCCGACCATTGCCGTCCCTGCATCAGACGGCCGGTGAACTCGTCGACGATGACGACCGTGCCGTCCTGCACGACGTAGTCCTTGTCGCGCGTGTAGCAGATGTGCGCCCGCAGCGCCTGGTCGATGTAGTGCGGCCAGTTCATGTTGCGGCCGTCGTAGAACGTGCCCAGGCCCAGCTCGGCCTGCGCCGCCTTCGCGCCGTGCTCGGTCATGTGAGCGCTCTTGCGATCCAGCTCGACCACGAAGTACTGCGTGTGTCCGATCGCCTCGGCTTCGTCGCTCGACAGCCAGAGCGGATCGGCCTTGAATTTCTTCAAGCCGCTACCGAACTTCGGCTCGCTCTTCATGCCCGGCGGCGGATTCGCCTCCAGCTCGTCGACACGGGTCGCGAATTCGCGATTGCTCTGTTCTTGTCGGCGAATCAGCGCCCGCGCGATGCCGTCGGCACGCTTGTAATTGGTCACGTCGTCGTGCGCAGCGCCGGAGATGATCAGCGGCGTGCGCGCTTCGTCGATCAGGATGCTGTCGACCTCGTCGACGACGGCGAAGTCCTGCCGGCCGATCTGCACCTGCTCGTTCACATCCATCTTCATGTTGTCGCGCAGGTAATCGAAGCCGAATTCGCTGTTGGTGCCGTAGGTGATGTCGCAGTGGTACGCGGCCCGGCGCAGGCTCGCCGCCGGCCCGTAGGACTCCATCTCGTTGGTGATGAACCCGACCGTCACGCCCAGCAGGTCGAAGATCGGCCGACAGAATTCCGCGTCGCGGCGTACCAAATAATCGTTAACGGTCACCATGTGCACCTTCATGCCGGCCAGCACCTTCATGAAGTTGGCGGCATAGCACACGATGGTCTTGCCTTCGCCGGTGCGCATCTCGGCGACCTTGTTCTGCTCGATTACCTGACCGCCGATGAGCTGGCACTCGAAGTGCCGGTGGTTCCTCGCTCGGCGCGAAGCCTCGCGCACGCACGCGAAGGCCTCGGCCCGGATGTCGTCGAGCGACGCGCCCGCTGCCAGCCGCCCCGACAGTTCCGCGCGCTTTCCGCGCAGTTGCTCATCGCTCAGAGCGCGCGTTTGCTCTTCGAGCGGGTCGATCGAGGCACGCACCAAATTGCGCATCGCGATGACGACGCGGTCATTGCGGCTCGGCAGCACCTTGAAAAACGACCAACCGGCCCCGATGGCCCAGATCACGACCGCCGCCGAGAACAGCATGGCGCTGCGCTCGCGCGTGGCCCAGAGCATGCCGCTGCCATCCGGTCCGGCCCAGAGCAGCCATATGGTCGCCAGCAGCACCAGCGTCAGCACCGCGACCAGCGCCACCTTGCCGGGGGAACCGCGAACGCGGTGCCAGAACACGGTCGACGAATCCGTCGCGTCGCGCAGAATGTCCGTATCGCCGGCGTACAACAGTGACAGCATTCGAGCCGCTCTCCCGGTTCCGGCTCACGGCGCAGCGCTACCGCCCGCCCGCGATCCGACGAACCCGGAAGTATACCCAGCCGCGCACATTTCGCGGCCCGGCCGCCGTCGCCGCGGCGCTCCGAGAAAAACGACGGAAACGCCCGCGCGCCGCTCGAACGCAGCCCGACCGGCGCGCCGGCCGATACCACGCCAGCCGGTCGCTTGCGCCACCGCGGAGGAGCCTGCCGTGTCCGACGCCAAAGTTCGCGTTCTGATCGTCGATGACAGCCAGATCGTCCGCAGCATCCTCCGCGCCAGCCTCAGCAGCCATCCGCGAATCGAGATCGTGGGCATGGCCTGCGACGGCAACGAGGCGCTCCAGAAGATCTCCACCCTGAAGCCCGACGTCGTGACGCTCGACGTCGAAATGCCGAACCTGAACGGCATCCAATTGCTCGAGCGCATCGGCGGGAAGCTGCCTGTGGGTTTCGTCATGTGCTCGACGCTCACGCAGGCCGGCGCCAGCATCACGCTCGAGGCGCTGCGCAAGGGCGCGCTCGACTACGTCGCGAAACCGACCAACGGCGCGTTCGCCGGCAACGCTGAATTCCGCGCCGAGCTGCACGCAAAGGTGCTCGCCGCGGCCGCCGGCCGCGAGCGCGTTCGCAACCTGGTTCGCAACACCGCGAGCGGGGCCGCACGTTCCGCGGCGCCGAGTCTGCCGCCCAACCGCGAGCGCGGCTGGGTGGTCGCGATTGGAGTGAGTTGCGGCGGTCCGCAGACGCTGCACGAGCTGCTGCCCGCGTTTCCGAGCGATTTTGTCCCGATCGTCGTCACGCAACACATGCCGGCCCAGTTCACGAAGTCGTTTGCACAGCATCTCAATGACGCTTGCTCGATGAAGGTCCGCGAAGCCGTCGACAACGAGCGGCTCGAGCAGGGCACGATCCTGGTCGCGCCCGGCAGCGCGCATCTGCGGATTGTGCGCCTGGGCTGCGACCTGTTCACGCGCCTCGACTCCGGTCCGAAAGTGAGTGGACACCGCCCGTCAGTCGACGCCATGTTCGACTCCCTGGCGGATTCCGCTCGCGAGCGCTGCGTGGGGGTAGTGCTCACCGGCATGGGCAACGACGGCGCCCAGGGCGTGATCGCGCTGAACCGCGTCAACGCCTGGACGGTCGCGCAGGACGAGGCCACCAGCCTCGTTTACGGCATGCCCAAGGCCGCCGCGCAGACCGGCAAGATCGACCGCGTGGCGCCGCTCAACCAGATTCCCATAACGGTGAGCAAGCTGCTGCAGAGCGGCGTGCGGCGTGCCGCCCAGGTCGCTGTTGCCGCGCGCTGATTCGGATGCAAAAGGGCGGGGGCACGCGAACCGATGAATCCGTGGGCCGCCGGAGGAACCGAATGGACGTCCGTTATATCAACCCGTTCGTCGAGGGCGTCGAGAGCGTCTTCACCACGATGCTCAACCTGCGACCGAAACGCAACGCCGTCAAAATCAGCAACGGCGGCGGCACGGGGTACGCCCTGACGTCGCTGGTCGGCATCTCGGGGCAGTTGTCGGGGGTAGTGGTCCTGCGCTTTCCATCTGACACGGCGGTGAAGCTCGCGGCCGCGATGGGTCTGAGCGTGAACCAACTCGACGCGCAGGTGGTCGACGCGATCTCCGAGCTGGTGAACATGGTCGGCGGGTTTGCGAAGGCCAAGTTCGACTACGACCCGCCCCTGCAGCTCGGCTTGCCGACGGTCGTCGAGGGCACCGACTACAAGGTCAAATATCCCACGAAATCCGTCTGGCTCGAGATCCCGTTCGAATGCGGCGCCGGACAGTTCACCATGGAAATCACCTTCGGTTCGAACTAGGGGAATACGCGATGCGCGCTCTTGTCGTGGACGACTCAATGACCATCCGGCGAATCGTCGTAAAGGCCCTCTCGATGGTCGGCATCAATGACACTGCCGAAGCCGGCGACGGCGTCGAGGCGCTCAGCGCGCTCAAGGCCGGCTCGTTCAACCTGATTTTGCTCGATTGGAACATGCCGAAACTCACCGGCATCGACACGCTGCGCCAATTGCGCGCCAATGGCGACAAGACTCCCGTGATCATGGTCACGACGGAAGCCGAGAAAACGCGCGTCATCGAAGCCATCAAGACCGGCGCCAATGACTACCTGATCAAGCCGTTCTCGCCTGAGCAGCTTGCGGAGAAAGTTCGCGCGTTCATTCCGCAGGGCGCGGCCAGCTAGCCGATTCGCGGACTTTGTGGGGTGGGCCGTGCCCACCAAGTACCTCACGGCCGGTGCGAGAACCAATTCCGACGCCGCCAGGACGCCGCGCGACAAGCAGCCGTCATGCCGCATCACCGCATACGCTGTTTGCTAAACGAGCCGCGCGAAAGCGCTACGGCCTTGCCGGTGCGCTGGCAGGTTGCGACGCCGCTGCGTCATCCGGCGCGTCGACGTACCCCATGGCCGCCAGCTCGCGCAGAACGCGCGGGTCGACTCCCTTCAGCCCTTCGCCCTCGGCGCGCTGCGCCACCTGCAGGCAGAGTTCGTACCACTCCTTCACGTGCGCGCGCATCGGGTTTACGAGGTCCGGGTGCTCCGCCGCGACGTCGCGTTGTTCGCCGGGGTCGCTCGCCAGGTCATACAGCTCAAACGTATCGGGCTGCACGTTCCAGATACCCTTCCACGACCCAAGCCGCACCGCGATGTTGATGTCGCCGCGCGTTTGCGCCCAATCCTTGAAATACCGATCGCGGTTGCGTCGGATCGACGTCACCACGAATTCGGGCGCTCGCGGCGAAGCGTCCTGCAGCAACGGAACGAGCGATCGCCCGCGCGCCGCCCCGATCACGTCGTCGCGGTCCAGCAGGTCGAACACCGTCGGCAACACGTCGACCAGCGTGACCACGTCCGCAATGCGCGTGCCCGCTAACTGGTTTCCGGGCAGCTTCATGATCCACGGCACGTGGGCCAGCTCCTGATAGACCGACTGCGAGTGCTGGTAGCCGCCGTGATCGCCGAACTCCTCGCCGTGATCGCTCACCACGATAAAGATCAGGTCATCCCACAATCCGGCCTGCTTGATGGTCTCGATCACGCCGGCGACGCGCCGGTCCGCCTGGCGCACGACCGCGTCGTACAGCAACAGATACGGCTCGCGCAGGGCATCGAGTTCCTCGTCGACGCGGCGGATCGCGTCGCTCAGATCGAGCGTCCCCGCCGGCACCTTCTCACGCACGTGAGCGCGCATCAGCGCGCGATACTGCACGATCAGCCGGCTGATGCGCGCCGCCGTCTCACGGGGCACGTCGCCAAACTCACGGATCAAACCGGGTGGCGCATTGAACGGATTGTGTGGCTCGATGTTGTGCAGATAAAGAAAGAACGGCCGATCCTTCGGACGCCGATTCAACCAGTCGGTGATCAGACGTGCGTCGGCATGCGGCACCTTGGTCGATTCGTCGAAACCGCGATGCATGCCGGTGAGAGCGCCCGCGAAGTTGTTCGCGTAGAACGACGCCGTGTGATAGCCCAGCTTCTGAAAGCGCTCGGCCATTGTCTCGAGCCCGCCGGCGATTCGCTGCCCGTTCGAGATCACGCCGTGCTCGCAGGCGAACGTGGACGTCATCAGCGAGGGCACGGTCGGCAACGTCCACGGCGAAGGCGTGTGCGCGTTCTCGAACAGCACGCCCTCCGCCGCCAGCGCGTCCAGCGTCGGAGTCGTCCGCTTCGGGTAGCCATATGCGCCGACTCGGTCGGCGCGCAGCGTGTCGATCAGGAATATGACCACGTTGGTGCGCGGCGACGCGCGCGAGGCCGGCGCGGATTGCGCGGCGCCGTTCTGACCTGCCGCGGATGCGGACCCCGAACCGGAAGCCGCGGGCTCGCGACGACCGGCCGGCTGCTGGTCGCAGCCGACAAGCGCGAGCAGCGCGAGCACCACCAGTCCGCTGACCAACCGACTCATGACGCCTCACTGCTCCCGCCGAGCGTGGGATTCGCATACAGCTCGGCGCTGCCATCGGCGACGCGCGGATCAACCGGCAGGCCGAACGCCGGCCGCAGCGCCAGCAGCTCGCGCACCTTTTCCGGGGGCAGGCGCTGGAGCCCGCCGAGCGGCAGCGCCAGCAGCAGGATTCGGCAATAGTTGTCGAGAATCTCGGTATTCCAGAACGCTTGTTCCAGCGTCGTCCCCCAGCTCACCGTGCCGTGATTGCTGAGCACCACCGTGTTCGTGCCGTGCAGATGCGGACGAATCGTCGCCGCGAACGCCATCGTGCCGGGCGTCTCGTACTCCGCGCGCGGCACGCGACCCAAAAACACCTCGATCTCCGGCAGAATCCCAGTCGGTACGTCCACCCGCGCCACCGCGAAGGCGGTTGCGTGCGGCGGGTGGCAATGCACCACGGCTTGCGCCTCGGGCAGATTGCGGTAGATCTCGCAGTGCAGCAGGATTTCGCTGGTGCGGCGCCGCGCGCCCGACTGTTGCACGCCGTCGAGATCAACCACACACAGATCGTCGGGCGTCATGAAGCCTTTTGAGATCAGCGTCGGCGTGCAGAGCACCGTGCCATCGGGTCGGCGAACGGAGAGATTGCCGTCGTTTCCGCCCGCGAAACCGCGCGCATAGAGCCGCCGGCCGATCTCACAGATCAGGCGCCGCGCGTCGCTGTCATCGTACGTTTCGATCGCCACGCCGAAAGTGTAATGCATGCGCGCCGGCGCGAGCCGTGCCGCTACACCCGCACGCGCCGCCAGCCGCCCTGCTCAAATCGCGCGACGCCCATCACGAATTTCGAGAGATTGTCGGCCCACATTCCGCACCAGGCTCCGATCAGCCCGCCGCCCAGCAGGATTCCGCCGATGTACGCCCCCGGAATTCGCAGGCAGATTCCACCGATCAGCGATGCGACCATCGTGAAGCGCGTGTCGCCTGCGCCGCGCAGGGCGCCGATCAGCACAATCGATACTCCGAGCACCGGCTGCGCGAACGCCATCCACCGGAACGCCGGCACGCCGACCGCGCGCACATCCGGGTCGGCGCTCATCGCGGCGAAGATCGGCTCAGCCAGCAGGAAGAATGCAACGCCGATCACGGCGCACACGACGGCCACCTGCAGCGCCGACTGCCGTCCGGCGCGCTGTGCGTCTTCGGGGCGACCCGCGCCGAGATACTGCCCGACCAGAGTGGCCCCCGCGGTCATCCACGCCACCGCGGGCAGATAGCTGAACGCTTCCATGCGCAGCCCGATCATGTGCGCCGCGTAATTCACCGTGGCCGCGTCGCCCGTCGCGGTGTGCGCCACGATCTTGATGAACGCCATGTGCGAGATCCACATCAGACCCGCATCCGCGGCCGCCGGCAGCCCGATGCGCAGCACGCGCCCCATGATCGCAAGGTCCGGCGCCCAGCCGCGCACACTCAACCGCAGCCCGCGCACGCCGCGTGACAGAATCAGCAGCATCAGCAGCGCGCCCAGCACGCGCGCCACGACCGTGCCGATCGCGATTCCCGCCACGCCGATCCGCGGCCCGAACCAGCCGAAGACCAGCCCCGCCGACAGCACGATGTTCACCGCATTGACGACGAGCATCACGAACATCGGCGTGCGCGTGTCGCCGGCGGCGCGCAGCACGCCCCCGATCAGCAGCACCAGCGAGTAGCCCGCGTAGCTGAGAGCGTCGATGCGGATGAAAAGCGTAAGCAACCGCCGCGATTCCGGCGTCTGGCCGAGAAACGCACCGAAGAGCCCGGCCGTGGCGAAGATCGCGACTCCGAGCACGAACCCGAGCACAAGCGCCAGCACGACCGTCTGGTTCAATGTGCGATTCGCCGTCGCGCGATCGCCGCCGCCGATCGATCGACTCACCAGCGCGCCGGCTCCGGTGCCGACCAGCGCCATCACCAGCGTCACGAACCAGCCCATGTAGGCGCCGGTGCCGACCGCGGCGGTGGCTTCCTTGCTTACGTGGCCCGCCAGCCACGTGTCGACCAGCCCCACCAGCAAGTGAAGGAACTGCTCACCCAACATCGGCAGCGCAAGCACGAGCACCTGGCGCGCGATCGAGCCGCGCGGCAGCCCGCTCAGCGCGGGTGCGTCCGCCGGGGAGTTCAGCACCGCACCACGCTCGCTTATTCGATCTCCAGTCGCGCTCGAAACGCATCGCCGTCGCGGAAATACACGAACCGCACGACGCTGCCGCAGCCGAATTCGGTGTCGCGATTGGTCACGATCTCGTCCGCCGAGTCGAGAACCAGCAGCGTCACCGGATCGAAGAAGATCGGCGTGCGAACGCCGAGTGCGCTTACATCCTCGCACGCGACGTCAAAGCGCGCCGTCTCGCCCGGCCGCAGCTCCGGAAACCCGCGATCCGTGAAATCGGTCACGAGATTCGCCGCGTCGAACAGCCCCGTCGCATCCGTCGCCGCCGCGCTGAGATGCAGACTGGGCGTAACGTCGCCGGTCGTTTCATTCACGAGTTCGACGGTGACCGGGTCGGGGTTGTTCACGACACACCCGACCAGCCACAACAGGCAGATCGGCGCGAGTCGCGCCGGCCGGCTACGGGTTGACATCGAACGTCGTCGAGAACGTGTCGCCGCTTGCCGAGAACGTGAACACCACCGTACCGCCGCAGAACACGCTCAAGTCCTGCGTGAGCACGATCTGGCGGCCGGCGCCGTCGGGGTTGTTCAGGTCGTTGCCGAAGGTCCCGCCGCGCGTGCCGATGACTCGCGCGTCGGCGCAGCTCACCTCGAACTCGTCGCTGCTGTCCGCGCCGAGCAGGCCGAGCGTGCCGACGCCGAAGCGCGTGAACTTGTTGCCGTCGGCGAAGAGTTCCTCGGTGCTGACCGGGCTGGCCGAAAGAAAGAGCTGCGGATCGAGCGTCACGCCGCTTTCGTTCACCAGCACGATGCGCAGCGTCTCGCCGCCGCTGTCGCCGCCGCCTCCGCCATCGCCGCCGTCATCATCGTTCGACAATTCCACCACGCAGCCGCTCACGCCGGCGAGCAAAGCCGCCAGCGCCAGTCGCGTCATCCATCCCGACATGGCATCCTCCTTGAAGGTACGGTCCGGCTCGGCGGCCGCCCGCGCGCAGCCGCAGCCGTCGTTCGGCTATTATCGAAACGCAGAGGGTGCCCGACAAGCCGCACCCGCCGATTCCCTCGCCCCGATCGGAGCGGGCATGCTGTTGATCGACGACATCGCGACGCTGGCAGCGGTTCCGCCCGGTCCATTGTGCGGCGTGCAAATGCGCGAAATCCCCCTGCTGCGCGACGCGGCCATCCTGGTGGACACGGGCCGCATTCGTTGGTTTGGCCCGCGCGCCGCCCTTCCCGCCGCCGACGTCGGCGAGCGCATCTCCGCCGGCGGCGGATGCGTCATCCCCGGCCTGATCGACTGCCACACGCACATTCCGTTCGCCGGAGATCGCGCCGCCGAATTCGTCCGTCGCGTCGCCGGCGAGTCCTATCTCAGCATCATGCAGGCCGGCGGCGGCATCCGCGTCACCAGCGCCGCCGTCCGCGCTGCCACCGTCGAGCATTTAGTTAGCGAAAACCTGCCGCGCCTCGAGCGCATGCGCTCGCACGGCGTGACGACAGTCGAGTGCAAGAGCGGCTATGGGCTATCTCGCGACGCCGAGCTCAACCAGTTGCGTGCGATTCGCGCGCTCGCCGCCGCGCAACCGCTCGAGCTCGTCGCGACGTACATGGGCGCGCACGCCGTTCCCGCCGAGTACGAAGGACAACCCGACGCGTTCCTCGACGATGTCGCCAACGAAGAATTTCTCTCGCTGCTCTCGCGCGAACAACTCGCCGAGTTCTGCGACGTTTTCTGCGATCGCGGTGCGTTCAACCCGCAGCAGGCCCGTCGCATTCTCGAGCGCGCCGTGCGCGCCGGCCTGCGCCCGAAGCTTCACGCCGACGAACTCGCGCAGATCGGCGCTTCGCGATTGGCCGCTGAGCTGCGCGCCGTCTCCGCCGATCATCTCGAGTTGATCGACGCGGCAGGAATGGTCGCACTGCGCGATGCGGGCGTGATCGCGGTCGCGCTGCCCGGCACGTCGTTCTTCCTCGGCATCGAGCACTGCCCCGCCCGCGCCATGATCGACGCCGGGCTGGCGGTCGCGATCGCCACCGATTTCAACCCCGGCTCCTGCCACATCGAATCGCTGCCCTTCGTCATGAGCATCGCGTGCTGCCAGCTTCGGCTGCGCCCGCTGGAGGTGCTCGCCGCCTGCACCGGCAACGCCGCCGCCGCCATCGCCCGCGCTGACCGCGTTGGCGCGATCGCGATCGGCCACGCCGCGGATTTCGCGGTTCTCGCAGCGCCCGATCTGGATCACTGGTTCTATTCGCCCGGCCGCAACCTCGTGCGCTGCACGATCAAGGCCGGCCGCGTGATTCACCGCAGCGACGCCTAGCGCTGCGTTCGCGACAGCTCCGCCAGCATCTTGCGATAGCTCGCGTAGCGCCGCTCGCTGAGCGCACCGGCGTACATCGCCTCACGCACCGCGCAGCCCTCTTCGTCGCAGTGGTGGCAATCCTTGAAACGACAGCGTGCAATCAGAGGCAGGAACTCCACGAAACACGCCTCCAGTTCGCCCGGCGGCACCGACCAAAGGTCAAACTGCCGAATCCCCGGCGTATCGACCACGAATCCGCCTGATTCCAATGGCAGCAGCCGCGCCCGCGTCGTCGTATGGCGGCCTTTCTCGTTGTCGCGGCTCACGTCGCCGACGGTCAGCTTCAAGCCCGGTTGTAGCGCATTGATCAGCGAACTCTTGCCGACCCCGCTCTGCCCCGAGAAGACCGAAACGTGTCCGCGGAGCGCCTCGCGCAGCGTCTCCATGCCCAGTCCTGTCGCCGCGCTCAATCGCAGGCAGCGGTATCCCAGCGCTTCGTACTCGGCCAGGAGTTCTTCGATCCATTCCTCGGTGGTGATGAATTCAACGTCGTCGTCGCCCTCCGCGTCAGGCTCGGCCTCATCCGGCGGTTCGACGGCGCCACCACCCGGCCTCGCGCTGTCCGCGTCCGCCAGCAAATCCCATTTCTGAAAACAGACGAGGGGACGCATATCGCCGCGCGCCGCGGCCACGAGATAGCGATCGATCAAATGCGGCTTGATCGCCGGCTGCCGCACGCTGGCGATGATGATCAATTGATCGGCGTTCGCCACGAGCACGTGCCCGCGGCCGCGAAATTCCTTCCGCGCCAGCACGCTGCGCCGCGGCTCGACGCGCTCGATCACGCCGATGCGCCGTCCGCCGTGCAGCCGCGCCTGGTCGGAGATCCACACCCGATCGCCGACCGCGATCGGACTGCGCTTGTCGATCGCGCGCGTGCGCAGCACGCCGCGGACCGTGCACTCCCAGTCGCCGCCCGCGTCCGCAACGACGGTGCACTCGCGGCCGTGCACGATCGTCACCACACCTACCGACCAGAGCGACTGATCCACCAGCGGCGTTTCATCATCGCCCACGACGATCGTGCGCTTGCGCGACAGATCGCCCTTCGCGCGCACGGACTCGCTGCTCGCGGCGTCGAGGGTCGCATCGTGGTCGCGTTGGAATCGAGCGGTCCAGTCGGTGTCGCGGCGCGGCGTCGCGCGATTCGACTTGAAATCGACACGCACTTTACGGCCGCGCTTCTTCGCCATGCGCGCCATCTTACGCCCGCCGGCGCGGATGCGCCGCGTCATTCGGCGCTGCACGGACGGCGCTGCTGCGTCGGCCTAGCCCTGCTTGGCCTTCATGCCGTTGAGGCGCTGACTGAGCCGGCTCTTGCGCCGCGCGGCCTCATTCTTGTGGATCAGGCCCTTCGCCGAACTGCGGTCCAGCAGCCGAATCGCCGCGCGCAGCTCCTTCTCCGCCACCGCCGCGCTCGGGCCGTGCAGGGCGTCGTCCGCCTTGCGCAGTTGCGATTTGATCGTCGCGCGCTCCGCGCGGTTGCGCGCGTTGCGCTTTTCGTTCTGCCGAATCCGCTTCTTCGCCGAAAGTGAATGCGCCACGTCGTGTCCTCTCTGCGTCGTTCTGCGGCGTGCGCGCCGCGAAAAATCGCCCGTTCGCCTCCGCGCCTACTTTAGCGCGTCGAGCCGTTGCCGTGCATCCTCGTAGTTGTAATCAACGCGCAGCAGCCGTCCGTACACCGCCTTGGCCGACTCCGCGTCGCCCGCCGCTTCGCACGACCGACCCAGCCAGTAGGCGATCGCCTTGCCCAGGTCGTCGCCCGTGATCTCGTACGCTTCCTGCGCTTCCTTCAGAACCGCTGCGGCCTCCGACGGATTTCCCTTCCCCAGGAATGACCGCCCGATCAGAAACATGCAGCGCGTCTTGTGCCGCGGGTCAAGCTGTGCCGCCTGGAGCATGGGAATCGCGGCGTCGAAGTCTTCGTTCGCGAACAGCGACTCGCCGAGTTGGAACTTCACCCGCAGATCCGTCGGGTATTCGCGCGCCCGCTCGCTGAGCACCTCCAGCCGCGTCTGCCGCTCTTCCATGAGCGCCAGCCGCGCCTGCTGCGCATCCTCGTCGGCGCCGCTCTTGGCGGCTTTTTCCTGCAGCGCCCGCGCGCCGCGACTCAGCTTGCGCAGCCGGATGTCGTCCGCGCGAAGTTTGAAACTGTAATTGCGGGTCCGCTGATGCGCCGCCACCAGCACCTGCTCGGCTTCCACTTCGTCGCGCCCGCGCCCTGTTTTCAGCAGCGCGTCGACCAGCGCGTTGATCTTGACCGGCAAATCCGGGTTCGTCGCCAACTCCGCGCGCGCCGCAGCCAGCACCGGCTCCAGGGTCTGCTCGCCCTGCTTCATGCGCTCGGAATCATGCAGCAGCTTCTGCGAATCGGCATCCTTGATGCTGTCGCGGAACGTTGCGCCTTCCTGGTATTTGCCCTTAGTGATCGTCAATCGCCCCGCCAGATCGCGCTGCTCATCCCGCAGCGACATCTCGTCCGGCGAAAGCACCATCTGCGCTTCGACCGACTCCACCGCCCGCTCCAGGCACCACGCAGCGCCCGCCATGTCACCTTCGCGCGTCGCAGCCTCCGACGCTTCCACCAGCACCAGCCGAAACGCCTTCAGCCGATTCGGCGCCGGCTTCTTCTCGCGTTTGATGGAGTCGAGCGCCTTCGGGGCCCAGAACTTCAGCGTCTCGATCAGCCCGAGCTTGGCGCCGTTGCGAATCAGCGCGTCGAGGTACGTGCCGTTTCCGGGGTCTTTCGCCGCGAACGTCGCCGCATTCAGGAAATTCTGCTTGAAGTCCTTGCTCGAAAGCGAGGTCTTCATCGTCTCCATCATGCCCGGCTTCTTGCCGCCGGCTTGTTGCCGCTGGATCGAAAGCGCATAGAGCGGCATGTGCCCCTCTTCGACCGCGTCCGTCCAGAACCCCAACCCCGTAATGATGCACTGCACCGCGTAGTCGTAGTTGCGCTGATCGCGCAAGTCCTTGGCACGCTTGAACCACTGACGTGCCGTCGCCTTGTCTTTCTCGCTGAATTCCATCGCTGCCCTATGCCGCGGCTCATCCCGAGTCGCGGACCCAAGAATGTACCACAGCCCGAGCGTCGCGAAAAGCCGTCGCCGAGCGCGCAGGCGCGCCCACGCCAACCTCACACGCCCGGCCGTGTCTGGAGGAGCGAGGCAACGTTCGGGAGAAACGCATGCGTCCGCGAAAATGGGGTGTGCTGGGGCTGCTGCTCGGCGGGATTCTCAGCCAGACGATCGTCTGCAACGTTCCCGATATCCGGCTCGTGACCGACGATGATGATGATTTTGTAATCATCGAAGACCGCTACTACTACGACGACGGTTACTACTACGACGATTGCTGCTACGACGACGAGTACTTCTTCGATTTCTGGTGGTAGCGCCCGAGCGTCGCCTGACGGCGCGGAGGCGCGCGTCGGTCGCCGACCGAAGCGCGCGTTCGTCGAGTCGCCGAGCCGCATTCGCGCAGCCTTGACCGAACCAGCGAAATCGCACGATCCCGCAGCGTATTCGCGCCGCTACAACCAATCGCCCTTCCGCCTCTCCCCTCACTCAATATCTCGTGGCGACGACGCCTGACGAAATTCCGTCATCGCCCGCTTGCCGTCGCTTGACAGAACCCGTAAAGTTGCAGACGGCGGTAGGTGCGGAAGTGCCGGCCACCGCCGGAAAGTTAACGATCGCATGATCATCGAC
Source organism: uncultured Planctomycetales bacterium (assembly GCA_964388675.1). Classification (GTDB taxonomy): domain Bacteria; phylum Planctomycetota; class Phycisphaerae; order UBA1845; family Fen-1342; genus CAYMBL01. The sequence goes on from CAYMBL010000002.1 coordinate 330,982, forward strand.
TGCCACGCGCAAATCTGGGATGCCGGCTCGCGGATGGCGACCCTGGTCGCGCCGGATTCGCAACCGATTTCCGCGACCCTCGGCCGCTACCTCGACGCGGTTCACCCGGTCGATCGCTCGATCCTCCTCGGCTTCAAAAGCAACTATCTCAAGGCCGAGATTTCGAACGAGGGTCTGGCCGAGGCCGTCAAACGCCACCCCGCGAAGCTGATCGGCTTCGCCGGCATCGACCCTACCGACGACGGCTGCCTCGACGAGCTCGGCCGCGCCCAGGAGCGCTGGCGCCTCAAGGGCGTGACCGTGTCGCCGTCGCTGCAGGATTTCCATCCCTGCGACACGCGTGCCATGGCCGTTTATTCCGAGTGCGCGCGGCGCGGCATGCCGGTCGTCTTCGAGCAAAGCCACCGCTGCCCGGCTGCCAAGATGGAGTTCGCGCGCCCCGCCCTGCTCGACGAAGTCGCGCGCGAGTTCCCCAACCTGCGCGTCGTCGTCTCTCACATGGGCTACCCCTGGGTCGACGAGTGCGTCGCGCTGCTCGGCAAACACCGCAACGTCTACGCCAACGTCGCCGGCCTTCTGCCGCAGGTCTGGCGCAGCTACTCGGCTCTGCTCTCGGCGTTTGAATACGGCGTGATGGGCAAACTGCTGTTCGGCAGCGATTTTCCATATCGCTCGCCCGCCGCGTGCATCGAAGCGCTCTACTCGGTCAACCTGCTTTGCAGCGGCACAAACCTGACGACCATCCCGCGCGAGCAGCTTCGCGGTATCGTGGAACGCGACGCGCTGACCCTGCTCGGGATCGGCGTCGAGGGTGCCGAACGTGAACTCACTCGCAGCGTCATCGTGGACGAAGACTAGCCGCGCGGCCCGGCTCGCACCGCTCGTGATCGCACTCGCATCCTTCGCCGGGTGCGCCGCGAAGTCGCAGAGCGTCGAGATTCGATCGCTCAAAGATCCCTACTTCCCCGAGACCTACGAATTCGAGGCTGTGCGCTGCTTCTATCGCGAGACATTGAGCGGCGACGCCGAGATCGTCGCGTTCGGCACCCGCCCGCCCAACCCCGAGGTCGACACGCGCGAGCACTGGCTACAGCTCCAGCTCTTCTGGAAACCCAATCCCGCTCGCACGCCCGACGACCCCACCTGCGTCAACGCCCTCGTCACGCTCGTCGCACAATCACCGACCGGCTCGCTGCGCTACACCGGCGCCGGCTATGTGTTCATCACGCCGCCGCAGCGCGGCCAACCACTGCGCGCTCGACTCGAAGCCTCCCACCTCCAGTTGGAATCGCGCGGCGGAGAGTTGGCCGACGCACTCGGCCCGCAGCGCATCGTCGGCGAGCTTCTGGCAGCACCCGACTCCGCCGCCGCGATCGAGCTGCGGCGTGAGGCGGAAATCGCCGGCGCGCGAACGCGCTTTGCGACGCGCTAGTCCGCGGGCCCGATCGCTCGAGTTTTCGAAACTTCCGCCCCGCCGCCGCCGGCTTTGAATCGCCGTCGGCCTGCGAGTAGGCTGCGCGGTTCCGTCCCGCCGCGACGGGGTGTTCCGCCGACCCAGGCGGCGCGTGCGCGGCGGCTGGAGCCAACACGAGCGTCCATGACCACCAATCACAGCCTGCTGCAAACTACCGATCTTTTCCCGCCGCGCCACCTCGGCCCGCGCGACGCCGACGTCACCGACATGCTCAGCACGCTCGGGCTGCGTTCGCTCGACGAGCTCGTCGAACAAACCGTGCCCGCGTCAATCCGCCTCGGCCGCCCATTGCAGCTCGACCCGCCGCGCGGCGAGTTCGAAACGCTGGCGGAGCTGCGCGGCTACGCAAACGAGAATCGCGTCGTTCGTTCGTTGATCGGCATGGGCTATTACGACACGATCACGCCGCCGGTCATCCTGCGCAATATTCTGGAGAACCCCGGCTGGTACACGCAGTACACCCCCTACCAGGCTGAAATCTCGCAGGGCCGCCTCGAAGCGCTCATCAATTTCCAGACTCTCATCGCCGATCTCACCGGCCTGCCGCTCGCCAACGCCTCCCTGCTCGACGAAGCGACCGCCGCCGCCGAAGCGATGCACATGACCGCCGCGATCGCCGGTGAGCAGCGACGCACGTTCGTCGTCGCCGACGACTGCCACCCGCAAACAATCGCCGTCGTTCAGACTCGCGCCGAGCCGCTCGGCATTCGCGTCGTGGTCGCCCCGGCTGACCAACTCCCGCTCGGAACCGACGTCTTCGGCGTGCTGCTGCAATATCCCAACACCTACGGTGGCCTACGCCAGCCGGGCGCCGTGATCGAGATAATCCACGCCTGCGGCGCACAGGCCATCGTCGCGACCGACCTGCTCGCGTGTGCGCTCGTGAAGCCTCCTGGCGAATTCGGCGCCGATATCTGCATCGGCAGCTCGCAGCGGCTGGGCGTGCCGCTGGGCGCCGGCGGCCCCCACGCCGCGTTCGTCTCAACCCGCGCTGAACACGCGCGGCAGATGCCCGGCCGTTTGATCGGCGTATCAAAAGACGTCCACGGCCGGCCGGCGTATCGCCTCGCCATTCAGACCCGCGAACAGCACATCCGCCGTGAAAAAGCCACCAGCAACATCTGCACCGCGCAGGTGCTGCTGGCCGTGATTGCTGGCATGTACGCCGTCTACCACGGCCCCGACGGCCTCCGCCGCATCGCGCAGCGAATCCACGCACTCACCGCGATTCTCGGCGAGGGCCTGCGCCGCGTCGGGCTCGACGTGCCCGCCGAGCCGATGTTCGACACCATCCGCGTAAATCTGCGCGCCGGCGAGGCCGACGCGCTTCTGACGCGGGCTCGCACCGCCGGCTACAACCTGCGCCGAATCAGCGACGCGGCGGTCGGCATCTCCCTCGACGAAACCAGCACCCCGGCGGAGGTCGACGCGCTGTGGCGCATCCTGGCGCCCGGTGCGCAAGGCGGCTCGAGTTTCGCCGACCTCGTCGAAGAAGCTGATCTCGGCTACCCGCGGGAACTGGCGCGCAGCAGCGAGTTTCTGACGCACCCGGTGTTCCACTCCTACCGCTGCGAACACGAGATGCTGCGCTACATCAAGCGGCTCGAATCGCGCGACCTGTCGCTGACCACCAGCAACATTCCGCTCGGCTCGTGCACGATGAAGCTCAACGCCGCCGCCGAAATGCTGCCGGTCACCTGGCCCGAGTTCGGGCGGATTCACCCGTTCGCGCCAGCCGAGCAGACACGCGGCTATCAACGGCTGTATGCCGACCTCGAGCGCTGGCTGGCGGAAATCACGGGTTTCGCCGCAGTCTCGCTCCAGCCCAACGCGGGCTCGCAGGGCGAATACGCGGGCCTGCTGGTGATTCGCGCGTTTCACCACGCCCGCGGCCAGGCGCAGCGGGACGTCTGTCTGATTCCCACCTCGGCACACGGCACGAACCCGGCCAGCGCGGTGATGGCCGGCATGACGGTGGTCGCGGTCAAGTGCGATTCACAGGGCAACGTCGATCTGGCGGACCTGCGCGAAAAAGCCGGCGCGAACGCTCCGCGCCTGGCCGCGCTGATGGTGACCTATCCATCGACGCACGGCGTCTTCGAAGAGGGCATTCGCGAAATCTGTCAGATCGTGCACGAGCACGGCGGACAAGTCTACATGGACGGCGCCAACATGAATGCGCAGGTCGGCCTGACGCGACCCGGCGACATCGGCGCCGACGTCTGCCACCTGAACCTGCACAAAACCTTCTGCATTCCTCACGGCGGCGGCGGCCCGGGAATGGGGCCGATCGGAGTGGTGGCACACCTCGCGCCGTTTCTGCCGGGTCACCCCGAGCTTGACGCCTCGCACGCCCCGCACGCCGCGAATGGCCCGGTTTCCGCGGCGCCGTATGGCAGCCCGAGCATTCTGCCCATCTCGTGGATGTACATTCGCATGATGGGCGGCGAGGGGCTGCGCAAGGCCACGCAGATCGCAATTCTCAACGCGAACTACATGGCCCAGCGACTCGCGGCGCATTACCCGGTCGTCTACACCGGGCGCAGCGGGCGCGTGGCGCACGAGTTCATTCTCGACTGCCGCGACTTCGAGCGCACCGCGGGCGTAAAGGTCGAAGACATCGCCAAGCGGCTGATGGATTACGGCTTCCACGCGCCGACGATGAGCTGGCCGGTGGCTGGCACGCTGATGATCGAACCGACCGAGAGCGAATCGCGCGCGGAGCTCGACCGGCTCTGCGACTCGCTGATCGCGATCCGCGGCGAGATTCGCGACATCGAGAGCGGAAAGCTGGATCGCGCCGACAATCCGCTGAAAAACGCGCCGCACACGTCAGCGACCGTGACCGCGACGGAATGGCCGCACGCGTACCCGCGCGAGCTGGCGGCGTTCCCCGCGCCGTGGACGCGGCAACACAAGTTCTGGCCGCATGTGGGCCGGGTCGACAACGCGTACGGCGACCGCCATCTGTTCTGCACGTGCGTGCCGATGGAGACCGCGTAGCGAGCTGCGGCGGCGCGGCCCGAACGTCATGCATGGCATTGGCCGGGCTGGAATCGCCTCATGCGACCTGCTTTCGCGGCACTCCGCGTAAGCATGCGTTTCGCGCGCGGGTCGCTGGGTAGCCGCCCGAATGGTCGCTGCCATGCCGACGGCCCTCGCGTCGGCATGGCGCGGACTTATGTTCCTTGCTCGGCGTCTGCGTGAGTCGCATGCTGACCTTCGGGTCGGTATAGCGCACCGTGAGAAGGCCCGATCATGTCGCTCTATTCGCTCGGGGCTCTATGGATACTGTTCTGTGCTGTGTGGATCGTCTGGAATCTTCGCGAAAGCGCAGAAGCTGTCGCACTCTGGAGTACCGGCAGCCGATTTCGACTGAGGAATTCATTGCCCGCAGTCGCTACCAACCAATCCTCACACCGACGGCCGTTGAACTCGCGCGTGAAGCGATCGGGCGCGAACTCGATTTCGACGGCTTCAGGATACTCCCAGGTGATCGGCTTGAGGACTGGGTCCAAGGCACGGCCTGTTTCGACTGCGAATTCGATTACATCGAGTTCGAGATCAACAGACTTGCAACGGAACGCGGGCTGCGCAAAATCACTACGCAGAGCACCGAGTCGGCCGAAGAACTGGCCCGGATGCTTGCCGTCGCCAACGAGCGTCGCGTTCAAGACTGCGGCGAATGAGCATCGCCCAGCGCCGGCACGGCGGCTGGTAGCGCCGCGGACAGGTTGTACGGCGCACGCACGCCGAATCGCATGCCGACGGGCTCACTCAGCGTCGGCGTCGGGCGCGCACGGGAGGCGTATGCTACGCACGAGTGCCGAATGAACCTGAGTTGCCGAATCAAAATCGTGCAGGCGCAGCGTGTGCTCGTGACCGACGCGGCCTGCACAGCGCTCGACTGGGGCGAGACGCTCGAAGAATTGCTGCGCGCCATCTGGCAGCACCTCGATCGCTCGTTCGAGACGATCACCGTCGGCCCCGCGATGGCACGCATCGACCGCGACGCTTCGGCAACTTGGCGGCTCACCGCCGGCTTCCCGATCGCCGAGGAATTCGCAACGGAGCCACCGCTGCGCTGGGAGACCTTCGGCGGCGGCCAAGCCGCAACCTGCCTACACGAAGGCCCCTACTCTCGCCTGCCCGACGCCGAGCTCGAGCTGCGCCGCTTTGTTGACGCCCAGGCGCTGCGCGTCGCGGCCGCGCCCTGGTTGATCTTCTGGGTCGATCCCGATTCCGGCGTTCTGCCCGCGGAGCTGCGCACCGAGTTCGTCTGGCCGCTCGACGACGCCTAGGCGCTGCACCGCGCGCGAACGCTATACTCGCCGAACCGTGGAGCCGACCCCGATGGGCGTCATCCGAGTTCTGCCGCCGGCGCTGGTGAATCGCATCGCCGCGGGCGAATGCGTCGAGCGTCCGGCCAGCGTGGTCAAGGAACTGGTGGAGAACGCGCTCGACGCCGGCGCGACACGCGTCGAGATCGCGACCCAGGACGGCGGCCGCGATCTGATCGAGGTGCGCGACGACGGCGTCGGCATCGCACGCGACGATCTGCCGCTCGCGGTCCATCCGCACGCCACCAGCAAACTGCGCGACGACGACGGACTGTTCGACATACACACCATGGGCTTTCGCGGCGAGGCCCTCGCCAGCATCGGCTCGGTCTCGCGCCTGCGCATCGTCAGCCGCGTCGCCGCCAGCGACGTGGGGTACGAGGTGCGCGTCGACGGCGGCGAGCCGGCCCCCATCGCGCCGTGCGCGGCGCCGGTCGGCACGACCGTCCAGGTGCGCGATCTGTTCTACTGCGTGCCGGCCCGACGAAAATTCCTCAAGACCAACGCCACCGAGAGCGGACACGTCGGCGAACAATTGGCGCGCATTGCACTCGCGCACCCGCAGGCCGCATTCGTGCTCCGCAGCGACAAGCGCGTGCTGCACGACCTGCCAAGCGCCGCGTCGCCTCGCCAGCGCATCTCCGACCTCTTCGGCGAGGAGCTGGCCGAAGCGCTGATCCCGATTCAGCGCGAGTCGCACGGCGTGCATGTGGAGGGCCTCGTCGTCCCGCCGCAGCAGGCACGCGGCTCGAGCAAGTGGGAATACGTGCTGGTCAACGGCCGCTACGTGCGCGATCGCTTCGTGTCGCACGCTATCAAGGAGTCGTATCGCAGTCTGATCGACCCCTCGCGGTTTCCGGTCGCGTTCCTGTGGATCACGCTGCCCACCGATCAGGTCGACGTCAATGTGCACCCGACCAAGATCGAGGTGCGCTGGCGCGATTCGAATTTCATCCACGCGCAGGTGCTGGCCGCGATCCGCGAGCAGTTCTTGACGCGCAAGCTCGACCACCGTTTCGGCGCTCCCGACACCGAAGCGCGACAGGACGCCGAGCGCGATCGCGTGCGCCAGGCGATGGTGGATTTCTTCACGCAGCGTCCGGACCGCGCCGCGCAGAGCCCAGAGCACGCGCCGGCGCTCGCAACGTCATTCACTGAGCCGTCGCATCCGGCTGCGCTGCCGGGCCGCGCGTCTAATGACCTGTCCGCCGATCGCTCCTCAACGGTCGCCGCGCCGACACCGTCGGCAAGCGAACCGTTCGTCGAGGCCACCCCGGCGCCGCCCACGGTCGCCTCAGCCGAACTCGCTGCGATCTCGATGTCGCGCGCGATTCAGGTTCACAACACCTACCTAATCGTCGAGACCTCGGAAGGCGTGATGATCATCGACCAGCATGCGCTGCACGAGCGCATCCTCTACGAGGAGCTTCAGCGCCGCATCACGCACCGCCCCCTGGAGTCACAGCGGCTGCTGCTGCCCGAGGTTGTGCGGATTCCGCCCGACCGCATGGAAGCGCTCGAGAGCCACGCCGAAACGCTTGCGCGACTCGGCATCGAGCTTGCTCAGTCCGGCCCGCAGTCCGTCACGCTCCACGCGTTCCCGACCTTTCTCGAACGCGTCGATCGGGCCGCTTTCGTGCGCGACGTGCTCGACCTGCTCGCCCAGCCCGGCGAGCGCCCGTCCGCCGAATCGCTTCTTCATCGCCTGATCGACATGATGGCATGTAAGGCGGCGGTGAAGGCCGGAGACGCGCTCAACTCCACCGAGATCGAATCATTGCTCGAGCGCCGCGTCGCCGCCGACCGCAGCAGCCATTGCCCGCACGGGCGCCCGACGACTCTGCATCTGAGCCTGCCCGAGCTTGAGCGCCAGTTCCGCCGCCGCTGAGTGCGCGCCTCACGTGCGCAATTGATCGAGGAACCGCAACACGCGCCGATACGCCGCCATCCCGAGCGATTCGCCGGCCACCGCCAGGCGCACGCGCCCGGTCGAGCCATCGCGCAGCCGCGCCGGCTCCGGCGCATCCAGCACGGCCGTCACCTCGAAATAATGCGCGGCGGCTTCGGCGGAAATCGCGTCGACCGCGATCTCGCCGCCACCCGGAATCGTGAGCGCCGGCTCGCGAATCGCGCGCGACCCCGCCGGCCGAATGCGGGTCACCGCGCCGCGCAGCGTGCGCCCGGGATCGTCGGTCGCGCGAAACTCCATCGCGGCGCCGGCCGCGGGATTTGCGGCCCGAAAATCCGCTTCCGTGAGCACGAAGGTCACTTCCCAACCTTCGCCGCCGATCCGCGCCAGTTCCGCACCTTCCGCCAACCAGCGCCCCACGTCGCGCAACCCGACCGCCGACAGCACGCGCCCCGCGCTGGGCGACGCCACGCGCAGCGCCGCCCGATCCGCCAGCGCCTCGCGCAGCGCGTGTTGCGCAGCCGCCAGTCGCTCGGATTCCTCAGCCGCGTGCGCCGGCGATTCCGCCAGCAGGGCGAAGCGCCGAATCTCCGCCAGCTCGACGCGCGCCGCGGCGGCTGCGCACACATCGTCCAATTCTTCATCGCCTAGCGACACCAGCAGCGCGCCACCGTCAACGCGCTCGCCCGGCTCCGCATGCACCGCGATCAACGTGCCCGCGCTCGCGGCGCGCACGACCTGCGAATCCGCCGCGCGCACGACCGCGGCCACGTGCAGGCTCTGTCGCCAGGGCAGCATCGCCAGCGCCGCCGGAATTCCCAGCCCGAGCGCCGCTGCGGCCCCGATCGCGCGCCCGCGGACCGGCCTCGTCTCCGGCGAGAGCACGAGATAGCGCGCGGTACGCCAGGCAAAGCCGCCCAGCGAGTGAATGAGGTACGCGGCGCCGGCCGCCATGCCAACGATGAACAATTGCGAGGCGATGAGCGCACTCAGCGTGATCGCCAGCGCCAACTGGAACAGCGCCGCGCCGAACCCATACAGTGCAAACGTCACCTGCAGCGCCGCCGGTTCATTCATTGGCGAAGGCAGTCCCAGCACGCGCTTGCCCAGCGCCCCCCACCAGGCCGACGCGCGGCTGGCGAGGTTCGGAATCTGCAGCAGGTCGCTGAGCACGTAATAGCCGTCGAATTTCATCAGCGGGTTCAGGTTGAACGCGATCGTGACCACGCTCGCGAGGAAGATCGTCTGATGGGCCAGCGAATTCACCAGCCCCGGCTCCGTCAGCGCCCACACGAATACCGCCAGCGCCGCCGCGATCGATTCGAAGTACATGCCCGCCAGATTCACGACCTGGCGCTGCCAGAAGCGCGGAAACGTCCACGCCGCGGACGCGTCCACATACGCACACGGCGTCAGCAGAATGAAGTACGCGCCGATCTCCGGCACGCGCCCGCCGAAGTGCTTGCACGCATAGGCGTGGCCCAGTTCGTGCCAGGCCTTCAGCGCCACCAGCAATACCCAGATCCACGGTAGATTCGCCGCCGCGAGCGCCGACGCCAGCGGCGCCGTCAGCTCGTCCAGCCGCTCCCACGCGACCCATCCCGCGCCCGCGACCAACCCCAGCCAGAGCGCGAAGAACGCGCGCGAGAACATCCAGGCGATGCTCGGCAGCGTCCGCGCCAGAAAGCGATCGGGATTCACGAGCGGCACACGCAGCGCCACCAACTTGAGCGGCCAGCGCCGTTGGGCCGCCGCGCGCCGCGCCGAATAGCGCCGGTACAGCGCGGATTCGTCGCTCACCGGCAAGCTCAAAAAGCCCAGTCGATGCAGCGAGAACACAAACGCGTAATAGGCCTCCGCGTCGTCGTGGCTCAGCTTGCCGAGCGTCACCAACTCATCGAACAGTTCGCCGAGCGTGCGCCCCGGGTCCAGCCGCACCAGAATCTCATAATCCTGCGAACTGACGCGGTGATTCTGAAACGTGATTGGGTCACTGAGCACGTACTGCGGCTCGCCGCGAAACAGGTGGCGCGTCACCTCGAGGTCCGGGCGCAGCCGCACCCGCGCCTGCGCTAGCCGCGCTGCCAGCGACGGCGGCGCTCCGCTCCCCACGCCCGCATCCGCTGCTCGCGTTGCCGTGCTCATAGCCAGTAGTTCAACCACAGGTAGTCGGCGGCCCGCCGGAAGGTCAGCCACCACACCGGCTTTCGACCGCCATCGAGCTTCACCACGCCCTGAATGCCCGGCCGCAGCCAGCCGGTCGCCAGCGTCAGCCGCGCCTCCGCGACGAACACCGAGCGACCGTTGCGAACTTCGCCCGAGGCACGCACGCGCGTCACTTCGATCGGCGCGCTCAACTCGGGCTGCGCCAGCGGCGCGAAGCGCCCGGTCGCACCCGCCGCGATCACCGACAGCGCATGCTCCGGCAATTCGATTTCCAGCAGCCACCCCTCACCCGGCGCAACCTGCAGCAGCGGCGTACCGCGCGGCAGCGCCGCACCGACCTGTTGCCGTAGATCGCCGTCGACGACGAGGCCGTCGAACGGCGCGTTAATGCGAGCCTGTTCGATCTGCCGCAGCACCGTCGCACGCCGCGCGTGCAGCAGCTCGAGATTCGCCTGCGCCAGCCGCGCCTCGACCGGCGATTGCGCGGCCAGTGCGCGCGTCGCCGTTGTCTTCGAGACTTCGATCTCCGCCTCCAACTCGCGCGCTTGCAGCTTCAATGCCGACGCATCGATCTCCGCCAGCAGTTGTCCCGCCCGCACCGCGTCGCCGGCGGCCGCCGCCAGGTTCGCCAGCGTTCCGTCAAACGGCATCGACAGCGTGATCTGCTGCTCCGCTCGAACGACCGAATCCGCCGCCAGCCGATACGGCAGCGTGCCGAACACGAACCACAGCGCCGCCAGCGTGCTCGCGCCGACCGCAATGCGACGCCCCCAGCCGCCCTGCCCCACCCATCGCACGGCGTGGTGCGCCGCGTCCAGCGCGTGCCGCGGCAGGCTGCGCCGCGCCTCGCGCATCAAACGCAGCGCACCGGCGTACGTCTCGACGGTAGCGCGCAGCTTCTGCAGCGAATCGGCGGTGAACGGCTGGTTCGCGGACGCGCGCACCCCCAGCACCGCAACGCACTCGCCGCGAAAAACGAGCGGGATTGAAGCCACCGCCGCGCCGTGAGCGGCGGCGCGCCAACTCTCGTGCAGACGAAAGGCGGGGCTGAGGTCAGCTCCGGATTCGGCGCGCTGTGCCACAATCGATGCGCCGTGATCGAGGCACTCGTCGAGCGCCGCCGCGATGGCGCGCACGCCCGGGCTGCGCGATTTCACGTCGTCGAGCCCCGAAATGCTCAGCAGCTCGACGCGCCGGCGTCGCACGGCCCCCAGCACCACCTGCTCGAATCCAAACTTGTTGCGCAGACCGTTCGTGATCGAGTAGGCCAGCGCGGTCTCGGTGTCGCAATCCGCCGCGCGGGCCAGCGCGCCGGCCTGCACACCGCGTGCCTCGCGTTGCTGGGCTGCGTTGCCGCCGCCCGTCGCCGCGTGCGCGGTCAGCGCCTGCAGAGCCAGCGCCCCCAGCGCCTCGAGCTGCGCCAGCCGCGCCGACGCATCGGCCTCCGCCGAACCGCAGACCAAGCCGATCGCGCCGCACGCTTCGCCGTGCGAATCCAGCAGCGGCGCCGCCAGCAGCGCGATCCTGCCGCTGCCGTCGCGAGCCGCCAGCAGTCGCGCCGTCGCGCGCCCGCGTGCGGTCGCTTCGTTGAGCACCTCGCGCACTGCCGGCCGCCAGAAGCCCGGCGACGTCGGTCCATTGTGATACTCTTCCGACAGCACGTCCGCGCCGATTCGCGAATACCAGCAGGCGAACGGAGCGCGGAAATGAGTGCTGATGCGTGACAGCGCTTCGAGCAGCAGCCGCGTGCGCGTACCGCCCGCATCGCGGAGCGCCGCAAGCGCCGCGTATGCACTCTGCGTCGGATTCGAGCTTTCTTGCGCGGTAACCGCCACCCGCTACTCCCGTGCCGCGTTAGGCCAACCCGCGTGCCGCGGCCAGCGACTCCGGCAGTTGCACCGCCGAGAAGAAGCTGAACCCCGCCTCGTATGCGTCTTCTCGCAGCAGCATGCAGCGCACGCAGCGCGCGAACGTCAGCGGCAGATCCAGCACGCTGCGATCGAATTCGAGCCGATAGATGTCTCCCACCTGCACCGGCAGCGAGAACAGCGCCAGACACCCGCCCTGCGAGAGATCTCCGGTAACCCCGGCCAGCCGGTACTTGAACAGGTCCGACGCGTTGCCCGGCCGCAGCGTGAGCGGGGCCTTGATTTGAATGCGAAAGTGCGCGCGCTGCCGGCGTATCTCGTCGCTGGTGTTGCGCTCGAGATCGGAAAGCAGCTCGTGCGCGAGCGCGTCGTCGAACAAGTCAACCGCGGCGTCGCGTCGTTCCCGGCTCATGGACGTGCTCCTCGAACCGCCAGTCGGCTCGCATGCGCCAGCGCGGGCGCGGCCGGCCGCTCTCCGATTGCGCCTTCCGCTGCTCGCAGCGTGACGGCCATGCCGCCCATCCAGCGCAGATCCTCGTTCTCCACGCGCAGCGTCACGATTGTCGTCTGGCTCGCTGCGTCCGCGACCGGGCTTACGTGCGCGACGACCGCGCGCCGCGGCTCGCCGAACGCCGCGTCCGGCATAGCCGAAAGTGCAGCGCCGACCTGCAGGCGTGCCGCGATCGGCGCCGGGACATACGCAGTAACTTCGAGCGCGCCGAGCGCAACCACGCGAATGAATCCGGCGCCCGCTTCCGGCGACTCGCCGGCTTCCTTCAGCACTTCAACAACCACGCCGTCAAACGGCGCGCGAATCTCGAGTTCAGCGACGCTCGCCGCGTGCTGGTCGACTTCGCGTCTGGCTTGCTCACGCGCGAACTCGGCGAGCGCCAACTCGATCGCCGCCGCGCTCACCGCGCTGCGGGCGTCCAGCAGCTCTTTCGCCGACGCGAGCGATTGCGGCATCGTCACCAGGCGTTCGTGCTCCGCACGCGCTCGATCCAGGCGCGTCTGCGCAAGTTCAATGTCGAGCGTCGACGCGGCCTTCGCCTGCGCGATCGCGAGCCGCGCCCGAGCGGAGGCCGCATCCAGCTCCGATAGCAATTCGCCACGCCGCACCAGGCTCCCCGGCGTAACGTGATGCCGCGCAATCCGCCCGGCTGCCTGCGACCCGAGGAGGGCTTCCTGCGACGGCCGAGTAAAGCCGGGCAATGAAACTCCGGATACCAAAATTGCGGGCTCAACGATGCGGCCAGGTGTCGGCGGCAGACCGTTCGAGGTAATTAGGCCTAGTACGGCAAGAAGCATGCTCACGATTCCCCGCGGCGGATGCGCGACTCGCGCCTCCGCCCGTGCGAAGGCAACTCACAACTGTCATCGTTCCGGGGAGGAGTTCACCTGAGTTCGACCGGGCCAGCCGGTCGGAAGCGGGTGCGCTCCGAACGTTCTGGGACCTTCTGAGACGGCCAATCCGGGATCGGGCCCGCGGGACCGGCTTGAGATCGTCTACTCGACGACCCGCACGCGCAATCCCTCGACCAGCCCTTCGAGTTCGCTCGCGACAATTCGCTCTCCGCCGCGCAGCCCTTCACGAACCTCGATCGTCGAGCCGAAATTGCGCCCGACCGCGATCTTCCGCGACTGAAGCACATCGTTCTCGATCAAGAGGACCTCCGCTTCCGCGGAATCCGGCGCGAGTCGACACGCGCCCGCGGGAACCCGAATCGTCGACTCCTGCGCCGCGGCGGGGTCGGGGGCTTCAGACAGGAACGTCACCTGCGCCACACCTTCGATCCGCAGAAACTCGTCTGCGTTCTCGATGCGCACCTTCACCTGCACCGTCGCCTTGGCGTAGTTTGCTGCCGGATCAAGCCACATCACGTACCCGGGGTACCGGCGGTCCTTGTACGCATCCGGCGTCATGATGCACGGCATGTCTTTCCGCACGCGCGCCACATCCAGTTCGCTGACGTCCACCTCGACGCGCAGCTTGCTCATGTCCGCGATCGTGGCGAACTGCGCGTTCGCGTTCGCGCCGCGTCCGCCCTCCGCGGCGACGAAATCGCCCACTTCCACGTTGCGCTCCAGCACCACGCCGCTGATCGGCGCAACGACCTGCGTGTCGCTGAGCGCTTTCTGCGCAAAAACAAGGGCCGCTTCATCCGCCGCAAGCTGTGCCACCGCTTCGTCGCGCAGACGCCGCGCCTCGGCCAACTCGCGCTCCGAACCCTTGGCGGTCTGAAACAGACGCTCGATCCGCCGCAGTTCGTACTCGCGAAACTCCACGTCCGCCCGCGCCTTCTGCACCAGTGCCGCCGCCTGGTCGCGCCGCGCGCGGTAGTTCACATCCTCCAGCCGCGCCAGCACCTGCCCCTGCTGCACGCGATCACCCTGCTCAAACTCCAGCCCCACGATCTGCCCGCTCACCTTCGTCACGACCTCGACCAGGTGATCCGAAACGATCTTTCCGGTCGCCGTCAGCGCCGGCGGCGGGCCGGAGCCCACTTCCACCCGCACCGTGTACGCCCGCACCTCGCGCGGCGGCGTAGCCAGATCGCGCGCCTGCAGCAGCAACGGCGAAAGCCGCGGCCAGAAAACGTAGCCGCCGCCCGCGAGCGCCATCAGCAGGAAGAGAAACACGACGCGACCGAGAACCGAACTGCCGCGCGCCGCGGACGCGCGAGGCCCCGTGGGCCGCTGATCTTTGGGAATCGCCAGGGTCTTCAGACGTTCGCGCAGCTCAGGAGTCGCGTTCATTCCCGGATTCTATTCGCCCCGAACGCCGCGATGAGCGGGTCACCCGCACGGCGCACCAAACGCCGCCAGCAGCACGCCCAGATCAGCGAGATCGACGTCCCCGTCGTCGTCCAGGTCGCCCTGTTCGCGCGGCACACCGACGGCGCCAAAATTCGCCAACAGCACGCCCAGATCCGCGAGGTTGACCACGCCGTCGCCGTTCACATCGCCCGCGCAGGTCGTTGACGCCGCCAGGATCGCGCGGACTCGCTCCAGCGCCCAGTCGGCCCCCACCGGCTCGTTGAGGATCGAATGTCCGCCGACAAGCGCGACGACCCCGCCGCTGCGCACCGCAAGGCCCGCCATGTAGTAGTCGGCAGCCACCAGATTCCACGCGTCGTCATCGGTGCCGATGGCGATGTCGCAGCTCAGATCAGGGAAGTCCACCTGCGCTAGGCTGCCCAGCAGCGAGCGACAGTCGTAATCCGGCGTGGGATCCGCCGCGCCCTCGAAGCACGGGCTGTCGCCGAGACTGCGCCAGTTCCACGTGTCCGCCTGTGTTTTCTGCAGAAACTCGCCGTAGATCGGCGAGGCTGGATTTGTGCACGTTTCGCGCAGATCGACGAAGTACGGACCCGCCGCCATCACCACGCCGTCGAGCAGCGCCGCCGCGTCGTGATACGCCATTGCGTGCCCGAGCATCTCGGTGGCGCGGCTCTGCGCGACGAAGCCGCGCGTCCCCTCCAGCAGCCCGCGTGTCTGTAGAAACTCGAGCACGTCCGCCGTCACCGCGGAGATATTGGTGAAGCCGTTGCGCGGCAATTCCGCGTAGCCTGCGAGATTCAGGAAGCGCATCTCGATAGAGCGAACATCGTCCGTAAGCGCCAGCTCATCCTGCACATTTCGCAGATTCAGCGAGATGTCTCGCAGGAATTCGCGGCCTTCGCCGCCGGCCAGCCAGCAGAATGTGCCGGCCGCGGCCTGGTCCGCTAGGTTCCAGCGCAGCTCGATCTCGTACTGCACGCCGTTGCTGTTCGCGGTGGAGACGATGGTCAGACAGCGCCAGCCCTGAACCGAGGGCGCCACGCAATCCGTTTCCGGCACAAGGTCGGCGACCGTCGTAACGCCGTCGAGGATGCTGCCGCGCTCGACAATGTCGCAATCCTGAGCAAACGACTGCGGAGAGAATGAGAGAGCTGCCAATACCGGCAGAATCGCCGCACGCATCGCATCCCCCCCTCGGCTCGTCGACGATTCTAGCGCGGCGGGGATCAGGAGCGCGGGAAAAGCAGCTCGAAATTGCGCAGAATCGCGCCGAGCGTGATGATGATCGCGAACAGAACCACGAGATACTGCAGCCAGAAGGCGGCCTTGGCGCGATAGCGCTCGCCGCGCGACCCCGGCAGCGCCAGCACCGCCGCGCCGTGAAACGCGAGCATGGCCGCCAGGAACTTCAGGCCGAACAGTCCGTGGTAGACGCCTTTGGAAGCGTGGTCGCGGTATTCGGGGATTTTGTTGATGACGAAATTCAGCAGGCCCGACAGCAGCAGGACAAAGATCACCGCCGCCACCACAGGCCACCAGCGGGCCACAATCGCATTGCGAAACTCGGTGCGCTGCGATTCCGAGCAGTTTGCGAGCGTGGGGTGCAGAGCCCACCACTGAAAAAAGACGCCGCCGGCGGCGATGATCGCGGCGCCGACGTGCAGAACGCGAATCAGGACGTCAAAGACCGCCAGAGTCGTATCCGCCGCAAGCATTGGCTGCTCCCGTGTGCTGCGCAGTACTGGGTTCTAGCGGCATCCGCATCGCGACACAACCGCGCGCGGCAGGTCACTCTGACTCGGAGTTGCTGAAAAGTATCTCGAACGCCGCGCCACCGGTCGGTTTGTTGGTCGCGGAGATCGAGCCCTGCATTTCGCCGACGAGACCGTAGACGACCGCGAGCCCCATCCCCGCGGCGGGGCGCTGGCGGCGCGCGGTCAGGTCGACCTTGGTGGTGAAGAACGGCTCGAACAATCGCTCCATGTTCGCATCGGGAATGCCGGGTCCGCTGTCGCGCACTTCGAGGCGAATCCCGCCCTTCTCGACCGGCTCGAGCGTCACGGTCACCGTGCCGCCGCCGGGCATCGCTTCCTCGGCGTTGCTGACGAGATTCTGGAGCACGATGCGCAGGTGCTCGCGGCGGATGGCGTGAATCGGAACCATGCGCCAGTTGAGGTCGATGGTGATCGCGAGCGAATTGAGCCGCGGCTCGACCTCGTCGAGAAACTGCAATAGCACCTCGGTCAGGTCCGCCTCGTCGCGCAGACGGTAGTCGGCCTGCGCAAAAGCCAGCAACTGCTGCGTGAGCTGCGTCGCGCGCTGAATCGCCTCGGCCGTCCGGTCGAGAGCGCGCCGCATCGCGCTGGCGGTGGTCATCGTTCGGGCGATTTCGAGCGTGGTGGCGATGCCGCACAGAAAATTGTTGTAGTGATGCGCCACCGCGCCGCTCATCACGCCCAGCATCGTCAGCCGCTCGCGTTTGCGATTCGAGCGGCGGACCTGCAGCCGTGCGCTCAGGTCGTGCAGCCAGATCGCCACCCCGGCGCCGTCCGCCGTGCGCATGGGCGTCAGCCAGACCGCGTATTCGACCGGGCCGCGGTTGCGCCGCTCGATCGTGGAGCGGAACTCGCCCGGCGCACCGGATTCCAACACGGATTTCAACTGCTCATCAAACGCCGCGCGATCCGTTTCGGGCAGCAGCGTGCGCACCTCGCGCTGCGCCACTCCGCTCATACCGAACTCGGCAAACAACTGCTCCGCCTCGGGGTTGCGCCGATACGCGATGCCGGTCTCATCGCACGCAAAAATCGCCAACCCCGCACCCTCGAACAGCCGGGCGAAGAATTCGGCGTCCAACCCCTGCGGGTCTCGGTGTGACTCAACGCTACTCATCAAGCCGCTCCACTTCGGGCCGGAAGAAGAGGAACGACGAATACGCCTTCCCGTCGAGTTGCGCCGACAACAGCGCGTCGCCGAGCAGGCCATCCAGACTGCCGGACTCGCTCGGCGCCACGACCAGAAATTCGTCGCGCTCCAGCCACAGCGCCCACGCGGCCGAGTCGATTGTGGTCGTGTGTTCGTTGGGCGCCAGCGCGATGCCCTGCGCGGTGCGCTGCCAGCGCTGCCCGCCGAGCTCCTGGCGGATCGTGGGCGTGACGCTGACCCAGATGCGCCCGCTGGGTCGCGCATCGGGCTGATAGAGCACACGCAGCAGATTCCGGCTCGCCGGAAAGGTGTTGCCGCTCAGCATGCCGTCGGCGCCGATCTGAAAGATCGTCTGATCGCGCGGCTCGGTGTCAAGTTCCAGCGTCAGCGGCGCGCCGACCCGCTGGCGCAGCGGCGCAGACGCAGAGACGCGAACGCCCTCGACGCGTTCGAGCGACGACCGAATCGCGGTCCACCAGCGCGCGTTCCCCACGCCGACGCGCAGCCCGTTGGCGCGCAGCCGCGACGCCAGATCGGCCGCGATGACGTCCTCGCGCAGGTGTCGCCAGATGGCGCGCACTTCGCCTTCCGACCCGCGTGGAATCAGCACGTTGAAGGCGGCGACGCGCATCTGGGCCGGCGCCGGTCCGGCAAGCACCTCACGCGACACGGATTCGGATTCCACGCCGTCCGGCGCGACCTCGGCCGCCGCTTTAGCGTCAGGATCATCCGTCGTCGTTTCGGCGCCGCGGCGCTCTTCGGCCGGCCTGGAATCGGCGCTCTCGACCTCGGCACTCGCCGCGGATGCGGTCGAAGGGCGGCTCTCGGGGTCGCGCTTCTCGCCGAAAAGCCCGCAGCCCCCGAGCACGCCCAGCGCAAGGAAAAATGCCGGCGCATACGAGAGCCGCACGCCGCGGCGGCGTTGTCGCCGGAGATCAGACATGCACACCCAGCCCGTTCACCCTGTTGCTTTCCCCAAGGCCATTCTATTGCCAACCGCCGACGCGCGCGGCGCGCCGTCTCACCACTGGGCCTCTTCGAAGGGGCTGCGGGGACCCGACGAGGGCCTGGAGCGGGCAATGTCTTTGAGAATCACGGCGGCCATGGCAAGATCGCCGGGCGTGGTGATCTTCAGATTCCGTCGATCCGCCTCGACCAGCGATACCGGCGCGCCGAGGCGCTCGACGACCTGCGCATCATCCGTCGGCGCGAAATCCGCCGGCATGTCGGCGTACGCCCGCACCAGCAGATCGCGGCGAAACACCTGCGGCGTCTGCGCCTCGTACAGCCCGTCGCGCGGGATGGTGGCCTCGATTCGACCGCCCTTGACGCGCTTGATCGTTCCCACGAGCGGCGCCGCCAGCAGCGCCGCCCCGCTCTTTTCGGCTTCTGCGAACACCGCGTCGATCCAACTGCTGAGCACGCAGGGCCGCACCGCGTCGTGCACGCACACCAGCGGCACCGACTCCTCGACGTGCCCGAGCGCGTTGCGCACCGATTCGTAGCGCTGCGCGCCGCCTTTCACCAGCTTGATGTTCATGAACATCAGGTTCGCGGCGTACTTCTCGCGCACCACATCAAAATCGTCCGGCGACACGGTCAGATACACCTGCGCCACGTCGGGCCGGGTCACGAAGAGCTCGACCGTGCGAATGAACACGGGGCGGTTGTCGATCTGCGCGAAGGGCTTGCGGACATCTCCGCCGAAACGTCGTCCGGCGCCGGCCGCGGGAATAATGACGGCAACCTTGCCCATGTTCGTCTCCATCGCCGGCGCCCGATGGGCACGACCGGCGGTTTCGTGCGCCGCACGGCACGACGCGAACGCGGCGCACCGTGTATGGTACGCCCCGGTCGACGTCGCACGAAGTCGCGCCGTGTCGCGGGGTTCCGCGGCGTCACCGTCGAGAGGAAGAAATGTCCACGCACGGTACCGTCTTTGAGTTCAGCGCCGGCGGACGCGCCGGCGGCGCCGAGGTGCTCATCGTTCCGCTGATCAGCAAACCCAAGCCCGCACTACAGTCGCTCGCCCACGCCGACAAGTTGTGCGGCGACGCGCTGGGCCGGCTTGTCGAAGCCGGCGCGCTGGGCGAGGAACCGGGCGCGATCGCGCACACCGTCGGCAGCGCCGGAGTGCGCCGCGTGCTGGCGGTGAGCCTGGGCGACGCAGCCAAGCTTTCGCCCGATCGCGTGCGCAGCGCCGCGGCGGCGGTCGCACGCTGGCTGACGTCGGAACGCGTCAAGACGGCCGCGCTGTGGATCGACGTGCTGGCGGGCACACCTCTGTCGGGCGCGGTCGGCGAATGGGCGACCGGCATGGCGCTGGCCGGTTTCCGCTACGCGACATTCCGCAAGCCCGATAAAGCGCCGCCGCCGCGTGTGAAAATTACGCTGCAATCATCGCAGGCCGGTTCGTCCGCCGCCCTGCTGGCGCAGGTTCGTTCGGCGCAGACGCTCGCCGACGCGGTGAATTACACGCGGAGCCTCGCGCACCAGCCGCCCAACGTGCTGCACCCTGCAGCCCTCGCGGCCGAGGCGCGCCGCCTGGCCGCCCAGTGCAAGCTGAAGCTCACGATCATCGACGCGCGGCAGGCGCAGCGGCGCGGCATGGGGGGCCTGCTGTCGGTCGGCATGGGCGCCAAGCACCCGCCGTGCCTGCTGCACCTGGAGTACCGCGGCGCACCGCGCAGCAGCACCAACTACGTGCTGGTCGGCAAGGCCATCACCTTCGACACCGGCGGTTATTCGATCAAACCCGCCGCCGGCATGGAAAGCATGAAATTCGACAAGTGCGGCGGAATGACCGTGCTGGGCGTGCTGCGCGCTGCGGCGACGCTGAAACTGCGCTGCAATGTGACGGGCATCGTCGCCGCGGCGGAGAACGCGATCTCGGAAAACGCCTATCGCCCGTCGGACATCATCACGATGATGAACGGCAAGACGGTGGAGATCATCAGCACCGACGCCGAAGGCCGAATGGTGCTGGGCGACGCGCTCTGGTACGCGCAGCGCGAGTGCGCCCCCACCGCGATGATCGACCTGGCGACGCTCACGGGCGGCGTGGTGGTGGCGCTGGGCAAGACCTGCGCCGGCCTGATGGCGAACGACGAGTCTCTGAGCGACGAACTGCTCGAATGCGGCCGCGTGACGCACGAGCGGCTCTGGCCGCTGCCGCTGTGGGATGACTATCGCGAGCTCATTAAGGGCGGCGACTCCGATCTGCGAAATTCCTCCGGCAAACGGTTTGCGCATCCGATCGTGGGCGGGATTTTCTTGAAGGAGTTCGTCGAGGACCGCGTGCCGTGGGCGCACCTCGACATCGCCGGACCGGCCACGACCGACGACGATCGCAACGCTACCGGCTTCGGCGTGCGGCTGCTGGTGCAATATCTGCGCCGCCGCGAGTCCGCCGGCGGCGGATAGGCCGCAGACCCGCGGGGGGAGTCCGCGAGTGACGATCGTCTATTCGCGGCCCATCGCGCGCACGTACGCTTCGAGCTGAAGCAGGTTCGGCCCCGCGAGCTTCGCGATCTGCGTGAGGTGGTCCATGCTGGCGACCTCCTCAACCTGCTCGTCGATGAACCACTGGATGAAGCTGCGCGTCGCGAGATCCTTGTGCTGGTCGGCGATATTCGCGATCTCGTAAATCTGCTGCGTCACCTTGCGCTCGTGCGCCGCGGCGGCGTCGATGACAGCGGGCACGGATGGATAATCGGGCGAGACAGGCGCGATCGCGCCCAGCGTGACCTTGCCGCCGGTCTCGAGGATGAAGTCGGCCAGCTTGAGCGCGTGGCCGCGTTCCTCGTCCGCCTGCTTGCGGAAATGCGCCGCGAGGGCCTTCAGCGATAGCGTCTCCAGATGAAACGACGCGGCGAGATAGACCTGCGACGCGTTCAGCTCGTTCGTGATTTGTGCGTTCAGCCGCGCATGCACGGCCTCGGGGATCATCATTCAGCGCTCCTTGGCCGCGCGGCGGCGGCGTTAGTCAGAGTATAGCCAACGCGCGATTCGGTCCCGTCCGGAAGTGATCCGCGACACGAGGCTGCGCAACTGTCGCGCCTGCTCGCGATGCGGCGCATCGAGCCGCGCGCGCAGCTTCAGATCGGTCTCCGCGGCGCGCCGGGCAAGTTCCGGTAGCCACGATTCAGGCAGCGGCTCGGTATCGGGACCGGCGAGTTCCAGCGGCCAGCGGCCGGCGCTCTCGAGCAACGGGCGCAACGATCGCTGCAGCGCGCGACTTGCGACGCGGCGCTCCCCTTCGCCGCCGCGCTCGGCGAGCATGAAGAGCGATTCGAGTTCGCGCGGTTCGCCGAGAAACAGCAAAGCCTGCGCGGCGCCAAGGCGATCCCAATCGGTTTGCGGCGTGTGCGGCGGCTCGGCGGCGCGGCGGTGCACGGCGTCCGGCGCACAGCGTGCAAGCGCCAGCCAGGCGGCAGCGCGAACGTAGCCTTCCGATTCCATATCGAGCACGAACTCCAGATGCGGCGCGCTGCGGGCGTGACCCAGTTGACCGAGCGCGTAAACGAAGGCTTCGCGGACCGTGGGGTCGGGTTCGCTGCCCTCGACAAGCGTCATCACGACATGGGTTTCCGTTTCCGGGTCCGGCGCGTCAGCGATTTGCCAGCCGGCGCGCTTGCGCAGATTCGGATCGGTGGAGCGCAGTGCCGTCAGCGCGCGCGCCCGAGACGCCTCTCGTTGCGCCCGCGGGCCCAGGCCGGACCACCACAACGCCGCGACGGCGAGCAGCGCTGCGCCGACGAGCCAGGCGGCGATTCGCAGTCCGTGAATCGTGCTGGAATTTTTCATTTCTCGCTCGATTTTCGCTCGCGAACGGTGTCAACCGATGCGTAGTATACGAGGCTCTGATCCGGTCCGGGGGAAGTCGATGTTCGAGCGCGAGTCCCGTTTGTTCGGTCTCATGATCACGTATTGTCGTCAGCTCACCGATGATCTGGCGGATCACCAACTGCACGAGCGCGCGGCGCCGGGCGCGAACTCGCCCGGGTGGATTCTTGGGCACCTCGCTGTCGCGACCGACTATGCGTTGCGGCTGCTCGGGCACGAACCGCAATGCCCGGAAAGCTGGCACCGGCGCTTTGGAATGGGCAGCACACCGCCGCCGTCGGCGAGCGAGTATCCATCGAAGGCTGAGCTGCTTGGTGCGCTGTCGCGCGGGCACGAGCTGACCTGTGCAGCGGCCGCTGCGGCGCCGGCCGATCGCTTGCGCGAACCGCACGGTTCCGAGTTGTTCAAGCGGACGCCGGTGCAGACCGTAGGCGATCTTGTGGCGCACTTGATGACGACGCACATCGCCATGCACCTCGGGCAGTTGTCGTTCTGGCGCCGCTTGAACGGACGCCCGCCGCTCTTCTAGTTGCGAAGACTACTTGTGGTGGATGAGGGTCCACGCGTCGATGCGCGAGTACCAGCCCGGCAGCAGCCGATCGGGATACACCGCGCCGGGCGGATTACTCATGGCGTTGGGCGGCAGCACCGACGGGTAGTACTCGCCGTCGATGTCATCGGTGGGATTAACCCAGGCCGACTCGTCGCGCCGCCAGACGAACGCGCGCAGCGTATCGACGGGCTGCTCAAGCCGGTCGTCGTATATCACGCGGCCGACGTGGCCGTCCTGAAAGACGAAATTCGCGGTCGCCGCGGGCGCGCTCAACTCCGCGTGACGGGTCCAGGCCGCGGTGTTGTCGAACTGCGTCGGCGAGTTCCAGCGGCCGCCGCGCAGCATCGATCCGCTTAGATTCCAGATGACCGACGTGTACGCGTCGCCGGCGAGCACACGGTTCGCGGCGTCGCGTTCGTGGTCGCGAAACGCCCGCGTCGCGCCGTCGACCGTAACAAGGTTTGCCCAACCGCCGGCGGCGAGCGTGGCACCGATTCCGTAGCTGTAATCGATGCCGGGGCCTTGCCGAGTCAACGGATAGACGAGGCTCGGGTGGCGCGCCGCGTTCTGCGGCTCGGGCAGCGGGTCCGCCGGGCAGTAGCCCGCGGACTGAGTGGCGATTGCGGTTCCGGCGGCGCGCGCCGCGCGCTCTGATCCGGGATCGGTCTCGCCCAGCATGCGCGTCTGCGTCAGGACGTCGATCCACGTAAAGCGGACCGGGGCGCCGGCATCGTCCCAGTACGGGAAGAAGCCTCGGTTCTCAATGCTCGATTGCACCAGTGCGCGGCCGAGGGTCTGAAGTTTCGCTGAGCAGTGCGTTGCCAGAACCTGCCGGCGGGCGAGCTGCATTGGAGGAAGCAAAAGCGCGATCAGGAGCGCAAGAATTCCGACGACGACCAGCAACTCCGCGAGGGAGAACGCCGAGCGGCGTGAACAGCGATTCATCTCGAGCCGAGACAACGGCATGAAGCGCTCCCAGACGATACGAATCTAGCCCGTGCCGCGGATGAATTCAAGCTCAGTCCGCCTTCTCTGTGTTTCGCGCGCACAGGACCATCCACAACGCGACGCCGAGCACGATTAGCGGACCGCCCATGAGCGTCGGTCCGGGCACCGGTTCGCCCACCGCGAGCCAGGTCCACGCCGGATTGAGCACAGCCTCCAGCAGAACGAGTAGAGCCGCGCGATGCGCTTCGACGTACCTAAGCGCCCAAGAAAAAATCAGATACGGCAGCGAGAACTGAATCACGCCCATCGCCGCCAGCAGCAGCCACTGCCAGAGCGTGCCCGGCAACCCGGCCCCGAGCGCCAGCGGCGCCAGCAGCAGCCCCGACCCCAGGAAGTTCATCGCGACGATCGTCGCCGGCGGCACGTGGCGCAGTTTGCGCAACACGATCTGCAGCAGCGCGAAGAACACGCCGCTCGAAGTCGCGACCAGCAGCGCGTTCATCTCGCCGGGCGGATTTCCCGCCAGGATCACGAACACGCCCGCCATCGTGAGCAGCAGCACGAGCCCGTCGCGCGCCCGCGGCCGCTCGCCGAGCAGCCACGGGCTGAGCAGAAACACCCACAGCGGCGCGGTGTATTGCAGGATGATCGCGTTCGCCGCGGCGGTCATCGTGCTCGCCTTCACGAACGTGAACGTGAGCGCGGTGAGCATCGTCACCGACAGAATCGGCCAGAACGGCGGCGCCGCCGCCACCACAACCCAGCCGCGGCGCGCGGCCGGCAGCATGACCAGCCCGCCGAAGAGCGAGCGCAGGCAAGCGATGGTTTCAGCCGGCACGCCCTCGCCGCCGGCGTTAAGCAGCTTGATCAGAGGTCCGTTCAGACTCCACAGCGCCGCCGCCAGAACCAGCGCGGCAACGCCGAGGCCGTACCCGCCTGAAGCGTTGTCGCCGGCCCGGCTTGTCGAATCGCGCATGCGTGCTCACCGCGTTTCTCTCGCTGCTCAGGATTTTTCAGGCGGGCGCGCCCCGCTCGTGTCCTGCACGGCCTGCTCCCAGACGGCCTGCACCGAGCGTCGATCCCGCACTGCGGTCTCTTCGAGATTCTCGCGCTCGTGCATCAGCAGGCGCGCCAGGTAGTTTCGGGTGTCGTTTATGAGCGCGAGAAATCCGCTCATCAGCGCTTCGCCGCGCAGCTCGCCGGCCGCGAAGCGGTCGATGGCTTCACCTTTCAGGCGTCCCAACTCGCGTTGCAGCTCGATCAACGCTCCGATCGCAATCTCCGGCTGGCGCTCCAGACGCGCCGCACGCCGCTCGATGTCGCTGACGCGCTCGAGATACGCTGCGAAGCCGGCATCGCGCGCCCGGGCCATGCGCTGGCGCAGCCACTGCCAGCAGAAGAATGCGGCCCCCGCGACGACGCCCGCAATGCTCAGCGACTTTTCCCACCAATCGAGCAGGTCGCCCGCGATCACGGGTTTGCTGCGCCGCAGGTAGCGCTGCGTTCCCTCGTGGAGCGGAAACTCCGGCGCGAGTTCCAGCCCTTGCACGTCCAGCACCGGCGCGGAGACGTGTCGAAATCGGGTCGCATACACCGCGTCAATCAACGACATCACCGCCGCCGCGGACACCTCCGCACGCGCCACCAGCAGCAGCCGCGTGCCCAGGGTCGGCACCGGCTGCGGCGGCGCCGGCGGATCGACGCCGTACGTGTACGCCGGAATCGACACTGCGTAGACGTGCTCCTCCGCCACGCCCGCCGGCCGACTGGTCGCGGCGCTGACTGTCGGCTCGATCGAGCTGAGCGCGAAAGCTTCGGAGAATGGCAACGGCACAATCTCGTATCCGAACGACTCGATCAGACGCCGCGCCGTCGGCGCCGGCAGCGACGAGACGAGAAACACGGCGTCCGGCAGTTCTTCCGCTCGTTGCAGCGCCTCGAGCTGCGCCAGATCGAGGTCGGCCGGGTGATACCCCGCAGCGCCCGGCCGCGCTTCCGAAAGATCCGCGAATTCCAGCAGCCGCCGGCTCAGGCGATAGGTGCCGCTGCCCGGCGCGCCGAGATTGACGCGCAGCCCGATCAAGCCGTCCAATCCGCGTGCCACGCGCGCGGCGTGTTCCTGCTTCACGAGCAGGTGCAGCGGCTCGACGTGCAGGGCCGCGACCTGCCGCACACCCTGCCAATTCTCCACATCCAGCCCGCCCTGCACGAGCGCGAGGTCGAGCCGGCCGGCGGCCAGCAGGTCGAGCGCATGCTCGGAGCCGGCGCTGGCGATCACCTCCAGCGTCATACCGAACGGACTCGCCTCTTGTGCCAGCAGCGCCGCAAAACGGCCGCGCAGCCCCTCCGCCGCTCCGCCGGAGACGCGCAGCGCGTGGCGGGATTTGCCTGCCGGAGCCCACAGAAATACCGCCAGCGCCAGCGCGCACACGCCCGCCGCCGACAGCAACAGGCGATCCGACCGCAGCCAGAGCTTCGACACGCGTCACCCGCTGCGCCGAACCCGGCGGCGCGCTCGTATGATACCGAGCGTTCAGGAGCGGGCATCCGCGCGGTTCATCCGCGCTTGGGCGCGGCGGCGGTGGGAGGTTGCGATGCGCGAGTGGGTTCGACGCTATATCGAGCAGGCCCGCGCCTGCCATGACGCGATTCAGGGGCTGTCGCCCGTCGAGCTGACCGCACATCCGGTCGCGGGCGCGTGGAGCATCCAGCAGATCGTGTTCCATCTGATGGACAGCGACCTGATCGCGTCGGATCGCATGAAGCGCGTCGTCGCCGAGGAGCGGCCGCGGCTCATCGCGTACGACGAGAGCGCGTTTGCGCGTTCGTTGTTCTATCAGGAACTCGCGCCGCAGCCCGCCGCGGACCTGTTCTGTCGCAATCGCCTGTTGACCGCCGAAATCCTGCATCGCCTGCCCGATCTGGCGTTTGATCGCGTCGGCGTGCACAGCGAACGCGGCGAGATGACGCTGGGCGCACTGCTGCAGGTGTACGTCGAACACGTCGAACACCATCTGAAATTTGTTCGACAGAAGCGGGCGCTGCTGGGAAAGCCGTGAGTGCGCGCGCCGCGCGTGGATATTACCACTTGACATCGTGGCACGAACGACGACGTCGAAGTCGGCGGCGCGCTCGTCACGGGTTCACCCACGCTGTACGACCCGTGGGGCTCGGGGCTGATCTCCCTGCCGCGCGACACTATCAGCATTCAGCCGGTAGGAGACCTGCTGTGGGAGGGCATCGTCCGCTACGGCACGGTCCCGCAGACCAACAAGAGCGTCTTCTCATTCGATACCGGCGGCGGCGCGCAGCACATTACGCAGAGTCTCGCCAACGTCGCTCGCTACGCGCCGGCGGGCCAGACCGCGCCCAACTTCAAGGGCGCGATCGGCGTCACGGCTGACAGCGTCGAGGGCGTGGACATAACCGTCCCGGTGTACCACTTCGCCGAGACGCATTACCTGGCCGACGTCGTCGTCACGCTGGCGTACAAGCTGACGCTGTTCGCACTGACCGGGCGCGTGAACAACTCCGCATTCAAGGGCTTTTCCGCGGGTGAGTGCCTCTTCCTCGGCGCAGCCGGCACGAAACGCGGCGGCGGCGATTGGAAGATCGGCTACCGCTTTGCCTCCAGTCCGAACGTGACCGGCCTAACCGTCGGCGACATTACCGGCATCAACAAAAAGGGCTGGGAATACCTGTGGGTGCGCTACGCCGACGCCGAGGACGCAGCCGCCAAGGCGCTGGTGAAGAAGCCGATCGCGGCCTACATCGAGCAGGTCTATCCGTATGGCGATCTCAACGCGCTCGGGATGGTGCGGACCGCGGGCGCTTCGACGTGCTGGGAATCAGCGGCCCCATCATCGAGCCGAAAGCCTAGCCGGTGTTGCGCCTACTTCTGTTCCCATCGAACCGACGAAATGTTGTCGCCCGCACCGCGCGGTCTGAAGTCAGGGATTTCGGCCGTCCCCTCCAGCGTGAGCACGGGAGCCCTAAATGTATCATCCTTATAGAGCACGACTTTCCACCCCGCCGGAATCCGGTACCTGACGGAGGATGCGCAGTCGCCGAAGTCGAACTCCTTCTGACGCTGCAAATCGCTCGGGCTTACACCGAACGCGAGCTTTAACTCCCTACCGCGAAACGTGTCATCCTTGTAAAGCGCCACATACGCTTCCCGCTTTTCTTGCTCTGCGGCCGCTGCTGCTGCAGCAGCCTTTGCAGCTTCTTGCTGTTTCATGATTCGTTCCTGCTCGCGCGCTTCGGCCTCCAAATCGCGTAGCTTCGGCAACTCACAAGTTGCACCCAAACCGCCGGACTTGAACGTTACGGCCACCACTACTTTCTCCAAACCCGCCCGCTTGTATGTCCCAACCAGACTTGAGAAACGGCCGAGCTTTGCTCCACTGCGTAGAGTTCCGCTCCCGACTGGCTTCGTAGCAGAGGGCGTCACCTCCACCGATGCGATTTCATAGTCTTTGGGGTCCGTATCGCTTCGGGGTGTGTAATCCAGCAAGACAATGAACTCCGAGTTAGGCGTATCGCCACCGATCGCGCGCAGTTCGAACCCACCCCGCCTCATACAACGACCCCACTCCTCAATTGCTTTCGGATTGAGCTCCTCGATTGCCACTCGTTGCTCGGAGAACATGCGCGTAACCAGTGACTCGTTTTCATGGATCATGACAGCCAAGTACCGCATCCGTTCGCTTTCGAATTTGCCGTCTGCACCGATGGGAATCGCCTTGATGATTGCCTTGACTCCGGCGCTGCCGCTCCTCTTGGATTCTTCACGTTCTGTATGCGACATTTTCAGGACACGGACGAAATCCTGATTGAACTGGTCGACGTTCGAATACTCGAACTTGGTGACGGCCCTTTCGAGGATTTTCTCGCAGTCCTGAGCCCTCGCATTGGCAACCCACGCGGTTCCGATGGTGATGAAGAGAACTACTCGCAACATTTGTATCTCCCAAAAAAGTCACCCGCCGATCGTCGCCATAGCCGTCGCGCTCCACGGGCCGACCTCGCCACGCGAGTTGACCCAGCGCAGCATGTAGTGCGCGGGCTTGTTGCCCTGCGGGCCGTCGTAGTCGCGCGTGTACGGCGCTCGCGTATCGACGGCCAGGAACGTCAGTTCGCCGGGATCGACCGGCGGCGGGCCGGTTCGCGGGCGAGACGCCCACGCTACCCGCACATTGTTCGCGCCGATCACGCCGGCCGGCTTGGCGCGCCGCGTCGGCGTGGACTCGTGCGTAAGGTCGATGGTGTGCGGCAAGCGCTGCGAAGCGTCCACCGTGACGACCGGGCGCGTCGTCGGCGGGCCGAGGGGCGACGGCTCCTTGCCGGGCACGGTGATCCCCAGTGCAGCGCGCTCGGTGTCATCGACGCTGGCCGATGCCTGCAAGCGGCGGACGAGCGGCCGCACGGCCGCTTCGACACCGGTTCGGGCCGCGTCCTTGCCCTCGCGCGCGGCAATCGCCGCCGCCGCGGCGGCGACGTGGGCCGGGTACTTCGTGTTCCACGTCGTCTGTGCGGTCGTGACCGGCGTCATGTCGCCCGCGACCAGCCCGAGGCCGGCGAGGTTCGCGTTGGCATAGATGTCGAAGTTGGCGCGCCAGCCGTTAAACTCGGCATCGCCGCGCGGGCTGTAGTCGTTCGCCATGGGCGCTCCTGAACTTCGGCCGCGGCGGCCACCGCCGCCCTTGTGAGCCTTCTGCGCTGGGATCGGCGAAGCGTCGGGCATATGATGTCGCTCCGCCCTTGATGCGCCGCGCGCGAGTACGCCGATTACAGACGGATGTGTATGAAAAGCGCTTCACGGCGGGCTGTCAAGGCGCGGCTGGCGGCTGCGATGGGCCACAAGCGGGTTGTGGACCGGCCCGGGTGAGCCGGGGGCCTCGCGGGCCGGGGGTGTCGCCGGCTGGGGCGGGGATTGGCACGGCTGAGCCAGGGGCTTCTATGAGCGCGCCGGGGCGGTCTACGGGGGCCGGGGGCTTCCCCGGATGATCCGGGGAGGGCGACGGATGAGCCGGGGAGCCAACTGGGGCCAGCGGCAAACGCCGGTCGACGAACGCGGCATCGCCATCCACCGCGCCAGCCGGGCCAGCATCCGCCAACTCCAGGGCGACCTCAAGGAAGCCCTCGAAGACATCAACTTCGCAATCGAATGGGGCCAGCGGCAAACGCCGGTCGACGAGCGCAGCATCGCCATCCACCGCGCCAGCCGGGCCGGCATCCGCCAACTTCAGGGCGACCTAAAGGGAGCCCTCGAAGACATCACCTTCGCAATCGAATGGGGCCAGCGGCAAACGCCGGTCGACGAACGCAGCATCGCCATCCACCGCGCTAGCCGGGCCACCATCCGCCAACTTCAGGGCGACCTCAACGGAGCCCTCGACGACATCACCTTCGCCATCGAATGGGGTCAGCGGCAAACGCCGGTCGACGAGCGCAGCATCGCCATCCACCGCGCCAGCCGGGCCACCATCCGCCAACTTCAGGGCGACCTCAAGGGAGCCCTCGAAGACATCACATTCGCAATCGAATGGGGCCGGCAGCAAACGCCGGTGGACGAACGCAGCATCGCCATCCACCGCGCTAGCCGGGCCAGCATCCGCCAGGATCAGGGCGACCTGAAGGGGGCCCTCGACGACATCACATTCGCCATCGAATGGGGCCAACGGCAAACGCCGGTCGACGAGCGCAGCATCGCCATCCACCGCGCCAGCCGGGCCAGCATCCGCCGGGATCAGGGCGACCTGAAGGGGGCCCTCGACGACATCACCTTCGCTATCGAATGGGGCCAGCGGCAAACGCCGGTCGACGAACGCAGCATCGCCATCCACCGCGCCAGCCGGGCCAGCATCCGCCAGGATC
>CAYMBL010000003.1:0-307194 GCA_964388675.1 uncultured Planctomycetales bacterium
GCCGAAGACAAGTCGTGTTCATGGGAATCTCACTTATTAGTAGACAACGGGCCCCACACCTCCGATTCGATTCGACTCAAACGCGCGCGACGCGACGGCAGACCGGCCTCCGGCCGGTCTGGCACGGGCCAGAGGCCCCTGCCACCCAAGATCAAAACTCAAGCGGCGCTGCGCTGGGGGACCGGCCTCCGGCCGGTCTCGATCTACCACAAGCGAAAGGCTCAACCCACCCGATACCAAAACTCAGGCGAAGAACGACCGGCCAGAGGCCGGTCCCCCAGCGCAGCGTCTCTTGCGTGTACCACAAGACCGGCGAAAGACCGGCCAGAGGCCGGCCCCCCAAGCGCAGCTCTCTTGAATATGCCACAAGACCGGCGTCCAACGCCGCGGGCCGGTTCGCTCCGCTGCGCTATGCATCGAGGCGTGAATCGTATTTCATTCGCCCCCGCGGATCAATCGAATCTTGGACGGAGTGGCGATAACCGCCCCGTTGCGACCAGTCGTCGCACAGTCGCACCGGATTCGATCCGCGCACCGAAACCGAAGCAGCTCATTCAGTGAATCGCGGCGTTCGCCGCTCAGCGACTACCGCCCGCCGCTGAACCACGTCGCGCGCAGTCGAAGCGCCGGGTACGCCAGCGCCAGCGCCGCGAGCGTCTTCACCACATCGCCCGGCAGGAATGGATACAGCCCGCGCTGCAGCGTCTCGTTCAGCGTCCCGCCCAGCGCCAGTTGCAAACCGATCAACCCGCAGCCGAAGATCACCACCTTCGCCGCAACCAGCCCCGCCACCACGCCCCACAACGGCCGCGTAGTCGGGCGCGCCAGCCATCCCAGCAGCGGCTGCGCCAGCAGGAACCCCAGCAGATAGCCGCCGCGGGCCCCCAGAATCGTCTCGAAACCCCAGCTTCCCGCCGCGAACACGTACGTGCCGCAGACACCCAGCAGCAGATAAAACGCCATGCTGGCCGCGCCGAGCCACGGCCCGAGCGTGATGCCCGCCAGCGTCACGACCAGCGTCTGCAACGTGATCGGGACCGGCGTGTGCGGCAGCGGAATGGCGACCTGGGCCGCCAAACCGGTGAGCAGCGCGAAACCGGCGACGCCGGCCGCCTTCACCAGCACCGAGGACGAAGACTCCGAACCGACCGACAGCGAGAGTGGGTTTGCGTTCCGCATGGCGGAGAAGATACGGTGAGTCGCGCGGAGTCTCAACCGGCGCAAGCCACCCGCCCGTTGCCGCCCGCGACCGACGGAGCTCGCCGTGAACATCGTCAGCCTCAACACCGGCCGACCGCAGCTTCGCATGCGCGGCGGGCGGCAATACAGCACCGCCATCGACCGCACGCCCGTGCAGGGTCCGGTTGCGCTGTCGCTCGGCGGCCTCGACGGCGATCGCGTGTCCGACGAGCGCGTCCACGGCGGCCCCGAGCGCGCGCTGTGTGCGTTCGCCAGCGAGAACTACGCGCATTTCGAGCAGTTGCTCGGCCGCACGCTGGCGGTCCCCGCGTTCGGCGAGAATCTCACCACCAGCGGCCTGCTCGAGCACGACGTATGCATCGGCGACGAGTTCCGCATCGGCGCGGCACGCGTGCAGGTCACTTCGCCGCGCGTGCCATGTGCGAAACTGGCGGGCAAGCACGGCGAGCCGCGGATGGTGCGCTGGGTGTTCGAGGGCGGCTGCTGCGGTTTCTATCTGCGGGTGCTCGATCCTGCGCCGCTTTGCGCCGGCGCTGCGATCGAGCGGCTCGCGCGGCCGCGCGCGGGCTGGACGGTCAGGCGGCTTCTGGCGGCATTCGCCGACACGCAAGCGGACGAGCCGCTGTGGCGCGAGATCGCCGCGATCCCCGAGCTATCCACCAGCTTCCGCGAGTTCTTCGTCCGCCGCCTGGATGGCGAAGACGTGTTCGGCGAATGACGCACGCCGCAAGAGCGCCGTAGAATCGCCCACGTGACCGCGAAACCGCCGATGACCGAGCCGATCTGGGACGCAGCGGCCCTGGACGCGCCGCACGCGCGTGCCGACAAGGCGGCGCGTGTCGAGCGCATGTTCGACGCCATCGCGCCCACCTATGAGCGCGTCAATTCCGTCGCCAGCCTCGGGCAGGACGTCCGCTGGCGGCGGCGCGCCGTGGCCGCGGCGAACGTGCGCGGCGGCGACGTCGTGCTCGACATCTGCTGCGGCACGGGCGACATGACGCGCGCCCTGGCGGCGCTCACCCCCGCGCCGCAACTCGTGCTCGGCCTCGACTTTTCCGCGGGAATGCTCGCAAGCGGCGTGTATCCGCGGCATTCCGGCGCACCGATTCAGCTCCTCCGCGGCGACGGGCTGCGGCTGCCGCTGGCGGCCGCAAGCGTCGACGTCATTACGTGTGCGTTCGGCGTCAGAAACTTCCAGAACCTCGACGCCGGTCTTCGCGAGATGCGCCGCGTGCTGCGTTCTGGCGGTCGTGCGGTGATTCTGGAGTTCTCGCAGCCGCGAAATCCGCTCATTCGCTGGGGCCACCGCTGGTACACGGAGGTGATTCTGCCGCGGTTGGGGCAGTGGATCAGCCGCGACCCGACCAACGCCTATCGCTACCTTCCGCGCTCGATTGCGACGTTCGCGGATGTCGCGGAGTTTGAGCGCCGCCTGCGCGACGCCGGCTTTGGCGGTGTGCGGCGCTGGTCGCTGAATCTCGGCGGCGTTTCGATCTATCGCGCCACGCCGGAGTCGGCGTGACCACGCCGGGCGCGGAGCCGCATTTCCCGCTTTTCTCCACCAGTCATTGCGCGGCTCTGTTGGCGACGGTTCTGGCATCCGCCGGCGTTGTGTACGTCCTGCGCGCGTCGCCGCGCGCGTGGCGACGCGGAATCTGCGCCGCTCTGGCGGCGCTGATGCTCGCCAACGCAATCTGGGGCGAGGCCATGGACGTGCTGCGCGGCGACTGGCGGCTCGCCGAGCACGCGCCGCTGCACCTGTGCGATCTTGCGGCGCTGGTTGCGATCGCCGCGCTCGCATACGCCGCACGGAACGAGCGGCGTTCGCCGGTGCGCGACACGCTGGCGGAATTGACCTGGTTCTGGGGGCTGGCCGGCACGCCGCAGGCGCTGCTTACGCCCATGATCGACGACGTGTTTCCGAGCGTCGGCTTCTGGCAGTTCTTCATCGCGCATGGTGCGATCGTGGTCGCCGCGTTCGCGCTGACGTTTGGCATCGGCTGGCGACCCCGAGCGGCGTTTCCGCTGCGCGTGTGGCTGTGGACGAACGCGATCCTGCCGCCGATTGCGCTTTTCAACTGGTATTCGGGCGGCAATTACCTATTTCTGTGCGGTCCGCCGCCGAACCCTTCGCTCTACGACCACCTGGGTCGCTGGCCGTTATCGCTGCTGTCGATGGAGGTTCTCGGCTATCTCATGGCACAGTTGCTGTACTTGCCTTTTCGGCGACGCGCATAGGCGCCGTCACTCGCGCAGAATCCCGCCCGGGCGCACCGGCTCGAACCGCGCCTGGAAAAACCGCAGGTGCTTGGGCTCATACGTGAATCGCAATCCGTTCACGCGATCGCGCTGCTGGTGCAGTGCGATCACCGACTCGGCGGTCACGTCCATGTGAGCTTGCGTGTAGACGCGCCGCGGAATCGTCAGCCGCACCAGCTCGAGCGAGGGGAACAGGTTCTCGCCGGTCTTCTTGTCGCGGCCGGCGGACACCGCGCCGCGCTCCATGGCGCGCACGCCCGAGTCGAAATAGAGCGCCGCGGCCAGCGCCTGCGAAGGAAACTCGGCGCGAGGCAGGTGCGGCAGGAACCGCGCCGCATTGATGAAGATGCCGTGTCCGCCGATCGGGCGCACGATCGGCACACCGGCTTCGATCAGCTTGTGGCCGAGGTATTCGACCTGTCCGATGCGCGCGTGCATGTGGTCAAACTGCACGCTCTCCTCGATGCCGATTGCCATCGCTTCCATGTCGCGGCCGGCGAGCCCGCCGTAGGTGTGCAGACCTTCGAAAATGACGACCATGTTGCGGGCCTGGTCGGCGATCTGATCGTCGTTGACGGCGAGAAAGCCGCCGATGTTGACGAGCGCGTCTTTCTTGGCGGACATGGTGCAGCCGTCGGTGCAGTCGCAGATCGCGCGCAGAATCTCCGCCAGCGACATGTGCTCGCAGCCGGGCTCGCGCTGCCGGATGAAATAGGCGTTTTCCACCGCGCGGGTCGCGTCCAGAAAGACCTTCACGCCGTGCTTGTGGCACAGAGCGCATGTCTCGCGGATGTTCGCGAGGCTGCACGGCTGCCCGCCGGCCATGTTCACGTTGGTCTCGAGGGACAGATAGGCGACATTCTCGGCGCCGTGTTCGCGGATGGCGCGCTCGAGCTTGTTCAGGTCGACGTTGCCCTTGAACAGGTGCGGGCTGTCGGGGTCGTGGGCTTCGTCGATGATCACGTCGACGAACGTGCCGCCGGCGAGTTCCTGGTGCGCCTTGGTGGTCGTGAAGTACATGTTGCCGGGCACGACCTGCCCGCGCCGAATGCACAACTGGCTGAGAATGTGCTCGGCTCCGCGGCCCTGATGCGTCGGAATCAAGTGCTTGTAGCCGTAGAACCGGCGAACCGCGTCCTCCAGGTGGTAGAAATTCTCCGAGCCGGCGTAGGCCTCGTCGCCCAGCATCAGCCCCGCCCACTGACGATCGCTCATGGCCGAGGTGCCCGAGTCGGTCAGCAGGTCGATGTACACCACGCGGCTCGGCAACAGAAAGGTGTTGTAGCCCGCCTCGCCTAGCGCCGCGCCGCGCTCCGGGCGCGTGGTCATGCGCAGGTGCTCGACCATTTTGACTTTCCAAGGCTCCGCCCAACTGCGTTGCGCAGACACGTCGATTCGACTCCTTCCGGCCCGAAACACCCGTTGCCGCGACGAACGCCGACGGCAACGCGCAGATTATCACTGGCGCGTGTTTCACGCATACCGCCCGTGGGCCGGGTCGCCGCGCCGCGCTGTTTAACCGCGTGCGAGCGCGCGCCGATGCGCACGTACGACTTTGGACTTCCATAGCGCAACGTCCGAATATCGAGGAGATGCACGATGCGGAATTGGCTGATCGGATTGTCATTGCTCGCTGCGGCGAGCACGGGCTGCGGCCCGACCGGGATCCCCGACCTGGGCTCGCTGTTCGAGTCGTTCGGCGACTCGTTCAATGACAGCGGCGATGACAGCGGCGAGAACGACGGCGGCGATGACGACGATGCCGACGGCAGCGACGACGCCGACGAGGATGGCGACACGGATGACGACGGCGACGAGCCGGTTTCGTCGGGACGCAGCATCAGCGGCTTGATCAGCTCCCCCGCGTCGAAGCTGCTCGCCGGCGCGATGGAAGTGAACCAGGGCTATCAGATCGTCGCCCAGTCGGCGGACACGATGGAGGTCTACACCGGCGACTCGCAGCCCGACGGCAGTTTCTCGATCGAAATCCCTGAAGAGGAAACCGGCGATCTCTTCCTGACTATGGTGCTCGGACCCGACGGCCGCGCGCTGGGCCCCGTCATGTTCAACTCGTTCGCCGGCTTCGGCTCGACCGGAATCGAGCTCGACGGCAACGTGTCGTTGGGCACGATCGACGTACCCGGGACGCCGGGCGACGCACCCATCTTCGCCGGCGACGACGCGAACCTCGACGAGGGCGCGGTCGCCGACGACGTGCTGGTGCGGCTCGACGACTCAGGTGTGCCGGTCGGCGCCGCGAACGTCGGCAAGGGCGACGGCGCGGTCGTGGATCTCCCGACCGACAATCCGCGTCAGCAGTGCGACGTCGACATGGACGGCATGCTCGATGACTTCGACGCCGACGACAACGGCAACGGCACCATCGACGACCTCGACGCCGAGGCGCGCCCGGAGCCGCAGCGCGGCGGCATTCAGTTCCAGGCGTTCATGAATCTGAAGATCGGCGGCCCGAACGCCCAGTTCTATTTCACCGGTGACGAAGCGAACATCGAACAGTCGCTCGAGAACGACACGGTCATCACCTTCGAAGTGAACTTCGACGGCCGCAACGGCCGCACGCTGACCGGCGTCACGGTCCTCGAAACGCCGGGACCCGCGTATCTGCCGCTTGCGACTGTTCAGGGCGGCGGGCTGTGGAGTGATACGGGCTACGCGCTCAACGAAGTGGAGCCGAACCACTTCAACGCCTTCGTGACGCCGCACGCATTCATCGACGCGGGCGACGCCTTCACGATCGTGTGCACCTTCGACGACGGCAGCACGCGCCGCGCGACGCGCATGCTGAACTACGTCTTCCGCAGCATTCCCAAGCTCGAGCTGTTCGGCGCCGAAGGCGACTTGCAGCCGGCGTCGGTCGAAAACCTTTTTGACGGCACGCAGGACCTGGTGCTTGAGTGGCACCCGCCGGTCGACGAGCGCGGCCGACTGCTCGTGGGCTTCGACTACCGGTTTGAGGTGTTCTTCCACGACGGCACCGCGCAGCAGATCAACGACATCGACGGCGCCGCCACCTGGCCGACGCCGCCGACGGGCTGGCGCACCGACGTCCGCTCATTTGACGTTGCGGGCAGCGAGCTCTCGACGCTGAGCGCCGACGACACGCTCTCCGTCACGCTGCCGGCGGGCATCTTTGTCGACACGGTCGAGACGGGCGGCGGCCCAGTGGCGGTCGGTCATTACGTGATCGACATCGCGGCGCAGCGCAACGGCAACAATTCCGCGCTCAAGGTGGAGTTCGAGAAGGAATAGCCGACCGACGCGACCACGCAGCCGTACACGCAGCGCCCGGCGACCGGCCCTTTCTGGGGGTGGGCGCCGGGCGCGGTGTTATCCGGACGCGTCGCGAGAATTCGCGGCGGAAGCGGGCACGTCACCTTCACGCAAGCCTTACACTCCAGCTCTACTCGCGGTTACAGGAGCCGCGGGCAAGAGGAGGAGATTGTGATGCGTGCATTTCTGTTTACGGTTCTGTCGTGCGCGCTTGCGGCCGGGAGTTCGGCGCAGGTGCTGCTGATTCCCGATTCCGGCAACGACAAGGTCTGGGCGTTCGATCCGTTCGACGGCAGCGTGATCAACGCCGACTACATTCCGACACACCCGAGCATCCCGCAGCCGATCAACGCGATCTACAGCGGGCGCGGCACGATCCTCGTCAGCGACGAGACCAGCGACACCGTTCAGGAGTTTGGGTTCGACGGTTCGTACATCGGCGTGTTCGCCGACAACGCCGACGGCATCGACGGCCCGAATGGCCTGACGCGCTACAACGGGCAGATCTACGTCGCATCGAACGTGAATGGACAAATCGTGCGTTTGGACGGCGACGGCTCGAACGCGACGTCGTGGGCCAGCGGCTTCGGCACGCCGCGCGACATCCAGTTTCGCAGCGGCGACGCGCTGGTCAGCGAGAGCGCGGGTGACGACATCGTGAGCCTGAGCCTCTCGGGCACGCTGAACGGCGTCTGGCACAGCTCCGACGGCGTGAGCGGTATCGACTTCCCGCAGCAGTTGTTCCTTCAGGGCAGCGGCAAGGTGCTCGCCGCCGGCTTCACCGCGCCGTTCGGCATCTACGAGTACAACAGCGACGGCACGCAGGCCAACGCGTACACGAACCTGATCACGTCGCCGCGCGGCGTGTACCGACTCGGCAACGGCGACATTCTGTATGCGGGCGGCACGCGCGTCCGCATCTACGACACCGACACGCAGACCGAGCAGGACATCATCAACCTGAGCGGCGCGAGCTTTCGGTACATCGAGTACGTGCCGGAGCCGGCGAGCGCGTTGTTGCTGATGCTGGGCGCGCTGGGTCTGCGCCGACGCGCGTAGACAGCGCCGCTCGATCCGCGCTCCGCAGCCACCTTGCTGTCTGCACGCAACGAAGCGCAAGGTCCAGGGTTTGAATCGGGGGCGTTGCAGATGGTGCGAGAACGGATTCTCGCACCAGGGCCGCCTTCGCCAGCGATTGCTCATCTGCCGATTCCCGCAACACTCAGAAATGTTGCGCTGGGGGACCGGCCTCCAGGCCGGTCGGTCTTTCACGGCGTCAATTCGGTGGATGGGTGTCGTCTGCGTCTAGCGCAATTCTTCGACTGGGTGGGATGGGCGTCGTCGCCCCCTTCGTTCCCGCGCAGCGGGAACCGCGTTGAGCGCCGCGCAGCCAACGCGCCGCACGCAACTTGTGAACGCCGCGGCTTGCCTGCGGCCAAGTCGGACGGGTATTCTCACCGATCTAGGTATCTGTCGTCGCTTTGGCGCACTCACGTTGGGAGCCGCACGCACCCGGGGGAGCCGCGAGCATCGTGAATCTCACCACGTTCGGACCCCGCGCCAGCGCGGCTGCACTATCGGCAATTCTCGCTCTGATCGCGGGTTGCGACACCGGCGCGACCCCGGTCGCCAGCGTCGGCTTGCTGCGGGAGGGCGCGACGCCGCCCAACGTCATCTTCGTGGTCGTGGATACGCTGCGAGCGGATCGCCTGGGCACGCACGGCTATTACCGGAAGCTGACGCCCACAATCGACGCGCTCGCGGCCGAAGGCGTGGTCTGCGAGCGGGCCGTGGCGGTCGCGCCCTGGACGCTGCCGTCGGTTGCGTCGCTGTTCACGGCGACCTACCCGAAAGTGCACAAGGCCGTCAGCTACCTGCTGCTCGAAAATATGGACCAGGGTCGCATCGGCAAGGTGTCGGTGCTCGACGAGTCGTTCGACACATTGGCGGAGCTGCTTCAGTCGAGCGGCTACGTCACCGCTGCGTTCTCGGCGAACAAGTTCATCAAGGCGGAGTACGGATTCGGGCAGGGCTTCGACCACTTTGACGCGAGCTTCGCGGCGAATCGCGTTTCGGGCTCGGTCGTCAACGCCGCAGCGCTGCAATGGCTCGATCAGCGCGACGCCCAGCGACCGTTCTTCATGTATCTGCATTACATGGACGTGCACGGGCCGTACGACGCCGCGCCGCAATTCATGGATCCTCTGCTGGCCGAGGTGGAAGCGAATCCAAACCGCCGTCCGCTGCCGCAACAAGCGCTGCGAATGCTCAATCCGTATCTGAACAAGCCGCCGGCGCAGGACAGCGATCCGACGCGCTGGGAGCGGCTGCGAGAGACCTACGACTACTGGGAAGCGCGCTACGATGCCGGCGTCGCGGAGTTTGACCACCATTTCGCGGCGATGGTCGCCGAACTCAAGAAGCGCGGCGTGTGGGACAACAGCTATGTGGTACTCACGTCAGACCACGGCGAGGCGCTCTTCGAACACGGATTCTGGGACCACGGGTACTCGCTGTTTCAAACCGATTTGCACGTGCCGCTGATTCTGCGCTGGCCCGGCGTGCTGCCGACCGGCATACGGCTCGCAGGCAACATCGAGCTGATCGACATTTATCCCACCATTGCCGAACAGTTGCGCCGCAAGCTCAGCAGCACGGTGCAGGGCACGTCGTTCGTCGCGCATCTTTCCGGCGACCCCAAGGCGTTCCCGAGCCTGGCATTCGCCGACGCCGTGAAAGCCGGCGCATTAATACACCAGCAGGCGATTCTGCGCGACGACTGGAAGCTGCTGGCGGCGCCGATCTCGCAGAAGCGGCCCGACGGCAGCACCGCCACCCAGACGCTGACCGTCCTGATCAACCTCGCGGTCGACCCGCGCGAACAGACCAACGCCCTGCCCACGCATGGCGACGTGGCGCGGGCGCTGGCGGATGCGATGAAACAGCAGATTCAAACCAACGTGGGTTTCCGTCCGGGGATCACCGAGGACTTTCGCCGCGTTTCGGAAGCCGACATCATCAAGCTGCGGAGCGAGGGCTACGTCGGCGCCGGCGGCCGCGCCGCAGCCTCGCAGCCCGCGTCAGCGCCGGCCAGCGCGGAATCTGACGGAGAATGACGGCGTGACGCAGCGCAAGGCACACGCATGCTAGACCTGGCATACATCGGCCCCGGCGCGGGCATCGCCATCCTCGGATCGTGCTTCACGGTGCTGCTGGCGCTGCTGAGCGCCTTCTTGCTGATCCTGATCTATCCGTTCAGGCTGCTGTGGCGCTTTGCGACCAGTT
The DNA here is from genome assembly GCA_964388675.1 of uncultured Planctomycetales bacterium. Taxonomy (GTDB): domain Bacteria; phylum Planctomycetota; class Phycisphaerae; order UBA1845; family Fen-1342; genus CAYMBL01. Next base: position 10,036 of record CAYMBL010000003.1, read on the forward strand.
GGCGCAGCCGGCGCCGGGCGAAGGTCAAGCGCGTCATCGTCATCGGCCTCGACGGTCTCGAACCGACGCTGACCGAGGAGTATCTCGCCGAAGGGAAGCTGCCGAACCTCGCGCGGCTGCGCCAGACCGGCGGCTACCAGCGGCTCGGCACCACCTGGCCCCCGCTGTCGCCGGTGGCGTGGTCGTCGTTTAGCACCGGCACGAATCCCGGCAAGCACAACATCTTCGATTTCATTGCGCGCACGGCGGACTACCGGCCGACGATTTCCTCGGTGCGGATTCGCGAGCCGAAGCGTAAGCTGAAACTGGGACGGTATGAGATTCCGCTGTCTGCGCCGGAGGTGACCGCGCTGCGCAAGAGCCGCCCGTTCTGGTCGGTGCTGGGCGACAGCGGCGTGTTCAGCGCGATTCTGCGCGTGCCCATCACGTTTCCGCCCGACAAGTTCCGCGGCGTACAGCTTTCCGCGATGTGCGTGCCCGACCTGCGCGGCACGCAGGGCATGTTCACGCTCTTCAGCGAGGAAGGGCCGGCCGGCGCCACCATGGAAGGCGACGTCGGGGGTGATCGCATTCGCGTGGAGCGACGCGGCGATGCGATTCACGCGTATCTGCGCGGACCGGTGAATAGCCTGCGCGCAGACGGCGCCGAACTCCGCCTGCCGTTCGTGGTGCGCGCGGGACGCGACGAGGGCGCCGCCGAGATGACGATCGGCGGGCAGCGTGTGACGTTGCGCCTCGGCGAATACTCCGCATGGGTGCGGGTGGCGTTTTCCGCGGCGCCGGGTGTGCGTGTGCACGGCATTTGCCGCTTTTATTTGAAGCGCTTCGCCGCGCCGTTCGTGCTTTACTGCACGCCGCTGCAGATCGACCCCGATCGTCCGGTTATGCCGATCGCGCATCCGTTCGTGTATTCGAGCTATCTGGCGCGCCGGCAAGGCAGCTACTCGACGCTCGGTCTGGCCGAGGACACGTGGTCGCTGTCGGAGAAGGTGCTCGACGAAGACGCGTTTCTGCAACAGGCGTACGACATTCACGCGGAGCGCGAGCAGATGTTGTTTGACGCACTGCGCACCGTTTCGCGCGGCACCGTCGTGTGCGTGTTCGACGGCCCCGATCGCATTCAGCACATGTTCTGGCGCTTTCTGGATGATCGACACCCGGCGCTCGAGGACTCCGCCCGTGCTTCGCACCGCGGCGTGATACCCGACATGTACGCGCGGATGGACGAGCTGATCGGACGCATCATGAAGGCGCTGCGCAAGGGCGACGCGCTGTTCGTCATGTCGGATCACGGCTTCAAGCCGTTTCGGCGCGGGGTCGACCTGAACGCGTGGCTGCGTGATCACGGATATCTGTTCCTGAAAGAGAACAAGCGCGTGACGGACCGCCCGTACCTCGCCGACATCGACTGGGATCGCACGCGCGCCTACGCGGTCGGGCTGGCGGGGATCTTCGTGAACCAGCGCGGGCGCGAAGTGAACGGGCAAGTCGCCGCCGGCGCCGAATCCGCCGCACTGGTGCAGGAAATCTGCCAGCGGCTGAGCGGCGCAACCGACCCGTTGACCGGAGAGGTGGCGGTGCGCGAGGCCGTCGCCGGCGAGCGCGTCTACCACGGGCCGTACGTCGCGAACGCCCCGGATGTCATCGTCGGCTACAACGTCGGCTATCGAGTCTCATGGGATGCGGCCATCGGCAAATGCGGCGAAGCCGTGTTCAGCGACAACGTCAAGGCGTGGAGCGGGGATCACTGCGTGCATCCGGCACTGGTGCCGGGGGTGCTGTTCTCGAATCTGGCGCTCGACGGCGCTTCGAAGGACGGCGCGGCGCCGGTCGCGGGCGCACAGCGGGCCGCCATCATCGATCTGGCGCCGACAGTGCTCGACCTGTTCGGCGTAGCGAAGCCGTCGTACATGGACGGTCGCTCGCTGCTCGCGGAGGCCGCTCGTGTCTAATGCGAGTATCTCGATCGGCGGACGAAGAAACGGGCAGGATGCCCGTTCCACCCGGCACGTTGTGAGCAGCAACGGGCAGGTCCGTTTCACGCTGACGCGGCAATGGGCGCACTGGCTCGGCATCGCGGCGATCTCGCTGTTGCCCGCGATGAGCGGCTGTACCCAGGAGGCGGCGGCACGCGAATCCGCAGCACGGCAGCCGGGAATGAAGATGCTCGTCCTGGGGATCGACGGCATGGATCCCACGATTTTGCAGCGCCTGATGGAGGCGGGCAGGATGCCCAACTTCAAGGCACTGGCGGAGCGCGGCGGCTTCAAGTCGCTCGCGACGAGCATGCCGCCACAAAGCCCCGTCGCGTGGTCGAATTTCATCAGCGGCTCGCACCCGGGTACGCATCAGATCTACGACTTCGTGCATCGCGTGCCGAACGATCCGGCCTGGCCCGGCGGCGTGCGGCCGTTTCAATCGATCTCTGAAGTTCGGCCGGCGGAAAAGACGCTGATGACCGGCCTGCTGGGCGAACATTGGGACATCGGTCCGTGGCGCATCCCGCTGGCCGGCGCGACGACGCAACTGCTGCGGCGCGGTCCCGAGTTCTGGGACACGCTGGTGGCGGCGGGCGTGCAGACGACGATCTATCGCCTGCCGGCCAACTTCCCCCCGCCGACGAAAGAACCTGGAAGCGGGCGGTTGCAATGCATCTGCGGAATGGGCACGCCTGACGCGCACGGCGGTCCGGGGCTGTTCACGTTCTTCGGCCCCGACCCAGGTCGCGAAGTGGCGGGCGGCGAATTCGTTCAATTGCAGGTGCGTGACAATCACGCCGTGGCCGACCTCCCGGGTCCGCCGAATTTTCTGGCGCGGCCGATCGGTGAGGAGCCGCTGCCCGAGATGTTCGTGCGCTTTGAGCTTGATCGCGACCCGGAACGCGACGTCGTGCGAATTCAGCAGGGCGAACAGGTCGTGGTGCTGGGCAGCGGCGAGTGGAGCGATTGGATACCGATCGCCTACGAAACCGGCTTCCCCGCAAGCTCGCTGGTGAACAGCGTCTTCCCGACAAAGCTGCCCGCGATGGTGCGGCTGTATGTGCAGCAGGTGCACCCCGAACTGCGGGTTTACGCGTCGCCGCCGAACATCGATCCGCGGGCCCAGCTCAATCCGATCAGCACGCCGGTGTCGTTCGGCGATGACGTGGCGCGGCGCAGCGGGCGCTTCTACACCACGGGCATACCCGAAGACACAAAGGCCCTGCGCGAAGGAGCGCTGAACGAAGACGAGTTCCTGCAGATGGTCGATCTGCTCATCGACGAGCGCATCGCACAATACCGCGACGCGCTGGCGCGCTTCGACCGCGGGTTCCTGTTCTATTACTTCGGCCACATCGATCAGCTCTGCCATATCTTCTGGCGCGATACCGATCCCCAGCACCCGGGGCTGAAGCCGGGCGAGGCGGAGCGCTACGGCGGATTGATCGAACGCATCTACGTCGAGATGGATGCGCTATTGGGCGAAGCGCTGCAGGTGATCGACGACAACGACGTGCTGATCGCCATGTCCGATCACGGGTTCTCAGGGTTCCGCCGCGGATTCAATCTGAACACCTGGCTCGAGCAGGAGCGATTTTTGTCGCTCAAGAGCACGACGCCGCGGGCGCGAGCGCTGCCGATCCCGCTGATGAACGTGAATTTCAGCCGCACGCGCGCCTACGCCCTGGGCATCAACTGCCTCTATGTAAACCTGCAGGGTCGCGAGCGCGAGGGCATCGTGAAGCCGGAGGATAAGCGGGCGCTGCTGAACGACATCGCGGCGAAGCTGCTGGAAGTCCGTGATGCGGACGGCACGGCCGTCGTAAGCAAGGTCTACATCGTCGAAGATGAATATCCCAATGCGGACATGAGCGTCGCGCCCGACATCCTCGTCGGCTACGCGGCGAACTATCGCGGAAGCTGGTCCACGGCGCTGGGCGGGCATCCGGCGCAACTGATCGAGGACAACCTCGATCGTTGGAGCGGCGACCACTGCATCGCGGCGCACATCGTGCCGGGCGTGCTGCTCTCAAACCGGAAAATCGCGCTGGATGATCCGGCACTGACGGACCTGGCGCCGTCGATCCTGAAGATGTTCGGCGTCGGCACGCCCGAGGGCATGCACGGCCGAAACGGGGTTTTCACGCAGTAAGCAGGAGCGCAGCTTGTTCGGACCCAAACTGAAACTTGAAAAGGGCCTCTACGAGCGGGCGAAGGCCGCAGCCGAAAAGGCCGGGTACGCCTCCGTCGACGAGTTTCTGATCGCGACCATCGAGAAGGAGCTCGCACGCCTCGAAGGCGGACCGACCGACGATGATCGCGTCGAGGAGCGCCTGCGCGGCCTGGGCTACATCGAATAGCCCGCGGGGACTCGCATGCTTGATCTGCTGAATCGCGGCTGCACGGTCCTCGTCGACGCGCTGATGAGCGCGCTGCTGCCGCTTTCGCCGCTGGGAGCGCTGTGCGTCATCGCCGCGGTCTCGGGGGCGCTGGCTACGCTGGCGTTCAAGTACGTCTCGCCGCAGCGGCGGATTCAGCGCGTGGCGGATCGAACACGGGCCAACTTGCTGGCGATGCGTCTGTTCATGGACGATCTGGGCGTCTCGTTGCGCGCGATCGGCGGGCTCTTCGGCGCGGCGCTGCAACGGCTGGCCTACTCGGTGCCGCCGCTGGTGGTGCTGCTGGCGCCGTTTCTGCTGCTGCTCACGCAGCTCGCGATGTGGTTTGAGTTCGCGCCGCCGCGCGTGGGCCAGATCGTTGTGGTCGACGTCGAGGTTGCTCCCGAGTCATGGAATACGCTGCGCACGGCCGAACTGCACGCACCGGCCGGAGTCGAGATTGTGGGACAGGCGGTTCGAGCGGCACGCGTGCACCGCATCACCTGGCGGCTCCGCGCGACGCAGCCGGTGGACGCGGCGCTGCGCTGGGAAGCAAGCGGCGCGACAGTCGCGGAAAAGCATCTGCGCGTCGTGGACACGGCCGCGGGCGGCGCGCTGCGCCCCGTCAGCCCGAAGCGACCCGGGGCAAGCTGGGTCGACCAGTTGCTCTATCCGCGCGAGGCGGCCTTCGGCGCGAGTTCGCCCGTGCGCTCGATCACGATTCAGCCGTTCGATGCGGGGCGCTGGCCGGTGCTCGGACTCGCGGCGCCGTGGTGGTTGACGTTCCTTTTGGTGTCGATCGTGGCGGCGCTGGTTGTGAAGCCGTTCGTCGGCGTGCAGTTCTGACGTGGACATTCGCAGGTCGAGCGTAAGCAAGTGCTGCACTCCGTTCGGCTCCGCGCCGCGCGCGGGTTGTGGGTTCCGAGTCGCGGCGTGCGAGATGGGAATCTCGCACGAGCGGCGGAAATAGAACCAGCGTGAGCCAGCGACCGGCCAGAGGCCGGTCCCGCAGCGCTGCGTCTTCGACGTTCAGCCAAATCGGTTCGACGAGCAAGAGCGGACTACAATGCCGACTTGCCATCCGCCATGACGCGGGTGAGGGTTGGTCGCATGAAGGTCGTAACCGCACTGTTAAGCGAACCGGCGCGTTCGGACGCCGCGGCCGTGCTCACGGACGTGGTCCTCAGCGGACTTGCGCGTGCACCGGATATCTGCGTGCTGTTTGCAAGCCCGCAATTCACCGAGGAACTCAGCCGCCTGGCGCCGCAGATTCACGAGCGTCTCGGGCCGCGCGCGTTCGTCGGCATGAGCGTCGAAGCCGTGATCTGCGGCGACCGCGAGTTTGAGGGCGAGCCGGCCCTGGTGCTGTGGGCGGCGACGCTGCCGGGAGCACGAGTGCACGCGTTTCACCTGACGCACGAAGCGCTGCAGTCGATGAAGCACGTGGAGGAACTGCGCGAGCAGGTCGGATGCTCGCTCGACGACGGTCCGCAGTTCGTGCTGCTGGGCGACCCATTTTCGGTGAACGCGACCGCGACGCTCACGGCGATCGAGCGCGCTTATCCCGGCTGCGCTGCCATCGGCGGAATGGCGTCGGCCGGGTCGGCTGCCGGTGAGAACACGATCGTCTTCGAAGGACAGGCTTTGCACGGCGGGCTGACCGGTCTGGCGCTGACGGGCGACGTGCGATTCCGCATGCTGGTGTCGCAGGGTTGCCGGCCGATCGGGCAGCATCTGGTGGTGACACGCGCCGAGCGCAACGTGATTCAGGGGCTGGGCGGGCGCACGCCGCGCGACGTGGTGCTCGAATTGCTGCAGTCATGCCCGCAGCGCGACCGCAAGCTGGCGGAGTCGCGCGGGCTGTTCCTGGGACGCGTAATCAACGAATACCAGTCGCACTTCGGGCGCGGCGACTTCCTCATTCGCAACCCGATCGGCTTCGACGAAAGCGGAGCCATGGCGATCAACGACCTGATTCGACCCGGGCAGACCGTGCAGTTTCACGTGCGCGACAGCGAGTCAGCGAGCGACGACCTTGAGTCGATGCTTGGCGACGTTCGCGGCGCTCCGTTTCCCGGGGCGCTGCTCTTTACCTGCAACGGGCGCGGACGGCGCCTGTTCGCGCAGCCGCACCACGACGCACGCGCGATCACCGACGCCTGCGCCACTACGCCGCTGGCGGGCGCGTTCTGCGCCGGCGAGATCGGTCCGGTCGGCGGTCGCAACTATGTACACGGTTTCTCGGCGTCGGTCGGGCTGTTGCAGGCGCCTCCCGCGGGCAGCGATGAGTGACGCGCGGCGCGAGCCGGTGCGCACGACCGCGTGGGGCCTGCGGCGCCTGCGACGCGACCTGGATTTCCGCCGTGTGCTGCAGACCGGAGTGCGCGTGAGCACGCGCGGGCTGACGCTCTGGCTGGCGGCGAACGATCTGGGGCGCTGGCGCATGGGGCTGCGCGTCGGGCGGCGCTGCGGCGACGCGGTGCATCGAAATCGTATGAAGCGCGTCCTGCGCGAGGCCTTTCGCAAGATGAGCACGGAGTGGCCAGGCGGATTCGACGTCGTGTTCGCACCGAGGTCGGAATTCGTGGCGTCGCTGACCGCGGCCGAGCGTGTGCTCGGCGAGCTGCTGGCCCGCGCCGCCGAGCGCCTGCGCGAGCGCGGCGCCGCAGATCGCGGGCGCACGCCGTGAGTTCTCCGCGTGTGATGGTGCTGACCGCGTCGGCCGGCGCCGGGCATTTGGTGGCGGCGGAGGCGATGCGCGCGGCGCTGCAAGCGCGGCGGCCGGACGCAACCGTTGAAGTCCATGATGTGCTCAACTGGACGAATCGCTTCTTCCGCGCGCTCTATTCACAGGGATACCTCGGGCTGGTGCGGCACGCGCCTGCGGCGATGGGCTGGCTCTATGACGCGACCGACCGCGCGCGAACCAAGCGCGACTGGCGAGCCCAGTTTCAGAATCTCAATGCCGGGCCGATTCAGCGCGCATTGATTCGCGCCGCGCCCGATCTGATCGTGAATACGCATTTTCTGTCGGCGGAGGTTGTGGCGGGCCTGCGGCGGCGGGGCCGGCTGCAGTGTCCGCAGGTGACGGTCACGACCGACTTTGAGACACACCGATTGTGGGTGCAGGAGCCGACCGAACGCTACTACACCGCGACGGAAGAAGGCAAAGCCTACCTGGTGAGCTGGGGCGTCACGTCAGACAACGTGCGGATCAGCGGGATTCCGGTGCGCCCCGCATTCGCGAATCCGCCCAGCGCGGCCGCGGCGCGCGAGTCGTGCGGACTGAAGGCGGATCGGCCGGTTGTGCTGCTGCTGTGCGGCGGCTTCGGCGTCGGACCGACTGAAGAGTTGCTGCAGCAATTGCGCGCGCTCGAGCAGCGCTTGCAGGTCGTCGTGATCACCGGCCGCAACGAACTTCTGCGGCGGCGCCTGGAACGGATCACCCGCGGCGGCGATTGCGAAATGCGCGTGCTGGGATTCATCGAACGCATGCACGAGTGGATGGCGGCGGCGGACCTGGTCGTGACGAAGCCCGGAGGGCTGACCGCGGCGGAAGCGCTGGCGTGCGGCACGCCGCTGGTAATCGTCAACCCCATTCCGGGACAGGAGACGCGCAACAGCGACTTTCTGCTCGAGCGCGGCGCCGCGATCAAAGTCAACAACCCGCGGCTGCTGGGATTTCGCGTGTTGCGCCTGCTGAGCGACGGCGAGCGGCTGGCGCAACTGCGCGGGGCGGCGCGGCGGCTGGCGGCGCCGAATGCGGCGGAGTTGATCGCTGAGGACGCGCTTCGGCTGCTGAGCAAATCGTAGGCTGCGGCTCCTGGACCTAACCAGCAACGAAAACGGGCCGGCGCTTTCGGCCGACCCGTTCGTGAGATTCACTGCAATCCGTTCCGGCAGTGCTACGGGCCGCGCTGGCCGTAGATCACGTAGACCTCGCCCGCGTTCGTCTTGCCCGCCGGGCTTGCCAGCATCGACGTGATCGAGAAGTCATCGGCGCCGTCGCCGTCGATATCGCCGAGCGTCGCGACGCCCTGCGAGCTGACGTCGGCCGCACCGCCGTTGGGGTCGGTTCCCGCGACGACCTTCATGCCGCCGCCGAGGAAGTCGCCCGCGACGCGACCGTTGAACTTGACGCCGGGCAGCGCCGCCGCACCGACATTGGCCAAGCCCTGGATGCCCGTAAGCTCGTCGTCGCCGTAGATGAGGTAAACGGAGCCGGTGCTGCCGTTGACGCCCGGAGCGGCGATGAGCACGTCGGAGAGGTTGTCGCCGTCGACGTCACCCGCGGAGGCGACGTTCGAGCCGACCAGGTCGCCGGCGTTGACGCCGGTGAAGCGGATGACGCGGTCCGCCGGGATGGTCGCGGGCGTCCAGCCGCCGACCGGGCTGTTCAGCGTCGACGAACCGAGGAGGATGATGGCCTCGCCGGCGTCGCCGTTCGCGCCCTCGTTGCCGATGATGACATCCGCAAAGCCGTCGCCGTTGAAGTCGCCGGCGTCGGCGAAGACGCGGGCTAGCGTGTCGCCGGCCGCGCCGCCGCGGATGAAGACGCCGTCGAGGCGCTCCGGATCGCTGATGTCGAGGGCGATCTGCTCGAGCAGGTAGTCGCCTTCGAGATTGAACGGGCGGCTGAAGACGATGAAGATTCCGCCGACCGTGTCGCTGCCGGCGTCGTCAAAGTCCTCGCGGATATTGGCAGAGCCGACCGCAAAGTCGCGGAAGCCGTCGCCGTTCACGTCACCCAGCCCGCGGACGAACGTCAGCCGCGCGTCCTCGTGCGGTCCGATGATCTGCGGGGTCGTGTTGGTGTAGTAGGCCGCGGTCTGCGTCGATTCGTTCGCACCGTTGCACAGAGGCGACGGGGTTACGATCGCCTGTTCGCCACCGTCCTCAAAGAAGTCGCGGCCGGCGCAGTTGTCGGGCGTCGGGTAATCCTGGATTACGGTCGACGGGCCGCGATAGGCACCGACGTCCTCGATCACGTACTGGTGAGGCACGGGCATGGTGAAATCGAGCCGCGCCGCCGCTTGCGCGTCGGGGTTCGGCCAGGTCTGACCCGGCTCCAGCCACAGCTGCGTGAGCGTGGGCGAGGTCGGCGTCGTGCGATCATTTGAAATCAACTGATAGATCGCGCCGGCGTGGCTGCGGTCCGACGTCGGCAATTCCGGCACGTCGTTCACGCTGACGGTGCGCTCGGGCGAACTGATGAACAGGAAGCGGCCGTCGGTTGCGACCGCAGTGCCGAAGCGATCCTCAACCGTCTGACCCAGCACGCGGGCGCCGATCGACGTCGGCGGAACCGAGACCAGGTTGCCGTTGGAGTCGACGCCGGTGTAGCCGCGCGGCGACGTGAACGGACCGTAGAAACCGGTCCAGATCGAGGCGCCGTTGCCGTCATCCCACGCGGGGACGCCGATGAGCGTCGTGCAAGGGAACGGCAGGAACGGCGGCGGTCCCCATGCGATGAAGACGTTGATGAACTCACAGCCGTCGGGCACGCCGTCGCCGGTGATGTCGTCGCACCGCGCGGCGGGCGGGTTGATCAGGTCAAGGAACCCGGTGTCGTACGGGAAGATCGCCGGGTTTGCGAGCGGCGGGTCGACGGGCACCGGGTGCCACGGCTGGAGGAAGCCGCCGGGACCCTGGTTCGAAAGCACGGTGTCCCAGACCCAGATCGAGTTGGTGTAGAAGGTTTCGTCGCAGTTCTCCGGGTCGCCGAGGCAGTCGCCGGCGCATTCGGCCGGTTCAACGGTTTCGCCCTCGGGCGCCGGGCAGGCGCCTTCGCACGCGATGCAATCCGAGCAGCCGAACGGATCGTTGGCGTCCGGCACGATGTCGAAAACGTAGAGGTCGATGTTCGGACGGCTCATGTTGCCGAACATCTGGCCGACTTCGTGTAGGTCGAGCACGCGACCGAAGCGGCGATTGACCGCCGCGGGGTTGGTCAGCAGCGCGTTCTGACTGGAGACGATGACGACGCCTCCGCGCGTGAACTGAGCGACGTTAGGCGCCCAGCCGAAGGGCGTGTTGGCCTGGAACTCGAGGTTGCCCATGCCGCTGATGTCGGGCAGAAGCTGCGGGCTCTGCACGCCGGTGTTCGTCTCGCCGAGGTTGACCGACTCGACGCGCGGGAAGCTGAAGACGATTTCGGGCAGTTCGTCGCCGTCCATGTCCTGAACGACGGTGATGTCGGACAGACCGTAGGTCCAGCTCTGGTTCAGCGGATTGCGGATGCCTTGGAACACGAGGCCCGAGACGTTGCCCAGACCGACCGAGTTGAGCTTGCGCTCGCCGGTGAGGCGGCTGCTGTTGCCGTAGACCATATAGGCTTCGCCCCAGCCGACGCCGTTCTCTTCGATGAGGAGCGGCTTGCCGAAGCGCGAGCCGATGATCAGCTCGTCGCGACCGTCGTTGTTCAGATCGGGCACGGTCGAAACCGAGCTGCCGGCCAGGTCGTTGAAGTTGAAGCCCTGGAAGATCGCGCCGCGGCTGGTAGTGCCCGCTAGCGTGTTGAGGTCGAACTCGCCGATCAGGCGGTCCGTCACCGACACCACGACCGGTTCAGTCGTGCCGATTTTCACGCCGGTGATGGTGGTAGAAGCGCCGATGCCGTCATCGACGCTCACACGGAATTCGTAGGTTCCCGCGGGAATACCGCTGAAATCGACGTCAAACGTCCGCGTGCCGGCGCCGGCCGCGAACGTGGTGCTCGGAACGACCTCGAACGTGACGTTCGGGTCATCCTCGTTCACGAGCGTCACCGTAATCGAGTGCGTCGAGTTGTCGTTTGACGTCACCTGCACGGTCTTGTCTTCCGAGCGGTTGATCAGATCATCGGCCGTCGGAGCGACCCAGAGGATCACGGGCACTACGTTGTCGACGGTCAGGATTCCCGCGCCAAAGTCGACGATTTCGTCGCCGCCGACCGTAGTCGTTCGCACGCCGAGCACAAAACGACCGAAGCCGTCGACGAGCAGGCCGGCGATCTGGTTCGTGTCGAAGTTGATCGTGCTTTGTCCGGTGACGTTCGACAGCGGCAGCGTGAGAACCGGGTCGCCGTCGGCGTTGCCGTCGGCGTTGTCGTCGCGGGCGACGACGAGCTCCGTCAGGTTCACCGAGCCGTCGTCGTCGGTGAGAGTGTAGATCACGTCGAGCGTGCCGCCCGGGCGCGTCCCTAGCGAACTGGCGGGCTCGGTAACGGTCAGTCGCACGTCCTCAGTGGACGGAGGCGTTCCACCCCCACCGCCCCCGCCACCACCGCCGCCGGAACCACTGCCGGGCGTGCCGACAGTCGTGTCAGGCGGAATCACAGGTGGAATCGGACGCGGCAACGTCGTGTCGCCGTCATCGACCGGCGCGGCGGTGCCGCCGTCGTCCTGGTCGTTGTTGGTGTTCGTGTTGGGAGTCTGTGCCGTGGGGCAGCCGGTGAGGAACACCGGAGCAAAGCCTGCCAGCAATGCCAAGGGAACCAGGCTTGTCCGGGCGAAGCGAAAACGCATTGGGAGCCACCTCCATCGGGTGCGGACGATGAAATTCCAACCTGTTTTGCTGGCGAGACTTGTAGCGCCTCTCGTCAGCGTCTGCACGCTACTCTAGAACTCCGCAGGTGTCGAGTCAACGCGATTCCGGCGTGGCGCGGGCCGGTTTTGCGGTCCGACCGCTAATGGCTTAGTCGGATGAGCGAAACGACTTATAATTCATCCCGTCGCGTCGCACTGCGCGCACGCGCGCGAAACTTCTCGTGCAGGAGCGGAAATCCCCCCATGAGCGATGTGCAGCCGATTCCGGCGATTCGATACGCGACGACAGCCTCGCGCGACCTGGGTTCGCGCATCGCACCGCCCTACGACGTGCTCGACGCGGCCGACAAACGCGCGCTGCTCGACGCCGACGCGCGCAATTTCGTGCTGATCGACCTGCCGCAGGTGCCGGCGAAGGACGCCGGTCCGCCGGAGATCTACGACCGGGCAGCGCGCCAACTGCGCGATTGGCTGACCGACGGCACGATGGTTCGCGATCGCGAGCCCGCCATCTACGTCTACCACCAGCGCTACGAGGCGAACGGCCGCACCTGGCTGCGGCGAAAATTCTTCGCTCGACTGCGACTCGAGCCCTTCGGGCAGGGCAGCGTCTTCCCGCATGAGAAGACGTTCGGCGGGCCGAAGGAAGACCGCCTCATGCTGACCAAGGCGACGCGCGCCAACCTCAGCCCGATTTTCGGGCTATACCCCGATCCTCAGAACACGGTCGCCGATCGTCTCGCAGGCTTTGCCAAAGACGAGCCGCTGGCACACGGTACGCTCGACGGCGTCGAAGGCCGGCTCTGGGCGGTGCGCGATCCGAGAGTCATCGCCGACGTCGCACATCTGATGCGCGACAAAGCCATCTACATCGCCGACGGCCACCACCGCTATGGCACGAGCCTGCTCTATCGCGACTGGCTGGCCTCGCAGCAAGGCGGCATCGCAGTCGACCACCCCGCGAACTTCGTGCTGTGCGTCTTCTGCGCCATGGAAGACCCGGGGCTGCTGATCCTGCCCACGCATCGCGTGCTGGTCGGCGCGCCGGTCGACCCCGCAGTGCTGGCAAAGGACCCGGAAATCGAGGTCAAGCCGCTGGGAGGCACGCCGCGACCCGCTGACATCCCCGCCGCCCTCGCACAGTACGGCCCGCAGGCGGTCGCGCTTTTCGATGCCGGCGCCGCGACGTATCAGATGGTGCGGCCGCGTCGCGCGGAGCTGCTCGACGCGCTTGAGCCGTCGCACAGCGTCGCCTGGCGTCGACTGGCGCTGGCGTTCCTGCACTCCTACGTGATCGACCGCGTGCTCGCGCCGCGCCTTCCCGCCGCGCCGACGATTCACTACGTGAAAGCGGCGGACGCCGCCGTGAGCGAGGCGCGGGAGACGCGCGGCAGCGTCTTCCTGCTGCAACCCTCGACGATGCAGGAGATGCGCGACGTGTGCCAGGCGGGCGATCTGATGCCGCAAAAGAGCACGTTCTTCTTCCCGAAGCTGGCGAGCGGGCTGATCATCAACCCGCTGGAGTAGCACAATGCACTTTGGAATCGTGCGGCCGCGAATCTGGTGCTTCGTCGCGGCCTGGCCGCTGCTGGGACTCGCTAGCTGCGCCAATACCGAAATTGAGCCGCTGCGCCGCGAGAATCAGCAGCTTCGCGAGCAGGTCGCGACGCTGACCGAGCAGGTCGCGGCGGAGCGCTCTACATCGGAGCGAATGGCGCGCGAACTGGCGCAGGTGCGCGGCTTCTCGGCCGAGGACTTGAAGAAGATCTTCGCGCCGGAGCGCATCCTGATCGACAAGCTCTCCGGCGGCGAGAACTACGACTCGCAGCCGGGCGACGACGGCGTCACGGTCTACTTCAAGCCGGTTGATCGCGACGGCGACGCGATCAAGGCCGCAGGTGACATCCGCGTCGAGTTGTTCGATCTCGCCGATCCGGCCGGCGGCCGCCCCTTCGCGACGCAGACGATTCCGGTAGCCGACGCCGGCCGTCACTGGTACGGCAAGCTCATGACATACCACTACACCGTGAAGTGCCCGTGGCAGGCGCGGCCCAAGAATGCCGAGATCACCGTCCGCGTGACATTCGTCGACTACATCACGCAACGGGTGATGACGGCGCAGTCCGTGGTCACAGTTCGGCCGTAGCGGGCGAGATGTTGTTCAGCGGCGGCGACTGGAGCAGATGAGATTCGAACTCACGACCTCTTCCATGCCATGGAAGCGCTCTCCCAATTGAGCTACTGCCCCGTAACACAAGCACCGGACGGCCTTTGGGCGGTTCGTCCGGAAATGGTCAGGGCCGGGCTTGAACCGGCGACCCCGGCATTTTCAGTGCCGTGCTCTACCAACTGAGCTACCTGACCGCCCGCACTGTTTTCCGACCGGCGGCCAGTCGAGAACCAAGCCTAGGAGGCTCGCGTCCGCTCGTCAAGCGCCACGCACCGCAGCCGAAAAGCCTGATCGCGGGCGTGCGCACAGGTGCCGCTCACGCCGTTGCTGTAGCATCCCGTCCTTTCGTGCCGGAAGCACGACGGCGGCCGCGAAACGCAGTGTTCCAACAGCCCCCAATCACGAACCCGGAAGTACAACGCCGATTGCGCGTCAGCGTGCTCGATGGCTGCTGCTGGGCAGCGATGGTGGGCACCGGCGAAATGTACATCCCGGCGTTCGCGCTCGCGACCGGCGCGGGCGAAGTCGCGGCCGGTCTGATCGCGACCATTCCGATGCTGATCGGCGCGCTCCTGCAATTGCTGTCGATCTGGGGCGTGCGCCGCCTGAAGTCGCACCGCCGCTGGGTCGTGCTCAGCGCAATCACGCAATCGGTTTCGTTCGTCCCGTTCGTGGTCGTCGCGGCGCTGGGGCAGGCCCCGGTGTGGCTGCTGTTCGCGATGACAGCGCTCTACTGGGGCTCCGGGTTGGCGACCGGCGGCGCATGGACGACCTGGATCACCTCGCTGGTGCCGCTCGAGCGCCGGGCGCGCTTCTTTGCGTTTCGAGCACGCTGCCTGCATGCGACCACGCTGGTTTCGATGCTCGCCGCGGGATTCTGGCTGCACAACACGCCCGATCCGCAGGCGCGATTGTGGGTGTTCGCGGCGCTGTTCGCCTTCGCCTGCGCAGGTCGCGCCGCATCGGCGGCGCTGCTATGGACGCTGCCGGAACCGGAGCCGATGCCGATCGGTCATCGCACCGTGCCCCCGGGCGAGTTTCTGCATCGGCTGCGCCACGGTCCGGACGGTCGCCTGATCGTGTACATGTTCGCGTTTCAGTTCGCGGGCTTCATTTTGCAGCCGTTCATCACGCCCTACGCACTCGAGAGTCTGCAATTCTCCTACCAGCAATTCACGCTGCTCATCGCGGCTCCGTTCGTGGCGCGCGCGATCGGCTTGATCTGGCTGGGCCGGATGGCGCACTCCGTCGGTCCGACGCGGGTGCTGCTGATCGGCGGCCTCGGACACGCGCCGATGGCGCTGCTCTGGGTGCTGCACGACGGGCCGGTCTACCTCGTGCTCGTGCAGGCGCTGAGCGGCCTGATATTCGCGGCGTACGAGCTGTCGTCGCTGCTGCTGATCTTCGAGCGCATGAACTCGGCCGAGCGCACCGGGCTGATCACGTACTACAACCTGTCGAACGCGCTGGCCGTGGCGCTCGGTTCTCTGGTCGGCGGGCTGCTGCTCAGCATCGTCGGCGAATCGGCCGCGGGCTATCGCACGGTGTTTCTGGTGGCGGTGGCGGCGCGGCTGGCGACGCTGCCGCTTCTACTCGGCGTCGTGCGCTCGACTGTCGGCTTTGCGCCAACGCCGCAGAAGCACCACGAATAGAGCGAGCAGCAGCAGATTTCGAATCGTGATCAACAGCAGCCCGGTGAACGTGAGCACTCCGCGCGTCTCGACATGCTCAGCCACGATCCAACTCGTGTAGGTAACCGGAAAAACGAGCGTCGTGAGCCCCGCGCACGCGAGCGACAGCGCGACGATCAGGTTGGTCCGCGGCAGCGCGGCGATCCACGCGATGAACGGGCACAACCAGAGCAGGAACTGCGGCGATAGCACCTTGCTGCACAGCAGGATCGCCAGCAGCGCCACGGAAAACGCGAGCGGGGCGCGGCTGCAATCATCGCGCTGCGGGGACGCGGACACACCTCGCAGGTGCGAGACCGCAAGCAGTCCGACTGCGCCAAGAAGCACCGGCGTCGCGGCGCTTGCGACGGCGTCAGCGCCGTGAAGCTGCCACGCGCCGAACTGCACCTGGATCGCCAGCGAATCACCGGCAGCCAGGCGCTGCCAAGCGACTGCGGTTGCCCACGTCGATTCGATCTGCAGACCGCGATTGGCGTGATAGCCGAGGAAGCGGAACGCGCCGTCGCCCCAGAGCAGCCAGAAGACGCCCGCCAGCGCCAGCGTGCCGCCGACATAGACCAGCGTCGCGCGGCGCCTGTCGCGCCAGGCGAGTCGCTCGTTCGCCGGACGCGCTTCGGTCGGGGTGTTGAGCAGAATCCAGGGGGCGAGCAGCGCCGGAATGAGTTTCACGTGGGTCGCCAGCGTCAGCAGCCACGGCGCGCAGCGATGACCTTGTGGATGCAAACTCGCGGCCAGCGCCGCCGCCAGCGGCGCGGTCATCGCGAGATCGAATCGATCGTAAAGCACGGGAGCAAGCAGCAGCGTGAGCGCCTGGTACACGAGTGCGCGGCGCCAGACGGCGCCCGCGCCGCCGGGCAGCGAAGCCAGAAGCGCGAATATCACCGCGTCGCAGCCGAACATCAGGCTGCGGAACGCGAATGCGTACGCCGGAAAGCTCATGGGCTCGGTCGGCCACACCACGCCCGAGATGCGGGCCGGCAAATCGAGCAGCACGAACGCGAGGGGCGGATACTCAAACTCCCAGCGCTCAAAGAAGTTTTCGCCGCGCACCACCGCTGCGAACTGCTTGGCCGCGGTCGCGTAGTAGAGCCAGATGTCGCTGCCCACCCATTCGCCGTAGCGCGGATCGAGCGACGCTGCCAGCAGCAGCCCCTTGGGCAGCACGAACGCCAGCAGCAACGCGACACCACGTCGAGTCATAGCGAGGCCGATGCAAAGCTGCGGCAATCAGGGCAGGCGCTTCAGCGTGCCCTCGACCGGCTTCGACGGCGTTTCACCTTCCCGAAAGTGCAGCCGAATCACGAGTTCGTTGGGCGACTTGAGCACGTACTCGATGCGGCGGACATCATCCTTGTCATTGACGAAGCTCACACTCTGCGCGTCGAGCCGCACCATCGCGTATTCGAGTGCCTTGTCCTCGCGATGCGCCAGGCCGGCACTGAAATGACGAAGCTTCATCACGAGGTATCCGTCCTTCGGCTCGATCATCATGAGCTCGTAGGTGGATTTCGCATGGCCGGGGTCGATGCGGCACATGCCCAGCATGACGCCGCCTTCGCCGCCGGACCAATGCTCATCGAGCGGGCCGCCGAACAACTCGCCCTGCCAGCGCCCCGCCAGCCAGGACAGCTCGCCGATTCGCGCCGCCGCGACGGGAGCGTCCTTGACGTCCTGCGCCGCCGAAGCAACCCGCGATCCGATCAATGACAACGCGACGATCACGCCGCAGAGAAATGAATTCCACATCGTTGCACCTCGCGCCGGCGTCCGCGGCTCAGGTCGTGGACGCGTGGCTATTTCTTCGCGACCTCGGCACGCCACTGCGATCGCAATGCCACGACGCGCTTGTATGCGGCCTTGGGTTTCAGGTTCGCGTTCAGCAGGCCTCCGGTCGGCACGACTGCGGCTGCGCTGTCGGCCAGGGTGTGAAAACACACGCTTTCGACGAAGGGCTTGGACATCGCGACTTCCCAGACCGCCGCCAGCCAGTCGGCCTGCGTCGCCTCCGTCCAGGGTCCGGCCCACTCCCCGCCGCCGCTGGGGCTCGACGGCGCAGCCAGCGCGGAGATCTGGAGCGGCCGCCCGTAGTTCGCGAGCCGGTCGAGCAGGGCGCTGATCTGCAGCAGATCGCGTTGATGAAAGCCTTCGCTGTCGATGCCCATCAGAAGCTGTACACCGAACGCGTCGAACGGCACGCCGGCCTGGGTAAGCATGTCGGCGTAGAGTGCGGGCGGGATGGTCTGCTGATTCCTGGCGTAGTACTCGCCCCAGGGCTGCGACAGGTCGACGACGAGGCTGGCGCGCGGGGCGGCCTGCCTTGCTGTAGCCGCCGCCAGCCGCGTCAGCTCGATCATCTGCTCAAAGGTCAGCGGGAACACGCCGTCTGCGTGCAGGCCGGCGCAAATGACCCACTGGCCGATCTGCTCGGCGTAGCGCTGCACGGTGTGACGCACATAGTCGCGCACGAAGTCGGCGATGGCCTCGAAATCGTTCTCCCAGATGTAGAGCCAGTCGGGCACGCTCTGCACGCCGAACGCCAGCAGCGGTCCGCCGCGCAGCGGCAACCCCAGCTTCGCGGCGCTCTGCACCCACGCATCCACGGCCTCGTATGCGAAGCCCTGCTCTTTGGGCTGCACCTCGCGCCAGGTGATCGGCAGCCGCAGAAAATCGAGCGCCTCCCGCAGCCGCAGACCGTCGGGCTTGGTGTCGCGCTGCAGCACCGCGCCGCAGATCGGCTGCGCGAAGCCGTTCATCTGCTGGCGCCGGCCGAGAAACACGCGCGCGTGAAAGCGCGTCAATTGCTCCGAAGCCTCGACAGCGGTGTCGAGCGCCTGCGCGGCGAGCCGCGCCGCGGCACGCGGGTCGTCGGTGGCCTGCAGCGCGGCGATGAACTGCTCGCGGGCCAGGTCGATTCGCTCGGCGATTTCGTCCATGCCGCCGTAATCGAACAGGCCCCATTCCTCGCGCTTCACCGAGATGCGCATCAGCCGATGGCGCACCAGTTCGATGGGTAGGTGATACGGCTCGGTTCGGGCCGGCACGCGCGTGGTCTCGAGCTGCATCGCGCCGCGCTCGCCGACGGGCCACAGCAGCGAAAGGCCGGTCGGTTCTCCGCCGCGCGCTTCGCATTCGGCGATTCCGTCGACCAAGCGAATCTGTCCGCGCATGGGAACGCTGTCGGCCCCGAGCAGGTGCGCGCCCCGCAGCTCGCTTGTTCGCGACGCCGGCGCGTGCAGCGCAAATCGAAACACCGATGCGGTCTCCCCGCCCGCGCGACGCACCGGGCGTGGGCCTATGCTAGCGCATTCCGCGACGGCTTGGTAGCCGCGTGGGCCGCTCCGCTCGCAGGCGGCTCATTTTCCGTCGATGTCGTACGTGAAACGCGCGATCCGATCGAGCACCGCCCCCGGCGGCCCCGGGTCGATCCAGCGGGGCGAATACACGCGCGAGTGCCCGTCAAAGAACAGCGAGCCGATCCCGCCCGGGTGCCGCTGATCGTTCGCCGCCCGTGGCGCGCCGCCGAAGGGCACGTGGTCCGGCAGAAACAGGTCGGTCAGCTCAGCCCAGTCCGACTTGCCCGGCACGGGGTGATTCTGATGCGCCTCGGTGATGTAGATGAAGTCCGCCGGGCTGCGCGGCAAGATCTTCTCCACCCGGTAGAAGTACGACGCCTTGCGGGTGAACGTCGACTGCGGCCCGGTGCCGGTGGTGGAGCTGATCGTGTCGCTTGCGGTCTTGTTGAACGGCAACTGGAACGCGCTCACCACGTAATCGAGCGCCTGCTCGGGCTTCGGGAACGTCGGACACTGCAGCACGCGCGTTTTCTGGCACACGTCGAGCAGCGCATCGGAGTCCGGCGCGCCGGTGTCGCGATTCCAAAGCCGTTCGACGTTCTCGGGTTGTCCCAATCCGGGGAGGAGGCTCGCGACGAAGTGCATGCGCTCGCTCTCGGCCCGTACGAGCGTGTCGCGGTTCTGCTGGGCGTAGAGCTGCGTCGCGTCGCCCATCGACTTCAGGTTCGTCAGACACAGCGTCTGCTTGGCTTGTTCGCGCGCCGCCTTGAGGCTCGGCAGCAGAATCGCCAGCAGCAACGACAGGATCGCAACCACCACCAACAGCTCGATCAACGTGAACGCGCGCGCACGCCGCACTGGAGATTTCATGGAGCGACCTCACGACGATGGTGGCCAGGCCGGCCGCGTCGGATGCGACGCCGGATCATAGCACCCGCCGGGCAGTGTCCCAAGCGGAAATTGACATTGATTGCGCTGCCGCCGTCAGCGCGGCGTAGCCGACCCCGTGATGGCCCGCAGCGCCGCGACGAGGCGATCAACGTCGGTAGGCGTGACGAACGGTCCCAGCGAAATCCGCGTCGCTCCGCCGCTGCCTTCAGTCCCAAGAGCGCGATGCGCCAACGGAGCGCAATGCAGCCCGCTTCGAACCAACAGCCCGAATTCCTGCTCCAGCAGCAGCGCCAGCTCCTGCGGCGGCAAGCCCTCGCAGGTGACGCTGACCACGCCCACGCGGCTCGCCGCATCAGCCGGCCCCAGCACGCGCAGCCCGGCCAGACCGGCGATCTCGTCGAGCAGTCGCGCGGTGAGTTCACGTTCGCGCGTCTCGACTGCGTGCACAGATTCTCGTTCCAGCCACTCGACCGCCGCCAGCAATCCGGCGAGCCCCGGCCCGTTGTGACAGCCGGCTTCGAAGCGGTCGGGCAACCACGCCGGCTGCGTCGGATGCTCACTGCCCGAGCCGGTGCCGCCTTCGCGCACCGTGGCCATGCGATCCTCGACGCCCGCCCGGACCAGCAATACGCCCGTACCCTGCGGCCCCAGCAGCCCCTTGTGGCCGGGGGTTGCGAGCAGATCGGCCCCCAGCCGCGCGAAATCCAGTTGTGCGTGCCCCGCCGCCTGCGCCGCGTCGACGAGAAACAGAATGCCGCGCGCCCGGCATAGTTCCGCCACATCCGCGATGGGCTGCAAAGCCCCCGTCACGTTGCTGGCGGCCGTGAGCACCACCAGTGCCGTCTTCGGCGTCAGCGCCGCGCGGATCGCGTCGACGGTCACGCACGGCGCGCCCGGCGCGAGCGGCGCCGCGCTCCAGGTCACCTGGCGCGCGTCGTCCATCGCGGTCAGCGGCCGCAGCACCGAATTGTGATCCAGCGCGCTGGTCACGACGTGCTGCCCGGGCCGCACGACGCTTTTCAGCGCCAGGTTCAGCGCATCCGTTCCGTTGAAGGTGAACAGCACGTGATCGCCGGCCGCTGCGCCGAGCAGACGGCACAGCGCCGCGCGGAGCCGCGCCAGCATCTCGCCGCTCGCCACGGCTTCGCGATAGGCGCCGCGTCCAGCGCTCGCGCCCACGCGCGTCATGTACTCGGCGACTGCCTCGATCACGCCGGGCGGCTTGGGGAAGCTCGTCGCCGCGTTGTCGAGATAAACGCGCCTGCGCTCGCTCATCGCGTCACGCCGACTCCGCGGGCGCGTCGCCGCGACGGGCCTCCGAGCGAATCAGCTTTCCGAGGTGCAGCCGCAGCGCCGCCTGCGGAGGATGATCGACCAGGGCGTAGAACCCCGGCGGGCAATCCGCGCCCATGCAGTAATAGTCCGCGCCGTTCAGCCCGACGCGATAGACCGCGAAGTATTCATCGCCGCAGCGGAACAGGCCGGCCAGCGCCGGCGCCGTGCGCTCCGCGCCGCGCGCGTAGCTGGCCACGAATTCGTCGAGGTGCTGCCGCGCGCCCGGCGGTTCCAGCGCCTCGTCAACCCTCTGCACTTCCATCTCCAGCATGAACCGCGTGCCCACGTGCACGCTGTACGCGTCGTCGGGCTCCAGGCCATACGCCGGAAAGTAGTTGGGCTCGGTCTGACCGGCGCAGACGTAGTGCCGGCGGCTCGCGGGCGCACACTCGCCCGGCTCGCCCAGCTCGAACGAAAAAATCAGCGCCGGACCCTCGGTCTCCAAAGGCGATTCCGCAACTTCCAGTTCAAGACGCAGGTGCTGCGGCGCGCGCGGCCCGAGTTGCGCGGTCAGATACTCGCGCGCCTGCTGCTCGGCCGCATTGACATCCGGTGTGGACATTTCGCACTCGCTCCGACAAATTGTAGCGGGAGGCCCTGCATGAGCGCGCCCGCGAAGCCCGACGCCGCGCACCGCGCCGCCGTCTCGGCCGAAGAGCTGGTCGAACTGAGCTGGACGCGCCTGTTCGGCAACGAGCGCCCGCTCGAGGTCGAAATCGGCGTCGGCAAGGGCACGTTTCTCGTACGCCGCGCCCAAGCCTGCCCCGAGCACAACTTCTTCGGCATGGAATGGTCCAACGAGTATTTCCGATACTCCGCGGATCGCCTCGAGCGGCGCGGCGTTCTGAACGCCCGCGTGGCGCGGGTCGACGCCTCGCCGTTCATGCGCAACGTCTGCCCGCGCAACTCGATCACGGTTCTTCACGTCTACCACCCAGATCCGTGGCCGAAATCGCGCCACCGAAAGCGCCGTCTGTTCCAGCCGCCGTTCGTGGATGCCGCCGTGGCGTGCCTGGCGTCCGGCGGGCGCTGGGCGGTGCAGACGGATCACGCCGAGTATTTCGAGCAGATTCGCGCGCTGCTGCTGGGGCATCCGCAGCTCGAGCCGGTGGAGTTCGCCGACCCCGCGGCCGGCGTCGAGGCTGCGCGGCTGCGCACCAATTTTGAGATCAAATACGAGCGCGAAGGGCGCTCCATTCACCAACTCGCGGTCCGTCGCGTGCCGCTGTCGGGTTGACGCCGGCCAGACCTCCGCGAATACTGCGATTTTGGCGGGGCGCGCCCGCGGTCGCGCGGCTTGCTTCGCCTGCAACGCACGGAGGCTGCCATGGCCGGCGCACCACCCTCAATCGTCGGTGCAACCCAGAGCCCGCTGAGCTACGCTCGGGACGCCGCTCCCGGGCTGCCGCGAACTCTGCACAACTACATTCAGACGCTGATCTGGACTGCGATCGCGATCGCCTTTTGCGCCGCGCTCTACGCAATCGAGAAGTACCTGATCATCGGTCAGCTCGGTTGGCTGCCCAACGACACCCTCTACCGCATGTTCAAGAACCCTGCCGAAGTGCCCATGCGGCTCTTCGGCATGCCGCACATCATGATCGGCACGCTGTTTCTTCTGTCGTCGCGCCGCATGAACAACCCGCACGCCTTCGCGTGGCTGTTCGGACTGACCGCCGTCGGCATCGGCTTCTGCTGGCTGTTCCACACCTTCGGCACGACCGACGTGCAGGTCAACACGCGCTCGTTCGGCACGGTCGTCGAGCGCCACGCGCACCCGCTGGCACTGTTGGTGTTCTACTTCTACTTCCTGATTCACGGCTTCCGCGACGAAGCGTTTTTCTATCGCGCCTACGGCGACATGCCGCGCAACGCGGGCCCCACGCACGATCGCATCATGGTCGTGCTGCAGGTTCTGATGCTGGGGCTGCTGATCTCGCTGGCTCTGCCCGCGTACACGCTGTACGGGCAGATTCGCCCCGAGTTTCGTCACCCGGCGCTCGAGCAGATGTTCCCGGCGAGCTGGCCCTATCCGTTCTGGTTCGCGATGACATTCCTGCCGTTCGGGATCGTTGCCACGTGGAGCCTGCGCCGCATCGCATCCGCGTTTCCCGACGGCCTGCGCGGCCTGTGGCGCACGCACTGGCCCATCCTCACCGTATTCGCAATCTCCACCGGAATCATCCTGATTGCCCTGGGCACCGGGCCGTGGACGTTCAACTTCGTCGTGCTGATGCACTTCGTCGGCTGGTATCTCTTCGGTCGCGCCAGCCTGCGGCAGCGCGAGCCGCAGGCCCCGCCCTCCAACTGGTGGACGTGGATGCGAACGACCGTGCGCGGCTTCACGTTCCTGCACATGGGCCTGGCGGTCGTGTTCGTGCTGCTGGTGGCGGTGGGCGTCTACGGCTTCGGCAAGCAGGGCGTGCTGGAGCTGCTCTTCGGCTCGAAGACGTTCTACTACTGGACGATCATGCACGTGACGCTGAGCTTCTATCCGCGGCCGTAGTTTGTCTTGCGCGCCATGGTTGGCGTCGGCGGCGTGCTTTCGCATGTTGTGTGGCATGCTTGCCACCCGCCCGCGAAACATGCGGCCGAAGATGACCCTGGGCCACTCACCGCGAACGAATGCCACCAAAATTGCGATGCCAACTGCCGCACCGCCCCGACGGCCGGCGCATCGGCAGGTTTGCGGTGTGCCGATCGACACGTGGCTCGCATGCCGACCTTCAGGTCGGCATGGCACCCGGCAAGTCACCGCACGGACTGGAGTCCGGCGCAGGCGGTTGTTGCGACGGCGCTGCATCCGCGGGCGGCGCGGCACTCGAGGCCGGCGCTGCGTCCACAGGGGGCGCGGCACTCGAGGCCGGCGCTGCGTTCGCGGCCGGCTTCGGACGCGGCTGCGGCTTTCCGCCGCGAGTTGCCTGCGCTTCGCGGGTCGGAAGCTGCGCCAATCCGTCGAAGGGCACCTCGACCTCCAACAAGCCCGCGTTGACCACCGCGACCTTCTTGTCGGCCTTCACGCGCACGATGCGCCCCTCGCGGTGGAAGCGTTTCACGAAGACCACATCGCCGCTCTTGAGCCGCGCGATCTGTTCGTCGCTGAGCGGCTCGAGCGCAGGTCGCGGTCGCTCCGGCTGACGCTCGCGCCGCCGCTCGCCGCCATCCGCGTTGTTCGCGCCGGCCGGCCCGCGGGCGTGGCCGCCGTGTTGCGAAGAATCACCGCCTCGCGGAGCGCCACCATGCTGCGCAGGTCCGCCGCCTCGCGCTGCGCCGCCGTGCTGCGCGGCGCCGCCGTGCTGCTGACTCGGTCGACCGCCGCGCGGATCGGGTCCGCGCCCGCGTTGCCTTCGCCCGCCGCCCGTTTCCTGGGGTTCGCGCGCCGAGGGCGCCGGTCGCGGCGGCGGCGTCCACGTCGCCGGCGGCAGCAGGTCGCCGAGCGCCGCCTCCACCGCAAACGGTCCGACGTCCACCTCGGCGCGCTGCTGATCGAGCCGCACGCGCACAATCGTTCCGTCGCGATCGAAATCGCGCACGCGCACCGGATCGCCGGGCTGCAAGTGCACGATGCGCTGCACCCATGCCGCAAAATCCGCCTGCTGCTGGCGCAGCCGCGCCCGCTCGGCCTCCGCCGCGCCGATGGCGCGCGTGGCGTCGATTCGCGCCGTTTCGGCGGCGTTGCGCGCCGTCTCCGCTTCCTGCTTCACTCTTGCCGTCCCTTCCATCGCCGCGTGCAGCGACCGCGTTTTTCGCGTCAGGTGCCCGCGCGCCGCCGCCACCAGCCGCTTGGGCATGCCCAGCCGTTCGGCGATTGCCAGCGCATTTGAAAAACCCGGCTGCCCCAGCAGCAATCGAAACGTCGGCCGCATCGATTCTTCGTCGAACTGCATGCAGCCGTTCTCGACTCGTTGATGAATCAGCGCGAAGCTCTTCAGCACGCCAATGTGCGTCGTCACCACGCAGCGTGCGTTGAGCTGCAACAGATCTTCGAGCAGCGCGCGGCCGATCGCAGCGCCCTCGTCGGGATCGGTTCCCGCTCCGAGCTCGTCGATGAGAATCAGCGACTGCGGCCCCGCGACCCGCAGCATCTGCAATTGACGCGAGAGGTGGCCGCTGAACGTCGACAGCGACTGGTGCAGGCTCTGTTCGTCGCCGACATCGATCAGCACATCCTGAAACACGCCAAAGCGGCTGCCCTCGCCGACCGGCGCCGGCAACCCCGCCTGCACCATCAGCGTCAGAAGCCCGATGGTCTTGAGCGTGACCGTCTTGCCGCCGGTATTTGGGCCGGTGATGACCAGCAGATCGAACTCGGCGCCGAGCCGATAATCGATCGGCACAACCGAGTCGGCCGTTGCGCCCGCGGCGCGCTCGCGAAACAGCGCCAGGAGCAACGGGTGTCGGGCTTCGCGGACCGACAGCGTCGGCTCGTCGACGATCTCGGGGCACTGCAGCTCGAACGAATCGGCATATCGCAGCTTCGCAATGACCAGATCGAGCACCGCCAGCGTATCGAGCGTCTTGAGAATCGCGTCGCGATTCAGGTGGACTTCGTGCGCCAGCTCCCACAGCAGCCGCGCAATCTCTTCGCTCTCCTCGCTGCGCAGGTTGCTGATCTGGTTGTTCAGCTCGACCGCGACCGCCGGCTCGACATAGAGCGTGGCGCCGCTGTCGGAACTGCGATGCACGATGCCCGGCAGCCGCCCGCGGTATTCGGTGCGCAGCGGCACGACCAGCCGATCGTTGTGGAACGTGTGATTGGGGTATTGCAGCAGCCGCAGCACCGTGGGGTCGCGCAGCAGCCGCTCGACCGCGGTCCCGATCGCTTCGTCGGCCTGTGCGATTTCACGGCGTATTCGCGCGAGCTTCGGGCTGGCCTCGTCGCGCACCCGGCCGCGCTCGTCGATTACGTTCCGGAACCGCTCCGCGATGGTGCCGAAGTCGCCGATGCGCTCCGCCAGGTGCCGCAGCTCGGGCATGGTTTCGGGCAGCGCCGCCAGATGCTGGGCCACGGCGTGCGTGGCCGCCAGCGCGTCGCCAAGCTGCGCCAACTCCTCCACGCCGACCTTCAGCGGCGGCTCGCACAGCCGCACCGTCTCGCGCACGTCGCTCAGTCCGGCGGTCGGCGGCAGTCCGCGCAGCTCACGCAGCGCTTGCAGCTCGCGAACCTGGTCGAGCCAGCGGCGGATGAGCGGTCCGCGCGTCACGGGCTGCATGTGCAGCGCCAGGCTGCGCCCGAGCGCGCAGGTCGCGCGTGCCGCCACCTGCTCGCGGACACGCGCGAATTCCAGACAATCCAGCGTATGTGCGTCCATACAATGCGCCGTAGCCGTGTTGTCGCCGCGTGCGCCGAAGCCATGGCGGCGCGCGAGGCTCGAACAGGCGACGGAGCGTATGCGAAGAGACGCGGGAGGCACAAGTCGCTTACTGGCCGCAATGGTGACGTGCGCGCTGTTCTGCGCGTCGACGACCGCGGCGCAGTCCGCGCCATCGCGTGACCTGCGCTTCGTCAATGCCTGCGCGGTGCTGAAGAGCGGCGACTTGCCGGCGGCGCTCACTGCGCTCGAAACGCTCGCGAACGAAGCTCCCGACAACCCCGAGTACGCCGTGACGCTTGCGGACGCGTACCGCCGGGCGGCGCGACCGGATCGCGAAGCCCGAACGCTGCTCGACATCAGCACGCGCCGTCCGGACGATCCGCGGGTGGTGTTGGCGCAAGCCGCCGCCTGGGACCGCGCCCGGCGCTGGACGGACGTCGAGCGCCTCCTGCTGCCGCGGCTGCCCGAGTTGCCGCCGGCCGGCTACGTCCTGCTGGCTACGGCACAGCAGCGCCTAGGCAACGGCGGCGCCGCCCGGCGCAGCCTTGAGCAGGCGCGCGCTCTGCACCCCGACGACGCGACGCTCTGGGTGGCATCGGTTGCGCTTGCGATCGAAGCGGGGCAACTCGCGTCCGCGCGGCGGCTCGTCAGCGAGGCGCAGGCGCGTCTGCCGCAGAATCCGCTGCTGCACTATCTCTCGGCGCTCGTTGCTCATCGCGCGGGCGACGGCCGCGACGCGGTGCAGGTGCGCCTGCTGCCGGGAGCCGCGGTCGGACGAAACGTCGAAGGCTGGCTGGTGCTCACCCCGGCCCGCGCGGCCGATCACTTCGTGTGCGCTCGGCCCGACTCGGCGCTGGCGCACGTTCGCCGCGCGGCCGACGCCGGCCTCGACACGCTCGAGCTGCATCGGCTGCACGCACGCATCTGGCTCGACGCCGGCGACGCGCAGACCGCGCTGCAAGTGATGCGCTCGCGCGAGCCGCTGTGGGCAGCCGACCCTGACGACGCAACGCTGGCTCTGTTGTGCGAGGCGACGCTGGCCGCGGATGAACTGACCGACTATTCGCGATTCCTGCGGATGCGCGCCGAACGACGTCTCGACGGCCGAGCGCTGCTGCTCAGCGGCTGGCGCGGCGCGGCCGATCACTGCGCGCGGCTGGGGCACCTCGAAGCCGGTATCCGCTATCTGGAACTCGCGTGCGAATTGGCGCCGGACGACGCTGCGCTCGCCCTGGCGCTAGGTGATTCGCTTTGGGACGCCGGCCGCACGCACGAGGCCGCGACGCGATACCGCGAGCTGCTCGGCGAGCTACACGATTGGACGGCGCGCCGGCGTGTAATCGAGCGGCTGGCCGAGGCCGCCGAAGCGCCGTAGTTCGCTAATCGGCGATCGCGGCGCGCAGCGCCTTGGCCAGCGCCGCCAGGTCGTCGCTCATCAGCGCGCGTCGAGCGGCGTCGGGTCGCGCCCAGATCGACTGTCCCCACCAGCCGTCGCTAGGAAACCGCGGGATCACGTGCACGTGAAGGTGCGGCGCCATGTTGCCGAGCATCGCGTAGTTCAGCTTCCCCGGCTGCACGACGCGCCGCACGGCCTGCGCGACACGGTTGATATCTTCGATCAAGGCGCTGCGCTCGGCATGCGTGAGGTCGAACAGCTCGCAGGCGTGGCGGCGGAACACAAGGATGCAGTAACCGCGAAAGTCCGCGTCATCCTGCAACACAACGCGACCGCTCGGCAGCTCGGCCATGGTGCGTACGGCGTCGACGGTGCGAAGCCCGGCGCACAGCGCGCAATCGTCGCCGCGCACTTTGGCAGACCAGCTCGCGGGGTCAAATGTCGTCACGTGAGTGCTCCGTGTCGGCTACGATGGATTGCAGGATAAGGGACCAGCGGAACGCCGCAGCGCCGGCTGCGCAGCGCTGCCGAAATTCGAGGGCCGCGCGGTCGCGGCGCGCGGCTTCCAACGAGCGGGAGAGATCATGTCGACAGTTGCCGTCATCGGAGCTGGAGCGATGGGCGCCGGGATCGCGCAGACCGCTGCCGTCAACGGCTGGACAGTGCGCCTCACCGATGTGAGCGAGGAGGCAGCGCGGCGCGGGGCCGCCGGAATTGAGCAGAATCTGAAACGTCTGACGGAGCGCGGCAAGCTCGCGCCGGACGCCGCAGCCGAAGCGCAGGCACGGATACACGTTGTCGCGGCGCCGCGCGAACTGGCGGATGCGGAGCTGTTCGTCGAGGCGATCGTCGAGGACCTGCAGACCAAGATCGAGGTGCTCGGGGCGCTGACGCATCTGGCGCGGCCCGACGCGCTGTTTGCGAGCAACACGTCGTCGCTTTCGATTACGCGCATCGGACATGGCATCGGCGCGGCCCGTCGAACCGTCGGCATGCACTTTTTCAATCCGGTGCCGCTCATGCCGCTGGTCGAGGTGATCGCCGGACAGCACACGGATGCGCCGGCGGCCGACCGCACGTTCGAGATCGCGCGCGCCTGGGGCAAGACGCCGGTGCGCTGCCGCGACACGCCGGGGTTCATCGTGAATCGCGTGGCGCGCGGCTACTACCTCGAGTCGCTGCGCATGCTGGGCGAAGGCGTGGCGGGTCTGGACGAGATCGACCGCAGCCTGAAGTCGCTCGCGGGGTTCCGCATGGGGCCCTTCGAGCTGATGGATTTGATCGGCATCGACGTGAACTACACGGTGTCGTGCTCGGTCTGGGAACAGATGGGCCGGCCGGAGCGGCTGCGTCCGCACGCGATTCAGCAATCGCTGTTCGAATCGAAGCAGCTCGGGCGAAAATCGGGCCGCGGTTTTTATACGCATGACGGCCCCGCGCCGCTGCCGGCGGTCACGTTCGAGCGGCGCTCGTTCGACCTGTCGCCGCGAATCTACGAAGCCATGCGGCGGGTATTCGACGGCGCGACGGCCGGCGGCGCCGCAGCGGACGGCTCCTCGACCGAGCAATACGTGGTCGCACGGGTGCTGGCGGCATTGATCAATGAGGCCCATCACGCGCTGGACGAAGAAGTCGCAACGCGCGGCGACATCGACACCGCCATGACGCTCGGCACGAACTGGCCGCGCGGTCCGATCGCGTGGGCCGAACAGATCGGACGGCACACCGTGGCCGCGCTGCTGGCGGCGCTCGACGGCGCAAGCGGCGACGGCCGATTCGCCGCGGCGAAAAGTCTGACGGCCTGAGCGGGACGGCGGGTGATCGCGGCGAGCTACTGCGGCGCTTCGTCAGGAGAAGCGTCGACGGCCGGGCTCTCGCGCTCCGCGGGCAGCACGAAATCATCGTCGGTCAGGCGCACGTCGGTTTTGATCTGGTCCCAGATGTACTCCGCGTCGAGCGCACCATCGGGAAAGGTGATGCGCGTGGCGGCCGGCAACAGCGTCGCCGCGTCGATGTAGAGATCCTGGTGCGGAGCGGCGTGCAGCCCTGGTTCGTAATCGATCCGGAAGTGATGTACGCGCCGCGCGGCAGATGAGTCGGCGTCTGGCCCCAGGGGCAGGGGCACTTCGCCTCGATACGTGACGTGGACGCCCTCTCCCGCCGCCTCAATCGTCGCGAGAGTGCGCGCCAGTAGCCGCTCCAGCCCGAAGTCCGTCAGCGGCCGTCGCGCTTCGCCCCAGATCACCGGCGTTTGTAAGTCCACGCGCAAGAGCGGCGGCGCTCCGCCGAGCGGGCTGCGCCGCGGAACGAAACGCACCCGATCGCCCTGCTGCCCGCGCACGAACGTCGACTCTCCGTACTTCACGTGCTCATCGAGCCAGCGCATGCGCACGCTGAAGGGGTCGGCCCGGAAATAGCAGAGAATTCGCTCGGGGCCGCGCAACGTGCGAATGAACCCGCGGCGCTCGGTCCGTGTGAGTTCGAGTGTGTATTGCTCGAGCGCCGCGCACCGGGCATGAACGCGCTCGATGAACGCTTTCGGATCCGCCGCCAGATCCGCGTCCAACGGAGGCGCCGGCTGCGATGTCGCGGAGTCGGATGAGCCTGAGTTCGCTCCCGGTGCGGCTGAATCTACGGCCGCGCGAGCGGTGGCCGGCGCAGCGGCAACAGTGACGGTACCTGCGCCCGCAGCGCGGGGCGGAATTGTCTGCGGCACTGCGGCGGACGGAGCGGGTGCGGCAACACGACCAGGCGCACCGACAGCGGGTTCGTGCGACGGTTGCGTCGCCGGTTGGGGATTGATGGTCGTCGTGCCGCGCACGCCGCAGCCAGCAGCCAGCAGCAGCCAGACACACGTGAGCAGGCTGCCGACACGCAGCGATGGACAGATCAGAAATCTGGCGGCGCGGCGCGTCAGGGCTGCGCCCCAGTGGTTTCGGCGGCAGGCCGACGGCAGGATTCCTCAAACCAATTTTTCAGCAGTTGCTCGGCAGGCTTGCCCTTGGGCGTGTAATCGAAATCTTCGGCGCCGCCGGCCGTGTTGGTCCACTCCCACCAGACCACGCCGGCCAGGCCCTGCGAGCCGTCCCATGCCTGCACAAAGCCCTCGTAGAGCCGTCGCTGCTCCTCAAGCCCCGCGGCGGAAGCGCGCGTATTCTGGTAGTAGTTCCAGGGAGCCGTCGCGGCGCCTTCCTGGCTGCACCAGCCGACCTCGGTGAGGATCACCGGCTTGCCGATGCGCCGCTGCCAGTCGAAGATCTTGTCGCGGATCGGCTGCCAGCGCTTCACGATTTCGTCGACCGATGGGTTGCGCCGATCGGCGAGCGTGTAGTAGCTGGTCATGCCCACGTAATCGAGTTGATCCCAGAAGCGGATCGGCTCGTAGTGGTCCCAGTTCGCCGAATAGCCGAGTTTGCCGGAGAACCGTTGGCGGATGCGCTTGATCGTCTCGACCCACTCGCTCGTGAACTTCTCCGTGCTCACAAGCTCGGAGCCAACCATTAGCAGGTCGACCTGATTCGCGGCTGCGATGTCGGCGTATTGATTGATGTAGTCGCGGTACTGCCGCCACCAGTCGTCCCACTCCGGCGGTTCGATTACGCCGCGCCACTCGCTGCCGCGCGGATGCGACAGCAGCACCAGGGGCATCAGGATCGTGCGCAAACCGAGCTGACGCGCCTCGCGCAGAATCGCCGACAGCTCTTCGGGTGTGGACGTGCGACGCATGTCGACGAAGATCGCCTGCGCGCGGGCGTGCTCCATCGACGCCGTGGGGCAGATCAGCACGGTGTCGGCGCCGAGCGCGGCCACTTCGCGCACCAGGCGGATGGCGACGTCGGCCCGCGCCGCGCTGTGCTGCAACTGGATGGCCACGCCGCGAAAGTCGAGATGCGTGAATCCGGACTCGGCGCCGGTCTTCGCAGCCGGCGCCGCGGGGCCGGTTCGCGCCGCCAGCAGCGACGCCGTCACGATCAGGCCAAGAGCGACTAGCAGCACGCGCGCCATGTGGGCGGTGTCCTCCGGTTTCGACGAGGGATTATCACGCGGCCACGGCAGCGGGCAAGTCGCGTCACTCGAGCCGCCACTCGAGAATGCCGGCGGAGCGCTCGGGCTCGAAATCAACTTCGAGCCGCAGTGCGCCGGTTTCGATCGGCGTGAAGTTCAGCGTGTTGAACTGGTCGGCCTCCACGCCGAGCGGCTCGACGGTGTCGATTTCGCGCCACGAATCGCCGTCGCGTCGCATCAGTCGCGCCCGCAGCGGCAAACGACAGCCGCCGCCGCGCGATCGATCGTCGAACCAATAGACCGAGACCGACTGCACCCGGCGCGGGGCGGCGAAGTCGTATTGCACCCACTGCGTGCCGCCGCGGCGCGGCCACCAGGTGAAGCGCGGAATGGAGTGATCATCGGACGCGGACGGCTCCACGCGGTCGCAGAGCGCGGCGGTGCTGTCGCGCGTGAAGCAATGCGAAGCGCTGGGCGTGACCCCGGCGAGCGGCGCGGGGTCGAGAAACGCGGCGGACTCCGGAATCCAGACGCGCATCTCGCCGGCCGAACGGTTGGCCCACGCGTAATACGGAATGGCGGTCAGCGTCGCGGGCTGGGTGGGCGGCGCGTCGCGGTAGAGTTGCTCAGGCGCGTCGTCGGCCGCGCGCAGCCGCGCCTCCGCCTGAATCACGGTGATGCCGCCAAGCAGATCGGGCTGCGGAATTGCCTGCAATGGCGCGCCGGGCGGCAGGAACACGTTGTTCACGCGCCCGGGGTTGTCGGCGTTCTCCAGGCAGTACACCAGCGGGCCACACGCCAGCGCGACCTGCCCCACGTTCCCGCGCACGCGTGGATCGCTGTAGACGCGGCGCGGCTCAACCGGCAACCGCAATTCGAGCTCCTGAGCCCCGCTCAGGATCGGCGGCCCTGTCCAGTAGCCGCGATGGTCGGCGACGAGCGGCTGCTCGACGTCCGCCACGCGCACCGTAGCGCCCGCAGCCCATTCCGGCACGCGGATTCGCAATTGCTGAGGGCCGCCGTCCTTTGTCGTTACCGTCACACGCACTGC
The DNA here is from genome assembly GCA_964388675.1 of uncultured Planctomycetales bacterium. Classification (GTDB taxonomy): domain Bacteria; phylum Planctomycetota; class Phycisphaerae; order UBA1845; family Fen-1342; genus CAYMBL01. The sequence continues at coordinate 43,066 of CAYMBL010000003.1, forward strand.
GCCGTCCCACGGAAACCGCGTCGTCTGCTCGACCACCACGCCGCCGCCGGTCGGCCAGGCGAATCGGGCGCGGCTGTCAACGAACAGGTTCACATAGAGCGTCTGCTCATCGAAGGCGTATACGTATCCGCCGATGCGCGGGAAAAAGCGCGCCAGGTTCGGCGGGCAGCAGGCGCAGTCATACCACTCGCGGCGCGTGTGCTGGCCATGGCTCGCCAGTGGATTCACGTAGAAAAACGAATCGCCGCTGAGCGAGATTCCCGACAGCACACCGTTATACGCCGCGCGCTCCAACACATCGATGTATCGCGCGTCGCCGGTGAGCAGGTTCATGCGATGATTGAAGAGCACCAGCCCGATGGCGGCGCACGTCTCCGCGTAGGCGTCGGCGTTGGGCAGGTCATACGCTTTCGTGAAGCCTTCGTTGTGCGACGAGTTCCCGATGCCGCCCGTGACGTACATTTTGCGCACCGTCAGATCGGTCCACACGCGCTCGAGCGTGGGCAGATAGTTCGCGTCGGGCAGCCGCAATGCCAGATCCGCCACGGCGCTGTAGTAGTACATCGCACGGACCGCGTGCCCCACGGCTTCGTCCTGCCGCTCGAGCGGCACATGATCCTGCGCGTATTCACCATAGAGCGTGCGCTGCTCGGAGCGCCCGCGCTGCTCCACGAAGAATCGCGCCAACTGCATGTAGCGATCGGCGCGCGCGACGTCCGGCGTCAATGGCGACTCGCCGGCCGCGGCGCCGGCACGCGGCGGCGAACCGTAGCGCACCAGATCCGCGAGCCGCACCAGCGCCAGCTCGATTTCCTGGTGCCCGCACGGATTTGGATTCCGCCCCGGCCCGAACGTCTCCGCGATGTGGTCCGCCAGGCGCAGCGCCACGTCGATCAGGCTGCGCTTGCCGGTGATCTGGTGATGCGCGACGCCGGCCTCGATCAGGTGCCCGGCACAGTAGAGCTCATGCCGAACTTCGGTGTTCTCCCAGCGTTTCTCGGCGGGCGTGAGTGCGAAATACGAATTCAGGTAGCCGCTCGGCTCCTGCGCGCTCGCGATCCGTGCGATGAGCGCGTCGAGCTCCGCTTCGCGCGCCGCATCAGGTCGCAGCGCTAGCCCATATGCCGCCGCCTCGACCGCCTTGTAGACGTCCGAATCGTTGAAGAAATATCCCTCGTACTTGGCAGCGTCCCCTCCGCGCAGCGCCGACGACGCGCGGTCGAAGTTCGCGAGCCGGCCGGTGCGCTCGCAGAGCGCGAAATTGTGCGGAATCGTGCGCTCCAGCGTGCGCTCGACGCGCGGCTTCCAGAACGCGTCACGCAGTTCTACCCGCAGAAACGGAACCGGCCGCAACGAATCCGCAGGCTGAGCGACAACAAGGGGAACCACCAGCAGTATCGCGAGAACTCGCGCCGACATGTGAGCCTCCGAGAGAGCGAGAGGCTCCATCGTACCCGCGTCACGCGCGTCAGGCATCCATGGCGCGCCCCGCGCTGCCGACGACCACGCGCTCGGCCGCGAAACGCGAGCGCGGCTCCGGCGCAGACGCCGCGGGCAGCGACACGTCCAGCCAGCGCAGCATGTGACGCGGCTCATAGAACACGTCGACCGGCGTCTCATAGATGCGGCCGAGTTCGAGATAATCGATGTAGTCGCCGGCGCGCATCAAGAGCAGCAGCGGCCGCCGACAGACGGCCGGCAGATACACGTTGCCGCCCTGCGGCGCAATCACCAGCGCCGCGGCGTTGTAGAGGCGCAGTTGAAGCCGGTTCCGCGCCGCCGGATCGGCCGCGTTGGCGTAGTCGGTGCGCAGGTCGTGCGTGTGAGGCAGTTCGCCGAACAATCCCTCGTCGTCGAGCCGCCAGTAACGATCGTGCGAAGTCGGCTCGACGAAATGGTTGTAGATCACGCCGTAGCCGCGCCGCAGCAGCAGGTCGCGCAACTGCACCAGCGCCGCGCGATCGAAGAAATTCACCGGCGCGTCGTAGGTGTCGGGCCACTGCACGAAATACTTGTTGTTGATCACGGCCAGCGGCCGTCCCGCCAGCGGCGCGAAAGCCGGCAGGTGTGAAAAATCGAGCCGCTGGTAATTCGTCAGCTCGATCCGTTTGTGGATGTTGCGCGTCGTCCAGTGGCAGCCGTCCACCGCGATCTCTCGCCGGTTCACCGCGTGCCGCCCGGGGTGCACCAGCCGCTCGCTCAGGCGCCGGCCCAGCGCGGCGTAGGCATCCGGATGCCCCCAGACGTCGCCGATCAGCGCCGGCTCCACCTCGATGTGATCATCGCTGAATTCGTAGAACACGCACGATCCGGGCCGGCTCGCGGTGCGCAGCCGCAGCCCCAGCGCCGATTTCAGATGCAGCAAATAGGGCAGCCAGGAAACGACTTCATAGCCGAACTCGCCGAGAAAACAGAAGCGTGCCGCCTCCGCCTCGCGACGCGACAGCAGCAGATCCGGCTCCGGCGCAGGCCGCGTCTGCGGCGTCAGTCGGCGAAGCCAGTCGCCGAGAATTGCAGCGAGCGACATTCGGCCTCCAGCAGGCGTTCGGCGAGCCGTAGCGCGCGCCCGATCGCCTGATCCATGTCGTAGTAGCGGTATTCCCCCAGTCGTCCGCAGATCAGCACGCGCTCGTCGGCCTCGGCCAGCGCTCGGTAGCGCTCGTACGTCGCCTGATTCCAAGCGTCCGGAAACGGATACTCCAGCTCTTCGAGACGCTCGGCGTCGGAAGGAATCTCGCGCGTCAGCAACGTGCCGCGCAGCTGAGCGCGCCACTCGCGCGGCAGCATGTGCTTCCACTCGATCGTGCGTACGTAGGGGACGCGGCTGTCCGGCTCGTTGACCTGCCCGCAGGGCTGCGCCTGCGGCAGATCGGGCAGAAACCAGGTCACGCGCCGCTGCCCGCGGTAGGCCAGCCGCCCGAAGCGATAGTCATAGAACGCGTCGATCGGCCCGGTGAAAACGGTGCGCAGGCGCGGCCGAAACGCTTCGCGCTGCGACAGGAAATCAAAGTTCAGCAGCACCGGCACGCCCGCCAGCATGCTCTCAACCCAGCGCGAGTAGCCCTCGATCGGCATGCCCTGGTGGGTCTTGCCCGGCGTCAGCCGCGGGTCGTCGTCGGTGCGCACGTCGAATCGCCGACACAAATCGGCAGCCAGCGCTGTCGCTGACACCCCCCACTGCTTCTCGGTGTAGCCCTTGACGAAGCGCTCATAGATCACGCGCGGCATCATGCTCAGTGCGGCCTGCTCGAAGTTCGCCGGAGAGCCGGCGAACTCGGGTGTCCAATCCGCGGACACGCAGCGGCGAATGTAGCTTGCGGCAATCGGCCAGTTCTCGATCTCGCCGTTGACGCGCGTCTTCACGACCGCCTCGAACGGCTCGAACTCAGCAAAGCGCGCGGCGAATTCCCAGATGCGCTCGGAGGATGTGCGGAAGTAGTGTGGCCCGTGCCGGCACATGCGAATGCCGCTGGGATGCGTCACGTCCGCGACGTTTCCGCCGACATGGTCCCGCTGTTCGACCACCAGCACCGAGTGACCGGCATCGTGCAGTTGCCGCGCAATCGTTGCGCCGGTCAGGCCGCTGCCAACGATGAGGTAATCCGGGGACATCCCGACACGCTCCGCCGGCGACTGCGCGCCATGCAGGCGATATCGGGTGACTTCATGAAGAAATCGGAGCGTGCGCGACGCGCCGACGCCCGGCGGGCGAAGACTGCGCCTCGGCGGCTCCGCGAGGCGGTGCTACCGCGTCTGCCAGCGGGTCAGGCGATATTGGCGGTCGACCATCCAGATGCGATCGTGGTCGTCGGCGAGTTGCCGCGCGTCCATGTCGGCCGACTGCCGCGCCTTGTTTTCGCGCTCATCTGCGGTCCGCGCCACGCCGTGGCAACCCGTCAGCAGCGAAACCCCGAGCAGCAGTCCGATCAAGCCAATCGCGCGCATGCGACGCACCTCCCGTTAAAAGCCGCAAGTAGTGTCGGCAGGTCCGCGTGTCGTGTCAATCCGCACGCCGACGCGCCCCGGGCGACCAGCGGCACCAAACCGATTTCGAGTATTCCGGGTCGCCTGGAAAGTCGGCCGGCTGCACGGGACGATCCGTGATCTCGACGCGCCCCCCCTGCTCCCGCGCCGCGGCGATCAAGCCATGCTCCAGTCGGCTCGGCGAAATTCGACGGTCATTCGTCGCCAGCAGCAGCACGCCACCCGCTTCGAGCCGCTCGAACGCCCCGGACACCAGGCGCTCCAGGTCGCTCTCGATCTGGAACGTGCTGCCGTGCTGCTTGCTCCGCGCGAAGGTCGGCGGATCGAGGATGATCAGGTCGAATCGGCGCTCCTGGCGCTGCGCCCGGCGGTAGTAACGAAACACATCGTCGGCGATAAACCACTGGCCCTCGACGCTCAGGCTGTTGCACTCGTAGTTGCGCCGGCCCCATTCAAGCGCCTTTTTCGCGACGTCGACGTTCACGACCTCCGCGGCGCCGCCGGCCGCCGCCGCAACGCCGAAGGCGCACGTGTACGCGAAGGCGTTGAGCACGCGCCGCCCCGCCGCTCGAGCGCGAACGCGAGCGCGGTTGTCGCGCTGCTCGAGAAACAACCCGGTCGCGTACCCGTCGTACGGCCGCACGAGCAACCTCAGCCCGTTCTCCGTAACCGAAAACTCCTCGGGCGCAGCGACCGAGCCCAGCCACGGCTGCGCCGATCGCAGTTCGGCGTCCGCGTCGGCGAAACTGCGATCGCGCGGAAACACCTTGCGATAGAGCGCGGCGGCGCGGCGGCGGGTCAACGCAAGCTGCGCCAGCCGCTCGACCGTCGAGCCGTCGAGCGCCAGCCGCCCTTCGTGAAGCTGCAGGATCAGCGTGCGGTCGAATTGCTCCAGCACGAATCCGTCGAGTCCGTCGCCGGCGCCGTGCACCAGCCGCACCGCGCCGCCGGGCGCCGCGTCGGGCAGCGCCTCGCGCAGCGCCAGCGCCCGTTCGAGGCGCTGCGCCGCCTCGCTCGCGGAAAGTGGAACGGGCCGGGACGGCCCCGGCCGCGCGCCCGCGCGCCGTGGAGCTGATCCGCCGCGACGGGGAGTGCGGTTCACGACGTCACGCGGAGCAGGTGATGGTGCTTCTTGCCTTTGCGAAGGACGGCGAATCCGCCCGCAAGAAGGTCAGCCTGCGACAGGATATACGCCGCGTCGCGAATCACCGCGTTGTTCACGCTCACCGCGCCGTCCAGCACATCCTGGCGAGCGCGCGACTTGGAGGGGTGTACGCCGGTTCGCGCCAGCAGGTTAACCAGATTCGCCTCGGGCGTGCCCAATTCGCTCGCCGCGATCGGCGTCGACGGTGCGTCGCGAAACGCCTCTTCGAGCTCGGCAGCCGAAAAGGCGCGGTAGTCGGCGTCTTTTTGGAATAGCAGATTCGCGACGCGCTGCGCCCCCAGCAGCGCATCCGCCCCGTGAACGAAGCGCGTCATTTCGTCGGCGAGCACGCGCTGCGCCTGCCGCTTTTCGGGCGCCGATTGAACCTGCGGCTCGATCTCGTCGACGATCTGCTGGACCGGCAGAAACGTGAAATACTTCAGCAGCTTCACGACCTCGCCGTCATCCACGTTGAGCCAGAATTGATGGAACTGATAGGGGCTGGTGCGCTGCGGGCAGAGCCACACATTGCCTTCCTCGGACTTGCCGAACTTTTTCCCGTCGGAGCGCGTGATGAGCGGGACGGTCAGCGCGAAGGCTTCAGCCCCCCGCAGCCGGCGAATCAGGTCGGCCCCGGAAACGATATTGCCCCACTGGTCTGAGCCGCCCATCTGCAGCCGGCAGCCGAATCGGTCGTACAGCACCAGGTAGTCATACGCCTGCAGCAGCATGTAGCTGAATTCGGTGTACGAGATGCCGTGCTCGCGCGCTTCGAGCCGCATGCGCACCGAGTCGCGCGCCACCATCGCGTTCACCGAAAAGTGCTTGCCGATGTCGCGCAGAAAGCGCACCAGCGACACGTCGCGCGTCCAGTCAAGGTTGTCCACGAGCGCCGCGTCGCCCGCCGGGTCGAGATAGCGCGCCAACTGCGCGCGGATGCCGGCGCTGTTGGCCGCAACCTGCTCCTCCGTGAGCATCGTGCGTTCGTTCTCTTTGCCGGACGGGTCGCCGATCAGCCCGGTCGCACCGCCCACGACGGCGATCGGGCGATGCCCGGCGCGCTGCAGGCGCACGAGCATCAGAATTTGCAGCAGACTGCCGACGTGCAGGCTGTCGGCGGTCGGGTCAAAGCCGATGTACCCACTGACGCGCGCCGATCCCAGCAGCGCCGCCAATTCGGGCGAGGAGAGTTGGTGCAGCAGCCCGCGCTGCTCGAGTTCGGTCAACCACGCATGTTTCATACGGGGAATATACGCCCATTGCGCAAACAAACTGCGGCGCGCCGTCCGGGGGTGTTGGACGGGCGCCGCAGTCTCAATCGTTTCGCCGGTTCGACTACTTGACCTTGAACCGACCGCGACTCACCTTGACGACGCCCGGAATCTGCGTCAGCGCGATGCCGACGCTCTTGGCGAGCGTCTGGTTGCGGGTCTTGTAGCCCGCCTTCACCACGCCGTTCGCGACGTCACCCACCGCCATGATGCCGCCGTTGTCGGACAGCACGCGGAAGATCACGTCCTTGAGCGAGCCGGCGCGCAGCCCGCTCGGGCCCAGATTGCGACCCGGTCCCGGTGGCCGGCCGCGCTTCTTGCCGCCCGCGGCGGCCGGAGCCGACGCGACGGCCGACGCGACCGTCGTTCCCATTGCGCGAAGCGCCGCATCGACGGCAGAAAGTTGTGCGTCGAGCGCGCTGCGCTGTGCCATCAGCCGCCCCCGGGCGACCTGCAGGCTCGCCACGACCTCGCCGAATCCGGCGCTGCTGGTGGCTTTCTTTCCTCTTGGCATCCAGTTCTCCATTGTCATTGGCTCGCAGACCTGCGGAGAATTCTCCGCTCCCGCCCGCGATGCTAGGTGCTGCGTCGCATGTGTCAAGCGATATTAAGAGGATATTTGGCCAAAAACGAAAAATTGCGATCATCAGTGAAGTCGCGCCAACGCCCACCCTCATCGCTACACTTCCGTTCATTCGCCATTGGCGGCGAAACGGGGCCACGGCCATGAAACCCATACCAGCGTCCGCAAGCTGCGCTGTCCTGCACCAGTTCCAGACCCGGATCGAACTCGGTTCGTTCCCGGTTCCCTTGACATTTTGCCCCGGAGAACTGCTGCTGCACGTCGATTTGTCCGGTGTGTGCGGCACCGACGTCCACCTGCTGCGCGGCGAGCTGCCCGTACCGCTGCCGCTCGTGCTCGGGCACGAAACCACGGGGCGTATCGCCGCAATGGGCGGGCCGCGCCGCGATTTCCTCGGTCGTGAGTTGAATCTCGGAGATCGAGTCGCGTTCACGGTCGGTCGCGCGTGCGGCGAGTGTCGCTACTGTCGCGTCTACAAATTGCCCAGCCGCTGCTCGCGCCGCAAAGCCTATGGCGTGAACACCCCCTGCAACGAAGCGCCGCACTTCCTTGGCGGCTACGGCCAGTATCACTTCCTGCACGCCGACACCGCGGTCTTTCGGCTGCCCGACGATCTGCCCAGCGAGGCGGTCGTTGGCGCCGGCTGCGCACTGGTTACCTGCGTGCACGGATTCGAGCGCCTGCCGGTGCGCATGGGCGAATCAGTGGTGGTGCAAGGCGCGGGTCCGGTCGGCCTCGCGGCGGTCGCACTGGCGAAGGAAGCCGGCGCGCGGCCGCTCATCGTGATCGGCGGACCGCGCGACCGCCTCGCGCGCTGCGAGCGCTTCGGCGCAGACCTCACCATCGACATCGACGCCGTCCGCGACCCGGCGGAGCGCCGACGCCGCGTGCTGGACCAGACGGAAGGCATTGGCGCGGATTTCGTGGTCGAATGCGTCGGAATGCCGCAGGCTGTCAGCGAGGGTTGGGAATTGTGCCGCGATGGCGGCAAATACCTCGCGCTCGGACATTACGCCGACTCCGGTCCGGCGCTGCTGAATCCCCAGACTATCACACGCAAGGAACTCACGATTGTGGGTTCGTGGGGCAGCGAGCCGCAGCATTGGGTAACCGCGCTCGAGTTCCTGCGCACCCGCCGCGAAAGATACCCATTCGAGCAACTGATCACGCACCGCTTTGGACTGGACCAGGTCAACGAAGCGCTGGCGGCGGTCGCACGATGGGAAACCGGCAAGGCGGTTGTGCTCCCCAACGGGTGAGCTACGGCGCCAATTGCGTAGCCCAACGTGCCTGCGAACCCCAGAACAGGTGCGCGCCCGACCCCAGCGCTACGTCAAAATCCACGCGCAACCGCCGCACCCCCTGCTCGTCAGCTTCGAGCACCGTCACGCGATAGCCTTGGCGCACAATCGGCTCGCCGACGCGAAACGGCAGCTCGCCCTGATTCGCCTGGCGCGCCAGCAGCGCGATCGGACCCGCCAGGTAGGGTGACGCGGTAGCAATCTCGATCGACTGCGCCGTGCGCTGCGTCAGTTCGGTGCCGGCGACCAACCCCAGCAGCCGCGGCGACCAGGTCAGAGCGACGGCGCGCAAATCGCGCAGACCGAGCTTCTCCTGCACGCCGAGCTTCACGTAATGAGCCACGATCGGCAGATTCACCACATAGATCGTTTCGCCGGATTTTGGCGGCGTCGGTGCGCCGGCGATCTCCGCGATCACGCGCTGCTCGACGGCGTGACCGGTTTCGAGCGAGAGGCTGGAGATGTGGGTGGCGAGCGCGAAGAAAGCAGTCATCAGCAGAGCGAGCGCGTTGCGCGCCGTGAGACGGAACCGCGCTCGTCCGCTGCGCGCTCCTGGCGACGGCTGCGCGAGGAGTCCGAGCGTCAGCGCCCAGCCCACCCCGGGCAGATAGAGATGGTGCGGCGACTCGAATGCGGGCAACACGGGCGCCATGAAGCCGAAAAGGCACGCGGGCGCTAGCCAGCCGAGCACCGTCGCGCGCCGCCGCCAGACCAGGAGGCCCAGAGCGCCCGCGAGGAGCGCAGCCGGCGCGTACAGCAGCCAAGGATGCTCACGCAGATAGGGCAGGCCGCCAATCGGCACGCACGGATACGCAAGAAACTCCGCCAGCAGGTAGTAGCACGACTTGTCGAATACGTAGCGCAGAAAATCGGGGTCGCTTGGTGGAATCACGTAGGGTCGCGGCGGCAGCGCTGCTCCGCCAAGGTAGTGGCTTCGCGCCAGGAGATAAGCACCCGCGAGAAGCGCCAGCGCGAACAGCACAAACAGCGCCGGAATGCGGCGGCGAGCCAGCGACGCGATCTCCACAGCGGCCAGCACACACGGCAGCATGATCGCGTTTTCGCGGCAGCCGAGCGCCAGAACGTAGCAGGCAAGCGTAGCCAGGGCCGAAGGAATTCGTGAGGCGGATTCGCCCCACCAGCCGCGAAACGAACCCCAGCAGTGCAGCGCCGCCAGCGTGAACGCGGTGACCATCAACTCGGTCTGCGCGGCGATCCACTGCACCGTTGCCACGTGCCCCGGGTGAATCGCGAATAGTGTCGCCACCGCTGCGGCGGCGAGCGGCGTGAGCGAAAACCGGCGAAGCAACGAATAGAGCAATGCGCAGGTGAGCGCGTGCCAGCAGAGGGACGCGGCGTGTGCAGGCAGCGGATCCCAGCCGAAAAGCGTGTAGACGGCTTTCATCGCGCCGAACGACAGCGGCCGAAAAAAGCGCAGCGTGCAATCGGGTAACCACCAGAGTTCGAGCAAGCCGCCGACCAACTCCAGCCTGCAGGCGTGCGCGAGGTCGCCGATGGACCAGCCCGCGGCGCGAAGCTGCGTGTAGTGCGCGTAATCGTCCATGAACCAGCCGAACCAGAGACTGCGCACGTGCGCGGCGAGAATGACGACGCAGAGCGAGAGCACCGCGACGACGTCTGCGCGGCGCGGTCCGTCGATCGACGGTGCTGCGCCGGGCGTCATCAACCGGGCTCCGGCGAGGCGGGGGCGGCGTCGTGTTCGAGCGATTGCAGCGCCTTGCGGTCGGGCAGGTGCGCCCCGAGCAGCGGCACAAGCACGCCCGGCAGCGCCCAGAAGAGCTGAATCAAGCGAATCGCCAGCGCGAGCGCCAGCGCCTGCGACGCGTCATTCAGCGCTCCCGCGGTGAAGAACTGAATGTACGCCCATTCGAGCACGCCGATCGCCTGCGGCGGCGAGATGGGGATCGCGGCGATCAGAAACCCGACCGGGATGCAGATGAAATACAGCTCGGCGTCGCCGCGCATGTGCAGGGCGCGAGCCATCTGCAGTGCGCAGCACACGAGGAGAAACTGGAGGACGACGGTGTTCACGCACGCGGCGAGGAAAATCGGCCAGCGGCGCCCGAGCGCGACCACCGCGCCGCCGATGCGGAGCAAATGTTCGCCGGCGGGCAGGCGCGCCGCCAGCGCGCGCAATCGCAGCGCCTGACGCAGCCGCGGCGCAAGCACGAACACGCCCGCGACGGCAAGTCCGAGCCAGATCGCCGGCAGTGCGGTCGAGACCATGCGCGCGGTGGTTGGATCCCAGGGCACGCGCGCGCCGGCGTAGAGCAGCGCGAGGCTGGCCACCGTGATCACGCCCAGCAGGCCGACGACGCGGTCGAGAAACACGGTCGTGACGGCTTCGTGTTTCTGGTGCGTATACAGGGTGATGTAATACGCCTTGATGAGATCGCCGCCGGTGGTGCCGGGCAGTGCAAAATTGAAGAAGTTGCCGGCGAACGAGAGCTTGACCGCGTTCCAATAGGACAAGTGCACGCGCTGAATGGCGAGCATCCATACCAGTCGCAGCGATTGAATCAGCGGGATCGGCAGGAAAAGCAGCAGCGCCCACGCCGCGGCGCGCAAATCGGCCCTTCGTAGCACGGTGGAAAGCCCGTACTGAATATCGGGCAGGTCGCCGGGGGGGACAAAGCGCACCTGCTCGCGCGTCAGCACCTGCTCGGCGCCATCGCGAAGCACGACGAAGCCGTCGTCGCGAGACTCGATCAGCCGCACGCGGGTCTTTCCGTCGGCGAGCACGATGCGGTCATGCCAGGTGACGGCGTTGTAGAGGAAGATCAGCGCGACCACGCAAAGGCCATAGCGCAGAACGGCGAGCAGCGGTCGCAGAACGGATCGGGTCATGTCTCGGTCCGCGCCGAGATCATCCACAAGCCACGGCCGGCGCGGTCGCGAATTGTAGCGGCGCGACCCGATTGCGACGGCGGCGCGGCGATCAGGATTCGTCCGGCGGGAGCTGCGAGTGATCGTCCTCGATCACCTGGTCGCCGCGCCGGGCACGGCTGGCGCCGCGGCCGGTGGTGGCGTTGCGGCGTGCGGGCGGGCGGCGTCCGGTGCGGACGTCCTCGTCGAACGTCTTCTTTCGCCGCAGCACGTGATGGTAATGCTGGCCGAAGCGGTGGGCTTCGTCGCGCACCTGTTGCAGCAGCCGCAGCGCCGGGTGATTGCGTCCGAGTTTTAGCGGTTTGGAGCGCGCCTGGACGTAGACCCATTCCTCGCGCTTGGCGAGCGAGATGACCATCGCCGGCTTCAGTCCACGGCCGGAGTCGGCCTCCACCGAACGCCGCAGATTCTCGAACGCTTCGAGCGCCGCGTGCAACTGCCCCAGGCCGCCGTCGATCAGGATGACGTCGGGGAACAGCTCCTCGGCGATGGCAGCGTGGCGATAGCGCCGCGCGACGACCTCGCGGATCATGGCGTAGTCGTCGACGCCGGCAACGCTGCGAATGCGGAAGCGCCGGTAGCCGCTCTTGAGCGGCCGGCCGTCGACGAAGCAAACCAGCGCGCCTACCGATTCGTCGCCCTGCAGCGTGGCGATGTCGATGCCTTCGATGATGCGCGGCGTCTCAGGCAGTTCGAGCAGCTCGCCGAGCTTTTCCAATCCCGCGCGCGGATCAACGTAGAACACTTCGGGTTGCACGTCGGCATCGACGTCGCCGCTCAGCGAAAGCGCCTGAATCGCCTTGATGCGATCGCGCAGCGTGGCGGCTTCTTCGAAGCGCTGCGCAGCCGAGGCGTCGTTCATCTCGCGCGTCATCTGGCGCAGGAGCACGCTGCGCTTGGAGTTGAGCAGCTTCACCAGGCGACGGACGTCGGCCGCGTAGGCCTCGCGCGAAACGAGCGCGGCGCACGGGGCCGTGCATTGGTGAATCGCGTGCAGCAGGCACGGACGGAAATGCCGGCGGCGGTCGTCGCCGTCGAGGATCGGCAGCTCGCAGGTGCGGAACTTGAAGACCTTCTGCAGCGCGTTCACGGCGTCGCGCAGGCCGGAGGCGCTGACGAACGGTCCGAACAGCTTGGTGCCGCGCGAGCGCGGCGCGCGGGTCACGTAGACACCGGGAAAGTCGTCGCGCACGGTGATTTCGAGATAGGGGAAGGACTTGTCGTCCTTCAGGCGTTCGTTGAACGGCGGCTGAATGTCCTTGATGAGCCGGTTCTCGCGCAGCAGCGCGTCGACTTCGGTCTCGCAGTCGAGGAAATCGATGTCCTGCACCAGCGCCGCCATGTGATCGATCTCGGGGCCGCGCGTACGCAGCAGGTCGGCCGAGTCCTGGAAATAGCTGCTGACGCGCGAGCGCAGGTCGTGAGCCTTTCCCACGTACAGGACGCGCCCCCCGGCGTCCTTCATCAGATAGACACCGGGCGACTTGGGCAGATTCGCGATGAGTGCGCGGAGCCTGGCGATGCGCGGATCGACCTCGGACATCGCAGCGAGTATATCGGGCGCGGTCGGCGGGAGCAGCGGGGCTAGGGTTTGTCGCGCGACGCCGATTTCGTCGGCTGGGTTGCCTGCGTCGTCGGACAGGCGCAGTCCGATTCGAACCGCACGCTCGCATCGCCTGAGAGTTGGTTCGGCGGCAAATCGGCCGCGACGTAGACGCGCCCCGGCGGCACGACAAATTCGATCGTCGAGGCTGACGAATTGCACACCGGCTGTCCCTTCGAATCCTTGACCGCACCGTACAGTGTGCCGTCCGCGTTGAAGATCCACGCGGACAGCGTGAAGTCGTTGAATGGGGCGCTGCCGTGCTTGATGGTGAGTTTCATGCCGGTCATCGTGGAAGGCAAGAGCCAGAAGACATCACGGCCGTTACGACAAGCGCGCGCCGTGGGGTGGCTGCGGTGGGTGGCCTTTATTCTGGCGGTCGTTTCGAGCACCTTGTGCTTTGGACACAGTTCGATCGCAGCATCATCGACGGAGGGTTCGTCCACTGCGGTAGTTTCCGGGCGACCCCAATTGACCGCGCCGTCAAACTGCACCACGACGGCGTCGCCGGCGCGCATCGGCGTTCCACCGACCGGGTACTGCCAGATTGCGGCACCCACGCGCTTGTTGTCGGCGACGACCAGACGGAGGTTCATGGCTGCGAGCAGAGCTTCAGCTTCCTCAAACGACGCGCCAGCGTTTCCGGCGGCGGTCGCATCCCAGGATTGTCCGACCAGAAACGGGGCATGGATTATGCGCGCCCGCTGGTAGAGCTGAAGAAGATAATCGGAGAGTCGGCGCGCGTCGGCGGGGCTTGCGTTCGTGTCGTAGCTCATGAATCGTCGCGAGAGCACGTACTCTCCGGGCTGCGCGAGCACGGTCTGAAACGGTCCGCCGTACGGGCCAAGAAAAAGGGAGCGGCCGTGGAGCAGAATCCACTTGGTCTCGCCCTTGAATGGGTCCTTCTCGAGTAGCAGCGCCGAACCATGCGCGCCGCCTTCGACCCAGGTGCCGGGGTCCTGCGCGTTCACGCCGCGCACGTACCAGATGACGCCCCAGCCGGTCGAATAGGCCGAGTCGTCGGAGGCTGTCGTGGTGTTCGCGGACTGGCCGGTCGAGTTGTCGTACGCGGTATCGCCGGCCTGCTGCGGCGGCGCCTGAGCGGCGGCGACCGCAACGAATCCGATCGCGAGAACGAGAGCGGAGCACAGGGATCGACGCCGCATGTTGCACCTCACTAGTCCAAGGGTCAGACAGACTTCGGCGACTGACGCGCGAAGTATAGCGTGGTGTGCTGCGCGACAACGCGCGAGAGAAAAATCGAAGCCAAACCGGCGGCAGCGAGAGGCAACGGCGATTCAACAATCTGTGTAGAACGGGCGAGTATCAGCAGTGCGGGCGGCAACACGGCGCAAAGAAGCACGCCGGCGCAGGCCAGCCACTTGCCGCTTACGATTCGCGCGGACAGGGAACGGCCGATCAGGACAATGGCTAACAAAAAACACACATTGAGCACAAGATTCGGCCGTTGCACGGCAGCGCCGCGCAGAAGATCGGAGATCGCCGCCGCGTGCGCAAAGCCGTGAGCCTCTTCGCGACCGCCGCCAGCGTCGGCGATCAAGCCACGATCCGGTGCGGGGGTGGCCGCGGCGGTGCGCGCATCGAGGATGACGACGATCCGATCGGCCACACGCCGCGTGAGGTCTGCCTGCGGCAGCGACAAGGCCTCGGAATAGCCGAGCCGTGCGGCGGCGAGATCGGCCGGCGGGGGCAGCGTCAGCCAGGCGACCGTGGCGACGGACTCGGATGCGTCGCGCGCATCGCGAGCCAGCCAGTTCGGCACGAGCAGCGGCGCGGAGAATCGCTCGCTCGCCGGGGGCGGTCGCGCGGGGTCGAGCGGCGCGTAACGAAGCGTCGCGATCGTGAGCGCATGTTCGCTCGGCGGAAGCACGACGGGCAACGCTTCGGGGGCACGGTAGGCGGCATATGCGGCGAGCGAAAGCGACGGGGTGCAACCGTGCGTGGGTTCGCAGACGTAACGCGGCGCGCCGCGCGTCTGCCCGTCGGATTGCCAGAGCTGAAGCCAGCCCCACCGCCGCACTTCGGGAAGGATCGACGCCGCCAGCGCCGGACGTCCGTCGGGCAAGAGTTGCGAGACCGCGAAGACGCTGGGCACGCCCGCGGCGTCGAGCGCGCGAAGGCCGCGAACGAATGCAGCGTCGTGAGCCGGTTGTTCGCGTACGAAGAGCAGATCCCACACGACCACGCGCGGCCGCGCGACCGCCAGGCGATCGAGCAGACTGCCGTGCAGCGAGCGCCAGACGCCGCGATCACCGGGGTCGTACGGCACGCCGCGCTCGGCGCAGAGTTGTGGAAGCGCGGCTGCGGAAGCGTCGTCGATCACGAGCGGGACCACTTCGGAAGCGAGAGCCGGGGCGCGCGCCGCGGCGCTCCACGCTACTGCCATCGCCTCAAACCTGCGATCAACGGGATTCTCGGGCAACGCGGATTTCAGAAAGAAGCCGAGCGCTACGCAGGCCACGATGACCGCGGAATACGCCAGCCGCGGCGCGCAGCGCAGCACGGTGCGTGCGCGCGCAGCGAGTCGCGCGGCGGCGGACTCGCGCTGCGCCCGGATCGCGGCGCCGGCGGCGAATCGCCGCAAGTCTTCGAGCAGCTCCGCGGCGTCCTGGTAGCGGTGTTCGGGGAGCTTCGCGAGGCAACACAGCACGATCGTCTGCAGGTCGGTCGGAATGTCGGAGCGGACCTGCCGCAGCGGAGTCGGCGGCGTGCTGAGGATGTTCTCGCGAACCGCGCCCGGCTCGCCGCGCACGCCATACGGGAACAGGCCGGTCAGCATTTGGTAGGCGATGACGCCGAGCGCGTAGACGTCGGACGCGGGTCCGACCTGCTCGTGGCGGCCAATGGCCTGCTCGGGGCTGGCCCAAGGCAGCGAGCCGACGAAGTGGCCGGTCTGGGTGACCGTGAGCTGGCCGACGTCGCCGGGATCGCGTGCGAAGCGCGCCAGGCCGAAGTCAAGCACGCGCAGGGCGCGTTGTGCGTCGAAGCGGACGTTTCCCGGCTTCAGGTCGCGATGCACGATGCCGCGCCGATGGGCTTCGGCAAGTGCGTCGGCGAGGCGGGTGAAGAATTCGAGCGCTTCGCTGATCGGAAACGGGGCACTCGTGAGTCGCGTCGCCAGCGTTTCGCCGGGTAGATACTCCATGACCAGGTACGGCAGTGTGCCGGTCATGCCGCTCGCGAAAATGCTGACGACGTTTGGATGGCGCAGCCGCGCCAGCGCGGCGATCTCGCGCGCGAAACGCTCGCGATCGGAAGGGTCGGCGCGCACGACCTTGATCGCGACCTTGCGTGGCGGATTTTCCTGCACCGCTTCGTACACGACGCCCTGACCGCCGCGGTGGATTTCGCGCAGGACGTGGAAACCGGGAATCGCCGGCGGGAACGTGGGGTCGTCGGCCATTTCCGGCAGCGAGCTTGTGGTCGGGGCGTCCGACGGCGCCGACGCCGCGGTGTGCGTCGGGTCGTGCGGCAGGTCAGCGGGCATGAACGCGATCCATCGGCTGGGTCAGCAGCGCGCGCCGGGCGCGCGCCACATCGGCCCACGGGCCCTGCGGATCGAGACGCAGATACGCGGTCCAGGCGGCGTCGGCGTCTGCCGAGGCGCCGAGCTGCTCATGCAACGCTGCGAGATTGAAGTGTGCGTCGGCGAACTGCGGGGCCGCGGCGACGGCGTGCTGCAACGCTTCGAGTGCGGCGCGCGAGTCGCCGGCGGCGTCGAGCTGGTCGGCGAGGTTGTACCAAGCGACCGCCAGCGCCGGATCGAGCTCGAGCGCGCGGCGATAGCTGGCGATGGCCTCGGCCGAGCGACCCAGCTCGCGCAGCGTGTTCCCACGGTTGTACCACAGCGCCGGCTCGCGCGCGTGCAGTCGCAGCGTGTCGTCGTAGAGCGCAAGCGCGCCGCCCAAGTCGGCATGCTCTTCGAGTTCGGCGGCGCGCGCCAGGCGTTCGTCAAGCGAAATCGGCGTAAGCGTCGTGACGCCGGTCGGCGCGGCGACAGGCGAAAAATCGAGCCGCATCTGGCCATCGGGCTCGAGCAGCGCGTCGCCGACTTGCGCGAGCAGTCCGGCGGAGCCGTCGGCGATGAGCTGCAACTGCGCCAGGGGCCGGCGGCAATCGGGCAGCAAATCGGCGAGCTTTTGAAGTCCGGCGCGAATCGACGCCAGCCGCACGCCGTTCTCGAGCAAGGCGCGCAAGGTGCGCAGCGCGACGAGGTCCTGGAAATCGTAGCGGCCGTCGCGCGGCTGCACGACGCTGAGCTGTCGCCAGCGTTCGAGCGCCGCGGGGGAAACGCCGACCATCTGCGCGGCCGTGGCAGCGTCGTAGCAGGCGCCGCTCACGCCGGGTGCTGAATCGAGTCCGACCGCCTGCCGAAACTGCAACTCAGACCAGATCTGGATGCCGGTGCGGCGGCGCTGCCACTGTTCGGCGCGAACGAGCGCCTGGCTGACGGCGCCGTCGGGCAGCAGCGGCCAACCGCCGAGGCCGACCACGACGTGCGTCGTCCACTGGTTTACGAGGTCGACGCAGCGCCCGCCCTTGTCGCGCACGAGCCGCTCGGCTTGGGCGCGATCGAGGGTGCCGAGTCGTCCGGTGAAGACGAGCCGGGCGTGGCGCAGGCCGTCGCCGATGCGCGGCTGCGACGCCGCCGTGAGTTCTGTGTTATCCGCGCTGGGAGCGGCCGCTTGCATCGTTGCGCACCATGCCGACGAAGACCGGGGCGCGGAGTTTTCCGACCGCGGTCTTCTCGAAATATCGTACCGCGCACCGCAGTCGGCTCTCGCGCCAGACGGCGTCGCGCGGCCCGTCTTTCGGCGGATTCTTCAGCGGCGGGCCGTCGATCAGGTGGTCGTAGAGCAGTTTGCGCTGCGGCTCGGTGAGTCCGCTGCCGACATTGGCTTTGTAGTGCCAGCCGCGGCCGTGCGGTTCGCCGACGATCAGCGATTTGACCGTCAGCTCGTCGGGCCGGCGCACGAAGCCGAGCACCTGAAACACGCCGGTCTGCGCCACCTTGATTTTCGCCCAATGGGGGGAGCGTTTGCCCGGCTGATACGGGCTGTCGAGCCGCTTGGCCATGATGCCTTCGAGACCGGCTTTCTCCGCCGCAGCGAAGTAGGCCTTTCCCGCGCCGACGACGTGGTCGGCCGCGATCACGTGCGGGCTGCGAAGCTGCGCGACGACCTTTGCCAGGGCGGCGCGCCGCTCGTTCAGCGGTCGCTTGAGCAGACTCTCGCCGCCGAGAAAGAGCAGATCAAACGCGATGAGAGTCGCGGGCAGCCGCTGCGCCGCCATGGCGATCTTGCGCGGCTCCTGCAGGTGTTCGCGCTGCTGGAGCTTGGGGAATGAGGGTTTCCCGTTTTCGAGGACGACGATCTCGCCGTCAAGCAGTGTGCCGCTCGGAAGCTGTAGCAGGCATTCGAGCTCGGGGTAGCGCGGGCGCATCTCGATGTGGCGTCGATTCTGGAGTCGGAGCCGGCCGCTCTCGATGAACGCCAGGCAGCGCGTGCCGTCCCACTTGATTTCGAACAGATGCTTGTCGGAATCGAAGGGCTCCGAGGCGACGGCGAGCATCGGCTCGAGTTGGGTCGGCAGCGCCTCGGGCGTGCGAGTGCCGCGTTTCGTGGCGAACTTGCGCGGCGATTGGCGTGGCATGTATCGCGGGGCAATCTCGCTGCGCGGGGACGCTGCCCCGCGCGCATCGGCGGCGACTCTTCATCCGCCGCCGCCGACGCAGACCGGGTTCGCGCCGTTATTCGGCGGGCGAAATCGACGTGACGTACGTAGGCTGTCCGCCCTTGACCTGCACCATGACCACGGGCTTGCGCGCGTTGCGCTCCTCGTCGATGGTGATCGAGCCGGTCACGCCTTCGAAGCTTTTCGTAGCGGCGATCGCAGCGGCGAGATCCTTGCCGCCGAGCGATTTCGAGCGCTTCATGGCGTCAAAGAGCAGGCCGGCGGCGTCATAGCCCAGCGCGGCGAGCGCATCGGGCACCTGGCCGTGCGCCTTCTGGTACTTGGCGACGAATTCCTTGACCTTCGCCGAGTCCTGGTCGGGCGCGTAGTGGTTGGAAAAATAGGAGCCTTCGACGGCCTTTCCGCCGATCTTCGCCAACTCAGCCGAATCCCAGCCGTCGCCGCCCAGCAGCGGCACGTTCACGCCGACCTTGCGCACCTGGATCGCGATGTTGGCGGCGTCGGTGTAGTAGCCGGGGATGAAGATCGCCTCGGCCTTGCTGTCGCGGATCGCCGAAATCTGCGCCGAGAAATCCGCGTCGCCGTCGCCGTAGCTCTGCTCGGTGGTGATCTTCCCGCCAAGGGCCGTGAACGAATCGCGGAACTCGTCGGCCAAACCGGTCGAGTACGCCTGCTGCCGATTGAAGAGAATTGCAGCCGTCTTGAGCTTCAGATTGTTCGCGACGAACTGCGCGCACGCCTTCCCCTGGAACGGGTCGATGTAGCAGACGCGCGAGATCATGGGGCCGATTTCGGTGACCTGCGGATTGGTCGACGACGGGCTGATCATCGGCACGCCGTGGCGCTGCGCGATCTGGCCGCCGGCGATGGAGCGGCTCGAGGCGACTTCGCCCAGAATCGCGGCCACCTTGTCCTGTGTGATGAGCCGCGTGACGACCGTGGCCGCCTCCTGCTGGCGTCCCTGGTTGTCGTAGGTGATGAGCTTCAGCGGGCGACCGTTGAGACCGCCGGCGGCGTTGATTTCCTCGATCGCGAGCTTGATGCCGTTGTCGGTCGAGACGCCGAATGTGGCTTCCGAGCCTGTCATCGAAGCGTAGTGGCCGATCAGGATCGGCTCCGCTTCCGCTCCGGCCCGCGCCACCCCCACTGCTCCCAGCACCGCGAGGCCCGCGGCCAGCAGCGAAACCACGTTGGAGATCATCTGCCTGCTCCTTGCCGAGCGTAAATCCAGGGCCGGGCGCGACGGCGGGTCGCGAACACTCCGGCTGACGGTCATTTGACGTCGCGGGATCACAACGTATTCGAACCGGCTGCGGGTTTCAATTCGGATGGATTCGACGGGCGGGGATGGGTCGCCGCGGTGTGACCGGGGATCGGCGCCACCTACCTCGGGCCCGGGCGGCACTTGGTACACCCGCGGCCAGTAACGGTTCAGCGACCGAGTGTCAGATTTCGGCCGGCGGCGTCGCTCTCGAAGTAGTGCGCGCGGTCCATGTCGGCGTGCAGCTCGAGCGCCGAGTTTTCGCGAACCTGCGTGCGGCCGTCGACGCGACACGTGATTGCGGGGTGCCGATTCGTGCCCGCGTGGATGTCCATGCGGTCGCCCAGCGGCTCGACGACCCCCACCTGCACGCGCAGCGCGGCCCGCTCACCGGGGCCCGCGACGCGCAGCATGTCAGGCCGCAGACCAAGCTGCACCGGTTTGTCCACGTATGGCAATAACACGGCGACATGCTCCGGCGCGACGTCGAGCTGGTTGTCGCCTTCGTCGAAGATCATCTGTTCGCCGCGGCGCCGGATGTGCCCCGCGAAGAAGTTCATCGGCGGCGTACCGACAAATCCGGCGACGAAACGATTCACCGGGCGGTCGTAAATCTCGAACGGCGTACCCACCTGATGCACGCATCCGTCTTTCATCACGACCACGCGATCGCCGAGCGTCATCGCTTCTTCCTGATCGTGCGTGACGTAG
The DNA here is from genome assembly GCA_964388675.1 of uncultured Planctomycetales bacterium. GTDB lineage: Bacteria > Planctomycetota > Phycisphaerae > UBA1845 > Fen-1342 > CAYMBL01. The sequence goes on from CAYMBL010000003.1 coordinate 63,546, forward strand.
ATCGTGGTCGTCTGCACGCGGCGGTGCAGGCGTTTGATTTCGGCGCGCATCTCGATGCGGAGCTTCGCGTCGAGATTCGACAGCGGCTCGTCGAACAGAAACGCTTGCGGCTCACGCACGATCGCACGACCCACGGCCACGCGCTGGCGCTGACCGCCGGATAGGGCCTTGGGTCGGCGTTCGAGCAGATTCTCGATGCCCAGCATCTTGGCGGCGCCGCGTACGCGTTCGTCGATCTGGCGGCGCTCCTGGCGCGCCTCGCGATATTTTCCCGGCGCGAGCACCATGGCGAGCGGATTGTCCCAGGCGCCGTGCCGTCGGCGCAACATCAGGCTGAACGCCATGTTGCGATAGACGGTCATATGCGGGTAGAGCGCGTAGTTCTGGAAAACCATCGCGATGTTGCGGTCTTTGGGAGCGACGTCATTCACGACGCGATCGCCGATGCGGATCGTGCCGCTGGAGATGTCTTCGAGGCCGGCCACCATGCGGAGGGTGGTGCTCTTTCCGCAGCCCGACGGCCCGACGAGAACCACGAATTCGCGATCGGGGATGCGCAGGCTGACGCTGTCAACCGCGCGCACGTTTCCGGCGTACACCTTGCAGACGCTGTCGAGAACGACTTCTGCCATCCGAAGCCTCGTCGCTGCCGCGAAATGCCGCGCGGCGCACGGTCGCGCGGCGAACCCGCCTTGTATGACGACGCGGCGCGGGGGTCAAGCAGGCATCGGCGCGCGACTCCTGCTGGCGCACACGGTTACGGCGTGAATCGCATTCGCTTGCAGAGCAGATTGCATTGACGCTGCGTTTCCGTCGCGGTAGTTTGCATCTGGGGGTTCGGGTCGATGGAGGAGGAAAGATCGACCCTGCAATCCACTTCGAGTTTGCGCACATACAGCTATACGGGTCGATGTGCGATCTTCGACCCATCAGCGCGATCCACAGGAGGAGTTCGATGCGCTCATTTGCTGCGGTCTCAGGCTTTGCTCTGCTCGCGGCGGCATTCGCCGGAGCTCAAATCGTGCCGGGGTACACCGTCGAGGACTATGCGTTCGTGACGGACCCCGTGTCACGCAGCTTCATGCCCGACGGCACACTCTACGTCGGTCGTGACAACGCCGGCTCCGGCGGCAGCGGCGGCGACGCCGTCCGCATCCATCAGATCGGCCCCGGCGGCGCGCCCGTGCAGGAATGGGGCGCGGCGCCGATCGAGGACCCGGACGCGGTGCTCGCCGACCCGCTCGGCTTGTTCGCGCCGGCCGGCTCGGTGCTGGTGGGAGGCTCGAACGTCGGCCTCGGCGGCGGCGTGCGCGCCATTCTGCCGGATCAGAGCATCATCGACGTCTTCGCGCCGAATCTGGCGGTCGTCAATCCCAACAGCCTGCAGTTCGACCAGACGAACCGGCTGCTCATCGGCGAAGACCGCGTCGCCAACACGCGCGTGCTCGTCAGCAACGGCGGCCCGCTGACGACGCTGATCGACCTGCCCGGCTTCGGCGGCTTTACCACCGCGGTCGGCTCCAACGACATCTACACCAACGTCGGCGGCACCGTCGCGATCTACGATCAGAACGGCGTGCTGCTGAATCCCGCGTTCACGGTCCTGGCCGGAGGCGGCGGATTGGCATTCGGCCCGGGCAACGCGCTGTGGGGCGATGACCTCTACACGCTCGTGCGCTCGACCGGCGAGCTCATTCGCATCGACGAATTCGGCGTGCAGACCGTGATCGGAACCGGATTCGGCTCGCAGACGTTCGGCCCGAGCTTCGGTCCGGACGGGTTCATGTATTTTTCGGTGTTCGACGGGGACAAAGTCATCAGAATCGTGCCGGAACCCGCATCGGCGGCGCTGCTGCTGATCGGTGGTCTGCTCGCGCGGCGGCGTCGCGCCTAACGCGAGAATCGTTCTCGTAACCAAGGAGGAGCTACGTACATGCGCAATTGGATGATCACAGGCCTGGCCGCGTTCGGCCTGGCCATGACGGCGGCAGCCCAGACCGTTCCGGGCTACACCGTCGAAGACTATGCGTTCGTGACGGACCCGCTCGAGATCAACTTCGCCTCTGACGGCAATCTCTTCGCCGGTCGCGACAACCGCGGCTCCGGCGGCGGCTCGGGCGACGCGGTTCGCATTCACCGCATCGGCCTCGGCGGACTGCCGGTCGTCGAGTACGGCGCGGCGGCGATCGAGGACCCGGATTCGGTGCTGGTCGATGACCTCGGTCTGTACGCCCCGGCCGGTTCGGTGCTGGTCGCGAGTTCGAACGTCGGGCTCGGCGGCGGCATTCGCGCCGTTCTGCCGGACGAGTCGATCGTCAACGTGTTCGCGCCGAATCTCGCGATCGTGAACCCCAACGGCATGGAGTTCGACAACAACGGCCGACTGCTGGTCGGCGAAGATCGCGCCGGCTTCAGCCGCATCATCACGCCCGTCGCCGGCGTGCTGTCGCCGCTGATCACGCTGCCGGTGCTCGGCGCGTCGTTTGACGTGCAGACGAGCACGAACGACATTTTCGTTCGCTCGTCCGACGGCCTGATCCGCCGCTACGACGAGAACGGCGTGCTGCTGAACGGCAGCTTTTCGTCGGGTCTGGGTCTGGTTGGCGCGCTGGCGTTCGGCCCCGGCAACTCGCTGTGGGGCAGCGACCTCTACGCCGTCAACAACGGCACGGGCGAGCTGATCCGCATCGACGGCGCGGGCGTTCAGACCGTCATCGGCACCGGCTTCACCGACGAGACGTTTGACATTGTGTTCGGCGCCGACGGATTCATGTATCTGTCGGTGTTCGATCAGGACAAGGTGATTCGCATCGTGCCGGAGCCGACGTCGCTGGCGCTGCTGGCGCTGGGCGGCCTGGCGCTGCTGCGTCGCCGTTCGTAAGTTCGATCGTTCGCGTTTGTAGGCAACGTGGGGGCGTGTGGCGCAATCCGCCGCACGCTCCTACTTTTTTCGCGCAGGCCGCGCGGCGAGACTGCGTTGCGCCCGGCGGCAGACGTAGACGGTTGCTGCCGTGGCGCTCCGGCTGCTCCACTCCGCGCACAGCCCGCGAACCCAAGCCGGCTGGGATTTCGCGGCGTCGTTGAGCCAGTTCGCCACGCTGTTTTGGACGTATCGCGCCGGGTCGGCGCGGAGCGGCGCGAGGATGGGCAGCCCCAGTTCCGGCTCGTTCTTCAGGCGCTCGATGTGCGCGCACCACACGCCGCGCGGCCGCGTGCTTTCGCTCGCAAACCGGCGCAGATTCGGAGATTCTTCGCTCGTCCACGAGCGCAGCAACTCGATCGCGTGCGCGATTTGCGACGCGATGTGCGGCCGCAGCGCCAGCCAGGCCCATTCACGCACGCCGGCGTTGGGGTCGTCGGCCAGCGGCCGTATGCGCTGCAGCCGGGTCGCGAGACCGAGTCGCGGCCGCAGCGCGATCGCGTACGCCGCCCAGCCGCGCACGGTGTCGGAGCGGTGTGCGCGAAGCTGCGTGTCCGCGTCGGGGCCGAGCGCGTCGAGCAGCATTGCGGCGGCGAGCGGCATGCGTCGCGTGATGCTGCGCTCGGCGCGAATGGCCGCGAGTCGGTCGGCGTCTGCGCGCGGCGCGACGTGCTGCAGCAGAGTCGCGAAATCGACAGCCAGACTCTCGGCGAGCGATGCGCTTTCGATGCGGCCGGCGTTCAAATCCGCCAGAATCGCGGGCGGGATGTCAGCGATGCGCACCGCCCCCACCCGTCGATCAACGCGCCGCGGCGCAGCAGGCATCTGCTTCGCGGCGATGACGCGTTGCTGACGTGTCACCCGCTGACGGCTTCGCGCGACGTCTTTCATTTCCAGCCCTCGCATCGACGCCCAGTGCCGACCGCCGGTCGCCCGCACGCGCCGTCGACGGGCGTACGATACGACAATGGCACGCAGAAGGCAGGCGGCGTTGACCGAACTGGCGCAGACGGCGCTCGGCAGTCGCTTCGCGGTGCGCATCGCCGGTGGGCTGCTGACGGCGCAGGCGGCGCTTGCGAGCGGCGTCTGGTGGCTGACGCGCTGCCACTGGCTCGTTGCGGTGGTGCTCGCCGGCAGCACGGTCGCGTTCCTGGCGTACGGATATGACAAGCGGGCGGCGAGGGTCGGCGCCACGCGCATACCCGAGCGCGTCCTGCACCTGCTTGCGCTTCTTGGCGGGGCCCCAGGCGCCTGGCTGGGACAGCAGGCATTCCGGCACAAAACGCAGAAGCGCGGCTTTCAGATCGCGTTCTGGTTGATCTGCGGCGTGCAGATCGGCTTGTTGATCGCGGTGATTGCCTGGTCGATGCCCGCGCGCGCGTGAATGCCGCGACTCACTCGATCGACACGAACTTGCGCATGCTCCAGAGCAGTTCCTCGACGTCGAGCAGCTTCGAGAGATCGATCGTCAGAAACGTGCCGTGGTTGTGGTCGCTGGCGAGGATGATCATGCGCCCCACCACGTTGAAACCGGTTTCCTGCGGCGTGTGGCCGACGACGAATATGCGAGCGCCGACGCGCTCGGCAAAGCGCTCGAGGAACTCGGGGCGCTGAAACCGCCCCCACACCATCGCGTACGCGGGCCCGCCGGGCGCAAGTTCGCCCGGGGTTGGTTCGCGCGTCAGCATCGCCGGATCAAAGCTCTGCGCTGCGAATTCGTCGGGCAGACTGTGCGAGCAGAAGACGCCGTTTCCGGTGCGCGCCGCGAGCGGCAGCGCCGCGATGTACTCGCGCACCGCGTCCAGCACGTCGCCGGCCTGCGGTCCGAAGCGATAGGCCACGCCGCGCTCGAAATCGCGCAGCACGCTTCGTCCGCCCTTGGTGATTTCCTGCCCCGTAAGCTGCGCCAGCTCGTGGTTCGACTGCAGAAAGAACACGTTGTCGGGAAACGCGCATTTCCAGGCCGCGGCGCGAATCAGCAGGTCGATCGAGAGGTCGAGGTCGGCCGGGCTGCTCAAATCGCAGTGAATCAGCTCGTGCAGAACCACGTAGCGCGCCGGGGAGCGCTCGAGCGCACAGAACTTGCGCAGCTTCTCGAAGTTGCGCAGGTTGCCGTGCAGGTCGCCGGTCATTACCAGTTGGCCGGCGTTGCCGAAGTGCAGCGTGCAGCCGCGGCGGATCGGATCCTCGCGAATCAGTTCCGCGGCCTGACGAAGGGTCTGCGCCGCCCCCGAAGCATCGACCGGCGCGGCCGCGCCACCATCGCTCATGCTGCGCTCTCGCGAGAGATCAATAGGAATAGCGGATCGGTCATGGGTCTACGCGGAGCGCTCCGAACCGGACGCCGCGTCGCTCTTTCGCTTCTTCATATGCATCTTCACCAGTTCCAGGCGGTAAACGACGGCGCCCATGTCGCGCGGTCGCTGCCGCGGCTCGTTCTCGCAGCAATCCTGAATCAACTGCGAGAGCGGCAGCGGAATCCCCGGGTTCACCGCGTGTGGCGGGTCGTTGCCGACGCGCGACTCGAGCTCAATGCGCTTCGATCCCGCCGGCGCGCTGCTCATCATCGTGCGAAACCACTTGCCCGTCGTCACCCAGTACATCGTAGCACCGAGATTGAACACGTCGGTGCGCTGGTCGATCGGGTGCCGCAGCACCTGCTCGGGCGCCATGTAGTCCGGCGTACCCTGCACGCGCTCCTTGCGGTGCCCAAGCGGGCAGCTCTGCCCGAAATCGATGAGCTTTACGCCGCCGTCGGTGAGGATCACGTTGTTCGGCTTGATGTCGGCGTGGGCGAAGCCCTGCCGGTGGAGCGCCTGAAGTCCCGACGCGATCTGAATGAACACGTCGAGCAGCTCCTCGAGCGGCTCACCGGGCCGCGCTGCCGCCTTGCGGCGGTTCTCCAGCGTCTCGCCCGGCACGTGTTCGAGGATGAGGAACAGCTCGGCGAGCTTCAGCCAGCGCCGCACACGCACGAGTTCCAGGCTTTTTCGCAGATTCGGGTGTTCGAGGCCGCGCGCGACTTCGTGTTCGTTCTCGGCTTGCGCGACGAAACGGTCTTCGTCCGGTCCGTGACGCACGACGTGCTTGAGCGTGACAACCTGCCGCGTGGCGGTGGCGCGCGCCTCGTAGATGACCGCGCCGGCGCCCTTGCCGATCCGGCTGAGTATCTCATAGCCCGGGAGATTCGCGAACGTTCGCCCCATTGAGTACTCGCGGCGCCAGCGGCGGACCTGCGGATCGCTCCGCCCCGGCTCACCGAAACCGGCATCATACTCAGCCGACCCCGGCGCACGACAGCGCCCTGCGGGCCGGTGGCCGATCGTCAGTCGATCCAGCCCGAACGAACGAGCGTGTCGTACAGATCGTGTGCCGCAGCCGCCAAATCGGGGGTGCGGCGAGCGTCGGAATCAGCAGGCAATGCCACCACTGCCGAGCGCCCCGCGCCGGCCAGCAGCGTCAGAAGCTGGTCGCGCTGCGTGGGGGTCAGGGTCTCTTCACCCGGATCGACGACGGCAACGCGCAGGCGAGTGGCGTGCGCACGGCGTTCGAGGCGATCGGCGAATACGACAGCGTGAAAGTCGTCGAGCGCCGCTCGCGGCTCGACAAAGCAGATCTCGACCGACTCGACGGACGAGCGTGCGATCAGCTCGCGCTGGTTCTGGTGCGGGTCGCGACCGACGCGCTCCAGACCCAGCAGGACGGCGGAACCAAGCGTCATCGCACCGATCAGTGCGGTGACGACGAGCGTGTTGCGATCGGGTGCGGCCACGGTGATCCCTCGACCTGACAGGCGATTTCCGTATCAACCCCAACCTAAGTGTGCGAAGCCGCGGCACGCACTGCAAACCGCAACCCACACTCCGCCATCGGCTTCCGTGCCGACCGCAGGGGTCCCTGTCCGTCTGACTATACTATCGGCATGTTCGGCCCGGTAAAGCGGTTTCTGCGCCCCGAAATCAGATTCGCCGCGCTGGCGACCGCGATGGCCGGCTCGTCGGCCGTCGCTGACACCGTCACCCTGGCCGGCAAGCCGCCGTTCGAGCGCGTCGAGGTTACCGGAGTGCGCGACGGACGCCTCATCTTCCGCGGCGTGTCGCAGCAGTTCTTGCGGATTTCGCTCGATCGGATCGACTGGGTCGCTCTGGATGAACTGCCGGCGCTGGGTGGCGAGCGCCCGGACTCGCCGGAGGCCGCAATCGAGCGGCTCAGCGCCGCCGAACCCCACGCTTCTCAACCCTGGCATCCCCTGCTGCTCAGCGTGCTTCGTGCGCGGGAACTCGACCAGGCCGGACGATTCGGCGAGGCATTGGAGACGTTCGCCGGTCTGTTGCGCGGCGGAGCGGTGACCGGTGAGGAACTCGCGCCGCGCAACCTGCCCGGGCCCGGCGATGAGCAACTCGATGTCGCGCTCGCGGCGCTGCGTGAGCTGGAGCGCGCCATGCCCGAATCGCGCGCGGCGCTGCGCGGACTGCGGCTCGAACTGCGGCTGCTGCAGGATGCAGACCTTGCGCGCGAATTCACGCCGCCGATCGTCGCCGCCTCCCCCGCCGACGAACCGCCTGCCGCGGCCAGCGCACCTGCCGGCGGCGCGCGCAAGCTCTTCGGCGCCGGCGCCCGTCCGGTGAGTACGCCCCGCGGCGAGCCGGCGCGACTGCGCCCGAATACGCCGCTGCCGGCGGTGCTCGCGAAACACGTATCGGCCGATCCCGCGCGCGTCGCGCGCATCGCACGCCGCGCGGCAGCCTATGCATCGGAGGCCGATGCGGCGCGCCTGCGGCTGATTCTCGGACGCGCCCTGCTCGCGGCGGGTGACGCGGCCGGCGCCGCTTCGGAACTGCTGGCGCTCGTGCCGACTGCGAAGGACCCCGAAGTCATCGCGGGCGCGGTGTATGATGTGCCCCGCGCGCTGCGGCAGCTCGGTCGGCCGGACGCGGCCAGCGCCTGGCTTGAGGACCTGCTTCGAACGGAACTCGAGCCGCACGTGCGCGCCGCGGCTGAACAGGCTCTGCGCGACGCGCCACCCTAGAGGGAATTGTGTCGAACGGCCCGGCGACAACGTACTTCCTCGAGACCTTCGGCTGCCAGATGAACATTCTGGACAGCCAACTGGTCGAAGGGCAGTTGCGCGCCCGCGGCATGGTGCCGGTGGCGTCGTTCCAGCAGGCCGACCTGATCCTGTTCAACACGTGCAGCGTTCGCCAGCACGCGGAAGACAAGGTGCTCAGCCGGCTCGGCGAGTTGAAAGCGCTGAAGCGCCGCCGGCCCGACGCGATCCTGGGCGTCATCGGCTGCATGGCGGAGCGCGAAAAGGAAGGTCTGTTTCTGAAGGCGCCGCACGTCGACCTGCTGTGCGGCCCCGGTGAGCTGAACCGGCTGCCCGCGCTGCTCGACGAAGTGACCGCGCGGAACGAGCAACTGACGGCGCTGACGGGCGCCGGCTCGCGCCGCACGGAGGCGCTGCTGCGAGCGCTTGAATACGACAGTCTCGAAGCGCTGGATCTCTCGCGCCGACCGCTCGAAGGCGAGAACGTGCTGCAATCCTACGTGCGCGTGCAGCGCGGCTGCGACAAGTTCTGCACCTACTGCGTGGTGCCGTTTACGCGCGGCGCCGAACGCAGCCGGCCGCCGGCGCACATCGTCGCTGAGGCGCGCACGCTGGCGCAGCGCGGCTGCCGCGAAATCACGCTGCTGGGGCAGACGGTCAATTCGTACGTCTATCTGGAGGACGGCTGCGCCGTGCCGTTCGCGCGGCTGCTCGAGCGTGTGCACGAAGTCGAGGGCATCGACCGCATCCGCTTCGTCACCAGCTTTCCCGCGGATTGGGACGAGGACATTTTCCGGGTGATGCGCGATTTCCCGCGTGTCATGCCTTATCTGCACATTCCCGCGCAGAGCGGTGCGGACAGCGTGCTGAAGCGCATGCGCCGCACCTACACCGCCGACGCCTACCGCCGCCTGATGGACACGGCCCGTCGCCATGTGCCGCACATCGCGCTGGCCGGCGACTTCATCGTCGGCTTCTGCGGCGAGACCGACGCCGAGCACCGCGAGTCGCTGCGGCTGGTGCGCGACATCGAGTATTCGACGCTGTTTGTGTTCCGCTACTCGCCGCGCCCGGGCACCGCCGCCGACCGCAACCAGGACGACGACGTACCCGACGATGTGAAGGCGGCGCGCAACGCCGAACTGCTCGAAGCGCAGCGCGAGATTTCGCTGCGGCTGCGTCGGGATCGGGTCGGCAGCACGCTCGACGTGCTCATCGAGGGCTACAGCAAGCTGGCGCGAAAGGCGCAGGGCGAGCTCGGCTCCGCGATTCGCACGCGCCAGATGAGCAGCCAGACCTTTCGAGCCGCGGCGCTGCTCGATCGCGACGAACCGGCGCAGGAATCGGAACAGGATCGCGGGGGCGAGGTCTCACGGCAGTACAGCGGGCAGCTCGTCGGCCGAACGCCGCAGGACCAGATCGTCGTGCTCGACGGCCCCGCCGATTGGATCGGCGGCATCGCGCGGGTGCGAATCGAGTCGGCCACGCCGCAGACGCTGTTCGGGCGCGTCATCGAGTTGAGTTCGGCGGCGCGTGCGGCGGCCCCGGCTGCCTGCGGAGTCACTTCGCTGCCGATCGTAGGCTGAGCGCCGCGCGGCTCTCGGCTACTGAACGATGCCTTTTGTAAGCCGCATGAACGCGGTCTCGAGGTTGACCTCTTCCTGCTTGATTTCGTGGATGCGCAGGTCGCTCGCCACCATTGCGCGCGCGATGAACGTGAAATCGCTGGTTTCGGTCTCAAGCGTAAGCACGAGCGCGCCGTCGCGCACCTGCACGTTCTGCACGCCTTTCAGCCCGGACAGCAGGGCGCGCGTTTTCTCCTTGTCGTCGGGCGTAACGACATGCACCACGGTGCCGACTCGCGCGCGGCGCAGGGCTTCGCTGACCGGTCCGTGATAGACAAGCTCGCCGCGCTCGAGAATGCCGATGCTGGTGCAGAGGTCCGCGAGTTCGGGCAGGATGTGCGAGCTGATGAGAATCGTCTTGCCCATGCGGTGGAGTTCCTTGAGCAGCGCGCGAATCTCGATCCGCGCCCGCGGATCAAGCCCGCTGGCGGGCTCGTCGAGGAACAGCACCTTTGGATCGTGCAGCAGCACGCGCGCGATGCTCAGGCGCTGCTTCATGCCGCGGCTGAGCGAATCGACCAGTGCGTCGCGCTTGTAGCTCAGGTCGGTCAGCTCCAGCACGTCGCCCACGATCTGCGTGCGCTTCTTTCCGGTGATGTCATAGGCGGCGGCGAAGAACTCGAGATACTCCTGCACAACCATGTCTTCATACGCGCCGAAGAAGTCGGGCACGTAGCCGATCATGGGGCGGATTTTGCGGCTCTCGTAGCCGACGACAAAACCGCAGACGCGCGCCTCGCCCCACGTGGGCTGCAACAGCGTGGAGAGGATGCGGATGGTTGTGGTTTTCCCGGCGCCGTTGGGTCCGATGTAGCCGAAGCACTCCCCTTCCTCGATGTTGAGGTGCAGGTTGTTGAGCGCCACCAGCTTGCCGTATTTCTTGGTAAGATTGATCGTCTGAATGATCAAGGCGACGAACCTCCGACGCGCTCCGCGGCGCCACCGGCCGGCGGTCGGCCCGTGTACTCGATCGGTACGCGCACCCGGTACAACGTCACGCCGCGCGCCCGCCGCGGGTTATACGGCTGGCCGTCGAGAATCGGTAGCGCGGGGCCGACGTGCTCGCCGATCAGCAGCAGCACCGCCTCGCCGCGCGTCAGCCAATGCGTCACGTCGAGGTCCGGCAGCCCTTCGGTGGAGAGCGGCATGCCCGGTTCATCGAGGTCGTCGCTGCTCGCCTGGTTGTGATGGTAGAGATCGCGCGTGGAAGCCAGCAGCAGCGCCGCCCAGTTCGACGGCAGCGGCGCCCCGGTCAGCAGCAGCACATGGCTGAGGCTTTGCGCCCAGTCGCGATTCTGCACATGCCAGAGCGTGGGCAGCAAGGGCTCGTCTTCGGCACGGCGGTCGCCTGCCGCCCAGCGCGACATGGCGGTCTCGAAGCGCTGGTACTCCTCGCGCCCGATCGCCGAGACTTTCTCGCCGGGGCGCAGCGTCGGCACGCGCGCCACCAGCACGTTCACGCTGGGCGGCAGCTTGTCGCGGCCGAGCAGCTTGCGGTCGCTACGCACGAGGCCGCCCAAACGCTGCGGCACACCGTCGACGTCCTGCAGGCGCGGATCGACATACAACAGATAACCGCCCAGCAGCGGATCTTTCAGGCTCGAAGTAATCCAACTGAGCGGAGTGACGCGACCGGTTGCGCGATCGACGCTGATATTGGCGCTGATTGCGCCGGACAACGAGCCGCTCCAGCGCCCCTCGAATTCCTTCAGCGTCGCGCGGACGGGGACGTCGGCAAGCCCACCCGCGGGGACATCGGCCACGTAGCGCATCGGCGTGGCATAGTGCTGTGAGCCGCCCTCGCCGCTCGTAGCCAGCCCGCGGACGAATCCGCCGTCCGCGAATTGCAGCCCGATGCGAGCGCGGGTGGGGCTGCGGTAACCGAGGAAGACCGAGGCGCGGGCGGACGTGTCGCCCGCCTGCCCGTCCACGACGCTCACGATCGCCAGCGAGGCCGCCATGCCGCGCGTCAGCCCGACGGCGCCGACGCTCACCAGGCTCGCCAGCACGGCAAACGCCGCGAACACCGTCCAGCTCGTGTGCGTGAGTCGCCGCCGCGCGAGCCATACCCAGCTTGCGGCGGTCGCGAGCAGAATGTAGGCCCCGACAAACGCGACCGCGGCCAGCACCAGCAGGCCGGCCTGCCGGCGGAACTCGATCGGCTCAACCACGTCCTGAAACAGCGGCGGGCGACCAAGCCCCGAGAACGAGAGCTTGGTTGCCTCTTTCTCCACGAATGCGTCGCTGAAGGTATGCACTTCGATCAGCATGTGCAGAAAGCGATCGTCCGGAAGCCGGTCCATCAGGTCGCGCAGGCGGGCCGCGGTGGCCACGACGCGGCCGGAGCCGAACGGCCGGCTCGCCACCAGCGACAGCGTGCGCCCGTCGGGCAGACGATCGTTCAGCCAGGATTGCGCCCCGGGCTGCGGGCGCGCCACGACGACCGCAATCGGCGCGGCGAACGTCTGCGGCACATCCGGCGACCAGAATCGCTTCGAGAAGAACTCGAGCCGATCGGTTTCGGTCGCGACGCTGTCGATCGCAAACGGCAGCAGCTCTGAAAGCCGGCTGTCGCGCAGCTTTCCCCAATTCGCGCCGGCTCCGAGCACCAACTGCCCGCCGTTGCGCACCCACTCGACGATCGCGACGGCTTGTGCATCACTAACGGCGGTGGGGTCGGGGTCGTCCCACACCAGCACATCCACCGCTTCCAGGCCGATCCAGCGATCGGGCAGATCGCGCGCCGCCAGATTCGCCACGCAGGTCGAGCGGTAGGTCGCGCTGTCGCCCAACTGGCGGGAGTAATAGGTCGTCGGACCGGTGTCGAGCCGGCGCAGCATGTTGACCGCGCGGTCGCTCACGTCGAGCACGAGTCGGGTGTCGGCGCCGATGACCTCGAAGATCGGCAGATCGACCTCGGCGACGTGATTTCCGTCCTGGTCGGCGATACGAACGGTCGGCGGCGCGCCGGTGCGAGTGCGCGTCGCGACCGCATAGCACCAGACGCGGCGCAGGCCGCCCCCTGCCGTCACAGCCACGTTCGGCTCGACAAATTCGACCCGGTCGCCGTCGCGGTCGACGCGCTCGACGTGCAACCGCCCCTGGAAGTGCTCGCTGCCGAGCGCGGTCATCTCGAGCACGATCGAAAACCACTGATTCTCGCGGACGATGTTGCGGGCCTGCACATTGGCCTGAAAGCCGAGGGAGGTCGCGTCCGCCTGCACGGGTTGTGCCGCGGCGGCGGCGACCGCCGCGCCTCCGAAAACCAGCACGAGAATGAACCGCTGCACGCTCGTCACTACGCAAACTCCGCCTGCGGCTCGCATCGTCCGCGGCGCAGAGAGACTACCGCCGCGCCGTCGGGTTGCCATTCGAATCGACCGCGGAATCCGGAATGGCGACTTGACCCGCTGTCATGATTGCGGCTAGATTCTCAACTCTACCCATGCCGACGGGCGGCTTGGGCTTTGAGGGATCACGCACGATGACAGTACCGGTCAAGAAACTACTGCCGGTCTTCCTCGCCGCGGAGGTCGCCTCGCCCGCATAGCCGTCTCGCTATCGAAGTGCGAATCGCGACCCCCCGGCGCCTGAATCGTCGGGGGTTCTTTTTTTTGCCGCAATGAACTGTTTCTGATCGTCCAACGAGGTGACTCGTGTTTTCGAAGACGCTCCGAGAGTGGAATTCGCTGGAATCGCGCCGCGGCACGCGCGAGCTGCTTGTCCTCGCCACCCCCATGATCGGCGTGACGCTTTCGCGCATGGCCATGGGATTCATCGACTTCGTCATGGTGGCCCAGCTCGGCGCAGCCGCGCAGGCCGCGATCAGCCCCGCCACCCTGCTGGTGTTCTCGCTCGGGTGCCTGGGCATGGGCGTCGCGCAGTCGGTGCAGACTTTCGTGTCGCAGTCGGACGGCCGCGGCGAGCAGCACCGCTGCGGCGGTTACGCCTGGCAAACGCTGTACATCGCCGCCGCATCGGCCCTCGTGGCGGCCCCGATGATCGCGACCGTCGACTGGTGGTTTGTGCTGTTTGCGGGCTGGCAGCAGCACCCGCCCGAGATGGTCCGCCAACAGGTGGACTACCTGCGCATCGGGCTTTGGATGATCGTGCCGGCCACGGTCTGCATGGGGCTGGAGAATTTTTTCAACGGCATTCGCAAGCCGGCGATCAGCTTCGTGGCCGTGCTCGCGTCGCTGGTCGCCAATGGACTGGGCAACTACGCACTGATCTACGGCAACTGGGGATTCCCGCGCATGGAAATGGGCGGCGCGGCTCTGGCCACCGTCATCGCCTGGTTCGTGCGGCTGGCAATTCTCTGGGTTGCACTGCTCGCGCCGCAACTCGATGCGCGCTACCGCACGCGCGGCTCCTGGCGACCCGATCGCGAGCGACTGGCGCAGATGCTCAAGGTCGGCGGCCCGGTCGCGCTCCAGTGGCTGATCGACATCGGCGCCTGGGTCGTGTTTCTGCAGGTGATGGTGCCGCGCTTCGGCACCGTTGCGGCGGCGGCCAGTGCCACCGCGATCCAATTCATGCACCTGTCGTTCATGCCGGCGCTGGGCATCGGGCAGGCGCTGACTTCGCAGGTCGGTTTCTCGGTCGGCGCGGGCGAGCCCGATCGCGCCATCTGGCGGCTCTATATCGCGCGGCGCGTGATCGTGGGCTACATGGTGCTGATGGGGTTGGTTTTCGTATTCGCGGGCGAGCCGCTGGCGGCGTTGCTGACCTTCGAGCCCGATCCGGTGATGCGGCAGAGCGTGATCACCGAGGCGGGCCGCGTGCTGATCTGGGTGGCGCTGTTCCAGTTGTCCGACGCCATCTGCATCGTTTACAGCTTCGGGCTGCGCGGCGCCGGCGACACGCGCGCTCCCGCGGCGCTGTTCGCCTGGTGCTGCTGGGGGATCTTTGTGTTGGGCGGAATGCTCGTCACGAGGTTGGCGCCCTGGGCGTACTACCACGGACCGTGGAGCATGTGCACGCTGTACATCATCGTGCTCGGGGTGCTGCTCTGGCGCCGATTCCATTCCGAGGCCTGGCGCTCGATCCGGCTGTTTGCGGACGCGCCGGCTTCACGAACGGAGGCGCCGTCAGTCGCACTGGGTGAATCGGAGCGACCCGTCGCGACGGGTTGAGCGAACTCGGCAACGCAGACTCCGCGTCGCGACTATTGAGTGCGGCTCCTTCTGCCGATAACTTCTCGGGGTCTCGGTACCGCGCCCGTTCGGGGAGCGGTCCACGTTGCGGTCGTTGCCGGTCCCCATCAACGTCGGCGCGGGCCGGCGCCCGGCACTTTCATAACCTTGGATGAGGTAGGGTCAATGAAATCGTTCACACGCACGGGCAGCCGCCTGCTCGGATGGATCGCGAGCGCCGCCGTCCTTTCGACGTCGATCGCGTCGACCGGCTGCACCATTGAGTTGATCGAGCAACTGCTCGGAACCGGTGACGACGGCTCGAGCGGCGCGCCGGGAACTCCAGGCGAACCAGGTCAGCCCGGCGAGCCCGGCTCGCCCGGTGAACCCGGTGACGAAGGCGAGCCGGGCGAACCTGGCGAGCCAGGCGAACCGGGCACGCCCGGCGAAGCCGGCGAGGACGCGTTGGTCCTCGTCTACGGGGACGGCTCGGCCGGCGACGCCACCATCTCTACGAACGCAAACCTCGTCGATTTCGCCGCTGCGAATTCGATCGCGACGTTCCAGTTCACCGATTTCACGATCGACTCCGGTGCGACACTGACTGTGCCCAGCGGCACGATCATCCTCTGCACCGGCACGTTCACGAGTAACGGCGCGATCGTCGTCGAGACGGGCGCAGCCGGCGGCGACGGCGCAGATCGTCCGCAGATCGGCATCGCGGCCAGCGCCGCCCGCAACGGTCGCAACGGCACCATCGGCACCGACACCCAGCTCTCCGGCGGCGCCGGCGGCGACGGGATCTCCGAGTTCGAAGCCTCGACCATTCTTCGACCGACCTTCCTCGCGGGCGGCGGCGGCGGCCGCGCCATCGCCGGCGGCGGCTCGGGCGGCGGCGGCTTCCTCGTCCTCGCTCAGGGCGACATCGTCATCAACGGCGAAGTGACTGCCGACGGCGGAGATGCCGCGGGCGGCGCCGGCGGCGGCGGGATCATCGTCTTCGCCGCACGCTCGTCCATCACCATCAACACCAACGCCACCATCCGCGCCAATGGCGGCGACTCCGTGGCGGACGCCACCCAGCCCGCAGGCGGCGGCGGCGGCGGCGGAATCATCCACCTCTTCGCCCCTGACGTCTCCGTCCTCGGAACACTCGAAATCAACGGCGGACTCGGACGCGCTGCCGACTCGCTCGTCGTCGCCAACACCGATGACGTCGCGGGCGGCGGCGGCGGCGGAGCCTGCGGCGGCGCCGGCGGACGCGGCGGAAACGTCACGCTGACCATCGACACGCCGGCCCCGGGCCAGACCACCGTCGACTGGTCGGAATCCACCAGCGGTGAACCCGGCTTCCTGCTCCAGACGCTCGCCGACCCCTCGGCTTTCTTCTAGCGCGTACGCGAACGCCACTGGCGGGCCCGTGCGTTCCGCGTCTACGCTCTCGACTGCGTGGACGCCGCGGGCTCGCCAGTTCGTTTCCTCTCTCCCGATCTCATCCAACAGGTCGCGCGGCTCGATCTGCGCGCTCGATTCATCGTCGAGGGCTTTCTGGCCGGCCTGCACGCCTCGCCGTTCCAAGGCTTTTCCGTCGAGTTCAGCGAGCACCGGAAGTATGCCCAGGGCGACGATCTGCGCACCATCGACTGGAACGTCTTCGCGCGCACCGATCGCTTGTATGTCCGCAAGTACGTCGCCGAAACGAACCTCGACTGCCACCTGTTCGTCGACGCGTCCGCCAGCATGGGGCCTGTCGGCTTGGTTCCCGAGCAGGATTCGCAAGCGGTCGCGGCCAAGCTGCTTTACGCGGTGCATCTTGGCGCCGCGCTGGGCTACCTGATCACGCGGCAGCAGGACGCGGTCGGCTTGTGCGTGCTGCGCGCCGGGCTGGACGCGGCCCTGCCGCCAAGAAGCCGCCGCGCCGACTTTGCGAATCTCCTGGGTGTGCTCGCGGGTCTGCGGCCGGGTGGCGTATCCAACCTGCTTGCCGCGGGGCGCGCTGCGCTGGCGCGCATTCGGCATCGCGGCGTAGTGGTCTTGCTGAGCGACCTGCTGGCGCCCGGAGACGATGCCAGACGGCTATTCCGCGAGATACGGTTCCGCGGACACGATCTGATCGTTTTTCACATTCTCGACGCGGACGAAGTGCGATTTCCCTACAGCGGGCCGCTGCGGCTCGAGGACCCCGAAGCGGACTTCTTTCTGCACACCGAGGCCGCCGGTCTGCAGGTTGAGTATCAGACGGCGATTCGCGAGTGGCGCGATGACCTGCGCCGCGCCGCCGCGGAAGTCCGCGCCGACTACGTGCCGCTCGACACGTCGCAGCCCTTCGATCGCGCCCTGGTCGAATTTCTGGCGCAGCGCTCGCGCCGCCGGTAGCGCCGTGCTCGCCTCGTTTCGCGACCGCGGTCATAATCTCCCTCATGCCGCGCGGCGTCGCCGAGGAATCCGACGATCAGTTTGAACGCGAGTTGGAGCGCGAGTCGTTCCGCATCGCGGGCGCGGCGGCGTATGCGCCGGGACGCTGGTCGCGGCTCTCCATCCGCATCATCCTGATCGGGGCGCTGAACTTCGTCCTCTACACCGCGATGTACGCCGCGATCGGCGGCGACGCCCACAACGGCGAACGGCGCGTCACATCCACGCCCGACGGCGGACGCAAGGTCGAGTACTTCGTGCGTGGACATTTCATCCGCACGCCCGACGGCCAGGCGCGAACGGTCAGTCGCGGCGTCTGGATTTACAGCTACCTGCACTCGATCAGCGTGTTCATCACCTCGGCCGCAATGATCCTCAGCATGCTGGTGCTGGCGCGGCCGCACATTCGAGCGACCATGCGCGACAGCCGTATCAGCGGCGACACGTTCGTCGTCTCGCTGGGCACCATCGTGCTGCTGATCGCGTCCGGGGCCGTCATTCTCTTCACCTGGGATTTCGTGTCGCAATTGAGCGCCTGAGCGCGGCACCCGCGGAGCGGCGATGAACGAGCCGGGAACGGCGCTGTCGGATTCGCTGGTCCCCGCCTGGCTCGCGCCCGACGGGCCGCTCGCGGCGTCGCTGCCCGGATTCGAGGCCCGCAGCGAGCAATCCCTGATGGCGGACGCCATCGCCGCGGCGTTCGCGGGCGGCGCGCACCTGGCGGTCGAAGCCGGCACCGGCGTCGGGAAAACGTTCGCGTACCTGCTGCCGGCGATAGAGCAGATCGTGCGCTTTCAGCGCCGCGTGGTGATCAGCACGCACACGATCGCGCTGCAGGAACAGCTCATTCAGAAGGACATTCCCGCGCTGGCCCGCGCGCTGAAAGTTGATTTTCGCTACGAGCTGGTGAAGGGGCGAAACAACTACCTGGGCCTGCGCCGCCTGAAGCAGACCAGCGAGCGGCAGCGCCAGGTCTTGCCCGCGGCACAGCTTCCCGTGCTGCACGCGATCGAGGACTGGGCCTATCACACGCAGGACGGCTCGCTCAGCGACCTGCCCGACCCGCCGCCGCCCGACGTATGGGAGAAAATTCGCAGCGAGCACGGAAACTGCATGGGCCGGCGCTGCCCGACCTACGAACCTTGTTTCTATCAGCGCGCCCGCCGCCGCGCCGAGCAGGCCGGGCTGCTGGTGGTCAATCACGCGCTGTTGATGGCCGATCTGGTGCTTCGCCGCGACAACGCGAGCGTGCTGCCGGACTATGACCTGCTGGTCGTTGACGAGGCGCACACGCTCGAATCCGTGGCCGCCGATCACCTCGGCTCCAGCGTCACCAACAGCCAGGTGCAATATCTGCTTTCGAGCCTGTTCAACGAGCGCACCGGGAAGGGCTGCCTCTCGGCGCTCGGCGATGACGCGCAGCGCAAAGCGGTGGTCGCGGCGGCCTCGGCCTCGACGCAGTTCTTCAACGCCCTGTGGTCGTGGCAGAAGCAGTCCGGTCGATCCAATGGCCGGCTGGTTCGCGCGAACGTCGTGACCAACGAGCTGTCTCCGGCGCTGCGCGGGGTCGCCGAGGCCGTCGACGAGCTGAAGCCCCGCCTGCCGCGCGCTGAGGATCAATTCGAGCTAGCCGCGCATTCTGACCGCGCCCGCACGCTGGCCGACGCCGCCGAGTCGTTGCTCGAGCAGCGCTACCCCGAGCACGTGTACTGGATCGATCTCGACGAACAGCGCAGCCGGCGCGTAAGTCTTTGCGCCGCCCCGCTGGCGCCCGGTCCCGTCCTGCGCGAAATGCTGTTTGATCGCGTGCGCGCGGCGATCCTCACCAGCGCCACGCTGGCTGCCGCCGGCGACGAGGAGTTTCGCTTCCTGCGAGCGCGGCTCGGCGATCCGCCTGCGCGCGCGCTGCGGCTCGGGTCGCCGTTTGACTATGAGCGCCAGGTGGAGCTGTGGATCGAAGCCGCGATGCCCGATCCCGCCGGCGATCGCTTTCTTCCGGCCGCCGCCGCCGCGGCGAAGCACCACCTTCGCGAGACCGAGGGCCGCGCGTTTCTGCTGTGCACGAGCTACGCGATGCTGCAGGCGCTGGCGGTCGATCTGCGCCACGACCTGGAGCCCGAGGGCTATACGATCTTCGCCCAGGGCGAGGCGCTGCCGCGAACAAAGATGCTCGAGCAATTCCGCGCGACGCCGCGCGCGGTGCTGCTGGGCACCGACAGTTTCTGGCAAGGCGTCGACGTGGTCGGCGAAGCACTCGCGAATGTCACGATCGTGAAGCTCCCGTTCGCCGTGCCCGATCGTCCGACCGTCGAAGCCCGCATCGAGCAGATTCGCCGCAGCGGCGGCAATCCGTTCAACGATTATCAGCTACCCGAAGCCGTGCTGAAGCTGCGACAGGGCTTCGGCCGGCTGATACGCAGCCGGTCCGATAGCGGCCGCGTGGTGCTGCTCGATCCGCGAGTCATGAGCAAGCCCTACGGCCGCGTGTTTCTGGACAGCCTGCCGGGCTGTCGGCGACAGATCTCGCGCCGGCCCTGGTAGGCGTCCAGCTGATTGCGAAGTTCGCGAGCGATTCGCTATAGTTTGGGCGAGCGCCGCGCCGCCGCGCGGCCCGAGGTCGCGATGCGCGAGACACGCCCGCAGGTTTCCGTGGTCGTCCCGATGTTCAACGAAGAGGCGAACGTGCGCCAGGTGCTGGCGCGCTTCGTCGAGTCGCTGGCGCGCCAGCGGCGCTCCTTCGAGCTGATCGTGGTGAACGACGGCAGCCGCGACCGCACCGGCCCCCTGCTCGACGAATTCGCGCGGGACGAGCCGCGCATGCGCGTCATCCACTTCGCGCGAAACTATGGCCAGACCGCCGCCATGATGGCCGGCTTCTGGGCGGCGCGCGCCCCGGTCATCGTTCCGCTCGACGGCGACGGTCAGAACGAGCCCGACGAAGTCGAACGCCTGGTCGACAAGCTGGACGAGGGATTCGACGTCGTCAGCGGCTGGCGCAAGGACCGCAAGGACTCCTGGCTGCGCACGCGCGTCTCGCGTGTCGCCAACGGCATCATCGGCCGCATCACCGGCGTTCGGCTGCACGACTACGGCTGCACGCTGAAAGCCTACCGCACGCACACCGTGCGCGACGCGCGCCTGTTCGGCGAGATGCACCGCTTCATTCCGATCTACACCAGCATGCACGGCGCGCGCATCACCGAGATGGTCGTGCGTCACCATCCACGCGTCGCCGGGCAGAGCAAGTACGGCTACGGCCGCATCATCAAAGTTGCGCTTGACATCGCGCTGGTGCGCATGCTTCAGAAATACCGCACCAAGCCGCTGCACTTCTTCGGCAAGATCACGCAGTACGCGTGGCTCGGCACGGTGGCCTGCTTCGGCTTCGCGGCGTGCAACGCCGGTTACCTGCTCGCGAACGGCAAAGGCGGCTGGGCCGCATGGGAAGCCTTCTGGGGCAAGGCGCCGCTGGTCGGCATGCTGCTGTTCGTGATGGGCTGGATCGCGATCATGGCCGGGCTGGTCGCCGAACTGGTGATGCGCGCCGGCTTCGAATTCAACCAGGGACGCTACTGGGATGAAGCTCGCCGCGTGAATTTCCCCAGCGACGCCGACGCGCCGGTGAGCGCCCCGCTCGAGGCGGTGCGGCCCGAGTTTGAACGCGCGGCGCGCTAGCCGCCAGTCTCACTGCATTCATACACCAGCCGGCCGTTCACGATTGTGTGCGTCGCGCGGCCGCGCACGCGCCAGCCATGAAACGGCGTGTTGCGGCTCAGCGAGCGCATCCGATCCGCGTCGATCGTCCATTCGGCCTGCGGGTCGATGATCGTCACGTCCGCCGGCGCGCCCGCCGCCAGCGTCCCGCCCGGCACGCCCAGCAGCCGGGCCGGATTCGTCGACAGGGTCCCGATCAGCCGCAGCCAGTCGATCGTCCGGCTGTCGATCAGGGCGCGGATGAACAGCGGCAGCGCGGTCTCGAGCCCGATGATCCCGAACGGCGCATCCTGGAACCCGTGCTCCTTGTCCTGAGCGCTGTGCGGCGCGTGATCGGTGACAAGGCAATCGATCGTCCCATCTGCGACGCCCGCCAGACATGCGTCGACGTCGGGGCGACTCCGCAGCGGCGGGTTCATCTTGAAATTGGGGTCATAGTTCGCGCACGCCTCGTCGGTCAGCAGCAGGTGATGCGGGCAAACCTCCGTCGTGACGCGCCTCCCTTCCGCCTTCGCGCGTCGCACGGCCGCAACCGCGCCCGCGCACGAGATATGAGCGACGTGATAGCGCACGCCCGCCACCCCGGCGAGCAGGATGTCGCGCTGCGCCATCAGCTCCTCGGCAATGGCAGGCAATCCAGGCAAGCCGAGGCGCGTGGCGACGACGCCTGAATTCATGCAGCCGCGGCCGATCAACGTCGGTTCCTCGCAGTGCTGGATGAACAATTTGTCGAACATGCTCAGGTAGCGCATCGCCTGCAGGCAGACGCCGGCGCTCGCAACGCCCACGCCGTCATCGCTGAACGCCACCGCCCCCGCGCGAATCATGAGCCCCATCTCGGCAAGTTCCGAACCCTTGCGGCCGCGCGTCAGCGCGCCGATCGGATACACGCGGCAGTGCCCCTCGGCCGCAGCACGCCGCAGCACGAATTCCACTTGCGTGTCGTCGTCGATCGCCGGCTCGGTGTTGGGCATGCACGCGACGGCAGTGAAGCCGCCCGCAACCGCCGCAGAGGTGCCGGTGGCGATGGTCTCGCGCTCTTCGTTTCCGGGCTCGCGCAGGTGCACGTGCATGTCGATCAGGCCGGGCGCGACGATGCGCCCTCCGGCGTCGATCACGTGCTCCGCCGAACGCGGCGCCTGCTTGCCGAGCGCCGCCACGCGGCCGTCCGCCAGCGCCACGTCCATGACGGCGTCGATCTGCTGCGCCGGGTCGATCACGCGGCCGTTGGTGATGAGCGTCGTAGCACCCATGAGCGCCATGATACGCGCCGCGGCGCGACTTCGCGCCGGCGAGGTGCAGTCGGCGGGGTCGGTCCGCGGCGCGCGGATTCTGACCGGTTCAGCGTCTCGATCGCCTCCACTTGAGCACACGCCCACCCTGGCAGGCGACGCGGCGACGCCCTATAGTCCGGGGCTCGCCCGCTTTCGACGGCGGCGATCGCCGGCAGTTTCTCAACAGGCAGAACCGATGAACAACCGCGACACTTGGACGTGCCTTCTACTCTCCACCCTCCTCACACCGGCCGCGCTCTGCGCCGACGACCTGCTGCCGCGCCGGCTGGTCTTCGGCAATCCCGATCGCACCAGCCCGCGCATCAGCCCCGACGGCAAGCAGCTCGCGTTCCTGGCGCCGTCCGACGGCGTGATGAACGTCTGGGTCGGCCCGCTCGACAAGCCCGCCGCCGCACGACCGATCACCCGCGACGCGATGCGCGGCATCCGCCAGTTCTTCTGGGCCTACACCAGCGAACACATTCTCTACGCCCAGGACAAGGGCGGCGACGAGAACTGGCGAATCTACTGCGTCGAGACCGCCACCGGCGCGGAACGCGACCTGACGCCGTTCGACGGCGTGCAGGCGCGCGTGCAGGAGTTGAGCCCGCAGCAGCCGAATGAGATTCTGATCGCAATCAACCAGCGCGACCGCGGCGCGCACGACCTCGAGCGCGTCAACATCCTGACCGCCGAGCGCCGGCCCGTCGCGCAGAACGACCGCGGCTTTGCGGCGTTTGTCACCGACGAAGAGCTGCGCGTGCGCTTCGGCCTCGCCACCACGCCCGACGGCGGAGCCGAGTGGCTGCGCCGCGAGGGCGACGACTGGAAAACGTTCATCACCGTCGACCCCGAAGACGAAATGACGACGTCTCCCGTCGGCTTCGACAAATCCGGCGACACACTCTACCTCTACGACAGCCGCGGGCGCAACACCGCCGCATTGGCCGCACTGCAACTCAGCGATCGCCAGGTGGACGTCATCGCCGCCGATGTCCGCTCCGACGTCAGCGCGTCGCTGATCCACCCCACCGAAAAGCACGTGCAGGCGGTCGCATTCGAATTCGAGCGCCAGGAGTGGAAGGTCATCGATCCCGCCGTCGCGCCGGATTTCGAGAAGCTCGGCACCATCGCGCGCGGCGATTTCAACATCGTCAGCCGTTCTTATGACGACCGGCACTGGATCGTCGCCGACACGCTCGCCGACGGCCCAACGCGCTTCTATCACTACGATCGCACCACGCGCGGCGCAGCCCTGCTCTTCACCGATCGCTCCGCGCTTGAGAATCGCACGCTGGCCCGCATGCACCCGGTGACGATTCGCGCCCGCGACGGCCTGGCGCTCGTCAGCTACCTGTCGCTTCCGCCGGCGCTGGACCCGCAGGGCGCAGGCCGCCCGAAGCAGCCGCTGCCGCTGGTGCTCGTCGTGCACGGCGGCCCGTGGGCCCGCGACCGCTGGGGTTTCAATCCCACGCATCAATGGCTCGCGTCACGCGGCTATGCCGTGCTGAGCGTGAATTTCCGCGGCTCCATCGGCTTCGGGAAGGACTTCGTTAACGCCGGCGACCGCGAGTGGGCCGCGCGCATGCACGACGACCTGCTCGACGCCGTCGACTGGGCCGTGCGCGAGAAAATCGCCGACCCGCAGCGCGTCGGCGTCATGGGTGGCAGCTACGGCGGCTACGCCACGCTCGTCGGTCTCACCTTCACCCCGCAGACCTTTGCATGCGGCGTGTCGATCGTCGGACCGTCGAACCTGATCACTCTGCTGGAGTCGATCCCCCCCTACTGGAAGCCGCTGCTGAACAAGTTCGCGCGCCGCGTGGGTGATCCGCGCACTCCCGAGGGCCGGGCCCTGCTCACCGAGCGCTCGCCGCTCAGCCGCGTGGAGCGCATCGTCCGCCCGCTGTTGATCGGACAGGGCGCCAACGACCCGCGCGTGAAGCAGTCCGAATCCGATCAGATCGTCGCGGCCATGAACCAGCGCTCCATTCCGGTCACTTACGTGCTCTACCCCGACGAGGGGCACGGCTTCGTTCGGCCGGAGAACCGGCTGTCGTTCTTTGCGATCGCCGAAGCGTTTTTCGCGCAGCATCTCGGCGGCGTTGCCGAGCCGATCGGCGATGACTTCCGCGACTCTAGCCTGAAAGTGCCCGCGGGCGCCGCGCACATTCCCGCGCTGCGCATCGCACTCCCCGCGTCTCCTTAAGCGCAGAGACGCGCGCGACCACGGCCGGCGGTATAAGTACCGCGTCGGATTGGAACGCGTTCCCCGGCAAGCTTCGCGACCCGGAAGCGAATACCGACTGACGCCGGCGCTTGTCGGCCTGTTGCGAAGGGAGCTCATGCCGAACGTACTCACCGTCCGTTCCGCGCGCAAGGCGTTCCAGCAGACGCGCGCCCTGGAGTCCGCCGACCTAACCTTGCACGGCGGCGAGTGCCACGCGCTGCTCGGCCCCAACGGCGCAGGCAAGACGACGCTGATTCGCGCCGTCGTCGGCCGCGTCCGACTCGACGAAGGCCGCGTCGAGCTGTTCGGTGAAGCGGCCCCCACGCCGCGGCCCGCCGACTTCCGCCGACGCATCGGCGTCGTGCCGCAGGAAATCGCGATTTATCCGCTGCTCACGCCGCGCGAGAACCTGACCGCATTCGGCGCCTTCGCGGGACTGAGCGGCAGCGAACTGCGGCGGCGCGTCGATTGGGCGCTCGCCTGGACCGGGCTGGCCGATCGCTCCCGCGACCGCGCCGGCACGTTCTCCGGCGGAATGAAACGCCGCCTCAATATCGCCTGCGGCGTACTGCACAAGCCCGAGATCGTGCTGCTCGATGAACCCACGGTCGGCGTCGATCCGCAGAGCCGCGCGAAGATCTGGGAAATGTGCGACGAGCTGCGCCGCGACGGAGCCGCGCTGCTGCTGACCTCGCACCAGCTCGACGAGACGCAGCGCGTCAGCGACCGCATCACCATCATCGACCACGGCCGAACGATCGCCAGCGGCGCCTTCGGCGAGCTTGTGCGGCAGACGATCGGCGCCGACCGGCACGTGACGCTCCATCTCGCATCGCCGCTGCCGGCAGCGCCGCCGCGCTGCGAACTTTCCGAAGGCGGCCGGCTGCTGCGGGCGTCGCTCGGCGACGTCGCGTCCGAACTGCCGGCGCTGCTCGCGCACGTCAGCGCACTCGGTGGAACGTTGGAAGACCTGGCGGTGGAGCCGCCGACGCTGCAGGCGGTGTTCCTGCACCTGACCGGACGGGAGCTGCGCGAATGATCGGCCGAGTTCTGCAACTGAACTGGACCAACCTCGCCCGTGATCGCGTTGCGCAGTTGCTGACGTTCGTCCTGCCGATTCTGTTCTTTTCGATTTTCGCGATGGTCTTCGGCCAGCAGGAGCGCGCCCTCACGCGCAAACTCGAGGTGGCGCTCGTCGATGAAGACCAGAGCGAACTCAGCCGTCGCGTGTTTCAGTCGCTGCGGAAAGATCGCAGTCTCGATGCGCGGCTGACTCATCCGCGCGAGAACGGCGTACCCATCACGCGCTCCATCGCCGAACAGATGATCCGCGAAGGCCGCCTGCCCGCCGCGATCATCGTCCCCAGAGGATTCGGCGACAGCTTCGGCGGCTTCATTGGCGACGGCGTCGCCATCGACCTGCTGGCGGACAAATCCGATCCCGTAGCACCGCGGATGCTCAACGGGCTGCTTCAGAAAACCGTCATGACCACCGCCCCGGACGTGATGATCGACCGCGGACTCGGCATGTTCCTGGCGGCGGTGGATGTGTTCCTGCCGTTGCTGCGAAATCAGTCCGCCGCGAGCAATGGGAACGACGCGACAGCATCCCGCGCGACAGATTCGGACGAAGCGGCGGCCTTCTCGGGCCCGGTCACCGTCAACGTGGTCGACGTCTTGAATCCCGACCGGCGTACCAGGGACACCCCAGCCATCGCGTTCTACGCCGCCGGAACCGCCGTCATGTTCCTGCTCTTTAGCGCCGCCGGCGCCGGCGGCACGTTGTTGGAGGAACAGGAGAACGGCACGGTCGAGCGCTTGCTGTCGAGCCAGCTCGGCATGACGCAACTGCTGCTCGGCAAATGGATCTTCCTGGCGCTGCTGGGATTCGTGCAGGTCACGATCATGTTTGTCTGGGGTTGGCTGGTCTTCGGACTCGAGCTGTTCACGCCGGTGCACCTGTCCGGCTTCGTGTTCATGACGACCCTCACCTCGATCGCCGCTGCCGGCTTCGGGCTGCTGCTCGCGACCGCCTGCCGCTCGCGCGCGCAGCTCAGCGGCTTGTCCACCACGGTCATTCTCGTGATGTCCGCCGTCGGCGGCAGCATGTTTCCGCGTTTCATGATGCCCGACGCGATGAAGACCGCGGGCTACTTCACGTTCAACGCCTGGGCGCTCGACGGCTATCAGAAGGTGTTCTGGTACAACCGCACCATTCCCGAGCTTTGGCAGCAGGCGTGCGTGCTCTTGGCGCTTACGGCGGCATTTCTGATCGCCGCCAGAATCGTCGCGCGCCGCTGGGAGTCGGCGTAGCGCAGGCCGTCACTCGTGGATCGGTTCGTCAAGCTGTCCGATCAGAATGCAGTAGCCGTCCGGGTCATGGACGCGCATCTCGCCCGCCGGCATGTACGGCGGATGGTGAATCGCGAACAGAGTACGCGCGGCCCGCGGCGTGCCCTCAGGCAAGTCCCACGCCGTAGGCCCCCCACCGTCGTTCACGCCGTTTGACAGCAGGCGCCGGCGCAGCGCCGACAAGTCGAGCGTGTACATGTAGAAAAAGATGTCCTGTTGACCCGGCACAATCGGTCGCCACGTCCGCGAGAACATCAGTTGGGCCACGACGCCGCGCGTACCGCCGGGGCGAGTCTCGACCCAGGCCCAATTCGGCCTTCCGTCTGCGTCGCGCAGAATCTCGCGCGCCGCAAATCCCAGCAGCGAATAGAACGCAAGCGTCGATTCGATCCCGGCTACGTAGACGAACGGCACCAGGCGATGCACCGCCGCCGTCAGCGACGAATGGGATGGCGTGATCGGAGCATGCTCGCTCATGCCTGGTCCCGCCGGCGAAGGCAGGAGATTCGCGCGCGAACGCGCTGCGTCCTACAGCGAGAAATCCGCCGCCGCGAAGTTCGGCTCGAGATTGACGTCGGTGTAGCGATAGCTGCCCAGCAAGACGCGGCCATCCGCGTCCGCATAGGAATCGAGCGCCACCGGCACCAGCCATTGCTGATCAAGATGCAGCAGCAGCCGCGCATCGGGCCAGCGATTGTCGCCGCTCGCCGGCAGCAGACGCACGAAGATCAGCGTCGGCCGGCCGTCGATCTCGCCCTCGCCTTCGAAGCGATACTCGAGCACGCCGTCGGCTTCGGCCCGCGCATGATATTTCTCGAGCAGCTCAAACAGGTGCAGGAAACCGAATTCGTCGATCGTGCGCCGGCTGGCCTTCTGCGCGTCCGGTCCGTGAATCGGCCGTTTCACCTCGCCCACCAGCGCCCGCGCAATGAAGCCGGCCGGAACGATGCGCGCCACCTTGCGCCCCTGGTCGTCGACGTACTCCGGCGAATCGACATACAGCACGCGCTGCGCCCGGTCGGCGTTGCGTTTCCAATCCATCAGCACCGTGTACGGCCGCGCGCGAAACCGTACGTCGATCTCTTCCTCCGGCCGCAGCACGCCGTTGACCGATTCGCGCTTTGTAAACGTGCAGCGATATTCCGAGACGTTACGCTCAAACCACATGCGCCCGGCGCGGGCCACGCCGATCGGGTCGCGCTTCGCCCACTCGATGAGTTCGTCGCGCGAGAGTCTGGCCGTGGGTGATGGGTCGGGCGCGCTCAGCGCCGGGAGCGGAACCGCGAGCGCTGCGACGGCAAGGACCGAAAGCGCCGCACGAACAGCCGCGTGAACCATGCTGTGAATCCCCATGGCCGCCGCCGCTCGATAAGCAACCGCGCGCCCGCAGGCCGCGCGTGGTCGCCATCCGGGCAAGCAGCGCCGGAAAACCGAGGCATTCTAGGTTCTTCATACGTGGCTAACAACGCCCGGTTGCGGACGGAATCCCGTCTCGCCAGGCCGCCAGCGCCTGCTCGAATGCATCGCCGGGCTCAAACTCCAGCGAATGCGAAGCGCCGGGAAACAGCGTGATTTCCGGCGCCGCCGAACACAATTCCATCAGCCGCGCTCGAATGAGATCGGTGTGCACGATCCGATCGGCGCCCGCCAGAAATGCTGTTACCGGAGTCGCGATCGTCGTCGGCTTGGCGCGCGCGATGCGCTGATCCAGCCGGCGCGAGTTGTATAGAAACCGCGCGGTGGCCGTCTCGAGTTTGATCGGATCATCTCGAATAAACGCCTGCCCATCAGCGGATTCCGTGAACAGCGCCGAGTCGTTCAGCGGAATGGGAAAGTGCCGCGTCGGGGCCGCCAGCAGCGCCGCCGCGACTCGCATGCGCACGCTCAACGGCAGATCGACGCGCGGAAACAGCCCCGGCGCGATCAGCAGCAATCGCCGCAGCGCCGCCGGACCGCGCAGGCTCCACGCCAACGCGAGCTTTCCGCCCCAACTGACGCCGACGACGTCCACCGTCTCGACGCCGCACTCTTCTCGCATTTTCGCAACGAGCTCATCGAGATCGGCCAGCCAGCGATCGGGATTTGCCACGTCGCCGCGCGCCGCATCGTTGCGGCCGCTGCCGCGCCGATCCGGCATCCAGACCGCGGCGCGCTGCGCCAGTAGCGACGCCGACCACTCGTACCACCCGCCGTGCGACTGAATACCGTGCAGATAGAGGATTCCCGTGCGCTGGCCGCCGGCTTCGGCGGGAACCCACGCCCGCCCCACGGCGCGATAGCCGTCGGAGAACGGGACGCGCAGCGGCGTCGGAGCTTGCAGCGGCGCCCGGATCACAATTCAGACTGATCGAGCACGCGGAACTTCTTGCCCGTCAACACAGCCGAGGCCTGCGCCAGATTGTCAACCTGAATCGCCAGGCACGCCCCGCGCGTGTGCCCGGGCAGCAGCGGATAGACGTAGTTGATGTTGATCTCGCCCGAGATCAGCGCCGCGCACACTGTCATGATTCCGCGCTTGCCCGGCGGCAGCTCGACCACCAGCACTTCGGTCACCGTCGTCGCGAAGCGCCCGTCGCGCAGCACGTCCGACGCCGTATCCGGGTCGTTCACCAGCAACCGCACAATCGCGCAGTCCACGCCGCCGTCCACCGACAGCGCCAGGATCGACACCTCGGTGTGGTCAAACAGCCGCGTCAATCGCAGCAGTTGCCCCATTCGATTCTCAAGAAATACCGACAACTGGCGGCACAGGGGAAACTCGCTGCCGGCAGCGGTGTCAAGCGGCTCGAGGGCCATCGTGCTTCCTGATGCGCGAGACGCGTAACTCGTATGCAAGAGATCGCAGGGTATCCTGCCTGCCCGGTGATGTACAGCCGGATTTCCGACACCGCCGCGCAGCGCCGCGCGCACGGACCGAGTGAGCAGTGAGCACCGCGTTCGCACAACCCTGGCTGCTTCTCGGAACGGCAGCCATCGTCCTCCCGATTCTCATCCATCTCTGGCTGCGCCCACGGCCGCGGCGCGTGCGCTTCCCGGCGCTGCGCTTCGTCGCACACCGGCTCGCCGTCGGACGCAACGCTCAGAGATTGCGCCATTGGCTGCTGCTGGCGCTGCGCAGCGGCCTGCTGGCGCTAGCGGCCCTGCTGCTCGCCGAGCCGACCTGCCGCAACAATCGTGCGCGCGCGATCGCGACCGATCCCACGGCGTTCGTGCTCGTGATTGATGATTCCTGGAGCACGCGCATCCGCATGCCCGACGGCCGCGCGGCGGGCGAAGCTTCGCTCGAAGATGCCCACGCCGTCCTGAGCACGGCCGCCGATTGGCCGCCGAATTCCAGCGTCGGCCTGATCTGGACCGACCCCTCGCGCCGGCCCGAACCGCCGACGGCCGACGTGCAGACCTGTCGCAGTCGCCTCGGCGGCAGCGAAACCGCGAGCCTTCACGCCGCCACGGTCGGCCCCGCCCTGCAGCAGGCCGCGGCGTATCTCGATGGTCGGCCGCAGCCGCGCAAGCGAATCGTCGTGTTCACCGACGGCGCCGCGCACGCCTGGCGCGACGTAGCGCCCGCAACACTCGCGCGCATCGCGGTGGAGCTCGAAGTCGTCACACCGCCCGATCTGCCGCGCACCAACACCGGCCTCATCGCGGTCGCGCAGCCCGATCGACTTCGGCTCGCCGACGCTCCGCTCGATCTTTCCGCGGCGCTGCGCACCGGCTCGGGCGGCGCGCCGCTCACCTTGCAGGCGGCGCTCGGTCCGCGTGCGCTCGGGGGCACGACCGTACCCGCCGGAAAGTCTGAGGCCGATCTCAGCCTTGAGCCGCTGCCGCCCGGGCGACACGGTCTGACCTTGACCCTTGAACCCGCCGATCGCCTCGAATTCGACCAGGTTTTCCACTTGGCCGTCGAGACCGTGCCGCGGCCGCGCGCCTGGCTGCTCGCCGGCGCGGCACTCGAATTCGAGCGCGACCTGACGCTCACGCTCATCGCGAACCTGCTCGCGCCCGACGGCCTCGCCGAATCCCGGCAGCGCGTGCAACTGCAGCGAGTTACCACCGAGCAACTCGCCGATCGCGCGCTCGCGGCCGATCCAGGCACCGACGCCGGCTTGATCGTTCTGCCGATCGACGCGGCGCTCAGTCCCGCGGCAGAGGAGCTGCTCCAGCGCACGGTCGAGCGCGGCGCAACCCTCCTGATGCTCCCGCGCTCGGCCGCGACACCGCGCGCGCCGCCTTGGCGGAGACTGTGGTCCGACGAAGTTCGCGTCGAACCGGTTGATCCCGCGCAGACCATGGAGTGGGATGCCGACTCGCCGCTCGCGCACCTGGGCCGCGGCATCGACGAACTGCGTCGCGCCGCCGCACGCGTCCGCTTGAATCCCGGCGCAACGGCTCAGACCGGCGACGTCGCGGCCCGCTGGACCGACAGTGCGCCGGCGCTGCTCCAGCGGCGGATCGGCCGCGGCACGGTCGTCCTGCTCTGCACGAGCCCCGACCCGCAGTGGAGCGACCTGGGCCGGCGCGCCGCGGGTTTGCTGACGTTCCTCCACGCGATCGCAGCCCCCGAGGCCGACTCGCAGCTCGCGGCGAATTTCATCGCGGGAGTGCGCACCGACCGCCGCTTTCCGGGCTTCGAGAACGACGTCGCCGCGCGCGTCTCGCGCCGCGACTCCCCGGAGCTCATCGAGACTGTCACCTTGCGCGACGGCGCTCCCGTCGACGGTTGGCCGACGCGCACACCGGGCATTTACGAAGTTCGCGGCCGCTCCGCCGAAGCGCTATACGCCGTGAACTGGCCTGATGCGGAAGGCGACCTCACACCGCTGGATGAAGCCGAACTTCGCCGCCGCACCGGCGTCGACTCCGCCACGATCCGCACCAGCGCCGCGACCGCCGCCGCGCGCGGACCCGATCGCTTGTGGATTCCCAGCGCAGCGCAGATTCTGGCGCTGACGCTGCTGCTGCTGCTCGTTGTCGAAGCGTGGATGTCCGGCCCGGTGGAAGAGCACGCCGGCGACAGGCTGCCACAGAAAACCCCTGATCCGAGCCGCGATCGTAAGTGATAGGAGGAGTCGCTAGCGTTCGCTCTTTTTCCTGGTGCGAGAATCCATTCTCGCACCATCGGGCTCTGATATGACTTGTTCCTTAATGCGAGCGTCCTTTCTCGCACCGCCTGGCTCTCATCCGAGCCGCGAACGTACGTGATCGGTCTCCAGTTTTCGCCGCTACCGACAGCTCGTCAGCGCTGGGGGACCGGCCTACGGACCGGCCTCCCATAAGCGTTTAGACAAGGCGCTGCGTTTTTAGCGGCGGCTCGCGGCTATCGTAGTTGGGCTTGGCAATCCCACTGCTCCGTTCGAGGACGCTTGATTCCTGGCGGATCGTCGAGCGGCTGATGCCGCACGGATGGCAACGAAAGTGCCGCGAACTTGGCGCGGATCGCAGAGCGCGTGCCATATGAGTGGGATGGGCGTCCTCGCCCGTCCCCGTCATTCCGCAGAACGGGAATCAACGGCTCAGCACGCGAGCACAATCGACCGGCCAGTATTGCATGATTACGCGGAGTATCGCGAAAGCATGCCACTCACCGAGCTTCCCGATTCATACGCGCGGGTCGCGGGTAGATTCTCCACATGCGCGCCGCCGCGCCGGTCTCTCGGCGCAACGAACGCGGTCTTGCGTGGCCTTCGCCGCTGACGCCGGCTCCGCTGCTGGCGCCGGCGCTGGCGCTGTGCGCGGGCATCGTTGCGGCTGACGCAGCGCTAAACGCGAGCGGTATGGCGCGCGTGCTGCAATTGTGCGCAAGCATCGCGACGATCCCCCTGCTCCTCGCGCTGGGCACCCCACCGACCATTTCACGCGCGGCGCTGCTGGTGTGCGCGTTCCTGCTCGGAGCCACGCGATTCTGGCAAGCCGCCGCGATCACGCCGGACAGCGTCGCGCGGCTGGTCGGACCGGAGCCGCGCATCGTGACGGTCGTCGGCCGGCTGGTCGGCGATCCGACCACGGCGATGCCCGAGCAGCGCAATCCGCACGCCGCCTATGCACCCGGACCGCGCACGCGCATGACGCTCGCCGTCGACGAAGTCCTCACCCGCGGCAGCCCGCGACCCGCAAGCGGCCTCGTACGCATCACGCTGCCCGGACCGGCGCCGGAGCTGCGCGGCGGAGCGCGGGTGCAGGTCGCCGGACGGTTGCTGGCTGCGCCGCGGCCGCAGAATCCGGGCGAGCCCGACTGGCGGGAACTGTTCGCGCGGCAGGGAATCTGCGGAATTCTCGCGGTCGACTCGGCATCGGCATTCACACCACTCCCCGACGAGCCGCGGCTCTGGCATTCGCTGGTCGCGCAGGCGCGGGCCGCGGCGCGGGGGGCGCTCGTGGAGGCGCACGGATTCGGCGACGCCGACGACGCGGCCACGCTGCTTGACGCGCTGATTCTCGGTCAGCGCTCACAGGTCTCGCAGCGGCTGAACGACGCGTTTCTCGATGTGGGAGCCGTGCACTTCCTCAGCGTCAGCGGCTTCCACGTCGGGGTGCTGGCGTCCGCGCTCTGGCTCCTGCTCCGCGCGCTGCGCGTGCCCGTCCGCGCGACGGCCGCCGTTACGGCGACGGCGCTCGTGGCCTATGCGGTGCTGGCGGAGCCGAACGCGCCGGTGGTGCGCGCGACGACGCTCGGCGTGCTCTACGCGGCGGCGCGCCTGATCGGAAGGCCGGCGTCGCTGCTGAACTGGCTGCCGCTCTCGGCGCTGTTCATTCTGCTCGTGGAGCCGCGCGAGCTGTTGCGGCCCGGGTTTCAACTTTCGTTTCTGAATGTGGCGGCGTTGATTCTGATCGTCGGACCGTTGGTGCAGCGCTGGACCATTCCGCGGGACGAGGCGGCGCGCGACGCCGACACCTGGCTGCAATTCGGTCGGCAAACGGCGACACGCTGGCTGCTCGCCGCCGCGCTGACGTGCGCGGTGTGCTGGGCGATCAGCGCGCCGCTGACCGCGCATCATTTTCAGATGTTCACGCCGTGGGCGGCGCTGCAATCGCTGCTCGTGGGGCCGCCGGCGGTCGCGACGACGCTGCTGGGATTTGCCGCGCTGCTCGCGGGATGGTTGCCGCTGCTGGAGGTGCCGATCGGAGCGGCGCTCGCGGCAAGCACGGACGCGCTGGTCGCGATGGTCACGTGGCTCGGCGCACTGCCGGCCACGCGCCTGCACGTCGCCGCGCCGCCGGCCTGGCTGACCTACGGCACGTACGTGAGCCTGGCAGCGGCCGGAGCCATCGCGCTTCGCATGCGAGGCGAAGCTCGCCCGGCGGCGCGGGTGCGCGGCGGCGCTGTGCTGGCGCTTGTTGGCGTGGCCTGGCTGGCGTGGGCGGCGCTGCCGCCGCTGTGGCGCAGCCGCGACGCGGCGGTGCAGGTCCTCGCGGTCGGTGATGGCAGCGCGACCCTGCTCGCCGCACCGGGGCAGGCCGGGCTCGTGTTTGATGCAGGCAGCTCGCGCAACGTGGCGGTCGATGCGTTGTTGCGCGCCGCGGCGGACCAATTGGGCGTGCGCCGGATCGCGGGCGTCATCGTCTCGCACTCCGATCGCGAGCACCTGAGCGGCGCGGAGGAACTGCTGCGCAGCGCGCCGCGCGCCCGACTGATCGCGGGCGCGCCTTTCGCGACGGTGAATGAATCCCATGCGGCAGGGACGAGCCTGCTGCAATACGCCGCGGCGCATCGCGCGGTCGAATACGTGTCGGCCGGCGCGGAATTCGAACTTGCGGGCTGGCGGATCGAGACGCTGTGGCCGCCGGCGGGCGTTGCGTATCGCGCGACGGAAGACGACGGATCGCTGGTGCTGCGCGCGTCGTGTCACGGGCGATCGCTGCTGCTTCTGGGCGATGCCGGCGAAGCCACGCTGAGCGCCCTGCTCGCGGATTCGAAGCTGGACCTGCGCAGCGACGTGCTGCTCGCGCCGCGCGGCGGGGACGCCGGCGCGCGGAGCCTGCGCGCGTTTCTGCTTGCCGTGCGACCCGACGTCGTGCTGGTGTCGAGCGCGACGCCGGCGGATGAATTCGTCGAACTGGTGCGTGAAACATACGGCGACAGCGTGCACATCGCGCAGACCGCTGACGGCGGCGCAGTGCTGCTGCGAATCACGGAGCGCGGGGAACTATCGCTCACGCAGGCGGGCGACGGTCACACGAGGCGGATTGCGGCAGAGCGGTGAACTGACGTTCTGGTGCGAGGTCGGGTTCGCCGGAGTCTTCGCTTGATTGGCCATCGCCCACAAAATGATCGACCCGACGCCACGCAGTGCGCAGCGCCGGGTCGATCTACTGCCGCGAAGAACTGACGGTCGTCAGCTCGAACCTACGGGCACGGCACACCGAAGCCTGCGAGCACGATGCCCAGATCGCTCAGGTCGACGTCGTCGTCGTTGTCGACGTCGCCCTCGCACGTCGGGCCGCTGCAGCCGAATTCGGCCAGCAGCACACCGAGGTCGCTCAGGTCGATGTCGTTGTCGCCGTCGATGTCGCCGGGGCACGGATTGCCGACGGGCGTGCAGTTGAAGTACTGCACCGACAGATCGTCGATGCCGGCCTCAACCAGCGAATCGCGGCTGAGGTCTTCGGCGACGAAGCGGAGCTGCACCGTCGCGTTCGGCGTCACAAGCTGGTCGACGACGAATTCGTGGAAGCGCCAGCCGCCGCTGGTCTCGCTGCCGCTGGGGCCGATGGTCTCGACGTTGACCCAGTTGGCGCCGCCGTCGTTGCTGATGTCGACGCGGAACACGTCGTTGTGCAGCAACGGATCCGACGAACTCTGGTTGTTGTACCAGCGCCAGTAGCTCATCGTTGCGCCGGCGGGCAGGCCGCTGAGATCGATCACCGGGCTGAAGAGCGTGGTCTTGCCCTGATCGACGTCGCGCTTGTTCGCGCTGCCGGTCGACGAATTGTCGGTGATCCAGGCGTTTGCGCCGCCGACCGTGTGATCGTCTTCCGGAGCCGCACCCGTGCCGATCGGATCGCCGTATTCCCAGAGACCGTCGATCGCGTCGTCGTCGGGAGCGCCGGCGACCCAGCCGAGGTCGATCTCGAGGTCGTCGACGTACGGCGTGATGATTTCACCCACGCTGAAGCCGAACACGATGGACGGCGCCGAGTTGGGGCTGCTCACGATCGTGCCAATCGTGCTCGACGCGCTGACGTAGAACTCCGGCGTGTCGCCGCAGTCAACGAGCGGCAGCGTCGCGGACCAATTGTCGCCGTCGGTGTTCGCGAGCGGGACGGAGGCGAAGGTCCCGTCGGCGTCGCGGAAGAAGACCACCGGCGAAGTCGCGTCGAGGGTCTCGGTGCCCGAGCGGATTTCGGCGGTGAGGCCGGCCTCGGTACCCGGCGGCAGCAACTGGCCGTTCGGGCTGCTGGTGACCTTGACCACGATCGGCGGATCGATCTGCGTGCCGCCGGTTACGACGAGCGAGTAGTCGACGTCGAGGCCGGGGGTCTCGACGTGGCCATCCTGGTTGATTTCGTCGGCCAGGATTTCGACGGTCCAGAAGCCCTCGGCGGGCTGGTCGATGAACACATTCTCAACGGTGTCGACGGTGTTCGATTCGCCGCCGGGGGCCGAGGTGTTGGCTTCGAGCAGGCCGTTGTTGCCGTAATAGGTGGAGTTGTCGGGCGCCGTGACCTTGAGCGACACGTCGTTGATGCGATGCACCGCGGCGCCGGGCGTGCCGGCGGGGTCGGCGTAGATCATCGTGACGCGGAAGCTCGGCGCCCCCGTCTCGACCAGGAACGAGTAGGTCGTGGACTGACCCTGAACAAGCACATCCTCTTCATCGACGACGTAGAGAGTGTTGACCGAATCGTAGAGCGCGGCGAGATCGGCCGAGCCGAAGCCCTGATTCTCGCGGGCGATGGTCGGCTGGTCGGCCGGCCAGGCATTGGCGGTGTTGATCATGAGCGCCTTGGCGGTGGTCATGTGCGGGCGCTCGTCGAAGACGTCGCCGCCGCCCACTTCGTTGCCCAGCGCGCCTTCGGCCCACATCTGGAACATCAGGCCGAAATGGCCCGCGGTGATGGGGGTGGCGGCGCTGGTGCCGCCGAAGGCGGTGGTATACGACGTGTTGCTGGAGTTCGAAGTGGCGAACACGTCGTCGTAGAAGTTCGCAAGCTCGGGCTTGAGACGGCCGTCCTCGGCGGGGCCGATGCTGGCCGCCGAGAAGTCGCAGCCCCAGGTGTCGTCGGAGCGATCAAGCGTGTTCTGGTGGCAGATGCCGCCAATGCTGACGATGTTCTTGGCCCAGGCCTGCGGCCGCGAGCTGGTGGTGCCGAGGTTGCTCTGCGAGTTGAGGATGATGATGTCGTGGTCGAAGAGCAGCTCGTCCATCTCCGCCGAGATGCTGGTGTAGGCCGGCGTCTGCGGATCGCCCCAGCTATTCGATTGGAACACGGCGCGATACGGACCGAGCGGATCGACCAGTTCGGCCGTGTGCGCATAGCGATCGGTGAACAGCTCGTAGGACGCGAAGATGGGTTGCGCGTCCGGCAGCATGCCGCGCCCCTGCGGATTGGCAGTGCCGGTGGCAAAGACGATGCCGGTGGTGTTCGTGCCGTGGCCCGAGTCGCTGCCGTTGGGCAGGTGCTGAATGATCGGGTTGAGCTGGAAGTCGTTGTGCGAAATGCGGACCGCGTCGTCCATCACCTCGCCGCGCACGCCGGCGCCGGTGAAGCCGCCGACGGTCTCGATGTAGTTGGCGCCGCCCATTTCGCGGGCAACGTCGATGTCGTGCGAGCGCTCGCCGACGCGATCGACGTACAGCACGCGATCGTGGCGGACGATTTTCAGCAACTGCTCATAGCTGAGCGTCGCTTCCATGCGCGAGCCGCTGGTCTGCACGTCGACCGTGCCGCCGAGCGCCGCGATTTCGGCTGCAACCGGAGCCGAGAACGCCTGTCCCTTGTCCGACAGCCAGAGCGAATACTTCCGCACCGGCACCCCGGCCCCGCCGCCCGCGACGTCGTTGAGCAGCGCGGATTCGATCTTGTACGCGGGGTGAAACGCGCCGACCCAGCGCACGACCGGCAATGCGCGCAGCGTGCTGTCGGCCCCGGCCGGAACGCTGACAATGTAGGAATTGTCGGGCAGGAACTTCACGATCTGCACGCCCTGCTCGGCCAGCGCCTGTCGATACGACTCCATGATCGGCGTGACGAACTGCACGATGCGCAGCGTGCTCGAGCCATCCGCCGCGAGCGCGGCCGGAATCTCCGGCAGCGACTGGGCGGGGTCGAAACTCGCGAAGCGCAGACGGACCGTGCCCGAAAGCTGCCGCGGGCGCTCGTAGCCCTGATGGGCCTGAAGCGCGTACATCGTTCGCGTCGAGCCGTCGGCCAACTGCTCGGTCCAGATCGCAGCCGCCTGCGACGAACCGGGCAGCCGAATCACCTCGAACCGCGTCACCGCGTTGCTCGTCTCAGCGACGATGGCAGTGCCGTCAACCAGCTTCACGCCGTCAGGACCGGCGACGATGCGGCCGGCGGCGTGGGCCGCAACCGCCACGGCACCCGACGCGAGCAGCGCGGCGAGACGTGTTCGCGGCGTGCCTGCGAACGATCGAAACATATGACACTCCTTCGAGTTTCTCTGGAGGCGCCAACCCAGCAGCCGAAGGGGGTGGAAACGCGAACGCGCTCCCGCACGTGTGAGAAGAACCCCGGCCCGGCTGAATGAACCTCCCCGCTGGCCCTGCATGTTCCGACATTCACGTACGAAAAGCAAGCAAGAATGTGGGGTCGGCGGTAGCTTGTTCGCGCGATGCGCGTGCTGTTCTGGACCATGCAGTTCGGGCGAGGCTACTCGCAAGGCACCGAACGTTATCTGACCTTGCTGCGCGGCGGGTTGACTGCCGCCGGCGTGGAGACGCAGGTCTGGGCCGCGGACCCTGAGCATCGCGCAGCAAAGACTGAGCTTGGAGACGCAATCGACAACGACTCGAGCCTGCGGGCCGTGCCTTCGCACGGCTGGCCAACGATCGTCGGTGAAGTGGAAAGCCGACTCGCCCCGCAGATCGCCGAGTTCGCCCCCGACGTCGTGCACATCCTGAATCCGGGGTTTGTCGGCGTGGGCGTCCTGGCAGCGGCAAGGCGGCTGGGAATCGCGACCGTCGCCAGCGTCGTCGACTACTGGTGGCTGTGTCCCAAGCACACCCTCCAGCACTATCGCGGCGGCATCTGCGACGCGAACGTGTCCTGGCGCGAGTGCCTGGCCTGCATCGCCGCCGAGCGGCCGCGCTCCTTTCGTCGCGTCGTCGCCCACCTGCCGATTCTGCGAGACATCGCGTTGCCGCCGGCGTACGCGCTGCGCTGGTTGGCGAGCGGCGTGCCGATGCGCGAGGTGCTGCGCTGGCCGCAACGACAGCAGCTTCTGCTATCGGAACTCGACGCCTGCGACGCGGTGATCTTCCTCTCACAGGCGGCGCGTGAACGGATCGGCGAAAAACTGATGCGCGCGGCGAAGCGAGTCATTCGCAACGGCCTGGCGCCCGAGTGGTTTCGTGAGCCGCTCGCGCAGCCGGACTCTCTCGCCAGTCGACCGCCGGAATCGCTGACACTTGGATTCGCCGGAGCGCTCGCGCCGCACAAGGGACCGCAGGTGTTGCTGCAAGCGCTGCGGCAATTGGGCTGGACGCGCACGCGACTGCGGCTGGCCGGCACGGCCGAGAACGCGGAGTTCCTGGCCCGTCTGCACGAGTTGGCGCGCGGGCTCAACGTCGAGTTCGCCGAGAAGGTCGCGACGCCCGACATGCCCGCGTTCTATCGCTCGCTCGACGCGCTGGTCGTGCCGAGCACCTGGCTTGAGAATTTGCCGATGGTCGTGCTCGAAGCCCGCGCGTCAGGAACGCCGGTGCTCGCGAGCGATGTACCCGGCATCGCGGAGTTCGTTCCTGCCGCTCGGCGCTTTGCGGTCGGCGACGCGGCGGCGCTGGCCACGTGCCTTGAACGCTGGCGGCGCGGCGAGGCGAAAATCGAAGGTCCCGCGACGCCGCGCGTCGACGAGATGATCAGCGCAACCCTCGACGTCTACCGCGATGTGCTGGCCCTTCGCGGCGACGCATCGATCACGAACCGCTGATCGCGTCGATCACGATTACGGCAGCGGCACCTTCATCTCGTACGCCTGGTCGAACGCGTAGCCGCCTTCGTACTGCTTACCAAGTTCGCGCACCTTCGTTCGCAGTTTCTGCATGCGGTCGCGCTCGCGGCGGGCGGCGTCGGCGCTGCGCTGATTCGTCCAGAATCCCTCGATTGCAATCAGGCGAATCTCGGACGCGCTCGGCAGCAGCGCCACGGCGATGCCGTTCGCCTGCAGATATTCGGCTGCCGCGTGGGCGTCCTGCTCCTTCGTGCGGCGAAAATGCTGCACGACGACATACGAGTAGCCCGGTTTGAGATCGACGACCGCAGGCGCGGGCGAGGCCTCGGGCGGCGGGATCACCTCGCTCGACAGGTCCGATTTCGCGGAGTCGTCGCGTTCGGCGTTGGCGGGATCCGCGGCGCCGCGCGCCAGATCCGCCGCGCCCGGCTGCGCAGGCGACGGCTTGTCGGGTTGCTCGGCGGTCGGAGCGCGCTGCTCCTTGACTTCGGGCTGCGCCCCAGCCGCACCGGCGCCGCCAACCGGCGTCGCGACGCGGCGGCGCGAAAGCCCGTCGCGTTCGGTCTGCGGTTCTTTGCCGGAAGTGATGGTCGCCTCGCCACCGCCGGTGGCCGTCGAGTCAATCGGCGCGCCCCCGCCACCCATGAGCGTTCCCAGATAGAACGTGAAGATCAGCAGCAACAGCAGAATGCCGCCGAGCAGCGCGAGCCCCGGCCACTCAAGCGAAACCTCGTAGCCGCTGCCGCGCAAGCGCAACGGCGAAACCGGCTCGCTGCTGCGGGCCGGCCGCGGCAGCGGCAGCGTCGGCGGCGAGTCATCCGGCGCGCCGCGCGGCGGCGCAGCAGCGGGCGTGATCGTGGGACGCGTGCGGGCCGACGGCTTTGAGAGCTGCATGCGCCGCGATACTTCGAACAACACCGGACGGTTCTTGCGTGCAGACACGGCGTTCCTCCCTGATGCCGGGCGCCTCGCGCAACGCGCCGCGCAGGTTGCGACGCGCTACTTGCTCGTCCAACCGGGCTCCTCTTCGTGGCGCACCCACGAGAGGTGATACCCCTGATCCTCGATGCCGGCGGCGACCGTCGTCATGCGCAGCGGACGATACGTGTCGCACATCACCGCCAGCTCATCGGTGCGATCCGTGCCGATCGAGCGCTCGTACGTGCCGGGGTGCGGTCCGTGCGTGATGCCCTGCGGGTGCAGGCTGATCGACTCGCTCTTGATGCCGCGGCGGCTCGTGAAGTTGCCGTCGACGTAATACAGGATTTCGTCCATGTCGACGCTCGAATGTGCGTACGGACACGGAATGGCGCGCACGTCGCCGCGCGCGAAGTAATCCACCTTGCGCGGGACGAACGAGCACACCACGAAGCCTTCGCCCGCAAAATTCGTGTGAATGGTGGGCGGCAGATGCACGAGCCCGGTCTTGGGCTGGTAGTCGTGAATGTTGAACGTGACCGGAAACAGCACGCCGTCCCAACCGACGACGTCGAGCGGGAAATGCTGGTAGCGGTGAACGCTCAGTTGGTCGCCCTGCTTCACGACCAGCTCGAACGGAAGCGCGTGCGCCGCGGCGTCGTACTTCAGCAATTGCGTGGGCACGCCGAAATCGCGATGCGAGAAGGGAGCGAAGTCGGTGATCTGACCGTGGCGGTTGCGATACGGCCCGGGGATTCCCAGCCAGGGCCGACCCTCGAAAATCATCGCCACGCCCGAGCCACCGTCGAAGTGCAGGCGATACGTGGTGCTCTTGGGGATCAGGATGTAATCGTGCTCGCGGAAGGTCTGAACGCCGTAGACGCTTTCGAGC
This sequence comes from uncultured Planctomycetales bacterium, assembly GCA_964388675.1. Taxonomy (GTDB): domain Bacteria; phylum Planctomycetota; class Phycisphaerae; order UBA1845; family Fen-1342; genus CAYMBL01. The sequence goes on from CAYMBL010000003.1 coordinate 105,200, forward strand.
CGGCCTGATCCCGCCTTGATGAAATAAAGCTCATCGCCATCGCCGTTCGAGAAAAACCGCTTGGGGGCCTGCGTCGGCTTCACCAGGCTGATGTGCACGTCGGCGTTGACGAGCAGCGTCTTGCGGCCGGTGAGGAAGTCACCGCCGGGCGGCAAATCCTGCGACTTGATGTGCCGACGATGGAGGGGCTGCTCGGTCACCAACTCGAAGGGAACGAACCCCGGAATCTTCAGCGACTCGACCTCGAACTCGTCGGTCGGCGGCGTGCGGTAATAGAGGATCGAATACGGCCCTTCGAAGCCTTCGCGCGTGACCATCTGCTCCATCAGCAGCTTGCCGTCTTCATCGCGAAACACGGTGTGGGGCTTCGGAGGAATGCGGCCCAGCGTCATTCGGTGAATCATGCTTGCACTCCGGGATTCCGTCAGTCGCGCCAGTATACCGCGCACGCACCGCGGCAAGCCCGCGCGCGGTATCAGCGCTGCGCTGCAATACAATTCGCACAGCACGCATCCGCCGTGCAGTCGGGGACGCTCGTGAACAGACAGGCGGTCAGCGACACAACGATCCGGCCGGCGCTCCGCATTCGCCCGGCAGACGTCGACGACGCACCGGCGCTGCTGAACATCTACAACCACTACGTGCTGCACTCGACCTGCACCTATCAGGAGACGCCCGACACCCTGCCCGAACGCCGCAACTGGATCTCCGGCCGCGACGCGCTCCATCCGGCGACCGTCGCGCTGCTGGACGGGCGGATTGTCGGCTTCGGCGCGCTGAACGTGTTCCGTGGCCGCAGCGCCTACCGCCGAACGTGCGAGAACTCGGTCTACGTGGCGCACGATCGGCAGCGGCTGGGCATCGGCAGCGCGGTTTTGGCCGACCTGCTGGCGCGGGCGGAGACGCTCGGTTATCACACGGTCATCGCCGGCATCGACGCCGCCCAGAGCGGCAGCGTAGCGCTGCACCGAAAGCACGGTTTCGTGGAAGTCGGCCGCATGCGCGAAGTCGGATTCAAGTTCGGCCGCTATCTGGACGTTCTCTTCATGCAGCGAATGCTCAGACCCGCCGCGGCGGAAGCGAGCGTCCTGTGAACCGGCTCAAGACGGCGATTCATCTGCACACCGATCATTCCTGGGATTCGAACCTGCCGCCGCGGGAGCTCGTCGCGCTCGCGAGTCAGCAGGGATTTCACGTTCTCGCGATCACCGATCATGACGAGGTCGCCGGCGCAATGCGGGCGCGCGATGCAGCGCGCGAATCCGATCCACGGATCATCGTGGGCGAAGAGATCAGCAGCGCCGCGGGCCACGTCATCGGGCTGTTCGTCGAACGCTGGATTCCGCCGGGATTGCCGCTCGATGAGACCGTCGCGCGCATTCGTGAGCAAGGCGGCGTGGTGCTCGCGCCGCATGCGTTCGGCTCGCTGTGCGAAGGCAGCCTGATGGACGAGCTGGAGCCGAATCTGGCGCTGTTCGACGCGATCGAAATCTTCAACGCCCAGAATCCGTTCCCGTGGGAGGATCGCGCGGCGCTGGCGGTCGCGGAACGCCACGGCAAACGTATCTACGCCGGAGCCGACTGCCATTTGCGCGGTTCGATCGCGCCGGCGCACCAGTGGCTCGCGGAGTTCGACGACGCAGGCGGGTTTTTGAAAGCGCTGGAGTCGGCGGACCTGGTGCTGGGTCGATTCGACGCGTGGTACTGGGCGCGAATGGGCTTTCGTCACTATTGGGACGCCGTGGTCCCGTGGCCGCTGCCGGGATTCGCGGCGAACAACCGCATCTATCACAAGCGCGGGCTGTTCAGCCGTCCGCGGCCGCTTCCGGCGGCCGAGTTGGCGCGCATCACAGCGACCCCGCACTCCGCAGCGCCGCCGCGCTGAGCGGGCTGGCCCGGCGCGCGGGACGCCAGTATCCTCCGTGACCTCGCCGCGCGGCGGGCCTTCGGTCGGGCTTGCGTGCGGGGCGCGGTTGTTCGGAGCATTCACGAATGCCGGTTCCCGATCCACAGGCGTACGCGATTGAGCGCACGCTCCGCAATCCGCGCGTGATGCTGGGCGTGGGGGCGCTGCTGCTGGTTGCGCCGCCGATCCTGCTGTTCACGGTCTGGCTGCTTTTCAGTTGGGCGATCATCCCGGTGCTGAGCAGTCAGTTTTGGTTCAGCATCATCATGATGGGGCTGTCGCTCTTCATCATCATCCATCTGTGCGCCGCTTGCATTCTCGCGGAGCGCAAGCTTTCGGCGTTCATTCAGGATCGCAAAGGACCCGATCGCGTCGGCTGGGGCGGCGTGTTGCAGCCGATCGCGGACGGCATCAAGTTTCTGCTGAAAGAAGAGATCATTCCGCGCAACGTCGACCGGCCGATCTACCTGCTCGCGCCGTGCATCGCGTTCTGCGTGGCGCTGCTGGGGTTCGCGGTCATTCCCTGGGCGGGCGAAATCGTCTGGCCCTGGACCGACGCGAACGGCGAACCGATCAAAGTCAGCACGCAGGTCGCGAGCCTGGACGCCGGAATTCTCTACGTGCTCGCGGTCGGTTCGCTCGGGGTATACGCCGTCGTCCTCGCCGGCTGGGCCAGCAACAGCAAGTACGCGCACTACGGCGGAATGCGCGCCACGGCGCAGATGCTGAGCTATGAGGTGCCGCTGGGCCTGGGCGTGCTGGCGCTGCTGTTGCTAGCGGGCACGCTGCGGCTCGAAGAAATGGTGAACGTGCAGGCGCAGACCGGCATCTGGTACGTATTTGTGCTGCCGCTCCCGTTTCTGCTGGTGCTGATTGCCGCGTTCGCCGAGACGAATCGCGCCCCGTTCGACCTCGCCGAATGCGAGCAGGAACTCGTCGCCGGATTTCACAGCGAATACAGCGCCATGAAGTTCGCGCTGTTCTACCTCGGCGAGTATTCGCACATGATCACCAACAGCGCGGTGATGACGGCGCTGTTCTTCGGCGGCTGGGCTCCGGTGCCGTTCCTTTCGTGGTATTCGACCGATGCCACGGGCGGCGTGGACCACACGTGGTGGAACACGAGCTGGATCGCGGCGCTCATCAAGTTCCACATCTTCTGGGGCAAGATCTGCCTGTTCATCGCCTTCTACATGATCATTCGCTGGACGCTGCCGCGCTTCCGTTTCGACCAGTTGATGAAGCTGGGCTGGAAGTGGCTGGTGCCGCTCGGCATGGTCATGGTGTTCGCGACCGGCGCGCTGGTCGCGTTCGGCTGGGTGATCGATCCGAAAGCGCCGGCGCTGCAGAACTGGCTCGCCGCGGGCATGCACCTGGCGCTGAACGTGATCGTGTTCGCCGCCGCCATGTGGATGAGCCAGCGCAGCGGCGTGGCCGTGACCGGGCGACAGGACAACTTGCCCGCGGTGGCGATCGGCCGTTGAAGCGAAACGCACTCGAGGAGCATTTCGATGCGCGATGATGACATCCTGGTGTTGCAGCCTCCGGAGTTGACCGCGGCCGAGCGCCTCTATCTGCCGCAGATCATCAGCGGCATGCGGACGACGCTGCGTCACATGTTCAGCAAGAAGCTGCGCGACAAGCGCACTCTGCAATACCCCGAAGCCAAGCGCGTTCTGCGCGTCGAGAACTACCGCGGCGTGCACCGGCTGAACAAGGACCCCGACGGTCGGGTGGCCTGCGTCGCCTGCTTCATGTGCAGCACGGCCTGCCCGGCGCACTGCATTCACATCGAGGCCGGCGAGAGCCCGTGGCCGGACCGCGAGAAGTATCCGGTCAAGTTCGACATCGACGAACTGCGCTGCATTTACTGCGGGATGTGCGAGGAAGCCTGCCCCTGCGACGCGATCGAACTCACGCCGCACTACGAGCTGGTCGGCCGCTCGCGACAGGAAATGATCTTCGACAAGGAAAAACTGCTGCACATCTTCGACGAGACGAAGGACGTCAAGCCGCGCAAGAACCCGCCGGTTACCGACTACGGCCTGACGGGCGGTCAAAGCAAGGACGTGGCGACGCCGACGGCCGAGCCGAAGATCTAACACGGCCGGGCCGCAGCCCGCCCAATCAGCGCTGACCGATCGCGATCACGTGGCCGCGTGTGCGGAAGTAGATCACACCGCGCGAGACCGCCGGCGTCGCCAGGCAGCTTTCGCCCAGTTCGTTTTGTGCCAGCAACTCGTAGGTCGGGCCGGCGCGCAGAACGCGCACGCGGCCCTCTTCACTGGTGTAGTACAGCTTGCCGTCGGTCGCGACGGCCGATGCGGTGAACCCTTCTCCCCCGTCGCTGAGGCGCTGTCGCCACTTTTCTTCGCCGGTCCGCGCGTCGTAGGCGGCCAGGTCGCCGTTGTCCTTGCAGTTGAACAGCAGCCCGCGATAGAGCAGCGGCGTCTGCATGTAGGCCCCGCGGCGGGTTTGCAGCCACGCCACGTGCTCGCTGGACGTCGCTTCCGCCGGCAGGGTAACGTCGCCGCTGGCGTTCAATCGCACGGCGAAGATCGGCTGCGCCGGGTCGGTTGCCTTCAACGGGCGGTGGTTGCTCGTGAAGTAGGCAACCCCGTCGCCGAGCACCGGCGCCGGGACCGGAATTCCCCCGCCGCCGGACATGCGCCAAATCTCACGCCCGTCGTCAAGCCGGTACGCGCCGATATGCCGGCAGCCGTTCACGAGAATTCTCGCGTCCGCGCCGCTTCCGTACGCGGTGGGCGTGCACCAGCCGGGCACGTCGTCGCGCGCGACGCGCCACAACTCGCGCCCGTCCGAGACGTCCAGCGCCGCCAGGAACGGGTCCTGCTTGATGTCGCATTGCAGCACAAGCTTGCCTTCATGGATGATCGGCGAGCTCGCGAAACCCCACTGAAGCTCCGTTGCGTTGTGCGGGCCGACGTCCATCAACCCCAGGTTCTTCTTCCAGCGCAGCTCGCCGTCGAGCGAATACGCAAAGACACCTTCAGAACCAAACAGCGCCACCACGACCCGGCCGTCGGTCGCGGGCGTGCTGTTGCAGTGGGTCGCCTTTGTGTGCCGTTTCGCGCGCGGTACGCCTTGATGGCAAGTCCGCTCCCACAACACCTTTCCCGTCGCACGATCCAGGCAGAGGAGCTTAAACGCGTGCTCGACCATGTCGTCGGCGGAGTCACCGTCGCCGTAGAGACCGATGCGCACGTCGCTCGATCCGCTAAGCGGCACGGCCGTCGTCACGAAGAGGCGATCACCCCAGACGATCGGGGAAGAGTGCGCCAGCCCCGGCACGGGCGTACGCCAGAGCACATTCGTGCCATCGGAGATGCTCCACTCGGTGGGCGCGGGTTTGTCGTCCGACACGCCTGCCGCCGCCGGACCGCGGAATTGCGGCCAGTGCTCATCGGCGAGCGTCGCCGGGACGCCGGCTGACCAGATCAGACCAACGGTGATAGCGATCAGAAGTGGCGTTCGCATCGGCATCGTCATCCTCCCGCGGCAAACGCTATCCCCGAACCCGATGGCTGTCAGCGCCGACTGGGTGGAATGCCGCAGTCGGTGTGCGGCTTGACGCGCGCCCCCCGACAAAATCGCGAACTGACACCGCGCCACGCGGGTCAGCGTCCTGGTACGCAACTTGCCGGGTCATGCAATGGGTGGCGGTGTTGATGCGTCGCTTCGCCCGCTCCCTCACATCTCTGTTGCGGTATGGGAGTGCAGGCCATGAAGCCCACTTGTCGTTCGGCTCGTTTCGTTCAACTCGTCTATGCGCTTTTCGTCGGATCGGTCCTGGTATTGCCCCAATGGCTGGCTGAGCAGCCCGCGGCGGCGCGGCCCAACATCCGGGATGCATTCTTCGACGTCTACCCCGCGGCCGTCGGCTCCCGCCTTGACGCCCTGCCCAGCAACGCCGAGCACTGCGGCGTGTGCCACTTCGACTTCAACGGCGGCGGCACGCGGAACCCCTACGGGGCTGAGGTGGAGGACGCGCTTGCGAATTTCCCGGGCAATCCCGCAGGCCGACGCAGCGCGGTAGAGTCGATCGAAACCAATGACGCGGACGGCGACGGATTCTCCGCTCTGGTCGAGGTCCTGGAGACGGGCCTCTACGCCAACACGCCGACGTTCCCCGGGCTGACCCTGGCCAACGTCGGCAGCACCTCGAACATCCCGCTTGCCGAGATCGAAGCCTACCTGACTCCGGTTGTCGGCGGAGACACTACGCCTCCCGACGTCGTCGTGCTCGCGCCCGACGGCGGCGAAACGCTGACCGCCAACGCCGGCGTCACGCTGAGCTGGACCGCGACCGACGCGAACACGATCGTCGCAGTCGCGATCGACCTGTCCCTCGACGACGGCGTCACCTTCGTTCCGCTGGCGCTGGGCCTGCCGAACACCGGCACATTTCAGTGGTTCCCCGCGAATCGGCCCAGCTCTCTGGCGCGAGTGCGCGTGCGCGCCACCGACAGCGCGCTCAACGAAGGCTCCGATGAGAGCGACGCCGCATTCGGCATCGTCTCGCCTGCCGGCGGCATTGCGCCGACCACACTGCGCGACTTCGATCAGCCGGGAACGCAGCCGCTCGAAGGCGGCGTTCCGCTGAATGACCCAGTGACTTGCGCCGCCTGTCACGGCGGGTACGACGCGGCCGTCGAACCGTATCAGAATTGGAACGGCAGCCTGATGGCGCAGGCATCGCGCGATCCGCTGTTCGAGGCCTGTCTTGCGATCGCCAATCAGGATGCGCCCGACTCGGGTGACCTGTGCCTGCGCTGCCATATTCCCGCAGGCTGGCTGGCAGGCCGATCCGTCCCAACCAGCGGGATTCAAATGCTCGCGGCCGACCGCCACGGAGTTTCGTGCGACCTGTGTCACCGACTGGTCGACCCGGTCTACGACCCGCTCTCGAACCCGATTGAGGATGCCGGCATCCTGGCGGCGCTCTCCAATCCCGCGACGGAGTTTGGCAACGGCATGTACACAGTCGACCCGAGCGGCGCGCGGCGCGGCCCGTTCGTCGATGCCGCACTCGGGCATCCGATCATCGTCTCGCCGTTCCATCGCGAAGCCGCGCTCTGCGGCACCTGTCACGACGTCAGCAACCCGGCGTTCGAAAACGACGGCGGCGGCCTGTTCGTGCTCAACGCGCTCGACGCGCCGCCCACGAACTTCTCGCCCGCCCACCTCATGCCCATCGAACGAACGTACAGCGAGTGGCTGCACAGCGAATACAACTCGCCGCAAGGCGTTTTCGCGCCCGAATTCGGCGGCAACAAGGACTACGTCGCGTCCTGCCAGGATTGCCATATGCGCGACGTCACCGGCGTCGGCTGCAATCTCGCCGGGGCGCCCGTCCGCAGCGACCTGCCGCTCCACGATCTGACCGGCGGCAGCGCGTGGCTGCCGGCCATCCTGGATCAACTGTTCCCGGGAGAGGTTGACCCCGCCGCCGGCGAGGCGGCAGCCGCGCGTGCGCGCTACATGCTGCAAAACGCGGCGCTTCTCGAAGCGTCGCAGGATGGCGACTCGCTGGCAGTGCGTGTGACCAACAACAGCGGCCACAAGCTGCCGACGGGATACCCCGAGGGCCGGCGCGTCTGGCTGAACGTGCGGTTCTACGACGCGCAGCAGGCATTGGTCGGCGAATCCGGGACCTATCAAGCTGCAACCGGCGATCTGATGACCGATCCCGAGCTGCGCATCTACGAAGCCAAACCGGGCCTGGACGAATTCACCGCGCCGCTCGTCGGAGCTGAGCCCGGCCCTTCGTTCCATTTCGTGCTCAACAACAAGATCTTCAAGGACACGCGCATCCCGCCGCGCGGTTTCACAAACGCAGCGTTCGCGAGTTTCGGGGGCGCCCCGATCGGCGCCGCGTACGCCGATGGACAGCACTGGGATGACGCCAGCTACGCGATTCCGGCCGGCGCTGCCAGCGCCGAGGTGCGGTTGTATTACCAGAGCACGTCGCGTGAATATGTCGAGTTCCTGCGCGACGAGAATACGACGAACAGCGCCGGCCAGACGCTCTATGACCTCTGGGCAGCAAACGACCGCAGCCCGCCGGAGCAAATGGCGCTCGTGACGGTGCCCGTCGTTCCGCGCCGACCGGGAGACACCGACGGCGACGGCGACATCGATCTCAGCGACCTTGGCGTCCTGCTGGCCGCGTACGGGGCCTGCGAGGGTGATCCGGGATACGTCGCCGACGCCGATTTCGACGCCAGCGGCTGCGTCGATCTGAGCGATCTTGGCGTGCTGCTCAGCGCCTACGGCACGTGACGCGCGCCATCAGCGCAGCACAGCGCCCGAATCGCTCGAAGTGAGTGATCCGGGCGCTGCGTTATGCGTGCAATACAGAATTCGGGCTGGCGCAGCCTACGCAACCACGTTCAGACCGCCGCCGTGCTTCTCAACGCGCGGATCATCCTTCCCGAGGAGTTGATCGCGCTTGTCCTGAACCTTCGCGTCCACCGCGGCCCGAGCTTCGTCGACGAACTCGGCGATGCGGGCCGCCTTCTCGGGGTCGCCGCCGGCCTTTTCCGCCGCGGCCGACGCCCGGCTCTCGATCTTGGCTAGCGCGTTGTCGCGGCGATCCTGCAACTTGCTCAACAGCGCCGACTCGCGATCGGGCCGCTGCGGGGCGACGTTGCCGAAGTTCCCGTTTACAGGCTGAATCGTCATGGCATCGCTCCTTCGGGGTGCGTTCCCGCAGTATCCCCAGACGAGATCATTCGAATCACCCAGCGCATCGACTCCCTATCGGGGTGGGTTGAGTCCGCGACCCTGAAATTTCGGTCGTCACTCTGCGCGTCCGAGAATCACCCGGCCCCGAACGCCTCTTTCAAGTTCCGCCCTTTACGCGCCGCAACCGCCTCGTCAGAATCCTCACGGCAGCGCGCCGAAGAAGCGCGCCGTCGGCCGCGCGAATCCGATGTGTCGCGGCCCGCCCCTCGCTAGAAAGGCCGCCGCATGCGCCCCTCTGACTCGGTCGACGCCGTCGACAATCGCGCAACTTTCCTCGGCCACCCGGCCGGACTGTTCCTGCTCTTCTTCGTCGAAATGTGGGAGCGGTTCAGCTACTACGGCATGCGCGGCATCCTCGTGCTCTATCTGACTTCTCCGCTCACCGGCATGCGCAACCCCGCGCCGAACTCGCCCGAAGGATTCAACCCCGGCCCCGGCTGGACCGATGCCGCCGCAAACAACGCTTACGGCTGGTACACCGGCCTGGCCTACCTCACGCCGATCCTCGGCGGCATGATCGCCGACAAGCTGATCGGCACGCACCGCTCGATGGTCATCGGCGGGCTGCTGATCGCGCTCGGCCACCTCATGCTGGGCATCTGCGGGCTGCCGGCGCTCGAGCACAGCGCCTACGGCATGACCGTGTTCGTGTTCGGCCTCGCCCTGATCGTCATAGGCACCGGCCATTTCAAACCATCCGTGTCGGTGATGGTCGGGCAACTCTATAAACAGGGCGACCCCCGGCGCGAAACCGCGTTCGGCATCTTCTACATGGGCATCAACCTCGGCGCCGCGCTGCAGGTCTACGTCGTCGGCACGCTCGGCGAATTGGTCGGCTGGCATTGGGGCTTCGGCGCCGCCGCAGTGGGCATGCTGCTGGGATTGGCGGCGTACGTCGCGATTCGGCCGCAATTGCTGGAGGGCATCGGTCTGCCGCCGCGCGAAACCGGCTGGACGACCGCGGCCTTGTTCATCCCGGTCGGCATCGCGCTGGCGGCGCTGGTCGCGGTCGGTTTCCATCAAGGTTGGCTGCTCAAGTTCGACGCGTTCGTCAGCAATCAAAGCGTGGTCGCGGTGCTGGGCGGACTCGCGGTGCTCTGGGCCGCCTGGTTCACCGGGCAGCAGCGTCCCGAAGATCGCGGGCCTGTGCTATCGATCTTCATCTTCATGCTGTTCAACGCGGTGTTCTGGCTGTCGTTCGAGCAGGCCGGGTCGTCGATCAACATCTTCACCGATCGCCACACCGAGCGCATGATCGGCAGCTATCAAGTGCCCACCACCTGGTTCCAGTCGATCAATCCGTGGCTGATCATCGTCTTCGCGCCGATCACCGGTGTGATGTGGACCTGGCTGTCGAAACGCCACGCCAACCCGTCTCAACCGTACAAGATTTCGATCGGCCTGATCCTCGTCGGCCTTGGCTACCTGTTCATGGTCTGGGCAGCGATGCAGGCCACCGACGGACGCAAGGCGGCGATGTGGCTGATCGCGGCGAACTACTTCGTCGCGACGATGGGAGAAATCGTGCTCTCGCCGACGGGGCTGTCGTACGTCACCAAAGCCGCGCCGAGGGAGCACACGTCGCTGCTGATGGGCGTGTGGTTCATCTCGAGTTTCATCGCCAATCTGGGTGCGGGCAAGGTGGCCGCGATGGTCGAGCCGATCCTGGAAGGCAAGCAGAAGCTGCCGTGGCATCTCGCCAGCCCGCCCGACGGCCCGAACACGCAGGCGGACTTCTTCCTGCTGTTCGTGATCACGTCGTGCGCCGCGGGCCTGCTGATCTTCGCGTTCGGGCCGTGGCTGAAACGACTGACCGGCGGCCGCGACACGTACTAGACAGGTCGCCGAGGCGCCGCACGCCGGGCCTTGGTGCGAGATTCCGTTCTCGCACCCCACCTCTACAGGCGGGCCGCCGCAACGCCACCGCCCGGGGCCTGGTGCGAGAATCCCTTCTCGAACACGCAACGCCACCGGTCGGCCCCCGGCCGAATCAACCCGCTTCAGGCTGAGCGGGATGGGCGTCGTTGGCGCCTCGTGCCGTTCTTCGTCTGGGTGGGATGGGCGTCCTCGCCCGTCCCCCATATTCCCGCGCAGCGGGAATCGGGGCTCCTGCACGCAGAACAGATACCGGGCAGAGGCCGGTCCCCCAGCGCTGCGTATTCGCAAGCCCAAGTTGGTGCGAGAAGGGATTCTCGCACCAGGACTGGCACTGAGCACGGGCACGCCTGCTTCCCGGGCTTATGCTACGAATCCGTCGTCGCCACGCGACGCCCGGGCCCGTAGCTCAGCCGGACAGAGCAGCGGATTTCTAATCCGCCGGTCGGGGGTTCGAATCCCTCCGGGCCCGTTGCCGCGGCTCGGCAGCGCGCCGCCGCCGACGTAGAATGTCCGCTTGGGCCGGGCGAAGAGCGCGCCCCGCCGCCGGAGCCACCAGCCATGAAGAAATTCCGTCTGTTTACGCCGGGTCCGTGTGCCGTCCCCGAGGAAGTCATGCTCGAGATGGCGCGGCCCTTCCACCACCACCGCACCGACTGGTTCAAGGGCTTCATGAAGTCCGCGACCGAGAAGCTGCAACAGGTGCTCTGCACGAAATACGAAGTGATCATCCTCACCGGCTCGGGCACCGCCGCCGCCGAGGGCGCGATCGTCGGCTGCCATCCGGCTGGCTCGAAGATGCTCAACATCGAGGCCGGCAAATTCGGCCAGCGCTGGGGCGAGATCGCGCAGCAGTTCGGCATTCCGGTCACGCGGCATGCGGTCGAATGGGGCAGCGCCATCACGCCCGAGGAAGTCGCGAACCTGCTGAAGGCCGACCCCGCGATCACTTCGGTCATGGTCGTGCACAGCGAAACCAGCACCGCGACCCGCTGCGATCTCGAAGGCATCGCGAAGGTCTGCCGACAGATGGACAAACTGCTCTTCGCCGACGCGATCACGTCGGCCGGCGCGATGCCGGTTCGTCCCGATGACTGGGGCGTCGACGTCGTGATCACCGGCTCGCAAAAGTCGCTGCTGCTGCCGCCGGGCCTCGGCTTCCTGGCGCTGAGTCCGCGTGCGTGGGAGCGGATCGAGTCGAACAAATCGCAGCACGCGTACTACCTGAATCTGAACAAGGCCCGCAAGAGCGCGCAGGAGCACGACACGCCCTTCACGCCGGCGCACCTGATGATCCGCGGGCTGAACAAGGCGCTCGATTTGATCCTTGAAGAAGGCATCGAAAACGTGTGGAAGCGCGTCGCCACCATGGCCGCCGCCACCCGCGCCGCCGGCGAGGCGATCGGCCTGAAGGTCTTCTCGAAGAGTCCGTCCGACTCGGTCACCGCGCTCTGCCCGCCGGCGGGAATCACCGTCAAGGACATCCGCAACGACCTCGAAGCCCGTTATGGCATCGAGTCGGCCGGCGGACAGGATCAGCTCAAGGGCAAGATCATCCGCCTCGGCCACATGGGTTACGTCGACGAGATGGACACCGTGCTGGCGATCGCGGCGCTCGAGCAGGTGCTTGCCAAGCGCGGGCACAAGTTCGAGCTGGGCGCCGGCGTCACTGCGGCGCAGAAGATCATCGCACAGCGATCCTGACTCGGTTGTGACGCATCGACAACCGGTTTCGGCGTCGGCGCGCGTGCCGGCAAATTCTTCGCAGGCGGGGTCGCCGGGGCAGGCGTTTTTGATCCGAGCCGCGACCGTGAGGGAGCGGTTGATTCTGATTGATCCGAGCCGCGACCGTGAGGGAGCGGTGGATTCTGATTGATCCGAACCGCGACCGTGAGGGAGCGGTTGCATTTCAGATCGCGCCCTGGTTTTGGTCATGGGTGGCATGGGCCTCTGGCCCGTGCCCCTATTCCCGCGCAGCGGGAACAGACGAGTGCTCATACGCAGTTTTCGTCTCGCGAAAGCAACCAGCCGCTATTCGCAGGTCTGGCCCCAGTTGGCGAGGACGACGCCGAGGTCGCCCAGGTCCACGCAGTCGTTGCCGTCGTCGGCGAGTGTGCCGGCCAGGTCGTCGTAGGCGGGGTCGCCGGGGCAGGTTTTGTAAGCGCTGAGCAGCACGCCGAGGTCGAAGAGGTCGAGCAGTTTGTCGCCGGTGATGTCGCCGGCGAGGATTTGTTCCCAGATGGCGAAGTACTGAATCGGCTGTCCTTCGACATCGCGGAAGCTGCCGCCGACATAGAGGTCGCCTTGAAATTCCTGCAGCGCGAACACCGCTGTGCGGCCGAGGCCGGCGCCGAGTCCGCTGAGCGTTTCGCCGTCCCAGAACGCGACGCGCGGGAATGGGCTGGCGAAGGTCCCGCCGAGCACGAGCCGGCCGTTGAATTCGTATAGCGCAGTGACATCGGGGTCGGCACCGGTGAGCACGGAGAGGTGGGTCCACGCGGCCCCATCCCAGTAGCCGAATGATTGCTTCCATGGGCTGCGCGACAGTCCGCCGGCGTAGAGCTTGTCGTCGAAGACCAGCAAGTCAGTCGTCCGCGGCTCTGGCGCGCCGCCGAGGCTTTGCCAGGTGGTGCCGTCCCAGCGCACGACCGTGGTGCACTGCTTGCCGTCAGCCTCGTTGAAGTTGCCGCACGCGTACAACTCGCCATTGTAAATCGCGACGTCGTCTACCGACGGGTCGTCGCCCAAATAGCCGTCGCTCATGCCGAGTCCGTAGTTGAACCAGTTCACCCCGTCCCAGCGCTGGATACAGCGGAAGAACGGGCCGTGCGCGACCAAGTTGTCTTCGTGGACCAGCAGGGCGCTGATCGGGAACGGGGCACTCTCGACATAGTCCCACTCAGTACCGGTCCACTGGTACAGCGCGCTATTGCCGACACAATTGAGCGCGCCTCGGAACTCGATGAGATCATGAACGCTGAGAAACGGGGCGTCGGCGAATTCGCTGAACGCCACGCCATCCCAGACCACAAGGCCTTCGACGCTGACGCCGCCAATCTCCGAGAAACCCCCGCCCACGAGTAGTTCCGCTACACCGTCGACATCGACATCCCACGGGTAGAACGTGCGCACGGTGCTATCTGCCGCAGCGTCGACGTTCCGCCACCGCCAGTCGCACTGCGCGTTCGCAGTATTAAGCGAAAGCGTCCACACGGCTAGCGCAACAGAAGCTGCGATCCCAGATCGCATTTCGGACTCCGAGACTGGGTCCGCATGCATATCTACACGAAAACGCGCAAAATTTCAAGAAAAACCTTGACAACACAAAAACATCCGCGCGCAGAATACGCGCGGCGGTTCGCGCCGATGCGGCCGCGCACGTCATCCTCGAAAGGAGTCGATCATGTTTAGACGCACATCGGTAAGCGTTTTCGCAAGCGTTCTGTTCGGCCTCCTCGCCGCGGTTGCAGCAGCGCAGCCGCGCGGCTACGGCATTGTCGCGAAGATCATTGACCGGAACCAAGACCAGATCGACGATGCCAAGGAGCGCAGAACGCGCACATCACCGCCATCCAGAGCTGGTTCAACTGGTCGGAACTCGAGCCGAACACGCCGGGAGTGTACGACTGGACCGTGCTCGACAACTGGTTCGACGATGTGACCAGCGGAGCGAACGGCAAAAAAGCCGTGCTCGTGATCATGCCCGTAAGCGGCAAAGACCCGTCGAAGGCGGACCACTGGGACAACACGGCAACACCCGGCTGGCTGCTCGACATACTCGAAGATCAGACCCCGACGTCGGGCGTCGTTACGTACGTCAATACGGAGTTTGTGCGCCCGGGCGCTCCGCCGGGGGAACCGAGCGTCGTGCGCTACCCGATCTTCTGGAACGCAACGTATCAGAGCGCGTTCGAGGACTCCGGTAGATGCTGGTTGATCGACCCGCGAGCGCGCCTGGCGAGTCGAATTTGAACGCCGGTTGACCGCTGCCTCGAGAACGGACCCACGAACCAGCGACATGCAGGTTCGCAGCCGCGTCGGCCTGCAACGCGGTACACTTGGATCCAACGGGCACGAGGGCGACGGCGGACGCGCGCCGCTCCGGCTAGTCTTCGCATCAACCACGCGCATTCAGGGAGGACGAACGATGAGTTGCCAGCCGCCGCAGCCGACGAAGTTTCACCAGTGGCTGATGCAGTTGGTCGGATCATGGCAGTTCGAGTCCGTCGCTGAAATGGGCCCCGACCAGCCGCCCATGAAGGCCACCGGCCGCGAAACCGTGCGCGCCATTGGCGACCTCTGGATCGTCGCCGAAGGCGAGGGCGAGATGCCCGGCGGCGGCTTGATGAAGAGCGTGATGACGCTCGGCTACGACCCGCTGCGGGCGAAATTCGTCGGCACCTGGATCGGCTCGCCGATGGCGCACATGTTTGTGTACGAAGGCGAGCTTGCCGATGCGGCCGGCAACACGCCGGCACGTCTGCCGCTTACGACCCTCGGCCCCAGTTTCGCCGACCCAACCAAGATGGCGACCTATCAGGACGTGCTCGAGCTGCACCCCGACGGCCAGCGCATGCTTTACGCCCAGCTTCTTGGCGACGACGGCAATTGGCAGCAATTCATGACCGCGACCTACCGCCGCGCCTGATCGCGGACGCCGCGCGGGGCAGTGTCGCGACAATCGGCCGCGGGCGACTCGCTACAATCGTGGCATGAATCCGCTTACCGTCGTCGGCGAATCGCTGAACAGCCTGGGCAAGAACAAGGTCCGCACCGCGTTGTCGATGCTCGGCATCGTCATCGGCGTTGCGTCCGTCATCGCGATGGTAGCTGTCGGCACCGGCGCACAGCGCAAGGTCGAGCGCGAAATCGCCGCCATCGGCGACGACTGGCTGATGATCATGTACTGGGGCATGCAGCGCTCCGGCGTGCGCAAGCAGGGCGCCACTCCGCCCAACATGACACTCGACGACGCCGAGGCGATCGAACGCGAGTGCAGCACGGTCCGCGCCGTCACGCCCACCAACCGCATCTCGGCGCAGGTCGTGTCCAGCTACGGCAACTACCAGACCAGCGCCCAGGGCGCATACCCTTCCTTCTTCGACATTCGCCGCTGGCAGGTCACCCAGGGCCGGCAGTTCAACACCGATGACCAGCGTCAGGTGGGCAAGGTCGCCGTGATCGGCACCACCGCCGCCCGCGAGCTGTTCGGCGCGGTGAATCCGGTCGGCGAGACCATCCGCGTCAACCGCGCCGCATTCGAGATCATCGGGTTGCTGGAATCCAAAGGCGTGGTCGAAGGCCGCGATTACGACGACGCGATCATCTTTCCGTACACGAGCTTTCAGCGGCTGATCGCCGGCAACGAACCGTCGCAGACGCTGTTCGCCGCCGCCAAGCCCGGCGTGCCGCTGTCGGTCGCCAAGGAGCAGATTCGCCAGGTGCTGCGCGAGCGGCACCGCGTCGGCGACGAGGAAGACGACCCGTTCCGCATCTGGGATCGCGCGCAAACCGCGCAGGCCAGCGCCGAATCCACGCGCACGTTCAACTACCTGCTGATGACCATCGCCAGCATCTCGCTTGTCGTCGGCGGCGTCGGGATCATGAACATCATGCTCGTCTCCGTCACCGAGCGCACGCGCGAAATCGGCCTGCGCATGGCCATCGGCGCCAACAGCCTGCACATCCTCGGGCAGTTCCTGTGCGAAGCTGTGGTGCTCTGCGCCATCGGCGGCCTGCTCGGCTTTGCCGGCGGCTGGGGCCTAAGCTACGTCTTCAGTTGGCAATACAATTGGGAAACCGAAGTCTCGTGGTGGATGGCCGGCGTCGCTATCGCGTTCGCCACCGGCGTCGGGTTGTTCTTCGGGTTCTATCCGGCGCTGCGCGCCAGCCGGCTGAACCCCGTCGAAGCGCTGCGATTCGAGTAGCGCTCAGTACCGGATCACAAAGCCGTCTTCTCGCGCCAGCGGCGGAATCGCGCTATTTTCCGCGGAGTCGATGCGGTGCGCCAGTTCCGCGGCGATCGCCGCCAGAAACCGCTCCAGATCACCCGCCGTCGCCTGCCCCTCGAGTTCGACGGCGCCGTCGCCGCGGTTCATCACGAAGCCGCTCACCGGGAAACCGCGCGCGATGCCGACGCACGTCGCGCGAAAGCCGACACCCTGCACGTTGCCTCGATAGATGACACGCACTCGGCGCTGCTCGACGTGACTCACGCGCTGGCCCCCTGCCGAATGCGCCTACGCCGCAGACCCGCCCGCAAACTGCGCCAGGCAGCGATCAATGCGCCGCAACGTCCGCTCCTGCCCCAGCAGCGCCAGCGTCTCGAAGATCGGCGGGCTGACCGTGGCGCCGGTGACCGCCACGCGCAGCGGCTGTGCGACTTTGCCGAGATTGGCCGCGTTGCGCTCGCAGAATGCGCGAATCGCCGCCTCGATGGTCGCGGCGCTCCAGCCCGACACCGCCGCGAGTTCGGGCCGCGCCGCCTGCAGCAGCTTCAACCCCCCCTGCTCGCCTTTCAGCAGCGTTTTCTGCACGGCGTCAGCGTCAAACTCGTACGCGTCGTCGGCGACGAACAGCACCGCCGACTTGTCGTCGACGTCGCGAAACAGCCGAAAGCCCTCATTCATCGCCAGCAACGCGTGCAGCGTGGCGTCGTCGGCGCTCGCGAGCGGCGAATCGGGGTTGACCGCCAGATAATCGCGCATCCCCGCCAGCCGCCGCGCCGCGTCCGCAGCGGCCAGCGCGGTCGTGTTGAAGTTGAGCAGCTTTGCGCGGTCGAATCGCGCGTTGGTCTTTCCGACGCGCTCCACCGTGAACAGTTGCTCCATCTCGCCAAGTGTCAGCTTCTCGCGGTCGTCGCCGGCAGACCAGCCGAGCAGCGCGATGAAATTGATGAGCACCTCGGGCAGGTAGCCGCTGGCGCGGAAGTCGTGGATTTCGATTTCGGGCACGGACACCGCCAGCCGCCGCGCGAGCCTGCGCAGGGCCGCGCTTTCGAGCTGCGTATCGCCGCGCCGCCAGGCGTCGAAGGCCTCGTCGCCGGCGTCGGCCACGCCACGCAGGGCCGCCTCTTCCACGCGCGCCGCGCGCAGCGCCAGCTCGGCCGCGGAGCGCACGGCCTTGTCCTTCTCGCGCTTGCTCATCTTGGTGCCGTCCATGTTCAGGATGATCGGCAGGTGCGCGTAGTCCGGCGACGCGTACCCGAACGCCTCCTGCAGCGCCAGATGGTTCGGCGTGTTCATCAGGTGCTCCTGCCCACGGAGCACGTGCGTGATCTGCATGTCTTCATCGTCGACGACCACCGCAAAGTGGTACGTCGGCCAGCCGTCGCTCTTCAGGATGACGAAATCGTCGAGTTCGGCGGCCGCGATGCGCACTTCGCCCAGAATCCGGTCGCGCACCTCGAAATCGTGGCCCGGCATGCGGAAACGCACCACGACCGGGCGCCCGGCGTCGCGCGCCCGCTGCACGTCCGCCGCGGTCGGAAACTGCGCCGGCCGCGGATAGCGGAACGCGCGTTTGGCTTTCTGCGCCGCGGTGCGCAGCGCATCCAGCTCCTCGCGCGTGTCGAACGCGTAATAGGCGTGACCGCGCTCGATCAGATACGCGGCGCGCTCTCGATAGCGCTCGAGTCGCTGACTCTGGAAGTAGCTCTCGGTGACGCCGCCGACCTGCGGCCCTTCGTCCCATTGCAGGCCGAGCCAGCGCATGTCATCCAGCAGTTTGTCGGCCGCGCCGCGGACGTTTCGCGTCTGGTCGGTGTCCTCGATGCGCAGCACAAACCGCCCGCCCAGCTTTCGGGCCAGCAGGTAATTGAACAGCGCCGTGCGTGCCCCACCGACGTGCAGATACCCGGTCGGCGATGGAGCGAAACGCGTGCGTACCAGTCGATTCATGCGCCCTTGACCCCTGAGAATCCAACATGGTATCGACGCCGCCGCGTTGCGTCATGCGCGCCGCGCGCGGGCGGCGAATTCAGGGCGTCTCGGTCGCGGGCTGCGTTTCCGCGGGCTGCGAAAGCGCGTACGGCAGATACGGCGCGAGCGCCTCCATCGCTTCCGCCTGCTCGCGAAGCGACGGCTCCAGCGCCAGCGCCGCGGCCAGCGCCGCCTGCGCATCCCCCGCGCGATTCGATCGAGCGTGCGCCAGCGCGACCAGCAGATGCGTGACTCCCCGCTCCGCGTCGGCGTCGAGCGCCAGCTTCAGCGCATCAAGGGCGGCCGCCGCGTCACCTTCGTTCAAAGCGAGCACCGCCAGCGCTTCCAGAGAGGGCGAATGGCGCGTCGAGGCCGCGAGCGCGCGTTTCAGCGCGCTGCGTGCCGCTGTGGCATCGCCCGCGCGCATTTCGAGTACGCCGCGCCAATACCATGCCTCGGGCCGAGCGGTGTGCTGCTCGGCGTGTGCAAGTGCGGCGCGAGCCGCTTCGACCTGCCCCGCGTCCAGCAGCGCCACGCCGCGCCAGGTCATCAGGTCGTAGTCCTGCGGCCGTCGCTCGAGCAGATCGTCGAGGATCGCCAGCGCTTCGGCGAGCCGGCCGGCCTGAATCGCGGCGACGGCGCGGAGTTGCGCCACGTCGTCCGCGAGCGCCCGCGGCGCCGATTGCAATGCGTCGATTGCCGCAGACAACCCTGCCCAGTCCTCGAGCCAGACGAGAAGCCCCGCCGCACGAATCCGATCCGGCGGCTCGAACCTCGCCGATTGCTTGACGCCGCGCAGCCCGCGGCGCGCGGCGGCTGCGTTGCCCAGCGCGCGGTGCGCCTCGGCCAGCAGAAGTCCCGCGCGCGGTTCGCCGACATGCGAGTCGAACGCGCGCTGCGCGAATGCGACCGCCTCCGCCCCTCGGCCAAGTTCCAGCATGCGCCAGGCCGATGTTTCCAGGTACGCCAGATCGCTCTGACCGGCCGCGCGCACGCGAGCCGCGAATTCTTCCGCGGCCGAATCGCGATCCAACAGCCGCGTGAGGATGGCCAGCCGCAGCCATTGCGCGGGCGCGAGGTCCCTGGTCGTCTCGGTCCGGCTCGCCAGCGTGGCCGCGCGCACCGCCGCCTCGCGATCCAGCAGTCGCGGTCGCCTGACGTCGACTTCTCCCAGCGCCGCGCCGAGCAGCGCCGTCAGGGTAGGCTCGCCGGGCGCCGCCGGCGCCGGACGGCCCGCCGTGGACGGTGCGCTGGCCGCCGGTTTCGACGCGGCTTCGGCGGCGCGCGCGGGCGGTCTTGGCTCCGACGCTCGCGCCGGCGCTCGTGCCGCCTGCGCCGCGAATGTCCGAAGATCGTTGCGAACCGCGCCCAGTTCCTTTTGCAGTGCCTCCACGTCGGCGCGCAGCGCCGCGGCGATTTCCGCCTGCCGGCGCAACTGGCCGGCGACGAGCAACGTGAGCGAGCCGAGCAGCAGGCTCAGCACCACCAGGCTCACGATCCAGCGCGTATGCAGTCGATCAATCGCCGAGCCCGCTGCATTCGTGTTCGCCCGCATGCACCGCCCTCGCTACTCGCCTCGCGTGTTCTTCGAATCGGAATCGTCGTCCGGACGCGGCTCCTGCGTGGCTGCCGCAATGTCGTCGTCGGTAAGCCGGACCACGCGCCAGGCATCGACGTAACGTGTCGGGCCGTCGGGATGGCGTGCCCGGAATCGCGCGCGGCGGATGCGGTTGACGGCAAGCGCCGCCACCAGAAACACGACCAGCAGCAGGAACGTCAGCAGCAGAATCGCGTAGAGCGCGCGCAACCGTCGCAGCGACGAAGGATTGGCCGGAGCACTGGCCTGAGCCAGCGCGGCCAGGCGCCATACGCCCGCGTGAAGCAGTGCCGCGGCGCTGATCACTTCAGGCTCCAACCCAGGCCCGCGCGCGGGTCGTCGCTCTGCTCGGCGGCCAGCGCCTCCGCCAGGGCGCGCAGTTTCTCCGTGGGGTTGCGCGGCAGCACGATTCGCAGCACCGCGTACAGATCGCCGGTCTCGCCGGTTCGTTGGTTGCGAATCCCGCGGCCGCGAACGCGCAGCTTCACGCCGCCCGAGGCGCCCGGCGGGACCTGAATGCTCATCGGCCCGTCGTACGTCGGAATCGTCACCCGCGTCCCGAGCAGCGCTTCGCTCAGCGTCACCGGCAAATCGAGCAGCAGATCGTTCCCTTCGCGTCGAAAATACGCATGCGGCTGCACCTTGCAGCGCACCACCACCGGCGTTCCGCCCGCGCTCACGCGAATGCGCTGACCGTCGATTACCCCTGCCGGTATTCGGAATTCCACGCGCTCCGGGCGAGGGCCGCCGGCGTCGAGCAGCAGCACGCGCCCCGCGCCGCGCACCGTCTCGTCAAACGTCAATTCGATCGTGTGTTCAAGCGGCGCGTCCGCCTCGCGCGTCGGCGTACGGCGTCGCGACGCGCCCGCCGCGCCGCGCTGAAAGAACTGCTCGAAGATGCTCGAGAGGTCGCCGAAGTCGAACTGCGTTTCGTGACCGGGGCGGGCGTGGGCGTTCCACTGCTGATAGCGCGGCCGCGGACCGCCGGCGCCGAAGCGGTCGTACTCGGCGCGGCGTTCGGTGTCGCCGAGCACTTCATACGCCGCCTGAATTTCCTTGAAGCGCGACTCGGCCAAGTGATCGCCGGGGTTGCGATCGGGGTGATGCTCCTTCGCCAATCGCCGGTAGCTGCGTTTGATTTCGTCCTGCGTCGCGGTGCGCGCGACGCCCAGAATGGCGTACGGGTCTTTGTTCATCCGTGAGTGGGCTGACTCCGGGACGCGCCGGCGTTAGCAGGGCAGCTTGATCAGCTCCTGCTTGGCCTCGGCTTCGAACGTGGTGCCGGGGAATTCGTCGAGGACACGCTCCAGCAGCTTCTTGGCATCCGGGCAGCGGCCGCTCTTGAGCAGGCTGCGCGCCTGCGCGATGAGCTTGCCGGCTTCCGCCGACGCCTGGTCGTCCATCACGTATCCCCAGACGTTCGCGTTCTCTTTCATGCGCGCGATCATGCCCTTGGCGATCTCGCCGGCTTCGGTGCCGGGATACTTGGTCACCAGCTCGTCGAGCTTGCGATAACCGGAACCGATCTTGCGCGCCTTGATGTCGGTCCGCGCCTGCACCAGAAGCGACGCGGCGACGCCCTCATCCGAGTAGCCCCCGATCGCCAGCTTGAAATCGCCGTCGACCTTCTCGAGCTCCTCGATGCGCTTCTTGGCCGCCTTGCCGGTGTCGGTTGATTTGAAGCTGCGCATGACGGTCCGCAGCACGCCGGCAGCGCCCTTGTAGTCCTTCGCGTCGAATAGCGCGGGCACCCGCGCCATCTCGTTCTGCGCCATCAGTTCGATCAGGTCGGCGAGTTCCATCGCCTCGGAGCGCAGCGGATCGCCCAGCACCGAGCGCGAAACGGCCTCCGCGATGCGCGTATATGCCTCGCGATACTTCTCCTGCTTGACGAGCTGCCGCGTTTCGTCGATCAGCCGCCGCACGATCTTGGCTTCCGATGGGTGCGATCGTGTGGGCGGGTTCTTAACGGCGATGTCGACCAGCGCAGTCTGAAGCTGGGAGAGGTCCGGGCTGTTGCTGTGTAGCGCGAGCCGCCCCTCGGGATCGATGACCACGAGGCCGAAATTGCCCTGAATCTCCCACTCGTCGGCGGTCTTTGAGGCCGTGCCGACGGGGAACGTAACCTTGTTCTGGATCAGCATGCCCTCGGTTCGCTTGCGGTCGGCGTCGGTAAGGCCGATCACGAGCACGCCGCCGGCGCGTCCGAGGAACGGATTCGCTTCCATCATGTTCAGGAACGGCACGACGATGCTGCCGCCTTCGTGGAACGAGGCAAAGCAGAACACGACGACGGTCAACCCGCGCAGCTCGGCCAGCGAGGGCACGTCTTCGCCGGGTTGCAGCACCCAGTCTTCGGCGTGAAAGTCTGGCAGGTAATCGCCGATCTTGTATTTCTTCTCCTGCTCCTGCGCCAGACTCGGCGAAACCCCCGCGAGCGCGACGCAAAACACGAGCATTCCAATGGCTGCGATACGCATGCCTGCACCTCGTCGGATCGCGCCGCCCCTGCCCCAGTCCCAGTCCCGTCATTGGGGGGCGCCGCGTGTCTCCCTCGATTATAACCGGGGACGCCCCGCTTCCGGCGCCTACTTCAGGATCGGCAGCACCCGCCGGAAGACGTCGGTTCCGGCTCGTTCCAGCAGTTCAAAGACGGCCGACTCCACCGTGGTCAACTCCACCCCCGTGGACCGCATGCGGTCGAGCGCGACGTCGCGATCCCGCGGGAAACGCGAACCGACCGCGTCGACCAGCACCACCGGCCGCAGCCCGGACTCCAGTAAGTCCAGCGCCGTCTGCAGAACGCACACGTGCGTCTCGATTCCGACCAGCAGCACCGATTGGCGCTCGGCGTCAAGCAGGCGCTGCTGCAATTCCGGGGCGCCCCAGCAACTGAACGTCATCTTCTCGTACCGGGGGGCGCCGCCCGCCGCCTCCAGCAGCGCCGGCGTGGTTCCGCCCAGGGCCGACGTGTACTGCTCGCTGATCGTGATCGGCAGCCCCAGAACGCGTGCGGCCTGCACACAGCGCAGCGCGCGGTCCAGCACCAATTCGTGTTCGTGGATTTTCGGGAGCAGCCGCGGCTGCACGTCGACGATCAGAAGTTGCGTCTGTCGGACGCGCAGCCGGTGAGGGTGCAGAGGCATGGCGACGTCCTCCGTGCGCGGCGGCGATATCCGCCCGCGAGCCTGCGAGCCGCGCGCGCCGAAATGCTATACTGGAGGCGAACCCGGCGGCAGCACCACACGCCGACCGACGAGGCGGAATGGCCAAGAACACATTTGCGACGCAGTCGGAGCGCGACGATCTCACCATCCGGCAGGAGCGCGCCGTCCTGGTCGGCGTGCTTACGGATGAGCGCGAGCACGCGGAAGACCCGCTCGCCGAACTGGCGGAGCTGGTGCGCTCCGCGGGCGGCGTCGTGGTGGCACGCGCCATTCAGCGCCGCACCGGTTTCGACGCGGCAACCTGCATCGGCCGCGGAAAAGTCGAGGAAGTCCGCCAGAAGGCCGACGCCTACGAAGCGGATGTCGTCGTGTTCGACAACGACCTCAGCCCCTCGCAGATCCGCGAACTCGAGAAGGGCGTCGGCCGCAAGGTGCTTGATCGCAGCGAGCTGATTCTCGACATCTTCGCGACGCGCGCTCGCACCGCCGAAGCCCGCCTGCAGGTCGAACTCGCGCAGCTCGAATACACCGCGCCGCGCCTCCGCGGCATGTGGACCCACCTCGAACGCATCGCGGGCGCCGGCGGCGGCACCGGCGTCGGCGCCGTCGGCGGCATCGGAACGCGCGGCCCCGGCGAACGGCAGATCGAAATCGACCGCCGCATCGTCGACAAGCGCGTGGCCTTTCTTAAACGCAAGCTGGCGGAGATCGACGCGCGCCGCACGCGCGAAGTGCGCGCCCGCGCACACTTCTTCACCGTCTCGCTCGTCGGCTACACCAACGCTGGCAAGAGCACGCTCATGAACCGTCTGACCGGCGCCGACGCCCGCGCCGAAGACCTGCTGTTCATGACGCTCGACACGCTCACGCGCCGCTGGGAACTCGGCGGCGGGCGCTTCGTGCTGCTCAGCGACACCGTCGGCTTCATTCGCGACTTGCCGCACCATCTGGTGGCGTCATTCAAGGCCACGCTCGAGGAAGCGATCCACGCGGACCTGCTGTTGCACGTCGCAGACGCCGCCAATCCCGGCGTCGCCGCACAGATTCACGCCGTCGAAACCGTCCTCAACGAGCTGGGCTGCGGCGACCGCCCGCGCCTGTTGCTGCTCAACAAGTGCGACGCACTGACGGACGAGGCCGTGCTGCCGATTCTCAGCAACCACTATCCGGATTCACTGCGCATTTCGGCCGCAACCGGCGACGGTCTGGAGGCCCTGCGCGGCGAGATCGAACGCCGCGTGCTCGGCGCACAGGAGCGCATGACGCTTTCCATTCCCGCGCGCGACGGTCGCGCTCTGGCGTTTCTTGATCGATTTGCCGATGTGCTGGAGACGCGCTACGACGACGGACGGGCGACGGTGGAGGTTCGAATCGCGCGGCGTGTGCTGGATCAACTGCACGAGATCGCGCCGGACGTGCGTCACGTGAATGAGGGCGCGTGAGAGCGCGTCAGTGCCAGAGTCTGCCAAACGGGTCGCCGGCGCGCAAATGCTCCGCCAGCGATTGCATCATCGGCCTGACGTGCAGAATGTTGTCTTCTGTTTCCGCCAGTGACTCCAGGAACGCCGCCGCTTCTTCGTCGCCCTCGGCGCAGATGTCCATGAATGACGAGGTCAGCCGCAGCCGCAGGAAATAGTCGGGTTCGTGCGGCAAGAGCTCCATTAACGCTCGACGCGAAGCCGCGCGATCGGCGACGCGCGGGAGCCGCTCGACGACCAGCCGACGAATGACGATGTCCTGCGGCTGATCGCCGGCCGCGGTCTTGTAGTCGTTCAGGAGAGTCGCGATCTCTTCGATACTGGCGACTTTGCTCGAATACTCGCGCGCACGCGCCCATTCGGGGTCGTCGTCCGCAGCCGCGCCGAACGCGCGATAGTGCGTGGTGGCGGGCGCGAGCTCGAGCGGCGTCCGCGTGCCCTCCGCAATCTCGCGGTAATACTGCAGCGCGCCGCGCACGTACGGATTCGCTTCCGTGGCCTCGGCGGACGCCGCGAATCGCACAAACTCCGCCGCCGACGATGCATGGAAGAGTTTCTGTACGGCCACTTGGCGGTTTCCGCCAAACGCGTCGCTCAATACAAAATCTTCCAGGTCCGCGCGTTGCGTGATTGAAGCGACATCTTCTTCGCCGTAGGCGCCAAAATCCGGCAGCATGTCGCCGAGGTCAGCGGGAAGCGGCTCGGCACGCTGTTCGCCGGTGCGAGAAATCCGCCAGAATTGCGGCAGGCGCGGCAGCTTCATGCGGCGCACGGTGTCGCTCTCGGCGCCGATGGTGAATCGCGCCCGCGTACGCTCGACGAAGCGTTCGACGTCCGCGCGTGAGTCCTGCGTGAGCGCGATCACCACGAGCCGCGGCCTACGTTGCAGGCGATTCAACTGCGACGCCAAGCGCTCGCTGTGCGCGTCGCGCGTGGTGAATACGCAAAGCAGTACGTCGCGATCGTCTTGGAACCGGAAGACTGGATTGTTGAACCAGTGGCGGGCGTCAAGCTCGGGGAGATCTCGCGGGCCGCCGACGAGCAGCGCACACGCCGTCAGAGCCCCGGCAATCAAGTCGGCTCCTCCCACGGCTCAACCGGAACTTCGGGCGCGGGCTGAGCCGGGAACTCGGCGAAACAGCTCGACAGGCAGCGCTGCCGATTCTGGCCCGCGGGCCACGAATTGCAGCAGGCGGTGCATTGCGCCCCGGTGCTGCAACAGCACGCACATTGGCTGGTGTCCAGGAGGTTCGGCGACGCGCAGCTACTGTTGCAGCAGGGCAGCGCCGCCCAAGCCTGAATAGAGGACAGAAGAACCGCCGCGACGCCGACAATCCATCGTGACATGGCAAACCTCGCGTGGGGCCATACGCGATCTACGAGGATCACGGCCGGAGCCGCACGGAATCTTGAAGAAAATTTCGTGAGGCTGCGCGGCGGTCATTGCAACCGGCCCGGCGGCACCGCGCAAGCGGCGCGCGACCCGGGCACCCGACTCAGCCGCCCGACGGAAGCAGTCGATCTTGCGCTACAGCACGCGCGATACCACCACCGCCACTGCCGCTGCGGACGCGACCACCGCCGCGCCGGCCAAAATCGTGAGCGCCACAAGCAACCGGTGTTGCTGCCGCGCGAGGGCGACCTGCAATGCCTGTTGGCTCGCTGCGGCCTGAGCATGGCGCTGCGCGGCGTCGCGTCCGTGCGCATCCTGCGCGTCGCGCAGACTGCCGGCCGCCGCCGCGACGCTCTGCAGCGAGTGCACGAGCTGCGACGAAATCTCGCCCGAAACGTCGAGTTGGCGTGCGATGGCGCGCGTGGCCTCGGACTGGGCATGGAGAGTCGCGGGCAGCTCCACCGACAGCGCGGCGAGCCCCGCCGTGTTCTTTACGCCCACGTCCACTTTCGCCGCGAGATCGAGCAGAGTCGTCGCGGTGCGCTCCTGCGCCGAGCGCATGCCCGCCAGCGTGCCGCTGATCTGTTCGAGCGCCTCGCCCATGCGCTGCGCCGCGGATCGCTGGTGTTCGAGGTGCGCGTGCAGCTCGCGCGCCAGCTCTCCGAGTTGCTCCTGCGCCCGCATCTTCCGGGCACGGCCGCGCCCGAACCAGGGCCAGCGCGAATCCAGCGTGCTGCCGCCGGGGTCCGGCAACAGCCGAGACACGCGCCCGTCGGCGCCCGTGAACCCAAACGAATCCGCGATGCGACGAAACAAGGCGTGAGTAGCCGACATTTCGATCCTCCCTGCCGCGAAGCGAGACAATCCATGTCTCTGTCTGCAATTATAGGTCCAACCCGCGATTTCCACAGCAAACCGCCCCGCAATTGCGACTTATTACATAGCGTCGCAGAGCCACCGGCCGCGTCCGCGCGACAGTGGAGCCGAGTCGCGCCAACGACGCTCAGACGCAGGGACAGCCGAGAGGCCGCGCGGATGACACAGCTCGAAGAACATCCCGCCGCACCGGCCGCGCCGCCCGAGATCGAAGCACCTACCGCAGCCGCGGCTGACGAGGCCGCCGCTCTCGCCAACGCGCCGCCATCGACCAACGACCGCGCGAGTGAACCTGAAGCGCCCGCCGCCGACACGGTCGGCGTGCCCGCGACGGTCGCGTCTGCGCCGGTAGAAACCGATGCGCGCTCGGACGTCGCGCCGCCGCCACGCGCGCAGGCCCCTGCTCCGACGCCCCCCGCTCCGTCGGCGTCGGAGGCTCCAGCGGGCAAGAATGAGCTGCTGAGCGACAACGATCTGATGTCCGCGCTCGCGTCGCTCGAGTCGCTGCCCAAGGCAGAGGTCGAGAAGATTCCCAGTCTGTCGGCCGACGAACCGGCGGCGAAAGCGGGCGGCGGCAAGCGGTTCAAGATTCCGCCCAAGGGAGCCGCCGGCGCCGCCCCCGCCGCAGCAGCGCCGCAGGCCGACGGCGCCCCGGCCGCACCCGCGGAGGCCGTCGCGTCGGGGCCGATCGTGCTTCCGAAGCTCGGCATCGGCAAGCGCGTCTATCGCGCGTTCGATTGGGTGCTGGCGACGATCAACCGGCCGTTCTCGTTCCTTCCCGCGGGAGTACGCGCGATCGTCGGCGGGTTCGCGCTGACGACGATTGTGGTGAACGGCGCGTGGATCGTGCTGCAGCCGATGCTCTTCTCGCCGCGCGACGCGGTGACCTACCTTCAGGAGCGCCGGGCGTTGCTGGATCATCCGCCCGCAGCGGCCGACACTGGCCACGGCGAGAGCGATGACGGGCACGGCAAACCCGCCAAGGACGATCACGGCAAAAAGCCAGCCACGGACGAGCACGGTAAAAAGCCCGCGAAGGACGACCAGGGCAAGAAGCCGGCGAAGGATGACCACGGCAAGAAGCCGGCGAAGGATGACCACGGCAAGAAGCCGTCGAAGGACGACCACGGCAAGAAACCCGCCAAGGACGATCACGGCAAGAAGCCGGCGAAGCCGAAAGAGCACGCCAAGAAAGACGACCACGGCAAGCCCGACAAAAAAGCGGCCAAGGGCGACAAGAAGAAAAAGGGCGCGGAAAAATCGAGCGGCCACCACTAGGCGAGTCCTGCGAGCCGCGCAAAACCAAGCCCCTCGAACGCATCGTGTTCGCTCTCGCCCCCGCTCATTGTCGTGCTCCGCGCGCTGCCTTCATTCGCGTGCCCCGCGCGCCGCGGGCGCCTGCAAGGCAGGCGATCCGCGCGCTGCCCCGGTCGCGCCGGCCCGCCTCGTCGCAATCCGCGCCTCGGTTGTTACCCGGACCGTCGCACCGGTGAAATCCCGCGGCCTGCGAGTGACATAGGTTGTCGACGCCGCGAACGGCGTTGCGACCGTCGGGAGTCCGCAACCGACGGCCTGCGGGAATGCGGAAAACAGTGTGCCCTGAGGCACGCAAGAACTTCGAGGAGAAGTGACATGATCCGTTTGACCACCCTTCGCCGTTTCGCCGCCACCATCGCCTTCGGTTCGCTCGCCGCTTTCGGCGGCACGGATTGCGAGAGTTCCAGCGCCTTCGAAGAGTCGTGGTACGACTCCGGCTACGAGTACTCCGACGGCTGGAGCGGCGATTCGTACGGCGGGAGTGACTACTACTACGGCTGGTACGAGGACGGTTCGACGTCGTCGTTCAGCATCGCGCCGGGCATCGACGCCGGCGACTCGCTCGAAACCTATCTCGGCGGCTCGGTGATCTACTAATCCCGCTGCGCGTCCGACCGGCGGCTGGCGCGCACCGCCGGTTGGGGAGTGCTCAGGAGTGCAGGGTGCAATGAAAGGCCGAACGACGAGCGCGGCTACCGGCAATCCGCACCGAAGTCTGTGAGAGATGTCGGACAAGTCGACGATGCCGTCTCCGACGGCCGGCGGGAAGACATCACCGTCGTCCCTCGACTTGCCGCCCACACCCGGCGCGTACGCCGCGAGCGCTTGTCCGAGGTCCGCGAGGTTCACTCGACAGTCGACCGCCCCGCGCGGCGCGATGTCCGAGTAATTGCAATGGAGCGCCGGACTCGGACAACCCGCGAGCGTGAGAACGGCGGATGCGCTGGTCGCGAAACACTGATCGAAAACCGAAGACGCCACGCATTCGTATTCGCCCACGTGGCTGCTTTGGAACGGCAGGAGCACGAGCGCAGGCGTCTGCGACCCGAATACGCTGCCGCCATCCGAGAGTGGAACCCCATTGCGGCGCCAGGAATAGGTGTACACGCCGACGGGAGCGTCGATCTCTGCCTGGAGGACGACGACGTCGCCGGCTGTTCGCGTCTGCGATTCCGGGTTTTCGAGGAACACCGGCGGCGGCTCCACAAAGAGGTCCGCACGCGGGAATGTCTGCGAACCGTCCGGAGCCTCCACCGCGACGAAGTACGCGGCCGCGTCCGCTGACGTGACATCATGTATCGTCAACTGCGCCGTCGCCGAGCCTTGAATCCGTCCGTCGTCGACAAGCGTCTTCGTCCCTTTCACCCAGCGGTAAGAAAGGTCGCATCCGTCCGCCACGACCTCAAACGTCGCGGACGAACCCTCGCACGTCGTCGCATCCGCCGGCGACGTGACGACAACCGGATGCACATGACGCAGCAACACCTCGTCGCTGAGGGTCTCGAAACAGTCGTCCGTAATGAGCACGGAATACTCGCCGTATTGAGGCGCGTCGTAGGATGCGATTTGGAGTGTGTTCGTGGTCGTGCCCGAGTAGATTTCGTCGTCCGCGAGGTCGCCGCCGTCGTGTCGCCACTGATACCGCAACGCGCCGCCCCCGATCGCGTCGACGGAGAACGTCGCGGAATCCCCATAGCACGCTCGAACTTCGACCGGCTGTTGCAGGATGATGGGCCCCGGACTCATCCGTATCGACGCCGGCCGGCTGATCACACGCCCGCAGGCATCTTCGGCGACCAATTCGTATCGATGTGTAGAGTCGTCGTCCGTAACATCGAGGATTTCCAGCGTCGCCGTCCGCGACCCGAGGACGCGGCCGTCGTCGACGAGCGGCAGGAAATCACGCCGCCATTGCAATTTCAGGTCGCTGCTCCCGGTCACGCCGGCTGAGAGCACTGCGACGCCGCCGCGGCAGACGATCGCATCCGCGGGCTCGGCGACATATTGCAGGCAGGGTGGGTACTCCGACGCGCCGCAATCAACGTCCTCGCCGGTCAGGCGCGGCTGCCGATCGGCATCGAGCGGCAGGAGCTCGGTGATGTCGCCGTCTTCGTCGAGGTCGTGGATGTCGGTCGGTCGGAGGAAGTCGGCGATCAGGCCGACGTCGATGAGTTCGGACGTCTCCAACAATCTCGTGTCACCGTAGTCGTCGTCGATGGTCAGCCAGCGCCCATCGGCGCCGGGCGACGGCGGTCTGAGAAAATTCTCGACGCCCTCGACGCGGCACGGAAAGAGGGCGATATGGAAGGAGTTACTTTGGACGATGTTCTCGTTGTCGGCGTCGACGTTCCCGATCACGAGCTCGGTGCCGAATCCTCCGCAACAGAATGCCGAATACCCGTCATAGCTCCGGTTGCCGGCGAATGTGTTGAGCACCACGTCCACCGAGTCTTCCTCGGTTCCCGAGTGAAATACGCAGTGCATTCCGCCGCTGCCGAGGTCGCGATTGCCTATGAACTTGGATCCGACCACGCTCAGATTGCCGCGATAGTTGGAGACGGCGGTGAACGTGCTGGAGTGCCCGCCCGAGCCGCCGTCGCCGGCGAATAGCGAGTTGGCGACATAGAGTTCACCCTCGTCGTTGTAGCAGCTTCCGAATCCGTATTGCTCGCATTGGTGCATCACGAGACTGGCGTCGGCCCGCACGACGATGTCGCTGCCGACCATCGTGGCGCGCTGCAGCCGCGCGCTGCCCGCCACGAAGTAGGAGCGTGCGCCCCGCGTGTATACGTCGGATATCACGGTTTCGCCGCCGTGCTGCGCGAATCCGCCGTAGTGCCACCAGCAATTCGTAAGCAGCATACGGCCGGCGTAGAGCTCGATCGACGCGCGATCGGCTTCCCCATCAGACGCCCCGCCCACGAAGTGGAATCCGTCCAGTCGGGTTTCGGCGCCGCCGTCCGACACGATGATGATTTGCGGTGCGTCTCCTGCGAGCGTGCCATCGCCGTCAATGTCGGCGCTCAGCGTGGCGGCATGGACGAGCCAGTCGCGCTCGTCGAGCGTCGTCTCGACGCCGGAGAATCCACCGTAAAGCGATACGTCGGCCGGCACGTCGTATCGCAACGACGGGTCGCCTGTACCGCGGTCCGGGAAGTAGAAGCCCGAGGCGACCCAAATTTCGTCGCCCGCCGTCGCGACCCCGAGCGCGTCGTGAAGATCGACGAACGCATTTTCCCAACTGGAGCCATCGTTCGCGCCAGCGGCGCTCCCCCGAACGTAGATCACACGCGCGATGGCCGGGGCCGACGCCAGAACGACGATGGCAAGTGCAGCGAATCGACGCATGACAATCTCCCTTCGCGCACACGCGGGAAATCGGACTTGCGCCGGCTATTCTACGTTCTGGACCTGCTCCTTGATACGGTCGATCGCGCTCTTGATGTCGATCGTGCGGCGCGCGATTTCCGGATCGCCGGACTTGCTGCCGATGGTGTTGGCCTCGCGCAGCATCTCCTGCGCGATGAAATCCAGCTTGCGGCCCGACGGCTCCCTGCTCGCGATGCACTCGGCGAACTGCGCCAGGTGCGCGGTCAGCCGCACAATCTCTTCGCGGATGTCGCTGCGCTCGGCGTACACCGAGACTTCGCGCAGCAGGTGCTCCTCCGCCAGCGTGATGTTGGAACCGGCCACCAGCTCGCGCACGCGCGACATCAACCGGTCGCGATATTCCTGCACCGTCAGCGGCGCGCGGCTCGCGATCGCCTTCAGATTCTCGGCGACCGCCTCGCATTGCGCCGTCAGGTCCGCCGCCAGCGCCTGCCCCTCGACGGCGCGCATGGCCAGCAGCGCGTCGACGGCCTGCCCCGCGGCCGAGAGAATCCGTGTGCCGAACCGCTCGCGCAGCTCCTCGCCCAGTTCGTGGGGCTGACACACGCCCGGCAGCATCGCGATGGTCGCGAGATCGATGGTGAAATTCGAGCCGCCGTCCGCCACCTCGCGAAGCTGCGAAAGGTAGTGCTGCACCGCCCGGATGTTGATGTCCTGCGCCGCCGACTCGCTGAGGTCGCGCTGCGTAAGCCGCAGAGTTACGCTGCCGCGCGTGAGGCGCTGGCGCAGCGCGTTCTCGATCGGGGCTTCGAGGAATGCGAATTCGTCGGGCAGTCGCAGGGTGGTCTTCAGATAGCGATTGTTGACGCTGCGCAGCTCGACGTGAAACGCATGACCGCTTTCCTCGAATTGCGCTTCGCCGAAGCCGGTCATCGAGCGAATCACGGCGTCTCCTCGTTGGCGGCGTCGCGCCGCCGGTCAGGCGTTCTGCGCGATCAGCGTGCGCTCGCCGTGCGGAAAGAGCCAGGCCCCGCTGGGTGCAGAGGCCGGCGCGCTGCCGGGCTGCGTACTCGGGGCCGGCGTGGGCGAGGGCGTTGTCGGCGTCTCAAGCGTCTCTGTAACGGCGCCGGCGGCGGGCGGCGGTGCAGGCGGCGTCACCACGGGCATGCGCAGCGGCACGAAGATGTAGTTCAGCAGCACGGCGAAAAGCAGCAGCAGCCCCGCGATGACGATGGTCGCCCAGGTTAGCACGTCGCCGGTTTTCGAGCCGAACGCGGTGTGCCCACCGGCGCCGCCGAACGCTCCGGCCAACCCGACGCCGCGCCCGCGCTGCAGCAGGATGACACCCATCAGGATGAGCGCGAGAAAGCCGAACAGAGTCGCGAGAATGCCGTGATACCAGGCCGCCAGGATCATGTTGGGTCCCGTCATCGGTCGCCACGTCATCGCCCGCGGCAATGACGAATCGCGGACTATATTCCGTTCAGCGGCCGATCGCGAGCGCCGCCCGGATGATTCCCAGGAAGCTGTCCGCCTTGAGGCTCGCCCCGCCGACCAGGCCGCCGTCGACGTCCGGCTGCGACAGGATTTCCGCGGCGTTGTCGGGTTTCAGACTGCCGCCGTAGAGGATGCGCACGCGATCCGCGCTCAGCCCTACGTTGCGCAGGCAGCCGCGGATGTGTGCGTGCGCTTCCTGGGCCTGGGCGGGCGTCGCGTTGTGGCCGGTGCCGATCGCCCAGACCGGTTCGTAGGCCACCACCAGCGCGTCGCTGTCCGCCGCGGATACGCCGACCAGGCCGGCGGCGACCTGGAACGTCAAAACGTCGAACGTGCGACCGGCCTGCCGCTCGGCGAGCGTTTCGCCGACGCAAACGATCGGACGCAGCTTTGACGCGAGTACCGCGCGAACTTTCCGGTTGATGTCGGCGTCGCTCTCGAGATGACCGATCGTGTGGCGACGTTCGCTGTGACCGATAATTACGTAACGACAGCCGGCGTCGGCGAGCATCGCGACCGAGATCTCGCCGGTGAAAGCGCCACTCGCTTCGTGATAGACGTTTTGCGCGCCCAGTTGAATCGGGCTGCCGTCGATCGCCTTCGCCATCGGCATCAAATACACCGCGGGCGGGCAGATGGCGGATTCGACGCCGCCGTCGGCCGACAGGCCGGCGCGGAGCTGCTCAACCAATTCCCGGGCGCCGGCCAGGTTCAGGTTCATCTTCCAGTTGCCGGCGATCAGTTTCGTTCGCATTCGGATCCCTCGCGAGAGTTTCCGAGAGTGGAACCCGCGCCGGGTCCGCAGTCAATTGGCCGAGGAGCGATAATTCGCGGGCTCCGTAACCGGTTCCGGTCCCGACTGGACCGACCGGGCGGCTCCCTCTAGCATTCCACTCCCTGTTCGCGGTCGGCGAGGGCGTCGCCGGCTGAAACTGACGAGTCTGCGTCAACTTGCCTCACACGGACGCAGGCCGAGCGGAGGATTCGCTGCATGGTTTTCGCGTCTCTGCGCGCGCTGTGGCTCGCTGCCGCACTCGCCGGCGTCCTCATCGCGCCGGCGCGGGCAGCCGACCCGGCGACGCTGCTCTCCTACCCCCGGAGCGTCGAGCAGAATCGACCCGCGACGTACACCATGTCGCCCTCTACCCGAACGCAGTCGCCGACCTCGCCGGACGCCGCGTTAGAGGCCGAGCGGCGTGTCCTACGCGTCACCGCGTATTGCGATCGCGGCCTGACGGCGGCGGGCGTGCCCTCCGGGCTCGGACAATGCGCCGCCCCGGCCGACGTTCCCTTCGGCTCGATCGTGCACATTCCGGAGCTTGGGCAATCATTCGTCGTAACCGATCGCACTGCGGAGCGATTCCGCCACAACACGATCGACATCTTCATGCCGTCGCGCGAGGCCTGCTTGCAGTTCGGCCGCCATTATCTTGACGTGGAGATCCGCGAACCGGAGGCGGCGCACCGCTATGGCTGTCGCCAGTTGCTGGCTCAGGCCGCGCGTGTGTCGGACGATCCGGCCAACTGAAGCCGTGCGGCCGCTTGCGGGCGCTTGCGTGGCCGAATAGAGTTGCTGGTTTGGCAGGAACCGCACGCAACGGCGACAATGGAGGAGCCGCGATGATTTTCGGTGAAGAAGGTTCGCAACCGCAGCGCAGCCAGCAGCCCCAGCAGCAGCAGATTCGGCTGGATGCCAGCCAGATGGAAACGGCCTACGCGAACTTTTTCGCGATCGCCGGCACCCCTGACGAGATTACGGTTTACCTCGGCGCGAATTCGCCGATGCCGGGCATGCAGCAGCCGATGATTCGGATTTCGCACCGCTTGCTGCTTCTGCCCGCGAACGCGAAGCGACTCATGCTCGCGCTGCAGCAGACGCTAAAGGCCCACGAAGACCGCTTCGGACCGATCGAGGTCGCGCCCCCGAACCAGGGCGGCGGACAGACGAACGGCTGATCAAAAGGTCGGTCTTCCCACCGAATCTTCAATACTGGTCGTAACGCACGCCGCGGGCATCGACGCCGTCCGAATCCGCGGTGATGTACCCCGTCTCGGGGTCGTAGACCCAGTGCGCCCGGGTCGCGCCTTCGCCGCTCAGTCGAACCGGCGCGGCGTCCGCGTCGGCGAACGGCGACCGCGGCCAGCCGCCCTCGAGATAGACGCGCGGCGGGCTCGTGAGCGCTTGGATCAGCTCATTCGGCTTGATCGGCGCCCCGCCACCCGGATAGCAGCCCTGCTCGTCTCGATAGAGCGCGATCGCGGTGCGAAGCCGTGACAGGCTCGCGCGCAGCTCGACTTCGTCCGAGGGCGCGGCTTGGCTGATCGCCGGCAGCGACAAGGCCGCGAGAACGCCAAGGATCGCTACAGCCAGCAGCAGTTCGACAACGGTCAGTGCTCGGCGCATCGTGGCGGCTCCCTGCAATTAGCTTGGCATCGGCCCGGGCGATGCGGGCGCAGCGACCGATAGAAACTGCTTGTCGAGCGGCATCGGGTGAACGTCGATCGCAATTTCCGGGAACACTTCGGACCGGCGGGCACGCGCGATGAACCCCAGGAACTGCGCGACCAGCTGCGGATCGAACGAGGTTCCGGATTCGCGCGCGATGATCTCTACCGCCGTGTCGAGCGCCATCGCGGGCCGATACGGCCGCTCCGAGGTCAGCGCGTCAAAGCTGTCGACGATGCGCAGCACGCGCGCCGGCAGCGGAATTCGCTCGCCCGCCAGCCCCGCGGGGTACCCGGAGCCGTCCCAGTTCTCGTGGTGGTGCAGGATCGCAGGCAGAAGCGACTGAAACCCGGGGATGGCGCACAGGGCGCGATGCCCGAGCATGGCGTGTTGGCGAACGACCCGGAACTCTTCCGCGGTGAGTCGGTCCGGCTTATTCAGGATTGACTCGGGGATACCGAGTTTGCCCAGATCGTGGAGCTGCCCGGCGCGGTCCAGCATGCGCTGCGTCTCCGGCGGCAAGCGCAACTCCCGCGCGAATCGCGACGCGAGCCGGCCAACCCGTCGACAGTGCCCCGCGATCGCAGGGTCGCGCGCCGCCAGCAACGAGAACAGGCTCGCGACGACGCCATCCAGCGTTGCCTGCTGCCGGCGTTGGCGGTTGCGAGAGCGGCCGGCGATCGCGGCTGCCACGGCGGTTGTGCCAGGCTCTTCGTCGACGGCCCGCGGCGTATCAATCGCCGGCGCCAAGGTCTGCGGAAATGTGATCGGCCTCACGCGCGCCCCCAAGAATTCGCAGTGCGTCACGTCGCACGGCGTCGGCCTCGAATCGACCCTCACCGGCCCCTGCCCGGGGCTGATGGAACGCGCAGAGGAATCGTTCGGAAACGGGCCGAGCCGAGCGAAAACTCAGCGGGCGCGGTCTATCGCGCGACGCGCTTCGCTATCTCGGACGCGGCGACGCGCCGGTGCCTGATAAGCGGTACGGACGGGCTGATATCCTGGAGTTCGGGTTGGCTCGCTGCAGTACGCCCCCGGGCACATTCACCTTGAGCGGCCGGTTGGGCGCGCCCTATCATTAGCGGGCTCAGTTCACCACGATCGATCGGAGGGGGCAAATCTCATGAAACGAAGGCTTGGCGCGCTGGCAATTCTGCTCGCGACAGGGACCGTATCCGCAACCATTCTCCATTTCGACAGTGAACCGGCGCCCGGGGTGCTGTTCAGCGACTACGGCGACCGCGTCTCCATGTCGCCCGATGCATCGGGTCACACTTACGGCATGGGGCTCGGTTGGACGCCGCATGTCGAAATGGAGTACCGACCGCTCGATCCGGCGACGCGGCTCGCGGTTCCGCTGGCGGCGCCCGGCGTCTGGGGCGGCGGCTATGGCGATCTGGATCACGTCGCGTGGTCAGGGCTTGGCCCGGTAGGGATGCTCGAAGTCGAGTTCCGGCCTCACCCCGGCTACGCAGTGGTCGTGCATTCGTTCGACGCGGCGGGATTCGCGTTCGATCAGACCAATCAGCCGATCTACTTCGCCGATGCGACCAACACGATCGTCGCCGATTTGACGGCCAACATCCTCGGCCCGCCCACGCACTCCACGTTTGCCGGCATCACCCATTACGGCATGCTGAAGCTCCAGATCGGGAACACCTGGAACGTCGGCGTCGACAACATCAGCATCACCGAGATTCTCGTTCTGCCCGGCGACATGAATCACGACTGCGTCGTGAACCTCGCCGATCTCGGAGTCGTGCTCGCGAACTTCGGCCGCTCCGATCCGACGGCGTTTGACGGCGATCTCGATGGTGACGGCGACGTGGACATCGGCGATCTTGGCGTCATTCTTAGCGCGTTCGGCAGTTCGTGCTGATTCAATCGTCACGCTTCAGTCGGGCGGGCGCCCGATGGCGCGCCGCCCTGCCGGCCGTGCCCGACGAGCGACCTACGTCCCGTAGGCCGCGAGCAGCTCGCCCAGATCGCTGAGATCGATGCAGCCGGACGCGTCAAAGTCCGCGGCCGGGTCGTAGCCGGCATCGCCGGCGCAGGTTCCGTACGCTGACAGCAGTTCACCAAGGTCGCTCAGGTCGACGTCGCCGTCGCAATCCACGTCGCCGGCGCTGCACACGGGCGCGCATTCGTCCGGCAATCCGTCGCCGTCCACGTCCGTCGAAGCCCCGGAATCGATGTCGCACGAATCCGGGATGCCGTTCAGGTTGCAGTCGGTCGCGGTGGATGCGTAGTTGCGGTGCAGATACCAGTCCAGATACCCCTCGGGCTTCACGAGGATGTCGGGGCGGTTGTTCCCGTCGACGTCACCGACGGCGAGGCCGTCGGAGCTGTTGCGATAGCGCATCAGCGCCAGGCGCGGCCCGAACTGACCGCCGCCCTCGTTCAGGAAAACAGCGGGACTCACAAGTCCGTTGATCGCAGCCGAGCCGAAGAAATCGAGATCGCCGTCCTCATCGAAGTCGTAGATCGCCGGCCCGAATTGCGTGAAGGAGTAGTTCGCGAATCCCGCCAGTGCGACCGGCGGCTCGAGCTGTCCGTTGGTGTTGCGATAGAGGTAGACGCCGACAATCGCCGCCAGCAGATCGCGGTCGCCGTCGCCGTCGATGTCTTCCCACGCGAAGCTGCCGACGCCGCCCGCGAAATTGGGCACCACGTCGTACGAATGCGCCTGATAGGCGCCGAAGGTCGCGTCGCCGTTGTTGGGATAGACGATGAGCGCCTCGTGACCGGGCGTGCCCAGGCCGTTCGATACTCCGGCAAAAATCTCTGGCGCGCCGTCTCCGCTGAGATCGCCGGTCCAGATGCCGCCCAGGAACGCGGGCGTCGTGATCTCGTAGGGCGTCGCGAAGTTGCCCAGGCCGTCGCCGAGCGAAATCGCGATGAACGCGGGCTGGTTGGATGCGATGCTGCGCACCCACAACTGATCGAGGAAGCCGTCGTTGTTCAGGTCGGCCATCTGAAAGCTGTTGTTCACGTTGATGATGCTGCCGAAGATCGCGGCGCCA
This sequence comes from uncultured Planctomycetales bacterium, assembly GCA_964388675.1. Lineage (GTDB taxonomy): Bacteria > Planctomycetota > Phycisphaerae > UBA1845 > Fen-1342 > CAYMBL01. The sequence continues at coordinate 143,792 of CAYMBL010000003.1, forward strand.
AAGGCGCCGTCGCCGTTGTTGAGTTTGCAGTAGCGAGCGCCGCTGTTACCGCTGCTGACGATGTCGAGATCGCCGTCGCCCTCGATGTCGCGTGTGAGCAGCGGCGCGGGCGCGGGCAGCGAGACGGTGTACGCCGCGCCGAACCGGGCGTCGCCCGACCCCGGCGCGATCTGGAACACCGTCGGCACGTCGAACGTCGCATACGACGCCAGATCGACCAGGCCGTCGCCGGTGAAATCCGCGAGTATGGGGTAGAAATTGAAGTCGTCGCGGCGGATGTGAATCACGCCGTCGAATCGCAACGCGCCTTCGTTCACCAGCGTCGAGAACGCGTAGCTGCTGTCGCCGGCCAGCGCCAAATCGGGCATTCCGTCGCCCGTCAGATCGCCCGCGGCGACATCGATCGGCCCCAGCGAACCGGCGCCAAACGATTCCGCGAGGATGAACTGGCCCGCCACGTTGTCGTAGATGCGCGCCGCGTGCGCCGCCGAATCGCACCAGGCGAGCTCCGGCTCGAGATCGTCGTCGAGGTTCGTGCAGAGCATGCGGTCGGCGATTCCGCCGATGACGTCGAGCGGGCCGAGCGTCTGGGTGAGCGTGAATGCGCCGCTGCCGTCGTTGGTGAACACTTCGAGCGCGTTGCTGTCGCGGACGGACACAAGCAGGTCGTTGTCGCCGTCGGCGTCGACGTCGGCGAACTCCACATCGTGCGGCGTGGGCGTCGGCGATGTCTGCGGATACCCCGGCAGCGAAAGCGTCGCCTGCGTTGCGTACACGGCGCCGCCGGTGTTTCGCAGCAGAGTCACCGTGCCGTTGCCCGGCCAGGAGATGAACGAATTCGCGACAGCAAGATCGGCCAAGCCGTCGCCGTCGAAGTCAGCGGCGGCGACGTCAACCGGCTGCTGGCTGACCGGATACGCGGCGCGCGCCGCGAACGTGCCGTCGCCGTTGTTGCGAAATACCTCAGCCGAGTTGTTCGCGAAGCCGGCGGTCGCGATGTCGAGATCGCCATCGCCGTCGAGATCGGCGAGCGAGAAGCCCGAGCTGCGTGAGCCGGCGGTCAGCTTTACCGCCGGCGCGAACGTGCCGGGGCCGCTGGCCAGCAGCACCAGCATGTTGCTGAATCCTACGTCCGAAGCCACAACGTCGGCGCGGCCGTCGCCGTTCAGGTCACCCGCGCGCAGCAGGTACGCCAGCGCGTTGGTGATCGTGTAGCGCGTCGCATACACCAGGCCGGGGCCGCCGTCATTGCGCCAGATCGTGATGCTCGAATTGTTCGTGCCGGAGCGGGCTGCGGCCACCACGTCCATGTCGCCGTCGAGGTCCACGTCGACGAATGTCACTCCGCTGACATTGGTGAGCGTGGCTACGTCGCTGTGATGCTCGATCGCGGCGGCGAAATCAGGGCGCGTCAGGTCCGCTTCGTCGGGCACGCCGTTGCGGTTGCAGTCGTCGCTGGTCGCGTTGCGGAGGTCGACGGCGTCGCGCGTGCCGTTGCCGTTGAAATCCTGAGCCCAGAGCGGCGTAGCGGCGGACGCGGCGCAAAGCAGCGTGCCGAGGCCTCGGCGGAGGTTGAACATGGAGCAGCTCCTTGATGCGAAACCGGACGCGGGCGACGCCGGTTCCCTAGCGGCGGCGCCGACTCCTAACTCAGGAGAGGCTACCGCCGGCGGGCGTGATGCAGCGCTTGGAGAAATTCGCGATTGGCAGGTGACCGGTCAGGAGTGTGGCGGGCTCGATCGCACCGCCGTGCGATTCGCTCACGGCGGCGCACGGCCGAGCGACGGCGCGTGACTACGGCTGGTCTGCCGGAGCGGTCGCCGGCGTCTGCTCCGCGGCACGGCGCTGCGCGCGGGTCGGCAGCTTGTCGAGACGCGGCTTGAGCGCCTTCTCGAAAATCTCTTCGATCGGCTCGGCCAGCTTTTTCAGTTTGGCGTCGCACTCGGCGATCTTCGATTCGTCCTTTTTCTCGCGCGCGGCTTCAAGTTCGGTCGCGAGCCGCATCGCCTCCGGCCGCACGCGCTGCAGGTGCTTGTCCGCCTCTCCGCGACACGAGAAGTAGATCGTCCAGGCCTTCTCCGACTGTTCCTGCTCGAGTTTGTAGCGCGCGATGAAGTCGCGCGTGTAGCGTTCCCAGAGGTCCTGGTGCCGGCGGATTGCAGCGTTCGCACGCGACTCGCGGGCGTGCAGCTTGCGGAGTTCGATGTCCTCAGGCGTGTCGTACTCGCTTTCAAATCCCCTTTCGAACATTCGCTTGAGCCGCGGCCCCCAATCTCGATCACCGCGCGCCACTTGTGCGTCCCACTCCTCGAACGTCACGAGGCCGTCGCCACTCCAGCGCTTCGGCGTGCGATCGCCGTCCACGCCCACGGTCTCGCCCGGTTCGAACCCGATATCCGTCGGCGAGAAACGCGTGGGCGCGTTCTCGCCAAACAGTTCCGCATGCGTCACGGTGACCGTCTCTGTCACTGTGCCGTTGGTCACATAGCGAACCTCGGTTGGGAACCACGTGCTGCCAAACTTCTCCAGGGTGGAGATGGACTCCCATACGCTTCCGCCGGGGCCGACGAACTCAACGCGCTGCGGATTCCAACCTCGTTCCGCGTCGATGTGCCAGGTGGTCTTCCCACCGGACCGATGCGATGCGGTGACGATGTGCATCGCGCCGTCCTGCCGCTCCTCCCAACCGACGACGGGATCATCCGCGTGCCCCCAAATGGCGGAAAGACCGGTCTCGTATTCGATGCTCCCGGACGTCGGCGACACACCTGCGGCGCGGATCTCGCGCATTCGTCGCGCGCGCGCGGGAGTGCGGTCGCGGCTGACCGTACCGCCGCTGGCGGTCTCCTGCGTTGCCCACAATTCTCCCGGCATCGTCAGGAAAAGCTGCGGGTAGCGGTGAGTGCCGCGACCCTGCTCGTCGTGATAGACCCACCCATCGGCGTCGCCGCGATCCTCGAAGATCATGTCGCCGCGTGTTGCGTATCGCGACACGAAATTTCGCGTGGCCGGCGTCCCCGAACGCGCGTCGGTGTACTGCACCGCCCACGTGAACTTGCCGGCGTTGATGGATCGTCTCGCATGCTCCATGGCCCGGAGCGAATCGGGTGGGCCATCAGCCGCGTGGCCGCCGAGCGCAAGGACCATGCAAGTCACCAACACGATCAAACTCCCGAGTCGGCGGAACTGTGTCATTTCCGTGCTCCAACGAGCCGAACGGTGCTTAGAATCGAACACACCGTCTGGAGACGCCTGCTCAGTCTCATACACTCCGTCCCCGCGGCGGTTGCTATCCCCTACTCCTCCTTCTCCGACAGCCGCGCCAGCACGGAAAAATCCTCCAGCGTCGTCGTGTCGCCCTTCACCTGGCCGCCGGTGGCGATTTCGCGAAGCAAACGGCGCATGATCTTGCCGCTGCGCGTCTTCGGAAGCGATTGCGTAAAGCGAAGCTGATCGGGCCGGGCCACCGCGCCGAGCATCTCGACCACGTGCCGCGTGATCGCGTCACGCAGCGCGGGCGTCGCTTCGGTCCCGGCGCGCAGCGTCACGAACGCCGCGATCGCATTGCCCTTGATCTCGTGCGGCACGCCCACCACCGCCGCCTCCGCCACCGCGGGATGCGACACGATCGCCGACTCGACCTCCATCGTTCCCAGCCGATGCCCGCTGACTTTGATCACGTCATCGACGCGCCCCATGATCCAGAAATAACCGTCTGCATCCTGGCGGCTCGAATCCCCCGCGAAATACACGCCCGGAATTTCGCTCCAGTACTGGCGACGGAATCGCTCCGGGTCGCCCCAGATGCCGCGCAGCATGCCCGGCCACGGCTTGCGAATGCAAAGCAACCCGCCCTCGTTGGCGCTACAGACTTCGCCGCCGGGGCGCAGAACCGCCGCGTCGATGCCGGGCAGCGGGCGCGTGGCGGAGCCGGGCTTGGTGGCGGTGGCGCCGGGCAGCGGGCTGATCAGGATGCCGCCGGTCTCGGTCTGCCACCACGTGTCCACAATCGGACAGCGCTCGCGGCCGATGACCTCGCGATACCACATCCAGGCTTCCGGGTTGATCGGCTCGCCGACGGTGCCCAGCAGCTTCAGGCTCGAAAGGTCGTGCTTGTCGGCGTGAGCGCGACCCTCGCGCATGAACGCGCGGATCGCCGTCGGCGCGGTGTAGAACTTCGTGACGCGGTGGCGTGCGATCATCGACCAGAAGCGATCCCAGTCCGGGAAATTCGGCGCGCCTTCGTACATCAGCGTCGTCACGCCGTTGGCAAGAATGCCATAAATCACGTAGCTGTGGCCGGTGACCCAGCCGACGTCGGCGGTACACCAGTACACGTCATCCGGCTTCAGGTCGAACACCAGCCGAGCCGTGCTCGCGGTGTACACCATGTAGCCGCCGGTGGTGTGCAGGATGCCCTTGGGCTTGCCCGTCGATCCGCTGGTGTAGAGCAGGAACAGCATGTCTTCGGCGTCGCAGGGCTCGGCCGGGCAGTCGGCGGCGGCAGCCTGCGCGAGTTCGTGCCACCAGTGATCGCGGCCCGGCCGCATCGCGGCGTCGTCGGCCGCTTCGCCGACGCGCCGCAGCACCACGACCGTCTCGATGAGCGAGCAGCGCGCGCACGCCTCGTCGACGTTCTTCTTGAGCGGCACCACCTGTCCACGGCGCCAGCCGCCGTCGGCGGTGATGACGATTCGCGACTGCGCATCTTCGACGCGATCCACGATCGCCTGCACCGAAAAGCCGCCGAAGATCACCGAGTGCGGCGCGCCGATTCGGGCACAGGCCAGCACGGCCACCGCCAGCTCGGGCACCATCGGCATGTAGATGGTTACCCGGTCGCCTTTCCTGACGCCCAGCGACTTGAGCACGCTCGCGAAGCGGCACACGTCGGCGTGCAGCTCGCGGAAGCTGATGCGCCGCACGTCGCCCGGCTCGCCCTCGAACAGAATCGCCGTGTGCTCGCCGCGACCCGCCGCAATGTGGCGATCAAGGCAGTTGTAGCTGACGTTGGTGCGGCCGCCGACGAACCACTTGGCGTCGGGCAGTTGCCAGTCGAGCACGCGCTGCCACGGCTGGAACCAGTGAAAGCCCTGCGCGACTTGCGCCCAGTAGGCCTCGGGCTCGGCCAGCGCGCGGGCGTGGAGCGCCTCGTATTCCGCCAGGCTCTTCACGTGTGCCGCGGCGCTGAAATCGGCCGCGGGCGGAAAGCGACGCGCTTCCTGCAAGTGGGATTCGATGCTGTCGCCGGAATGCATGAGCAGCCTCCAGTCTTGATCTCGCGCACTATAGGGCGGGAGCCGCGACCGGTCAGCGTGCGCGCGAATCGGCCGCACGCCCCCGCGCGCCGAGCGACGTTCCGCTAAGCTCTTCACATGCCTGAACACGTGCGCATCACCGACGTCGCCGCGCGCGACGGTCTGCAGAACGAACCCACGACCATCGCCACAACCGACAAGATTCGGCTGGTCGAGCTGCTGGCGCGCAGCGGCGTCGACGAGATCGAACTGACGAGTTTCGTCTCGCGCCGCTGGATTCCGCAGCTCGGCGATGCGGCCGAGGTGTGTGCCGCAGTCGCCACCGCCAAACCCGAAGGCGTGCAGTACAGCGCCCTCGTACCCAACGAGGCCGGCATGCGGGCGGCGCTCGCGGCGGACGAAGCGGCCGGCGGCGGACTGCTCGACAAGGTGGCCGTGTTCACGGCGGCATCCGAGACCTTCGCGCAGCGCAACACCAACGCCTCCATCTCCGAGACGCTCGCACGCTTCGAGCCGGTCCTTGACCTGGCCGCCGAGCACGGAATCGCGGTCCGCGGCTACGTGTCGTGCGCCGTGGCCTGCCCGTTCGAAGGGCCTATCGCGCCGGAGGCCGTGGCGGACGTCGCGGGCCGATTGTGGGATCGGGGCGTCGATGAGCTCGACCTCGCCGACACCATCGGCGCCGGCGCTCCCGAGTCCGTGCTGGCCATGTTGCAGGCCGTCGTGGCGCGCATCGGCGACGAATTCCTCGACCGCATCACCCTGCATCTGCACGACACGCAGAGCCGCGCCGCGGATTGCGTGCGCGCGGCGTACGAATTCGGGCTGCGGTCGTTTGACGGCGCGGTCGCAGGGCTCGGCGGCTGTCCGTACGCGTCCACGCCCGAACGCCGCGCCCCCGGGAACCTCGCCACCGAAACGCTGGTGCGCGTCGTGCACGAGTGCGGCGGAAGCACCACCGTCGACGAAGTGCAGCTCGCGGCGGCCGTGCGATTCGCATCGTCGCTGCGTACGCAGTGCTGAGGGAGCGTCGCGTTTCGCGTGCTCATCCGGCCGCTTCATCGCTGGTCGCTCTCGCCCGCCGCCGGTCGGCGATTGCAGGAGCGACTCGCGCAGCGCGTGGTGCAGCGCCCCGTTCGGCGCGACGTGCGCTGGTTTGCGGGCGTCGACGCCACCATTACGCCCGACGAACAAACGATCATCGCCGGCGTTGTAGTCTGGGACGCAGCGGCGCCAACTGACGCCGAAGCAGTGGTTGAGCGGCACATCGCCTCCCGCGCGGCGCAGTTCCCCTATGTGCCGGGGCTGCTCAGCTTTCGCGAGCTGCCGGCGATTCTGGCGGCCCTGCGCGCGCTGCGCATCCGGCCCGACGTGGTGCTCGTCGATGGCGCGGGATTGGCTCATCCGCGCGCCTGCGGGTTGGCTTGCCATCTCGGCTTGTGGCTCGAACTGCCGACCGTCGGCTGCGCCAAATCGCGCCTCTGCGGCGACGCGGACGAGCCCGCACAGCCGCGCGGCAGCCGCGCGACGCTCACCCTCGGCGGTCGCGCCGTTGGCGACGTCCTGCGCACGCGCACGAACGTGAAGCCGCTCTACGTCAGCCCGGGGCACCTGTGTGATCGCGAGTCCGCCGTCCGCCTCACGCTGGCGACGGCCCGCCGCTACCGGCTGCCGGAACCAACCCGACTGGCGCATCAGCTCGTGAGTGCGGCCCGCGCGCGTTCTCCACGTGCACCTCGAACTCCGCAATGATCGGCAAGTGGTCGCTGGCGACGCGCGTCAGCGCCAGGCGGCTTCGATGCACGTGCAGCAGCCGCATCGGGCCGCGGTAGTAGACCTTGTCGAGACCGCCGATCGGGCCGAAGCTGGGAAACGTCTTGATCGAGCGCTTCTCGCGGTGCGCGTGATTGGTCGCACAGACGAATCCGGCGTCGGCCAGCCCCTGTCGGTGCAGGATGCCGCGCCAGTCGTTCGTGTCGCCGGCGACGACGCACGCGCGGCCGCTCGGCACCTCGTGAAAATCTCGACACGCCAGCAGCCGCGCGAGCTGCAACCGCCGCACACGCTCGGCGAGCCCCAGGTGCACGTTGAAGATTTCGACCGGCAGGCTTCCGCCGCGCCAGGGCACCAGAATCTGCGTGTGCTGGGCGCCGCGCGGCTTGCGCCAGCCGATCGTGAGGTCGATGTTGCGCTGCCGGCTGATCGGGAAGCGCGAGAGCGTGGCGTTGCCATAGCGCCCGCGTTTCAGGAATACGTTCATGCCGGCCGCGCGGAACTTGTATTCGAGGGCGCGCGCGAAGTGGCTGGCGAGGTCGAGATGACCCGAGCGCGGCGCGTTTCGATCCACCTCCTGCAGCAGAACGACGTCGGCGTCGTGGTGCTGCAGGATCGCCTCGATGCGCTCCGGCCGAAAGCGCCCATCAACCCCGATCGCGCGATGAATGTTGTACGTGAGTAGGCGGAACCGCATGGCCTCTGCATGATATCCCGAACGGCGCGCCGGCTGAACGGAGCTGCCGACGCAGCCCGCCGCCAACGCCGGCCCCCGCATGAGCCGCCGCGCGGCGCGCAGGCTCTACGCGGTACGATCCGCGTCATGAGGCCCCCGCGCTGGACCATCGACGTCCTCGCTCCGTTTCTCGAGGCCCGCTTTGATCGCAGCGGCGGTCCCGGCGGGCAGAACGTGAACAAGGTCAGCACGCGCGTCACGCTGCTGCTCGACTTCGCGGCCTGCCCTGCGTTCGACGATGCCCAGCGTGAGCGGATTCGCCAGCGCTGTGCGACGCGGCTGAGCGCTGACGGCCGGCTGCGCGTCGTGGCTCAGCAGTCGCGCAGCCAGTCCGCCAATCGCGAGCACGCCGAGCAGCGCCTGCTAGAGCTGCTCGAGACCGCATGCCATGTCCGCGAGGCGCGCGTGCCGACGCGCAAGCCGCGAGCCGCGGTCCGCCGCCGCCTGACCGACAAAAAACTGCGTGGCGAGAAGAAGCAGCAGCGTTCGTGGCGCGGCGGCGAAGGCTAGCGGGTGCGCGGACTGACCGCCCACGAGTAGATGCCATCGGCGCGGAAGGTCAGCCCGCGTCCTTGGTTGGTTATTCGAGCCCTCTGCGAGAACTTTCCGGGTGTGAGAATCCTGGCGCGAAAATCCCTTCTCGCGCCAGGTGCTCGCCACTGCTACGAAGTACCCCGCTAGGCCAGCGCGCCGACCGAAAGGACGTTATTACAGGACTATGTTCGCGCGTGCATCGCTCTCCGGTTACGCCTATTTTCATCCACGCGGGCGAAACCGCCTTCATGGGTCCTGGTGCGAGAACCCCTTCTCGCGCCAACAGTAGTTCTGATCCGAGCCCCGAACGTGAGTGATGGGGCCCGCCACTGCCAACCCTGGTGCGAGAATCCGTTCTCGCGCCAACAGCAGTACGCTCGCCGACGACTGCAACGACTGCGTGAACCTGGGCGACCTCGGTGTCGTCCCCGCCAACTGGGGCAAGACCTGCGAATAGGCTCGGCGATGCGCGCCCGCGTCGTAAAACGCGCGCGAGGGCGGGCCGCTGCTGGCGCGAGGGTCCTATCTCGCACCATTGCCGGTTCCCGCTGCGCGGGAACAGGGGCACGGGCCAAAGGCCCATGCCACCCAAGACTAAAACCAAGGCGCGAGACAGCGACCGCTTGCTTACGGCGCGGCTCGGTTCTTGCACTGATCAGAGACCCGAACGTGAGTGAGGGGTCGCATGCTCGGGCAATTCCGCGACTGATTCGACCCGAGCGCGCGCCGTTGCCGGGGGCGCGAGCCCTGCAAATCGGCTGAACCGTTCACGTTTGTGCTTTCGCCCCGCGCGAGGACGGGGCTAGCGATTCCTCTATTCAGTGAATCGCGGCGTTCGCCTCGCGTCGGCTATCGACCGCCGCCAAACCATGCGCGCAGGCGAAGCGCCGGGTGCGCCAGCGCCGCCACGCGACCCGCCGATGCCATACACTTCGCGGCATGTTCGAATCCGCGGGCGGGCCGCTGCAGCGCGTGATCGGCGAGCTCAAGAAGCTGCCGGGCATCGGTGCGCGCTCGGCGGAGCGCATCGCGTTCCATCTGCTCAAGGCCAGCGCCGTTGAGGTGGGCAACCTCGCGCAGAGCCTGCGTGATCTGAAGGAAAACGTGCATCCGTGCCGGCGCTGCTACAACCTCGCCGAGGGCGAGCTCTGCACGATCTGCGCCGACCCCACGCGCGACGCTGCCCAGATCGTCGTCGTCGAGCAGCCCAAGGACCTGCTCAATCTCGAATCCACCGGCGTCATTCGCGGCGTCTACCACGTCCTGATGGGCCGCATCTCTCCGCTGGACGGCGTGACGCCCGAAGACCTGACCATCGCCGCGCTGCTCGAGCGGGTGCGTGCCGGCGGCGTGCAGGAAGTGATTCTGGCCACCAATCCCACGCTGGAAGGCGACGCCACGGCACTGCACATCATGGAGCTGCTCGACGGCGCGAGCGTGACGGTCACCCGGCTGGCGCGCGGCCTGGCCCCGGGCGCACAGATCGAGTTCGCCAATCGCTCGATGCTCGAAGAGGCTTTTCGCGGCAGGCGCGCGCCCTAAGCGGCTTCCCACGAACTACGCGCCACGAGTATTCACGGCGCATCGTGCGGCCAGCGCGAGCCGTCAGGCGGGGAGTTCGCGGAGAAACTCGCGGATCAGCAGATTCTGTCGCGCGTGATAGCCCAGACAAACCAGCGGGTGCGTCACCTGCCCGAAACGACCGACGACGCGACAAACCAGCCGCTCCCACGCGCTGCTTGCGCCCGCCACGCGCCGCTCGACATTCCGGCTCAGCACCAGCCAGACGTCTTCGCGGAATTTCTCAGGCGTGCCGAACGCGCCGCAGGGCGCGGCGACGCCGCTACGAATGTTCGCGAGCAGCTCCTCGCGCGTGGCGGCGCGGCTGCGGGTGTAGGTGGTGCCGACGCGGTTGGTGTGCGAGTCGCTGCCGGCTACGAGCACTTTATCGCGGCCCTGCACCGCGTACCACGCGAACGCGTTGTGCGCGTAGCTGCGGGTGCCGTTGATGCCTTCGAACACGTCGAACAGCTCGAGCATTTTCTCGATCTGCCAGCGCTGCAGCACGCGATGCTGCTCGGTCCAGGTCATGTGGTTGAGCACGTAGAGCAGGCCGCGCCGGCGCAGGTAGTCCGCCAGGTCGTAGATGTTGTCGCGCAGGCGGACGATTTCGGCGTGCGTGGCGTCGTCGAGTCCGAACGCGTTCACGTGGACGATCGTGCCGTCCTCCGGAAAGCGCGTCGAGATCTCCTCGCCGATGATGAAATCCGCCAGATCGCCGCGTTCGTCGAGCAGCGCCTTGCAGCCGTCGATCGTGTCGTGATCCGTGATCGTGACGAAATCCATGCCGCGCGATTTTGCGAGGTCGTAGATCTCGCCGGGCGTGAGCAGCGGGTGATAAACCAGCCCGGGCAGCCAGCGCAGCGTCTCGTCTGAATACGTGGAGTGGCAGTGCAAGTCGATCGCCACGCCGGGACTGGGCGTCCAGCCGGTGGAACCGCTGGCGGTTTGCTCGAACTCGGCTACCGGTGTCAGCAAGTCGTGCATGTCGGCGAACCCTCAGCAGGCGCCAGACCTATTAGACCGCGCAACCGCACCGCAGGCAATATCGCGCTTCTCGGCAAGGAATTCGTTGCCACAACGTGAATATTGCGCAAGTCCTGACAGGAGCTTACGTCCGATCGCGCCGCCGCGTCGCCGCCAGCCAGCTCGCCCCCGCCAGCGCCAGCCCGGCACACACCCCAAACGCCAGATCGGGCCGGCCCGCCTGCAGAAGCAGGCCGACGAGCACGCTCGACACCAGGTCGCCCATGGCGTTTGCCGTGGCGAGAATCCCGAGGCCGAGGCTGCGCAGCTCGCGCGGCAGGATCTCCGCGACCATCGATTTCTCAAGCGTCTCCTCGATCGCCACGTAGATACCCGAGAGTGCAATTGCCACGCAGATGCCTAAGGGACTGGCTGATGCAAACGCCAAGAGAAGGTGCGTTCCGGCGCCGAGCAGGTAGCCCGCGACGAGCGGCCGCCGGCGCCCGACGCGATCGGCAAGCGCTCCCACGGGATAGGCGGCCAGCGCCGAGATCAAGTTGTGTACCGCAAACAACAGGACGGCTAGCGAGACGGCGCTCGGCTGCGCGACGCCGTCGCCGAAGGCCTGCGCCGCGAGCAGGATGAGAAAGCTGCGCGCGAAATCCCCCATGCCAAAGAGAAGTACTCCGACGAGCAGCATCCAGAACGCTCGCGGAAACTTGGCACGCGGCGCATCTCGAGGCGCGTGCGTGTGCGTGTCTGTGGGTTCGGTCGCGGCGTCAGGCGCGGCTCGCTCGCGCGTGAGAAACCACATCGCCGCAGCCGCGGCCACTCCGGGCAACACGGACCACGCCAGGATTGAGGCGTGCGACAGGCTGAACGACAGGAGCGCGGCCGCGAGCAACGGGCCGGTGACGGCGCCGAGCATGTCGCCGGCGCGTTCCAGTCCGTAGGCGCGCGCAAAATGGGAGGCCGGCACGGCGTCGGCGAGCAGGTAGTCTCGAAGCGGCCCTCGGAAGCCGCGAGCCGCCCATGCGCCGGCGCGAAACGTCACCAGCAGAGGGAGCGTCTGCGCGAAGGCGAGCGCGCCCGTGATGATCGCGGTGAGCAGGTAGCCCAGTGCGGCAAGCGGTCGCTTCGACCGCAGGTAGTGCCCGCTCACGCCTCCGGCGAGCCTCGAGAGGCTGCCCGCGAGATCGGCCGCGCCTTCGATCAGCCCCAAGGCGGCGGGGCCAAGTCCGAGGCCGGCGAGGTAGAGCGGGAGAATGGCGGTGGCCATCTCGTGCCCCGCATCCGAGAGGAACGTGGCGAGGACGATCCCGAGGACGGTTGAGTTGATCCAGCCGCGGGCGCCCGTCGCGGTAGCGCTCCGCATAGCCTAAGGCGCTGCGCCCGTCGGCGAGGGCCGATCCGCGTCGTGATCGTGCTGCGTTCGCTGCGCTTCGAGCGACTGCACGCGATCGGTCAGCGCGCGGTTCTCGCGGCGAAGTTGCTCCAACTCGCCGCGCAGCGCGGTGAGCTGATCGTCCGGCGGCGTGTCCGATGCGATCGCATCGATCGACTTTTGCAACGCGTCGCGGGCGCGCCCCTTTTTCAACTCATCGAGTTTGGCACGCAGCTCCGGCAGCGCCGGCTCCGCAAGCTTGCCGAGGGCGCCCAACGTCGCGGCCGCTTGCCGGCTGACGCGCGGCGGACCGTCGAGGCATTCGCGGAGTGCCGCCACGACTTCGCCGGCCAGCGGCAGTTGCGACCCGCGGCGGCGGATCGTCGCCTCGAGCGCGTCGATCGCCGCGTTTCGCGTCGGCGGCGGGAACTTCGCGCCCGCGTGCGTGAGGATCGTGCGCAGCGCCGGCTCCGAATCCAGCGTGCCCAGCGCGCGCAGCACCGACGCGCGAATCACATCGCGGTGCGACGATCGGTCGAGCAGCGGCGGCAGGCGCTTTGCGGCGTCTTCGGGGGCGACCTTGGTGTAGGCGGCGATGGCCGCGGCTTCGGCGCGATAGCTCGGGTCGCCGGCCGTCAGCGCGGCGGCCAGCATCTCGCGCACCCCCGAGTCGTCGGTAAAGTCGCCCAGCGATTCGATGCACGCGGTCCGCGTGCGCGCGTCGGAACTGCGCGCCCCGGCCAGCAGCGCGTCGCGAGCCGCGTCGCCGCGCATCGTGCCGAGAAGCCCTGCGGCCGTCTCGCGGACGGCCCAAAACTCGTCGTTGAGCGCCGCGAGCGCCAATTCACGCGCCGCGTCGTCCTTCGCGCCGGTCAATTCCTTCAGAGCGCGGAGCCGACCGACGGGGCTGGGGTCGCGGCGCAGTTGCTCGATCCACAGATCGCGCCCCTTGTGCTCGACAAGCTCCATCAAAACCGCCTGATGCGGATCGACACGCAGCATCACGGGCCGCTCCGGCAGCGGGACGACGATCAGCACGTCCTTCTCCGTGATCTCGCGCAGCACGAGCTCCGGGTTCTCACGGCCGGCGACCTGTATCGCGAACTGCAGCGGAAACTCGAACGGCTCGCCTTCCTGCGTCTGTTTCACGCGGATCTCGGCGGCGTTCTGCTCGGGTTTCCAGGCAAACGTCAGATCGACCACCGGATGTCCGGGCCGCTCGGTCCAGTCGTAGAAGAAGCGCTCGAACGGGCGGCCGGTCTGGTCCTCGAAGGCCTTGCGCAGGTCGCTGGTCTCCACCGGCTGATGGCGATGCTCGGTGAGGAATCGGCGCAGCGCCGCGAAGAACTGTTCGTCGCCGACGCGCCGCCGCAGCATGTGTCCGACCCACGCGCCCTTGGGGTACGCCCGCGAGTCGAATTGCTGATCGGGGTTGCGATACCGGCGATGCACGATCGGGAATTCGCGGCCGCCGTCGATCGCGGCCGCGGCCTTGCGCGACATGTTGTAGGCGAATTCGGCGGGGCCTTTGTTGTGCTCATCCCACAGCGCTTCGAAGTAGCTGGCAAAACCCTCGTTGATCCACAGGTGCGCCCAATCGGCGCAGGTGACGAGATCGCCGAACCACTGGTGGGCGGCTTCGTGCGCGATCAGGTCGTCCATGTCGCCGTCGAGCCGGGCGCGTTCGTCGAGCAGCGCGCTTTCGCCGAGCGTGGTGGCGCTCGTGTTCTCCATGCCGCCGCCGAACTGATGGCAGCAGACCTGCGCATACTTGTCCCAGGGATACGGCACACCCAGCACGTTGCCGAAGAATTCGAGAATGCGCGGCGTGTTCTGGAAGGTCGGTCGAATGTCGGCCTTTCGATCGGGCGGCGCGTAGTACGTCAGAGGCTTGTCGTTCCACAGTTCGGTTTCGACCGCGAACTCACCGACCACCAGCGTCATCAGGTACGAGACGTGGGGCGCGTCCTGCTTCCAGTGATACGTCACCTTGCCGGGCGCTTCGGCGGGCGCGCGCGACAGCAGCGTTCCGTTCGACAGCACGGTGAACTTGTCGTCGACCGTCGCGATGATTTCGGTGGTCTGCAACTCGTTCGGGTGATCAAAGCAGGGAACCCAGTAGCGATTGTCGATCGACTGGCCCTGCGACCAGACCTGCAGCGGCGCGTCAGGCGTCTCATCCGACGGCGCGAAGAAGTGCAGCCCCGACTTCGGATCGCTGACCACGTAGTCGACTTGCAGCCCCAGCCGCGCGCCGGCCGCCGCCTCCTGCGCCAGATAGATTTCGAGCGTCCGCCCGTCGTGCGAGAAATCGAGCGGCGCGAGCGCTCCGTCGGCCGGCCCGCCGCGGACGGCGCTGACGCGAAACTCCGCGGCATCGAGCCGCACCACGCGCGCCGCTTCGCGCGCAACCAGATCGAGCGTGGCCTGCGAACCGACACGCTTGCCCGCGACGTCGACGTCGAGTCGCAACTGAATGTGCTGCATGTCGAACGGCTGCGCCCGCGGAAACTTCAGCGGCTCCGTCGGCGCCGGTGGCGCAGTGGGCGCCTGCGCCGGCGCGGGCGCAACCGTCAGCAGCACGGACACAGCGCAAAGGATCACATTGCACAGGCGAGCGAAATTCATCGTGCGTTCCCCGAGGGTGACAGAGCGGGATGATAATGGCGACGGTTCGCGGGCGGGGTGGAATTATCGGCAGCGAACCGAGCCTCCTGCTTTCAATTGAATGCTCTCCTTCGGGCGGTCGATGACCGACTCAGCAGCGGACTGCACGCCGTCTCGGCTTTTCGTCCGTACGCCGCGCGCGAATTCGGACGCCCGGCGCGTGACGGGTCCGCTCACCCGGAGGCACGCATGAGTTTCGCGAACGGTTCGCATCGCATCTGCGCATCGGCTTTCCTTCTCGGCGCCGCCGCCGGCGCCGGCGCGCAGGAAACGTACAAGTTCATCAACGTGGTCAGCGACGCCGGTCGCACGCAGGCCTATGCGATCAACGCCTCGGGCCAGACGGTCGGCTGGGCGCAGCTCGATGAAGAGGTGGCCCACGCGCACTACTGGTTCAACGGCGCCACCACCGATCTCGACGACGTGGTGCACTTCCTCCTGAAGCACCCGTACTTCGGCGTGGACTACCACCAGGCCTTCGACATCTCGAACGGCGGACAGGTGGTCGGCACGGCGCGGCTCGAGGTGGCCTGCACGCCTGACGACATCATCGTGACCAACGCCTTCATCCTCATGCCCGCGGTGCTCAGCGACTTCGCCTCGCCTTTTCCGGGCGACGCGCTCGTCAACCTGCGCACGTTCGAAAACCTCTGCGAGGCGCACGACAGCGCCGCGATCGCCATCAGCAACGCCAACCACGTCGTCGGCTGGGCGGATTTCGACTCGCCCGGCGGTACGACGCACGCTTTTCTCGTGACGCCACAGAACGGCCTCTGGTACGTCGACGGCGACAGCAACGGCGTGAACGACCTGATCGTGGACCTGGGCACGCTCGACGGCGAGAGCGCGGTAAGCAGCGCCACGGCGGTCAACGACGACGGCGTGGTCGTCGGCTATTCCTACACGCGCACGAACACGTTGAATGACCAGGCCGCGTATCACGCGTTTCGCGTCGTGCCGGCCGGCGGCGTCTGGAGCCAGGACCTGGATTTCGACGGCACCAACGACCTGATGGAAGACCTGGGCACGCTGGGCGGTCTCAATAGCTGGGCCCGCGCCATCAACAACGCCGGCGTCGTCGTCGGCGAGGCCGAAACCGCCGAGAGCTATGTCCACGCGTTTCGCTGGGAAGGCGGCGTGATGACCGACCTGGGCACGCTGGGCGGAAACTACAGCAGCGCGGCATCGATCAACGAGGATGGCGTGATCGTGGGCTGGAGCGAGAACGCGCGCGGCGAACGACGGGCCGTCGCCTGGATCGACGGTCAGATCTACGACCTGAATGCGCGGCTGCTGGCGACCGACAGTCCGGGCATGCGGCTGACCGAAGCGCGCGACATCAACGAAAACGGCGTGATCGTGGGCTGGGGCGACGGCGACGAGCCGCAGGCCTACATGCTGCGCATCGCCACCGACGCCGAAATCGCCGAGGCCGAGGCGATCGTCAACGGCGACGACTCCGACGACGACGATCCGGTCGACTCCGGCGGCTCGGACACCGATTCCGACGACGGCGCCGGCGGCGGCACGACGCTCGTGCCGGCCGACCAGCTCGGCGAACCGACCGACGCCACGACCGACGACGGCGACGCGGTGGCCGGCGAAGACATCGAGGCGTCGACCGGCGCCACGGGCTTGTGCGGCGCTGGCGCGGCGGGATTCCTGCCGCTGGCAATCGCGGGCCTCGCGCTGTTCCCGCGCCGACGGCGCTAGCGCGCGACTGGATTTGACTACGCCGGGGTCATGAGGAATTTTGTAGGGTGGGCCATGCCCACCGAATCTTGGTACGCGAATGGATTCGGTTTGTAGGGCGGGTCGCGCCCACCGAATCACGACTGGTGCGAGAATCCTATCTCGCACCATCAGGCTTCGATCCGAGTTTTTTGTAGGGTGGGCCATGCCCACCTTACAAAACTCCCGTCTTGCCAACGTTCCCGCTTCCTCTTGACCCCTTGACCCCTTGACCCCTCGACCCCGCGATCCTGGTGCGAGAATCCTATCGCGCACCACCTGCACCGGCTTCGGTCAGCACGGCGGATCAGCCTCCGTGTGGCTTCCTGTCCGCCCTGGTCTGCGGATCATTGAATCAAGGGCGTACATGAGATCAGGGGCGAGCCTGCGTGAAATGGCTGCGTTGGCCTCCCAGCCCGTGCTCGACCCCTCCTCTCGATTCTCGCTTCTCGCGGCTCGGACTTCGAGTAGCAGCCGGTCCCTCGACTAGACTCCGCCGAACGAATCGCCGGAGGCGCTATGCACCCGCTCCTGGATGAACTGACTCGCGCCGCGACAGCACGGCCCGATTCACCGGCCTTGTCCGATCAGAGCCTCGCGCTCTCTCACGCGCAGGCCCACGCGATCGCGCGCGGGCTGGCCGCGCGCGTCCGCGCGCAAACCGACCGGCCGCGGTTCGGCATCCTCGCGCCCACCTCAACCGCCGGCGCAATCGCAGTGCTCGCAGGCTGGTACGCCGGCCGCGTCCCCGTGCCCTTGAACTTCCTGCTCGCGCCCGCCGAACTCGCGAATATCTCCGCCGACGCCGACCTCGATTTCGCGCTCACGGTCGAGCTTTTCGAGCCGCTCGCGAAGCAACTCGGCCTGCACACGCTTCGCCTCGACCGCGACTCGCTGACGCCCGGCGACGCCCCCGCCCCCGCCGCAAGCACGGACGACACCGCGACGGTGATCTACACGTCGGGAACTTCAGGCGATCCCAAGGGCGTCTGCCTGACGTTTGGAAATCTGCTGGCCAACTCGCGCGCGTGCATCGAACACACGCGGATGACACCCGACCACGTGTTCCTCAGCACTCTCCCGCAATTCCACAGCTTCGGCCTCACGCCGATGACGGTCGTCCCGCTGCTGCTGGGCGCATCGGCCTGGTACCTGCCGCGCTTTTCCGCGGTCGCCGTGACCGCCGAAATCGCCGCCCGCCGCGTCTCCATCTTCATGGGCACCGCCAGCATGTACGCCGCCCTTGCCCGCTTGAAGGACCCGACGCCCGCCGATTTCGCGTCCCTCACGTTGGCGATCAGCGGCGGCGAGCCGTTGCCGCTTACCGTTCGCGACGCGGTGCACTCGCGCCTGGGCGTCTCGATACTCGAGGGCTACGGCTTGACCGAGGCTTCGCCCGTCGTCACGTTCAATACGCCGTGGGCATCGCGCCTCGGCTCCGTCGGTCGCCCCCTGCCCGGCGTTTCGCTCACCATCGCCGGCAGCGACGGCGCCGCTCATTCGGCGGGCGAGGATGGCGAGATTCTCGTCCGCGGACCGTCGGTAATGGCTGGCTATCTCAACAAGCCGCGCCCCACCGCCGAGGCCATCCGTGACGGCGCGCTCTGGACCGGCGACGTCGGCCGGCTCGACGCCGACGGCTACCTCTTCATCACCGGCCGCTCCAAAGACCTTATCATCGTCGGCGGCGAGAACGTCTACCCTCGCGAAATCGAATCGGTGCTGGCCGACCATCCCGCGGTCGCCGAAGCCGTTGTCGTCCCCGCGCCCGACCGCCTGCGCGGCGAGACCCCCGTCGCGTTCGTCGTTCTTCGCGAAGGCGCGACGACCACCGACGCCGAGCTGCGCGGCTTCTGCCGCGGGCGGCTCGCGCCGTACAAGATCCCATCCGCCGTGCGAATCGTGCCGGAGCTGCCTCGCGGCCCCACCGGCAAGGTCCACAAGCGCGCCCTGCGCGAGATGCTCACCGAGTAGCCAAGCCAGCGGCCGCCGCAGCGCACGGTCTTCCGCGTGACCGATCCGTCGCATTCGCACCGCCTTTCCGCGCACAAAAACGCAGCGGGCGGCCCGTGCTCTCGGACCGCCCGCCGCAAGAAATCACTCAACCAGACGTCAAACTACGGAACGATGTAGTTGTCGGTCTGCGCGAGCTGGCCGGATTTTTCCGTGCCGGTGGGCACCTTTCCGACCATGAACCCTTCGAGGTCGGTCCACGAATCGGCATACGAATAGATGTTGTCGTTGCTCACGCCAACGATAGGACGACGGCCGAACTCAGCGTGACCATCGGCATAGAGGACGTTCTGACCCTCGCCGCCGTGGTTCTGACTGTTGTACGGACGCCAATCGTCGTTGCTCTTCTTGAGCAGCGTCACGCCCTGATCACCGGCCTTGAACGCCGACGGTTCCTTGATCCCGCTCAGCGCGTCGTTCACGCCGCCATGCGTCGTCGTCGTCGAGCCCGCCGTGAAGTACGGACCCTTGTCGGCGGCCAGCGCCATGCGGACATCCATGCCGTTGCGCGGCTTGCCGCGGCGCGAGAACGGATTCTGGTAGCCGTAGCTCAGCGAGTTGTACGACTTGAAGTCGAACCGCGTACGACCCGGCTGCGACGCCTTCGACGTGCCGTCCGTGTGACGCAGATCGTCTTCCGTGTCCGCCGTGCTCGGGCAGATGAACTGGCCGACCGTCTGCTGCCCGCCGATGACCAGCAGGAACAGCGAACGGCTCGGATGGCTCGCCGTCGACGAGGTCGACGAACTCGTCGGCGACGTGATGCTCAGCGTCGTGTCGCCGCCCAGTTTGCCGATGTACGTGACGCCGTGATCTTCCGGCGTGTTCGTGCCGTACGCCGGCGTGTAGAAGTGGTGCGGGAACCACTCCTGGTTGTCGTTCGAATAAATGTGCATGCCCTGACCAATCCCGCGCTGGTTCGAGGCGCACACGGCGCGCTTCGCGAGTTCGCGAGCGCGCGACAGGCTCGGGAGCAGGATCGAGATCAACAGTGCGATGATCGCGACCACCACGAGCAGTTCAATCAGCGTGAAGCCCTTTTTCTTCACAGAGGACCTCCTGCGAGCAACACCCACGATGCGGTTCCGCCGGCCGATGCGCGACGGCCACTCAGAACTTCTCCCCTGCGTTCAGGGATCGAAGTATGAGGCCGAAAGCCCTTCCACCGGGAGTCATCCCAGCGGCCGCTGCACCTAACCGCCGCGCAGCCCCAGCCTCCGGGAAACTCCCGAAGCGAAAACTGAGTGGGCCTCATGGGTCATAGGCCCGCTGCGCACGGATTATCGCCGTTCCATTCGCGGTCAGTAGGTCTGCTGGCGGGAAAAAGGCGGCAAACAAATTTATGAAAAATTACGTTGAACTCGAACCGCCACCAACAAACTCACGTAACCACACCTAAGCCTAACCGACGTTGGCGGCATGTCAAGACAAACTCGCCGATTCTGCGCCCAGCCCCCGTCCCGTTACCGCTCACGGTCCAGCCGAACCACCGCCTCAGGCCGGATGCGCCCCACGCCAAGCGCCTCAGCCGCCCGGACGTAATCAACCTCCAGCTTCGAAGGCAGCCCCAGCCGATGCCGCTCCGCCTCCAGCGCCATGTGCCCGACCGCATCCAGCGCCACCGGATCCTGCCCCAGCAACAACCCGCCCCACCACGAGACATCCGTCTCACTCGCCTCGGGACCCCGATCCGGGACGATCCGAAGCGCATTCACGATACTCAACCGCAGCCGTTTGCTCACCGGCGCCGCCCCGATCACCTGCGCAACCGCCGGCGAACACCGGTTCCCGTGATGCCGGGCCGGCGACCGAATCACCGAGTGCGAAATGTTCTTCATCGCCGCCGACATCCCGGCGATGCGATGCGACTTGAGGAAACCCACGTTGATGATCGCGTCCGATTCCAGCAACCAGTTCGCCAGCGGCTGAACCAGTCCTTCCACCTCGATCGTCTCGCCCCAGCCCGCCGGCGGCGTCGCAACCGCCCGCTTCTGCACCAGCAGCGCCGGCGCTTCGATCGTCCAGATCGCGTCCGCGCCATAGCCCGCCGGTTCCAGCGAATCCAGCAGCGCGTCCGCCATCGGCTCGTTCGTCCGCAGCACGTCCGCCCCGACCGAGTTGAACTTGATGCACGGTCGCTGCGCGTCTTTCAGCACCGCGCGCCACGCCTGCACCGGGTCCGACGCCCCGGTCAGCGCCATCAGCCCTTCCTCGAGCATCTCGCGCAGCCGAGTGCGATCGATGTTCCCGGCCCGCGCCGACCGCGCCGACCGAATCTCAACCACCCGCGCCGTCGTTTCATCTGCCATCCACCACGGCGGCTCCGCCGGCGTCGCCGGGGCGCTCGCCGGACTCGACGCGCTCGCCGGGCCGTCCTGCGCGCGCGCCAGCGCCAACGGCCACGCGCAGAGCGCGCCGCCGGCCGCGAGTCGCAGCGCTTGGCGCCGCGTAATTCGTGGCGGCGTCGGGTTTTTGACCGAGTCGGAGTCCATCGTTACGCTCTATCGGACGCGCAGCCTTCGCAGCAAGAGCAGCAGGACCGAACGCCGCCATGCACGACATCAGCGCCCGTTACAACCGCCTCCGCGACGACGTTCACCGCCATAACCAATCGCACCTGCTCGCGTTCTGGGATCACCTGAGCGAGCCCGGACGCGACGAGTTGCTCGCGGACATCGAGCAGATCGATTTCAGACGCTGTGCAGCCCTGATCGAACCTTATGTCCGGAATCGACCCGAGTTCTCGTTCCCGGCGCAGCTCGATCCCGTTCGCGCGCTGCCCGCTTCGCCCCAGGCAGCAACGACCGTCGACTACGCCGCGGCCCGCACCCGCGGCGAGCAGGCGATCCGCTCCGGCCAGGTTGCTGCCTTCACCGTCGCGGGCGGACAGGGCACCCGCCTCGGCTACGACGGCCCCAAGGGCGCCTTCGCCATCACTCCCATCCGCCGCGCGCCGCTGTTCCAGGTCTTCGCCGAGTCCCTGCTCGGTTGCCGTCGTCGCTACGGCCGCCAGCCGCACTGGTACATCATGACCAGCCCGGCCAACCACCGCGAAACGCTCGCGTTCTTCGAAGCGCACCAACACTTCGGCCTCGGTCGCGACGCCGTCACATTCTTCCCCCAGCGCCAGATGCCCGCCTTCCTCCCCGACGGACGCATCGCGATGACCGGCCGCTCGCGCGTCGCACTGTCACCCGACGGCCACGGCGGCAGCCTGCACGCGCTCGCGGCCAGCGGCGCGCTGGCCCGCATGGCCGCGCACGGCGAGCGTTACCTAAGCTATTTTCAAGTCGACAATCCGCTCGTCCGCTGCGTCGACCCGCTCTTCGTCGGTCTTCACATCGAGACCGGCTCCGAAATGTCGAGCAAGGCCGTCGCCAAGTCGCACGAACTCGAGCGCGTCGGGAACTTCTGCCGCGCCGACGGCCGCGTCTGCGTGATCGAGTACAGCGACCTGCCCGAGGAACTCGCCCGCAGCCGCAACGTCGACGGGGCGCGCCGCTTCGACGCCGGCAGCATCGCGATTCACATCCTCAGCCGCGAGTTCATCGAACGACTCACCGCCGAGGGATCCGCCACGCAGCTCCCCTGGCATCGCGCCGACAAAAAGCAGGCGGTGATCGACGAGCACGGCCGCGTCGTCACGCCCGCGGCGCCCAACGTCGTCAAGCTCGAGCTGTTCGTGTTCGACGCCATCCCGCTCGCGGCCGATCCGCTCGTGCTGATGACCGAGCGCTCCGAGGAATTCTCGCCCGTGAAGAACGCCGACGGCGCGGACTCCCCGTTTACCACCCGGCGCGACCTCGTTCGCCGCGCCGCGCATTGGCTCCAGGCCTGCGGCGCTCGAATTCCGCGCCGCGCCGACGGCGAGCCCGACGCCAATCTCGAAATCGCACCGAGTTTCGCGCTCGACGCCGACGACCTGCGCGCGCAGTTGCCGCGCACGCCCGACATCGCTCCCGGCTCGGAGTTGCTGCTGTGCTGACCCCCGATGCGCCGAATCCGAATGCGCCGCGCTCGCCGCTCGCGCCGCTGATCGCCCTGCTGCTCGCGTGCGCAGCGTCCAACGCGGACGAAGTCACCGTCACCGGCGGCCGCATTCCCGAGGCCACCGCCTTCCGCTGGACGTTGACCAACAACAGCTCCACCCCCATCGTCGACATCGAGTTCCCGGTCTTCCGCATCCACAAGTTCGACGCCCCGCCGGGCTGGCAGCGCCGCGCCACCGGCATGATCGGCACGCCCGGCGACGATGAGCCTGGAACGTGCCGCCTCTGGGTCGAGACCGGCGCCGCAGGCCTGGCGCCCGGCGCATCGATCACGTTCGAGGCCGGCGTTCCACGCGAAACGACCAATCTCGGCCTCGGCGAAATGACCATCAAATTCTCCGACGGCCGCACCATCCGCGTCGCGGGCGTCGAGCTGCCCGTGCGCCCGGGCTTCGTCGCTCGCAACTTCATGATGTTCGGCATGAGCGGCATCCTCATCCTCGCCATCGCCCTCTCGCGCCGCCGACGCCGCCGCGCCGAAGCGATCCAGGCGGCCGAATGAGCCAGCCCAGCGCCGCGATCCAGATCACAAACCTCCGCAAATCGTTCGCGCAGCGCGAAGTGCTGCGCGGCGTCGAGCTGCAAGTACCGCGCGCCTCGCTCTTCGGCTTCCTCGGCCCCAACGGCGCCGGCAAAACCACCACCATCCGCGTGCTGCTCGGGTTGCTCCGCGCCTCCGCGGGCCGGGCGCTCGTCTTCGGAGACGACGCACTCCGCCGCGGCGCAGCGCTGCGCCGACGCATCGGTTATCTGCCCGGAGACGTCCGCTTCTACGACTGGCTCACCGGTCGCGCCACGCTCGATTTCCTCGACCACGCCCGCGGCGGCGGCGGCCGGACCGAAATAACGCGACTCAGCCGCTGCTTTGACCTCGATCTGTCACGCCGCGTTCGCAGCTACTCACGCGGCATGAAGCAGAAGCTCGGCCTGATTCAGGCACTCATGCACCGCCCCGAGCTGCTCGTGCTCGATGAACCTACCACCGCGCTCGACCCGCTCATGCAGCGTGCGCTCTACGACGAGCTGCGCACCGTGTCCCGCGACGGCCGCACCGTGCTCTTCTCGAGCCACACGCTCGGCGAAGTCGAAGAGCTTTGCGATCAGGTCGCGATCCTACGCGCCGGTCGCGTGGTCGAGCAGGAGCGCATCGACGTTCTCCGCGCCCGCGCCGTGCGCCACGTCGAAGTCACGTTCGGACCCGGCCGCGAGCTTGCCGCACCGTTGCCCGCCGGTCTTCGCGCGCTGCGCCGCGAACACAATCACCTCTCCGCCGCCTGGACCGGGCCGATCGGCGAATTGCTTGTCTGGCTTGCGGAAGTCCGACCGCACGACGCGGAGATCGCTCCCCCCAGCCTCGAAGACCTGTTTCTCACCTACTACGCGACCGAGAACGGAGACGCGGCGTGAACATCGCCCTCGTGCGAAAAACGCTGCGCGACAGCCTGCCGCTGCTGCTGCTGGGGCTGGTGGCCTTGTTGCTCTTCGAGACGATGTTCGTCCTCTGGATCAAACACCTCGCGGCGACTGCGCTGCGATTTCTCTCCGAGCTGCCCTTCGTCGCCAAACTGGTCGAGACCTTCCTCGGCGCGGACCTGACGCAGGAGAACTCGTCGACCGCGCTTTCGTCCGTCGGCCTCGGACACGCGCTCGTCTACGTCGTCAGTTGGACGGTCCTGCTCGCGGCCTCGTCTCGCGTGCTCGCCGGCGAGGCCGACCGCGGCACCGCCGACCTGCTGTTCACGCTGCCGCTCTCGCGCTCGCGAATCTATCTCTCGGTGTCGTTCGCGTGCGCCTTGCTCATACTCCCGCTCGCACTCGTTCTCCCGCTCGGGCTGCGAATCGGTCAGTCAGTCTTCGCCCTGACCGAGCCAATTCAGTTTCTCCGGCTCGCCCCTGTACTCACAAACCTGATGGCCCTGCACGCGGCGATTCTCGGCGTCAGCCTCGCCTTCTCCGCCGTGGCCGATCGCCGCGGCTCCCCCATCGGCTGGACCGCCGGGTACATCATCTTCTCGTTCGTGCTGAACTTCATCGAAGCCATCGCCCCCTGGGCCGATCGCATCGGCTTCCTCGGCCTGTTTCACTACTACCAGCCGCTGCGCATTCTGCAGGACGGCGGTTGGCCGCTCTCGCGCATCGCCGCGCTGCTCTCACTCGGCCTCGCGGCCTGGCTCGTCGGCTGGTGGCGCTTCACGCGCCGCGACGTTCCCGCGCCATAGACTGCGAACCGCCAGCGCCGCCGCACAGACATAGAACGCGCCGTGAATCGCCGGTCCGACCCACTGCGGCATGAACCACACGCCGCCCGCGTCGCGCTGCGCATCCCCCTCGTACGCCAACCCCAGCAGCACCAGCAGCGCCAGCCACAGCCCGTGCGGCGTCGCCGCAAGCGCGGGCGCGATCCACACGCCGTACCACGGATGCAGCGTCGGCGCAAGGATCAGCACTGCCCCCACCACCCACAACATCGCCGTAGCAGCGCCGCGCGCCCACAAGCCCGCCGTCAGCGCCAACCCGACAATCGTCGCTCGAATCAGCGACTCCGCGCCGCTGACTCCCACCGCCGCCCGCAGCCACTCGCGCGTCGCGTCGAGATTGTGAAATTCCGTCGCGAAATTCCGCAGCGGCGCAACCATCTCCAAGCCTGCGTTCCAATACGCCGCCGCCGGCAGCAGCAACACGCCAAGCAACGCCGCCAATCCCCGGCCGCATCGACGCGCCGCCGAACCCCACCGGCGTGATTCCAACTCCGAGGGCTGCTGGCGTAGCAAACAACAAATCCACCACGGAACCAGCAGCAGCGGCACGACCTTGGTGCCGATCGCCAACCCAAGCCCGACACCGCCGAGCACGGCGCCAGTCGTCGCTTGTGCGCGCCGCTCGCTCGCCCACAGCCACAGCGCAAGCCCGAGCACCGTCAGCCCTTCCAGGTGCCCTTCGCGCGCAATTGCGAGCATCGGGATCGGACACAGCGCGTAGATCAGCGCCTGCTCCCCGCGCCCCGCGCGCCGCCGCCACGCCCACAAGAGCCCCAGCGCCGCCAGTTCCGCACCGACAAGCAGCAGCTTGAACCGCGCCGGATCGTGTGTGAGCAGCGCTCCGCCTGCGAAACAAATCTGCGCCGTCGGCGGATAAATCGCGCGATGATCGCGGTTGTTGATGCCTGCCCAGTGCTCATCGCGCAGCGCCGCCAGTTCCGGCGCATCGGGCGCAGACAGATAGGGATTGTGCCCCGCTAGCGCGACCCGCCCCTCCCAGACATAGCGATGGACGTCGTCAGAAGGCGGCAGCGGCAGCAGTGCGGCGCGACTCGCCAGCGCCGCAACCCACGCGGCAAGCACAAAACCCGCGCCGATCGGCGGCGCTTGCCGGATTCGCAGCGTCGCCCACAGCCACCCGATCGCGGCGACGAAGAACCCTGCTTGCAGCCCGCGCGTCGGCCAGCCACAAGCCACGCCGATCCAGCAACCAGCAGGGAGTGCGAGAATCGCCGCAAGCGCCGCCGTCGCCGCGAATCCACGCGACGCGCGCACCGCTACGCCGCCGGCTCAACGCTGACGCGCGGCCGCGACTCCGCTTGACGGCTGCGCTGAGCGGCGCGCGACTGCCAACCCAGCGTGAACAATCCCGCCGCGAACAGCAGCAGGAAGCTGCCGCCGACATAGCGATCCGCATCCAGAAACGCCACCCACTGCACCAGGCACCAACCGCCCAGCAGCCACTCATACAGCCACAGCCGCGAACGCACCGCACGATACGCCGCGCGCTGTGCCGCAGGTCCGGCGGCGTCGCTCGCGCCCGTCTTCGGCGTGCGCACAAACTCGCTGCCGCGCCCGCCGCGCAACCCCGCAACAACCGCGACCGCGTTGTTCAGCGACAGGCCCAGGCCCAGCACCACGAGCTTCGGCAGCGCAGCCCACGGCGCCTTGCCGCCGATCGCTAGCCGCGCGTACACGTAGGTGACAGACGGCGCGATCATCGCGCCGGCGATGATCCACCAGCTCCAAATCAGCCAGACTTCGAGCGTCTCGGGCGCCACACCCGCCAGCAGCGGCCTGCCGAAAGCCGCCATCAAGACCATCCACACATTGACGCAGTACCCCGTCAGGTGCAGCGTCGCTTCGATCTTGCGCCCCAGCGACAACCGGCTGCGCCAAACCGCCGGCAGCAGCTTGCGCGCCGTCTGGATCGAGCCGGTCGCCCAGCGCGATTGCTGCGCCTTGAGCGCATCGACGTCCGCGGGAATTTCGCCTGGCGCTACCACGCGGTTGTCGTACAGAATCCGCCAGCCCGCGAGCTGCGCGCGATACGACAGATCGAGGTCCTCGGTCAGCGTGTCGGCGTTCCAGCCGCCGACGCGCGGGTCGTCGATCGCCGCACGCCGCCAGATTCCCGCAGTTCCGTTGAAATTCAGCAGCCAGCCGGCGGCGGCCCGCGCGCGCTGCTCGACGGCGAAGTGACCGTCCATGCCGAGCGCGAGCGCGCCGGTGATCCAACTCTCGCGCGGATTCAGGTGCCCCCAGCGCGCCTGCACGCAGCCCGCCGTCGGATCGGCCGCCAGTTGCGGCGCCAGGCGGCGCAGAAAATCCGGCGGCGGCACGAAATCCGCGTCGAAGATCGCCACCATCTCGCTCGTCGTATGCGCCAGCCCGTGCGCGAGCGCGCCGGCCTTGAAGTCGCGCCGATCGCCGCGGCGCAGCACACGAATGTTGACGCCATCCTCGCGCAGACGGGCGCAGAGCCGCGCCACCAGCCCGACGGTCGCGTCGTCGCTATCGTCCAGCACCTGGATTTCGTGCCGATCTCGCGGGTAGTCCAGCGCCGCTGCCGCGCGAATGACGCGCTCCGCCACGTACAGTTCGTTGTAAAGCGGGATTTGCGTCGTGACGGTCGGCCACTCGGCCGGGGCCGGCAGCTCGACGGGCGGCGTGCGCGTGCTGCGCCAGGCCACCCACATCAGCGCATACAGGTGGAATCCGTACACCGCGGGGCCGCAGCTCAGCGCGATGAACAGGATGAGGCAAAGCGTCTCGGGCAGGGTCGGCTTCCGTTCGCGGTTACTGGTCTCGGCTGCGCCTTGCCGAGCCTCGACGTTCATTCACGATAGAAGCCGCCCGAGCGCTCGTCAACGTGAATCGCGCCTCACTCAACGGTCACGGCTTTCGCGAGATTGCGCGGCTTGTCGACGTCGCAGCCGCGCAGCACCGCCGCGTGATACGCCAGCAACTGCAACGGCACCACGGTGACCAGCGGCGCGAGCAGCTCCGGCACGTCGGGCACAAAGAGCACGTGCCGTGCGACATGCTGAATGTCCTGATCGCCTTCGGTGGCCACCGCAATGACGTTTCCGCCGCGGCTGCGCACTTCCTCGATGTTCCCCATCACCTTCTCGTACGAGGGGCCGCGCGGCGCCAGCACCACGACCGGCATCGAATCGCTGATCAACGCGATGGGGCCGTGCTTCATCTCGGCCGCGGGCAGTCCCTCGGCATGGATGTAGCTGATCTCCTTCAGTTTCAGAGCGCCTTCGAGCGCCACGGGATATTGAATGCCGCGGCCGAGGTAGAGCCAGTTGCCGGCATCGATGTACTCCGCCGCGATCTTGCGCGTCTGATCGCTGAGCTCGAGGCAGCGCTCGATCAGCGTGGGCACGCCCGCGAGCGTGTTCAGGAAGTCGCGCGCCCGCGAGTGGCTCAGGTGTCGTCGCCGACCCAGCATGGCGCCGATCATGGCCAGCACCGCAACCTGCCCCGTAAAGGCCTTGGTCGACGCGACGCCGATCTCGGGCCCCACGTGCAAGTACACGCCGGCATCGGTCTCGCGCGCGATCGTTGAGCCGACCGAGTTCACCACGCCCAGCACCAGCGCTCCGCGCTCGCGCCCCTCGCGCAGCGCCGCGAGCGTGTCGATCGTTTCGCCGCTCTGCGAGATCGCGATGACCGCCGTGCCGTCCTCGATGATAGGGTTGCGATAGCGGAATTCGCTCGCGTACTCCGTCTCGCACGGAATTCGCGCCAGCTCTTCGATGAGATACTCGCCGACCAGGCCCGCGTGCCACGCCGTGCCGCACGCCGTGAGCACGACGCGCCGCACCTTCGACAGCTCGCGCGCCATGTTCGCCAGGCCGCCCAGCACGATGCGGCCGTCTTCCAGGTCCACCCGGCCGCGCATGCACGTGCGCAGCGACTCGGGCTGCTCGAAGATTTCCTTGCTCATGAAGTGCTGGTGGCCGCCCAGCTCGAGCTGCTCGAGCGTCCACTCGATTTCCTGCACCTCGTGCGAGACCGGCGCCGCATCCAGCGTCGTCGTGCGGAATCCGCTGCGCTCGACGGTCACGATCTCGTTGTCCGAGAGATAGATCACCTGCGACGTGTGCTGAACGATCGCCGCCGCATCCGACGCCACGATGTACTCGTCATCGCCGATGCCCACGATCAGCGGGCTGCCGCGCCGCGCGGCGACGATCGTGTCCGGCTCGTCGATGTGCAGCGCCGTGATGCCGAACGTGCCGCGCACCTCGCGCAGCGCCTTGCGAACCGCCTCTTCCAGATTGCCCTGGTAAAAGTGCCCGACCAGCTTGGCGAGCACCTCGGTGTCGGTCTCGCTGTCGAACGAGTAGCCCTCGCCGCTCAGAAACTGCTTCAGCACGCGGTAGTTTTCGATGATCCCGTTGTGAACCAGCGCCATCCGGCCGCTCGCGTCGCGGTGCGGGTGAGCATTGTCCTCAGTCGGGGCGCCGTGCGTCGCCCAGCGCGTGTGCGCCATGCCGATCGTCGCGCCGTCCAGTTCGCCTCCGACGCGCTGCTCGAGCGCGGCGATGCGCCCCACCGCGCGACGCGTCAGCATCTGACCGGATCGAATCACCGCAATCCCGGCGGAGTCGTAGCCGCGGTAGTCGAGTCGCTTCAGCCCCTCGATCAGGATCGGCGTGGCTTCGCGACGTCCGATATAGGCCACAATTCCGCACATGCGCTGAACCTCCCTGCCCGTGCCGTTGGACGCGTCCATGCGCGCCGACGAACCCGCGCTGCCCAAGGAATCGTACAGTCCCGACCCGCTCTGTACGATCGCGCCACGGGCCGGTTCAGCCCGCCAACCCGCTGCCGCCGATAATCACGCAGCTATCTCGCGGCGCGCCGGCGAAACACCAACGCGGGCCGGCAATTCCGATGCTATGGCGGGTCGCGCGAAACGCCGATGGCCGGTTTGCCGTGCGGCCTGCCTGCGACGACACCGAGGGGCGCCAGTGAGCACAAACAGCACCATCGAACCGCTGATCTCGCAACTGCTGGTGGAAGACCCGGACATGCGCGATCTGGTCGAAGAGTTTGTCGACGGTCTCGCCATCCGCATCGTGGAACTCCGCACTGCGTTCGAGCAGCGCGATTGGGCCCAACTGACGACGCTCGCACATCGTCTGAAAGGCGCCGGCGGCTCGTACGGCTACCCCAATCTGGGCCAGGTCGCCTCTGAAATGGAAACCGCCGCGCAGTTGCACGTCTCGGATCGCTTCTCTGACTGGATCGGGCAACTGCAGCAGATGGCGCAAGCCGCGAAGGCGGGGCTGTCGAGCTGAGCGCGCGGCACGGCGCGCGAGCCGGCACAGCCGTACCGCTTGGCCGATCACGGTGCGTCAACGGACTCCTGTGGCTTGTCGACTGCGTGATCCTGAATCCACTGCGCGCACGCGGCTGAAATACGCAAGAGTCGAGGTTCGTCTTCAGATTGCATCGCAATGAGCCAGTTTTCCTGTTCGGGCGCGAACAGGTGACTGATAGACGGCCCGAGAGTCTCCCCAGTCAACTTTTCCAGTGAAATGACCAGCATCGCAGACTGTATTCTGACCCCATAGCTGTTCAGTTGCCGGACACTGATTGCAAGACTCTTCTCCAGCATCCGGGCGTAGTGGTTGCGGTCGGCTGGATCTTCAAACCCGTTCCTGACGAAGTCGCGAATGCCGAACATATCCTGATCGGCGTGAGCACGCGTCCAAAAATAATCAGTAACGCATTGCCGCACCGCACTCGACGGCAACCGGCGCGATTCGAGCAAGGCTTTCCTCGGCAGATAAGAGTCCATCGAGTGTAGCCACGCCCGGCAGCGATCAGCGTCCACGGGAACGTCACGCCAATAATACAGCCCAGGCGCGAGCGCCCGCAACAAGGCTGCGTCGGGGGGCGAGGTTGCCCCGTCGAGTGAGTAATTCAATATTTCGAAGGTCCTTGTGTGCCCCAGATAGAGCAACGTATCCAGCATCTCCCCGAGTGTTTGCTCGCTCGTGCGCATGGTCGCCCGACGCTCGAATATCTCCCAGAGCGCATTTGCCAGATCCGGGTGTCCGGCAACGTAGATTCGATTCCGGCAGCAGCGCAGGAGCTCTGCGCGCGTCGGCTCGTCAAGCCGATCCCATTGTCGCGTCAGCGGGTCCGTGCTAAGCACGATGCCGCGCGATGCCAGCCACGCAAAGCCCAGCAGTGCCTCCCGATCGTTGTCTTTCTCGAGAAGCTCAGCCGCACGCGCGACATCCAGCCGCGACATGCCGGGCTCTACCCGGAATGCGCGCAGCGCCCCGGGCAAGTCGCCGTCGACCGGCACGTCGGCGCTGCGGCTCTCCTCAGCCCGGCGAATCATCTCCGCAACCGTGGCGCTCCCCGTGGAGCGCAAATCCCCACGCAAGTGTGCGACGGTCGCGATCGACTCCTCGTCGGCGTAGCGAGTGAGCGCGACGCCCGCGACCGCGGCGATGGCCGGGTTGCTGTGGCCCGCAAGACGAATCAGCGGGCGACGTAAATGCGGATCGGGCCAATCAGCCGCCAAGTCAAGAAAATGGCTGTGGCTCCAACCCTCCGGACTCCCGAGAGCCGGCGCGGCCGGGGAACTCGCAAGTTCGACGACCACCTCCGCCGCGATATCGGGAAGATTCCGCGGCGGCCCCGGCGCGTCCGGTGGAGCTCGCCAGGGAAGCTCGGGCTGCGACGCTTGAGCAAGAAGAAGCGCGATCAGCAGGCAGAGTGTGTTCATGCGTGTCTTTCCGGAAAGCGATCGAATCGCCGATGTAAGTGTAGCGATTCGGAATAATGGAAGTCTACGTCGCTGAAGTGATCTGCTGTTCCGCGCCGTGCGCTCGATTCGAAACGAACAGACGCCGACGCTCCACGCTCATACCGCGTGTTGATGTCGAGTCACGCCGCTAGAAATCGTCCTGATCCGACTCGAGCGTGTGCTGCCACTCGTCGAGGTAGTCGAGATATTCGCTGGTGCCGCGCGCCACACAGGTCAGCGGATCGTCGACCACCGTCACGTCGAGGCCCGTCGCCTTGGCCAGCACCTCGTCCAACCCGCGCAGCAGCGCCCCGCCGCCCGCGAGGTGAATGCCGTTGTCGACCAGGTCCGCCGCAAGTTCCGGCTCGACCTGTTCCAGCGTCCGCAGCACCGCTTCGACGATCTGGCCGACCGGTTCCTTCAGCGCCTCGCGCACCTCGTCGCCGCGCAGCGCCGCCTTGCGCGGCAGGCCGCTGATCATGTCGCGGCCCTTGACCTCCATCGAGCCTTCGTCCTTCTGCGGCGCGGCGGAGCCGATGTCGATCTTGATTCGCTCGGCGGTCTGCGGGCCGATCATCAGGTTGTAGGTGCGCTTCATGTAGTTGATGATGGCTTCGTCCATGTCGTCGCCCGCGACGCGCAACGACTGGCAGATCGCAATGTCGGCCAGGCTCATCACCGCGACCTCGGTCGTCCCGCCGCCGATGTCGACGATCATCGACGCCGTCGGGTCGAAAATCGGCAACTTCGCGCCGATTGCGGCGGCCTTGGGTTCCTCGACGAGGTAGACGCGCCGCGCGCCGGCACGCTCGGCCGAATTGAACACCGCGCGCTTCTCGACCGCCGTAATGCCGGAGGGAATCGAGATCACGACGCGCGGATGTGCCAACCCGCGATTGCCGTGCACTTTTTTGATGAAATAGCCGAGCATCGCCTCGGTGATGTCGAAGTCGGCGATCACGCCGTCCTTCAGCGGGCGAATGGCGGTGATGCTGCCGGGCGTGCGGCCGAGCATTTCCTTGGCGACGATGCCGACGGCTTTGCCATGTTCGGTGTCGAGAACCTGGTTGGTGCCTTTGCGAACGGCGACGACGGACGGCTCATTCAGCACGATCCCCTCGCCTTTTACGCAAACGAGGGTGTTGCACGTCCCCAGGTCGATGCCCATGTCAAGGCTGAATAGACCTGTCAATCGCCGTAGAAACACGTCAGGCTCCCATCCCTGGGCCGATCGCAGCCGCCGCGCCATTGCGCCGGACTGGTCGGTTCCTGATCGCGGGGCGTCGCGCGGACCGACTCGACGTCAACTGCCGCCCGGCGGCAGCAGCGTACCAAAAAGCGTCTGTGCGCGATAGCCCACGTAGATCGTCGCGACGAGGACGAAGAGGAAGGAAACGAACGCCAGCGCGGTGTAGATGTCGTTGTCGCCGACGCTGCGCTGCGGGCCGGGAGAGATCATGGACATTGCATCGCGCTCCTGTGACTAGCCCTGATCGCTCAGCACGACCAGATCGCCGCGCCGCACCGATTGTCCGCTGGTGGTGAGCTTGCCGCCGGCCTCGTTCGGGCGAACCGATTCAATCACCAGGTCGCCCAGATAGCCCGTACCTTCGCGGTAGACCAGGAACGTCATTCCGGTGCCCACGCCCGCGCTCTCGCCCACGTCGATGCTGGCATAGCCGGCGTCGGCCGCCATCACGCGCCCGCGAATCAGCCCACCCACGCGCGGCTCAACCTGCTGCGCGCCCGGCGCGTCAGCACTGACCGTGCCGCGGATCGTGCCGATGCCCTGCGGCGAGCGGCTGCCCGACTCGGCGGCGAAGAGCTTTTCCTGCATGTTGCGCACGTTCTCGGTGAGGATCGTGACCTCGGTCGTGAGCTCGAGCACGCGGCTGTTGAGGTACGAATTCCGCGACTGCAAGTCCATGTTCTGCGCGACGAGCGTCTGATTCTGCTTCTCGAGGCCCTTCACCTGCGCCGTCGAGACGTTGAGGATTTCCTGCAGCTTGGTTCGGCCGGCCTCCGCCGCCAGCTTCTCGTTCTTTTCCTGCGCCAGCGTCGCAGCCAGCTCGGCGTACTGCTTGTCTTTCTCCGCCAGTTTGTCGCCGGCCGCACGCAACTCTGCGGCGCGCGTCATGAGCGTCTCATCCTTCAGCGCCAGCGCCGCCTCCATGCTGGCGACCACCGCCTGCTTCTCGATGATCGTCGCGTCGCGCGAAGCCTGAAGCTCCTGCGCAAGGTTGCGCCAATTCTCCCACTGCGCCGCCGCCGCCACGAACAGCGACGAAAGCGCGATCGAGAGGACGGTCGTCAGGACGATGAATACCTTGGTCAACGTGCTCACGGAGGCGATCTCCTTCAGCGGCTGCACAGGCCGGCGCGCCGGGCATGCGGGCACGTGTTCCCGACCCGTCGCGAGCCTTGGTCAAGGCCGCAGCGGACGTTGATCCGCTCGACCCGGGCGGGATTGTAGGCCCTCTTGCGCTGCCTGCAATCCCCGTTTCTGACGCGCGTCCGTCATCGCCGCAGTGCGCTGCAGTTTCGACGGAAAACCGTCGTCGCGCTCCGCGTCTGACAGCGGATCGCTCTCAAGCTACTCTCCCGCTATGGAACTGTCCGTATCGCTGCTCGAGCCGCATCGACGCGCCGAGCTGTTCGGCATCGGCGACCGCCATCTGCGACGCATTCGCGATGCGTTCACGGTGCAGATGCACGCGCGCCAGGGACTCGTGCGCCTGCAGGGCGATCCGCCAAACGTCGCCAAGGCCGCGGCGGCGCTCGACAAATTGCAGGAGTTGCTGCGCGATCGCGATTTCCTTGACGACGACGCGATCAGCGGCGTCCTGGCCGATGTCGACTCCGCGGGTCGTCAAGGCTCGTCGGACGCACTGACGGTCTTCAATCGCGAGGCCATCGCGCCGCGCACCGAAGGCCAGCAGCGCTATGTGCGCGCCATGCTCGAATCGGACATGGTCTTCTGCGTCGGTCCGGCCGGCACCGGCAAGACCTATCTCGCCGTCGCCGTCGCCATTCACATGCTGAAGCTCGGGAAAACCCGTCGCATCGCGCTCGTGCGACCCGCGGTCGAGGCAGGCGAGAAGCTCGGCTTCCTTCCCGGCGATCTACAGCAGAAGGTGAACCCCTATCTGCGCCCGCTCTTCGACGCCATGCACGACATGATGACCTACGACCAGTTGAAGCGCTTCATGGTCAGCGACGTCGTCGAGGTCATTCCGCTCGCATACATGCGTGGCCGCACGCTGAATCACGCGGTGGTCATTCTCGACGAAGCCCAGAACGCGACGCCCGCGCAGATGTTCATGTTCCTCACCCGGCTCGGACAGGACAGCAAGATGATCGTCACCGGCGACGACAGTCAGGTCGATCTCGAGCCCGGGCAGCCCTCCGGCTTGAACGACGCCGTCCGCAGGCTCCGCGGCATTCCCGGCATCGAGGTGCTGCGCCTCGCCGAGGCGGATATCGTGCGGCACCGGCTCGTTTCGGCGATCGTCGGTCGCTATGGCGACATCGAATCCCGCCGCCGACGAAGGGCCGATAACTCAGAGCCGACCAACGGCGGTTCCGGCGAATACTCCAGCCCCCCGCCCGACTCTGCCGACTAGAATCCCTGAGCGCCCGCCGCGGCGCAACCTATGTGGCCCCTCTTCCGACATTCCGCGCGCCGCCAGGGGATTCGACGCTCGCTCTCGGATCGCGTCGTGCCGTTTTCGTCGCGCCTCGGCAAGAACTGGTCCGCTACGACGATCGTGCTGCTCGTGTCGGCCGCGTGCAGCACGCTCATTCTGAGCATCGGCGGCGAGCGAACCGCGTACCGCGTGGAGCAGTCGGTGCCGCGCGCGGTCACGGCGCGTGTCGGCTTCGAAATTCCGGATGACGAACGCACGCAGGAGATGCGCGTGCGCGCCGAAGATCAGTCGCCGAACTATTTCGCGCTGGACGCGTCGCTGGTTGGAGAAATTCGCGTCAGGCTGCTCAGCGCACTCACGCTGGCGCAGGCGCACGCGGGACAGCCGCAGGCGCTGCTTTCGGCTGCGGGGGATTCGCGGCTCCTGCTCGACGAGACTGCCGCCGCCGCACTGCTCGAATTCGTGCAGGCGCAGCAGCCCGAGCGCTACGAGCGGCAGATCGACCGTGTTTTGACGGCGCTGCACGAGACCTCGCTCGTCGAACTCGATGCGGGCGCCGCGCGGCGGACGGCGCCCACCGCCATTCTGCGACAGGATGAAACAACGCAGCGGCGCGTGGCGTCGACGGCGCTGCTCTACCCCACCGCCGAGTCGGTCGAAAACGCTGCGACAACCGCAGCCGCCGCGGCCGATGGCGCGCTGCGGCCGTTCGTCGCGGCCACGATTCGCGCCGGCCTGCTGGCCGAGGACGGAGCACCGCGACCGCTCTACCGGTTCGACAGCCCGCGCACGCAGGATGCGGCGGATCGCGCGGCGGCGGCGGTGCCGATCGAGTTTGTGCGCTACGCGCGCGACGATCTGCTTACCGACGCCGGCCCGCTCAGCCCCGAAGAGCTGGTCCTGCTGAAGGCCGAGCACGCGGAGTATCAGACGCGGCTGGCGACGACAAACCCTGCTCAGGTGCGACTGAGCGTGCTGGCCCGCGCGATCCTGGTGCTTGCCGTCGTGATCGGTGCGGTTCTATACACCGCACGCCAACCCGCCGTGCGGCGCATCTCGTTGCCGCGGCGGCTGATCACCTCGCTCACGCTGGTGGCGCTGCTGGCGCTCACACGCTGGGCGTTCCTGCGACACGAAGCACCCGCGGAAATCGCAGTCGGCGCGCACGCGTTCGCAACCGCGTTGCTCGCGCTCGCGTACACGCCGAACGTCGGCTTCGCGGTGGGCGGAGCGTTCTCGATCCTGCTGACGCTGGCCGTGCAGGAAGGCGTGACGTTTTTGCTGATGCTGCTGGCGGTATCGGGCGTGATGCTGCTGGGGCTGCGCAGCGTTCGTTACCGCGGGCACATCGTGCTGATCGGCGCCGCAGCCGGCGCGACCGCCGCGGCGTTCGCGGCGATCGGGGGCGTTCTCGCCGGCGAATTCGCGGGCTTCATCGCCGAACGCGCGCTATGGGCGGCGGGGGCTGCGCTGCTGGCGGCGTTTGTGATCGAAGGCGTGCTGCCGGCCATCGAACGATCGTTCAAGCTAACCACCGGAATGACGTTGCTGGAGTTATGCGACGCCAGCAAGCCGCTGATCCGCATGCTCGCCGCGGAAGCGCCAGGCACCTACAACCACAGCCTGCTGGTGGGCACGCTGGCGGAATCGGCGGCCGAGGCGATCGGCGCCAACGGCCTGCTGGCGCGGGCCGGCGGCTTCTATCACGACATCGGAAAGACCAACAAACCCGAGTACTTCGTCGAGAACCAGCCGCACAGCTCCAGCAGCCGTCACGAGCGCCTGTCGCCGACGATGAGTCTGCTGATCATCCTCGGGCACGTGAAGGACGGCATCGAGCTGGCCCGGGAATATCGCCTGCCGGCCAGCATTCAGTCGTTCATTGCCGAACACCACGGAACCACGCTGGTCGAGTACTTCTATCACGCCGCCAACAAGGCGCGCCGCCCCGACGACCCCGAGATCGACGACTCGCAGTATCGCTACCCCGGACCGCGTCCGCAGTCCAAGGAGACGGCGATCGTAATGATCTGCGACGGCGTCGAAGGCGCCGTGCGCGCCATGTCCGACCCCACGCCGCAGCGCATCGAAACTACCGTCAGCGAAATCATCCGCAAGCGCCTGGTCGACGGGCAGCTCGACGAAAGCGACCTCACCTTCTCCGAGCTGGGACGCGTGCGCAAGAGCATCGTCAAGAGCCTGAGCGCCATCTACCACGCCCGCGTGGCATATCCGACGGAATCCTCCTCGCGCACCGGCGAAGACGATTCGGTGCGCAGTGCGTAGCGCTCGGCAGACGACTGCCGAGCCGCCGCTCGCAATCACGCTGCAATGGCGCATTCGAACGCCCTTTCGCGGCCAGGCACGCCTGATTGACGCCGCACGCGCCGCCGCGGCACACCAGCGATTGCGCTACGGACATCTCTCGCTCACCGTGGTCGGCCGCACCGCCATGCGTACGCTGCACCGCGTGCACATGGGGATCGACACGCCGACCGACGTGCTCACCTTCGACCTGGGCGGCGACCCGCGGCGCGGCTTCATCGACGGCGAGATCGTCGCCTGCGCCGACGTAGCCCGGCAAGCCGCGGCGCGCCTCGGCGTCACGCCGCTCGCAGAGCTTGCGCTCTACGCCGTGCACGGCGTGCTGCACCTGGCGGGGTTTGACGACCACACCGCGAAGGACGCCGCTCGCATGCACGCCCTGGAAGACGAGATCCTGAGCGCGTGCGGCATGGGCGTGGTCTACGCGGCCCGGAGGCGCCGATGAACCGCGCGCCCACGACTGCGACCTCCTCACCCGGCACGCTCACGCACTGCCCGGTGTGCACCTATCCGGTCGAGGGACTCGCGGCGCAGCAGCGCTGCCCGGAGTGCGGCTTCGAGCTCGACCGTGAATGGCTGGTGTTCGGCGGCCCGACGCCGCACCGGCTTCGCGTCTGGTGGCAGCGACCGGGCGTGGTGTTTTTGTGGCTGTTGTTTCCGATGGCATGCATGCTGCTAACGCTGGCGATGATGCAGCGCGTGTACCTGCCACTTCTTGGAATCGCGCTGCCCGGACTGCTCGTCCTGGGATTGGCGCTGCGGCCGCCGCGACGGTTCATGGCGCTCGGCGATGATGCGCTGCGGCTGTATCGAGGTCCGCGGCTGGTTCGCGAATTGGCGTGGGACCGGATCGAGCAGGTTCGTTACACGTTCGGAATGAAATTTATTGAGCTTCGCCTGCGCGACTCGGATGAGCGTATCGTGCTGCAGCATTACCTTTACTTCGGCATGGATCCGGTGCGGCCGGCGGACTGTGCGCGTGTATTGCAGCAGCGCGTACGGGCGTCTGCACCTGAGAACGCGAGCGCGTGAAGGCGCCGGCGCGCCCGCTTCCTCGGTCCCCTCCCCAGCGCTGACCAACCGTCGCCAGCGGTGAACCAGAAACCGCTCACTCACGTTCGCGGCTCGGATCAGAGAGTGCTGTTGGTGCGAGAAGGGATTCTCGCACCAGGGACTACAACCCACTGCTCAATGAGCAGCATTCGACCGGCCAGAGGGCCAGAGGCCGGTTTTCCACCGCTGACACAGCGGTGGCACTTGGCCACGCTCTCGGCTGAGCACTGACCAGGCGCCCACGCCTCTCGACATCGCCAACCACGCACATGCGTCGGCGCTAGCCTGCCGCCTCGCGCCCCGTCAGCGAACCGCCAGCGCCTCGCGTGCCAGCGCTGCCGCGCCGATCATTCCCGCATCGCCGCCGAGCGCCGCCGCCACAATCTGCGGCGCGTCCGGGGCCACGTTCCAGGTGTGCGCCCGGAAGTGCTCGCGCACCGGCTGCAGCAGCGCCTCGCCGGCTTCAGCCATTCCGCCGCCCATCACTATCCGCTCCGGATTCAGCGTGTGCTGCAGATTCACGCACGCCAGCGCCAGCGCCTCGCACGCTTCGCTCCACACCTGCGCCGCCACGTGATCGCCGCTCGTCGCCGCGGCGAGCACCTGCGCCGCGTCGTGCAGGGGAGCCGCGGCTGCGCCCGCCAATTCAGCATAGCGCTCGCGCACCGCGGTCGCGGATGCGTATCGCTCGAGGCACCCGCGCTGCCCGCAGGGACAGGCCCGCCCGTGCGGCCGGACGATGACGTGTCCGATTTCGCCGGCATTGTCGAACGCGCCACGCTGCAGCCGCCCGTCAACGAGAATCCCGCCGCCGACGCCCGTCCCCAGCGTCAGCAGCACCATGTCGCGCACCTCGCGCCCCGCGCCCGCCACGAACTCGCCGAACGCCGCGGCGTTCGCATCGTTCTCGAGATTCACCTGCAGGCCGGTCGCCTCGGCGAAGCGCGCCCGCAACGGAACGTTGACCCACCCGGGGAGGTTCGGCGCGGCATGGATGATGCCCTTGGCGTGCGAGAGCGGCCCGGGCACGCCCAGCCCGATTCCGGCGAGCCGGTCGCGCGATACGCCGGCGTCTCGGCAGATCTCCTCCACCAGCGCCACCATCCGCCCAAAGACGTGCTCGAGGCCGCCCGCGGCCTGCGTCGGCGTCGACGTCGCGTGAACCACGCGCGATTGCGAGTCGAGCAAACACGCCTTGATGAACGTGCCGCCCAGATCGATGCCCAGGATCAGATCGTGCATGCCGTCCTCGCGCCGGCGCCGCGATTCCGTCGCGCGCCGCCTGCGAGCATAACGAGGTCGCTGCTCATGGGAACCACAAGCAGCGACCCCGAGGAAGGATTGATGCGTCGCTCAAAAAGGGAGCAGACCCCGACGACCGGGTGTTCGGGCCGAAGGGCAGGTCGCCGTATTGCCTGCTCCCACGTAGAGAGCTTGCAATCCCCGTGCCGAATGAAATCCTCGCGTTTCCGCACACTGCGCGGCCTGCGCCGTGATCGCGTGCGCCGAATGACACAGGCACTGCGTGAATCGCTACGCCTCCGGCGTGAACGCCAGTGCGCTTAGCGGCGGCAGGTTGAACGCGATCGATTGCGCAAAGCCGTGCCACGATATCGGCTCGCTCCACACCTCGCGGCTCGTCGGATAACCGCTGCCCGCGTATTGCGCGTCGTCCGAGTTCACTCGCAGTACGTAACGCCCCGCTGCCGGAACGCCGAACCGATACCCGTCGCGCGGCACCGGCGTGAGATTCAGCATCACCACGACGTAACGATCGCCGTCCCGTCTCAGGAACGACAGCACGCAATTGTCGCAGTCGTGGCAATCGATCCACGAGTAGCCGTGCGCATCCGGGTCGTTGCGCCACAGCGTGGGCGTCTCGCGATAGAACCGGCCCAGATCTTCCAGCATGCGCTGCAGCCCGCGGCGCTCCGGATGCTCGCTCAGCGACCAGTCGAGCGGCCACTCGTAGTTCCACTCATACCACGGCGCCAGCTCGGTGCCCATGAAGAGCAGTTTCTTGCCGGGCCGCAAATACTGATAGCACAGCAGCGTGCGCAGATTCGCGAATTTCTGCCAAAGGTCGCCCGGCATCTTCTCCAGCAGCGCGCCCTTGCCGTGCACCACCTCGTCGTGCGACAGCGGCATCACGAACCGCTCGGTGTGCTCATAGATCATGCTGAACGTGATGTCGTTGTGGTGATAGCGGCGGTGCACCGGGTTCTTGCTGAAGTAGAGCAAGGTGTCGTGCATCCAGCCCATGTTCCACTTGAACGTGAAGCCCAGGCCGCCCTCGCCCGCCGGCCGCGTGACGCCGCCCCAGGCCGTCGATTCCTCCGCCACCATGATCGCGCCCGGCGCCTCGTGCCGGATCGTTTCGTTCAGCTCCTGCAGAAACGCGATCGCGTCCAGGTCTTCGCGGCCGCCGTAGCGATTCGGAATCCACTCGCCGGCCTTGCGGCTGTAGTCGAGATAAAGCATCGAGGCCACGGCGTCGACGCGCAGGCCGTCGACGTGCAGCTCGCGCAGCCAGTAGAGCGCGCTGCCGATCAGGAAGTTCTTCACCTCGTTGCGGCCGTAGTTGAAGATCAGCGTGCCCCAGTCGGGGTGCTCGCCGCGACGCGGATCGTCATGTTCGTAGAGCGCCGTGCCGTCGAACAGCCGCAGGGCGAAGTCGTCCTTCGGGAAGTGCGCCGGAACCCAGTCGACGATCACGCCCACGTCATGCTGGTGGCAGTAGTCGATGAACCAGCGAAAGTCGTCGGGGTCGCCGAAGCGTGCCGTCGGCGCGTAGTACCCCGAAACCTGGTAGCCCCACGACCCGCCAAACGGATGCTCCGACACGGGCAGCGGCTCGATGTGCGTGAACCCGAACCGCTTCACGTGCTCGACCAGTTGCGGAGCGATCTCGCGATAGGTCAGAGGCCGCCCGTCCTGGTGCCAGCGCCACGAACCCAGGTGCACCTCGTAAACCAGCATCGGGGCGCGGGTTGCGTCCGTGGTCTCGCGACGCCGCATCCACTCGTCATCGTTCCACGCGTGGCGCGACTCGAAGATGCGCGTCGCCGTGCCGGGCGAATGCTCCATGAAACGGCCGTAGGGATCGGCTTTGATGCGGATATCGCCGGTGCGCGTCTTGATTTCGTACTTGTACAGCACGCCCGGCTCGACGCCCGGCACGAACAGCTCAAACACGCCCGAGCTGCCCATTTGGCGCATCGGGAGCACGCGGCCGTCCCAGTAGCAGAAGTCGCCGACGACGCTGACGCGCGCCGCGTTGGGCGCCCACACCGCAAACGACACGCCGCGCACGCCGTCCACTTCGCGCACCCGCGCGCCGAACACGTCCCAGATGCGACGGTGCTTGCCCTCGTTGAAAAGGTGCAGATCAAGGTCGCCCAGCGTCGGCAGAAAACGATATGGATCCTCTCGCTCCCAGATGTTGCCGTCCGGGAACTTCAGCCGCAGGCGGTAATGCAGCGGCGGCCGGACGCCTGGCGCGAACGCCACGAACAGCCCGTCGGGCCCGGTGGGCATCATCGGCAGCGCGGTTCCATCGGGCAAAAGGCAGTCGACGCGGCCGGCTTCGGGGTGCCAGGTGCGAATCACGCAACCGTCGCGATTCTGATACCGCGCCGGGTGTGCTCCGAGAATTCGATGCGGCTCGGAGCAGCAGCCGTCCGCCAGACGCCTCAGCTCCTGCGGCGGACCGGCGAGCAATTCCCAGGAATCAGCGGGCGAGGCGACGGCTTGTTTCACGCGCGGCTCCAGCGAGATCGAACGTCCACCCGCTGTGGGTCGGACCGGGTGGGTCAGAAAAGCCGATGATGGGATTTGAACCCATAACCCCAGCTTTACGAAAGCTGTGCTCTACCGTTGAGCTACATCGGCACTTGCGCCAGCGCGGCACACGCGGTCGCGCACGCGGCGCATTGGGGGAATCTAGGTCACTTTGCACGCCGAATCAAGCCGCGCCGCTGCGGCACCCACGCGGACCGGCCTTCGGCCAGCCTTGACCGCCTCTGACCGGTCTGTTTTCTCGGGGGCATGGCCGGTCTGATTTCTGGGGGGGGGGCGCCGGCCGTCTGATTTCGCGGAGGCATGGGCGGTCTGATTTCTGGGCGGGCATGGGCCTCCGGCCCGTGCCCGGAGGGGACTCGGGCCTGGTGCAAGAGTCCTTTCTCGCACCACCGCAGCGCCTGCTGCTCACGCCGCGCTGGGGGACCGGCCTCTGGCGCCTCCGGCGGGTCTGAATTCTTTTTTTGGGGGCATGGGCCTCCGGCCCGTGCTCGATTGTCTTCTCTCGCTTTTCGCTTCTCGTTTCTTTGTGGCCGCGCTGGGGGACCGGCCTCTGGCCCTCTGGCCGGTCGCTGAATTCGCGCTGCTCAGCCTTCGTCCGGCTCTAATCCGAAGACGGCTCGATCTTGGGCTGTTCGACGTTTCGCACCGCCGCCCGCTTGCCGCAACTTCGGCACTTGAAGCGCAGCTCGACGGTTCCGCCGGGCCCGCCGCCGCCATAACGCGATGCCGCTTCCACTTCGGTTGGGCTGAGCAGGGAGACCGCGCTGCATTCGAGGCACTTCACTTCGATGCCGGGCCCGGCTGCGATGTCCGCCGGCGGCGCGGAGCGCGGCAGCGACCACCAGTAGATGCCCCCCGCCAGCAACAACAGCCCCAGCGCCACGCCCATCTTGGTCCGACCGGAGCCGGCCGCTTCGCTCATCCGCTCCCCGCTTTCAAACGCAAATAAGGCGACCGACGCGCAGCGCTGATTACCCGCCCACCGGTCGCATTTCGATCGCGCCCGAGCCGTCGCCCTCGCTCTCCGGCGCGGGCTGGGGCTGCGCCGGCTGCGGCTGCGGCATCGGTCGGAGTCCCGGATTGCCACCGCCGGCCGGCGGCGGCGGAACGTTCTGCGATCGCGCCGCGCCGGGCGTGATGTAGCGCGAATCCACGCTCGAACCCGGCGCCGGAGCCGGCGCGGGCGCTGCTCCACCTGACGCCGGCTGCATGGTCGTCGTCACGCTCCCGCCCGGCTGCACTTCATACGTCACCGTTCCGCCCTCGGCCGGCGTGTACGGCGCATAGGGATAATCCTCCGCGGCCTCGATGCGCTGATAGGTCGTGATCGTGCCGACCGGCTGCTTCCAGTTCGCGGGCCGGCGCACGATTCGCGAGCGGTGGCCGACCTGGTTGTCGCGCAGGATCAGGTCATCGGGCACGATCACGACGTTGTCCGCGCCCCACACCTCGATCTTGCCGCAGGTCACGTCGTCCTGCAGGGCCACTTCGTTCGCGTTGCCGACGATCGACAGTTTGCGAATCCGCGAGCCGTTCTCGATCGTGACCTTGTTCAAGTGTCCGGTGACGCCGAGATCGCCGAACCACTGCCCGCTGCGTTCGAGTCGATTGCCGACGATCCGGTTGGACGGACCGCCGCAGCCGCTCAGCGCCGCCAGTGCCACAGCCAGTGCCGCAAATCCGAGAGTTTTCTTCATGACGTGATCCTTCGTAAGTTCCCGAGAGCCTTGCCGCGCCGCAAGGTGCGCCTCCGTACGCTCTGCTACGCCGAGTTCGCGCTCTCCGCCGCCGCTCGCTCGAGGCTGCGCCGGAACGCGTGGTAATACCCCTCGAACATCCGCACGATCTTGTCGAACACCGCCGGGG
Organism: uncultured Planctomycetales bacterium; assembly: GCA_964388675.1. GTDB lineage: Bacteria > Planctomycetota > Phycisphaerae > UBA1845 > Fen-1342 > CAYMBL01. Next base: position 188,197 of record CAYMBL010000003.1, read on the forward strand.
TTTCAAGCTCCGCCGGCGATGATAGGTCGAGCGCCGTCGCGAAACAGAATCGCGTTCCGTCTTCGCGTCGATGCTGAACCGGAGGTTCGATCCACTCCAGTCCCGCTTCCTCGAAGCCCATTTCGACGAATTCCTCCATCGTGTCGCCGCTCTCCTCGATCCGCTCCTCGAGGTCTTCGTTGCGCCAGCGGTCGGTTGTTACGACGCCGGCCCGCAACTGCGGCACGAACGGCCGGATCATCAGCTCCATCCAGAGTTGATCCGCGACCTCGAAATGCGACAGCAGCGTGGAGCGGTCTTCGCGATCCTGTCGCAGCACCCGCCGAAATCGCGCATCACCCGCGAACCGCGCTTCGAACGCGTCGCGAAACTTCTGCAACCGCTGGTCATCCGCCGCCGAAAGCTGCATGTACGACTCCAGACGCTATTTGGCACGCGAGCCCGCGACCTCGACCGACTCGCCTTTTCGCAGCCGGCGCAGCAGCGCCCGCCGCACCAGTGTCAGCGGCCGCGCCACCAGCCGATGCAGCCGGATCCAGAAGCTGATCCGCGCCACGCGCGCCGCCTCGTCCGGGGTCAGCAAATCCGGGCGCAGACGTCGCTTGTGCTTGAGAAAATGATACCAGTCTTCCTTCTGGAAGCGAGCCAGCAGCGCCTGCACCGGCCACAGCCGCCGCCAGCCGACCGCCGGCAGCAGCAGACTGATCTGGAAGTCGATCAGGTATGGCGTGCCGTCGTCGCAGAGCAGCACATTCTGTCGCTTGTTCAGATCGACGTACGCCAATCCGCGCGCGTGCAGCGCCGCCAGAAGCTGCGCCAATTCGTCAAAGAACGCGTCACGCACGACATCGCTGCGCTCGAGCGGCCGCCCGGGTACGTAGGCGTGCAGAAAGCCGGTGTCGCCGACGCGTCCCAGAAAGCGCGGCACGCCGCGCAGATCGTGCATTCGCTCGTAGATTGCGCTTTCCCGCCGCGCGAGGAACCGCCCGATCCAGCGCAGCGGCAGCCCGAACAACGAGCTTTGGCGGCCGATCTTCAGCACGGCCAGAGAGCCGTCGGCCCGATCTCGGTACAGGCCGGTCGCCGCGAAGAAATCGTGCTTGAAGGTGCTTTCCAGCGCGTAGCTGCGTCCTTCGAGCTCGACCTGCGCCGGCAGCGCGCAATCCGGCAGCGCGTAGAGCCAGCGGTGTCGCGGACGCGCTCCTGCGGACCCGGGTGCTTGCGTGTGCGAATCGCTCATGCCACTGCCGCAAGTATAACTTCCGCCGCTGCGCACTTGACGCCGCCGGCGCGGACTGTCGAATGGCCGACATGTCCCTTCGTTCCCACGGATGGATCGGCTGGCTGTTCGTGCTGCCGGCGACGCTTTACCTGGCGCTTTTTTCGCTGGCGCCGGTGCTGCTCTCCGCCTGGCTCAGCCTGCACGACTGGCACCTGCTGAAGCCGAACCGCACATTCGTCGGGCTCGACAACTACTCTACGTTGGCGGCGGACCCGTTTTTCCGCAACGCACTCTGGAATTCGCTGCGATTCGCGCTGCTGGCGACGCCGCTGAGCGTCATCAGCGCGCTGCTGGTCGCCGCGCTGGTCTGCCGGCCTCGACCGGGCATTGGGGTCTTTCGAACGCTGTTCTTCGCGCCGGCGGTCAGCTCGCAGGCGGCGCTCGCGATGATCTGGGTCTGGGTGTTCCTGCCAAACGTGGGCCTGGTGAATTCTGCGCTCGGCGCGCTGGGATTGCCGAGCGAGACCGATTTTCTCAGCCAGCCGGCGTGGGCGCTGCCGGCGATGGTGCTGCTGTTCGCCTGGATCGGACTTGGGCCGCGCATGGTGCTGTTTCTCGCCGGCTTGCAGTCGATCCCTGAATCGCTGCACGAAGCCGCGGCACTCGATGGCGCCGGCCGCTGGCAGCGATTTCGACACCTCACGCTGCCCTTGCTGCTGCCTACCACGCTCTTCGTCGCCGTCACGAGCACCATCGCGTCGTTTCAGTTCTTCACGCCGATCTACATGATCACGCGCGGCGGACCACGGCGCTCGACGGACCTGGTGGCGTATCACATCTACAGCGAGGCCTGGACGCGCCTCGAGATCGGATCGGCTGCCGCACAGACGTTTGTGCTGTTCGCGGTAATTCTGGCGCTGGCGGCCCTGCAATTGCTTCTGCTGCGACGCGGGCTGCGCGGAGCGGAATCGTGAAGCGCGTCGCAGCTCTTGCACACTACGGCTTGCTCGTGGCGCTTGGCGCTGCCAGCGTCGCGCCGCTGGTGTGGATGGTGGCGGTTTCGCTCCACCCGCCGCTGTCGCCCCTGCCTTCGCCGACGCAGCTTTTCTCGCCGCCGCGCTGGGCGCCGGAGAACTATCTCTACGTCCTGACGCTGCCGGAATTGCCGGTGTGGCGTTTCGCGCTCAACAGCCTGATCACGTCGCTCGGCGTCGTCGCGCTGCAATTGCTGCTTTGTGTGCCGGCGGCGTACGCGTTCGCGCGGCTGGAATTCCCCGGACGCGACGCGCTGTTCGGCGCCTTTCTCGTAACGATGATGGTGCCGCCGCAGGTGCTGATCGTGCCACTCTATCTCATCACGCAGCGACTGGGTTGGCTCGACACCTACGCCGGATTGATCGTGCCTTATCCGTACCTGCACACCGCGTTCGGCACGTTCCTGCTACGGCAGTACTTCATCAGCATCCCGCGCACGCTCGACGACGCGGCGCAACTCGACGGCTGCGGCGAGCTGCGCACGCTCTGGTACATCCTGTTGCCCAACGCGCGGCCCGCGACCGGCACCGTCGCCGTCTTCGCGCTGGTCTGGAGCTGGACGGAGTTCTACTGGCCGCTGCTGGCGGCAAGCTCAAACCGCATGCGCACGCTCGAAACGGGCCTGGCGGTGTTCAAGGACGCGTACGGCGGCACGAACTGGCCGCTCCAGATGGCGGCGGCGGTGGTCGTGCTCGCGCCGCTGCTGCTGTTTTTTTTCGCCATGCAGCGCTATTTCGTGCGCAGCGACGCGCTCGGCGGGCTCAAGGGCTGACGGCGCGACGCTCGACCAGTTCGCGCATCAGTTCGCAGACTCGCACACTGGGGCGCGACGCCTCCAGCGGCGCCAGGCAGCGATCAACCCCGTCGCGCATCCGTTGTCGCCAACGCTCGTCGCCGAGCAGCGCCTGCGCCACCGCCGCCACGGCGTCGAGATCCGGCACGCGCGGCATGAACTCCGGCACGATTCGTGCGCCCGCGAGAAGATTGACCAGCGAAAGGTGCGGCGCGGACACGACGAACTTGCCGCCGATGGAATACGCGGCGCCGAGGAAACCGGCGTCGTACAGCACGATCTGCGGGGCGCGATAGTGTGCGACCTCGAGCGTGGCCGTGCCAGACGCCACCAGTACCAGATCGGCCGCGGTCAGCAGGCTCGCATTGTCGGCGACGACGACTCGCGCCGGCGGGTGCGGATCGCTTCGTGCTTGCGACTGTTGCAGGATGGCGTCGATCCACGCCGCGCGGCGCGCATCAACCGCGGAGATCGCCAACCGGCACGCGACGCTGCGCGCCGCCAGTCGCTGGGCGATGCGCAATTGCATCGGCAGCGTGGCTTCGATGACCTGCCGGCGCGAGCCCGGCAGCAGCGCGAGCAGCGCGCCTCCACCCGCACGCAGGTCGCGAACGCGCTGCGGATCGGCCGGCGCCGTCGCCAGCGACTCGAAGAGCGGATGGCCGACGTACGACGCGCTTACGCCCGCCGCGCGAAAATACGGCTCTTCGAACGGCAGGATGCAGGCGAGGTGGTCGACGTCGGTCGCGATTCGACGGTTGCGGCCGGCGCGCGAAGCCCAAGTCTGCGGCGCGATGTAGTAGAGCACCGGAACGCCCAGCGCGCGGGCGCGGCGGGCGAGGCGCAGATTCAATTCCGGCGAGTCGAGCAGCAGCACGAGGTCGGGGCGGCGCGTCTGCCAGGAACGCTCGATCGCGCGCAGGGCCTGCCAGCCGCGGCGAATCACGCCGAGTACGCCGGCGAGCATGGCGGCGTGGGCCGTAAGGTCGAAGACGGTTTCGACGCCGAGAGCGCGCAGGCGCGGCCCGGTGAGCCCGTGGAAGCGAGCGGACGGCAACGCGCTCGCCGCCGTGCGAACGAGTGCCGCGGCGTGCATGTCGGCGGAATCTTCGGCGACCGAGAGGAAGACCTGCATGATGGGAGTGTCACACCTCGGAGTCACCTCGGCAAGAATCGATATTATAGGACCTTCCACAGAGCAAGCTCACTAGTCGGTCGAGCAGAGATGCGATTCAGGAATCTCGGCATGGTGACTCGCAAAGTCGGGTTCGCCGTCTGCGAATTCGCTTGCCGCGCGTGGGCCGGTCGATATTATGCAGGGCTCGCGGCTGGTCGGCGCCGGGAGGCGTAGGCCCGCGAGTGGCGTCTTCCCATGGAAAAGGAACGAAAGTGAATGATTAAGGTCAAGGTTCGCGGCAGCGAAAGCGTCGAGCAGCTCGTGCGTCGGTGGAAGAAGCTGTGTGAGAAGGAAGGTCTGACGCGCGATATGAAGCGGACGAGCTATTACGAGAAGCCGTCCGAGCGGCGACGCCGAAAGGTGCGCAAGTCGATGAAGCGCATCGCACGCGAAGCATTCTGACCTTCGCCGTCCCGGCCTTCGGGCGAGGTGCGCCCGGCCGGGATGAGTTGAGCAGCGACGTTCGCCGCAGGCGCGGAACTCGGGCCGGTCGCCCGCGTCGATGCGGTAGTAATTCGAGCGAGCCGATCGGCTCGCGCGAATGGGTGCGATTCCGTTGGGGTTGTATACGCCGCGCCTGGCGCGGGCGGCGGTTCGCGACCCTCGTAGGCGCGGTGCGATTCAAACCTGGTGCAGGAGCCGACTGTGATGAACCCCGGAGTGATTCTCAAGCCGCAGTGGAAGGCGGCGCTGGCGCTGTGCGTGGCTCTGTTGCTGTGCGTGAACTTCACGCCGCTAATGGCGCACGCGCAGGAACACGGTGCTCCCGCCGCAGCCGCGTCGGACGCGGCGCATGGCGCGGGCGGCGCTGCACACGGCGGCGGCCACAAGCCCGGCGGCGAAGCGAACCTGGTCCTGCCGGACCTCAACTCGGTCAAATTCTTCGGCGGTTCGATCGGCGGGCACACGCTGCTCACGATCGGGTTTGCCGTTTCGGTGCTTGGGCTGATCTTCGGCGGCGTGATCTACAGCCAGCTCAAGAACATGCCCGTGCATCGGTCCATGCTCGAAGTCTCTGAGCTGATCTATACCACCTGCAAGTCCTACATGATCCAGCAGGGCAAATTCCTGCTGGTCTTGTTCGCGTTCGTCGGCTCGACGGTTCTGATCTACTTCAAGTACCTGGCCGTCACGACTGACCCCGCGACCGGCAAGATTGTCACCGGCTTTCCGTGGGATCGCGTCGGCCTGATCATGCTGTTCGCGCTGATCGGCATGGCGGGCAGCTACGGCGTCGCCTGGTTCGGCATCCGCGTCAACACGTTCGCCAACAGCCGCACGGCATTCGCGAGCCTCAAGGGCAAGCCCTTCCCCTGCTACAGCATTCCGCTCAAGGCCGGCATGTCGATCGGCATGATGCTCATCAGCGTCGAGCTGCTGATCATGCTTTTCATCCTGTTGATCCTGCCCGGCTATCTGGCGGGTCCCTGCCTGATCGGCTTTGCCATCGGCGAGTCGCTCGGTGCGGCGGCGCTGCGTATCGCGGGCGGCATCTTCACCAAGATCGCCGACATCGGCTCCGACCTGATGAAGATCGTCTTCAAGATCAAGGAAGACGATGCGCGCAACCCCGGTGTAATTGCCGACTGCGTGGGCGACAACGCGGGCGACTCGGTCGGTCCGTCGGCCGACGGCTTTGAGACGTACGGCGTGACCGGCGTCGCGTTGATCGTTTTCACCATGATCGCCATCACGCCGGCCAAGTTTCTCGATCCCGGCATCACCATGGCGACCGCGTCGGCCGAGCAGCTTCTGGCGGCTCAGGGCGCGGCGGGGCTGATTCAGGTCAAAGTGCTGGTCTGGCTGTTCATGATGCGTATTGTGATGGTGCTCGCCAGCGCGGGCTCCTACCTCATCAACGAGAGCATCGCGAAGAGCCGCTACAGCGAATTGAAGAAGATGAATTTCGAGCATCCGCTGACGATGCTGGTCATTCTCACCTCGGTTGTATCGGTGATCCTGACTTACGTTGCGTCGTATCTGCTGATCCCGGACGTGAAGGGCGACAAGGATCTCTGGTGGCAACTCGCGACGATCATCTCCTGCGGCACGGCCGCCGGCGCGATCATCCCGGAACTTGTGAAGGTGTTCACCAGCGTCGAGAGCCGGCACGTGCGCGAGGTGGTAACGAGTTCGGAGCAGGGCGGCGCGTCGCTCAACATTCTCTCCGGCTTTGTGGCGGGTAACTTCTCGGCGTATTGGCTGGGTATCACGATGGTGCTGCTGATGACCATCGCATACATCATCAGCCTGCAGCCCGGGTTCGGCGCAATCATGATGGCCCCGGCCGTCTTTGCGTTCGGTCTCGTGGCGTTCGGCTTCCTGAGCATGGGGCCGGTCACGATCGCAGTCGATTCGTACGGGCCGGTGACGGACAACGCGCAGTCGGTGTACGAACTGTCGACGATCGAGCAGATTCCCGGCATCAAGGAAGACGTGCAGAAGACCTTCGGATTTACGCCTGACTTCGAGCGCTCGAAGGAGTATCTCGAGGAGAACGATGGCGCGGGCAATACGTTCAAGGCAACCGCCAAGCCGGTGCTGATCGGTACGGCGGTCGTCGGCGCGACGACCATGATCTTCTCGATCATCGTCATTCTCACCGGCGGCCTGTCGCAGAACCTCGAGCGGCTCAGCCTGCTGCACGCTCCGTTCCTGCTCGGCCTGATCACCGGCGGCGCGATCATTTATTGGTTCACCGGCGCTTCGACCCAGGCGGTGACGACCGGCGCCTATCGCGCGGTCGAGTTCATCAAGGCCAACATCAAACTGGAAGGCTCGACCAAAGCCAGTGTTGAGGACAGCCAAAAAGTCGTGACCATCTGTACGCAGTACGCGCAGAAGGGCATGTTCAACATCTTCCTGGGCGTGTTCTTCGGCACTTTGGCGTTCGCTTTCGCCGAGCCGTTCTTCTTCATCGGCTATCTGGTCTCGATTGCACTGTTCGGCCTCTATCAGGCCATGTTCATGGCCAATGCCGGCGGCGCGTGGGACAACGCCAAGAAGATCGTGGAGACCGAGCTCAAGATGAAGGGCACGCCGCTGCACGATGCAACGGTCGTGGGCGACACGGTCGGCGATCCGTTCAAGGACACCAGCTCGGTTGCGATGAACCCGGTGATCAAGTTCACCACGCTGTTCGGCCTGCTTGCGGTCGAACTGGCGATTCACCTGAAGGATCGAACCGCGGACGGCGATTTTGCTCACACCACGCTCACCGCGACGTTGTTCTTTGTGTTCTTCTTCGTGTCCATGTTCTTCGTCCATCGCAGCTTCTACGGAATGCAGATCGGAGCGCGGGCGTAGCCGGCGCGCAGAACCAGCCACAGGGCGCGACGCCGCCCCGCGTCCACTACGCCTCAGGGCGCGGCGCGGGGCGGCGGCGTTTTCCGCGGCCTTCGGATTTCGAGCGGGAGTAGCAACGATGTGCAGAGGATACGGGCCGGCGCACCGCGGGCGGCTGACGGCGGCGCTGCTGGTTCTTCTCACAACGGCGACAGCGGCGGCGCAAAGCACACAAGCGACGACCGCGCCGGCCAGCCAACCGGAGCCCATCGCCGCATACCTGCAGCGCGCCTACGTGAAATCGGAACACATGATTCCGATGCGCGACGGAGTGCGGCTCTACACGTCGGTCTATCGCCCGCGCGAGGTCGCGGAGCCGCTGCCGGTGCTGCTGGTGCGCACGCCTTACGGCTGCGATCCGTACGGACCCGACGCTTTCCCCTCGCGCGTGCGCTCGCCGGAGGCGCTGCTGCGTGACGGCGTGATCTTCGTGAAGCAGGACGTGCGCGGGTGTTTTCAGTCGGAGGGCGCGTTCGTCAACATGCGGCCGCATATTCCGTCGAAGCGCGGCCCGCAGGATATCGACGAGAGCAGCGACACCTACGACACGATCGACTGGCTGATTCGCGAACTGCCCGCGAACAACGGTCGCGTGGGCATGGTCGGAATCAGCTATCCCGGTTTCTACTGCTCGGCGGGCATGATCGACGCGCATCCGGCGCTGGTTGCGGTGTCGCCGCAGGCGCCGATCGCAGACTGGTTCTTCGACGATTTCTTTCACCACGGCGCGTTCTTCCTGCCGCACGCGTTCAATTTCTTCGCGAGCTTCGGCAAGCCGCGCCCGGCGCCGACGACGCAATGGGCGGCGGGCGTCACGCACGGCACGCCGGACGGGTATCAGTTCTTTCTCGATCTCGGCTCGCTGCGAAACGTGAACGAGCGCTGGTATCACGGACAGGTCGCGTTCTGGGACGAGATCGCGGCGCATCCGACGTACGACGAATTCTGGCAGGCGCGCAACATCCTGCCGCACCTGCAGCGCGTCGCGCCGCATGTGCTCGTGGTCGGCGGCTGGTTCGACGCGGAAGACCTTTACGGCGCGCTGAACACCTACCGCGCCATCGAGCGGCAGAACCCCGGCGTACGGAATCGACTTGTCATGGGACCGTGGGCGCACGGCGATTGGGGTGCCGACGCAGGCGACCGACTGGGCAATGTTCACTTCGGCGAGGCGACCGGCCAGACCTTCCGCGAGACCATCGAAGCGCCTTTCTTCCTCGCGGCGCTGAAGGATCGCGGCGAATTCAACGCGGCGGAGGCGATCGTCTTCGAAACAGGCAGCAACGCGTGGCGCGAGTTCGACGCCTGGCCGCCGCGGGCCGCGATCTCGCGCGGGTTTTATCTCGAGCCGGGCGGAGGATTGAACTGGAACTCGCCGAAACCGCCCGAGGCCGGCGACGTATTCGACGAGTTCGTGAGCGATCCGGCTAAGCCGGCGCCGTTCACGGAAGTGATTTCGATCGGCATGACCGACGAATACATGACCGACGACCAGCGCTTCGCCGGACGCCGGCCCGACGTGCTGGTCTATCGCGGCGAACCGCTGACGGCGGACATGACGTTCGCGGGTCCCGTGCTGGCGGAACTGCTCGTATCGACCAGCGCCGGCGACGCGGACTGGGTGGTCAAGCTGATTGACGAGTACCCGCCCGACGCGGCCGATTACCCCGGCATGCGCGCGGGGCAGCGGCTCGGCGGCTATCAGATGCTGGTGCGCAGCGAAGTCTTCCGCGGGCGCTACCGCGAGAGCTACTCAGCGCCGCGGCCGTTCACGCCGAACGAGCCGACGCGGGTGGATGTGCCGTTGCAGGACGTGCTGCACACGTTTCGCGCGGGGCACCGCATCGTGGTGCAGATTCAGAGCACCTGGTTTCCGCTGGTCGACCGCAACCCGCAGCGCTACGTTGAGAACATCTTCGAGGCGGACGACGCGGATTTCATTCGCGCCACGCACCGCGTGTATCGCTCGTCGCGCATCGTGGCCGGGGTGATTCCGGCGCCGCGCATGTAGCGGCCGTTCAGAAACGGGCCGGTTCGGGAATCACGCCGAAGATCTCATCCAGCGTGGCCGGCCGAATCGTGACCGACGTCTCGTCGAGCAGCCCCGCCAGCGCGAAGAACGGCAGCAGCGCCAGCAGCAGCGCCGATTGCAGCGTCGCCGCGATCAGCGCGTAGACCGCGATCACGATCTGCCCGAGGATCACCGTCGCCAAGCCGATGGCGACGAAGAATGGCGCCACGAGCAGCAGCGGGCTGAAGAACGTAACGCGCACATCCTGGTACCGCAGCGTCTTCTGCACTGCCGCGCCGGGGTCTACGACGGGCAAATCGAGACCGGTCAGCTCCTCGACCTGCGAGGCGACGTCGGCCGCGACGGCCAGCGGGTTCACGTCGATTTCGAACTGCTGCGTCTCGCCGCTCGCTGCATCGAACAGCGACACCTGAGCCGCAATGCGATCGAGCGCCAGCGATTCGTAGCTGATCGCGACGAACGAGCCGTCAGGCCCCTGCGCCCGCACCGGCCGGCCCGATTCGAACGCGAGGAACGATTCGGCGCCGTCGGCGTCTAGCACCACGATCGAATCGATCTCGCCCAGCGCGCCGCTCGATGACCGCGAGCCGTAGACGAAATATTCGCCCTCGGCGCCGCGCCCGGCCAGGAGCAGCTCGTCGCTGACGTTTTCGTTCACAAACAAACCACGCGAAGTCAGCCCGAGCGGGTCGTCATCGTCGTCGCCGCCGGGCAGCAGTGTGCCGCCCGAAATTTCGCAGCCAAAGGGCGCGAACACCAGCGAGATCGAAAGCAGTCCCGCGAGCCACTCGCGAGTGGCGGTCAGCCGGTTCAGAATTGCGATCATGGAGTCCTCCCCTTGGGTTGGCGCATTCTATCGCAGCCGGGCAAGGCCCCCGTCTCGGCGGGCATTCCCGCTACACTGCCGCGGGCGGTCCGCAAGCCGCCGACTGCACGTCCTACGACGAGGAAAGCCCGTGAAGACCGGCCTGTGGATGATTCTGATGGCAGCAGCAGCCCCAGTCGCAGCCCAATCGAACGCTGAGCGCACGTTCGCGCAGGACGTCGAGTTCATGTCCAAGCACACGGGCGTGATCGTGCTCGGCGATGTGCCGCACGGCCCGCGCGTTGCGCTCGCGCCCGCGTACCAGGGTCGCGTGATGACCAGCACCGCCGATGGGGCTCGTCCGGGCTATGGCTGGCTCAATGATGAGCTGATCGCATCGGGCAAGACTGGGCCGCACATCAACGTCTGGGGCGGCGAGGATCGCTTCTGGCTAGGCCCCGAAGGCGGCCAATATGCGATCTTCTTCAGCGCCGGCGACAAGTTCGATCTCGAACACTGGCAAACGCCGACCGTGATCGATACCGAAGCTTACGACGTCGTCGAACAGTCCGTGCGTTCGGCGACGTTTCGAAAGAATGCGAATCTCACCAACTACAGCGGTACGCAGTTCACGTTGCAGATCGACCGCACCGTGCGGCTGCTCGACTCGCGCGCGACGCAGGCGGCGCTGGGGCTAGCGCCGGGCCCGGGCACGCGCTGGGTGGGCTACGAATCCGAGAACCGCATCACGAACACCGGTAAGGAAGCCTGGACCCGGGAAAACGGTCTGCTGTCGGTATGGATTCTCGGCATGTTCAAACCCGGGCCGCGCGCCACGGTGGTCGTACCATTCCGGGCCGGCCCCGAAGCCGAGCTCGGCCCGATCGTGAACGACCGGTACTTCGGCAAAGTGCCCGCCGATCGACTGAGAGTCGAAGATGGCGTGCTGTTCTTCAAAGGCGACGGGCAAATGCGCTCCAAGATCGGCGTCGGCCCACGCCGCGCCAAGCCAATCTGCGGCAGCTACGACCCGCAGCGCGGCGTGCTGACAATCGTGCAGTACACGCTGCCCGCCGACGCGGCGGATCAGCCGTACGTCAACTCAATGTGGGAACAGCAGGAGCAACCCTACGCGGGCGACGTGGTGAACAGCTACAACGACGGCGCGGCCACGCCGGGCGGCAAGCCGTTCGGGCCGTTCTACGAGCTTGAAACGTCGTCGCCGGCGGCGGCGCTGGCGCCGGGCAATTCGCTCACGCACACGCACCGCACGTTTCATTTCGAGGGCGCGACCGCCGAGCTCGACATCATCTGCCAGGCCACGCTGGGCGTGACGCTGGCGCGCGTCAACGCGGCGTTTTCAAACTAGCGTCGGCGCAGCGCCGAACAAGGGGGTCACCAATTCCCGCAAGCAACCGGGCATCGTTCTACGCACGCCTGACCATCGCACTGGTCGCGCTCGGCCTGGCCTGGCGCACGCTTCGCTACGCGCTCGCATTCCCCTACTGGGGCGACGAGTCCTTCGTCGGCGTCAATTTCCTGCTGCGCGACTACCGCGGCATGATCGAGCCGCTGGTCTACGGACAGATCTGCCCTTTGCTCTATATGTGGGCCACCCTCGCGATCTCGCAAGCGCTCGGGAACGTGCAGGAACTCACGCTGCGGCTGCTGCCGTACGTCGCAGGCGTCGCGTCGCTGCTGCTCTTCTGGCGGTTGTGCGCACAGGAGCTGCCGCGCCGCGCGGTGTTCTTGGCCGTCGGATTCATGGCCTGCGCCTACTTCGTCGTTCGGCACAACGTCGAGCTCAAACCCTACTCGACCGATCTGCTGGTCTCGCTCGGCTGTACTGCGCTTGCGTGGTCGGTTTGGCGCGCGCCGACGTGTCCGTGGCGCTGGGTCGGCTTGATCCTGCTCGCCGCCGTGATGCCCTGGGCGTCGTACCCGAGCGTGTTCGTGGGCGGCGCCGCAGGACTGCTGCTCACGGGCCGCGCGCTGCAGGCGCTGCGGCGCGATGGCGACGCTCGCGTCGGCGGCGCTCCTCAGCTCGCGCCCTGGATTCCCGCAGCACTGGCGGCGTACGGCCCGGCGCTCGCCGTCAGCTTCATCCTCATGTACGTGAGCTACGCCCGGCCACACGCGCAATACGCATCACGCTTGCTCGAAATCGAGATGTGGACGCAGGCGTTCCCGCCGCTGGACAAACCCTGGAACATTCCGCTCTGGCTGGGGGCGATCCACACCGGCCGCATGTTCGCCTATCCGCAGGGTGGCAACGCCCCCGGCAGCATCGCCACGTTTCTGCTCACCGTCGTGGGTGCGGTGTACCTGTGGCGCGTGCGCCGGCCGCTGGCGATCCTGCTGCTGACGCCGTTCGCACTCGCACTCGCCGCCGCCGTCGCAAAAGCGTATCCCTACGGCGGCACGGTGCGCACGATGATTTACACGGCGCCGGCGATCTGTCTGCTGGCGGGACTCGGCTTGTACGTCGCGATGCGCGCGTTCTATCGCGACGCCACCCGTCGGCTGCGCCGCATCAGCCCGCGCGCGGCGACGCCGCAGCCGCCCGGTCCGTACGACCGCCTTCTGCGCGCGATCGCGCCGGCCGTGCGCTTCCGACACGGCAGCCTGCTCGCGACGGCGCTGCTGGCGGCGTTGCCGATCAGCGGAATGATCGGCGACGTGCGCAAGCCCGAGTTCTCCGACGCGGTGCGCAAGAGCTACGAAGCCGTGCGCACGCTCGCGCACGAGGCGCGTCCTGCCGATACCTGGATCACTTTCAACGCCACCGAGAAGGTCGACTACGCGCCGTGGCTGGGCGACGCGCGCGGCGCCGGAGCGCAGTGGGTCTTCGACACGATGCGCCTGGCGCCTGTCCCGGTCGCGTGGGCGCCGCGGGCCGACGAAGTGCAGTTTCCGCCGGACGGCGGCCGCGTGCTGCTGATGGCGTACCGCGGGTTCAAGATGAACTTCCCCGAGCCGCAGTTTGCCGAGTATCTGCAAGGGCTCGAGGCCCGGCTGGGTCCCGCGACGCACACGCGCTACGAAATCAAGCGCGACCGCAAGACCGGCGAAATCGAATCGCTGGACGTGTATCGTTTCGAGCGCCGCGGCGAGGAGCGCGGCGCAACATGATCTTTGCGAAACTCATCGTCGGCGCTGCCCTGGCCGCGGCCTTCATCGTCGTCGGCGGTTGCGCTCAGCCCGCGGATTGCTCGCCGGCGACGAACGCGGAACAGTCGCCCACTTCTGCGGCAGGCTCGGTCTACGTCGGTTCCGACGACCCGTATGCGGCGGGATCGCTGGCGGTTCGACGGCGAGACCTTGATGCATGCGAATTCGATAACCCCGTCCGTCTCCTGGTCCTCGCGCCGGATGCGCCGGGCGACTACCCGGTGGTCGTGTTTCAGCACGGTTTCGTCACCCTCAACGAGGCGTACACCGAAATACTGAGTCACCTGGCGAGCCACGGCTTCGTCGTCGTTGCTCCGCAGATGTACGAACCCGGACTGGGAGCGCTGCTCGGCCGCCCGACCGCCGCCGACGAGGCGCAGCAGGCGGCTGAACTGCTGAGCTGGCTGCGAGGCGGTTTGGCCGCCGCCGTCGGCTACATGCCGGCAACCGCGCGGCTGGGGTTGGCGGGCCACTCGCGCGGCGGGTATGTCGCGTGGCTCGTGCTGGCCGCCGATTCGACTCGCGCGCAGGCAATCGCCGGCGTCGATCCGGTCGGCGGTACACGCGATGAATCAGGCAATCAGACCCCGCCGGAGCTGGACCTCGCGGACATCAGCGTGCCGACGCTGGTGATCGGCCTGGGGCTGGGCGGCGATTGCGCGCCGATCGGCGCGAATCACGACTTCTTCTATGACGCCAGCCGTTCGCCGGCCTGGCACGTGGTGTTGCCCGACGCCGGGCACGCAGACGTGCTCGACGAAGCGACAGCCGCGGCCGCCGTGAGCGTCTGTCCGGGCGGGCCCGACCGCGACGCGGTTCGGCGGACGGCCGCGGGTTTGCTGGTCGCGTTCTTTCGCGGCAGCTTGCAAGGCGACGCGAGCGCGAACGCATATCTGAGCGAAGCGTCGGCTGCGCCGGCGGCACTCGAGGTGGAGTCGAAGTAGCAACCGGCTCGCATGGTGGCCAAGGCCCCCTTCGGCGCCCAAGCCATCCGAATCACCCAAGCCACCCCCACGACCGGCACGCGCCCCCGCGAATTTGTGCAACTCCCTCAGCCGATGGGTGTCCAATAGAGTGGTGACGGTCAGCCGACGGGCCGGGCGATTGGCCGCGGGTGCGACGGCGAGCCGTCTCGGAAAATGGGCCGGCGATTGACTTCGCGCCCATTGGGACTACCGTACTTTGCGTGGCGTCGCGACTGCCGCTCCGAGACGGCGGGCCGCGATCACGGACCGCTCGCACGGAAGCGTGCTCGCGCGGTCAGAATCCACGGGAGGATCGTGTGCACGGCCGGCGGGCCGCGGATTGAACAACCGAATACGGCGAAGCGACGCAGCGACGACGAAACCGCCCTCATACCTATTCTTCATTCCCTCAGACGGAGCTGCGGTGCGAAGCACCGAGCACGGCCGCAACGGCAGAGCGGCCGGACGACCTACCGCATTGAATTCGGACGCGGAGTCCGAACGAAATGGCGCCAGCGCGTGCGCCCCGGCCTGCGCGGCCGGGAGCGTCGACGCGCACGACGCGCGATATAAGGAGCGCTCTCATGGCCAGTGGCAACGCGGTCTGGGGGATCGACATCGGGCAATGCGCCCTGAAGGCGATCAAGCTGAGGCCCGCGGAGAACGACCAGGTCGAAGTCCTGGCGTTTGACGTCATTGAACACCCGAAGATCCTCTCGCAGCCCGACGCCGAGCCGGACGAGATCATCAGCGCGGCGCTCGAGAAATTCGTCTCACGAAATGAATGGCAGAAGGACCGGTTCGTCATCGGCGTGCCGGGCCAGCAGACCTTTAGCCGGTTCGTGAAGATGCCGCCGGTCGACCCGCGGAAGATTCCGGAGATGGTCGAGTTCGAGGCGGGTCAGCAGATTCCGTTCGATATGAGCGACGTCGTCTGGGACTACCAGGTCTTTCAGCGCAAGGACCAGCCCGACGTCGAGGTCGGCATTTTCGCGATGCGGCGTGACCTGATCCGGGCGCAGCTCGATCGGTTCTCGTCGCTGGGCGTGGCCCCGGTCGCGATTCAGACGCTGCCCGCGGCGCTCTACAACTTCTGCCGCTTTGAGATGCGCGACCAGCTCAACGAAGAGCAGGCGCTGATCATCGTCGACGTCGGCGCCCAGAACACCGACCTCATCATCGTCGAGGCCAACGGCGCGTGGATGCGCAACATTCCGCTCGGCGGAAACGCGTTCACCGAGGCGCTGGTGAAACGGTTCAAGCTGTCGTTCGCGAAAGCCGAGAACCTGAAGCGCACGGCGGCCACGAGCAAATACGCCCG
The DNA here is from genome assembly GCA_964388675.1 of uncultured Planctomycetales bacterium. GTDB lineage: Bacteria > Planctomycetota > Phycisphaerae > UBA1845 > Fen-1342 > CAYMBL01. Next base: position 204,063 of record CAYMBL010000003.1, read on the forward strand.
CGAAATCTTCCAGACCATGCGGCCGGTCTTCGCCGACCTGGTGGCCGAGATTCAGCGCTCGCTGGGCTTCTACAGCTCGACGCACCGCGAGGTGGAGCTCAAGACCGTGCTCGCGTCGGGCAACGCGTTCCGCCTGCCCGGCTTGCAGAAGTACCTCGAGAACAACCTGACGCTGTCGGGCGGCGTGCTCAAGCTCGAGAAGTTCAACCGCGTCGCCGGCACCACCACCGCCAACGCCCCGCAGTTCCTTGAAAACGCGCTGAGCTTCGGCGCGGCGTACGGCCTGGCGCTGCAGGGCCTCGGAATGTCCGCCATCTCGGCGAATCTGCTGCCGCCGGAGTTGGCGCGGATCGCGATGTGGAACAAGAAGCGGCCGTATTTTATGGCCGCCGCGGCGTGCCTGGGACTGGCTGCGATGTTCCCCTGGTTGCGCAACACGATGGACAAGTCGGCGCTGGGGTCGACCTCGCAGAAAGAAGTGAACGACGCGAAGCAGATCGTCGACGAGGCAAGCCGCAACAAGAGCGAATTCGCGAAGGCCGAGGGCGAGACGCAGGCCAAGCAGGAGCAGATCAAGAAGCTGTTCGAGCTGCAATCGCAGAAGGCGCTGCTGCCGGCGATGCTCTCGCTGGTGCACGACTCGTTGCCGGAAGTTGATCCGGCCCTGGAGTCCGCGAAATCCGCGACCGAGTTGAAGGACCTGCTCAAGAAGAACCCGGGGCGCTTCGAGCGCACCAAACGCCGGCAGATTCTGATTGAGTCGGTGAAGTTCCAGTACGCGGGCAACATCGATGAATTCGTGCGGCCTGAGATCTCCCGCGCGTTCGGCGGCACCGGCGCCGGCGCGTCGGGTGTGCCTTCGCTCTCCGGCGGCCGCGGCGGGCGCATGGCAATGGGAGGCGGAGGCGGAGGCGGGAATGAACCCACGCAGGTGGCCGGCGCCGACGGCGGCGAAGCCACCGCGCCAGGCTTCTGGGTTGCAGTCACCGGCCGTGTGCTCTACGGCACCAACGAATCCGAGGCCACGCAGCTCTTTACTGAGGATTTCTACAACCGGCTGCTGACGATCGGTACGCAGGCCGGACGCGGTTTCTTCATCCCGGAGAACGACGAGAAGGCGCGCGACCGGCGTAACCTGCCGCTGCCGAACATCTCGCGCCTGTTCGTCAGCACGCCGGGTGTAGGTCGGCCGGTTCTGCCGGGCGCGGCGGCGTCGGAAGGGCCGGTGGTGCTGTTCCCCGATCCGCTGACCGGTGAAGAGATGAAGGACGATTGGAGCTTCTCGTTCGGCTTCAAGGTGAAGCTGGGCGAGCCGCCGAAGAAGGAACCGGCCGCCGACGCGGCGCCGGAAAAGGGATAGCCGGGATTCGCTGGAGGCAATGCGATGAAAGCGGTTTTGAGCTTCATCAAGACGCACGCGATCTCGCTGGCATGCGGGGTGGCGGCGGTGGCCTTTGTGGTTGTGGCCATGATGACGATGAGCGACAAGAGCGTCGTGAAGGCGATGGAATCGGCCATGGGGCAGGCCGGCGCGAGCTCGATTGCGGGGCTGCGCGGCAGCCCGAAGAACCCGGCCCTGATCGAGGCCGAGAAGCGCCGCGCCGCAACGCTCGAGGAAGAGTTTGCCAAGGCGCGGGCCGAGATGGCCCGCATCAACAAGCGTGAGCCGATGATGGGCGGGGTGTTTCCCAAGCCCGAGCGCGCTACCACGCCGATCGAGTTCAAGGAAACGTACAAGCTCGAGGTGCGCAAGCTGCCCGCACTGATGTCCGCGGGCACGCTTCCGACCGACGCTGAATACCTGGAAGAGCAGGAAGTCGTGCAGTCGCTGCGCGAACTCGAGGACGAAAAGCAGCGTGAGCTGCAGGTGGACGAAGGCGGGCGCCAGCCCGTCGCGCCGCCCACCGCGCGGGCTCAACCCGCGCCGCCGCAACTGACGGGCGGCGGGCGTTTCGCGGGCGGCGGCCCGGCGCTGATGGGCGGGCGCGGCGGACGGACCGCGGGCGGAGCCGGCGCTGCGAGCCCCGGCCTGTCGCCGGTCGGCCCGAACACCGAGCCGAAGTTCGACTGGCAACTGCGGGCGCGCGTCAACAAGGCCAAGAGCATTCAGGCCTACATCGACCCGGTGACGCTGCACGTCAGCGACATCGTCGACGAAATGGGCGCGCCGCCGGTCGAGTCGATGTGGTTCGCACAGGTCGGCTACTGGCTGCAGCAGGACATCTGCCGCGCGATTGCGGACCTCAACAAGGCGGCTGCGGCGCGCTCCGGAGCGAGCGAGACCTACGTCGAGCATTCGCCGATCAAGCGCGTAACGCAGATTCGTCTGCAGGGCTATGTGCTGCCGACCGGCAACCTGCTGCCGTTCGCGCTGTCGCGCGACTCGGGCGCGCTGCCGAGCGAAGGCCCGCCGGCGTCGTTCACGCGGCGCAAGAGCAACGAGCAGTACGACGTCATTCGCTTCCGCGTGCAGATGGTCGTCGATCAGCGCTCGCTGCTCGACGCCGTGGACGGACTGACGAAGGCGAACTTTTTCCAGTGCGTGAACCTCGGCTACGAGCCGCTGGATCGCGCCGTCGAGGAGCAGAACGGCTACTTCTACGGCACGGCGCCGCTGGTGCTCGCGACGATGGATTTCGAGGCGTACATGGCGCGCGAGCTGTATCGCGAGCTGATGCCGGAATCGGTCGCAAAACTGCTCTCGGGACAACAGTAGGCAGCGAAACCGCCACGGAGGAATGAACGTGGTTGCCAAGATTCTGAAGATGATCGAAGCGCACGTAGAGAAGGGCGTCGTGGCTCTCGCGGCGCTGTTTCTGGGCTATGTGTTCGTGTTCCACTTCGTCGGCTCGCCGAATCGCGTCGAGTTCGCCGGCACGAAGCTCGGCCCGCGCGATCTGGGCCCGAAGGTGCTCGAGGAAGCGAAGCGGCTGAAAGCGGCCATGAGCTCGGCCACCGACACCAAGAGCGAAGAGAAGACGCCCGAGTACGCCAAGCAGCTTCGCGAGACGCACGCCGCCGGAATCTACGTGCCGCTGACGCCGGACGGGCCGGCGCTGCAGCCGAGTCTGCGTGCGACCGCGAATCTCGGAACGAACATCGAAGTGCCGGGGCTGCAGGAAGTCGAGGAGCCGCCGGGGAGCGTGACGCTCGTCACGCCGCTGAAACCCTCGCAGCCGGTGCTCAGCGCCGGTCGCGGTGTGGTGGTGCCGCGTGTCGTTCGGCTGAGCGATGAGCCGACGGTCGGCGGCACGACTCCGACCGAGCCGACTCCTACCGAGACCGCCTGGGTCAGCGTGGCGACGTACTTCAACAAGAAGGCGCAGTACGACGAGATGGTGAAGGCCAAGTACGCGCTGTACCGGGCCAAGGTCTACGTCGTCGGGCTCGACGTCGAGCGGCAGGAGATGGGACCCGACGGGCGCTTCGCCGGCGAGTGGTCGCCGGTGACGGCGAAAGCCGCGATGCCCACGCTCGAAATCCCGGAGCCGGCGATCGACGATCAGAGCGGCGCGCTGCAGAACCGCGAGCCGATCGACCGTGCATTCAAGCTCGTGCAGCAGAATCAGGACCTCCTGCTCCAGCCGCCGTTCCTGACCGTGCAGGACGGCGACGACTGGGAAATGCCGCCGCTGCCCGGTCATGTCGATGAATCCGAAGACGAAGAGGAAGAAGACTCGCCCAAGCCGCGCGTGAAGAAGCAGGAACCGCGACCGACTGCGGGCGGGCGCGCCGCGCCATCGGCCGGAGGCCGCTTCGGCGGCGGCCCGTCGCTCGTCGGCGGCGGGCGCGGCGGTCGTTCGCCGGCCGGCGGCGGCGGCGGGAGTGGTGAAGACGATCAACGCGGCGAACTGCGGAAACAGGCCACCGAAGACCTCAAGGAAGCGCGCGAGAAACTAAAGGACAAGGACTGGCCCGGGGCGCGCGACGCCGCCAACCGCGTTCTCACCAATCCCGAAGCGCGCGAAGCGCAGAAGTCCGAGGCCGAGAAAGTCGTCGCCGAGGCCGACAAGGAAGCGCAGAAGGCCGCCGCCGCAACGGGCGGACCCGGCCTCGTCGGCGGGCGCAGCGGCGGTCGTTTCGTCGGCGCAGGCGGCGCAACCGGCGCCGCGGCGCCCTCCTTCACGCCGCAGCGCGCGATCGACTTGATCGAGAACCCGGAGACCAAGGAACCCGCCGCGTGGTTCCACGACGACACCGTCGAGGCCGGCAAGACGTATCGCTATCGTGCGCGCGTCAAGCTCTGGAACCGCTACGTCGGCCGCATGAAGGCGCTCAGCAACCCCGAGCAGGCTCGTCAGGCGATCACGCTCGGCGAGTGGTCGCTGCCCAGCGACCCGATCACGGTGCCCGCGGCGTCGCACTTCTTCGTGCGCGGCGCGAAGTTCGGCACGCCGCTGGTCTCGATGGAAGTCTTCAAGTGGCAGGCCGGCGCGTGGCTCAAGCAGTTGTTCGATCTCGGCGCGGGCGACATCATCGGCGAATCACGCTCGATCCGCAGCGACGAGAAGGACGACGCCGGCAAGACGCAGAAGATCAGCGTTGATTTCGCGACCAACGCCGTGATTCTCGACGTCCGGCCGAAGGAGACCGTGCGCGTGCGGCTGCCCGGCAAGGAGGGCGCGTTCACTTATCGCGAGCAGGAATCGCTGGTGGTGGTCTACCTCGACCCGGCCGACGGGCAGGTCAAGCAGCGCGTGCAGGCGCTCGACCTGCGCGACCCACTGCGAAAGCGACTGGCTGAGGAATAAACTCAGCGCGGCGTAGACACAGCGACACCGGGCGTCGGCAGGCCAGCCTCCGACGCCCGTTTCGTTTCTCCACGGACCGCGCGCCGCCGCCCGCGCCGCCGATAGAACGCCGGACCGGTTTCGAGTATCACTTCGAACGGGCAGCCGCGGGCGCGGAGCACGAAGGCAACGGGCGCAATGAAGAACAGCTCTCGGCGAACGTACGAACAAGCGGGCGTGAATCTCGCCGCCGCCGACGCCTTCGTCGACCGCATCGGGCCGCTCGTCCGCCGCACCTACGGCCCGCGCGTCTTGGCTTCGCACGGCGGCTTCGCCGGGCTGTTTCGCCTGGACTACGACGAGCGGCTTTTCGCGCGCAACTACCGCGACCCGGTTCTGGTCGCGTGCACTGACGGCGTGGGGAGCAAGGTGCTCGTCGCAGCGCAGGCCCGACGCTGGAACTCGGTCGGCATCGACCTGGTCGCGATGAGCGTGAACGACATGCTCACCTGCGGCGCCGAGCCGCTCTTTTTTCTCGACTATCTGGCAGTGCACAAGCTCGACCCCGTTGAGTCTGCCGCACTCGTCGAAGGCGTCGTGGCCGGCTGCGAGCAGGCAGGCTGCGCGCTGCTGGGCGGCGAGACGGCGGAAATGCCCGACCTCTACCACCCCGGGCACTTCGATCTGGCCGGCTTCGCGGTCGGCGTGGTCGAGCGCAAACGCGTGCTCGACGCGCGAAACGTCCGCAGCGGCGACGTGCTGCTCGGCCTGGCCTCCAGCGGCCTGCACTCCAACGGCTACGCCTTGGCGCGGCGGGTGCTGCTGGACGACGCGGAGCTGACGCTGACCGAGCGTGTGCCCGCCCTGCGCGAGTCCCTGGTCGACGCCCTGCTGCGCCCGACGCGCATCTACGTGAAGAGCGTGCTGGCGGCGCTCAACCGTTACCGCGGCCGGCCGCGCATTACCGGCATGGCCCACATCACCGGCAGCGGCCTGCCCGGAAACGTCCCGCGCATGCTGCCGCCGAACTGCGACGCGGTGCTTGATCGCGGAAGCTGGCCGATCCCGCCGATCTTCGGCCTGCTGCAGCGCTACGGCGTCGCGGAAGACGAGATGTACCGCGTGTTCAACATGGGCCTCGGTTTCGTGCTGGCGGTGCGACCGAACTCAGCGGCGATCGTCGAGCGCGCGCTGACGCGCGCGGGCGAACAGGTGAGCGTGATCGGAAAAGTGCGTCGCGGGCGGGGACAGGTCGAGCTTCGATGACGCGCCGCGGCCTCGCGTGCGCCGGCCTGGCGCTATGTGCCCTGCTGGCGGGCTGCGCTTCGACGCCGCGCGGCGCCGGCGCCGAACCGCCTCCGCCGCCGGCCGAGCAGTCCGACTGGCAATACGGGCAGAGCGCGGGGCGGCGCATCCTGACGCCGCATTACGAACTTTACACGACCGTCACCGACGCAAATCTGCTGGCGGCGCTGCCCGGCGCGCTCGAGTCGGCTTTCGCGGCCTACCAATCGCTTCAGCCCGACGCCGCGGCGCCCGCCCGGCGCATGCCGGTGTTTCTGTTTTTGCGCCGCGAGGAGTGGGAGCATTTCACGAAGGCCTTCGCGGGACCGCGCGCCGCCCTGCTGCTCAAGATTCGTGCCGGGGGATACATGGAGCGCGGCGTCACCGTCGTCGAGTACCTGTCGCACCAGACAACGTTTCCGATCCTCGCGCACGAAGGGCTGCACCAGTATCTGCACCACACGCTCAACCGCACCGCGCCGGCGTGGCTGAACGAAGGACTCGCCACGCAGTTCGAGGGGCAACGTTTCTCGCGCACTGGGGCGATTGAGTTCGACGCTCGGCTGAACCCGCTGCGGCGCAACGCGCTCGCGGAGGCGTTGGTGCGTGATGAGCTGCTGCCGCTGCCCGAGTTGCTGACCATCAATGCCGGACATGTCGTCGGCGGAGCCACGCGGCGCATCGCGGCGTACTACGCGCAGCTCTGGGGGCTGCTGCTGTATCTGCGCGAGGGCGCGGACGGCCGCTACCTCGCCGGGTTGCAGACGGCGCTGTCAGCGTTGCGGCGCGGCAACTCGGCGGGCGGCGCAGAGCTGTTTCGCGCGCACATCGCCGACGATCTCGATGCGTTCGAAGCGGAGTTCCGTACGTTTCTCCGCACAGAGCTCCTGCGCGCCCCCGGCTCGCCTCGCGGGTAGCGCGACCGATCCCCGGCCCGACAAGCGCTGACCTGCGTCGATCAACCGGCGGGCGGCGTCGCTAGCGCGTCCAGCGCCAGGACGCAATTCTCGATGCCCGGGCGGGCGGTGCGAAACAGGCTCAGCGTGCCCGATTTCCGCCGATCCACGAGTCCGGCGCTGCGCAACACCGCGAGGTGCCGAGACACCGTCGACTGATCCTGGCGCAGCGTCGATGTGAGGTCGGCCACGCACATCTCGCGATCACGCAGCACCTCAAGCAGAATCTGCCGGCTGGGATGCGCCAACGCCGCGGCCAGCCGCGCCCGCTGTTCATACACTTGGCTCGATTGCCGCAGCTTAATCATGCGTCCATTGCCATAATAGCATGAATGAAGTTCCCCGCGCGGCACGCGCACGCGATTTCATATGCTACCATTCCCCGCGGCAGGTCGACGGCACGGGCCGCTCGAACGCCGGTCAATCGGAGCACCACGCGCATGAGCAGCACCAACCGCGACGGCAGCCTGGCGGAACTCTTCGGATGTCTCACCTTCTCGGGCGCAGAATTGCGAAAGCGTCTGCCCGGCGACGTCTATCGCAAGCTGCGCAGCACCATTCGGGAAGGTCGCCCGCTCGACCACGAAATCGCCGAGCCCGTCGCCACCGCGATGAAGGAATGGGCCATGGAGCACGGCGCCACCCATTTCACGCACTGGTTTCAGCCGCTCACCGGCTCCACCGCCGAGAAGCACGACGCCTTTCTCGAAGCCGATTCCGATGAAGGCGCCATCGAGCGCTTCAGCGGCGACCAGCTCATCCGCAGCGAGCCCGACGCCAGCTCGTTCCCGTCCGGCGGCATCCGCGACACCTACGAGGCCCGCGGCTACACCGCCTGGGACCCGACCAGCCCGGCGTTCCTCTTGCGCGGCGACGAAAACGCGACGCTCTGCATCCCCACCGCGTTCGTCTCATGGACCGGCGAAGCGCTCGACATGAAGACCCCCCTGCTGCGATCCATGCAGGCCCTGTCGCACCATGCGATGCGGATCCTGCGCATCTTCGGCGCAGACCGCAGCGTCAATCGCGTCATCACAACGGTCGGCGCGGAGCAGGAATACTTCCTCGTCGATCGCGGGCTGTTTGATCGCCGGCTCGACCTGCGCCTCTGCGGGCGCACGCTGCTCGGCGCTCCGGCTCCCAAGGGGCATCAGCTCTCCGATCACTATTTCGGCGCGATTCCCGACCGCGTGATGCGCTTCATGAACGAAGTCGAGCGGCGGTTGTGCGAGCTGGGCGTGCCGGTGCGCACGCGCCACAACGAAGTCGCGCCCGGCCAGTACGAGCTCGCCCCCACCTTCGAGAACCTGAACGTCGCCGCGGATCACCAGCAGCTCACCATGCACGTGCTGCGCTCCACGGCGCGGCGGCACGGTCTGGCCTGCCTGCTGCACGAAAAGCCGTTCGCCGGCGTCAACGGCAGCGGAAAGCACAACAACTGGTCAATGGCGACCGACAGCGGCACGAACCTGCTCGACCCACGCGACGAGACGCACACCAACATGCAGTTTCTCGTCTTCCTGTGCGCCGTGCTGCGCGCCGTCGATCTGCACGCCGACCTGCTGCGCGGCGCCATCGCCAGCGCCGGAAACGATCATCGCCTCGGCGCCAACGAGGCCCCGCCCGCGATCCTCTCGATCTTCCTCGGCGACATGCTCAGCGACATTCTCGAGCAGCTCGCGCGCGGCGAATCACGCTCCACGAAGCGCGGCGGCAAGCTCGACCTCGGCGCCCACACGCTGCCGCAGATTCCGCGGCACAGCGGCGATCGCAATCGCACCAGCCCGTTCGCCTTCACCGGGAACAAATTCGAGTTCCGTGCCGTCGGCGGCAACGCCGCCATCGCCTGGTCGAACACGGTGCTGAACACGATCGTGGCCGAATCGCTCGATTTCGTCGCCAGCACGCTCGAGCGCGATCTGGGCAAGAATCCCACCGAGAAGAAGCTGGAAGCCACGGTCCGCCAGCTGCTCAAGACGCTGGTCGCCAAGCATCGCCGCGTCGTGTTCGACGGCGACAACTATTCCGCCGAGTGGCATGACGAAGCGGAACGCCGCGGGCTGCCGCACCTGCGCAGCACGGCCGACGCACTGCCGGTGCTGGGGCAGAAGAAGGCGCAGCAGTTGTTCGCCAAGTACGGCGTGCTGAGCGCGCGCGAGCTGAAGGCCCGCGTCGATGTGCTGCTCGATCAATACAACACGATCCTGGCGATCGAAGGACGCACGCTGGTCGCGATGCTGCGCACGGAGGTGCTGCCCGCGGCGCTGCGTCATCAGCGCGAGCTTGCGGAAATCGTGCTGCACCTGAACAACGCGGGGGTCGCAGCGCCGGATGCGAAGACCCAGCTTCGCGACCTCACGGAGATGGTCGGCCGGCTGCGGGCGGGCATCGCTGACGTGGAGCGGGCGCTGCACGGCGCTCCCACGGAGCTCGAACGCCGCGCTCACTACCTGCGCGACGAACTGATGTCGGCGATGCAGGCGGCGCGGAACGCGTCCGACGCGATCGAGCAGATCGCCCCCGCCGACCTGTGGCCGCTTCCGCGGTTCTCCGACATGCTCTTCATGGGCTGATAACGCGGGTTGGGCAGCATTCCGGGCTTGAGTCTCGCCGCGGCGCGGGATAGGCTTTCCCGACGGGCTTTGTTCGACCCCGGGGGTGGTCGGCGATTGGTCCGCGCGCGAGCCGCTGCAAGTCGAAGGGGAGTTCCATGCGTAGATCGCTCTATATGGTCGCTTCGGGTCTGTTTGCGTTCGCGCCCGCTCCGATTGCGGCAGCCGACGAGCCGATCTGGACGCCGCAGGGCTTGGTATATCCCGAAGGATCTCGCATTCCGCGCAGTCTGACCGACGTCGAACGCGCCTGGATCGAGCAGTTCGGCCTGCGCGGCCCGGGAACAGCGGCCCGAGCCGATGGAGCCCCGGGCGGCCCGCTCTTCTGCCCGGCCGAGTATGAGCCCATGGAGGGGATCATGTTTGCATGGGAAGGCTACAGCAGCCTGCTCACGGAGATGATCGCCAACATCACCACCCTCGGCGATGCCGACGTCTGGGTCTATGTCGACACCGGCAGCGAACAAAGCAGCGCATCCAGCACCATCGCCGCCGGCGGCGCGGACATGGATCGCGTGCATTTTCTCGTGAAAACCACCGACACCGTGTGGATTCGCGACTACGGCCCGCGCTTCGTCTTCCAGGGCGACGTGCGCGCGATCGTCGATCACGTCTACAACCGTCCGCGTCCCAACGACGACACCGTGCCCATCAACTTCGGCAACAGCCGCAACCACCCGGTCTACGCGCTCGATCTCGTTCACGGCGGCGGCAACTTCCACCTCGACGCCCTCGGCCGCTCCTACGTCACGCGACTCATCAACAATGAGAATCCGGGCCTGAGCGAGACCGACATTCACGACCTGTGGTTCGACTACCAGAACGTCGACACATTCTTCTTCGAGCCGTACCCGGTCGGCGTCGACTCGACCCAGCACATCGACATGTGGATGCAGATCATCGCCGACGACAAGGTCATCATCAGCGACTGGCCGCTGGCCGTCGGCAGCACGCAGGACCTGATCGCCGATGGCGCCGCGGCCGAGATGGCCGCGCGCGGTTACACCGTCTACCGCGTGCCCGCGCTGCGCTCCTCCGGCACGCACTACACGTTCACCAACGTCGTGATGTGCAACGACCTGGTGCTGCTGCCCAGCTACACGAACACCACCGCGGCTGCCTACAACGACGACGCGCTGGCCGTCTGGGAAGCCGCCCTGCCCGACAAGACCATCGTCCAGATCAACGCCCAGAGCATCGTCACCGCGGCCGGCGTCCTGCACTGCATCGTCATGCACGTGCCCGAAGCGCGCGGCAACGGCAACCCCTCCGCCTATCTGCTGAACTACAACGGCGGCGAAATCCTGACGCCCGGCGAGGTCGTCACCGTCGAATGGACCACCGACGACGACGAAAGCGTCTCGAACGTCGACATACTGCTGTCGCTCGACGGCGGCGCGACGTTTGACACGACCGTTGCCAGCGCTACCAGCGACGACGGCGCGTTCGATTGGCAGGTGCCGAATGTCTATTCGGCGCAGGCGCGCCTGCGTGTGGTGTCGCGCGACGCCGCCGGCAACACCGGCAGCGACGACAGCGACGCGGACTTCACGATCAACGGCACGCCGACCTGCGTCGGCGACCTCGACGGCGACAACGTGATTGGCCTCTCCGATCTCGGGTTGATGCTGAGCGTGTATGGCGCGTGTGTCGGCGACCCCGATTTCGACCCGGCCGCCAACATCGTCGCCGGCGCCTGCATCGACCTGTCCGACGTCGGACTGCTGCTGAGCGTCTACGGCACCGCCTGTCCGTAAGCTCCGGCGGTCAGTCCGCCGCCACGGGCGCCGCAGGCTGCGCCGGAGCCGCACGCAGCCCGAGCAGCAGGCACGCCGCGTACAGCGCGGTCTGCACCGCGGCGCGCACCATCATGGTCCAGGCCGCGCCGCCCACGGGGTCCGCCGGGATCCAGGCCGCCGCCGCCGCAACGGTCGCGGCCAGCACGGTGATCTGAATCGGCACCTGCACCCAGAAGCGCTGCATCTGCGTCACCACGGCGCCGAAGATGCTGCCCAGCAGCACGACGCACTGCGCCGCCACCAGCACGCGGAATTGCGGGAAATACGCGGCATATTCGGGCGTATACGTGACGCGCAGCAGCCATGCGCCGCCGATCCAGGTCGCCGCCAGAATCGCCGCCGAGAGCGCCAGCGTCGCGAGCACGAGCTTGAGGGTAAGCCGCCGAAATTCGCGTCGATCACCCTGATAGGCCTGCGCCAGTCGATTGGCGGAGCTGAGCGCCGCCTGCACCACCAGGAACTGGCCAATCATGGGCAGAAACGCCAGCGCGCCGAAAAAGCCCAGATCGCGCGCCCCGTCGGGCTGCGCATCGATCATCAACCGGGGTACGTTTTCACACAGATTGACGAGCAGCGCTACCAGCCCCAGCGGCAGCACGCGCCACGCCAGCGCCAACAGCGCGCCTGCACCCACCGCTTCGCGCTCGACGACGCCGTGCAGCGCCACGCGGCGATCAATGAACCAGCCGAGCAGCGCCCAGGCCAACGCCTGCACCCCTGCCGCAGCGGCAGCCGCCTGGGTTTGCCCCGCTCCGGCCATCGGCAGCATCACGGCGAATGGCAGCAGCGCCGCCACGCCGCGCAGCGCGTTCGACCAGCCGACCCAGTCGAGCCGTTCGCGTTTCTGCAGCAGTCCCCAATACAACTCGGCCCAGGAGTAGAGCAGCTTCGAGGCGCAGACCGCGACAAAGAGCGCCAGCAGCGCCGAATCGGCTCGCACGTCGGGTTGCGCCAGGACCACGCCCAGCAGCACGACCGCCGCCAACCCGAGCCCCAGATCGCGCAGTCGGCGATAGGCGCCGAACGGCGTACGGTCGGCCGCGTCGGCCACCAGCGCTCCGCGCAGTTCGAGCGTGAAGAACAGCACGATCGGCGTCGACCACGCCAGCGCCGCCAGGTAGTGCCCCTGCACCACCGGCCCCGCGAATTTGGCCAGCAACACGACCACGCCCAGCCGACAGGCGTTGAACACGCCATTGCCGATCAGCGTGAAAAGCAGATTTGTCCGAATGGAGCGGCGGGTCTCAGGTGCGCGCGGTTCCGCGCCGGCGGCTTGCGCCATATTGCATCACGCATGCCCGACGCGCCTGCCGCGCTTCAGGCTAGGGAAGCGGCACGTCCTTGAGCTCGAAGGGCACTTCCTTCGTCTCGACGTTCGAATACACGCGCAGCACCAGGAAGTACTGGTCAGTGAACGGCTGATTGACCAACGAGCGAAGCGAATACGTGCTGCCGTCCTTGAGCTTCCGATCGCGGAAGCGGCTGTTCACGGTCCGCGTCCAGCCGTCAGCCACGGTCATGTTCACGATCGCGTCGTTGCCGCTCTCCACCTTGATGCCGATGCTGCGGCCGTCGTCCGCGTCCTCGGTCTCTTCGCCGAGCTTGACCAGGCGCAGCTTGATGCCGATGCGGTCAAGCTCCGGATGCTGCACCAGTCCGCCTTCAAACTGCTTGGGATTCTGGATCAGCACCGACTTCTGCTCGCCGCCGAAGACGACGCGCAACGAACCCTTGACCGACTTCAGCGTCTTGGCGCCGCGCGACGAAACATCCGCGTCGACCGGCACCGGAATGCCCGTGGCCAATTCAGCCGGCGTGCCGTTCGCGGGCGAGGTCATCTGGCGCACCTCATCGGTGATCGTCGCCGGGTCGAAGAGCGCCTTGCCGGTGTCGTCGATCAGCTCCTGCAGGATCGGCCGCCCCATCCGCACCACCTCGGTGATGCGTTCTCCGACCAGCCGCAGCCGAATCCGCAGCCCGGTGCGCGGCGCGCGTTCGCCCGTACCGAGCAACGACACGCGCTGCTCCAGCACCGCGTCCGCCTCCAGCCGCAACGGTCCGTCCGTCCGAATCGGCCTCGAAGTCGGCTCGGGCTCCGCCGCGGGGCCCGGACGGGCCGGACGCCCGCCGCGCTCCTGTGCCGGCGCCTGTCCGGCCACCAGCAGCGCCAGAATGAACGGAATCGCAAAAACCTTGCTCATGTTGCATGCTCCCCGAGCCACGTCACTTCACGATCGCACCGGCCGACGGCCGACGGCTCACCGTCCCGCCAACAGGGACCGCAGAGTTTCCCGTGCGCGACGCGGCCCGTCAACCGGATCGGTCTGCGGTCGTTGGCGCAGCGTCAGCGGACCGCCGTAGTCCGCACCCTCCACCGCCGCCGCTAAAGCCGCGAAATCCACCTGCCCGCGACCGACCGGCACTTCCTCCAGCCCGGCGGTCGAACGGCGCACGTCCCGCAAATAAACAGCCCCGATCGCGGCCGCGCCGGTGCGGATCGCCGAAAGCTCCATCGCCGCGTCAACCCCCAGCGCAAGTTGCGGACAGCCCAGCGCGCGCAGTTCCGCCGCCAGCGCCGACTCAAGCCCCGCCGGCGGCGTCAGCGCCACGCGCACACCTGTGCGGTCCGCCAGGTCGGCGGCGATCTCCAGGACCTCTTGTCCGGCGCAACTCAATTCGGCGCCGCTTGCGCCGATCGACGCACTCACCGTGTTGACTCCGAGCGCCCGTGCCAGCTCCAGCGTCTTCCGCAGCGTCAGCACGCGTTCTCCGGTGCGGCTGCCGTCGGCCAGCCCCGCGTCCGGCCAGAGCAGCATCAACCCGTCCAGCCGCACGCCCAGTGTCTCGACGTGCGACTTGAGATGCCGCTGCGCGCTGCGCCCGAAATCGCTGAGATCGAGATCGGGCTGCTGCGCGTCGAGCTGCACGCCGGCGAAACCATCACCCGCCGCGTGTCTCAGCGCGTCGCGCAGTGAAGCCGCGTACGAGTCGAGCGCCACACTCAGCCGGCGGTCGAGGTTCATTCGAGCGTAATTTCGTCAGCCGACGACGGCGGGCGGTTTACGACGCACCGAGCAGTTTCTCGGTCGCTTCGAGCAGCCGCTCCATGCGAAAAGGCTTGTTGAGGTATTCGTCGACGCCCAACGCCTCGGCGTATTGCTTGTGCCGCTTGCCCTGGTTGCCCGTGATCATGATCACGCGCGGCTTGCTGCCGCGCGGCTTGCCGTGACGCAGCTTCTCGAGAACCAGGAAGCCGCTCTTCTGCGGCAGCATGATGTCGAGGATCACCAGGTCCGGATTTTGCTGCTCGGCGAGCGTGACCGCGGTGCTGCCGTCGCTCGCTGTCGTGAGCGTCGCGCCCAGGTCGGCCAGGCCGGTCGTAATCGCGGTCAGGATGTCCGGATCGTCGTCCACCACCAGAATGGTCTTTCCCGAATAGTCCATCGCCACGATACTCTCCTGCGATTGCAGTTGAGGAGTGTAGTACGCGCGAGCGGGGCGCTCAACCGCCGACCGGAGCCGCCAACGATGGACGAAACACGCCGCAACATACTCGTCGGGATGTTCGTGCTCGCCGGTCTGGCGGCGCTGGCCACGCTGATTCTCTGGTTCGGACAGGCCGGCGGCACACTGCTGGGCGCCCGGGGCTACGTCATTCACGCCGACTTTGAGGCGGCGCCCGGCATCCGCGCCGGCACGATCGTCACCGTCGGCGGGATCGAAGTCGGCCGCGTGTTCGCCGTCGATTTCAAGAACAAGGCCGACTACGAATCGGGCGTTCGGGTCACGATCACGCTCAACGACGGCCGCATTCTGCACGAAGGCGCCCGCGCCGTCACAGTCGAGCCCGGGCTTGGCATGGGCCGCCCGCCGATCGTCATCTACCCCGGCCCGCTCGACGCGCCCGCGATCGTCTCCGGCGGCGTGATCCCGGGCACGGTGTCCGGAGCGGTCGAGTCGCTGATTCCGCCCGACCTGCTCGCGAAAATCGACCGTACCGCGATCGCGATCGCCGACGCCGCCGACGGATTGCAGCCGGTTCTCCAGGATGTGCACGAAATCTTGCAGTCGCGGCGGATCGAGGAAGTCGACATGCCTGGCGGTCCGCCGGGGAATCTGGCCAGCGCCATGTCGCGGCTCGATTCGGCGCTCAAGCACTTCAACCTGGTGCTCGGCGATCCCCTGGTGCAGAGCCACCTGCTCGCCGCGGTCGACAACGTCTACGTGATGACGGACGACGGCCGGATGGTAATGAGCGAGCTGCGCGCCGGCGCCGGCGAGGTGAAGCAAATCGTCACGGACACGCGAAACCTGATCGAACAGCTCAACAAGACCGCGACCCGCACCGACGAGCAGCTCGACCGCGTCGCGCGCTCGCTTCAATCCAACCTCGAGCAGATCAGCACGATCCTGACCTCGGTTCAGGCCACAACCGCCCGCGTCGAGCGTGGCGAAGGCACGGTCGGAAAACTGCTGGCGGACGACAAGCTCTACGAGGCCGCGGTGCTCACCGTGCGCCGGCTGGCTGACACGATCGAGGAATTTCGCCTGCTGGCGGTCGAATGGCGGCAGGGAAAAATCCGCGTCGCATTTTGACGCTGATGGACCCGCTGCGCTAAGAAGCTGCACTTGGCGGGCCGGACTCCAGAGGCCGGTCCACCAGCGCAGCGGCGCCTGAGTTTCGATCTTGGGCAACATGGCCCCCTGGCCGTTCCTGGTGCCAGAATCCCTTCTCGCACCATCATCACTCGCTGATCCGAGCCGCGAACGTGGTGAGGGGTCGCTTGCGTCCGCTGCGACTGACGGCTCCTCTGCTCCTTGAGCAGTGTCTTCGGCTTCTCTCCGGCCGTAGGGCGCGCGGCCCATGCCGGGCTTTTCAACGCCTGGATCGAGGCAGCACCCCCCTCCCATCTCCCCGTCCGGCGGCGGACGAGCGGAACCGCCAACAACGCCGCGCTCTCATTTGGGAGGGATGGCCTGCGAAGATCACCCGATTCGGGCTCGCCCTGACCGAGCCGCCTAGTTAGCTCCCCGCGCGAACTCGCGGAAGAACTCCCAGATCATCGCCGTCGCGTCGATCCGATCGCTCGGCGGACCCGAGATGCGCTCGTTCATCACCGACGTCCCGCCCGGCCAAACGTGCCCCGCCCCCGCCACCGTATAGAAATCGACCCGCGCGCCGCCGGCGCCTGGCCCGAATCGCGCCAACGTTACCCCCGGTACAACTTCGTCCACGCGCGGCCGCAGCGAACAACCCATCCAGCGTGCCCACGTGAGAATCGACTCATCCACCGGCGGCAGCTCGGTCAGCTTTCCCCACGGCGATTTCACCACGCCGCCTCGCAGCGGACAGAGCGGATCAACGTCTCCGCAGAAGTAGATCAACGGCGCCGCGCGCGCGGGCGGCGCGGATTTCAGCCACAGGTGCCCCGCCACCGGAGCGATCGCGGCGAATCGATCCGCCAGCTCCACGCCCACGCGAAACGCCATCGATCCCCCATTCGAGAAGCCCGTCGAGTAGATGCGCGCGGGGTCGAGCACGAACCGCTTGGCGAGCTCCGCAAGAATTGCCTCAACAAACTGTACGTCGTCGCTGCCCAGCCGCTCCGAATAGCCGAAGCCGGCCGCGACCGACCAGAACTGCGGATTTCGCAAAAACGACGCCGGACGCGACATGTCCTTGCGCAAGCCTTCGGGATACACCGCCAGGAACCCGGCGGCTTCCGCCTGCCGCGACCAGTTCAAGCCCGCCACGGCAAACTGCGCCGTCCCACCGCCCCCGTGAAACACCAGCACCACCGGCGTCGCCGTCGGCGGTCCGGCCTGCCGCCAGCGCTTCGGCACGTACAGCACGTATTCACGCTGCTGCGCGCCGACCGCTAGCGTGCACCGCTCGTGGTCCGCGATCACGTCGCCTCGCTCCGCGCTCATTCGATCGTCGCAATCACCTTCAGCTCCACCGCGATCGGCGTCGGCAGCGCCGTCACCGCCACCGTCGTGCGCGATGGATTCGGCCGGCCCGGTCCGGCGAAATACTCCGCGTAGACCGCGTTGTAGGCCGCGAAATCGTCCATATCCGTCAGAAACGTCGTCACGTCGACGATGTTCTCCCAGCGGGCGCCGGCGTCCTCGATGATGAATCGCAGGTTGTCGAACACCGCGCGGCACTGCGTCGCGATGTCATACGCTGCCACGCGCCCCTGCTCGTCCAGCGTCACCCCGGGAATCGCCGCGTCGCCGCGCCTGCGCGGCCCCATCCCGGAAATGAACAGCAGGTTCCCCACGCGCTTGGCATGCGGGTAGGCGCCGACCGGTTCCGGCCCGCGCTGCGAATGCACGCTCTCGACTCTCATGCAACCTCCTCGGCGTGAATCGCACGCCCGCCCGGCTCCGACGCACCCGCCGCTTGTGCCGGTCTGTTACCATTTCTCCGGATGCTCGATTGCGTCAAGTGCGGCGCCTGCTGCTTCATGGGCTATGACGTCCTCCTCGACGCCGTCGAGGAACGCACGTTCGCCCAGCGACCGAACCTGCGCCGACTCACCGTGCTCTACCACAGCCGGCTCGGCTACGACCTGACCTTCCTGAAAAAGGCCCCCGACGACCCCAACCGCTGCATCTGCCTGCAAGGCGAGCTCGGCAACGTCTGCTGCGAAATCTACCACGAGCGCCCCCAGCTTTGCCGCGTCTTCGAGGTCGGCTGCCCCGAATGCCTCGCCGCCAGACGGCGCATGGGCATCGACCCGCCCGACGCCGCCGCGCCGCCCTCTCCTGAGCCGCTCGCGTGAACACCGCTCCCACGTTGGCGCAACCCACGCTCGTTCGACACGAGTTCCCACGCCTATCCCGCCGCACATGGCTGCACGTTTCGGCGGCGGCGACGCATGCCACCGTGTACGTCAACGGGCAGCGCGTCGGTACACATCTCGGCGCATGGACGCCTTTTTCGTTCGAGCTGAGCGCGTGGTGTCGCGATCAAAACACCGTCGAGATTCACTGCGAGGACACAGCGCATCCCACGAACGGGTTCCTCTCGACCCTCGGCGTGCGCTGGACCGGCGTGCGCGAGTTTCGCATCAGCGGCGATCCTCGCGCCCCTGCACCCGCAGCCGCGCCGCCTCCCCTGACCATCGACGGCACGCGCCTGCTCCGCGGCGGTCGCCCATTCCGTGTGCGCGGCATCCTGCACTGGGGCTACTACCCCGAACTGGGACACCCCTGGCCCGACGAATCCGTCATGCGCCGGGAGATCACCGAGTTGCGCGAGCGCGGCTTCAACCTGATCAAGTTCTGTCTCTGGATTCCGCCGCCGCGCTATTACGAGCTCTGCACCGAGTCGGGCATGCTCGTGTGGCAGGAGTACCCGTTGTGGAACACGCCCGTGCCGCCTCCGGGTATGGACGATGTGCTGCTCGAGGAATTCCGCGATTTCTTTCTCGCGGATCGCGCCCATTCCTGCATCGCGCTGCGGACGCTGACTTGCGAGAACGACCACGTGTCGCGCGAGTTCGCCGCGCGGGTCATCGCGCTGGCGCGCACGTTGATCCCCGGCTGCTTGATTCTCGACAACAGCGGCTGGCTCGCGAGCGAGCACCTCGGCGATTTCCACGATGAGCATCCGTATGTGCACAACGCACACTGGGGCTTCTATGCCGAGCGCGTTCGGGCGCGGCTGACGAAGCCGCTGCTGCTTGGCGAGACGATGGTGGTCGACACGCTCGACGAAGCTCGTGCTCGCGAGCTTGCACCCGAACGCCCCGCGGACGCGCTCCACGCTACGTACCGCACAGCGCTCGCCGTTCGCCGCCATCAGATCGAAACGCTGGCTCGCGACCTGCCCGACGCCGGTTACGTTCTGTGCGCGCTGCGCGATCTGCCGCGCACCCCGCTCGGCTTATGGACGCACGACGGCCGCGCCAAGTACTCGGCCGCAGAGTGGCGCTGGCACGGCGACACGCCGGCGCAGCCGAGCAGCATTCCTTCGCCGATCCCGTGCTCGCTCAGCCCGGCCGAGCGGCGCGTAGCGCGCTACATCCTCGGCAGCGACGCCGACGCGACGCAGCCGCTGGTGATCGGTCCGCGCCCGGGCGTCTGGAAATGCCCCGAAAACACCTGGTGGAGCCCGATCGTCGCGACACTCGACGAATCGCTGCCGCGCCGGCTCATCGAACAGCACGCGTGCTTTGACCTGCTCAGCGGTCGCGTGCTCAGCCACGCCGCCGGCACGCGCACCCTGGTCGAGCTCGTGGACCTGCACAACGGCGAGGTGCAGCGTCACCCGCTCGTGATTGAATTCCTGGCCGCCGGCATGTGGTGCATCGTCTCCGCCTTTCGCCACGACACGCCCGCCGGGCGCGAGTTGTGGCACGCACTGACGGCGCCGGCGCTGCATTGGAACGAGCACGGCGCCGCGCTGCACGGCGCGCGCGTGCCGCCGCCCGTCATCGACTCGCCGCGCAGCACGTCAGACGTGCTGCACCATTGGCGCATGCGAATGCTGCCAGGCGCCCCGTCGCGTCCGCCGCAGCCCGCAAGCGATGCATCCGGTTGGATCGACGTTCGCAGCGACACGCCGCTCATGAATGCCGGTCGCACGATGTTCGAAGGCTGGGCCGAATTTCAAACGACACTGGATTGGGAGGGCGGGCCCGCCGTGCTCCGGTGCCACACGGTCGGCGACTACTTCGAGGCTTTCCTCGACGGCCGTTCGCTCGGCGAGTTCGGTCCGCGCGGCGGCACTTGGGACGGCACGCGCGACATCCCGCGCGACATCCCGCTCGAACCGGCGCCCGGCGCCCACACGCTGACGCTGCATGTCCGCGACTGGCGCGCCGGCGGCGGCATCGTCGGACCGATCTTCCTCGCGCGCAGCCTCGATGAGAGAATCCTGTGACCATGCGCCGCAGCCGAAAAGTCGTCGGCGGCATGAGCGGCACCAGCCTCGACGGCCTCGACCTGGCGCTCGTCGAGGTGCTCGGCACGGGCCTCGAGCTCCGCGCGCACTTGCTTCACACGCACAGCGTCGATCTCGGAGATTCCGAGCAGCCTTTGCGCGCGCTGGCGCGTGGCGAGGCGCTCACCGCCGCCGAGATCTGCCGCTGCACACACCGCTTCGCCGAACTTCACGTCGCCGCAATCGAGGAATTGCTCGCCGCCGGCGACCGCGCCGACCTAATCTGCCTGCACGGCCAGACTGTGTTCCACAACCCGCCGCTGAGTTGGCAGTTGCTCGATGGCGCCTGGATCGCGCAGCGGCTCGAAACTCCCGTCGTCTTCGACCTCCGCGCCGCAGACCGCGCCGACGGCGGCCAGGGCGCGCCCATCACCCCGCTCGCCGACTGGCTGCTGCTAGCCTCAGCCGAGGAATCACGCGTCGTGGTCAATCTCGGCGGCTTCTGCAACTACACCTGGCTGCCGCATCGGCCGGCCGACTCCGTAGACTCGACGCGCCTCTCGCTCATCCGCGGCGCCGATGTCTGCGCCTGCAACCAATTGCTCGACGCGGCTGCCTGGCTCGCGATCCGGCGTCCGTTCGACCGCGGTGGCGCAACCGCCCGCAGCGGCTGTTTGAACGCCGCCGTCGCCGAGCGCATCGGCGCAGCACTGGCGGCACAATCGCGCCCGGGGCGCTCGCTCGGCTCGGTCGACGACGTCAACGCGCTCGTCGCCGAATGCGCCACAAGCGCACAGCCGGCCGACCTGCTGCACTCCGCGTGCGTCGCGCTCGCGACCACGATCGCGGACAATCTGCCCACTAGCGACCGCGTGCTGGTGGCGGGCGGTGGCGCCGCCAATTCCTTTCTGGTGGATTGCCTGCGCGAGCGCGTTCGCACGCCGCTGACGCTCAGCGACGCGGCCGGCGTGCCGGCGCCGTACCGCGAAGCGATGGCCATCGCGGTGCTGGGCACGCTCTGTTGCGACGGCGTGCCGATTACCCTGCCCCAGATCACGGGATGCCGCGATCCTGCTCCGCCGTGCGGCGTCCTGGCGCCCGCCGGTCAGAGAAATAGGTTCACTGCGGGCTGAGTCCGGCTGAGATGCGCTGCGCCAACCGCGCGAGGGTCCACGGCGCAGATCCCTCGGCCTTGTTGTTGGCGGTCACATACACACGCACGTGGCGCGCCGCCGCCTCCACCGCCAGCGCCGCAATCGCCGCGCGATTCGCCGAATCCTCATCCACAATCCGATCAAACGGCGCAAAGGCGTCGCGTGCTGCCTGGTAATCCAGCCCGGAATGCAGCATCCAGCGCACCACGATCGCCTTCTGCCGCTCCGGCGCCACGCGCTGCGCCTGCTCCGCTACCGGCGGCATCGAGGGATGCACGTTGTAGCAGTGCACGACGCCGGAATCCGCCAGCAGCGCGTTGTACTCCGGCGTCAAAAGTTCGGCATTGCGCAACTCCACCGCGTACAGCGGCCCTTTCGGCAGCTTCACCAGAAACTCGTGCAGTGCCACAAGAAATTTATCAGCCGGTCGCACACGGCGGACGCCGAGCGGCACGAACTGAAACACCAGCGGACCGCACTTCTCCTTCAGTCCCTCGACAAACGGCGCGATTACCTGGTCGGCGGCGAATTGGGCGTCCAGAAAATGCGGATTCGTGCGCGGCGCTGCGCCGCCGCGCCCGGCGAGCGGCCTGGGCGACGTGAGCCCGTCGTACGCCTTTACGAGAAATTGAAACTCCGCCGGAGTTTGTCGAGCGTACTCGGCGAATTGCGCGCTGCTCAACGGCGCGTAGAACGTGCGATCAATCCCGGTCAGGCGAAACAGCGGGTGCTGCGCATACGCGGCCAGCCCCTGGCGCGCGAGCTCGGTCTCGGTTGCGAGGCGGTCGTATACGAATCCGGCCCAGCCGGGGAATGACCACGACGACGTGCCGAGACGCAGCGCCGGCGGCAGCGACGCCGCCAGTCGGCGCAGTTCGTCGGTGGTCGCCGCGGGGCCGATTTCGACGCGCGGCGCGGCGGCGGGCGCGGTCTGCGGTGCGGGCTCCAGCGGACCGAACAGCCCGAGTTGTCGCGGGTCGGGCCGGGGCACGCGCGCCTCCCGTCGTCAGGGCGTGAGCACGTCGAGCCGCACGCCCGGCGCGGGTTTCTCGACGCCGACGCGACCGAACATGTCGTCGTAGCTTTCTTCGAGATAGCCGCGGCGCATGTGCAGCCCGATGTGATCCCAGGGCAGGATTTCGTCGAAGCGACGTTCGCGCTGCGCGTAAAAGGCCGGCTTGATTCCGGTGGCTTCGAACGCCTGCTGCCAGAGTTCGTCGCGGTAGCACTCGTCCCAGCCGTCGAGGCGCGCCCCACGGCGCCACGCTTCGAGAATGACCGCGCCGAGCCGCCGATCGCCGCGCGACATGACGCCCTCGAGAATGCTGCGCCGCGGATCGTGCGTGGTGATGCGCACGCGGCTCTTGCGGCCATTCCAGAAGCCGCCGTGAGACTTTCGCGGTCGCTCGCGCGAGTCGTTGTCAGCCGCCATCCCCGCCGCCGAACCGTAGCCGCCCATGCCGCCATCGACGACCACCGGCCCGCCGCGACCCGGACGCGACAAGCGGCGCAACCGTTCGCGCACGCTGAGGAAGTATTCGAGCGGCGGCTGCGCCATCCACTGCAACGGCGTGAACGGCTTGGGCACGAGCCAGCCGACGCTGGCGTTCACGTCCGCCGGCGGCTTGCCGAGTTTCTGGCGCTCGAGACTGACGGCGTTGGCGATTTCCCAGATGCCGTCGATATCCGTGGGCCGTTCGCCGGGGAAGCCGGACATGAAATACAGCTTCACCCGGTTCCAGCCGGCGCGATAGACCTCGCGCACGCCTTCGAGCAGATTGCCGTCGGTGACTTTCTTGCGGATCGCGGCGCGCATGTCGTCGCGTGCCGCTTCAACCGCCATCGTGATCCCGCCCTTGCGCACGCTGCGCGCCATCCACGGAATGTTCTGGAGCATGCGGTCGACGCGCAGCGACGGGAAACTCAGGTTCACCATCCGCGGCGCGAAGCGATCATTGAGGCGATCGGACAGTTCGCGGAGGTAGGGGTAATCCGCCGTGCTCAGCGAGAGCAGCCCGATCTCGTGGTGGCCGGTGGCGCGATAGGCGCGCTCCGCCAGCTCGACAATCCGCTCGACGCTGCGCAATTGCAGCGGCCGCTTCGTATAGCCGGCGTGGCAGAAGCGACACACCTGCGGACAGCCGCGCATGATCTCAATGCTGATGCGATCGTGGACCGCCTCGGTCCACGGGAGCAGCGGCCGCTCGGGAAACGGGCAGCTTTCGAAGTCCGGCGTCTTGCAGCGCTCGATGCGCTCCGGCAGACCCGCGACGCGCGGCAGCATGCCGGCGATCGTGCCGTCATCGTGATAGCTGATTTCATACAAATTCGGCGCGTAGACCCAGGGGAATCGCCGCGCCAGCTCGATGATCTGCTCGGCGCGGGGAACCTTCGCGCGACGCAGTTCGCGGACAGCCTCGAGCAGCGACGCGAGGCTGTGCTCGCCGTCGCCCATGACGACCAGGTCGACGAAATCCGCCATCGGCTCGGGGTTGTCGGCCTGCGGACCGCCGACGATCACCAGCGGACAGTCGCGACCGGCGGCGGCGTCGCGCGCGCGGTCGGCGGCCAGCAGCGGCACGCCTGCCAGATCGAGCAGGTTCAGCACGCTGGTGAAGCAAAGCTCGTATTGCAGCGAGATCGCCAGGATGTGCGCCGACGCGACCGGCTGGCGCGTATCCCAAGTGAACAGCGGCAGCCGGCGCCGCCGCATAAGAACCTCAGCGTCGGTCCACGGCGCGTAGACGCGCTCGGCGCAGACGCCGGGCGTGTGGTTGCAAAGCCAGTAGAGAATCTGCGTGCCGAGGTGCGACATGCCGATGGCGTAGGTGTCCGGGAAGCAGACGGCGACGCGCAGCTCCGCGGTCTGCCAAGCGCCCGGCGCGACCAACTGATTCACCTCGCCGCCGATGTATTGCGCCGGCTGCTGCACGTAAGGCAGCAGCTCGCGCGAGACACGCTCCGCCAGCGTGTGCGGCGGGCTGTCGTGGGATGTCGGACACTCGTGCATGTCAGCCCCTCGGCGGCAGCCCGCAAGCGGCCGCGACCTCGAGAGTATGGTAGCGGCGAGGGTGCACGCGCGATGCTGGCGAAGGACGGCGCCCGGGACCGGTGAACGGGGAACCCGGACGCAGCGCACGCTATGCTGGCACCGCGATGAAGCTCCACTCTTATGTTGTGACGAAAGACACCGGGTTTGCGCCGAATCCGTTCTGGGGCTATTGCACTCTCGCCACGTGCAAGCCGAACATCCGCAGACGCGCGAGTGTGGGAGACTGGATCGTGGGCCTCAGTTCAAAAGCGTCGGGGAATCGCGTTGTCTACGCGATGCAGGTCGATGAGCTTCTCGAAATCGGGTCGTACTTTGTTGATGACCGTTTCAGACTGAAGCAACCTGATCGCCGCGCGAAAGCGGTCGTGAACAAATGCGGCGACAACATTTACGCGCCGCTGTCCGACGGCGGATTTCGGCAGTTGGCGTCGCCGCACTCGGACGGCGAGCACGAGAATCCCCGCGAGAAGAAGCGCGATCTATCCGGAAAACGCGTGCTGATCGGGCGCAGGTTTCACTATTTCGGCGGTGGCGGCCCCGAGCTGCCGCCCGATTTGCACACGCTCAAGGTCGCGCGTGGTCACAAGTGTCGGTTTCCGCCTGATGTGATCGAGCGATTCGTCGGGTTTATCGCACAGCACCGCGAGGGAGTGATCGGTCGCCCGACGCATTGGCCCGAAGATGACTCGACGTGGAAGCAGGTACCCGATTGTGAAGCTGGTTCTGAGTAGAAAAGGATTCGACTCGGGAGCGGGCGGTTGTCCAAGCCCTATCTTCCCGGATGGTCGAATGCTCTCGCTGCCTATTCCCGATCGGCGCTCGACGGTGACCTACGAGGAGATCACACACGATGGTCAGTCGATCGGCGACCTCGTCGAGAACTTGACCGGCGGCCGCGTCCCGCGATGGCATCGCGCACACCTGGACCCCGACCTCGTTGAATCCGCCCGACCACGGCGCGCCGGCTGGCGACCCATTTTCGGACAGACGGGTCCTGCACAAGGCCATCTTCGGAAGTTTGGCGTCGGTCCCGGTGACCTCTTTTTATTCTTCGGGCTCTTCCGGCCCACGCGTCTCGAAGAAAGAAAATTGACGTGGGCGAAGGACGAGCTACCGCGTCACTTGATCTGGGGTTGGCTGCAAGTCTCGGAAGTCTTGTCGCCGCATTTGCTGGAGCGCCAAGCGGTGGCTTGGGCGCTCGACCATCCACATTTTCAGCGCGGCGAGGAGCGCAACAACACGGTCTACGTCGCGCGCTCGCGGCTTGAGCTTGGACTGCGGCTCGGAGCGGAAATCGCCGGCTCAGGCGTGTTTTCGACCTTTCGTCGCGAATTGCAACTCACGGCCAACGGCGCGGCTCGCTCGACCAATTGGATCTTGCCGGCGTTTTTTCTCCCTCAACCCGGTCGGACAGCGCTTTCGTTCCACTCAGACCCCGGCCGTTGGGAGCATCAGGACGGGCAGGCGCTTCTGTCGGCCGCAGCTCGCGGACAGGAGTTTGTTCTGGACTGTGACGAGTACCCGGAAGCTGTTCATTGGATTGTGCGGTTGCTGACATTGCCCCGGTGAGGGAGACGTCCGAAGGGTGGTGCGAGAAGGGATCCTCGCACCAGGCTGGCACCCCAGCGAGGCAGCCCTGCGCGGCCTTTCAGGGCGTATCCCATGCCGCACGCGCACCTTCAAACGGGATTCGCAAGTGGATCAGTTCGCCGTCCAGTCGGCGCTGCAGCGGATAGCCGCACTTCTCGAACACGCGGAGCATGCGCCCGTTCGTTGCGAGCACGACCGCGCTGAACCCCGGCACGCCGCGCGCTTCGGCGATTTCGGTCAACCGGCGCAGCAGGATGGTGCCCAGCCCGCGGCCCTGCCAATCGTCCGCGACCAGGAACGCCGCTTCGGCAAAGCCGCTCTCGGGCTCGAGTCGATAGGTGGCCCAGCCGATCAGGGTCGGTCGCGCTTCGCCGGTTCGTTCGGCGACCAGGCTCATTTCGCGTTCGTAGTCAATTGTGCAGAAGCGCTTCAGCGTGGTGGGCGATACGAAGCGTTTGGCAGCGAAGAACCGCTGCTCGACGGTCTCGAGGCTCAAATCGTAGAAGAGCTCGCGCAGCGCGGATTCGTCGGTCGACTTGATGGGGCGCAGCTTGATCTCCGTGCCGCCGCGGAGCGTGATGCGAGTTTCGAGCGCCGCCGGATAAAGCGGCATGTGCATGGGCGGCTCGGGCTGGGTCATGGCGATCAGGCGGCGTTGCTTGGCCTCGGCCAGGAGCCACGGCCGGAACTTGGGATGGGCGATGGAGATCAGTGAGAGCGCCCGCTCGCGCACGTTCATGCCGTGCAGATCGACCGCGCCGTACTCGGTGACCACCCAATGCACATCGCCGCGCGTCGTCACGACGCCGGCGCCGTCGTGCAGGCGCGGCACGATCCGCGAGATGGTGCCGTCGGAGGCGGTTGACGGCAGTGCGAGAACCGGCCGTCCTTCGCGGCTGCGGGCGGCGCCGCGCAGGAAATCCACCTGTCCGCCGATTCCGCTGTAGAAGCGCTCGCCGATGGAGTCGCTGCAGACTTGCCCGGTGAGGTCGATCTGCAGGCAGGTGTTGATGGCGACCATGCGATCGTGGCGGCCGATCACGAGCGGGTCATTCACGTAGTCACTGGCGCGCAGCTCCACGCCGGGGTTCTGGTGCATCCACTCATAGAGCGCGCGCGAGCCCATGGCGAAGCTGGCGACGATCAAGCCGGGGTTCTCAGTTTTCTTCGCGCCGGTGATGTTGCCGTGCTGCGCGAGTCTCATGACGCCGTCGCTGAACATCTCGGAGTGAATGCCTAGGTCGTTGCGCGTGTCGAGGAATTCAAGCACGTCGTCGGGAATGCCGCCGATTCCGAGCTGCAGCGTTGCGCCGTCGGGCACGAGGTCGGCGATGTGGCGCGCGATGGCGCGTGTCTCGGCGCGCGGCTCGGCCTGCGGCAGCTCGGGCAGCTCGCGCCGCACGCACACGACCGCCGACAACTGATCGACGTGAATGCGCTCCGGACTGCGCACCGCCGGCATGCGCTCGTTCACCTCAGCCAGGATCGTGCGCGCGACGCGGCAGGCGCTGGGCGCGAGGTCGACATGCGTGCCGAACGAGCACCAGCCGTCGTCGTCCGGCGCGGAGAGCGACAGCAGCGCAACATGCACGTTCAGACGGCGCGATTCGATCAGACGCGCGATCTC
This sequence comes from uncultured Planctomycetales bacterium, assembly GCA_964388675.1. GTDB lineage: Bacteria > Planctomycetota > Phycisphaerae > UBA1845 > Fen-1342 > CAYMBL01. The sequence continues at coordinate 231,760 of CAYMBL010000003.1, forward strand.
GGAGAGGAAAACGGGGGTGTAGTCGGCGTTGCCGGCGGCGACCGCGGACCGCACGTTCGGCCCGATGAACAGCGCGTTGTGGCGAAACCGATGAGCGTAGCGCGGCGCGACGTAGGGCGCGTCGCCGAGCGTAAGCAGGTGGATGATCGTGTTGTCGCCGAGTGGGGCGCTTTCTGACGTGAGCACGTCGACCAGCGCGCTGGGAACGGCCGACCCTGCGCCGACATAGATGGATTCGCCGGGCGCAATTCGCGCCACGGCGGCCTCGGCCGAAGTCTGTTTCGCCGCGTATCGCGCTCGCCAGCCGCTCATGGCGCAGCCTCCGGCACCATCATCCCGGGGGTGCGGCGCCGCGTCGAGGCGACCGGACGGTAGGATGCGCCCGGTGCCGAACCGTTTCAATCCAACCGTGAGGTCAAGATCGATGAATCGTTCGCGTCGCTCGCTCTCCGCCGCGTGGCTGCGGCTCGCAACCCTGGCAATCTGCTTGACGTGTGCCGCGCCGCTCATGGGACAGACCGACAATCGTCGCGAGATTGCGCGCCTGGCGCAGGAGTTGAATGCGGCGTACGACACGAAGGCCTACGCCAAGGCGATCGAAGCCGGTCTGAAGATCGAGGCGCTCGACCCGGCCAACTCGGGCAACTTCTACAACATGGCGTGCTGCTACGCCCTGAGCGGTGATGCGGCGGGCGCGGTCAAGTACCTGCAGAAGGCCGCGGACAACGGGTTCGACGACGCGGCGCATGCGCGCAGCGACGCCGACCTCGCCAGCATCCGCGAGCGTCCGGAATTCAGCGCCGCGATTCAGACGATGGAGCGGCGCGCGGCGGAATCCGCGGCGCGCTTTCAGGAACTGGCGGCGAAGAGCGAGCCGCTGATCGTCGTGCCGGAGGGGCTCGATCGCGCGGCGCCCGCGCCGGCGATCGTCGCGCTGCACGGCTACGGGCAGCGTGCCGAGTGGATCGTCGAGCAGTGGAAAGAGGCCGCCGCCGCCGCGGGAGCGATCCTGATCGCGCCGCGCGCCGTGCATGCGAGCGGGTCGGGCTTTCAGTGGGGACGTCCGGAAGAAGCGGAACACCTGGTGCGGGAGGCGCTGCGGAAAGCGGCCGACGCCGGCCACAAGCTCGACGCGAAGCGGATCGTGCTGACCGGCTTCTCGCAGGGCGGTTTCATGACGTATTGCGTAGGACTGCGCAACAGCGACCTGTTCTGCGGATTGATTCCGGTCGCGGCGCGCTTCGACCCGGTCGCGGCGGCGCCGCTCGAGAGCCGCGCCGGCAGCCGCCTGCCGCGGGTTTATGTGATGGTCGGCACGAAGGATCAGGTGTTCGAGCAGAGCAAGACGGCACACGCGGCGTTGACCAAGGCGGGCGCGGAATGCCGGCTGAACGAGTACGCGGATGTTGGCCACACGTTCCCGCCGAACCGGCTTGATGAGCAGCGCAAGGCGCTGGAGTGGATGCTGAAGAACTGATGCGGTTGCGGGCGATGCAGGGGTGCGAGAAGGGATTCTCGCACCAGGACCCATGAGGGTGGCTTCGCCCGGGTGGATGAAAATGGCGCGGGCGTTTCAGCACCGAAGGTGCGTTTCAGCTTCAGCCCCGCGCGAAGCCCGGGGAGAATCGGGGCGCCGATGCAAGCCCTGAAGGGGCGAGTCAACTGACGGGTTGATCGAGTGCGTTCGCGTGCGATTGAATCGCCCTTTCAGGGCTTGCGCGGACGGGGGATCGTTTTCCCAGGGCGTTGCCCTGGGCTGAGGCTGAGTGGCCCCGTTGGGGCTAAAGACCGGCCGAAGGCCGGTCCCCCAGCGCTGCGTTTTTGTGAACCCAAGGTAGTGCGAGAAGGGATTCTCGCACCAGGACCGTCCTGCGAGAAGGGATTCTCGCATCAGGACAGCTCTGACAGACCTTCGGAAGCGCGCGGAAGACAGACCGGCCTGGAGGCCGGTCCCCCAGCGCTGCGTTTTTGTGAGCCCAAGGTAGTGCGAGAAGGGATTCTCGCACCAGGACAGTCGTGCGAGAAGGGATTCTCGCACCAGGACTGGAAGGGATTCGCGCACCAGAACAGGAAGGGATTCTCGCACCAGAACAGTCCAATACTACTCCAGTCAGTACTCTCCAATAAAAAGCATCGACCCAGAACGGGAGTCGACTTGGATTTCTAGCGGTGGATGCTGCGCAGAAAACGCTGCACCTCGGGAATGCCGCCCTGGTAGACCAGGTAGCCGTCAAACGGCTCGCGCGGGGTGGTCTCGTGATTCACCGGCGTCAGCATGAGCCGCTGCACCTCGTCGCGTGATTCGCTCTGCCCCAACGCCCAGCACAGCTTCATGTACGCCGTCTCGGGCAGCATGTTTTCGCACGGCGTCACGCCGAGCCGCATGATGTCGCGCCCGGTCTCGTACACGTACATCTGCGAATAGCCCCAGAGAGTCTGCACGGTCATGTACACGTGCACGCCGCTCTGCACGGCGCGCGCGAGCGCCGGATACAACGGTCGGTTCACGTGCCCCAGGCCCGTGCCGGCAATGAGCAGGCCGCGGTAACCGCGCTCGACCAGGGCATCGATCACGTCGGGCTGCATGTTGGGGTAGTAATAGAGCAGCGCGACGCGCGACTCGAACCCGGTGAGCAAGCGCAGCTCGCGGCCGGGGGCGGGCTGGTCGGCGGCGACGGGTCGGCGGGCGTAGTCGTCGCGCAGGTAGGTGATGCGCTCGCGGTCGACCATCGCGATCGGCGTGTCGCCGATGGTGCGGAACGTGGAGCGATAGCCCGAGTGCATCTTGCGCACGCGGGTGCCGCGGTGCAGCAGGCCGTATTCGTCGCTCGTGGGGCCGAACATGCAGACCGTGACTTCGGCGACGTCGCCCAGCGCCGCGGCGCGCGTGGCGTGGATCAGATTGAGCGGCGCGTCGGAGCTCGGGCGGTCGGCGGAGCGCTGGGAGCCGACCATCACAATCGGCGCCGGCGGGTTCTGCACCATGAAGGTGAGGATCGAAGCGGTGTGGGTCATGGTGTCGGTGCCGTGGCCGATCACCACGCCGTCGACGCCGGATTGCAGCGCTTCGAACACGCGCTGCGCCAGCGGCACGTACTGCTCCGGGCCCATGTTCTCAGAGAAGATGGAGAAAAGCGTTTCGGTGTGCAGGTCGCACAGGTCGGCCAGCTCGGGCACAAGGCTGTACAGCTCGTCGGGCGTGAAGGCCGGCTTTACGCCGCCCGTGCGGTAATCGAGCCGGCTCGCGATGGTTCCGCCGGTGCCCAGCAGGAGCACCTTGGGCTTGCCGGCGCCGGCGGGACGCGGTGCGCGAGCGGATTGCGGCTCGGGCATGCGCCGGCCGTGGATTTGCGCGTGAGCAATTCGATCCAGCGAGAAGCCGACGTTGTAACCGCTGGGCAACTTCAGCAGAATCTGCGAGCGATTCGCCGACTCGCCGCGCGGCATGACGAGCCCGCGCACCGCGCCGTCATGGAACGTCAACGTGACGTCGGTCCAGGGCGGCAACGCGCTCACGTCCACGGACGGCGTATCTGGTTGCGTGTCGCGGCTCATTCGGGGTCATGGTACGGCCGAGGCGTCGACGGGCGACTATCCGGCGGTGGATTGTCGGCTCGCGGGATTCGGTTCGCCGCATTCCGGGCAGCGGACGGGGCTGGCGCGCAGGTCGTAGCGGCACTTGGGGCAGCGTACGTCGAAGGGCGGAGGTTGGTTGGAGAACATCGCCCAGAGAATCGCGATGATAGTCACCAGCAACGCGCTCATCGGCAGACCGTGTAGCAGCGTGACTACCAGCGTTATTCCGAAGCCGACGTTTAGCGGGCCTTCGCCGATCAGTGGCGTGTCAGTGAAGAAGCGGGTGATCACAAGACCCACGACCACGTCCGGCAACCAACACCAAGGGGCCAGGACCGAAACGAGTTTGAAGGAAGCGCCGACGGTCACGGCTTTTCGAAAGTCGGGATTGCGCCACGCGGTCTGGAACCGTTCACTTGAAATTACCCGAAAGCAGATGCCGAACCAACAGGCGATCCCGCACAAGCTGCCGACGAAGTCGAAGTCCGACGAGGAGATGATCAGCCCGGGGATCGCACAACCGACGACCATCAGCGCGCAGAGGCCCGCTCGCGGAAGAACTCGAAGCTCCGTCCCGGGGGATTCATTCGTAGTCAATGCGAACCTCGTTCGCTACGACGAGCTTGTGATCAGTCTATCGCGGCGATTGGGGCGATCGTGCAGCGGCGGTGGCTGGCGATTCGCCGGCGGTGGATTGTCGGCTCGCGGGATTCGGTTCGCCGCATTCCGGGCAGCGGATGGGGCTGGCGCGCAGGTCGTAGCGGCACTTCGGGCAGCGTACGTCGGACGGCGGAGGTTGTCGCACGAAGACGGCCCATAGCAGCGCGATCAGGATCGCCAGCATCGCGCTCATGGCAAGACCGTGCAGCAGCGTGATCGCGAGCGTCACCCCGAAGCCGACGTTTAGCGGGCCTTCGCAGAATTGTGGGCGGTCGACGAAGAGTTCGGTGAGCACGACGCCGACAAACAGTTCCGGCACCCAGCACAGCGGAACGACGACCGTCGCGAGCTTGATGAAAACGCCCACGGTTACCGCTTTGCGAAATGCTGGTTCTCCCCACGCGGCCTGAAACCGCTCACTCGAAACGACCCCGTAGTAGAGGCCAAACCAGCAGGCTGCGCCGCAGAGGCTGGCGGCGAAATTGAAGTCCCGCGCAGACAAGATCAGCCCGGGAATTGCACTACCGACGACTACCAACGCGCAAAGGCGGACCCGGTGCAAGCCTTGTAATTCCGAAGGCGTGGATTCACTCATGGGCAATGCGAACCTCGGTCGCTTCGACGAGCTTGTGATCAGTCTATCGCGGCGTCGACGGGCGACTATTCGGCGGCGGATCGTCGGTTCGCGGGATTCGGTTCGCCGCATTCCGGGCAGCGGATGGGGCTGGCGCGCAGGTCGTAGCGGCACTTGGGGCAGAGTCCGGCGGCGCTAGGCTGCCGTGCGAACACCGCCCATAGCAGGGCAATCATTGTTGCCAGCGGCGCGCAAATGACGAGACCGTGCAGCAGCGTGATTACCAGGGTTATTCCAAAGCGCGAACTGAGCGGGCCTGCGCCGACGAGTGGTTTGTCGACGAAAAGCTCGGTGAGTACGGAGCCCAACACCATATCCGGCAACCAGCAGCAGGGCACGGCGAACATCGCGAATTTTACGAAGAAAGCGACGGTCGCGGCTTTTCGAAAGGCCGGTTGGCGCCATCCGGCCTTGAATCGCCCGCTCGAAACGAACCAGAAGCAGATGCCGAACCAACAGGCCATCCCGCAGAGGCTGGCGCTGCGGTCGAAACCCCACGAGTACGAGTTCAGCCAGGGGATCGCGCTGCCGCCGACGACCAGCACACAGACGCCGATGCGCTCCAAAAAGGACAGTTCCAACGCAGCGAATTCAGATGTGGTCACTTCGCGCCTCGGTCGCAATATCCATTCCGCTTATCAGTCTATCGCGGCGGCCGGGGCGTCGACGGGCGACTATTCGGCGGCGGATCGTCGGTTCGCGGGATTCGGTTCGCCGCATTCCGGGCAGCGGACGGGGCTGGCGCGCAGGTCGTAGCCGCACCTCGGGCAGTTCCCGTCGGAGGGCGTACGCCGTCGCGAAAATACGGCCCAGAGCGACGCAATCATTGCTGCCAGCAGTGCGCTCATGGCCAGTCCGTGCAGCAGCGTGATCGCGAGCGTCGCGCCGAAGCCGACATTGAGCGGGCCTTGGCCAATCAGCGGCTTGTCGACGAAGAGGCGAGTTAACGCGAGGCCCACAACCAGGTCCGGCAACCAGCACCAGGGAACCACGACCATCGCGAGTTTGAAGAAAACGCCGAAGAACACGGCGTCGCGAAATGCCGCTGCGCGCCACGCGGTTTGAAACCGCTCACTCGAAACGAACCAGAAGCAGATGCCGAACCAACAGGCCGCCCCACACAAGCTGGCGCTGCGGTCGAAATCCCGCGAGGACATGATCAGCCCGGGAATCGCGCAGCCGCCGACGACTAGCGCGCAGAGACCAACGCGCAGCAGAAGCCGCAGTTCCAACGAGGTGGTTTCGTTCGTGGGCAATGCGCGCCTCGGTCGCGACAGCGATTCCGCTTAGCAGTCTATCGCGCTGGTTGCGGCAGCCGCAGCGGGCGAGGAGCGGGATGCGGGAATGCGTGCGTGTTGGTGGAGAAAAGAAGCGTCCCGCGCCGGCTACACACCGACGCGGGACCGTGAAGGGGGACACGACAGCTTCCATCGAAGATTGTGGGATAGATTTCCTCAAGCGGCACAAGTTTCTCGTCGAAATCAGCAATACCCGCCGCCTTCCGCACGCGCGTCCGATAGATTCCTTGCGACGGTGTGGCGGGGGCCTATCATGCCTGCCATGCGCAGGTCATTCTCGCCGAAAATTTTCGCTTTGCTGCTGATGCTGCCCGTGTTCGGCTGCACGGCTCCGCCGGCCGCGACCGAACCGACGGTCCGGTATGTGCGCGTGGCCTCGCGCGAGCGCTTCGTCGACGAATCGATGACGCTGCTGCGCGAACTGGATTTTCCGCCGCGCAGCGCCGATCGCGACGCCGGGCTGATAACGACCTGGCCGAGCGTGGGTGGTCAGTGGTTCGAGTGGTGGCGCTCCGACATTCACGGCGGTTATCAGCTTGCCGAGTCCAGCGTGCAGACGGTGCGCCGGGCGGTGACGGTGGCGCTCGAGCCGTCGGCGTCGACGCCGGACGTGCAGCGGCTCACGGTGCAGGTCGACAAATCGCGGTATAGCGCGCCGGAGCGCCAGGTAACGACGGCGTCGGGGGCGCTGATGATTTTCAGCGAGCGCATCCCCACGACGGAGGGGCTGCGCCGCGGCCGCGCGCGAGACGAACATTGGATTCCGATGGGGCGTGATGCGCTGCTCGAAAACGCGCTTGCGGACAAAATCATCGCGCGCGCGACGGATGGCGCGGCTGCGGCGCCTGCGGCCGGCGCGGCGCCGGCAACGCGACCGCCGGCTGTGCCCGGTGCGCTGCGGCCCGCCGAAAGTCCGCCGGCTGCGCCGCGGCCAAGGAGTGAGCCGGGCGTGCTGGTGCCGATTCCCTCGTCAGCTCCGGCGGGTGCGCGCGGCGGCTGATCGTTGGATGCGCCGCGTCGAATTCTGATCATCAAGCCCAGTTCGCTCGGCGACGTTGTGCATGCGCTACCCGTGCTCGCGGCCGTGCGTCGTGCGTGGCCGCAGGCGCATGTCGCGTGGCTGATCGGTTCAGGGTTTCAGAATCTGCTCGCGGGTCACTCCATGATCGACGAGCTGATTCCGTTCGATCGCCGGCACTTCGCGCGCGTGTGGTACAGCCCGCGCGTAATGGCGGATTTCTTTCGATTTGCACGCGATCTGCGGCGGCGGCGCTTTGACCTGGTGCTTGATCTGCAGGGCCTCGTTCGCAGCGGGTTGTTCGCGTGGCTGGCCGGGGCTCGGCGGCGGCTCGGTCCGGCCGATGCGCGCGAATTCGCATGGCTGTTCTACACGCAGCGCGTCCGTTGGCCGGCGGACGCGCACGCCGTCGACAAGCTGCTTACTGTGTTGCCCGCGATTGGGATTCAAAACGCGTCGGCGGAATTCCCGCTGGAAGTGCGCGATTCGGAGCGCGCCGCAGCCGCGGCGGCGCTCGCCGCGAACGCGCAGGAAACGGTTTCCGAGTACATCGTGCTGCTGCCGGGCGCGCGCTGGGAGAGCAAGCGCTGGCCGGTTGCGCACACGGTGGAACTGCTGCGGCGCCTGCATGAAGCCGGAGCGCCGCGGTGCGTGCTGGCGGGCGCGCCCGACGAACGGGCGCAGGCGGACGCGATCACCGCGGAGGGTCCGTCGCGCTGGCTGATCAACCTGGTTGGCCGCACCGACCTGCGCGGACTCACGGCGCTCATCGCGGGGGCGCGGCTCGTGATTTCGCAGGACAGCGGCCCGATGCACATCGCGGCGGCCTTGCGCGTGCCGACTGTCAGCCTCTTCGGCCCGACGAACCCGCGCCGTACCGGTCCCTACTCGCCCGCGGCCGAGGTGCTGCAGCATCCGCTGCCGTGCATGCCTTGCTACCGACGCACCTGTCCGTTGGGGCACCATGACTGCATGCGGCGACTGACGCCGGACGTCGTGGCCCGCGCGGTTCTTGCCCGATTGAGTCAATAGCGGACGCAGAGCCGACCCGGCGCTGTTTCGGAGAATGCGCAAGGGGCGACACGTCGAAACTGCGCGGGCGAGACGGGTTCAAGCGCGCGCACCTTCCAGCCGAACCGACTAACACGGACCGGGCTTTCCCGGCGAACGCTCGCTACAGGGGGCTGCGCATGCGGCTAGTCGAATATCGCAGGCGTCTGATCGCAAGCGGCCTGATTCTCTCACTGAGCGGCCTGCTTGGCTGCGAGAGCTATCCGTTCCTTGGCATCGGCGTCGACGCTGCCGCCGACGGCGACGACAAGGCGCCGGCCGGTAATTTCAATCAGGGTGAGCCGTTCACTGAAGTGCTGCTGGACGGCAGGACGTTTACGAATCCCACCGCGGTCACGACGATCACGTACATCCCCGGCGATCTGACGCGCCGTCCGTTCCTGATCGACTTCAACGGCGACGGCAAGGCTGACCCGGTCGTTTCCTATGCGCAGGCGACTGAGGACGTCTGGCAGATTCTGCTCAGCGTCGGTCCGATCGGCGACGTGGATTTCTTCAGCCTGACGCTCGACCGCAAGCAGCGCGCGAATCTGCTCGACACCGCCGTGGGCGACATCGACGGCGACGGAGCGCTGGACATTATCGGCGCCAGCGAAGCCGGCGTGGTGTATCTGCACAATCCGGGGCCGGGCGAAGAGACGATTCTGCGCGCGTGGGGCAGCGAGAATCTCGACGAAGAGCTGCTGGACAACACGACGGACACGCTGACCGCCGACGAGATCAACGACATCATCACGCAGGTTCTGCCGCCGGGCACGAATCTCGACAACTACGACATCACGGTCGAGCAGGGGTATACGAACGTCGAGATCGCCGACTTCGACGACGACGCCGACGAAGACGTCATCGCGTCGCGGCGCTTCAAGCTGACGCTGACGCCGAAGCCGGATTCGAACGTCGAGCCGATCACGATCATCTCGGGAGAGTTGCAGCTCCTGCTCAATCCGGGGCTTTCGACCACGAACGGCGTGGGCTGGGAACTGGCCTCGATCGGCCGGCACGAACGGGCGCAGGTGTTTGACCGCGAGGGCGCGTCGGGGCTGATGGCCTATGACATGGACCTCGACGGCGACTTCGACGTCGTCGCCGCCGCACGCGACGACGGCAACGCGCAGCTCGCCTGGTTCGAGAATCCCGGTCCGGTCAACATCGCGACGTTTGACCAGTGGACGCAATGGCGCATCGGCAGCGTGCGCGACTCCAACGGTTTCGACATCGCCGACCTGACCGGCGACGGTCTGCCCGACGTGCTGGCGAACGGCGCGTTGCAGCAGCAGACCGTGCTGTTCGAGCAGCCGTCCACCGGACCGAACCGCGAATTCGATTGGACCGCGTACGACCTGGTGACGTACGAGACCTTCATGCCGAATGACGTTCGCGTGATGGACATCGACGCCGACGGCACGCTCGAATTCGTCGTCACGGGTTCGGCGGGTGCGGTGCGCTATTTTGACCGTGCGGGCGATCCGCGACTGCCCTGGACGCCGACGGAAGTCGCCACGTTCGACCCGCCCGGCAACGTGGGCAAGCTCGGTTACGGCGATCTTGATGCGGACGGGGATCTGGATTTGGTTGCGGTGCTGAACGACGACGAAGAGGCGGCCGGCGACAACTTCGACCGCGTGGTGTGGATTCGCAACGAATAGCGGAGGAAGGTGGGCACGGCCCACCCTACGGAATCGCGGACGGGTCCCGCGGCGCTGACGAGTGGTCGTTGAACCAATGGTGCGAGAAAGGATTCTCGCACCAGCACGGGAAGGGATGCTCGCGCCAGCGCGAATAACGGAGGAAGGTGGGCACGGCCCACCCTACAGCGCGAATCGCGAAAACGGTGGGCACGGCCCACCCTACTGGAATTTCGCATCGAGGGATTCTTGTAGCGGAGCGCGCATCTTCGTAGCGGCGGGCGCTGATTCGGTGCGACACGCCGGCGGTGCGATTGGCCGCCGGCTCGACAGAGGAGTTCGAACGTGGCGCGTGCGATCTGTGTGCTCGGCGTTCCTGAAATCCGCACCGCGATGTTCCCCGACGCGCCGCGCGTCATTCACGTTGCGCATCGCAACGACTTGCTGCATGCGCTGTCGGCGCTGCCGGATGCGAGTCTCGTCATCGATCTCGACGGCCCGGATGCGCTGCTGACCATCGCGACCGTGCTCGAGAACCACGCACACGCTCCGATCGTCGGCGTGACCGCGGGCAAGGACCTGAACCTCGTCATCAACGCGCAACGCGCCGGCTGCCGACAGATTTCCACGCGGCCGATCGACGCCAACGATCTCATCAGTGCCATCCGCCGCGCGATCTCGATCAGCGGCGACGTTCCCGAAGAACGGCACACCTACGCGGTCATGGGCGCGACCGGCGGCGCGGGGGCCACGGCCATCGCATGTAATCTTGCGCTGGAATACGCCGCGCAGCGCCAGCAGAACGTGGCGGTCGTCGATCTGGACCTGGAGTTCGGCGGCGTGGCGCGGGCATTCGACGTCGCGCCGGCGTTCTCGATCGCGGAGCTCGCCAGTGTTGGCGCGCCGGATTCGACGATGCTCGAGAAGACGCTGGTGGCGCTGCCGTCGGGTGTGCACCTGTGCGCGGCTCCGCCGACGATTCAGGATGCGCACGCGGTGGATGAGCACGCCACGCGCGCGATTCTGAAGCTGGTGTCGCAGGTGTACGCCGGCACGATCATCGATCTGCCGCGAAAACTGGATGCGATCACCGGCGCGGCGATCGAGGTCGCGGATCGGCTGCTGCTGGTGCTGCAATTGACCGTTCCCAGCATCGCGAACGCGCGGCGGCTGCTGGATGCGCTCAGCTCCGAGGGCCTGCCGCCCGAGCGTGTCGAGCTGGTCATCAATCGCTATCGCCGCAATACGCACGCCTGCACGCTGGACATGGTGGTCGAGCAGACCGGCCGTCCGGTGATCGCGACGATTCCGAGCGACTATGCGGCGGTGGCGGGCGCCGGCGACCACGGCAAGCCGCTGCCGACCAAGAATCCGGTGCGCACGGCGATCGCGGGACTGTGCTCGCGGCTCACGGGCATCGCGGCTCCGACCGAAAGCTCGCGGAGCTGGCTGAATCTCTTCAAGCCCAAGACTGCCGCGGCCGAGACGGCGTAACGCGAAGTCTCGCGCGGCGCCCGCTTGGACTTTCGCCCTGGACCGCCGCAGGCGGCAGAACGAGCCGCGCTTTGGGCACGAGCCAAGGCGTCCCGATCGTAACTCACTCAACCGGCGGGACGCCGATGCTCCCATTCACACGGACGGTTGCCTATTCGTCAGCGAGAGCTTCCGGCGGAGCCTCCGGTGCGGGTGCATCGTCGTCATAGTCGATGTCGTCCGCAGAGTCCTCGTCCGACAGCTCAGCGCCGGGCGTACCCGGCGCCCCCGGCGCACTTGGCGCAGCAAGCGAATCCGGCGCAGTAGGCGGACCCGGCGCATGAGACGCGGCATCCGCCCCGGGCGCACCACCCGCGGCGGCGGCGCCGGTTTGCGACGTACCGAAATCGATGCGCTCAGGAGCGCGCTCCGCTTCCGTGCGGCGTGCTTCTTCGACCGCCAGCCAAAGCTCCTCGAGCAGCGGGCGCAGGCCGCGGCCCGAGACGCCGGAGAGCTCCAGCACCGGCCGGCCGAGCGTGTCGCGCAGGTCCTGCAGCGCGGCGTCGGCGCCGGTCAGGTCGAGTTTGTTGCCGACAATGATCTCACGGCGGCTCGCCAGCTCGGAGCTGTATTTCTCGATCTCGTGTCGAACGATCGCGTACGCTTCGGCCGGACCCGGGCTGCCTTCCGGCGGCGCCAGATCGACCAAATGCACCAGTACGCGCGTGCGCTCGATGTGCCGCAGGAACGCGTCGCCTAGGCCGATGCCTTCGTGCGCGCCTTCGATCAGTCCGGGGATGTCCGCCAGCACCAGCCGCCGGTATCCCGGCAACTCGGCGATGCCGAGCTGCGGCTCGCGCGTGGTGAACGGATACGCGGCGATTTTCGGCCGCGCGTTCGTGAGGCGTGACAGCAGCGTGCTCTTGCCCGCATTGGGCAGCCCGACGAGGCCGACATCCGCGATCAGTTTCAACTCGAGTCGCAGCAATCGATCCTGCCCGGCCCCGCCGGGCTGAAACTGGCGCGGCGCCTGGTTGGTCGAGCTCTTGAAGAACGTGTTACCGCGCCCGCCGCGCCCACCGCGCGCCACGCGCACAGTCTGCCCGGCGAGGGCGAGGTCCTTGAGCAGCCGACCGGATTGGGCATCGAAGACGAGCGTGCCCGGGGGCACGTGGATTTCGAGGTTTTCGCCGCGTTTGCCGTGACGGTTGCTGCCGCTGCCGGGCTGGCCGTTTTCGGCGTTCCAGTGGTGTTTGCCGGCGAGTTCGAGCAGTGTGTCGAGTCCGGCGGTCGCGAGCAGGTAGATCGACCCGCCGTGGCCGCCGTCGCCGCCGTCGGGGCCGCCTTTGGGCACGAATTTCTCGCGATGGAAGGCGACGCAGCCGTCGCCCCCTCGACCGGCGCGGACGCGGATCGTGACTTCGTCGACGAACAGGCGATCGGTGCCTTGGGAACGCTGCATGTCCCGAGTGGAGTCGAGCGCGACGGCGGCTGTCAAGTCGAGCGGCGGGTAAAGCGCTGCGATCGTCTCGGTCGCCTTGAGTCCGTGGCCGGTCAGCGGCACGACGCACTCGCCGAGATCGTCGAGCTGAGCCAGCGCCGCCACGGCCACCGCACAGGTGGGTTCGGCGTAGTAACCGTGCCGGTGGAGGTGCTGCAGCGCGGCTCGAATTTCGTCCTCCGAAACCGTGATCCAGCAGCCGCCGCTGTCGCGCACAGCGCGCAGGCACTGGGCGCCGCGCACCGGGCTGCGCACCGCGATTCCCTCGGCGAGCGTGGGTCGGGGCTCGATTTCCGCCGGCGCGGTTGGCTGCGGGGCGGTCGCCAGCGGAGCACACGCGGCAGCCTGGACCGCGACGAGGCGCGGAATTCGTGCGATCAATCCGGCAGCCCGCAACTCGGCAAAGCCGATGGCGCAGCCGAGCAGCAAAGTGCCGTTGCCGGCCGGCAGAACGACGGTATCCGGCGCGCGCCAGCCGAGCTGCTCGACGACCTCGTACGCGAAGGTCTTCGTACCGTGCAAAAAGAACGGGTTCCAGCAGTGACTCGCGTAGTACGCGGTTTCCGCAGCTTGCAGCGCCGCCTGGGCCGCGGCTTCACGCGGTCCCGGGATTCGGTGCAATCGCGCTCCGCAGCGCTGAATCTGTACGAGCTTGCCGGCCGAAGCGTGCGCCGGTGCGAATATTTCGCACTCGACGCCGGCCTGGGCCGCATATAGCGCGAACGCGGCGCCGGCGTTGCCCGACGAATCCTCGACAATGCGTCGCACGCCCAACTCGCGAACCTTGCTGATCAGCAGGGTTGCCCCGCGATCCTTAAACGAACCCGACGGAAACAGGTGATCAAGTTTGAGCGACACGCGGCGACTGCCGTACTCGAAGGGCCTCAAGGGGGTGAAGCCCTCGCCGAAACTGACGATGCTGGCGTCGTCTCGCAGCGGCAGCGCTTCGCGGTAGCGCCAGAGCGATGGGGCGCGGCGCGCGACGACGGCCGGGTCGATGCGGGGCGTGAACTCGAGATCGAGCAGCGCGCCGGCGGGGCTGCGCCAGAGCGGCTCATCGGCCGAAAAGCGCCGGCCCGTGCTCTGACATACGAGCTGCACGGGCTACTCCGCGGCGGTCGCGCCGGCCTGGCGACGCGCCCGCGCGAGCACGACGCCCAGCGCCGGCGGTGTGATTAGTGTAGTGACGACCACCATGATGACGACCGCGGAGAACACGCCGCCGGAGACCACGCCCAGCGCCTTGCCGACGCTGGCGAAGATGAGACCGACTTCGCCGCGCGGAATCATGCCGACGCCGATCGCGAGGCGATTGGCGTTCGGGCCAGCGGCGAGCCCGCTGACGATCTTGCCGACGATGGCAGCGACCGTGAATGCGATGCCCAGGTAGAGCGTCGTCGGGTCGGCGAAGGTCGCGAGATTGACCTGCATGCCGACGAGCAGAAAGAACATGGGGGCGAAGAGCTGCTCGAGCGGCGCGATGAGGCGTTCGATGGTGACGCCGTCGGGGCGCGGGTCGATGCGGTGCGGGTTGATCATCAGGCCGGCCGCGAATGCGCCGACGATTGCCGCCAACCCGAGACCGGCCGCAATCCACGACAGCACGAACGCGAGCGCCAGCGGAAAGAAGAAGTGGTAGTGGTGCGGGTCGAGCCGGCGGTACGCGCTGACGAGCAGGATCACCAGCCGCTCGCCGAACATAAGCACCACGCCGATGAACACGATCGACACGCCGACGATGCGACCGAGTTCGCCGAGCTGCAGGCCGCCGCTTGTCACAATGCCGGCGACGACGGCCAGCACGATCAGGCCCAGAACGTCGTCAATGACCGCCGCGCCCAGGACGATGCGCGCGGTGGGCGATTGCAGCATCGACAAATCGCGAAAGACGCGGGCCGTGATGCCGACGCTGGTGGCGGTGAGCGTGGCGCCGAGGAACAGGTGTGTGGTCATCGGTGCGGCGGGCAGCAGCAGCAAGCTAGCAAGATAGCCGATCGCAAACGGGCAGACGACGCCGAGAACGGCGACGGCGGTAGCGCGCGGTCCGACGGCCATCATGTCGGCTACGGTCGATTCGAGCCCCACCATGAACAGCAACAGAATCACGCCCAGGCTCGAGAACAGCCAGATTGTCTCGACGATCGGCAGGAACCCCGCACCGCCGGGGCCTTGAATCGCCGCGAGCACCTGGGCGCCCGCGGCGCCGGCGGCGAGCTCCTCGGGGCTGAAGACGTGCGCCGCGGCGTCGAGGATGGCGCTGCCGCTCGCGAACACTTCGCCCAGCAGCTTCTGCGTGTAGTTGAGATGCATGATCATCGTGAACATTGGATGCGCCAGCCAGAAGCCGACGTTGCCGACGATGATGCCGATGGTGAGTTCGCCGAGCACCGCGGGTTGACCGAAGCGCAGCGCGAGATTGCGGCCGACCGCCGCCGCGACAAAGAGCGCCGCGAGCGTGAGCAGGATGGGCACGACCGGATCGTGGTGCCCCGCGCCGTGCGAGTCGCCCGGCTGCGACGACGGATTTGCCGCGAACAGCGCGGGAAGCGCGTGCAGCGCGAGGGCGGCGATGAGGGCGGCGGCGAAGAAACGGCGGGTTGGCATATCAGTCGTCTCCGGTTGGTCGAGCGCCGGTGTGGGGCCTAGAGTCCGTATTCCTTGATCTTGCGGTACAGAGTTCGGATGCCGATCTTGAGCATCTTGGCGGCCTGCTCGCGGTTGCCGCTGGTGGCCTGCAGAGTGCGCTCGATCAGCATTCGCTCCACCTGAGCCACCGAGAGCCCGACGATGCCGCTGGCCGCGGCGGGCACGATCTCGCGCGAGCCGCGAATGTGTTCCGGCAGGTC
Organism: uncultured Planctomycetales bacterium; assembly: GCA_964388675.1. Lineage (GTDB taxonomy): Bacteria > Planctomycetota > Phycisphaerae > UBA1845 > Fen-1342 > CAYMBL01. The sequence continues at coordinate 247,462 of CAYMBL010000003.1, forward strand.
GTCGGCCTCGATCTGGCGGTCGAGCACGGCGCAGGCGGCGGCCTCGAGCACGTTGCTGAGTTCGCGCACGTTGCCGGTCCAGATGTAGCGCGTGAGCAGGGCCATCGCTTCGCTGGAGATGCCGGTAGCCGCGACACCGTGGGTCGCGTTGGCACGCTGCAGCAGATGGTGCGAAAGCAGCGGGATATCCTGGCGGCGTTCGCGCAGCGGCGGCAGGTGGATGACCCACTGGTTCAAGCGGTAGAACAAGTCCTCGCGGAATTTCCGTTCCTCGATCAGGCGCGGCAGATTGGCGTTTGTGGCGGCGATGAGCCGGAAGTCGACCTTGCGCACCTCGGTCGAGCCGACCGGAATGATCTCGCGCTGCTCGAGGGCGCGCAGCAGCTTGGCCTGCATCGTGAGCGGCATGTCGCCGATCTCGTCGAGAAAGAGCGTGCCCGAGTCGGCGGCCTGGATCAGTCCTTTGTGATCGTTGATCGCGCCGGTGAACGCGCCTTTGACGTGGCCGAAGAGTTGGCTTTCGAGCAGGGACTCGTTGAACCCGGCGCAGTTGATCTCGCGAAAGGGCCGAGCGCGCCGGTCGGACTGGTTGTGAATCGCGCGCGCGATCAACTCCTTGCCGGTGCCGGTTTCGCCGAGGATCAGCACGGTCAGCTTGTTCTGGGGCGGCGCTTTGCGGATCTGCGTGACGATGCGCTGCATCGACGGCGTCACGCCGACCAGGCCCTCGAACGCGGAGTCCGCCGCGGATTCGAGCGTTTCCTTCAGCAGGCGGTCTTCGCGACGCGCCACGGATCGTTCCGCGGCCTGATTGATCTGCACGGCAAGATCACGCCAGTCGCCGGGGTCGGGCGTCGCAAGCAGACGCACGTTGCGCGGTCGCGGCAGCGGGCCGTTGGCTCCGACGACCACGACGGTGGCGTCGCGGGCCGCAGCTTCCAGCAGAGTGACGAGGGAATCCAGCTCAGGTCCGTGCAGCAGCGGCACCGGCGCGACCACCACATCGGGCGCTCGCTGGCGGATCGAGTCGTGTGCGTCGGCCGGGGCGGAGACGACGTTGCACGAGTGCCCGAAGCGGTCGCGCAGTTCGTCGCGCAGCGCCGCACCGCGCTCCTCGTCATCGGACACGATCAGAATGAATCCGGTCTGCGACATCGTGCTGCGCCCGGCGCTCCTCTTTATGGTCCATCCCGCATTCTTGGCGAAATCGGGGCCGGTGGAAAGCGCGGCGGACGCCGGCTTTCAGCGCTGGTGAAAGATTGCGTCGCTTGTGCCAGCGGCTACCCTGAGGCGGTACAGTCAAAGATTCCTGTGGGAGCCGAGTCATGGCAGACGGCGTCGTAAAGCTGAATCAACGTGGCTGGGGGCAGACCTCGCGCACCGACGCGTGGTGGATGCAGCCGAGCGCTGTGTTCGTGGGACTGCTGGCGTTTCTGATTCTCGCGAATCTGCGCGTCTTCGAGGGCGACTATTACTTCAGCGGCCACTCCGGCATCGCCGCCAACCAGACCACGAACTACCTCACGCCGTTCTACTCGCCGCTGATGTTCGAGCAGCCAAAATACGCCGAACGCCCCAGCCACCACGCGTGGTGGAGCTCGAAGCCCGGCTGGCTGCCGAGCTGGGTTTCGCCGGCGGCGCTGATCCTGATCTTCCCGGCGGGATTCCGCTTCACGTGCTACTACTACCGCGGCGCGTACTACAAGGCGTTCTGGGCCGACCCACCCAACTGCGCGGTCGGCGAGCCGCGCAAGGGCTACCTCGGCGAGAACAGCCTGCCGCTGATCCTGCAGAACATCCACCGCTACTTCTTCTACTTCGCGGTCGCGTTTCTTGTCGTGCTCGCGTACGACGCCTGGAACGGGTTCTGGTTCAACGTCGGCACGCACGACGCTCCGCAGTGGCGCTTCGGCGTCGGCGTCGGGTCGCTCGTACTGACGATGAACGTGTACCTGCTGTCCGGATACACGCTCGGCTGCCACTCGCTGCGTCACCTGATCGGCGGCCGCAAGGACTGCGTGTCGGAAAATCCGCTCCAGCACAAGCTCTATCAGTGCGTGAGCTGCCTCAACTCGCGGCACATGCTCTGGGCGTGGTGCAGCCTGGTGTGGGTCGCATTCACCGATATTTACGTGCGGTTCGTCGCGAAGGGCGCATGGACCGATCTGCATTTCGTTTTCTAGCGTACTGCGCAGTGCGGAATGACCGCCGGCGCGGCGGCTGCGCGCCGCAGCGCGACCGTCGCGCGCCGCGGGCCGCGAACTCGAGGACACCATGTTCGCACTTCTGGCGCTCGTGCTGATGCAGGCTTCGACCCCGACACCCCCGGTCGCCGGGCAGACGCCGCATGTTCGCGAGCTGCACGGCCGGCGCCTTGAAGATCCGTATTTCTGGCTGCGCGAGCGGGAATCGCCGAAGGTGCTCGCGCACCTGACGGCGGAGAACGCCTACACCGACGCGGTGATGCAGCACACCGCCCCGTTGCAGCAGCAGTTGTACGCCGAAATGCTGGCGCGGATTCAGCAGACGGACGTCGACGTGCCAAACCGTTATCGCGGGCACTGGTATTACTCGCGGACTGTCGAGGGACAGCCCTATCCGATCTACTGCCGCCGCGCGGGCTCGCTCGAAGCGCCCGAGCAGGTGCTGCTCGATGTGAACGAGATGGCGCGCGGCAAGAAGTTCCTGATCGCGCGGCCGCTCGCGTATTCACGCGACGGGCGGCTGATGGCGTATGGAATCGATCCCACCGGCGGCCGCGTGTTCACGATCCGCTTTCGCGACCTGACCACCGGCAGCGACCTGCCCGATGTCGTCGAGAACACGGCCGGCAATCTCGTGTTCGCGGCCGACAACGCGACGTACTACTACACCACGGACGACGAAGCCATACGGCCGGAGAAGCTGTGGCGGAGCCGTCTGGGCTCGAGCGCGGCGCCGGAGCTGCTGCACGCCGAGCCGGACGAGCGCTTCTATCTCTACGTCGCCGCCTCGCAGGATGAGTCGCTGGTTCTGTTGCAGCTTGAGAGCATGAAGACCAGCGAGTGGCGCTACGTCAGCGCCGCCGAGCCGACCGCTCCGCTGCGCATCGTCGAGCCGCGCCGCCAAGGCGTCGAATACAACATCGCCGCTCATGGCGAGGATTTCTACATCCTGCACAATGACGGCGCTCTCAACTTCGAGCTGGCCGTCGCGCCGCAGGCCGCCCCGCAGCGGGCGAACTGGCGCACGCTGCTGGCCCACGACCCGAACGTCTACCTGCAGGGGTTGCTGGCGCTGCGCGATCACCTTGTGATTTCACAGCGCGGCGACGGCCTGCCGCAGCTCCGCGTGCGCCGCCTGGCCGACGGAGCCGAGCACGTCATCGCGCAGCCCGAAGCCGCGCACTCGGTGCGGCTGGGCGACAACCTCGAGTTCGAAACGACGACGCTGCGCTTCGAATACGAATCGCCGATCACGCCGCCGTCGGTTTTCGATTACGACCTCGAGTCCCGCGCGCGCACGCTGCTCAAGGAGCGTCCGGTGCTCGGCGGCTACGATCGCGCGCGCTACAAGGTTGAGCGGCTCGACGCTCCCGCGAGCGACGGAGCGCTCGTTCCGCTCACGCTGGTGTATCGCGCCGACGCCCCGCCCGCGAACCGGCCCACGCTGCTCAGCGGCTACGGGTCGTACGGCTACTCGTCCGAGGCCGAGTTCGGCTCGAATGAAATTTCGCTGCTCGACCGCGGTTTCGTGCTGGCGACCGCGCACGTCCGCGGCGGCAGCGAGCGCGGCCGCGTCTGGTACGAATCGGGGCGCATGCGCCAGAAGCGGAACTCCTTCACCGACTTCATCGCCTGCGCAGAGCACCTGATCGCCAAGGGCTACACGACGCCGAGTCGGCTGGCGATCCGCGGCGGCTCGGCCGGCGGACTGCTGATGGGCGCCACGATCAACCTGCGACCCGATCTTTTTCGCGCGTGCATCGCCGACGTGCCGTTCATGGACGTGATGAACACCATGCTCGACCCTGACCTGCCGCTGACCGTCATCGAATACGAGCAGTGGGGCAATCCGAACGAGCCGGGCGATTTCGAGTACATGCTCTCCTATTCGCCCTACGACAATGTCGCGACGGCGGCCTATCCGGCCGTACTCACCATGACCAGCCTGCACGACTCAAACGTGAGCTACTGGGAAGCCATCAAGTGGGTGGCGCGGTTGCGCGAGCGAAAGACCGGTCCGCACGTCGTGCTGGCGCGCATCAACATGGACGCCGGCCACGGCGGCGCGTCGGATCGCTATGAGCGGCTGCGCGAGGACGCCTTCCGATTCGCGTTCCTGATCGATCAGTTAGCGGCCGCGCCTCAGCCTGCGCCATAAGCCGCTCCTGCGCTTCTGAGCCGAGCCGCGAACGTGAGTGAGCGGTTTCTGGTCTGCGCCGCTGACGACGGTTGGTCCGCGCTGGCGGACCGGCCTCTGGCCGGCCGCTTCTCTGCATACAGGAACCACGATTCCCGCTCGCCATTCACGGGGAGCACCGGCGTCTCGCCGGTCACATCGGCGTCGCGCCGGGAAGAACTAACCCGCGGCCGCCTGCGCCCCGCCGCGCGCGAATTGCTCAAATGTCGCGAGCAGGCGCTGATGGCGACGGTGTCGCACGCCGAAGCCCAGCTCGTCCATCTCGCGCAGCGCCTCCTCCGGCGCGCGGCTCTGCACGTGTACGCGATACAGCGCGCAAAACAAACCGGTGCGCTGCTGTCCGATGCGACAGTGAACCAGGGCCGGCAATTGCGCGGCGTCGCGCACGATCGCCAGGAACTGCGCGATCTGCTCGGCGGTCGGCGGGTTCTTGTGGTTGCAGGGAATCGATACGAACGCCGCGCCGCCCGCGGCGCACGCCGCGCGCTCCTCGCGCTCCCATTCGTCGGGGTCGGCGGGGTCGCGCGAGCCGCGCAGCGCAATCACAGTGCGCAGGCCGTGCCGTCGAATCAACTCCGCGAGCTCCGCGGGGCGCGGCTGCCCGCAGCGATATAGCTTGCCGTCGTCGACGACGCCGAAATGGCGCAGACCGTCGTAGGGTTGACGAAAAAAGCGGCGAATGAAGCGCGGCACATTCAAGCGGCACCCGTCATCGGCGGCGCTGCGTGCCGGCGCTTCAATCCGTAGCGCTCAGCCGAAGCGAGGCGCTTCGCTGCGCCACCGTCCGCGTGATCTTATCCGTCACCGTCACTTTCACCACATACTCGCCCGGGCTCAGCGTCGCCGGCAGGCTCACCAATCGCGGGATAAAGCAGTCGCGGCGGCGCGTACGGCAGCGATCCACGATGTTGGGGTCTTCCAGATCGAGCAGCACGTCGCCGCTGCGCGACAGTAACTGCGTGCGCAGCGCGAACTCCGAACGATGGGCGCCGTCCGCCTCGGCGGCGCTCGCGAAATCGCGAAGCTCGCAGTAGAGGACGATCTCCAACTCGCGGCCGGCGGGCAGTGCGGCGTCGATGCGCTCGTATTGACCGAATCCGCGAACGGCTCGACACACCTCGAGCGCCGAGATCGTGATCGGCGTGTGCTGAGTCAGCGACTCGCGCAGTCCGTCGACGTGTTCGAGCACGCGCTTGATCTCCGCGCTGGGCTCGCCGCCGCCGCCTTCGCGAATCGCCAGCAGCATGTCGATCAGCTTGGTGGCCATCGCCTGCTGCTCGCTCGACGCCAATTCGATCGGCTCGCGCGCGCCGTTCACGTTCCCCGCCAGCACCTGCAGAATGCGACGGTCGAGCTGCTTGCGGAAGCTGCTGTCGGCGGGGCTGCTCAGCAGCGCGGCCAGCGCTCGGTCGAGGTCGCCGGCGGCAGCACTAGCCGCATTGGCAGCCGGCGCCGCGCTCACGGACGGCGTCAAACTCGCCGCGCTGACGACCGCACCGTTCACCACCGGCGCCGCGGGCTTCTCGGCGGCAGGCATAGGCTGCGCGAGCGAAGCCGCTGGCGGCGCGGCGGGCGTCGCCGTCTTCGCCGCGGCCGGCTCTGGTTCAACAGGGTAGATGGCTTCGTGCACGAGCTGCGCGCCGGTGGGCGGCTCGTCAGACGGCGGTTCCAGGTCGTTCGTCGACGACTCGGGGTTCGCGGCTCGCTCGGCGCTGCGACGGGCGCGCTGCTCGGCCAGCCGCTCGGCCCACGCGGCGATCTCGCTCTCGGGTTCTTTGGCGGTCACGACCGTGCTGACGGGCTGTGTCGCGGGAAACTCGACAACCGCCGCGGTGCGTGCGCCGGCTTGCGGACTCGGGTCGACGCCCGCGCCGTCGCTGCGCGCGCCCGGCGTCTCGCAACCCCACGAAAGCAGCAGCCCCAGCGCGCATCCAAGTGCCGCGAGCGCTCGAGTCGCATCCATGCGAAGGCTCCGTTGTGTATCGGGAACGCTGCGAGCGGGTCAGGCTGCCGGAGTGGCGAGCGCGACCAGCAGCGCCTCCACCCCGTTCTCTATCGACCGTGCGCCGGACTTGGCTTGGGCGTCGAGCTCGGCAATCGCCGCCAGCACGCCGCGCATGCGAGCCGGGCTTTGCTTTCGCAGGATGGCGTCCAGCTCTTCTTCGCGGCCCCACATCATGACGCGCGGCGCAATCGCACGCGCGTTCTGTCCTTCCGAGCGCAACTGTTGCGCGAGCAGCCAGCGCCGCGCGACGAACGCCAGGCCGCCGACGGCCTTGAACGCCGCAGCCGGGTCCGACGCCAACACCTGGTCCCACAACTGCAGCGCACGCGGCAACTGCCCCGCGCCGGCCGCATCCAGCACGGCGAAAATGCGTTCCTCGCGGCTCATGCCGACCAGCTCGTCGACGTCCTCCACGCGGATCGCCTTTGCGTCGAGCGCGTACAAGCTGAGCTTTTCGAGTTCCGACGCCAGCACGCCGCTGTCCGAACCGACCAGTTCGAGCAGCCGCGCCAGAGCGCCGGGCTCCGCGCGCGCGCCGAGCCGTTGCAGCTCTGCGCTCGCAAAGTCCTGCAGGGCGCGCCCGCTCAGGCGCTTGCACTCGGTCACTTCGCCGCGCGCCGCCGCCGCTTTGTGCAGCCGCGTGGTCTTGGGAAAGCTGCGGCAGAGCAGGACCAGCGTCGCGCTCGGGCTGGGCGACTCGAGATAGCGTTCGAGCCGCTCGCGGACCTGCGACACGAAGCGGTCGGCCTCCTGAATCAGCACCACGCGCCGATCGGCGAGGAACGGCAGCGTGCGCAGGTCGTCCATCACGCCCGCGAGCGTCGGGCCGCCCTGGTCCTCGGGCCGCCCGCCGTCGTATTCGCAAAGCGCCATCCCGCGGTCGACCTCGGGCGGCAGCAGCCGGTCCAGCGCCTGGCGCAGCGCGGTGCGCTTCACATGCTCTTCTTCCCCGTAGATCACGAGAATCGGCGGCGGTGTCGAAGTTGCGCGGGCCACGCCGGGCAGTATATCGGCCGGGTTCTGGGGCGACGATTCCGCGCCGGCTGCAATACCCGCGTCATCTCCTGACATCTGAATGCGTCGAGGGCAGCAACCCCACGCAGCCTGCGGCAGTCGTTTGAGACGGTTCCCCGAATCGAAGACGTTCGCCTGATAGAGCGCCCGCCGCGCACCCGCCGCGGCCGCGTGGCGACCGTCCGCATCGCGGGAGAAACTGGGAGAGTGCCATGCGTACGATGAAAACTGCAGCGACGTTGGGTGTGTTGAGCGTGTTGAGCCTGATCGGTCCGGGCGGCTGTCCGCGAGAACTCGAGGAGAAAGAGGCCGAAGTTGACGCCCAGCTCGAGCAGCAGCAGCGGCTGATCGATCAGCTTCTCGTGCAGCAGCAGCAACAGCAGCAGGAGGAGCAGGCCCCGGAAGAGATCGAGGAAATCGAGGAAGTCGAGCCGGAGACGCTCGTCGCCCGGACCTTCACACTCGGACAGCTCCAGGGCGGCGGTACGTTCGAGCAGTTCAGCCCCAACGCGGCAGGCCGCGAGGTGAATGTGCGCATTTCCGGCGACGCGACCGGCAGCCGCATCGTGCTGTTTGTGTTCGACGGCGCGGGCGACATCGTGGTCTTCGAGGATACTCCGGTGACAAACGTGACCGAAGCGAGCTTCACCTCAACCAACACGGGCGACCACTCGGTGCTCGTCTTCGAAGTCGGCGACCCCAGCGCACTGTACGAACTTTCGATCACCCAGGAGTAGCGAAGCGACGCGCGCGGCGGACTGCGGCGGGCGGTATCGCGGCAGTCCGTGGCGCGGCGGCGAGAGTTCCCCTAGTGATTGAGCCTTGCAAAGCACAACAGCCTTGCAAATCCACAGCGGCCGGTGTGAGGAGGTCACACCGGCCGCGTGCGCGCGCCGTGAGACCGGTGTCCGCAGCGATCTGTTCCCAGCCCCGACGGCTATCTCCAGTTACACCCATTTTCATCCACCCGAGTGAAGACGCCTTCATGGGGCCTGGTGCGAGAAAGGCTTCTCGCACCAGGATCCAGTCACGTTCGGGGCTGAGAGCGATGCAGGCGCGAATATGGCCCTATAATACCGTCTTTTTGAGTCAACGCACTGGCCTAGCGGGGGCTTTCGTAGCAGATGCTATTTGGGTGGGATGGGCGTCCTCGCCCGTCCCCATCATTCCCGCGCAGCGGGAATCGAGGTTCAATCGCGCAGCGCGACGACCGGCCAGAGGCCGGTCTGGCACGGGCCAGAGGCCCAGGCCACCCAAGACCGAATGACAGGCGACGATCGACCGGCCGGAGGCCGATCCCCCAGCGCTGCCCTTTTGCATCTCCCGCAAGCTTGGCGTCCGGAGCGACCTCCGGCAGGCCATCCACACATCAGCGGCCCATGCCATCCAAGATTGAATCTCTCATAGCCCATGTCCAAAGCCCGCTCTAATCCGCCAGCACGCAGCGGCCCTTCGCCCATGCGCGCAGCGACGTCAACCGCTCCGCCATCGTAACCGACAGCGGCGGCGACTCGCGCATCGTCTTTAGCAGGCGCTCCGTGTCGAGCGTACCGGTTTCAAGCGTCTCGTAGAGCGAGGACACGATCGCCTGCTCGATCTCCGCGCCGCTGAACCCGGCACAGCCTCGCGCCAGGGCTTCAAGATCGAACGTCGCCGGATCGCGCCCGCGCTTCTTCAGATGAATCGACAGGATTTCGCGTCGCACGCCCTCATCCGGCAGATCGACGAAGAATATTTCGTCGAAGCGCCCCTTGCGCAGCAACTCCGGCGGCAGGGCTTCGATGTCATTCGCCGTCGCCACGATGAACACCGCCGAATCGCGCTCCTGCATCCAGGTCAGCAGCGTGCCGAACATGCGTTGCGACAGCCCGCCATCGGAGCTGCGGCTGGCCGCCGACGCGAAGCCTTTTTCGATCTCATCAATCCAGAGAATCAGCGGCGACATGCGATTCGCCTGCTGCAACGTGTCGCGCAGCCGTCGCTCCGACTCGCCGACATAGCGGTCGTAGAGCGCGCCGACGTCCATGCGCACCAGCGGCAGTTGCCACGCCGCCGCAATCGCCTTCGCGCACAGGCTCTTTCCTGCGCCCTGCACGCCCAGCATCAGCACACCGCGCGGCGGCCGCAGTCCGGCCTGCTCTGCCTTTTCGCCGAAGACTCCGCTGCGGGGTTGAAGCCATTCCTTCAGGCGACGCAGCCCGCCGATCTCGTCCAGCGTGGCCGGCGTCTCGACATACTCGAGCAGGCCGGCGCTTTTCAGCGATTGCCGCTTGCGCGACAGGATGTGCGCCAGGTCGCCGGCGTCGAAGCGCTGATCGTCGCGCACCGTCTCCGCGATGATGCGCCGCGCCTGCCGCCGGCTCAAGCCGCGCATGTTGCGCACGATGGCCGCGAGGTCGCTGCGTTTCAGGTCGATTTCGATCGGGCGGTTGCGGTGCGCATCGCGCAGCGTCTCGCGCAGCAGCGACTCCAGCTCAGCTTCATCGGGCAGCGATAGCTCCACCGCGGTCGCCGAGGCCGCGATCACCGCCGGCGTCTCTCCGTCGTGATCGATGAGCAGCAGTCGCAGCGAGCCGCGCTCGGCGCGTCGCAGCAGATTGCGAAACGCGCGCAACACGCGCGCGTCGCGCAGCGCCGCCGATAGATCAAGAAACGCAGCGATGGCGGGGTTGGTTCGCCGCGCCGCGAATTCGAAGGCCGCCAGTGGCTCTTCGGTCCCGGCGACGGGGGCGCTTTCCGCGAGCAGCCCTTCCTGCATGCCGCCGCAGGCCGTCCACAGCCAGAAATCGCAGCCCAGTTCCAGCGCCACCTGGCGCGCGAGGAAGATCGCGTAGTCTTCTTCGTAGGTATGAATCGACGCGATCTGGCCGTCGCTGGCCAGCGCGTCTCGCAGCCGCTTCACGTCGTTGGTCTGAGGCATGACGAGACATTGAAACCGACCGAGCCGCCGAAACGCAATGACAATTCCGCGGCAAATCGAAATGGCGTCTAGAACGCCGCGCGATAGAGATTCCCGAAGTCCTCGACCGTCAGCGGTGTCGGGTTGAAGCCGGCGGTCCACTGCGCCGCGGCGTCCGCCGCCAGCCGGTCCAGCGAATCTGCCGTCACGCCGTGCGCGGTCAGCTTCGGCGCGACGCCGGCGACACGCAGCAGTGCCTCCAACCGCTCGCAGAGCGCTTCGACGTCCGGCTCCAGGTCCGCGTAGGGATGCGGCCGCGCTTCCCCGGCCGCGTTCCGCCGCATCACGTGCGGCAACATCAGCCCCACGGCGACGCCGTGCGTCATCTGGAAGTGCGCGGTGAGCGGATTTGCGCACGCGTGCGCCGCCCCCAGCATCGACTGCTCGATCGCGCAGCCTGCCAGGTGTGCGCCCAGCAGCATCGCTTCGCCCGCGGCCGCATCCGCCGGGTTAGCGAGCGCACGCTCGAAATTCCCGCTCAGTCGTTCCCACGCGGCGCGCGAGAATTCGCGCGACTGTGGCGTGCGCACGCGGCAGCCGCTCGTCTCCACCGCGTGTGCAATTGCGTCCAGCCCTGTCGCGGCGGCCACGGGGCGCGGCTGCGTCGCGCTGAGCTGCGGATCAAGCACGGCGATCCGCGGGCGCAGTCCGCCCTGATCCGGTGATCGCCGATCGCCACAGGCCATTTTCATGTGCGTGTTCGGGTCGCTGATCAGGGCGAAGGACTGCGCTTCGCTGCCGGTGCCTGCGGTCGTGGGTACGAGGATCATCGGCAGCAGCGCCGGCCGCGCTGCGAGCACGGCAGCCGCCGGATCGCCGCGGTAGTCCGCCATGTTCCCGCCGCACCGATGCAGCAGATTGATCGCCTTCGCGCAGTCCATCACGCTGCCGCCGCCGAGGCCCACGATGAGTGCGACGTCGCCGCCGCGTTCCGCCTCGCGCAGCCGCTCCAGGCCGCGCTCGACGGTCTGCACGGTCGGGTTTTCCGCCACCTCCAGAAACATCTCGGCGGCCACGCCGGCCCCGCGCAGGGCATGCACCGCTCGCTCAACGTGCCCCGCGGCCAGGAGCGCCCGATCGGAGACAAGCAGTACGCGGCCCGCGCCGCAGTCGCGCGTCAGCCGGCCCAACTCGGCGATCTGCCCCGCGCCGAACTCGACGCGCACCGGAGACGCGCGCAGCAACTCTCCCGCCGAGCCGGGCACGCTAAATCGCCTCGGCCAGCGTTTCGCTGATCTGAAATGCGCGCTGTCGATAAAGATGCTCGAACAGATTGCCCTCGTGCGGCTGATCCCAACTGATCTGCCACGTCGGAATCGCGCCGAGATTCAGCCGGTCGACGTTCCCCGCCGCCATCAGCCGCCGCGCGAACTCGCGCTCGTTCGTGATGACCGACGCAATGAGGGTGGCGCCGATTCGCGCGGGCATTTCGCGCGTCGGGCATTCGACCACCGACGCGTACGGAAACAGAAACTCGCGATTCGCCAGTGGATGATCGGGCCGCTCGCAGCGAACGATCGTCGGCAGCAGATACGCCACGCGGCCGATTCGCGCCAGCCGCGGGCCACCGCGCACCCGCGCACTCACATCCTCCGCGCCCGGCTCGCGCAGCCCGGCCGACACGCTGGCGTCGATCGCCTCGGCGGTGGCGGCGTTCGCGAATCCCGCCAGCTCGGCGTTCGGGTCGTCGGCCGGCCGCGCCGTGATCGAAGCCAGCTTCTGCGCCAGCGCCTCCGCAAGCTGCCGCCCGTCGCGCGGCGTCCACACCGCCGACGCGTTGATGCAGCTCCGTCCGCCGTTGGCCGCGATCGACGACGCGATCATGTCAACGTATTTCGGCCAGTCGTCGGCGCAGTCGTCGCCCAGCAGCACCTTGCTGTACCCCGGACCGTGCAGTTCGACGCGCGGGTCGCTCGCCCAGGGCCGCGTGGTGTTCGCGTCGCCGAACAGCATCGAGCGGTCCGCTTGCCGCAGCAGCTCCGCCGCGCCGCCGTGATCCGTCGGATAGAAGCCGAACGCCGCATCCGGCACGCCCGCGGCCCGCAGCGCCGTGATCACGCGCAGCGGCGTCCACGGCTCCTCGCGGCCGGGCTTCAGTGCGATCGGCGTCTTGAGCGCGATGGCCGGTATCCACAGCGAGTGCACGCCCGGCGAGTTGCTCGGCAGCACCGCCCCAAACACCCGGCAGCGCCGCAGAAAGCTCACCATGCGGCCGTCCTGCAGCCCGTAGCCGCGATCAACCGTCTCCGGCGACACGCCCCGCATCAACCCCGCCAGCACCGGCTCGATCTCGTCGAGCACACGATGAATCTTGCGGGAGTTGTTGCGGCAATACGAGATCGGCATGCCCGTCGTGGCCGACAACTGCCGCAGGTAGTCCTCGAACGATTGGCCGCGCTGATCCATGCCGATCGGCAGCGTCGCCTCGAGGAACAGCCGCGCCGCGTCGCGAAACATCGCGATCAGCTCCGCCATGCCGAACCGTTCGAGCACGCCCGGGTCGCCGCGCTGCATGTCGCGCGCAATCAGGCCGCTGTTCGCTATGGACATTTCGGCGATCGGCTCGCCGGTCGCGTGATGCGTCAGCATGACGCTGTCAGCGCTCCGATAGGGCCGGCCGTGTCGCAGAATGGGTATGTGCAGCATGCGTACTCCTGCGACGATTCTACGGCCGGCGAGTGCCCGCGGCACGGCGGGCGCGCGTTCGTGCCGGGGTTGCGACATGCCGCTGACACGCGGGACTCGGTCGTGCCCGCTCTGCCCCGCCACACCTCTCCCCCGCTTTTCCCTCGGCCCCTTTGGCCCGTCTCCCCCTCGCGCCCTTGGCCCCTCTCCCCCTTTGGCCCTGAACCCCCTGGCCCATTTGCCCCTCGACCACTTGGCCCCCTGCCCCTCTGGACCGCCGATCGCGTAAAGTCGCGTTGCCCGCGAGACCGCAGATGACGTGGAAGCGCATCGACGAGCCGCGAATGACAGAGAATCGCGACGACGATCAACCCGCAGTCGACCTCTGGCGCCGCGACCGCGCCGTGCGCCGCCGCCGTCTGCTGCGGTTCGCGCTGGCGGTTTGGATTTGCCTGGCGACCGCCTGCTCACTCACGCTCGGGCCGTGGTTGCCGCTTCAGCAGAGCGGCGTGCCGTTGTTGGCGACGTCGATCCCGCTGGCGGCGCTGCTGCTGGCGTGGTTGTCCTGGATTGATCGCGGCCGCTATCGGCTGATTCAGTGCCAGGGTTGCGGCAGGGTGCTGACACGCGGGATCCGGTCGTGCCCGCACTGCGGCAACCGAGTAGCCCACTGCCGTCGCTGCGGCTATCGACTGGCCGCGTCGGACAGTGCGCAATGCTCGGAGTGCGGCACGCCGATCTGATGGCGAATAAACTTCTGGCGAGAATCACCGCGCACCGTGAAGCTCTCGTGGAGCCGCTCCGCCCTTTTCCCTCTTCCCCTCGACCCCTTTGCCCCTTGACCCCTTGGCCCCTCTGCCCCTTGCCCCCTTGGACCCTCAACCCCTTGGACCCTCGCTTCTGTGGCCCCTCTGCTCTTCGGCCCCCTACACTCCACTCTCATGCTCGCCGTGTTCCGGCTTGAAAACTTCGAGCTCACCGCCGCCGCCGCCGCGCTGCTGGCATTGATCTCGCTTGCGCGCCGGCCGCAGACACGCGCCGCGCCGCTGCCGGAGCTGATCGTGCTGACCGCGGTCGCACTGTCCGTGCTCACGCGCACCACCGCCGCCCACGCGCTGCTGCTCATGCTCGCAGCCTTCGCGGCCTATCGCTGCCAGCGCCGGCTCACCGCCGCCGACGCGCGCCGCGCGCGGCCCCGCGCCGTCGCGTCGATCGCCGTTATTTTGCTGCTTGCCGCGCCCGCCTGGCACGCCACACGCACCGATTTCGAACGCCCCGTATTGGTCATGCTGCTCGATCAGTCGCGCTCGATGTCCATCGTCGACCCCGGCGCCGCGGGCGGTCTCGACCGCGCCGCGCTGGGCAGCCGCGCGCTCGCCGCGGCGCGCGACGACCTGCAACGCCTCGAATCGCTCTACGAACTGGAGCGCTTCGCGATCGGCGCAGCGCCGGCGGCACTGCCGAGCGCAACCCTTGCGCCGCGCGAGGAGGCGACCGATCTGGCGGCTGCGCTGCGCGCCGCGGCGGGTGTGCGCACCGCCGCCGCGACTCCGCCCGCGGCGGTGCTGGTGGTGAGCGACGGCGCTGAGAACGTCGCGCCGCTGGCCGAGATCCACGCCGCAGCCGACGCGCTCGCGCAGCTCGGCGTGCCGTTGCTGGTCGCGGCAGTCGGTCCGCCGCCCGGAGCTCTGCCCACCGTGGCGCTTGATCCCCTGCGGGCGCCGTCGCGCGTCTCCTCGCGCGAGCGGCTGCGATTCGCCGTCTCGCTTCGTGCCACGGGCTGCGCGGGACAGGCGCTCGATTTCTCCGCGACCTGGGGCGATAGCCCGCCGGAACGCCGCACCATTCCCATCGCGCAGGCCGATCAGATCTGGCGCGCCGCGCTCGAGCTGCCGCCGCAGCGCCCGGGACTGCACCTGCTGCGCGTCGCGGTCACGCTGCCGACGGCGCTGGGCGGCGACACGCTCGAGCAATCCACGCTGGTCGACGTGCACGATGCGCGCATCCGCGTGGCGTGGGTCGATCGCGCGCCGCGCTTCGAGTCGGCGTTCGTCGGCCGCACGCTGCGCGCCGACCCGCGCTTCGAGTTCCATCTCGTGACTCTCCCGGACAGCCCCGCCGCCGCTCCCGCGCCCGAGTGGCACGACTACGACGTCGTCATCCTCGGCGACGTGCCGCCCGAACGGCTGGCGCACGCGGCGCTCGATCGTCTGGCCGGCGCGGTGACGCGCGAAGGCGTGGGGCTACTGCTCACTGGCGCTGCCGTTTGGCAGGCCGACAGTCTGTCGCGCAGCGACCTGGCGGACGTCGCGCCTGTGCAGCAACTCGTGACGATCGGCGGCAACGCAGCGGCCGCTCGGCTGCGCGCGGCTGCGATCTCTGATCACGAACTGCTGCCGGCGATCGGGCTCGCTGCGGGCGCATCGATTCCGGCGGCCGCGTCGCTTTCCGCGATGCTGGGCGCGCGGCTTGGTGCGCCGAAGCCGCTCGCGGCCGCGATTCTGGTGGACGAATCGGATCGCGCGGCGCTGGTCGCGCACGAGGTCGGTCGCGGGCGCGTGGCCGCAGCCGCGTGGGCCACGACCTGGCCCGCCGCTCTGCGCAGTGAGGAAGGCCTCGCGGCGCACCGCGCGCTCTGGCGCGGGCTGGCAGCGTGGCTCGCCAATCGCCGGCCGTCAGCGTGGGTCGTCAGCGATGCACCTCGCTACTCAGCAGCAGTACTGCGCAGCGGGCAACGCGACATTCGCATCCGGGCCGGCGTTCGCGGACTCGAGCTGCCCGCGAGCGCGCAGCCGACGCTACAGCTCGTGCCGCTGCCGGAGAGCGCCTCCGGCCCAGCGCCTCAGACGATCGCCCTCGAGCGGCTCGGCGAGGAATTTCACGCGCGTCTCAGTGCCGGCACCGCCGACTGGGTTCGAGCCGGACGCTTTGAGCTGCGCTTCGCCGTCGCGGCGCCGAGCGCGGCTTCTGCTGAGCCGTTGCAGGCGCGCGCCGGCTTTGAGCTGAGCGACGACGCGCTGGAGTTTCGCAAACCCACCACAAACCGCGCACTGCTCGAGTCGCTCGCCCAGCGCACGAAATCCAGCGGCGGGCGCATCGTCGAAGTGGCGGATCTCAAGGAGCTGCTGACGCCGCTACTGGCGACCGACCGCCGGCGTCGCATCGAGACGCTCGAACGCGCCACGCTCACGCACTGGGCGGCCTGGCCGCTGCTGGCGGCGGTGGTCGCGGGCTATGGCTGGGACTGGGCGCAGCGCCGCCGCGCCGGCCGCGTCTGACGCTACGCGTCCGCGATGAGCGCCGCCGGGCGCCTGTCGAACACGTGGCTGCCGGGGGCGACCTGCTTGTCGCGCGCGGCGGAAAGCTCGAGGCGACGTTCGCCGACGATGGCGTGCGCGGCGCCGCGCGGATCGAACAGCCACGCGCCGTCTGATGCCTCCTGCACGACGAAAATACGATTCTCCGCCGCCCGCGCCCGCAGCACGTCGAGCGGCGCGTCGCCGCGCACGCGCAGCACCAGCGCGCCGGCCGCCGCCAGCCGCCGCACAGCCACGAACTTCAGCGTTTCGCGCGCGTCGATGTCGGCCACTGCGTGATTCGGGTCGATCCGCGCGCGACCGTCGGCGCCGATGGTGACGTTTACGAACTCAGGGAGCGCACTCGGCGTCAGAGCGGGCCCGGCGAGCGCCAGCTCGCTGCGGCGCGACGGCGGCAGCGCCACGTCAGCGATCGTCAGCCCGTCGCCGCAGCCGCCAAGCTCCGCCACGACGCGCCCGTCGGCGTCGGCGATGCGACTCAAGCCGACAAATTCCACGCCTCGCTCGCTGCCCCATTTGCTGGCGGACGCGACGGGCGCCGCGTGTTCGAACGCGCGCACGCGCATCAGGAAATCCGCCTGGATGTTGTAAGGCCGCGCGCTCGATCCTCCGTTCACCCACGCGGTGGGCTGCACGAGCAGTTGCGCACCGTCGGCGGCGAGGGCTGCGGGGATCTCCGGCAGCCGCAGATCAGCGCAGATGAGCACACCGACGCGGCCGAGCGCACAGTCGAACGCGGCGACACGCGTACCAGGCTCAAACAACTGCCAGTCGAAATCCCACAGGAACGACTTGTCGATGGTTGCGAGGCGCCGCCCATCCGGGTCGAAGTAGGTAGCGGAATTGCACAGCCGTCCGTCGTCGCACTCGCGCACGTGCCCGACGCACACCGCGGTCGCGGCCCGCTGCGCCGCGATTTCGACGCGCTCGAGGAAGCACTCAGGCGGCGGCAGGCCGGCGCGCCGCAACTCGGCGTACGCCTCGCGGCTGCCGAGGTGGTACGCGGGCCAGACGCATTCGGGCAGCACCAGAAGCTGCGAGTTCAACGCACCGGCGCACGCGATGCTGCGTTCGACGTTGTCGAGCGTTTCGCGCCACGCCTGCGGGCGCGTGCCGCCAAGCTGACCGACCGCGATTCGCGGCATTGGACGACCTCCGTTCAGGGCGGCGTGCGGACCGCGGCCGGTTCCGTCGGCACGCAGCGCGCGTCGATCCCGAGCAGGAAGCGCCGCGCCTGCGGCGACAGGGCGCGGCCACGGCGCAGCACCGGTCCGTACTTGCGCATGGGAAAGTAGCGGTCGACCGCGATTTTTCCGAGCCGATCGTGCGCCGAAAGGCACAGGCTCGTCACGATGGAAATCCCGAGCCCTAGCTCAACGTAGCGTTTGATGACCTCCCAGCCGCCCGCGCGCAGCCGCGCGTTCAACGTCAGTCCGTGCTGGCCGAAGATCATGGTGACGATGCGCCAGGTGCTGAGGTGCGCCGGCGGCAGGATCATCGGGTACTTCGCAATGTCGGCCAGCGTGACGCCGCGGCGGCGCGTGAGCGGGTGCTTGAGCGGAGTGATCAGGGTCGGCTTGTACTCGAACAGGCCGACGAACTGCACGTCGTCGGGTATTTCGATCATGGAGCCGAACGCGAAATCCACCTCTCCCTTTCGGAGCAGCGCCAGGCCGTCGCGGCCGGTGACATTCACGAGGTTGATCTCGACGCGAGGATGCTGCTGCGCGAAGCCCTGCACGAACTTCGGAAGGATGTAGAGGATGGTGGATTCGCCGGCGGCGATGCTGACGCGGCCGGTAGCCGCTTCGCCGCGGCGTGTGCTGAACTCCGCGGGCAGTTCGTCCATCCCCTGCACGAGGGGATCGGCGAGCTCGAGAAGTTGCCGGCCGGCGTCGGTGAGTTGGATGCGCGGGCCGCTGCGGTTGAACAGGCTGACGCCGAACTCGCGCTCGAGCGCCTGGATCTGCAGCGACACCGACGGCTGGGTGAGGCCCATGCGGGCGGCGGCGCGCGAGATGCTGCCGCTCTGTGCGGCGTAGCAGAAGCCGCGCAATTGCTGCAGGCGGTTCTGCTTGTAATGGGCGGGTGCGGCGAGTTCGCTCATGGTTTTCCCTTTATAGCGCTGGCCTATGAATTATATTTCTATTACTCATTTCTGTTAAGAGGCGGCGCACGCGACAATCTGAATAGAGGCGCGGTGCGGTGCGCGCTCCGGGTATCCGGGGCGACCCTGCAGGCCGACGCGGGCGGCGCCGCATGGCCCGCCCAGGAGCTCGCCAGTCATGGAATTCCCCGGAATCCCCACCGGTGTCGAGATTCTCGGTCGCTACTCGAACGAGTTCGCCCAGATCCTCACGCCCGCCGCGCTCGAGTTTCTGACGCGGCTGCAACGCGAATTCGGACCGCGGCGCGAGGCGCTGCTTGCGGAGCGCCGGCGCCGCCAGCTCGCGCTCGACGCCGGCGAGCTGCCGCAGTTTCTCGCGCAGACCCAGGCGGTGCGCGACGGCGACTGGCGCGTGGCGGCACTGCCGCGCGTGCTGGCGGACCGCCGCGTCGAAATCACGGGTCCGACCGACCGCAAGATGGTGATCAACGCGCTGAACAGCGGGGCGCGCGTGTTCATGGCGGATTTCGAGGATGCCAACGCCCCGACGTGGACCAACCTGCTCGAGGGGCAGGCCAACCTGCGCGACGCCGTACGGCGCACGATCCGCTACACGTCGCCGGAGGGAAAGGCCTACGCGCTGAGCGAGGCGCCGGCCACGCTTTTCGTACGGCCGCGCGGCTGGCACCTGCCTGAGAAGCATGTGCGGGTGGACGGTCGGCCGATGTCCGGCAGCTTGTTCGATTTCGGTCTGTTCTTCTATCACAACGCGCGCGAACAGATCGAGCGCGGGGCCGTTCCCGCGTTCTACCTGCCGAAATTGGAGAGCCACCTCGAAGCGCGCCTCTGGAACGACGTGTTCAACTTCGCTCAGCACGTCCTCACCATGCCGCGCGGCACGATCCGCGCCACCGTGCTTATCGAGACCATCCTGGCGGTGTTTGAAGCCGACGAGATTCTGTACGAGCTGCGCGACCACTCCGCCGGACTCAACTGCGGCCGCTGGGACTACATCTTCAGCTTCATCAAGAAGCTGCGACGCCGCCCGGAATACTGCCTGCCGGATCGTTCGGCGGTCTCGATGACGGTGCCGTTCATGCGCGCCTACACGCGCTATGTGATTCAGTGCTGTCACCGGCGCGGAGCGCACGCGATGGGCGGCATGGCGGCGCAGATTCCGATCAAGAACGACCCGCGCGCCAATGAAACCGCGATGGAAAAGGTGCGGGCCGACAAACAGCGCGAGGTCGGCGACGGGCACGATGGAACCTGGGTCGCGCATCCGGGCCTGGTGCCGATGGCGATGGAAATTTTCGACCGCAGCATGCCGACGCCGAACCAGATCGATCGACCGCTGCCGGCCGAGCCGGTGACAGCGGCGCAACTGCTCGAACCGCTGCGCGGACCGATCACCGAGTCGGGGCTGCGCACGAACATCAACGTCGGCTGTGCCTATCTCGAAGCGTGGCTGCGCGGCAACGGCTGCGTGCCGCTGTACAACCTGATGGAGGACGCGGCGACCGCGGAAATCTCGCGCACGCAGATCTGGCAGTGGATCCGCCATCCCGAAGGTTCGCTCGACGACGGCCGCAAAGTCACGGTCGAGCTGTTCCGACGATTCATGGGTGAAGAGCTGCAGCGCATCCGCACGAGCGTCGGAGCTGCGGCATACGACGTGGGGCAGTTCCCGCTCGCGCGCGATCTGTTTGACACGCTGTCAACGTCCGAGGAGCTCGCCGAGTTCCTGACGCTGCCGGCCTACGAATACCTGGAGTGACCCGGTTCGCACGAAATCGTGCCACCGCAAACGAGAGGAGTGCCGCATGAAGACCGAATCCATGGACTCCGTTCGAGAACTCGAGCGCCGCTGGGCCGACGAGCCGCGGTGGAACGGCATTCAGCGTCCCTACGCCGCGGCGGACGTGCTGCGGCTGCGCGGATCGCTGCGCATTGAGTACACGCTGGCGCGGCACGGCGCCGAGCGGCTGTGGCGGTTGCTGCACAACGAACCCTATGTGCCCGCGCTGGGCGCGCTCACCGGCGGGCAGGCCGTGCAGATGATTCAAGCCGGACTGAAGGCCATTTATCTGTCGGGCTGGCAGGTCGCGGGAGACAACAACCTTTCCGGCCACACGTATCCCGATATGAGCCTGTACCCGTCGAACAGCGGTCCGGCGCTGTGCCGGCGTATCAACAACGCGCTGCACCGGGCGGATCAGATCGAGCACCTCGGCGGCAAGGCCGCGGAGACGCACTGGTTTGCGCCGATCGTGGCGGACGCCGAAGCCGGCTTCGGCGGGAACCTGAACGCGTTTGAGCTGATGAAGGAGTACATCGAGGCCGGCGCCGCGGGCGTTCATTTCGAGGATCAGCTCAGCAGCGCGAAGAAGTGCGGGCACATGGGTGGCAAGGTGCTGGTGCACACGGGCCATGCGGTCGAAAAGCTGATCGCGGCCCGTCTCGCGGCCGACGTGCTCGACGTGCCGACGCTGATCGTGGCGCGCACCGACGCCAACGGCGCGTTCCTGCTGACGACCGATCAGGACGAGCGCGATCGGCCGTTCCTGACCGGCGAGCGGACGATCGAGGGCTTCTTCCGATTCCAGGGCGGACTCGACGCCGCGATCGCGCGCGGGCTGGCGTACGCGCCGTATGCCGATCTCGTCTGGTGCGAGACGTCGCACCCGGATATCGACGAAGCGCGGCGCTTCGCCGAAGCCATGAAGCGGCAGTTCCCGAACAAGCTGCTGGCGTACAACTGCTCGCCGAGCTTCAACTGGAAGAAGTACCTCGACGACGCCACGATCGCGAAGTTTCAGCGCGAGCTCGGCGCAATGGGCTACAAGTTCCAGTTCATCACGCTCGCGGGCTTCCACGCGCTGAACCTGAGCATGTTCGAGTTGGCCAAGGGCTACGTGGCCGAGGGCATGTCCGCCTACTCCCGGCTGCAGCAGCGCGAGTTCGCGCTGGAAGCCACCGGCTACCAGGCGACGGCGCACCAGCGCTTCGTCGGAACCGGTTATTTCGACGAGGTGGCGAAGGTGATTCTGGCGGGCAATACCGAGACCGCCGCTCTCGACGGCTCGACCGAAGCCGAACAGTTCTCGGCGGCCGCTCACTGACGGCGACAGGCTGCTCGGCAGGCGACGCACCGCGATCCGGCTTTCTCCCGCCGGGCGCGGTGCGCGCGCTTCCCGACCGGCGCGTTGCGGCGTCGGCGGCGAAGTCGCATTGCGTTCGTCTACCGGCTGGCGCAAATGACGTATCGGACCGCGCGAGTCGCCGGCGGCAGATTTGTGTTGTTCCCCCTCGTTGCGCCCGTTAAGCTGAATCGTCGCCGATCAGGGCTTCTGGGGGATCAACCGATGCACGGACAATCTTGGATGCCGCGCGCGAGCGGAGCGCTGCGGCTGCCGGCCGTCGCAGTGCTGCTGGCCGCGCTCGCGATCGACGCCTTCGCCGGCGGAGCGTGGATTCGGCCGTCGAGTCACCGACTGCCCGCCGCGGGTCGCTTAACCGCTGTCATCGAGACGGGAGAAATCGGCGCGGTGCGTCAGGCCACCGAGCCGGGACGGGTTGCGCACCTGTTCGTGCGCGGCGACGGCACGCAGGAAAACATCGAGGACGCGGCCGCGATCCGCGCTGCCGACGGCGGCTACGGGCTGCCGCTGCCCCCGACCGGCGGTGCGCTGCTGGGCGTCGATCTTGCGCCGGCGATATCTCGGGCGCCCGTCGAGCAGCTTCGCGCGCGCAGCGCGTTCGCCACGCTCACCCCGGCAGCGACCGGGCCGCGCGTGCGCATCGTGCAGAGCGCGAAGTCGATCGTCCGCGTCGGCGATTCGAGCGCGCCTTCGGCGATCGTCACCAGCAAGACCGGGCAAGCCGTCGAGATTCGCGCGCTGGTCGACCCGAGCGCCGGCTACATCGGCGACGTGCCGCTGCGAATCTACGTGAACGGAGACAAGTGCGGCGTCGGGAGCCTGCGCGTGACGAACGCGACGCGCGGCGAAACTACAACGCTGGAGCTGCGACCCGACGGATTCTCGCACTTCCGGCTCGATCAGCCCGGTGTCTATCACGTCGAGTTCGAATCGCTGCAGGAAGGCGACAGCGGAGCGGAATCCGAATGGGTGCTGTACAGCGCGACGCTGTCGTTTGAATCGCTGGGAGGTGCGCGATGAAGCGAATCGAAACACCGCGTCGCGCGAATCAGACGCGAGCCGGCCAAGCGGCGTCGCTGCGGCGTCTCGGCCCGGCGCTGCTCGCGATCGCTGCGCCGGCGTTGGGCGGCATCGCGACCGAGATCGGTCCGGCGCCGATCACGTCGGGACCGTACGTGGGTCGCGTGTCGGCAATCGTTTGCAGCCCGACCGACGCCAACAAGTATTTCGCAGCCGGCGCGGACGGCGGCATCTGGCGCACCTTCGACGGCGGGTTGTCGTGGGAGCCTTTGACGGATCGCCTGCCGACAACGGCGATCGGCGCGCTCGCGATCGATCCATCGGACGAAAACGTGATCTACGCGGGAACGGGCGAGGCGAACTACGCGAACCACAGTCGCTACGGACTCGGGCTCTATCGATCGGCCGACGGCGGCGACACCTGGACGCTGCTGGGCGATGGTGAATTCGCCGGCCGCACGATTTCGCGCGTGCTCGTCTCGCCGGCCGACCCGCAACTGCTCTACGCCGCGATCGGTCGTGCCGGCGGCTTTCCTGAGCTTGCCGCCGCCAAGAACCACCCGGACGCGCTGGGCCCGATCGGCGTGTTTCGCTCGTTCGACGCGGGAGCGACGTGGGAGCATCTGACAAACGGTCTGCCCGCCGAAGCCGCGACCGACCTGGCGATGGACCCGACGGACTCGGCGACGCTCTTTGCGGGCATCGGACGCATCTTCGGTAGCGCCGACAACGGCATCTATCGCTCGACAGACGGCGGCACAAGCTGGAGCAAGCTCAGCAGCGGCCTTCCCACCGGCACGCTCGGCCGCATCAGCCTCGCGATCGCGCCGAGCGATCCGCTGCGCGTCTACGCCCTGATTACGAACCCATCCGACCCCGTCGGCGGCGGCGCGAGCACCCGCGGCGGCTATCGCAGCGACGACGGCGGCGACACGTGGACGCTGCGATCACCGGGCAGCATGCAGGCCACGTACGGCTGGTATCTATCCGTCGTCTCGGTATCGCCGAGCAGCGCCGACACCGTGCTGATGGGTGGGCTCGACTTGCGCCGCTCAACCAGCGGCGGAACGACCTGGACCACCGTCACCCCGCCGCACGTGGACATCCACGCGCTGGCGTGGGATGCGTCCGGGCGGCTGCTGTGCGGCAACGACGGCGGCGTGCATCGCAGCACGAACAACGGGACGTCGTGGTCCGCGCTGAATGAGGGCCTGGGCACGATTCAGTTCTACGCAGGCATCTCTACGCACCCCGACGATGAACTTATCTTCTTCGGCGGCACGCAGGACAACGGCACCAACCGCCGCAACGCGGCCGGCGACAACTGGTCGAACGTGCTCGGCGGCGACGGCGGCTGGACGCAGCTTGACGTGACCAACCCCAGCCGCGTCTTCGCGGAGCTTCAGGGCACCTCCAACCTTTATCGCTCGACCAACGGCGGCAGCGGATTTTCGTTCGTCGGCTCGGGCATCAGCGCCGGCGACCGCAATTGCTTTCTGCCGCCCTATCTCATCGCGCCCGACGATCCGAATCGCATGCTTTTTGCCACGCAGCGCATCTGGCGCAGCACGAACGGCGGCAGCAACTGGAGCGCCCTCAGCGGCGATCTGACCGGCGGCACGGGTGCGATTCGAGCGCTGGCCATCGCTCCGAGCGACGGCAACGTCGTCTACGCGGCGACGAACGAAGGGCGATTTCTGCGTTCGGATGACGGCGGCGCGAATTTCACGCTGCTCGTGACGGGCAACCCCGGCTGGCCGCGCGTGACGCGCGAGATTTTCGTTCACCCGGATGAGCCGCTCACCGTGTATCGCGCGGTCGCGGCGTTCGGATTCGACCAGGTGGTTCGCTCAACCGACGGCGGCGCGACGTGGACGGGGCAGGACGGCGATCTGCCCGACGTTCCGGTCAACGTGGTGGCAGTCGACGTGCGTTTCACGCCCGCGGTGCTCTATGCGGGCAGCGACGCCGGCCTGTATCGATCACTGAACGACGGCGCGAACTGGACGCTGTTCGGCGACGGTCTGCCGAACGCAGCCGTGATCGATCTGCGGCTGGAAGAGGCGAGAGATCGGTTGGTCGTCGCGACGCAGGGCCGCGGGGCATGGCTGGTGACGGGTCTGATCCCGGCCGATCTGGACGGTGACGGCGACGTCGATCTGTCGGACCTGGGCGAGCTGCTCGCGAATTTCCCCTGCGCCGACGGCGATTGTCCGGGCGACGTGGACGGCGACGGCGATACCGACCTATCTGACCTCGGCGTGCTGCTGTCGGAGTACGGCATCACGCCGTAGCCGCCGCGCGGCTAGAGCCAGTCGTCGATCGGCCGCACCTTCTGCGCGAAGGTCGCGGTCGGGATATTCACGGTGCCCCACTTTGGGCTGCGCACGCGCGCGTGCAGCTTGTAGTCGTCGATCGGAAACCCGGCGAACACATACGTCGCGCCGCGAAATGCAAAGCTCACTTCGGCGGGCGGCGTGTGCGGCTCGGCGACAGAATACGCGAACACAAACATGCCGCCGAACTCGCTGCCGAAGACTTCCTGCCACTGCGAGAGACCGTCGAGATCGGCGCGTGTTACCCAGTTTTCCCACGCCGGGCGCGTGCCGGAGCCGCGCGCCGCCCAGCGTCGCCCTTTCACGTCGACCAGCCAGTTGCGGCCGCGCGCGCTGTAGACGATGAAGTCGAAGCTCTTGAGCTTGGCGTCGCGAAAGGCCGTGCGCTTCGCCTCATCGACCGCGACATACGGGATCTGCCTGCGCCGCAGGTAGTCTTCAAACGCCGCTTCGTATTCGACGTGCTGCTTCACGTTCGCACGCTGTCCTGCGCGAATTACGCGGCGTCGGGCGGCCCCGCCGCGGAGAGGCCCAGCCCGGGTTCGTCGCTCGCGTCGAGCCGGCCGCGCTCGTGCCGAATGCCGCGATAGGTGTCATTCGCCAGCAGCAGCGCGCCATCGAGATCGCAGTGATCGAAGAGCGGCGCGATCGCCAGTGCCGGTGCGATGGCCAGCGAACTCGACACGAAACAGCCGAGCATCACACCCATTCCCAGCCCGCGCGCCAGCGCGACCATGCGCAGCGCCTCGCGAATGCCGCCGCACTTGGTGAACTTCACGTTCACCCCGTCGACGCACCCATGCAGCCGCACGACGTCGGCCGGGCGTTCGCACGACTCGTCGACGAAGATCGGGGCCACGCGCAGCTCGCGCAGTTCCTTCAGCGCCGACCAGTTAGGCCGTGCCAGGGGCTGCTCGATCATGGTCGGCGAGAATCGCGCCAGCGCCCGAACGCGTTCGCGCGCTGTGGCGGGCGGCCACGCCTCGTTGGCGTCGAGCAGCAGCGGCCCGTCGAACTCGGCGCGAACGGCCGCCAGCGTCTGTTCGTCGCTGTCGACGCCCACTTTCACCTTCAACGTGCGGAAGCCCGCGGCGAGCGCCTCGCGGATCTTTTCACGCGTCTCCGCCGGCTCGGCGACGCCGATCGTGTAGCAGGTCTGCACGCTCGGCCGGTTCAAGCCGAGCAGCCGCCACATCGGGACTCCCAGCCGCCGCGCGACCCAGTCGTGCAGCGCGCTGTCGAGCGCCGCGACCGCCGCCCGTTGCGCGTCGTGCGCCGCCAGCGCGCGTGTCAGCGTCGCGTCGATCGCGAAGGGGGAAACGTCGCGCAGCTCGTCGCGAAGGGCAGCGAACGCCGCCTCGCTCTGCTCGAGGCTCTGTCCATAGAGCCGCGAGGGCGCCGCCTCGCCCAGCCCGATCACGCCCTCGTGCTCGATCTCGAGCACCAGGGTTTCCTTGCTGTCGATCCCGCCCTGCGACGTAGCGAAACGCCGCCGCAGGCGCAGCGTCTGTCGCCGCCAGCGCAGCTCCACGCTCACTCCTCCGTGGGCAAATCCTCGACCACGATGTCGGCCAGCGCCGAAATGCTGATCACGGCGTGTCGCTCGACGAACACGCGCCGCCGGTTGATGCGGCGCGATCCGCTGCGCTCCAGTTCGTGCGCTTCGTTGACGTAGCGTTCCTTGGTGCTGTGGCCGTCGCTGCGGTCGTGCACGTCGGCGTCGCTCAGCCAGTAGCCGCGATCGTCGAAGCCGTCGAGGCGGCCGATGTAGAGCATCGGGCCGGATGTATCCAGCACCACGCGCTGCAGCAGGAACTCCGCGAGCGACCGATCCGCTTGCATGGCCCTCTCCGCCAAACCCGAACGTATAGTACTTGGAGCCGATCGAAACCGCGCGCGAGCCGAGCCCGTGAGCGCCCAGCACGACCCAGCCATCGTTGTTCGCCTCTCCGATTTCGCGGAGCACTCGCAGATCGCGACGCTGTACACACGCTCGGCCGGCCTGGTGCGGCTCATCGCCAAGGGCGTGCGCCGCGGCACGCGCCAGCGCTTCGCCGCAGGCCTCGATCTGCTGGAACAGGGCGAAGCGGGCTACAGCGTTGCGCGACAGGCCGGCGCCCTCGGCACGCTCACCGAGTGGGTGCAGCGCGACCTGCACGCGGCGCTGCGCGGGCGGCTCGCCACGCTGTACGCCGCCTCGTACGCCGCGGAAGCTCTGGTCGCGCTGTCGGTCGAGGAAGACCCCCACCCCGCGCTCTTCGATGCCCTCGCACAGCTTCTCGCCGAACTGAACGCCGCGGCCGGCAGCGAGGTCGCGGTCGCGCGGGTTCGCACGTTGCCGCTGCTGACGCGCTTTGTCGAGACGCTCGCCGGCGAGGCGGGTTTCGCCCCCAACCTCGAATCCTGTGTCGATTGCGGCCGCATACGCCCCCCCGATCGCCCGGCGTTCTTCACGGCTCGCGGCGGCGGACTCGTCTGCCGGGCGTGCGCCGATCGATTCCCCGACCGCCGGAAATTCCCGGCCGGCGCGTTCGCCGTCGAAGTCGCGGACGACCAGCGCTGGCGGCTGCTCGATCACCATCTGAGCCAGCTCTGCGGCCACCCGTTTCGCACGACCGAGTCCCTGACGCGTGCGCTCGGGCTGCGGCCGGATCGTTGACCCGGGCCGTTGGCCGACGCGGGATTCCCCGCTACTCTCGCGGCATGTCCCTGCTAGTGACCGGCTCGATCGGAATTGACACCGTGGAGACCCCCGCCGGACGCGTCGAAAACGTCCTGGGCGGCTCGTCCATCTATTTCTCGCTGGCCGCGTCGCTGTTCGCGCCGGTGCGGCTGGTCGGCGTCGTCGGCGACGACTTCGACATGAACCTGCTCACGCCGCTCGCGCGTCGCAACATCGACGTCAGCGGCGTGGAAGTGCGCCAGGGCAGCCGGACGTTTCGCTGGCACGGCCGTTATCACGGCGCGATGAACGAGGCGCAGACGGTCGACGTCAAGCTGAACGTGCTCGCGGAACCGGCGGCCGCGATTCCGACGCAGTTCGCCGACAGCCGCTTCGTGTTTCTGGCGAACACCCATCCGGCCCTGCAGCACGGCTTCGCGACGCGCATGAGCGGCGCCGACCTGATCGTTGCCGACACGATGAACCTGTGGATCGAGAACGAACCCGAGCAACTGGCGCGGGCGCTGTCCGTCGTGCATGGGCTGGTGCTGAACGAAGGTGAGGCTCGACTTCTCACGCGGCGCTACAACCTCGTCAGCGCGGCGCGGGACATTCTGCAGCGCGGCCCGCGTTTCGTGGTGATCAAGAAAGGCGAGCACGGCAGCCTGCTGGTCGCGCGCGACGACCTGTTCCAGATGCCGGCGTTTCCGACCGAGAACACGGTCGACCCGACCGGCTGCGGCGACACCTTTGCCGGCGCGATGCTCGGCTACCTGGCGCAGCAGCGGTCGTACGACGCGCCGACGCTGCGCGCGGCGATGGCGCGCGGCTCGGTGGTAGCTTCGTTCGTGATCGAGAGCTTTTCCGTCGACGCGCTGCTGCGCGTTAGCGCGGCGGAAGTCGACCAGCGCCTCGCTCAACTTCGTGATTCGCTGCGCTTCGCGTAAGAACACCGCACAGCCGCGTCACGCACCCTTTGCTTTGGGTGGGATGGGCGTCCCCGCCCGTCCCCCGCATTCCCGCGCAGAGGGAATCAGGGTGCTGTCATGCAAGTCCCGCGAGCCGTCGGGGGTGCGGGAGGCCGATCCCGCAACAACTCTGAACGCGGCATCTGGCGCTGAAAAACAGGCGAGCCCCGGTAATTGTCCGGGGCTCGCCACATCGACTGCTCTTCAATTCGGTCGCAACAAACGCCTGAGCTCGACCGACGTCGAACCCAAACTCAACGTCGACCCTTAACCGCGGCGGCGAGCCGCAGCCAGCGTGCCGGCGCCAATCAGACCAAGCAGGGCAGCGCCCGGCGCGGGGATGACGCGGCTGTAGAAGCTGTCGCTGTTCGCGTCGGGGCCGATCGACTGCGCGTGCAGGCCGATCGCGTAGGAGCCGCTCGACAGGCCGCTCAGCAACTGGCCGTAGCTGAAGCCGTTTTCGAGCGACACGACGATGTCGAGCCACTCGCTGCCGGCGTTGATGCCGTTGCGAACCGTCGGGTTGTCCGAGTCGGCCGCGAGGTCGGCTTCGAAGCCCATGTCAGTACCGCTCGGAAGGTTCGCCGGTGCCGCGCCTTCGGCGTACTTCACGCCCGCGGTCGACGACAGGCTGGTGATGTCGGCGAAGATGTCGCCGTCAAAGTAGATGTCGGTGATCGACGAGTTGATCACCGCGGTGTTCGTGAAGCGGAAGTTGACCAGGCCACCGCCGAGGTCCGTCACGTCCGCCGCGAACTGCGACGCGACGTTGACCGACGAATTCGACGTGAGACGGTCGAAGCTGATCACGGTCGCCGACGCCGACGACGTGAGTGCAGCCGCAGCCGCAACCAACCCAAGCATGCGTTTCATGTAGCTCGCCTCCTAGAACAGCCGATAAAATTCCCGAGTCCCCCGCCCCCCTGAGGCGGAATATCCCCCAATTGTAGCAACCCGTTCAGCCCGCTGGAAGCCGAATTCGCGAAAAGTCACCGGCTCGGCGGAGCTGGGATGGAAATAGCTCTAACTCACTGTGAAATATCGCGATGCGCCGCAAGCGCAACCTCGTTACGGAACCAACCCCACCGTCGGCGCGCTCGCGGTCGGCGTCGCCAAACGCCGCAGGTTCAGCCCGCCGGCGGAATCCAGCGACACTTCCCAGACCTGGCCCGGCTTCATCGGTACGGCCGGCGCTTCGACCTGTGCAGTTCGCACGCCAAGCGAAGCCGCCAGCTCGGGGTCGCTCGCAAGGTCCCAGAAGCGAGCCCATAGCTCGTCGTATACCGGGTTCGGCTTGCGCGGGTCGTCGAGCGGCGGACGCGCGCCGCGGTCCAGCGTCGCGCCGCTGCTCGGCGGCTGATCTTCGCCGAACGCGCGCCGAAACAAGCACAGGCTCGCGCCGCGCTCGCTGTCGCCGGCGCCCACGAGCCGCGGCTGGAATTTCAGCACGAGCGCTTCGACATAGACGAGCTCGCCGATGGTCTCGAGCGCTACGGGGCGGCTGAGGATGCCCGTCGGACCGATCTCCTGCCACAGCAGGTTCTGAGTCAGGCGGCCGTCCTCGCCGCGCCGCTGCGAAACGACGTCGATCTGGGCGACGCGGCGCGAGGCACTCAGCCGCTCGGCGTAGGCGACGAGCTGCTCACGCTGCTGCTCGAGCGACTGCACCTGCTCGGCGAGTCGCTGGGCGCGGCTATCGCCCAGAAATACGGCCGTGTACACCGCGACCACGACGATCAGCGTAGCGCCGGCGCCGAACTTGAACCAGTGCATGTCCCGCTCCGTGAGACCCGGCTCGGCGGTCGTCCGTGACGCCGTGCGTGGGCGGCGCAGATCTTATCGCCGACCGCGCTGGAGCGGATTCCAATTTGCGTTGCGTGGGACCCGCAGTCGCCCGCGGGGCGCTTAGCGACTCGCCGTCCAGGTTCGCTGGTCTCCGGAGTCGGCCATGATGGCGCCGCTGCCGGCATCACCGGAAATCTCACCGTCGAGCTCGACGAAATAGTCGAACGAGATCAGTTCGAGCTTTCCAGTCGAATCGACCGCACCGATCACGTCGAGCGTTCCGTCGAAGCCCAGGCCCGCCAGGGAGTAGGAGCCGCTGACGAGACCGTTCGCATCGATCGTGAACTGGAGCGCGGCGCCGCTGTTGTCCGTGCCGGTGTAGGTTCCGACCAACGCGCTCACATCGCCCGACGACGCGAAATCCGGCCGGAAGGCGTTCGTCCCGCCGTCGAGTTCCACGCCATCGGACACGCCGTCGCCGTCGCTGTCGGCGTCGCGCGCGTCGAGTCCCGCGACCGCTTCCACGCCGTCGCCGAGCCCGTCGCCGTCAGTGTCCGCTTCGTTCGGGTTCGAGCCGAGAATGAATCTCTCGGTCGCATCGTCAAGCCCGTCGCCGTCCGCATCCGGGCCGGTCGCGGTCGGTGCGGTTCGCGCGGCCGAGGCATCGGACTCCGGCGGAGCGCCGGCCGCCTGCGGCTGCACCGAGCCGTCGCGCGAGCCGTACAGCCGTTGGATGGCGGCGATGTCGTTCTGATTCAGGTCGCCGGTCTGGCCGCCGTCCTCGGCCGCCATTACGGCGCTGGTGTCCGGGAGGTGTTCGAGTCCGAGGTTGTGTCCGATCTCATGCACCAGCGTGCTGAATAGCAGTCGCTCGTTCGTGTAATCGAAGGCGTTGTTCATGTGCAGCAGGCCGGTGTTGTCGGTGTTCGGAAAATACGCGTGCCCCAACGTCGTAGCTTCAAACGGCTCGTCGGGACAGGTGCTGTTACGCGCGCCGTAGAGTTCGCAATGCCGTTCGTTGCCGAAGCCGATCACGAGGTCGGCCCCGGTCCTCGTCGTGAGACGCGTGAAATTCAGCGGCGTAACCGCCGACCAGCGCCCGAATGCGTCGGCGATGAACTGCTCCTGGCGACTCTGCGTAACGTTCGGATAGAAGCTCTCGATGAAGTATGTCAGGTTCGTCCGCCGAAAACGCG
Source organism: uncultured Planctomycetales bacterium (assembly GCA_964388675.1). Classification (GTDB taxonomy): domain Bacteria; phylum Planctomycetota; class Phycisphaerae; order UBA1845; family Fen-1342; genus CAYMBL01. Next base: position 279,018 of record CAYMBL010000003.1, read on the forward strand.
CGGTCGACTCCGGCAATGAGGCCGAGCGAGCCGCCGGCAACGAGTCAAACGTGCGCAACTGCGGCTGGGAGTTGTCGCCGTTCGTGCCGTCCTGGGGCGTTTCGAGCGCCGGGCAGCCCGCAAGGAGCACCGCGGCAAGAATTCCGACAAACAGCGTGCGCACGGCCGCACCGGGGGCTCGATTCATCGTCGCTCCGGCCTTGAACTTGACAAACACGGATCACGGCGCCGCGACCGACTTAGCCGCCGAATGCGCGCGTTGCTCCTCCGGGAGCGATTTCACGCGCTGCGCTGGCGGTTGTCAACCCCGAATTGGGAGCGGTACCGTGGCGTCTTCGTCGGCACGCGTGCCGCTCGTGCGCGTCCGCGTCGGCGAGATGACCGTCCGGCCCGCGCCGCTTCCCTACGGCCGCCGCGAAGGCATCTCGCGCGGGGCGCGGCCGTGCGCCGGCTGATCATCGGTTCGCGCGGCTTTCACCGTGCGCCGCACCGCGGCCGCAATGCCCGCGGCGTCGATGCCCGCCTCGGCGAGCTGGCCGGCGCGGCTGCCGTGCTTGTAGAACACGTTTTCCGCCATCCCGAGCCGCACAATGCCGTCGGTCGGCAGACCGAGCCGATTGGCGCATTCGAGCACGGCACTGCCAAAGCCGCCCGCGATCGAGTGATCCTCGACGGTGACGACCGGCCCGCCGCGCGTGATTGCGGTCGTGACCATGTCGGCGTCGATGGGTTTGCAGAAGCGGGCGTTGACCACGCCGACGAAGATGTCCTCGCCAGAGAGAATCTGGGCCGCGGCGAGCGCGAACTGCACCTGCGTGCCGTAGGCGAGGATCGTGGCGTCGGGCCCTTCGAGCAACGTGCGCGCCCGGCCGGTCTCGAAAGCCGGCGCGGGGCCGAGCGCATCCGGAACGACGTCGCGCGGGTAGCGGATCGCCGAGGGCACGTCGAGCGCCAGCGCGTAGCGCAGCGACGCGAGCAGCTCTTCCTCGTCCGCCGGCGCAAGCAGCTCGATGTCCTGCAGGCCGCGCAGATACGCGAGATCGAGGTAGCCGTGGTGAACGGCGCCGTCGCCGCCGACGAACCCCGCGCGATCGACGCAGAAAACGACCGGCAGCCGCTGCAGCGCGACTTCCTGGAACACCTGGTCGAACGCGCGCTGCAGAAACGTGCTGTAGATGCACGCGAGCGGCCGCAGCCCGCTTTTGGCCATGCCCGCGGCGATGTCGACCGTGCAGCTTTCCGCGATGCCGCAGTCAAAGCTGCGCTCCGGAAAATCGCGTCGCAGCTTGGCCACGCCCGTGCCGTCGGGCATCGCCGCAGTGAGCGCGACGACGCGCTCATTCTCGTGCATCAGCGTCGCGGCGGCGTCGGCGAAGGCGCTGGTCCAGCTCTTGCGGGCGCTCTTGGCGATTTCCACGCGATCGCCTTCGATGCGGAACTTGTCCGGGCTGTGGAACGAGCACGGATCGCTGGTCGCGAAGTTGCACCCGCGCCCCTTCTCGGTCATCACGTGCAGCAGTACGGGGTGCTGCACGTCGCGCAGCAGGTCGAGCATCTCGATCAGGTGCGGCAGATCGTGGCCGTCGACCGGGCCGACATACTGAAAGCCCATCGGCTCGAAAATCTGGTGCGGCGAGACCGTGGCCTTGAATCCTTCCTTGAAGTGATCGAGCGCGTCGAAGATGCCCTTGCCCACCAGCGGAACCTTCGGCAGATACGCCTTGACCTGCGCCTTGACCTCTTCATACAGGTGGCTGAGGCGAAAACGCGCCAGATGCGACGCGAGCGCGCCCTGCGTCTTGCTGATGCCCATCGAATTGTCGTTCAGCACGACGAGGAACTGGCGCTTCAGCGTGCCGGCCTGGTTCAATCCCTCGAGCGCGACGCCGTTCACGATGCTCGCGTCGCCGATCAGCGCCACGACGCGCGAATCCCGTCCGAGCAGCGCGTCGCCGCGGGCCATGCCGACGGCGGTGGCGATCGACGTGCCGGCATGCCCGACGTCGAACAGGTCGTACTCGCTCTCGTGGATGCTGGGAAAGCCGCTGGCGCCGCCGGCCTGCCGCAGATTCTCGAACAGTTCATTGCGCCCGGTGATCAGTTTGTGGACGTAGCACTGATGCCCGACATCCCAAAGCAATCGATCCGTGCGAAAGTCATAGACGCGGTGAAGCGCGAGCGTGAGCTCGGTCACGCCCAGGTTGCTGGCCAGGTGCCCGCCGTGCTTGCAGACAACCTGAATGATGCGCTCGCGGATCTCGCGCGCCAGCGACTGCATTTGTGCCGCGGACAGCTCTCGCAGGTCCAGCGGGCTCTTCACGCGATCCAGCATTTTTCCCATGCCTGCACCCATCTCGCCGGCTCCCAGCCGGGTTCTCTACGCCCGTGCTCGACGACAGTTCGATTCCGCCGCCGATTCACTTCAGCGGTCGCGCGCCAGCACGTAGCCGGCGAGGTCCCGCAGGCGATCCGCCTCGGTCCCAAAATCCGTCAGCGTGTCGTGCGCTGCCGCCACTTCCGCCGCCGCACGCCGTCGGCTTTCCTCGACGCCGTACACGGCGGGGTAGGTCTGCTTGCCGGCCGATGCATCCTTGCCGGTCCGTTTTCCGACGTGCTCGGCGGAGGCGGTTTCGTCGAGCAGGTCGTCCACGATCTGAAATGCCAAGCCCAACCGCCGACCGTACTCGCCGAGCTGCTCGACGCGCGCCGGCGAAGCTCCGGCGCTGAGCGCTCCCATCCGACTGCACGCCGAGAGCAGGGCCGCCGTCTTGCGCTCGTGAATCTCGCGCACCAGCTCCTCGCGCGGCGGCATCCGCTCGCCCGCCAGGTCGGCCGCCTGTCCGGCGATCATTGCGGTCGTTCCGTCCGCCAACGTCTCAGCCAGCGCCACCCGCGTCGCCGCCGGTAGGTCAGCGCGCGCGATCAGCGCGAACGGCTGCACCGCCAGCCAATCGCCGGCCAGAATCGCGAGCGCCTCGCCATGCACGCGGTGATTGGTCGGCCGCCCGCGGCGCAGGTCGTCGTCATCCATCGCGGGCAGGTCGTCATGAATCAGCGAAAACGTATGCACCATTTCCACCGCGAGCGCCGCCGGCCACGCGCACGCTTCCGCGCCGCCGCACGCGACGCATGCTTCGAGCACCAGCACGGGCCGCAAACGCTTCCCGCCGCCGGCGATCGAATATTCTACGGCCCGCAGCAGCGAATCCTCGCTGTTGTTCTGAACTCTCAGCAGTTGCAAAAAGTTTGAAATGTAGGCGTCGACGGCGGCGCTGCGAGCCGCCAGCCATTCGCGAACGTCTCGGCTCGGCCCGCGCACGCGTTCTCCCGACGTCTGGCGAATCTGCGGCTGCTTGGGGCTACTTCTTGCTCTTGTCGCCCTTCTCGCCCTTGTCGGCCTCGGGTTCCTTCAGCTCGTCGGCGAGCAAGTCCGGCCGCGCGAAACCGCCGGCGGCCCCGCGCGCCTTCTCTTCCATCTTGGTCTGAAAATCGCCGGGAAAGCGCGCCTTCTCCAGGCATTCATCGCCGTCGCAGATGTCCTCGTCGTAGAGCCGCCACAGATGCTCGTCGAGCAACTGCATGCCGTATTTCTTGCCGGTCTGAATCGACGAGTCGATGCGGTAGGTCTTGTTCTCGCGGATCAGGTTCGCGATCGCCGGCGTCACGAGCAGAAACTCGTACGCCGCCACGCGGCCGCCGTTCTTCTTGGGCAGCAGCGCCTGGCTGAGCACCGCGATCAGCGTCGTCGAAAGCTGCACGCGGATCTGCTCCTGCTGCGCCACGGGAAACGCGTCGATGATGCGGTTGATCGTGCCTTGAGCGCCGGTGGTGTGCAGCGTCGCGAAGACCAAGTGGCCCGTTTCGGCGGCGCGAATCGCGGATTCCATCGTCTCGAGGTCGCGCATCTCGCCGACCAGGATCACGTCCGGGTCCTGGCGCAGCGCGCGTCGCAGCGCCTCGGCGAAGCTCGGCACGTCCACGCCCACCTCGCGCTGGCTGAACACGCTGCGCTTGTGCGGGTGGTAGTACTCGATCGGGTCTTCGATCGAGATGATGTGACGGTCGAAGTTGATGTTGATGTAGTCCAGCATCGTCGCCAGCGTGGTCGTCTTGCCCGAGCCCGTCGGCCCCGTGACCAGGAACAGCCCGCGCGGGCGCCGGCACAGCGCCCGGATGATCGTCGGCAAGCCGATCTCATCGAAGCTCAGAATCTTCGACGGAATCAGACGCAGCACCATGCTGACGTTGCCCTTCGCGCGAAACACCGACACGCGAAAACGGCCCTTGTCGCCGAACGCGAAGCCGAAGTCGGTTCCGCCTTCCTCCTGAAACTCCTGCTGATTCCGCTCGGGCGTGACCGATTTCATCAGCGCCATCGTGTCATCGGGCTCGAGCGTCTTGGTCTCAAGGTTCCGCAGCCGCCCGTCCATCCGCAGCACCGGCGGACGACCCACGTGCAGATGAATGTCGGACGCGCCGACGCGAATGCACGTATCCAGCAGACGGTCGATGTGTACGGTCGCCACGAAACACCCCCGGACGTCGGCGGCCCACCAACGGCTCCGCCGACCGCGGATTCATGCGCTCGGCTGCGGTCGCGGGGCTCGCACCCCGATCGCGCCGCAGCGCCCGCCGATCGGCCTGCGGCACCCCGGCCGGATCAGCGCTCGAAAATTATTGTCGCCCACGCGTGGAAAAACCAGACGCACCGCCCTACGACCCGCCGACCGCACGGCCCTCGCGCGTCAATTGCGTGAACGCCGGCAGCGAAAACACCACGCCTTCGTCCTCCGCGTCCACCTCGCGCCAGGTGTCGGCGCCCAGCGATCGCAGCCGCTCCACCACCGACTGCACCACGTCTTCCGGCGCGCTCGCGCCGCTCGTCACGCCCACGCGCGGCCGATTCGCCAGCCACGACGGATCGATGTGCTCCGGACCGTCGATCAGATGCGACGCCACGCCGCGCGCCCGCGCCACCTCGGTCAGCCGCATCGAGTTCGATGAATTGTGAGACCCGACTACCAACAGCAGATCGATCGCGCCGGTGATCTGCTTGACGGCGTTCTGGCGGTTCTGCGTCGCATAACAGATGTCGTCGCTCGGCGGCAGCTCCAGGTGCGGAAACCGCTGCTGCAGCGTCTGCACGATCTCCGCGGTGTCGTCCTGGCTCAATGTGGTCTGAGTCAGAACGATCGCCGGTCGATCGGCGGGCAGTTCCAGCCGCCGCGCGTCCGCCACGGTCTCCACCAGCAGCGTGTCGTTCGGGGCCTGGCCCATGGTGCCGATCACTTCGTCATGCCCCGCGTGGCCGATGAACACGATGCGATAACCGCGTTTCACGAATCGCTTCACTTCGGCGTGCACCTTCGTGACCAACGGGCAGGTCGCGTCGATCAGCCGCAGCTTGCGCTCGCGCGCCTCGTCATAGACCTCGGGCGGCGAGCCGTGCGCCGAGAGAATCGTGATGCTCTCCGGCGGCACCTGATCCAACTCTTCGACAAACACTGCGCCGGCACTGCGCAGCCGCTGCACGACGTGCGAGTTGTGCACGATCTCCTTGCGGACGTAGACCGGCGGGCCGTATTTCTCGAGCGCGAGCTCGACGACGCGGATCGCGCGCTCGACGCCCGCACAGAATCCTCTCGGTTTGGCCAGCAGCGCGTCCATTCGTCCCCTGCTCGCTAAAGTGCCCGGCTCTTTGCTCGTTCGGGCTCGCTGTTCCGCTTCCTACCACCGAGCATATGCGAACCCAGCCCCGCGCGTCAGCAACTGGCCTTCGGACTTGTTCCGAGCCCCGCGCGGCTGTACGCGCTTCCACGCACGATGCTCGTGCCGTCGCTCAAGCTCGCGCGGAAATACGACCCCGCACTCACATTCGGCGCTCGAATCAGAGCCGCGATCTCCCCGGCGGGCCTGGTGTGAGAACCATTTCTCGCAGTATGTCGACGCTCGCCGTCGCCCCGAACTGACCCCATTCCGTTTGTGACTCCCGACGAGCGACGAGTAACTCGCGGCCGCGCTCGGTACTCGCCGTGTTACCATTTCCCCCGTGCAGCCTGAGCTTCCGCCCACGCCCGACGCCGCCGAATTGGCGGCCCTCCGAGCCATCGTAGAAGGCACTGCGGGCGCCAGCGGCGAGGCGTTCTTTCAGACTCTGGTGCGCCATCTGGCCGAAGCGATCGGCGTCAAGTACGCCTTCGTCGCCGAGTTTCTCGGGAATGAGACCGCCGACGCACGCTCCGGCCGGGCGCGAACCGTCGCGTACTGGGCCGTCGACCAACTCACCGAAAACGTCGAGTGGAGTCTGCGCGGGACCCCCTGCGAAGACGTCGTGTACGGCGACCTGTGCCACCACGCCGCCGGCGTCCGCGAAAAGTTCCGCGACGACGAGCCGTTGGTGCAGCTCGGCATCGAGAGCTATCTCGGCGTCCCGCTGCGCGACGGCGCCGGCGTCACACTCGGACATCTGGCTGTGTTCGACGACCGACCGCTGCCCGGCGACGCACGAAACCTCTTCATCTTCAGAATCTTTGCGGCACGCGCCACCGCCGAGCTGGTGCGCTTGCAGATGCAGCGCCAACTGATCGAGGCAGAAGAGCGCTATCGCGATCTGTTCGAGGAATCTCCGATCGCGTACGTGCAGGAAGGACTCGACAGCCGATTCATTCGCGCCAATCGAGCCGCGCAGCGTGCGCTCGGCATCACCCCGGAACAGGTTGAAGGCACGATCGGCCGCGATTTCGTGGTCGACAATCCCGAGAACCAGCGCCGCCTGCGCGAGGCATTCGAGTCCGTCGGGCGCGGCACGGACACCAAAGGCGTCGTGCTTGAGCTGCGGCGGCGCGATGACGGCCGACCGCTGTGGATCGAATGGTGGTCGAAGCCCGACCCCAATGGGCGTTACACGCGCACGATGTTCATCGACATCACGCAGCGCGTGCTGCTCGAGCAGGAGCAGGCGCGGCTGCGTGCCCAGAATTCCTACCTGCAGGAAGAGATCAAGGCCGCGCACAACTTCGAGGAGATCGTTGGACGCAGCCCCGCGCTCACCGGCGCCCTGCAGCTCGTCGAGCGCGTCGCGCCCACCGACGCATCGGTGCTGATCACCGGCGAGACCGGCGCCGGCAAGGAGCTCATCGCCCGCGCCATCCACTCGCGCAGCAAACGCCGCGACAAGCCGCTGATCAAGGTCAACTGCGCGGCGCTGCCGGCCGGACTCGTGGAAAGCGAGCTGTTCGGACACGAGAAGGGCGCGTTCAGCGGCGCCATCACCCGCCGCAGCGGACGCTTCGAGCTCGCCCACGGCGGAACGATCTTCCTCGACGAAGTCGGCGAGTTGCCGCTCGACGTGCAGGCAAAGCTGCTGCGCGTGCTCCAGGAACGCGAATTCGAGCGCGTCGGCGGCGGGGCTTCGATCAAGGTCGATGTGCGCGTCATCGCGGCCACAAATCGCGATCTCGAGCAGATGGTGCGAAGCGGCACGTTTCGCGAGGACCTGTTCTTCCGCCTGAACGTCTTCCCGATCCGCACGCCGCCGCTGCGCGAGAGACGGGAGGACATTCCGCTGCTCGCTCAGTTTCTGCTCGAGAAACACGGGCAGCGCATCGGGAAGACGGTTCGCGGCCTGACGGGGCCGACCGTCGCGCGGCTGGAGCAATACTCCTGGCCGGGCAACGTACGCGAGCTGGACAACCTGATCGAGCGCGCCGTCATTCTGGCGACCGGCGAGTTGCTCGAGCTAAACCCCCACCCGGCATCATCCAGCGCCGACCCCAGCCCGACCCCGCCACCGGCCGGCGAAGTCAGCGCCGCCCCCGAGACCCTGGAGGCGATCGAGGTCAACCACATTCGAGCCGCGCTGGCACGCACCAACGGCGTCATCGACGGCGCCGCGGGCGCTGCGAAGATGCTGGGCCTGCACCCAAACACCCTGCGGAGCCGCATGAAGCGCCTCGGAATCCGCCGCGACGGTCAGCCCCCGGCCTAGCCCGCCACCACGAACCTTCGTGGCGCCCACGACGGATCGTGAGCGCCGGCGGCGGGTCTCGCCCGAGATTCATCGTTTCGAGGCCATCTTCGCCCCCTTCCGGTCCGGCACAGCGTTTGCTCTACCGCAAGATTCGTACGACCGAGGAGAGCGCCGTTGCTGCGAATCACCCAAGCCGCCTCCGACTCCGGCACGCGGCTTATTCTGGAGGGCAAGATCGTGGGACCATGGGTCGCTGAGCTAAGGACAGCGTTTCAGAACATCAGCGAAGCCGGTCGCCCGCCGGAGTTGGACCTGGCCGGTGTGTCGTATGTCGACGACGCCGGTGAACGTCTGCTGCGCGAGCTGATCGCCGAGGGCGCACAGCTCATGCGCTGCTCGGGTTTCGTTCGCGAAACGCTGCGCCAGAGGAACGATCGATGAATCGAAACTTCGCAGGTGCTGCCGACGACGTCGCGGCGGATGAAGCGCGACTACTCGCCCAAGTGCGCGCCGGAAACGAGCCGGCGGCGGAGGAACTGGTTCGCCGGCACGCCGGGCCGATGCTCGCGGTCGCCCGGCGCTTCTTCAGGAACGAACAGGACGCAGCCGACGCCGTGCAGGACGCGCTGCTGCAGGCGTTCCGCTCACTCGATCGCTTCGCCGGCGAATCGAAACTGGGCACCTGGCTCCATCGCATCACCGTGAACGCGTGCCTGATGAAGCTGCGCGCCAAGCGCAGCCGCCCCGAGATTGCGATCGATGCCCTGCTCCCCGAATTCGACGGCAGCGGGCATCACCGCGAGCGCGTCTCGCGCTGGCCGAATCCGGACGAGGTGCTTGACCAGACCGAGCGCGCCGCGCTTGTGCGGCGCTGCATCGAGCAGCTTCCGGAGAACTACCGGGTCGTGCTGCTGCTGCGCGACATCGAGGAGCTGGACACGCTCGAAACCGCTGAGCGCCTCGCTCTGAGCGAGTCGGCGGTAAAGGTGCGGCTCCACCGCGCGCGACAGGCTCTGCGGACACTGCTGGATCGTGAGTTGCGCGGCAACGCTGCGCTCTAGGCTGTCGGTGTCGCACGCGCAAGCGGTTGTCCCGAGCCGCGAGCGAGGGGTCGCATTTCGGCGTGGAAGCGGGTCGTTCGCGGTAGGACCGGTTCCCGGTGCGCAGGAAAATGGGCACGGGCCAGAGAGCCTGGGAATTTTTCCAGCTCCTCGCTCACGGAATGCACTTTCCGGAATCCAAACCCGCCATACGATGCGGTGCCAGGTAATCCGTGGCGCGCCCGCGAGAAAAATTCACAAGTCTCAGAGGCCCATGCTACCCAAGGAATAAGGTTCTTCACGGGGTTCCGGGAAATGCGGCTCGGGCGGCGCGGCTCAGCGCGTACGCGGACTGACCGCCCACGAGTAGATGCCGTCAGCGCGGAAGGTCAGCCCTTCGACGAGCAGTTTCTCGCCGGCGCCGACCCGTTCCAGCGCCAGCCCCAGGTCGTTGAGCGTGGGCACCGGCAGTCGATCCACGCGCAGCAGCACGTCTCCCGGCTCCAGGTCCGCCTGCTCGGCCGGGCTTCGCCGCTCCACCTCCGCGACGACGAGCCCGATCGCCGGCGGCAGCTCGTAGCGCCGTCGCACCGCGTCGGGAATCGGCTCAACCCGCATGCCCAGACGGTTCAGCGCGAGATCGGCGCCGTCCGGCATCGGCACCGGCTCGAGCGCAAGCTGCACCTCCGAGCTGCGGCCGTCGCGATCCACGCTCAGCCGCACGCGGCCGCCGGGCTGCTGCTCGAGCAGATGCACGTAGTAATCGATGCTGTCGCGGATCGCTTCGCCGTTGAAGGCCCGCACGCGGTCGCCGGGCTCGAGTCCGGCCTGCGCCCCCGGCGAACCGGCATCAACCGCGGCCACGATCGCGTCGGGGCCGCTGACCTGCACGCCGAAACGCACGCGCTTCTGCCGCTCGACGTCGAGCAGGTTCGGCAGCAGCACCCACAAACGGTCCACCGGAATCGCGAACCCGACATTCTGCGCATCGCCGCGAATAGCCGTGTTGATGCCGATCAGTTCGCCGTTGATGTTGAAGAGCGGTCCGCCCGAGTTGCCGGGGTTGATCGCCGCGTCGGTCTGAATCAGACCGCGATAGACGGCGTCGGGGCGGAAGCGCAGCTCGCGATCAAGCGCGCTGATGATGCCGGTGGTTACGGAGTGTTGCAGCCCGAGCGGATTGCCGATCGCAACGACGGTCTCGCCGATCAGGATGTCGTCGCTGCGTCCGAGCTTCGTGTGCGGCAGCGGCCGCGGCGCGGCGATCTTCAGCACCGCCAGGTCGTGCTCGGTGTCGACCGAGACGATCTCGGCCGGCATCGTGCTCTGATCGGCGAACGTCACCCGCACGTCGGAGGTCTGCGCCACGACGTGCGCGTTCGTCACCACGTAGCCGCTGGGATGGATGATGAAGCCCGACCCGACGCTGCCGACGCGCGGCGGTCGAATGTCGAAGACCTCGTCGAGCAGCGAACGAGAGCGAACCACCCGCGTCGTGCTGATATTCACGACCGCATCGCGGCACTGCTCGAAGACGTGCACGATCGGCGACCGCCGCCGTTCGCGATCCTCGGGAGACTGCGCGATCAAGGGGCTCACGCCCGCCAGCAGCACCAAAACCGTCGTCCGACGCCGAATTGCACCGATTCTCACGCTGTTTTCCTCGCTTCCGGGGCCGCGCTGCCCCGCGCGGCTTGCCCTTCGTCCGCATAGAGATCATAATTGGCCCGAATGTATACGAGACGTAGTCCTTAGGAACACGCATGGCCGGCAAGCTGCAGGCGATCAGGGAATTGCAGGACATCGAGCTGCAGATCGTGGATATTCGCAAGCAGCTGCTGCGAAAAGAGAAGCTGGTTGCCGCCCAGACGCGCCGGCTCGACGATCTGCGCAACCGGCTCAAAACCCACCACGACGAAACCCGCCGCGCTCAGGCCTCGTTCGACGAGCTCGACCTCGAGGTGAAGGCGCGTTCCGGGAACATCGCAAAGCTGCGTGAGCAGTTGAACACGGTGCGGACAAACAAGGAATATGCCGCCGTCCTGACGCAGATGAACACCGAGAAGGCCGAGCTGAGCAAGCTCGAAACGCGGGCCCTCGAACTGATGGGCGGCGTCGAGACGAAAAAGGCGGAATCCGGCGAGCTGAAGAATACCGAACAGACCGAGCTCGGCCGGCTGACCGAGCTTCAACTCGACCTCGATCAGACGCGCCAGACGCTTGCCGACCGCGTCAACCGCCTGCAGTCGGAGCGTAAGCAGCGCGCCGCCCTGCTCAGCGACGAAGACCTCTCGCACTTCGACCGTTTGAGCGAGCGCTACGACGGCGAAGTGATGGCCGAGGTGCTGCAACCCAATCCCCGGCGCGACGAGTTCGTCTGCGGCGGGTGCAACCTGTCGCTGCGTACCGAGGTGGGCAACGCCCTGAAAATCCGCGACGACGTGATCAACTGCCGTTCGTGCGGCCGCATCCTGTGGCTGCGCGCCAGCAACTGAGTGCGCGCGTGGGGCTCGTCATTCATGTAGACGGCGGTTCGCGCGGCAACCCGGGCCCGGCCGGCGCCGGGGTGGTCATTCAACGCGACGGCGGCGAACGGGTCTACGAAGCGGGCTTCTTCCTCGGCACCGCGACCAACAACGAAGCCGAATACCACGCCGTGCTGCGCGCCTTGCAGGTGCTGACCCGCGAACCCGCCGCGCCGGTCGCGTTTCACAGCGACAGCGAACTGCTCGTCCGTCAGATCACCGGCCAATATCAGGTGAAAGCCGCCAATCTCCAGGAGCTGTTCGGCCAGGTGCAGCGGCAATTGCTGAAGCGCCCGGCATGGCAGTTTCGGCACGTGCGGCGCGAGTTGAACCGCCGCGCCGACGAGCTGGCCAACATGGCGATGGACCGCCGCGCTGACACGATCGTCTTCGACGAGGCCGGCGGAGACACTGCGCCGCCGCCCGCGGCCGACCCGGCGAAGCCTAGCATGCCTCCCCCACCCGCTCCCGCGCCTGCGCCGGTGCGCGAAACCGCACCGACAACCGCGAACGCCGAAGCCGATGGGAAATCCCGCTGCGTGCGGGTGAACGTGGCACGTCCGGCCGACGCGCGGGCGTGTCCGGCGGGCGGAGCGGGATTCGAGACAATGCAGGTGCGCGAACGCCTCGGCACTGGCTGCTGCCTGCACGCGGCGCACGCGCTGCTACCCACGATCCTGGCGATCCAGAACACGGCCCCGGGCGAATTCGCGCTGATCCCGACGCTGACAATCCGCTGCGGCCGCGCGGGCTGCGGCGCGGAATTTCAGGCCGGCCCGGACGTGCCGAAGAACGGCGCACCGCACTAAGGTCCGCCGCTAACGAAACAACTCGGGTCAACCGCCCCCCGCCCGTTGCTGGTACCGGAGTGCGCACGTGCGCTGGCCAGACGCCGACGCTCCCCATTGATATGTCCTCGCGATACCGAGTCACGTCACTCGCTAGTATAGCGCTGCCCCGTACTCCTCAATCACGATCGTCAAATCCGCCAGCGTCACGCAGCCGTCGTCGTCGAGATCCGCGTCGGCGTTGAACCACGCGTCGCCTTCACAGCCGCCGAACGCGGTCAGCACCACGCCGAGGTCCGAGAGATTGACGCGGCCGTCGGCAGTCGGGTCGCCCACGAGGCGCGTCGCGCTTACCGTAAGCGTCTGATTCGCCGCAAGTCCCGTCAGCACACTCTGCTCACCGGTCGGCCATTCGACGACCAACTCGTCCACCGTCGTGGCCGCGCCGAGCCCGAAATGCGCCGAGAGCTCGCTGACGCCCAGGTAGTTCGAGCCGGCTTCGAGCCAGCGGGTGTGGTTCGTGCCGCCGATCGTCGCACGCACGCGGGCGCCGATTCCGCCGGGCGCCAGGTTGCGGCGGCCGTTGTGATCGAGAAACACGCGCAACCAGTTCGCGCCGCTCCCGGAAAGGTCATTGCGCAAGAGAGTTGTCTCGCGCCCGAGATTCACGATGACGACGTCCTGATCGCCGTCGTTGTCGTAGTCGAAATTCACAAGGCCGCGCCCCTGCAGGTTGTGCGTGATGCCGCACGCGGTCGCCGAGCTAACGAACGTCTCGTCACCGCGGTTCAGCCAGAGATAGGTCGGGTCGAGGCCGAACGCGCCGGGCCAGCCGTTGGTCGCGATCAGGTCCTGCCGGCCGTCGTGATCGAAGTCGACCGCCGCGGCGCCCCAACCCCAGCCGCCCTGATTCACTCCGGCCGACACGCCGACTTCGCGAAAGCGGTGCCCGCCGTTGTTCAGATAAAGCATGTTCCCGGGCTGCACCTCGCTGGCCGGGTTGTAGATCGCAGTGACGTACCAGTCCGGCAGGCCGTCGTTGTTGAAGTCGCCGACGGTGTTTCCCATGCCGTTGAAATCGAGGCCGACTCCCGCGGCGCGCGTGGCTTCGGTGAAGGTGCCGTCGCGATTGTTGATCATGTAGCGGCTGGTGATGAAATCGCCGGCGATCAGCAGCTCGGGGTAGCGATCTCCGTCCATGTCGACGAGCCGCGGCGAGAACGAATGCGTGGAGCTGTCGAGATCAAACAGAATGGCACTCGCGGTCACATCCGTGAAGGTGCCGTCGCCCTCGTTGCGAAACAGGCGATTGCCGCCGCGGTTGAACACGTAGCCGCCGACGAACAGGTCGAGGTCGCCGTCGAGGTCGTAGTCGCCGAAGACGGCGCCCCAGCCGTCGCCGGGTCCGGGTGCGGTCCACTGCACGCCGGCGAGGGCGGCGACGTCCTCGAATCCGTAGCCCCCGAGGTTGCGATAGAGCTTGTTGCGACCGGGCTCGGTACCGTCGTATCCGCCCGCGGAGACGAACATGTCGAGCCAGCCGTCGCGGTCGTAGTCGCCGACGGCGATTCCCATCGCCACGTGCGTTTCTGCCACGCCCCAATCGGCGGCGACTTCGTCAAACGCGCCGTCTCCCCGGTTCAGGTAGAGGCGATCGGGCGCGCCGCCGCCCGTCAGCATGAAGAGATCCTGCCAGCCGTCCCGGTTGAAATCACCGACGGCCGCCGAACCGACCATAATGTTGGTCAGTACGCCGGGCGGCGGTGTCTGTGGGGCGGCGACGCCCGCGGCAGCGGCCTGCTCTGAGAAGAACAACACCGGATCCGCAGGCGCACCGACGGCGCCCGCGACAAGCGCAAAGAGAGTGACATGGAAACGACGCATGAACTGCTCCCATCGTTCGACGGACCCGCAACGCTGGTGCAGAACGCCCCGATCGCGCGCGGGCCTGAAAATGAGCCTGTAGCCTAGATCATCGGCCCCGCTTTTTCCAAGCTCAATTTCAGCGCTTCCGCCCCCCGACCGCTCCGCCGGCCGCCGCCGAAACCGGTCGACGCCCGGGCGGCGTTGCCGCAACGCTGCGCCGGAACTATGCTGCCCGCGCCGATGACGGACTTGCCTCCCGACGTGCTGAAGCTGCTAGCGTGCCCCGAGCCGAGTTGCCGTGGCGCTCTGGAAGCGCGCCCCTTGCAACTGGTCTGCGTGAAATGCGGCCGGGCCTATCCGCTGACAGAGCGCTGGCCCGTGCTGATCCCCGAAGAGGCGACCCAACCCACCACCGACAACCGCGGCGGCTAGCAGATGTTCGCCATCATCAGCGACATTCACGGCAATCTCGAAGCCCTGCAGGCCGTCCTCACGGACATCGACGAGCGCGGCGTCAAGGAAATCGTCTGCCTGGGCGACGTGATCGGATACGGCCCCAACCCGCGCGAGTGCCTCGACCTCGTGATCGATCGCTGCCGCGTCTGCCTCATGGGGAACCACGACCACGCCGTGCTCTACGAGCCGACCAATTTCAACTCTGCGGCCGAACGCGCGGCGTACTGGACGCGTCAGGTCCTTGAAACCGAAACCGACCGCGAGCGGCGCAACCGGCGCTGGGCGTTCCTCGGGCGGCTGCCGGTGCGTGTGAAAGAGAACGACCTGCTCTACGTGCACGCGTCGCCGCGGCGCCCGATCAACGAGTACATCTTCCCCGAGGACGTATTCACAAACCCGCAGAAGGTGCTCGCGAACTTTGAGCGGCTCGACGGGCGGCTTTGTTTCGTCGGCCACACGCACCAGCCCGGCGTGTTCCTCGACGACCCCTACTTCGACCCGCCGAACGAACTGCCCGATTCGCCGTTTTACGAGGTCGAGGACGAAGCCGCGATCATCAACGTGGGCAGCGTCGGCCAGCCGCGCGACCGCGACCCGCGTGCCAGCTACGTCGTGATTCACAACCGCGAGAACGGCGACGCCCGCGAGAGCCTGGTCGCGGCCGCGCTGACCTGCTCGGTGCGCGAAGTGGAGTTCGTGCGCGTCGAGTACGACATCGACAAGACCGTCGCCAAAATCGCTGCCGAACAGGCGCTCGACGACATGCTCGGCCAGCGACTGTACGACGGCCGCTAACGCGCGAACTCGACACACTCATACTGCATCAAACGGGGGAGCATCGGCGGTATCGATTTGATGACGAGCATCGCCGTCCCGACCAGCGTATGAATCGGGGGGCATGGGCCTCCGGCCCGTGCTCGGTGACGCGGTTTGGTCTTCGCTCATGCTCGGGCCTGGTGCGAGAATCCTTTCTCGCACCACCGCAGCGCCTGCGGCTCACGCCGCGCTCGGGGGCCGACCTCCGGCCGGTTGCCCTGGCTCATGATTGAACCTCGATTCCCGCTAGCGCGGGAATGACGGGGCCGGGCGAGGACGCCCATCCCACCCAAATTGAAGAACGATCTGCGCTGGGGGACCGGCCTCTGGTCGGTCTCATCTTCGCTGGCGCGAGATTCCCATCCTGCACAAGCGCGGATTCGCGAACGATCTGCGCTGGGGAACCGACCTCTGGTCGGTCTCTTCTTTCTCGCTGGACCGCGCTCCAGCCGCCGCGCGCTTCAGCGCTGCGAGAATAGATAGTGCGACACCCACCAGCGCCCGCCCTGCTCGAACCCGAACATCTCGGCGCACGCCATCAGAAAAATGCGCCACCGGTTCCGCCAGCGCGTGACCTCGCCCGCACCGTACGTTTGCGCCAGCACCGGCGTGAGCGCCGCGGCATTCTCGTCAAACCGCCGGAGCCACGCATTCGCCGTGCGCTCGTAGTGTCTGCCATCCAGTCGCCACTGCTGCACGAGCTGCAAATCTCGCTGAAAATTCGTGAGCAGCCCATCGGAAGGCATGATGCCGCCGCTGAAGAAGTACGTGCTCATCCAGTCCGCGGGGCTGCGCGATTCGAACAGGTACGACGCCCGCCCGTGCACGAAAATATGCACGAACAGTCGCCCATCGGGCTTCAGCCAGTCGGCAATCCGCGCCAGCAGCAACTCGTAGTTCCGCATGTGCTCGAACATCTCAATCGACACCACGCGATCAAAACGCCGGCCGCTGCGAAAGGCGTTCATGTCCTCGGTCAGCACGCAGACGTTCGAGATGCCAAGCGCTGCGGCGCGGGCCTCGATGAACTCGCGCTGCGCGGCTGAGTTTGAGACGGCGGTGATGCGGGCCGCGGGATACTGCTGCGCCATCCAGAGCGTCAGCGACCCCCAGCCGCAACCCAATTCGAGAATCTCCTGACCGTCGCGCAACTCGGAACGCTCGGCCACCTGCGCCAGCGAGGATTCCTCGGCCTGCGCCAGGGTCTGCACCCCTTCCGGCCAATGGCAGCAACTGTATTTCAGCCGCGGACCCAGCATGTTCTCGAACAGCTCCGGCGACAGCGCATAGTGCTGGCGATTGGCGCGATCGGTTTCCACCGCGATCGGGCTGCGCCGCAGCCGCGCGATCAGGTCCGTTTCCGCATTTTTTTCTGATGACCGGCGCTCGCGCAATCCGGTTCGCAGCAGTTGCCGAATGCCCCAGCGAATCAGCCAGTCCGGCGCAAAACCGGCCTCGGCGGCGCGCAGCGCTGTCGCCAGCAGCGCCTGGCTGGCGCCATGTGGCGGGTCGTTATGGACCGCGCCCGCGCGAACAGGTTCAGCCACGATCCGGCTCCTTCCTGGGAAACCATGGGAAGAACGCGCTTGTTGTCTGCTGGTAGCGACGGTAATCGTCGCCGCGCGTGCGAAGCGCCTGCGCTTCGGTGGGCGGTACGCCGGTGACATTCAACAGCAGGTAAAGCATCAGCGCAGGCCCGATCAAGGTGAGCCAGAACGCGGAGACGCCGACGGTGATTGCGCAGTAGCACCACCAGTGCAGCCACTCGAAAAAGTAGTTCGGATGGCGCGAGTAGCGCCAGAGGCCATCGCGGCAGGTGCGGCCACGGTTCGCCGGATCGCGCCGAAATCGCGCAAGCTGCCGGTCGGCCACGGTCTCCCCCGCGATTGCGACGACCGCGATTGCGAGCGCCAGTAGGTCCCAGACTCGCAGCGCGCTCGACGGATGGTTCATCGCGATCCACGCGGGTATTGCGAACAGCACGACCAACAGCGCCTGCAGGTTGTAGAAACCCAGCAGCATGAGCTGCGTGTGGCGCGGAAACGCGGCCTTCAGCGCCGCGTAGCGGCCGTCCTCGGTTTCGCGGCGCACCCGTCGCCAGATGTGCAGCGTCAGCCGCAGCGACCACACGCCGCAAAGGCCCGCGACCAGCGTGCGGCGGGCAGGCAGCCCTTCGGACGCGAACGCCAATGCGATCACAGCCGCGCCAATTCCACCGGCCCAGCCCACGTCGACCCAACCGGCGTTGCCGGTGGCGCGCTGCAGCAGCCACAACGCCGACATAAGCGCCACGGCCGCCAAGAGCAGCGCCGCGAACAAAGTCGCGTCGTGGCTCACAGCGGGCCCCTGCCGTCGTCGGGTCGCCAAGGCTCGACGCCACGGAAATCCGGCCCCGCGATCAGCAACTGCACGTCGCCGATCGAGCGTTCGAGGAAACCCGCTTCGCAGTAGCAGAGGTAATAGTGCCAGAGTCTGACGAACGACTCAGGGAATCCCATGGCGCGCACTTCATCCAGCCGCGCGTGGAAGTTTGAGCGCCATAGCGCGAGCGTCCGTGCGTAGTGAGTCGTCAGGTCTTCGAGGTCGAGCACTTGCAGCCGCGTGCGCCGCGCCAACCCCGCCAGAATGCCGCTGAGCGGGGGAACGTAGCTGCCGGGGAAGACGTAGCGCTGGATGAAGTCGACGTTCCGCGCGTAGCTCGCCGCGTGGCGGTCGGCGATGGTGATCGCCTGAATCAACGCCAAGCCGTCGTCTCGCAGCAAAGCGCCGCATTGCGCGAGATAGCCGTCGAGGTAATCGCGTCCGACCGCTTCGATCATCTCGATCGACACCAGGCGGTCGAATCGACCGCGCAGGTCGCGATAGTCCTGCTTCAGGATCGTGACCTGCTGCGACAAGCCGGCCCGCGCGACGCGCGCCGCAGCGAATTGGTACTGACGCTCGGAGATCGTGGTCGTCGTGACGCGACAGCCGAAATGCGTGGCGGCGTGGATCGCCAGCGCCCCCCAGCCGGTGCCGATCTCGAGCAAATGGTGCTCCGGGCGCAGCCTCAGCTTTCGGCAGATGCGATCGAGCTTCGCGACCTGCGCCTGTTCGAGCGAGTCGCTCGGACTGGTGAAAAAAGCGGCGGAGTAGGTGAGCGTGGGATCGAGGAACAGCGCGTAGAACTCGTTGCCGAGGTCGTAGTGGGCCGCGATGTTGCGACGACTGCCGGCGCGCGAGTTGCGGCGCAACCGATTCCAGAGCCAAAGCCACGGCGCGCGCAGCCGCGCAAAACCGCCGTCCAGTCGCTGAAAGGCGTCTTCGTTGCGCAGCAGCACGCGGAACAGCGCGGTCAGGTCGTCGCAATCCCATTCGCCCGCGACATAGGACTCGGCGGCGGCCAGCGCTCCCCCGCCCAGGATACGACGGTACGTCGCGGGCGCGACGATGCGAACGTTCGCGTGCGGCTCAGCATCACTTGCGGCGCCGAACGACTCCGCGCGATCCGCCTCGATCAGTGTGAGACGCCCGCGCGGCAGGCCCTGCAGCGCGGCGTACAGCGCGGAACGTGCCCAGCGATCCACTCGGGACGTGGTTCTTGGCGCCGCGGTCGCCGCGGCTGATGGGACGATCGAATCTCGGAACATCAGTCGGCTGTCCTGCGCTTTCCATTCCAGGGCGAGTCGGCGTGTGGCACGTAGGGCACGCGCTTGAGCCAGAGTCGAAGGGCCTGCCAGTAGATTGCGGTCGTAACCTGCACGGTCATCAGCGGAAACCGTACGAGCGCCCGCGCCAGGCTGCCCGCGTTCAGCTCGCGACGTTTCAGCGCGAGGGTGGCGTCGAACAGCCGGCCGTCCGGCGTGTGATTCTCCATGTGCACCGTCAACGTCGGCCCCGGCGGCGTGAAGCGCCAGACGTATTGCTGCTCGCGCGCCAGGAACGGCGAAACATGGAACTCCTTCCGCAGGTCGAAGCGCAGCTCATCCCCTGCCGCGGCGGTCGCCCGCGCGTCCAGTATGTAGCAATGCTGCTGCCCCCATGGTGTATTCGTGATTTCGCAGACGATGGATTCGAGCGTCGCGCCGTCCCCGGCGTAGCAGAAGTAGAAACTCACCGGGTTGAAGCGATAGCCGAAATACTCGAGATGCGTCAGCAGCCGAATCGGACCTTCCGGGCGGCGGCCGAGCCGAGCGTGCACGAGTTCGCGCACCGCGTCCGTCAGCGGGCGGCGCGTGTCCGCCAGTTCGCGCAGGTGGTCGCGGCGGCGGAAGCGCGCCAGCCCCCAGCCGTCCACGCTCCAGAGCCAGTAGGGCCGGAAAAGCTCGGGCAATTCGTCGAGGTCGAGGTGCGTCATGAAGAGCGGGAAGCGAAAGTCGTGGGCTCGGGGCGAATACCGCCGATGCCGAACCCAGCCCTCGTAGAGGCAACTCTGCAAACCATACTCCCGACGCGCCGGCCCGGCCGGACCAAGAGGGCCGCGACCGCAGACGGCAACCGCCCCGCGGACTTAGAGAATCTTCAGTTGATCGGCGACCGCCAGACCGCTGGCGACGCCGTCCTCGTGAAAGCCGTAGCCCCAGTATGCGCCGCAGTAATACGTGCGGTTTGTGCCGCTGATTTCCCGCCAGCGCTGCTGGGCGGCGACGGCCGCCGGCGTGAACACCGGGTGATGGTATTCCAATGTGCGCAGGATGGCGCTCGGATCGATCGCGCCGGACTGATTCAGGGACACCAGATAGGTCGTGGGCGTGCTCAGGCCCTGAAGGATGTTCATGTTGTAGGTCAGCGTCGGGCGCTGGTCGGGCTGCGCCGGCAGGCGATAGTTCCAGCTTGCCCAAGCGCCGCGGCGCGTCGGCATGCGGGTCACGTCCGTGTGCAGGACGGTCTCGTTCGCGAGGTAGCCGATCGCCCCCAGGATCGCGCGCTCGGCGGGACTTGGGTCGGCCAGAAGGCTGAGCGCCTGATCGCTGTGCAGCGCGAGGATCACCGAATCAAAGCGTTCGCGGCCCCCGGCATGGGTGAGTTCGACGCCCGACTCGCCGCGCTCGACGCCGATCACGGGGCACGAGAGGCGAATCCGATCGCGAAACGCGGCCGTGAGCGACGGGATGTACGCCTGTGAGCCGCCGACGATGGTCCGCCAGACGGGTCGGCGGAACAGGTTGAGCATGCCGTGATTCACGAAGAACTGCACGAAGAAGCGCGCCGGAATGTCGGCGAACTCGCCGGGGTTTGCCGACCAGATCGCGGCGCCCATCGGGATGATGTGTTGGTCGATGAACTCGCGCGAATAGCGACCCGCGTGCAGATACTCGCGCAGCGACGGGCCGGGGCCCGTGTCGCGCAACAGCGCCGGCGCGCGTCGGTAGAAGCGGACGATGTCGTAGAGCATGCGATGAAACGAGGGCCGCACAAGATTGCGGCGCTGCGCGAACAGCGAGTTCAGCGTCTTTCCGGCGTATTCGAGGCCGGTGCGCTCGCACGCGACGCTGAAGCTCATCTCCGTGGGGCGTGACGCGACGCCGATTTCGTTGAGCAGCCGGATGAAGCGCGGATAAGTCCAGTCGTTGAATACGATGAACCCGGTATCGACCAGGTCCGGCCCGCCGGGGCGCTCGACGCGAATCGTGTTCGTGTGCCCGCCGACATAGTCAGCGGCTTCGAACAGCGTGAGGTCGTGGAGGTTTCGCAGGTAATACGCGGCGGTCAGTCCGGAGATTCCCGTGCCGACGATGGCGATTCGCGACATCCTTGCTCCGCAGTGGCGGCAGGATGCTAACAGGGGAGCGTGGTTCGACCGAATTGGGGCTGGAAGCCGGACTCGGGGAGGCTCCCACTAAAAAAGGCGTGCGGCACCCTTTGGGTATTGGCGCGGTCTGAGGGTGCCGCAGCGAGTGGAAGCAAGTTATTGGAGCGTCTTGGTTTACGTATCGAAGCCCGCGAGGGATTCAACAAACCACTTTTTCGCCCACACTAGAAGTATAACAAGGATGGCACAACCGTCAACGACAAGTTGCGAAATCCGATCGGTTTTTTGGGAATCATGGCGCGGAGGGCGCGGAACTCGGCGCGCGAGACGCCGCGAGCTCGCGCAATTGACGCCAGTCTCGCTCGTGTTCGGTGTTTGACAGGTCCGAAAAATAGCCGGCCAGCAATGCGTCGGCCTGTTCGAGCGCTCCCATTCGCGCCAGCAACACGGCGCGAACCGGCGTGGCAAGCGTGCCGAGGCGTTCGTGCTCGTGCAGCACGCGGACGGCGAGCTCGGCGCGTGCGAATTCGCGCGCCTCGGGCAGGAATGCATCGGCTTCCATCGCCGCTTCCACCGCTTCGCCGACCGCGTCTTCGTCGCCGCCGCGCACGGCGTTGACGAGGTTCGCGAGCGCGGCCAGAACGCTGCGGGGGTTCTCGGCCAGCAGCGTACGAGCCAACGGCTCCGCCTCAGGTTCGCCGGCGCACGCCGCCGCCCAGGCGCGCCAGGTCCGCAGCAGCGGATCCTCTGGGTCGAGCCGGACCGCGTTCTCCCAGAAACGCACGGCATCCTCGGGCCGGTTGAGTCGCACCGCCGCTTCGTGCAGGCCACGGAGCGCTTCGTAGCTGAGCGGCTCGCGTCCGAGAATCGCCTGATACGACCCGAAGGCCTTCGGCCAATCCTCGCTCCGCAGGTGATAGAGCGCGATGACCATCGCGGCGTCGACCCGCTCGGGATGAGCGCTGAGAATCTCGGCTGCCATTTCAAAGCCCGCGAGCCCCTTGCCGGCGAGCACCTCGCAGCGCGCGACGCCGATACCGGCCTCGATCGGCGGAACGCCCGTCGCCAGGGCAGCGGCGAAGCGAGGTCCGGCGAGATCAGGTCGATTCAGCCGCCAGAGGAGCAGATCGCCGTATTCCGTGAGGCGCAAGGCGCGGAACTGCGGGTTGTCGGGCAGGCGTTTCTCAAGCTCGGCGTAGGCCTCGGCGGCGAGCGCGTAGTCGCCCAGCGCGCGGTAGGTGTGCGCAAGCCTCGTCCACGAGAACGCGGAATCGGGGTCGAATTCCTGCGCCCGTTTCGCGTGGGCAAGCGCGACATCGAGGTCGTTCAGTACGAAGAACTGGAACGACAAGCGCCGGTGAAACGCCGCTCGATCGGTGCGATCACGAAAATACCGCGGCGCCGTTTCGGCCTGCTGCGCGGCGTGGCGCAGCGTGGTGACAAACTGTTCGTCCCAGTTGGGGGGCGTGGGCGACTGCTGCTCGGGCGTGGGGCGATCACGGCCGAAATCGTAGGCCATCGCCAGGAACTCGATGGCGCGCGGGTCGGCGGGATCGCGCGCCAGGATGCGCTCGGCGCGACGGAGAGTGCTGCGCGCGTCGGCGGTGAGGCTGCGTGCGGGGACGGCGAGTATTGCCGCCAGAATCAGCCCCCCCGCCACCACGAAGCCCGTCAGCCGGCGCCCGGCCAACGGCGCCAGCAGAGCGCAGACCGCGAGCAACAGCCCCATGAGCGGCAGATAGAGATACCGATCCTGTGCCGCGGCGACGCGTGCGCCGACGATTCCGAGCAAGGGCAGAATCGCCGCCCAGAACCAGACGATGCCGATCGCCGCCGGACTGCGGCCGACACGCGCGGCGAGCGCGACTGTACCCGCCGCAAGCACCAGGCCGAGCCAGACTGGCGCGTATGCCCAGCTGGTGTTGACGTCCGGCGGATACCAGGTGGCTAGGTTGACGGGCCAAAAAAGATGCGACAAATAAAGCCAGAGTGCCAATGCCGCACGCGACAGTGGGTCGCCGAACACCGCCACGTCGACGTCGCCGATAAGGCCGGCTTGTCGCGTGGTAAACCACGTCAGCGCCGAGAAGCTAGCGCAGATTCCGAACGCCGCGAGCACGCGCCAGGAGCGAAGCGTCGCGCGCCAACCGCAGCGCTGCAGCTCGACCGCGGCGACAATGAGAAACCAGCCGGCGATCAGCTTGCTGAGCATCGCGAGCACGAGCATCACCAGGCTGGCGGCGAACCACGCATTCGAGCGGCGTTCGAGGCCGGTGAGGTGGAATTCGAGCGAGAGCAGCGCGAGCAGCGCCGCCAGAATGTGCGTGCGGCCCATGTCGGCAGCGAATGCCGGCGCGAGCGTGGGGTGGGTGGTCCAGATCAGCGCCGCGGCCCAGGCCAGGGCGACCGAGCCGGGTGACGCCAGCAGGCGCGAGAGCACGCGCCACAGCAGCAGCGTCGTGAGCCCGTGCAGAATCACGTCGGTCAAACGAATCGCGTACGCCGCGCCCTGCGGTCCTGCCAACCACCACTGCACGGCGTAACTGAAGATGGGCAGCGGCTGGTACAGGTCTTCGTGGACCTTGGTGAAAATGTCGAGCCAGGGGAACAGCGCCGGCTGGTCGGCGTTTTCGCCGGTCACGTCGGGGTTGTTGGCGATGAACAGGACCTCGTCGCCTTGAATCCAAGGCGAATCGAGTCCCGGGGAGCCGACGTACAGCGCCGCCGCGAGCAACAGCAGCGCCCCGAGCGCGAGCAGCGCGGGGCTGGGGCGCTGCGCCGATTGTTCGGAAACGTTCATGGCGAGGTTATCGCCTGCGAGGGTGCGGTCGGCAAGCGCCGGCGGCGCGATCAGTCGGGGGCGTGGTTGTTCGTCGGGTTGAGGCCCCACATCAGCTTGCGGCGAAGGGCGTACCACGCCGAACGCCGCGGATTGCGCACCAGCAGAAAGTCCGCAGGGAATCGGCGAACTTCGATGCGGTCGGCGACGGTCAGCGGCGCGAACGTCTTGCCGTCGATGGAGACGGTCGTGCCTTCGTTGGCGCGGAGCACGCGAGCGCTGACGACGCGCTGGGCGTCAAGTGCGAGCGGCCGAAAGGTCAGCGCGTGCGGGCAGATCGGCGTGAGAATGAAGGCGGCCGAGGTCGGCTCCAGGATCGGGCCGCCGGCCGACAGGTTGTGGGCGGTGGAGCCGGACGGCGTCGCGACGATCAAGCCGTCGGCGCGCATCTCGGCGACATCTTCGCCGTCGACGGAGACGCGGATCTCGATCAATCGGTATGGCGGACCGGCTTGAACGACGCAGTCATTGACGGCGCAGGTCGTTCGTAGCGGCTGGCCATCGCGCAGCATGTCGACCTGCAGCATGATGCGGCGCGTGACGGGCAGGTCGTCTTCGAAGAGGTAATCGCCGTCGCGTTCGATCTGGTCGATGGTGAATTCGGCGAGGAAGCCGAGCTTTCCGAGATTGACGGCGACGATCGGAATCTGCTCGCAGCCGAGGTTGTGAACGGCGGAGATGAGGGTGCCGTCGCCGCCGAGGACGAACAGCAGCTCAGGGCGGTGCGGCAGCACGCGGCGGGTCTCGTGGGTCTGCTCGGCGAAGACCAGATCAGCGCGATCGGCGAGCCAGACGCGCAATCGCTCCAGGGTGGACGCGACGAGCGGCTTGTCCGGAGAACCAAGGATGGCGACGCGTGTCATGCCAGCTCACTGCGGCGCGGCGCGGCGTGCAAGACACGACGACCGGAGCGCCGCGCGCAGTGTACCGCGCGCCGCCGGGACGCCCGCGGAAATTCGATTACACTGGCGACCGAGCCGGGGATCGGGTCGGCGCGGCGGAGCGCGTGATCTTCGGCGAGCTCAGGGTCAGGGAGGGTCCTGTGCAGTCGCGACCGATTGCGGTTTTTGATTCCGGGCTGGGCGGGCTGTCGGTGGTGCGCCACCTGAGGCGGCTGCTGCCTGCCGAAGACATCGTGTACTTCGGCGATACCGCGCGCGTGCCCTACGGCTCGAAAAGCCGGCAGACGGTCATCTCGTTCGCGCTCGACTGCGCGCGGTTTCTGCTGGCGCATGAGCCGAAACTGCTGGTCGCGGCGTGCAACACCGCCAGCGCGCTGGCGATCGACGAATTGGAGCAGGACTGCCCGCTGCCGGTGCTCGGCGTCGTGCGACCGGGCGCTGCGGCGGCAGCCGCGCGATGCGCCGGCGGCGCGATCGGCGTCATCGGCACCGAGGCGACGGTCAACAGCAACGCCTATCCGCAGGCCATCGCCGAATGCGACGCGAAGACGGTCGTGGTGCAGCGGGCGTGCCCGCTGTTCGTGCCGATGGTCGAAGAAGGCCGCGGCGACGACGACTCGATGGTGCGGCTGGCCGTCGAGACCTACCTGGCGCCGATCCGGGCGCGCGGCGTCAGCGTGCTCGTGCTCGGCTGCACGCACTATCCGCTGATTCGCGGAGCAATCGCGGCCGCGATGGGGCCCGACGTCGAGATCATCGACAGCGGTCGCGAGACATCCGCCGCGGCGCGGCGTGCGCTGGAAGCGACGAACGACTTGTCGCCCGCGGGCGAGCCCGGTACGCTCCGGTGCTACGTGAGCGATAACCCGGCGCGGTTTCGCCAGATCGGCTCGCGCTTCCTCAACCATGAAATCGAGCATGTCGAGCTCATCGAGCCAGAGCGTTACATTCGATCAGCCGCGCATCTGCGCGAGGACTAGCCGGCGGACCCCGCTGCTTCGCATCGCGTCGGGCACGCGGCGCGGTGCGCTCGTGCTGCTGTTTCTGTCGGCGGCGATTGCGGGTTGCGGCCCGGCCGGTCCGTCGTTCGAAGACCTGCGGCCGACGCCGCGCGCGCCGAAGCGCACGGCCGAGGAACACGCGCGATTCGCCGTCTCCGACGCGCCGTCGGATGAGCGGCGCGCCGCGCTCGTGGAGCTGGCGAACGGCCCCGCCGTCGGCGCTCCCTGGGCGGTCGAGACATTTCGGACCATTGCGCTGCTCGAACGCGACCCGCAGACGCGCTGCGTCGCAATCCGAGCGCTAGGACGCAGCGGCAACACCGAATCGGCGACGACGACGTTTCTTCAGCTTCTGGCGGACCCGCCGGCGTCGGCCGACCAGGTGCGGCCGCCGGGGGCTGCGGCGCGCTGGGATGCGACGAACGAACTGGCGCGAATGATGGAACTGGGCACGATCGACACGGCCTGGGCGACGGCGGTCGAAGCGGCACTGGTCGCACGCCTGAGCGATGAGGACCGCAACGTGCGCATCGCGGCGGCGGGCGGGCTGGGACATTGTGCGACGCCGGCAGCCGTCGACGCGCTGATCGAACGACTGCGCGACGAGCAGTTCGGCGTCGTGCATGCGTGCGAATTTTCGCTGGCGCGTCTGACCGGCGTGACGCACGATTGCGACCCCGTGGCGTGGACGGCGTGGGTGGAGGCGAATCGGGCGACGCTCTTCGCGAAGCGCGGGACGTTGCCGGAGTCGCGCCGCCCGCCCTACTCCAACGACCGCGAACGCATGGCCTACAACATGAAGCAGGTCACACGCTGGGCGTTTCCGCCCGCGAAACGAAATGCGAAGAGCGAGCCGCTCATCGACCTTGCGTGGCTGAAGCCGAAAACCGACAAAACAAAGGCGACGGCCGAACCCTCGCCCGACGTGCGCCCGGCCGCGGAAAAGACGTCACCGGCCGAACCGAGCGCTGCAACCGAACCGAGCGCTGCAACCGAACCGGCGGCGGACGGCGAGCTGCGTCCGGTCGCGAGTCCGACGGCGCCCGGCGGCGCTGCTTCACCGGCGCCTGAAAAGACGCCGACGCCGATGGGCCAGTTGACGCCGGTGCCCTCTGCCCAGCCGCAGTAACCGACCTCGAGTGATTCTGGAGACGCCATGAGCGAGCAGCCGACGAGCGTAGCGATCGACGATTTTCTGAAGCTGGACCTGCGCGTCGGCACGGTGCTGTCGGCGGAGCCGCACCCGAACGCGGACAAGCTGCTGGTGCTGCAGGTCGATCTCGGCGAGCAGCGGCGGCAGATCGTGGCGGGGATTCGGGCGTTCTACGCGCCCGAGCAACTCGTCGGGCGGCAGATCGTGGTGATCGCGAATCTCGCGCCGCGGGTGATGCGCGGCGTCGAGAGCCAGGGGATGCTGCTGGCGGCGAGTCCGCCGGACCGGTCGCAGGTTGTGGTGCTTACGGTGGCGTCGGCGGTTGCGGCGGGCGCGAAGGTGTCGTGAGAGAAGAGGGGTCGAGGGGCTGAGGGATCAAGGGGCCAAGGGGTTGAGGGGCTGAGGGGTTGAGGGAAGAGGGGTCGAGGGTGAGCGAGGGTTATGGGCGCAAAGGGGTCAGGGGTCAAGGGCGCGAAGGGGCAGGGCCCGCGCTTGCGCAGGCCCTGCGATCTGATCCTCGCTTCTTGGGTGGGATGGGCGTCCTCGCCCGTCCCCTTCGTTCTCGCGCGAGCGGGACTCGTGGTTTCTGCATGCAGAGCCGCGACCGGCCAGAGGCTGGTCCCCCAGCGCTGACCAGCCGTCGTTAGCGGCGAAACCAAAGACCGCTCACTCACGTTCGCGGCTCGGATCAGAGAGTTGGTGCGAGAGAGGATTCTCGCGTCTGCAGGCTCGCACCAGGCGGGCACGGCCCGCCCTGTCGTTTCGGATCCCTACGCAGGCAGGCCGCGCGCGAGCACGTCCTCGACCGCGGCGCAGAACATGTCGATCTCGTCGATCGTCGTGTACACGTTGGGTGAGACGCGCACGCCCTGCACGTTCGCATAGTCGATCGCCACCGCGATGATCTTGTGCCGATCCCAAAGATGCTCGGCCAGCAATTGCGGATCGACGCCCTCGATCAGGAACGTCGCGATGCCGGCGCCGTGGCGCGGGTCGAGCTGGGTGTACAGCCGCACGCGCGAGTCCTGCGTCAGCCGCCGCGCCCAGCGATCACGAAGGTAGCGCAGCCGCGCTTCTTTTCGCTCGGGCCC